>NZ_MUNV01000016.1 GCF_002001125.1 Rhodanobacter sp. B04 | reverse complement strand
CCCGGACAAAGCTTCAAAGATTGTTGTTCAATTGTTGCAAGAGCTGCGCGCCGTGCCTCCGCGCAAAGTATCGTCTAACTACTCGTTCAAGGCGGACGGCTACGCCGCCGCTTAACTCCAGCGTTAGGCCTACTCTCGAACTTTGGTTACACATGAGATTTCTAATCCTTCTCGCCATCTTGCTGTCTCAAGCCGGTTGCACACAAAAGATAGAGGCCTTTTCTCCTGCCTCTGCCGACCACTCAGTCTCGGCCGTCAGCCGCTATCCAAATGCTGTGGTGCCCGCCAAAGTTGGCACTTACAGCGGCCCCGCTAAATCCGGCGCCGGATACTTCTATGATGAGGTTCTTGAGTATCGGGTCTGGCTACATCCTGAGAAAGGCGCCAAGCCACTCGCTGGTGACAAGGATTACTTTGCTGCCTTCGCTCAATACGAGTCAGCCCTAAAATTCTCAGAGACAACACCAGGCGCGGAGCCACCTCTCGCTCTAGTCCGTCAAATCGAGTCAATCAATGAGCCCAGCCCAGGTGTGTACGAGTGGACCAAGGAAGAGCGCATTACTGAATGGCAAGTCGAATGGCTGCTCGACAGTCATCGAGAGCCAGACAGCATTTCAAAGTTCTTGTCCAAGCATGGATCTCCCGGCAAGTAGGCCTAACAATTCCGTAAGAGACTTCCGATCAAGCCCGGGTGCATGAAGCCTTTGCCCTGAGCTTTCGGGCCGCTGCTGGTCATCGTGTTGTCCTGTATTGCGTCGTGCGTGTCAGTGCTTTGCGTGTTGCAACGAATGTCAGACTGCATTTCCGTAATCGGTCTTGTTGAGCCAATGTTGCTGACTCAGACCTGTGTATAAACCGCACCCGAAGACCTCGTTCGTTCATCGGACTGTCCGATGCCCGGGGATCAGCCGACACATCGTTTGGACGTCCACCTAGTTAGTCAGGTTCTCTCCGGGGTGGTCTGACCTGTTGTCTACCGTATCGCGCTGACGTTGAATCGAAACTTTCTTCTAGGCCGCTTGCGCCGCTTCGGTTTGCCGGTGCATGGCCCGTGGCCACCCAGTCGGATGGTTCAGACAGGCATGCGGGTCGTAGTCCACGTCGTGCGCCAGCATCGCCCAGATCTGCCGGGCATGTTTGTTGGCGATGGCCACGATGACCTTGCCGAAGGGCATACGCCCGTCGAGTGTGCGTATCCAGCGCTGCTCCGGCGTGGCCTTCTCGATGGCCACGGCCTTGGCCCGCTGCAGGCTGCTACGCGCGCCCTGGATCAGCAAGGTACGCATCGCCTCGACAGCTGATCTCACCCAATCGTGCATGGCCGCTGCTGGAATGCTGGGTGGGCACCAGCCCTAGCCACGCCGCCATCTGCCGACCCTGCTTGAACTCGCGGGCATCACCGACCGTGGCCACCGCCGCGTCGGCCGTGATCGGGCCGATGCCGACGATCGCGCGCAACCGCACACTCCGCTCGACCTATCAGTAGCGGGAGAGTGAGAGCCGGGACGGAGGCGCAAGTCGTGGAAAGTTCCTTCGTCCGCTTCCCCCGGATGTGGAAGAAGCTTGCCTTCGCGGTGGTGGGTACGCTGCCGCGGGCGTTCCGGCACCAGCGCCTCGGCTTCGTCGATGCCCTGGTCATGTTCATGCAGCTGGCAGGCTGACCGTTCCATCGTCGCAGCTTCCTGCGGCCTACGCGTCGACCGGTAAGCGTGCAGACTTATGCATCGGTTTAACTTCGCTGCGTGCAGGCTGGAAAGTAGACCCGATGTCCGGCATGTTGCAGATTTACACATGCCGCCGCATTGGCTGCACCACGCGCCGCGCCAATAAAGGCGTCCGCCAGCCCCATGGAGAGAACAACCGCTATGCCGATACCCCGCTCGGATGCCCTGGTCTTTTTCGGCGCCACTGGCGACCTCGCCTACAAGCAGATCTACCCTGCCCTGCAGGCGATGATGCTGCGCGACGGGCTGGACCTGCCGATCATCGGCGTGGCGCATTCCGGCTGGAGCCTGGAACAGCTGCGCCAGCGCGCCCACGACAGCCTGGCGCAGGCGGCGAAGCAGCATGGCGGCAACGTCGATGAAGCCGCGTTTGCGAGGTTCTCGGCCCGCCTGCAGTACGTCGATGGCGACTACAACGACCCGGCCACCTTCACTCATTTGAAACAAGTACTGGGCAGCGCCAAGGCGCCGCTGCATTACCTGGCGATTCCGCCGAGCCTGTTCGGCGTGGTGGTGAAAAACCTGCACCAGGCCGGCTGTGCCGACAACGCGCGGGTGGTGGTGGAAAAACCCTTTGGCCGCGACCTGGCCTCGGCGCAGGCGCTCAATCGCACCCTGCACGAGGTGTTCCCGGAATCGGCGATCTTCCGCATCGACCATTACCTGGGCAAGGAGCCGGTGCAGAACCTGCTGTATTTCCGCTTCGCCAACAGCGTGCTCGAGCCGGTGTGGAACAACCGCTATGTCGACAGCGTGCAGATCACCATGGCCGAGCAGTTCGGCGTGGATGGCCGCGGCAGTTTCTACGAGGGCGTCGGTGCGATCCGCGACGTGCTGCAGAACCACCTGCTGCAGGTGACCTCGCTATTGGCGATGGATGCGCCGATCGGCAACGACCCCGCCTCGCTGAATGCGGAAAAGCTGCGGCTGTTCCGCGCGATGCGCCCGCTCGATCCGGCCGAAGTGGTGCGCGGCCAGTTCGACGGCTATCGCCAGGTCGACGGCGTGGCGCCGGATTCCAACGTGGAGACCTTCGTCGCGCTGCGCCTGCACATCGACACCTGGCGCTGGGCCGGCGTGCCGTTCTACATCCGCGCCGGCAAGAACCTGCCGATCACCACCACCGAGGTGATCGTCGACATGAAGACGCCGCCATTGTCGGTGTTCGACGAGATCACGCCGCCGCAATCGAACTACTTCCGCTTCCGGCTCAGCCCCGCGGTGATCATTGCCGAGGGCATGCGGGTGAAGAAGCCGGGCGAGGCGATGCAGGGCGAACCGGTGGAGCTGGTCGCGCATCACCATGCGGCGGTGGAGAAACCGCCCTACGAGCGGCTGCTCGCCGACGCGATGCGCGGCGACAACGCGTTGTTCACCAGCGACGAATGCGTCGAGGCGGCGTGGGCCGTGGTCGACCAGGTACTGCAGCACGAGGGCAACGTGAGCTTCTATGCGCCGGGCAGCTGGGGGCCTGCGGAGGCCGCGCAGATCGTCAGCAGCAGCGAGGGCTGGCACGATCCCGTTCCTGAATCCAGCCCGCCGAAGGCGGACAAGCCATGCTGAGCGACAAAGCCAGCGGCGTCGCTTCTGTCGCCTTCCTGCTCGACGTCGACAACACCCTGCTCGACAACGACCGCTTTGCCGCCGACCTCGGCAACACGCTGGAGCAGGCGTTCGGCGCGGCCGAACGCGACCGCTACTGGGCGATCTACGCACAGCTGCGCGACGAGCTGGGCTACGCCGACTACCTCGGCGCGCTGCAGCGCTTCCGCGCAGGCCTCGACAACGACCCTTCGCTGCTGCAGATGTCGGCCTACCTGCTGGAATACCCGTTTGCCGACCGGTTGTATCCGCACGCACTGGACACCATCGCGCACCTGCGCACGCTGGGCCCGACGGCAATCCTGTCCGACGGCGACGTGGTGTTCCAGCCACGCAAGATCCAGCGCGCCGGCATCTGGGCCGCGGTGCGTGGCGAGGTGCTGATCTACCTGCACAAGCAGCAGATGCTGGTGGCGATGCAGCAGCGTTACCCGGCCGCACATTACGTGATGGTCGACGACAAACCGCAGATCCTCGCCGACATGAAGCAACGGCTCGGCCACAAGCTGACCACGGTATTCGTGCGCCAGGGCCACTACGCCGCGGCGGCGCCGACCGACCTGCACCCGGCGGCGGACCTCACGATCGCGTGCATCGGCGATCTGCGCCGGCGTAAGCTTGAAGACTTCCTGCCAGACACGCCCGTCATCAGCCTGCCGGCAGGCTGAAACAACCCGTATTGAACTTGAGTCATGGAGCAAGCATGAAAGCAACCCGTCAACTGCACGAACTCGGCCAGAGCCTGTGGCTGGACAACATCACCCGCACCCTGCTCGATGACGGCACGCTGGCGCGCTACATCGCCGAGGACTCGGTCACCGGCCTGACCTCGAACCCGAGCATCTTCGACGCCGCGATCGGCGACGGCGATGCCTACGATGCCGGCGTGCATGCCAAGGCGCTGGCCGGGCTGTCCGGCGAAACGCTGTTCACCGAGCTGGCGCTGGAAGACCTGCGCCGCGCGGCCGACCTGTTCCGGCCGATCTTCGACGCCACCGACCGCGTCGATGGCTGGGTCTCGATGGAGGTCTCGCCGCTGCTGGCCGCCGATACCGCCGGCACGATCGCCGCGGCCAAGCAGATCCATGACCAGGCGCAGCGCGACAACCTGTTCGTGAAGATTCCCGGCACGCCGGAGGGCATCCCGGCGATCGAGGAGGCGATCTTCCTCGGCATCCCGATCAACGTGACCCTGCTGTTCTCCTGCGCGCAGTACGTGGCGGTCGCCGAGGCCTACATGCGCGGCATCGAGCGGCGCATCGCCGCCGGGCTCGGTTCGCGCGTGGGCTCGGTCGCCTCGCTGTTCATCAGCCGCTGGGACGTCGCCAGCAACCCGCAGCTGCCGCCCGAACTGCACAACAAGCTCGGCATCGCCGTGGGCCAGCAGACCTATCGCGCCTACCGTGAGCTGCTCGCCTCGCCGCGCTGGCAGAAGCTCGAAGCCGCCGGCGCGCAGCCGCAGCGCCTGTTGCTGGCCAGCACCGGCACCAAGGACCCGGCCCTGCCGGACACGCTGTACATCAGCGCGCTGGCCGCCCCCGACACGATCGACACGATGCCGGAGAAGACCCTGCTCGCGTTCGCCGACCACGGCCAGCTGCATGGCGTGATGGCCGCCGACGGAGGCGACGCCGATGCGGTGCTGGCGCAGATCGGCAAGGCAGGGGTGGATGTGGATGCGCTGGCGCTCAAGCTGCAGGTCGACGGTGCCGCCGCCTTCGTCAAATCGTGGACGCAGCTGCTGCAGCGGATCGCCGACAAGGCCAATGCGCTGGAAGACAAGTCCAAGGGACCGGCCCTGCCATGAGCCAGCCGCCACTCACCACGATGCCGCAGTGGCAGGCGCTGCGGCAGCATTTCGCCACGATCGGCCCGAAGCACCTGCGCGAACTGTTCGCCGCCGACCCGCAGCGCGGCGTACGGCTGACTGTCGAGGATGTCGGCCTGTACCTCGACTACTCCAAGCAGCGCGTCGATGCCGACACGCTGCACCTGCTGCGCGAACTAGCCGAGGCCTGCCAGTTGCCGCAACGGATCGAGGCGATGTTCCGCGGCGACAAGATCAACAGCACCGAAGGCCGCGCGGTATTGCACGTGGCGCTGCGCGCACCGACCACCGAGAAGATCCTGGTCGACGGCCATGACGTGGAACCGGACGTGCACGAGGTGCTGGAACGCATGGCGGCGTTTTCCGAACGCGTGCGCAGCGGCGCGTGGCTGGGCCATACCGGCAGGCGCATCCGCAACGTGATCAGCATCGGCATCGGCGGCTCCGACCTCGGCCCGGTGATGGCGTACGAGGCGCTGCGCGATTACAGCCGGCGCGACATGACATTCCGTTTCGTCTCCAACGTGGACGGCACCGACTTCGCCGAGGCCGTGCGCGACCTCGATGCGGCCGAGACGCTGTTCATCATCTGCTCGAAGACGTTCACCACGCTGGAGACGTTGACCAACGCGCACGCGGCGCGGGCATGGAGCGTGGCGGCGCTGGGCGACGAAAAATCCGTCGCGAAACACTTCGTCGCGGTCTCCACCAATGCCGAAGGCGTCAGCAAGTTCGGCATCGACACCGCCAACATGTTCGGCTTCTGGGACTGGGTCGGCGGGCGCTATTCGATGGATTCGTCGATCGGCCTGTCGACCATGCTGGCGATCGGCGCGGACGGTTTCCGCGAGATGCTGGCCGGCTTCCATGCGATGGACGAGCATTTCCGCCACGCGCCGCTGGAAAAGAACCTGCCGGCGCTGATGGGCCTGCTGGCCGTCTGGAACAACAACTTCCTCGATGCCGCCACGGTCGCCGTGCTGCCGTACGAGCAATACCTGAAACGCTTCCCCGCCTATCTGCAGCAGCTGACGATGGAGAGCAACGGCAAGCACGTGACGCTCGACGGCAAGGTGGTGGACTACAACACCGGCCCGATCTACTGGGGTGAACCGGGCACCAACGGGCAGCATTCGTTCTACCAGCTGATCCACCAGGGCACGCGCATCGTGCCGTGCGATTTCATCGGTTTCGGCCAGACCCTGAATCCGTTGCCGGCACAGGGCGGCGGCGACCAGCACGACTTGCTGATGGCGAACCTGATCGCGCAGGGCGAGGCGCTGGCATTCGGCAAGACCGCGGACGAAGTGCGCGCCGAAGGCACGCCCGAGGCGCTGGTGCCGCATCGCACGTTCGAGGGCAACCGGCCCAGCACGACGATTCTTGCCGCAAAACTCACCCCGCACATCCTCGGCACGCTGATCGCGCTGTACGAGCACAGCGTGTTCGTGCAGGGCGTGATCTGGGACATCGACTCGTTCGACCAGTGGGGCGTGGAGCTGGGCAAGCAGCTGGCCAGGACCACCATCGCCGAGCTCGTCGCCGCGGACGAGCCGAAGCTCGCCCACGACAGTTCGACCAATGCCTTGATCCGCCGCTACCGACAGTTGCGCGACGACGCCATTTCAGGAAAAGCATGAGCCAGAGCACATGAGTCAAATCATCAGTCCACTCGCCGGCAAACCGGCACCGGCGTCGATCCTGGTCGACATCCCGAAGCTGCTCGCGGCGTATGCCGATCTCGAGCCCGATCCGTCGGTGGCCGCGCAGCGCGTGGCGTTCGGCACCTCCGGCCATCGCGGCAGTTCGTTCGATCGCAGCTTCAACGCATGGCACATCCTGGCGATCAGCCAGGCGATCTGCGAATACCGCAAGTCGAAAGGCATCGACGGTCCGCTGTTCATCGGCGCGGATACGCATGCACTATCGCAGCCCGCGTTCGAGAACGCGCTGGAAGTGCTGGCCGCGAACGGCGTGCAGACGATGATCTCCACGGGTGGCGAGTTCACGCCCACACCGGCGATCTCGCACGCGATCCTCGTGTACAACAAAGGCCGCATCTCCGGTCTTGCCGATGGCATCGTGATCACGCCGTCGCACAACCCGCCCGACAACGGCGGCTTCAAGTACAACACGCCGAACGGCGGCCCGGCCGATACCGACATCACCGGCTGGGTGCAGAACCGCGCCAATGCGCTGCTCGAAGGCGGCTTGAAGGACGTCAAACGGATGCCGTTCGCGCAGGCGCGCAAGGCCGCCACGACGCGCGAGCACGACTACCTCAACACGTACGTCGCCGACCTCGCCAACATCATCGACTTCGATGTGATCCGCGGTGCCGGCGTGCACATGGGCGTCGATCCACTCGGTGGCGCCGGCGTGCATTACTGGGCGCCGATCGCCGAGCGCTACAAGCTCGACCTCACCGTGGTCAGCGCGGTGGTCGATCCGCAGTTCGCGTTCATGACGGTGGACTGGGACGGCAAGATCCGCATGGATCCGTCGTCGAAATACGCGATGCAGCGGCTGATCGGGCTGAAGGACACCTACGACGTCGCGTTCGCCTGCGACACCGACCACGATCGCCACGGCGTCGTCACCCGCAGCAGCGGGCTGATGGAGCCGAACCATTACCTGTCTGTGCTGATCGATTACCTGTACCGGCAGCGGCCACAGTGGAGCGCGAATGCCGCAGTCGGCAAGACCGTGGTCACCACCGCGCTGATCGACCGCGTGGTGAAACGGCTCGGGCGCAAGCTGTACGAAGTGCCGGTCGGCTTCAAGTGGTTTTCCGAAGGCCTGTTCGATGGCTCGCTCGGCTTCGGCTGCGAGGAGAGCGCCGGTGCGGCGCTGCTGCGCCACGACGGCTCGGTATGGACTACCGACAAGGACGGCCTGGTGCCGGCGCTGCTGTCGGCCGAGATCACCGCGCGGCAGGGCAGGGACCCCGGCGAGTTGTTCGCGCAACTGACCGATGAACTCGGCAAGCCGTTCGCCGATCGCGTCGAGGCCGCCGCCACGCCCGCCCAGAAAGCCAAGCTCGCGAAGCTGTCACCCGATCAATTGAAGAGCGACCAGCTCGCCGGCGAGAAGATCACGCAGGTGCTCGACAAGGCGCCGGGCAACGGTGCCGCGATCGGCGGCATCAAGGCGGTTGCCGCCAGCGGCTGGTTCGCCGCGCGGCCATCCGGTACCGAGGCGATCTACAAGATCTACGCAGAGAGCTTCAAGAGCGAAGACCATCTGCGGAGCCTGCTGGCCGAAGCGCAGAAGATCGTCGACGCGGCGCTCGTGTAGAAGCGCACCCTGTGCGCGAATGCTCTTGGCATGAGCAACACACCAGAGCATCGCGCACAGGATGTGCTCCTGCATAACCCCAACCATCATCGGAGAAACCCATGTCCACCGAGCTCGACCAGCAATGCATCAACACGCTTCGCTTCCTGTCGGTGGACATGGTGCAGAAGGCCAACAGCGGCCATCCCGGCCTGCCGCTCGGTGCCGCGCCGATGGCGTACACGCTGTGGACGAGGCAGCTGAAGCATCACCCGGCGAATCCGCACTGGCCCGACCGCGACCGTTTCGTGTTGTCGGCCGGCCACGGCTCGGCATTGCTGTACAGCCTGCTGCACGTGACCGGCTACGCACTGTCGCTGGATGACCTCAAGCAGTTCCGCCAGTGGGGCAGCAAGACGCCCGGGCATCCCGAATACGGCCACACGCCCGGCGTCGAGGTGACTACCGGCCCGCTGGGCCAGGGCCTGGCGAACGCGGTCGGCATGGCGATCGGCGAGGCGCATCTGGCCGCGCGCTACAGCCGCGACGGCCATGCCGTGATCGATCACCGCACCTGGGCCATCGTCAGCGACGGCGACCTGATGGAAGGCGTCGCCAGCGAAGCCGCCTCGCTGGCCGGACATCTGAAGCTGGGCAAGCTGGTCTGCCTCTACGACGACAACTACGTCACCCTCGCCGCCGGCACCGACATCACCTTCTCCGAGGATCGCGCCAAGCGCTTCGAAGCGTATGGCTGGCAAGTCATCCACGTGGCAGACGGCAACGACGTGGACGCGATCGGCGCTGCGCTGGAGGCTGCCCGCGCCGATACCGCGCGGCCGTCGCTGATCCTGGTGCGCACGCATATCGGTTTCGGCTCGCCCGAGCAGGACAGCTTCAAGGCGCACGGCTCGCCACTCGGCGTCGAGGATACGAAAAAGACCAAGCAGAACCTCGGCTGGCCGCTCGAACCCGACTTCCTTATACCGGAACCGGCACTGGCGCGTTTCCGCGAGGCGCTCGAGCAGGGCGCCAAGGCGGAAGCCGAGTGGAATGGACGTCTGGACGCCTATGCCAAGGCCTTCCCCGATCTTGCAAAAGAACTGCAGGGTCGCCTGCGCGGCGAATTGCCGGCTGGCTGGGACACGGACATTCCCGTGTTCCCCACCGACGCCAAGGGCCTTGCCACCCGCGTTGCCAGCGGCAAGGTGATGAATGCGATCGCGCCGAAGCTGCCCGCGCTGTTTGGCGGTTCGGCGGACCTCGATTCCTCGACGCACACCAACCTGAAGGGACTCGGCGATTTCAACCCGGCCGCCACGCCGGGACAGGATACCCAGGGTTCCGACAGCGCCGGCTGGAGCTATGCCGGCCGCAACCTGCACTTCGGCGTGCGCGAACACGCGATGGGCTCGATCAGCAACGGACTGGCCGTGCATGGCGGCTTCCTGCCGTATGGCTCGACCTTCCTGATCTTCTCCGACTACATGCGCCCGGCCATCCGCCTCGCCGCGCTGATGGGCGTGCACGTAGTGCACGTGTTCACCCACGACAGCATCGCGCTGGGCGAGGACGGCCCCACCCATCAGCCGGTGGAACAGCTGGCCAGCCTGCGCGCGATCCCCAACCTCACCGTGATCCGTCCCGCCGACGCCAACGAAACCGCGATGGCCTGGAAGGTCGCGGCGCAATCGGAGAAGCATCCGGTACTGCTGGCGCTGACCCGACAGGATCTGCCCACGCTCGACCGCACGCGCTATGCCAGCGCGGACGGCGTGCGCCAGGGCGCCTATGTGCTGAGCGACGCGAAAGACGGCAAGCCTGCGCTGATCCTGATCGCCAGCGGTTCCGAAGTCGCCCTGATCCTCGCCGCCGCCGACCAGCTGCAGGCCGACGGCATCGCCGTGCGCTGTGTGTCGATGCCGAGCTGGGAGCTGTTCGACGCGCAGCCGCAAAGCTACCGCGACCAGGTGCTGCCGCCGAATGTGCCGGCACGTCTGGCGGTGGAACTGGGTGCGTCGCAAGGCTGGGATCGCTACGTCGGCGCGCACGGCGACATGCTCGGCATCGACCGCTTCGGCGCCTCGGCGCCGGCGGGGGTGTTGCTGCGCGAGTACGGCTTCACTGTCGAGAACGTGGTAAAGCGGGCCCGCGCGTTGCTGCAGCGCTGATTCCGGCGGATTGCCGACCGGCGCGCCTGGACCGGCAACCGGTCCGGTGCTGTCGGCGGAGTTGGACTGGCCCCGCTGCACGACGGGTCACTGGCGTGAACCGTTTTGTCCACAAAGCGGCCCAGTGACGCCCGTGTCCATCGCCATATATATCTGAACTTATCGGTATGTTATTGTCCTGGCCGGCTTCCACCCTGCCCAGGCCATTCCCTTGTCCAGTCACCCGTCCGACCTGAAGGCCGCCGTACTGCGCGGCCGCGCCCACGCGCTGACCGTGCTCATCGGGCTTTCCGTCGCCGGTTGTGCCGTCGGCCCCGACTATCACCGCCCGGATGCTCCACCGGTGAATCGTTACACCGCGCAGCCGTTGCCCGCCGCCACGGTATCGGCCAAGGCGGCCGATGGCGATGCGCAGCGCTTCATGCAGGGCCGCGACATACCCGCGCTCTGGTGGACCACGTTCGACAATGCCGAACTGACCCGCCGGGTGGATACGGCATTGAGCCACAGCCCGTCGATTGCCTCGGCCCAGGCCGCTTTGCGCCAGGCGCAGGAAAGCGCCAACGCGACCCGCGGCGGCCTGTTTCCGTCGGCGGATGCCGCCGCCGGCGCCACCCGCGAGAAGGAATCGGCGATCCAGTCCTTTGTTCCCGGCGGCCTTGGCCCGTTTACCGTCTACAACGCGTCGGTCAGCGTGGGCTATACGCTGGACCTGTTCGGCGGGGTCCGCCGCGGCATCGAGGCACAACTGGCGCAGGCGGATTATCAGCGCGCCCAGCTCGACACCACCTATTTGACTCTCGCCGCCAACGTGGTCACCGCTTCGCTGCAGGAGGCCTCGCTGCGCGAGCAGCTGCGCGCGACCGAGGACATCCTGGATATTCAGCGCAAAAGCCTGAGGATCGCCGAACAGCAGCAACAGATCGGGGCGAAGTCGCTGTCCGACACGCTGGCCGTGCGCACGCAACTGGCCGCCACCGAAGCCACCTTGCCCCCGCTGCGCGCCCAGCTCGCCGCGACCCGCAATCAGCTGGCGACCTACCTGGGCACTACGCCGGCGCAACTGGAGTTGTCGCCGCTGACTCTGGATGCGATCAGCCTGCCGCAGGACATCCCGGTGAGCCTGCCTTCCAGCCTGGTCGAGCAGCGCCCGGACATCCGCGCGGCCTCCGCCCAGCTGCACGCGGCCTCGGCCGGGGTCGGCGTGGCCACCGCGGCGATGCTGCCGCAGATCACGCTTTCCGGCAGTGCCGGCTCACAGGCGCTGAGCGCCGGCGACCTGTTTTCCGCCGGCACCGGCGCCTGGTCGCTGGGTCTGGGCCTGACCCAACCGCTGTTCCACGGTGGCGAACTGCTGCACAAGAAACGCGCCGCCAAAGCTGGCCTGGACAAGGCCGTGGCTGACTGGCAACAGACCGTGCTGGTCGCCTTTCAGAACGTCGCCGATTCTTTGCAGGCCCTGCAATACGACGCGCAAGGGCTGGCCGCGCAGGCGGTTGCCGAAAGCGCGGCGTCGCAACAACTGGAATTGACCCGCCAGCAATACCAGGTGGGCGCCACCAGCTATATCAACCTGCTCGATGCCCAGCGCAGTTACCAGCAGTCGCGTATCGCGCTGATCCAGGCACGCGCCGCACGGCTGTCCGATACCGCCGCGCTGTACGCCGCCCTTGGCGGCGGCTGGCGCAGTGATACCCAGATAGCCAGCCAGAAGCCCTAGCTCGATCAACGAGTGCGAACAGGATGTCCGCTTTTCGACTTTCGCGATCGTGGATGATCGCAATAACCCAAGGAGTTCGCGCATGACCACGCGCGTCGACAAAAAGCCCAGCACCACCAAACGCATGATCTGGATGATCGCGGGGGTCCTGCTGCTGATCGTGCTGATCGCCGGCATCAAGGTACTGCTGGTGGTGCGCATGATCCACAGCATGCCCAAGCCGGCGCCGTTCACGGTGAGCACCACCATCGCCAGCGAACAGCCATGGCAGCCCGCGCTGAGTGCCGTCGGCACACTGCGTGCAGCCAACGGTGCCGACCTGGCGATGGAGGTGGCCGGCCTGGTCACCGCGGTCAACCTGAAATCCGGCCAGGATGTGAAACAGGGCCAGGTGCTGCTGCAGCTGCGCGACGACGACGATGTGGCCCAGCTGCAACAACTGGAAGCGACCGCCCAGCTGTCCGGGCTCACCTTCGAGCGGGCGCGCAAGCAGCTCGCGGTGCAGGCGATCAGCAAGGCCGATTACGACACCGCCGCCGCCGACCTCAAGGCGAAGCAGGCTGCGGTAGCGCAGCAGAAAGTGGTGGTCGCCAAGAAGCAATTGCGCGCCCCGTTTACCGGCCGCGCCGGCATCATCACCACCAGTCCCGGCGACTACCTGAGCGCCGGCACCACGGTGGTGACCGTGCAGCAGCTCGATCCCCTGCTGGTGGACTTCTACGTGCCGCAGAGCGAGCTTGGCCGGTTGCAGGTGGGCCAGGCGGTGAAGCTGAAGCTGGACGCCTATGCCAGCCGCGGCTTCAGCGGCAAGCTCAGCGCGATCAACCCCAAGGTCGATCTCAACACGCGCAATGTGCAGGTCGAGGCGACCGTACCCAACCACGACAAGGCGCTCACTCCCGGCATGTTCGCCAAGGTCAGCGTCGACGTCGGCAGCCAGCAGCGCCAGCTGACCCTGCCGCAGGCGGCGATCGTCTACAACCCCTACGGCGACACGGTGTACGTGGTGCAGCCATCCAAGGGCAAGGATGACAAGGGCCAGCCGCTGCCGGCCACGGTGAAGCAGACCTTTGTCACCCTGGGCGAGACCCGCGGCGACCAGGTGGCGATCCTCAAGGGCATCGAAGCCGGCACCGTGGTCGTGACCAGCGGCCAGATCAAGCTGAAGAACGACTCGCCGATCGCGATCGACAACAGCGTGCAGCCTGCCGACAGCGTCAACCCTGCGCCGCAGGAGCACTGAGCAAACACCATGAAATTCACCGACCTGTTCATCAACAAGCCGGTGCTGGCGGTGGTCGTCAGCCTGCTGATCCTGGTGCTCGGCGTGCGCGCCGTCAGCAGCCTGACCGTGCGCCAGTACCCGAAGACCGAAAACGCCACGGTCACCGTCAGCACCGCCTACTACGGTGCCGACGCGCAGACCATGGCCGGCTTCGTCACCCAGCCGCTGGAACAGGCGATTTCCCAGGCGCAGGGCATCGACTACCTGTCCTCCAGCAGCGTGCAGGGCGTGTCCACCATCACCGCTACGCTGCGCCTGAATTACGACGCCAACCGCGCCCTGACCGAGATCACCACCCAGGTCAACTCGGTGAAGAACCAGCTGCCGCCGGAGGCGCAGCAGCCGGTGCTGAACGTGCAGACCGGCGAAACCATCGACGCGATGTACATGGGCTTCTACAGCGATGTGCTGCCCACCAACAACATCACCGACTACCTGGCGCGGGTGGTCAAGCCCAAGCTCGATTCGATCGATGGCGTGCAGACCGCCGAGCTGCTGGGCGCACGCCAGTTCGCCCTGCGCGCCTGGCTCGACCCGGCCAAGATGGCCGCGCATGGCATCACCGCCAGCGATGTGAACACGGCGCTGGCCTCCAACAATTACCTGGCCGCGGTCGGCTCCAGCAAGGGCCAGGCGGTGACGGTGGACCTGACCGCCAACAGCAACCTGCATACAGTCGACGAGTTCAAGCAACTGGCGATCAAGCAGGTCAACGGTGCGATCGTGCGCCTGCAGGACGTGGCCACCGTCTCGCTCGGCTCGGACAGCTACGACTTCAACGTGGCCTTCAGCGGCAAGCGCTCGGTCTTCATCGGCATCAAGGTCGCGCCCGACGCGAACGTGCTCGACGTGGCCAAGCGCGTGCGCGAGGCGTTCCCCGATATCCAGAGCCAGCTACCCAGCGGGCTGACCGGGCAGATCGTCTACGACGGCACCGAGTTCGTGAACAGCTCGATCAACGAGGTGGTCAAGACCCTGGTCGAGGCGTTGCTGATCGTCACCCTGGTGATCTTCCTGTTTCTCGGCAGCCTGCGCGCGGTGATCATTCCGGTGATCGCGATGCCGCTGTCGCTGGTCGGCACCTTCTTCGTGATGCTGGCGCTGGGCTACTCGATCAACCTGCTGACCCTGCTGGCGCTGGTGCTGGCGATCGGCCTGGTGGTGGACGACGCCATCATCGTGGTGGAAAACGTCGACCGGCACATGAAAGAGGAAGGCAAGACGCCGTTCCAGGCGGCCTTGCTGGCCGCGCGCGAGCTGGGCGGACCGATTCTGGCGATGACCGTGGTGCTGATCGCGGTGTATGTGCCGATCGGCTTCCAGAAGGGCCTGACCGGCGCACTGTTCACCGAGTTCGCCTTCACCCTGGCCGGCGCGGTGACGGTATCGGCGGTGATCGCACTGACCCTGTCGCCGATGATGTGCTCGAAGTTCTTTCGCAGCGAGCAGGAGAACAACCGCTTCGTGCAGTTGATCGACCGCCAGTTCGAGCGTGTGCACCACGGCTACCAGCGCGTGCTGCACAACGTGCTCTCGACCAAGTCCGTGGTGATCGTGATGGCCTGCCTGCTGTTGCTGGCCACCATCGCGCTGGGCATGACCGCGAAGTCGGAACTGGCCCCCGAAGAAGATCAGGGCATCGTGGTCGGGCAGCTGGTCGGCGCACCCAACGTGACCGCGCAACAGATGAACGTCTACGCGACGCAGATGTTCGACTTGTCCAAACAGTTGCCGGAATACCAGCAGATGTTCCAGCTGACCGGCGTACCCACCATCAACCAGGGCATCGGTGGCGTGCTGTTCACGCCATGGAGCCAGCGTCACCGCAGCGCCCACGAACTGCAGCAGGTGCTGCAGCAGAAGTGGAATGGCATCGCCGGCGGCAGGGTGGCGGCCTTCCAGTTCCCACCGTTGCCGGGCGCCTCGGGCCTGCCGATCCAGGTGGTGATCACCACCACCGAGCCGTTCGAGAACCTCAACGATGTCGCTACCCAGGTCCTGCAGAAGGCGCAGGCCAGCGGCAAGTTCTACTTCATCGACTCCGACCTCAAGGTGGACAAGCCGCAGAGCACGGTCAGCCTCAATCGCGACATGATCACCACGCTGGGGCTGACCCAACAGGATGTCGGTGCCGCACTCGGCTCGGCGCTCGGCGGCGGCTACGTCAACTACTTTTCGATCTCCGGCCGCTCGTACAAGGTGATCCCGCAGGTATTGCAGGTGGACCGGCTGAACCCGGATCAGGTATTGAACTACTACATCCGCGTGCCGGATGGCTCGGTGATCCCGGCCTCGACCGTGGCGAAGATCACCAAGCAGGTAGTACCGCAGTCGCTCAACCGCTTCCAGCAGTTGAACTCGGCCACGATCTCCGGCGTGAGCGGGATGTCGCAGGGCGAGGCACTGGCCTATCTGCGCGACCTGGTGAAGCAGGTTGCACCGACCGGCTACAACGTGGACTACTCCGGCCAGTCGCGGCAGTTCACCCAGGAGTCCGGCGGTTTCGGCGCGACCTTGCTGTTCGCCGTGATCATCGTGTTCCTGGCCCTGGCCGCGCAGTTCAACAGTCTGCGCGATCCGGTCGTGATCCTGGTCTCGGTGCCACTGGCACTGTTCGGTGCGCTGATCTTCGTCAACCTCTTCACCAGCCTCAACATCTATACCGAGGTCGGCCTGGTGACCCTGATGGGCCTGATCAGCAAGCACGGCATCCTGATCGTGCAGTTCGCCAACCAGTCGCAACTGGAGGGCATGTCCAAACGCGAGGCGATCGAACACGCCGCAGCGGTACGCCTGCGGCCGATCCTGATGACCACCGCGGCGATGGTGCTGGGCGTGCTGCCGCTGGTGATCGCCTCCGGCGCCGGCGCGGCAGGGCGCTTCAACATGGGCCTGGTGATCTCCACCGGCCTGGCCATCGGCACCGTGTTCACCTTGTTCGTGGTGCCAGCGTTCTACCTGCTGCTTGCCGCCGATCACCATGGCGGCAAGCCGTCGGACGATCCGCGGCTGGCGGGGCCGGAGTCGACCGTGCAGGCTTGAGCAACCGACAGAAGATAAGGCGCGGGTGACCGCGCCTTTCTTCTTGCAGCATCCGGCAACGATCGCCTAGTTGCGCGATTGCAGCTTCGACAGCAGCCGCAGCAGTTCCAGATACAGCCACACCAGGGTCACCACCAGCGCGAACGCGCCATACCACTCCATGTACTTCGGTGCACCGGCATTGACCCCGGTTTCGATCATGTCGAAGTCGAGGATCAGGTTCAGCGCCGCGATCACCACCACCACCGCGCTGAATGCGATACCGATGCCGCTGTGGCCATTGATGAAGCCCATCGAGTGGCCGAAGAAGCCCATCGCGAAATTGGCCAGGTACAGCAGCATGATGCCGCCGGTGGCGGCAACGATGCCGAGCTTGAATTTCTCGGTGGCCCGGATCAGCCCGCTGCGATACGCCAGCAACAGTGCCGCCATGGTGCCGAAGGTCAATCCCACCGCCTGGATCACGATGCTCGGATAGCGCATCTCGAAGATCGCCGACAGCGCACCGATGAACACGCCCTCGGCAAGCGCATACAGCGGTGCGGTGATCGGCGCCCAGGTTTTCTTGAACGAGGTGACCAGGCCCACGATCAGGCCACCGATCGCGCCGCCGAGCACCAGCGGGAGCATCGCCGGCATGCTGGCCGGACCGCTGAACTGGCTCCAGCTGTACATCGCCCCCATCAGCACCAGAATCAGCAGGAAACCGGTCTTGTTGACCGTGCCGTTGATCGTCATCGCCTCGTCACCGCGTGCGACGACTGCGCCACTGGCGGCGTCGAGGAAGGTGTTCTTGTTGAGTGCCGGGTTGCCGCTTTGCATGGAATGTCTCCCGTGAAATGCCCACCATCGTAGCCACCACACCATCGACATGACAGCATGCTGCGCCGATACGCCGCGCGTGGCGCGCTACTGGCATGCACAAACTACGCGACAATATGACCCAGCCCAATGCCGCGGAGTTCCGATGAATCCCTCCACCCTGCGTATCGCCACCCGCAAGAGCGCACTCGCGCTGTGGCAGGCCGAGCATGTCGCCGCCCTGCTGCGCGCGGCGCATCCAGGGCTCGCGGTGGAGCTGGTGCCGATGAGTACCCGCGGCGACGAGATCCTCGACCAGTCGCTGGCAACGATCGGCGGCAAGGGACTGTTCTTGAAGGAGCTCGAGGTGGCGATGCTGGAAGGCCGCGCCGACCTGGCGGTGCATTCGCTGAAGGACGTACCGGCCGAGCTGGAACCGGGTTTCGTGCTGGCGGCGATCCTGCCGCGCGCGGATGCGGCCGATGCCTTCGTCAGCAACCACTCTGCGGATCTTGCCGCGCTGCCCCATGGCGCCCGGGTCGGCACTTCGTCGCTGCGGCGGCAGGCGCAGTTGCGTGCGCTGCGGCCGGATCTGGTGCTGCTCGACCTGCGCGGCAATGTCGGCACGCGGCTGGGCAAGCTCGATGCCGGCGACTACGACGCGATCGTGCTGGCCTGTGCCGGGCTGGAACGGTTGGGGCTGGCCGCTCGCATCCGTGCGCGGCTGACGGCGCCGGACTGGCTGCCGGCGCCGGGCCAGGCGGCGATCGCGGTCGAGGCACGCGAAGGCCACACCGGCGTACTGAGTTTGCTGGCGGCACTGGACGACGCCGATACCCGGCTGACGATCAGTGCCGAACGGGCGATGAACCAGGCCCTCGGCGGCAGCTGCACGGTGCCGGTCGGCGCCTGGTGCGTGCTGGGCGAACATGGCCTGCACTTGCGTGGCATGGTCGGCGATGCGGCGAGCGGCCGGCTGCTGCATGCCGAGGCCAGCAGCCACGGCGATCAGGCGGCCGCACTGGGTCGACAGGTGGCGGCGATGCTGCTCGCCCAGGGCGCAGGCGAGCTGCTCGGCTTCTGACGGGGAACAAGTGCGAAAAGGCCCGATGCTCTGGCCGTTCCCCCTTCCCAGACAAAACGGCCCCGCAGCTCACGCTGCGGGACCGCTTCAGCCAACCATGATCAATCGACTCAGAAGCTGTAGACCAGGTTGGTGGTGGCCAGCGTATCCATCTTCTTGATACCCGGCAGCACGTCGCTGTTGTGGCGTACCTGGAAACCCACCTTCAACGCCAGCTTCTTGGTCATGCTGACCGCCAGGCCGGCATCGTTCTGCAGGTAGGTGTTCTTCGAACCCGCTTCCATCAGGAACGTGTCCTCGAACGAGGTGTTGTCCGAGATCTTCAGCTTGTAGTTGACCAGGCCACGGGCCACCAGCTCGTTCTGGGTCGACTGCTGCTGCGGCACCAGCACGCTGTCCACCACGATGTCGACGTTGGCCGGGCGGTATTCCTTGTAACCCGGGCCGATTTCGAACGACAGCTCGTTGCGCTCGTCCTTCAGCGCGATGTAGCCGTAGCCGAGCGAAATCACGCCCTGCCAAAGGTTGGCGCCGAATTCGTCGTGCTCGTAACGGGCGGCACCGACGATGTAGCTGCGCTGGTCGAACTTGTAGCCGACCGAGGCGCCGGCGTCATAGCGGTTGGCGGTGGTGTTGAACTCGTTGACCGTGTTGCCGGAGGTGTCGACCACCTTCAGCTGGCTCTTGGCACGCAGCGCGTCGAGGAAGAAGTTGTTCTTCCACTGGTCGTTTTCCTGGCTCAGGCCAAGCTTGGCGTTGATGTTCTGCGAACGCGTGTTGCCGGTGGCGGACGCGAAGCCGAACTCGCCCGAGCCGGTCCAGCCCCCATTGTTGCCGGCCGTGCTGGCGTTGGTGCTGTCCTGGGCCTGCACGGCAAAGCTCGCGAGAGCCGTCAGCAACAGGCCGGCAATCAAGGTCTTTTTCATCGGGGCAGTCCATTTGTTAATTAATAGTGATGCGTACCTTAACGATTTGGCTTGAACACCCAATGAACGTTTGGTGGTGCGGTTCAGGCTGCTCTGTGATTTCAGCTTGGTCGGCAGCGCCATTGGCAAGTGTCCTCGACACAGGCATTGTTCCGGGATCGGCGAGCACACCTACGGCAGCCCATGCTTGCGGCGCAATGCATGGCTTGCGGCCACCACGGCTCGCCACCATGCTACATGGCGCCCTTTCCCACGATATGCCGCCGAATCCATGGATCGTTACGAACGCATACTGACCCTGCACCGCCTGCTGAAATCAGCGCACTACCCGGTTCCGCTGTCGCGCCTGCTCGGCGAACTGGAGTGCTCGCGCGCCACGCTGTATCGCGACATCGCGTTTCTGCGCGATGCATTGCGCGCACCCATCGAAAGCGCCGGTGGTGACCAGGCCGCGTTCCGCTATGAACTCGGTGAGGGCGAACGCTTCGAGTTGCCGGGACTGTGGCTCACCTCCGACGAGCTGTCCGCGCTGCTGGCCCTGAACGAGCTGATCAGCCGCTCCGGTCCCGGCGTGCTGGCCGGTGCACTGGCCCCGTTCAAGGCACGCATCGAGGGGCTGCTGTCCGATCAGGGCAGCGGCAAGGCGTTGCCGATCGAGCGCATACGCGTGATTCCCTGGGGTGAACGCAAGCTGGACCAGCAGGTATTCCGCATCGTCGCCGGCGCGGTGCTGGAACGGAAGCAGCTGCGTTTCCGCTACCGCGCGCGCACCACCAATGCCGACAGCCATCGCACCGTGTCGCCGCAGCGGCTGACCCATTACCGCGACAACTGGTATCTGGACGTGTGGGATCACGACCGCGAGGCGTTGCGCAGCTTCGCGGTGGACCGGATCGCCGAGGCGCATGCGCTGGATGTCGCGGCCACCGATGTCGCGGAAGGCGATCTCAACGAACTGCTCGCCTCCAGCTACGGCATCTTCGCCGGCAAGCCGAAGGCGTGGGCGACCATCCGCTTCTCCTCGCACGCCGCACGCTGGGTCGCCGACGAGCACTGGCATTCGCAGCAGCAGGGCGCCTGGCTGCCGGACGGTCGCTACGAACTCAAGGTGCCCTATTCCAATTCCAAGGAACTGCTGATGGACGTACTCAAGTACGGCCCGGATGCGGAAGTCGTGGCACCGTTGCCGCTGCGCGAGGAGATGAAAATCCTGCTGCAGCTGGCGCTGGGCGGCTACCAGCATCCGTAGGCATGAGCGAGGCGTCGCGATGAGTCACACCGATATCGCCGATCCCAGCGCCGCCCCGGCCGATGCCGTGGTACCGCGCAAGCCCTCCATCGCACTGGCACTCGGGGCTGGCGGTGCGAAGGGCTTGGCGCATATCGGCGTGATCGAGGAGATCGAGGCGCAGGGATTCCAGATCACCGCCATCGCCGGCACCTCGATGGGCGCACTGATCGGGGGCGTGTACGCGATGGGCAAGCTCGACGTCTATCGCGACTGGGTCTGCACACTGGCCAGGCTCGATGTGTTCAAGCTGCTCGATTGGACGTTCTCCGGCGGCGGCCTGATCAAGGGCGAACGGATCATCGGCACGCTGCGCGAACTGATCGGCGACGTCCGCATCGAGGAACTGCCGCTCGCTTTTACCGCGGTCGCCACCGATCTCGATCGCGAACGCGAAGTGTGGCTGACCCGCGGCTCGCTGTTCGACGCGATCCGTGCCTCGATCTCGATTCCAACAGTGTTCCGGCCTTACACGATCGGCGAGCGCCGACTGCTCGACGGCGCCTTGCTCAACCCGGTGCCGGTCACGCCGCTGATCCGCGACCCAGCCGACTACCTGTTCGCCGTGAGCATGGATGGTCCGGCGGAGCTGGCGCCCGTGGCGACTCCCGCAGATGATCCCGTCGACGAGACCAGCTACCGTCACCGCCTCGGCGAATTCTTCGGCCGGCTGCTGCCGCACAGCGAAGGCAAGCCACGCGAGCCCGGCGCCTGGGATCTGCTCAACCAGTCGATGGACCTGATGCAGGCGAACCTCTCGCGCCTGCGCCTGGCCGCGTACGAGCCGGATCTGCTGATCCAGCTGCCGCGCAACGTGTCGACTGCATATGAGTTCTACCGCGCCCGCGAACTGATCGAGCGCGGTCGCGCGCAGACGCGTGAGGCGCTGGCGCACTGGTCGAAATCGGCGACACCGCAGCGCCAGCCCTGAACGCCTTCTCCGGATTCAGCTGCGTCAACGCGGACCATGCGTGCGCAACCAGTTTTCCAGATACGACTTCAACGCCACTGCGTTGTTGTGCTCCTCGTCGTGCGCGCCGTAGAGCAGGGTGACCACATGCCGCGCCGCACGCTCGGCCAGCGGCCGCCAGTGTTCGGCCGCAGCATCCAGCTCGGTGGCATAACGGTGGCGGAAGCCATCCCAGCGTGCCGGCTCATGCCCGAACCACTGGCGCAACGCGGTGGAGGGCGCCAGCTCCTTCGCCCACTGATCCAGCGACACGGCTTCCTTCTTCAACCCGCGTGGCCACAGCCGATCGACCAGCACGCGATACCCGTCGGCTTTCGCGGCCGGTTCGTAGACACGTTTGACGGCAATGCTCATGACTGGCCTCCGGCAAGGAGATCCCCAGCATACGACGGCCGGATCAGCCCGACGTGATCCGGGTCAGAGTTCCTCGACCTTGGTCACCTTGCCACGCCGCATCAGCCACGCCACGCCGCGCAGGTCGGCCAAGCCAACCCACAGCCGGTCCAGCATACCGTACTTGGAAACGCCGGCGGTGCGCGGGCGATGGCTGACCGGCACGCTCTGGCTCTGGAAGCCGGCGCGCTTTACCAGCGCCGGCAGGTAGCGGTGCATGTGGTCGAAGTAGGGCAGGCGCAGGAACACTTCGCGCTCGAACAGCTTCAGGCCGCAGCCGGTATCCGGCGTGGCGTCCCGCAGCATGCGCGAGCGCACCGCGTTGGCGATCTTCGAGGAGATCCGTTTGTTGAAGCTGTCGCGGCGGGTGGTGCGCCAGCCGGCGAACAGTCGCGTCTCGGCAGCGGCCTTGTCGCGCGCGGCGAGCAGGTTGGGAATGTCGGCCGGGTCGTTCTGGCCATCGCCATCCAGCGTGGCGATCCACGGCGACTGCGCCGCGCGCACGCCGTTCCACACCGCGGTGCTCTGCCCGCTGCGGGTGACGTGGTGCAGCACGCGCAGCTCCGGATGCGTGGCTTTCTGCGCAGCCAGCACGGCACGGCTGTCGTCGCTGGAATCGTCATCGATGTAGATGACTTCGTAATCGACCTTGCCGCGCAGGGCGGCGGCGATTTCCGCCAGCAGCGGCGGGATGTTGTCGCGTTCGTTGAAGACGGGGACGACGACGGAGAGTTGCGGCATGGGGGAGGCCTTGAATATCTACGTGAACGTGAAGCGTGTGGCGGAGCGAGGAGCGAGTGGAGAGGAGTGAGAAACGAGAGAAGGCATTCAAATACGGCATGCCCGCGCGCGCGTTTCTCACTCCTCTCCACTCATTTCTGCCCTCAACGGATCTTGCCGAGGATGCCTTCCAGCTCGTCGTTGCTGTGGTAATGGATCACCAGCTTGCCGCGGCCGCCGCGGCCCTGCGCCAGTTCGACGCGGGTGGCGAAGCGCTCGGCCAGTTCGCGCTCGAGGTCGGCGATGTTCGGGTCGCGCGCCGGCGCGCTTTTCGCCTTGCCTTTCGGCGCCTGCTGCGCGCGCCGCGCGGCTTCCTCCAGCTCACGTACGCTCCAGCCATGCCGCGCCGCTTCCAGCGCCAGACTCTCGGCTTCGCGTTCGGGCAGGGTCAGCAGGCAGCGGGCGTGGCCCATCTCCAGCTTGCCCTCGTCCAGCAGTTTCTTGATCGAGGCGGGCAGTTCGGTCAGGCGCAACAGGTTGGATACGGCCGCGCGCGAACGACCCACCGCATCGGCGGCCTGCTGGTGGGTGAGGTCGAAATCGTCGATCAGTCGCTTCAGCGCATCGGCCTCTTCCAGCGGGGTCAGGTCCTGGCGCTGGATGTTCTCGATCAGCGCCATCGCGGGTACGGCGGCTTCCGGCACCACCTTCACCAAGGCCGGCAGCTCGGCCAGCTGCGCGCGTTGCGCGGCGCGCCAACGGCGCTCGCCGGCGATCAACTCGTAGCTGTTCTTGCCGATCGAGCGCACCACCACCGGCTGGATCAGGCCCTGCGCCTTGATCGACGCGGCCAGCTCGTCCAGCGCCTCGTCATTCCAGTGCCGGCGCGGCTGGTACTTGCCCGGCTGGATCTGCTGGATCGGCAGCATGCGCAACTCGCCCTCCTGCCCGATCACCGACGGCGCAGCCTCGCCGTCGCCACCGAGCAGGGCATCGAGCCCGCGTCCCAGTCCACGTTTTTTCGCAGCAGCCATGCTTTATTCCTGATGGTCGGCGACCGGCGTCTCGAGGATCTCGTCGCCGTCGTCGTGCATTGGTGGTTCGATGCCGGCGCCCGGATCGGCGTGTTCGGCGCGCGGCGGCAAGCCGCGCTCGCGCCGGATCACTTCGCCGGCCAGGCCGATATAGGCGATCGCGCCGCGCGAGCTGCGATCGTACAGATGGATCGGCTGGCCGTGACTGGGTGCCTCGGCCAGCCGCACATTGCGCGGAATGATCGAGCGCAGCACCTTGTCGCCGAAATGCTGGGTGAGTTGGGCCGAAACCTCGTTGCCCAGGTTGTTGCGCACGTCGTACATGGTGCGCAACAGGCCTTCGATCTCCAGGTTCGGATTCAACCGGTGGCGCACCGCCTTGATCGTTTCGAGCAGGCTGGACAAGCCTTCCAGCGCGAAATACTCGCACTGCACCGGAATCAGCACGCCATCGGCGGCGGTCAGCGCATTCAGCGTGAGCAGGTTCAGCGACGGCGGGCAATCGATCAGGATGGTGTCGTACTTCGCGCCGACCTTGGCCAGCTGCTCCTTCAGTCGATGCTCGCGTGCCAGCGCATCCATCAGCTTCAGTTCGGCGGCAGTGAGGTCGCCGTTGCCAGGCAGCAGGTCGTAGTGTCCCTCGGTCGAGACCACCGCCGCCACGATCTCGACCTCTTCCAGCAACACCTCGCAGCCGCTCGGCTTGGCGTCGCGCTTGTTGATGCCCGAGGCCATCGTCGCGTTGCCCTGCGGATCCAGGTCGACCAGCAACACCCTGCGCTTCGCGGCAGCCAGCGCAGCGGCAAGATTGACGGCAGTGGTGGTCTTGCCGACGCCGCCTTTCTGGTTGGCGACAGCGATGATGCGTGCCATGGATGGATAGCTACCGTACGCGGGAGAGGGTTAGTGTAGATCAGACGCGGCCGAGCACCAGCAGATGACGCTCGGCCGGCAGTCCCGGCACACTCAGTTCATGCGTGCTGCGCAGCGCGAAGCCGGCCGGTATGCCCGGCAACTCCTCATCCGGCCGCTTGCCCTTCATCGCCAGCCAGGTGCCGCCCGGCGCCAGCAGGTGGCCGCCCCAGCCGAGCATGTCGGCGAGACTGGCAAACGCACGCGCGGTGATGCAGTCGTACTGGCCCTCGACGTCCTCCACCCGCGACTGTTCCGCGCGCACGCCATCGAGCTTCAGTGCGCGGATCGCCTCGCGCAGGAAGCGCACCTTCTTGCCATTGGAATCGACCAGCAGGATTTCCCGGCCCGGTGCGGCGATGGCCAGCACGATGCCTGGCAGGCCGGGACCGGTGCCCAGGTCGGCCAGCGTATCGCCTTGCACATACGGCAGGATCGCCAGGGAATCGAGCAGATGGCGCGTGATCATTTCCGCCGGATCACGCACGGCGGTGAGGTTGTATGCCGCGTTCCAGCGCTCCAGCAGCGCCTGATAGTCGAGCAGCCGTGCCACTGCCCCGGCCGGCAGCGCCAAGCCGAGCGTGCTGATGCCCTGTTCCAGCCGGGCCTGCAAGGCGTCGCGCGCTGCCATGGTGCTTTCCTGTGCGTGTTTGGGGCCGGCAGTATCGGGGCCGGACGGCGACGATGCCAGCGGGTCATGCCTGAAGCAAGCCGGCAAAAGAAAACCCGCCGTGGCGGGTTTGAAGGTTTACCAATCCCCTGTGGCGTGGGCGCTCTCGGTCGCCCTGACGCGATTCATTGCTCAGGCCGCATCAAGCTCGACCCGGGTCACCATCATGCCGCGCTCGCGCAAGGCCTGGTTCAGCGACTGCTTCAGGCGCGCCCCCAGATCACGGCGATCGGCGCGCTCGACTTCCGCTTCTCCACGCAGGGCTTCCTGCGCGCCACGACGGATCAACTGGTCGACCTGCTCGAACACCGCATCGGCGCGCTCCGGCTCCAGCACCTGCCAGTACACCGTGCCACGCAGGTCATGCGCATCGGCGAGCGGCTCCTCGAAGCGCAACGTCTGCCCCGCCAGATTGATCTTGTGCGCCACCCGGTCCAGCAGCGGCAGCACCAGATGTGTTCCCGCCTGCAACAGGCGCACCGGCTTGCCGTGACGGTACAGGCTATGCACCTGGCCGTCCGGCACGCGCCTGATTGCGCTGGCGATCAGCGCGACAGGCAGCAAAAGCAGCAGTGTCAAAAGAATCATCATGATCAAAAACATCAACTTGCTTTGGGTTTCTTCAACTTTCTTGGGAACTTGATATTACAGCCGCTTGAGCCAGCGAAGATTAACCTTCATTTAACGGCAAAAAGGCTTTCTTAACAAGTGGCAGAGTCCGCTGAAAGTGGGACTCTACCCGCAGATCCGACGGTAACGACCGATCGATCCATGGCTTGGTTCCACTCCCGCGCTGTTACGTTGCCGTAAATGCATCTCCGGCCCACCCTCTGCCTGCCACACGGGCGATGACTCGTTTGGCCAGCCAGGATTTCAGCGATACGAGGAGCCAGCCGATGGCGCTGCGTGCCATACACGGCCACAGGCATGCGCATGACCAGGCGCACGCGCACCCTCGGCGCCTTGCTGCCCGATCATGCGCATGCCTGCGGCCATGGGTTTCGACGCGAGCCCCTCCCGCATGTAACCCCTCCCGAAAGGAAGCGGTTACGGAGAAATCAGAACTTGCCGGCGCGGAAGTCGGCTATCGCCTCGTGGATCTGCTCGGGGGTGTTCATCACGAACGGCCCGTAACGCACCACGCTCTCGTTGAGCGGCTTGCCGGCGACCACCAGCAGGCGCGATGGCTTGCCGCCACCGGCCAACTGCAGCTGCTCGCCTGCGGACAGCACACCGAGCTCGCTGCGTTGCAGTGATTCGCCACCGACCAGCGCCGATTCGCCTTCAAACACGTAGGCGAAACCGTGATGCCCGGTCGGCAGATCCAGCGTCAACGACGCGCCGGGCCGTAGGCTGATGTCCAGATACACCGGCGCGGTGGCGATGCCCTCGACCGGACCGGTCGCGCCGGCCAGTTCGCCGGCGATCACCTTGACCTCGACGCCTTCGGCCGGATGCACCACCGGAATCCGTTCGGGGCCGATGTCCTGGTAGCGCGGCGCGGTCATCTTGTCCTTCGCCGGCAGGTTCACCCACAGCTGGAAGCCCCACATCAGGCCGTTTTCCTGCTGCGGCATTTCCGAATGCAGGATGCCGCGACCGGCGGTCATCCACTGCACGCTGCCCGGCGTGAGGTCGCCGCGGTTGCCGTGGTTGTCGCCGTGCTGCATGTGCCCGGCCAGCATGTAGGTGACCGTCTCGAAGCCGCGGTGCGGATGCTCGGGGAAGCCGGCGATGTAGTCGCCGGCGTCGTCGGAACGGAACTCGTCCAGCAGCAGGAACGGATCGAGCATGTCCAGCCCGGGCTGGCCGATGATGCGCTTCAGCTTCACGCCGGCGCCGTCGGATGTGTCGGTGCCGCGGATGCGGCGGGTGATGTGGCGGTCGCTCATGGGTGGCTCCAGTGAAGGATGTCTGGCCGCCAAGATGGCGCTGTTGCCAGGTTTATCCAAGCGCCATGGCCAGAACGGATCGTTCACGCAGATCGAGAAATGAGGGAAGAGGAGTGAGAGGCGGGAGAAAAGCTTGAGCACACCAAGTGCCTTCTCTCACTTCTCACTCCTCTCCACTCACTCCTGTTTTTTCAATGCACCCAGTGCCCGCTGCGCTGGCGCGGCGGCGCGTTGTCGTCGCCATCGCCGGGGCGCTGCTGATGCACCATCGCCTCCACCTCGGCTTCGGTGACGGGCTTGGCCTGCCAGTACTGGTTGACCGCACCGAGCACGGCCGGCACCTGCGACAGGCACTCGTCGTATTCGTCGTCGCTGAGTTTCTCGAACTCGGTATCCGCACTGAGGATGCCTTCGTCCACCGCCAGCGCCATCACCGGGCCGAGCAGTTCCATCAGCTGCGGATCCTCGGCCAGGCGGCTTTCCCACAGGCTCGCACGCAGGTCGATGCCGCGGCTGAAGCCCTCGCACCAGCCAGCTGCGGACAGCATCAGGCCGGTTTCCAGCTCGACCTCGCCGAGGATCGGCTCGTAGGCGTCGACGTCGAGCTCGGCGCTGATCGAGTCGTTGAGCTTGGCCAGCAACGCCAACACGCGGTTGCCCTCGTCCTCGTCGGCGAACGGCTCATGCAGCACTTCGTGCAGCCATTCGTCCGGCAGCACCAGCAGCGGGCCGACCGCCAGCGCGCTGAGCAGGCCATGCACGCCGTCGAGCAACAGGTCGCCCTCGCCGGTATGCGCGCGCAGGTAGCGATCCAGCTCATCCAGTTCGTTGTCGTCCAGCGAGCTGGGCCATTCGGTTTTTGCGGTCATTTCAGTCAGATATCCAGTTCCAGCGTCACCGGCGTGTGGTCCGAAGGACGCTCCCAACGCCGCGGTTCGCGGTCGATCGCCGCCGCCGTGGCGGCGGATTTCAGTGCTTCGCCGATCAGGATCAGATCGATGCGCAAGCCCATGTTGCGACGGAACGCGGCCTGCCGGTAGTCCCACCAGCTGTAATGTTGCGCACCCGGCTCGAACAGCCGGAAGCTGTCATGCAGGCCGAGGTCGGTGATCGCCTTGAGCCCGGCACGCTCCGGCGGCGAGCACAGGATGTCCTCGCCCCAGGCGACCGGATCGTAGACGTCGCGATCGTCCGGGCAGATGTTGAAATCGCCCAGCACCACCAGGTTGGGATGACGCTCCAGCTCGCGCGCCAGGAACTCACGCACCTTGGCCAGCCAGTCCAGCTTGTAGGCGTATTTCTCGTCGCCGAGGGCCTTGCCGTTGACCACGTACAGATCCACCACGCGCAGGCCCCCGATGCTGGCGGCGAGAATCCGCCGCTGTGGATCGTCCAGCCCCGGGATGTCGGTGACGATGTCGCTGAACCCGTCACGGACTTGCTCGCGCGCCAGGATCGCCACGCCGTTGTAGGTCTTCTGGCCCGAGTAGACCGCGCGATAGCCCGCGGCAGCCAGCTGGTCGACCGGAAACTTGGCATCTTCCAGCTTGGTCTCCTGCAGCGCCACGATGTCTGGCCGGGCGTCGGCCAGCCACTGCGTCAGGTGCGGCAGGCGCACGTTCAGCGAGTTGACGTTCCACGAGGCGATCTTCATGGCCGCATTGTAAGGGATGCATGGATGCGAACCGCTGGAAGCATGGCACCGTTTCGGACCGTTACCAGGAAACCATGCCGCCCGTGCCTTCGCTGATCACCTGACGGCGGTCGGATTTGCCCTCGGGTCACGCCGGAAACCCGCAAAAAGCGGGTGTTTCGCAACATCAACGGGTCAAGATCAATGAATTTGCAAGCAAAACCACCGAAACCTTGCATTACGGTGTATGCTGAGCAGGCAAGAGTCCGGGGTAACCCCGATTTCCTGCTCCTATTGCGGTCAAGTGCTACTCGCTCCGAGCCGCAAACCATCCATGCTTCAAAGGTAATGTTACATGTCGGATCGTCAGAGCGGTACAGTCAAGTGGTTCAACGACGCCAAGGGTTTTGGCTTCATCACCCCGGAAAGCGGTGATGACCTGTTCGTGCATTTCCGCGCGATCCAGGGCACGGGCTTCAAGTCCCTGCAGGAAGGTCAGCGCGTCACGTTCATCGTCACCAAGGGCCAGAAGGGCCTGCAGGCTGAGGAAGTCCAGGCTGCCTGAAGTCTTCGGACTTGAGCGCCTCGAAAAAACCCGCTTCGGCGGGTTTTTTTGTGCCCTGAAACCATCGCGGCCTGCCCGCGCAAAGGTGGGACAGGCCACGCGGTGTCGATCAGGCCAGCCCGTGACTGCGCAGTAATGCCTCCGGCTCGGGCCTGCGGCCGCGGAAGGCGACGAAGCTTTCCAGCGCAGGACGGCTGGCGCCGACCGACAGCACTTCCCGGCGGAAACGCTCGCCGGTGGCGCGGTCGATCACGCCATGCGCCTCGAATTCGCCAAACGCATCGGCCGACAACAGCTCGGCCCACAGATAGCTGTAATAGCCCGCGGCGTAACCGCCCGCAAAGATGTGGCTGAAACCGTGCGGAAAACGCTGCCAGGCTGGCGGATACAACACGGCAACTTGTTTGCGCGCCTGCTCCAGTACGATCAACGTGCGGGCACCTTCGGCGGGGTTGTATTCCAGGTGCAGCAGGAAATCGAACAGTGCGAACTCCAGCTGGCGCACCAGGAACAGGCCGGCATGGAAATGCCGCGCGGTCAGCATGCGCCGGAACAGTTCATCGGGCAGTCGTTCGTCGGTCTGGTAATGCCGCGCAAACAGATCCAGCGCCGCGCGGTTCCAGCCGAAGTTCTCCATGAACTGGCTGGGCAGCTCCACCGCGTCCCACTCGACGCCGTCGATGCCGCCGATCGAGGGCAGTGCGATGGCGGTGAGCAGGTGGTGCAGGCCGTGGCCGAATTCGTGGAACAGGGTAAGCACGTCGTCATGGGTGAGCAATGCCGGCCGACCCTCGGTGGGCGGCGCGAAGTTGCAGGTAAGGAAGGCCACCGGCAGCTGCGGCTGCTCGCCATCGTCGAAGCGCGCGCGGCAGACATCCATCCACGCACCACCGCGCTTGCCGTTGCGCGCATACAGGTCGACGTAGGCGCCCGCGAACACGCGCCCGGCGGCATCGCGCACATCGTAATAGCGCACATCCGGATGCCACGTGTCGACGGCATCGCGGACGGCAAGGGTGATGCCATACAGCTGCGTGGTGAGGCCGAACAGGCCATCGATCACCGCCGGCAGCGGGAAGTAGGGCTTCAGCTGTTCCTCGTCCAGTTCGTACTGCTGCTGGCGCAGCTTCTCCGAGGCGTAGCCGACATCCCAGGATTCGAGGTTGTCCAGCTTAAGCTCGGCATGCGCGAACTCGCGCAGCCGCGCCAGCTCCTGCTGCGCCACCGGTTTCGCGCGGATGGCCAGATCGTGCAGGAACTCCAGCACTTCCGCCGGCGAGCCGGCCATCTTGGTGGCCAGCGATTCTTCCGCCGCGTTGGCGAAGCCGAGCAGCTGCGCGGCCTCGTGACGCAGCGCCATGATCTGCTCGATGCGCGCGCTGTTGTCGAACTTGCCCGCGTTCGGGCCCTGGTCCGAAGCACGGGTCTGGTACGCCCAGTACACCCGCTCGCGCAGGCCGCGATTGTCGGCGTAGGTCAGCACGGCCTGCACGCTCGGCTGCTTCAATGTGACCAGATAGCCGTCCAGATCCTGATCCTCGGCGTACTGGCGCAGCACGGCGCGGCCGGATTCGGGAATGCCGGCCAGATCGCGCTCGTCGGTGATGTGCTCGTGCCATGCCTCGCTGGCATCGAGCACGGCATTGGAGAATTCGGTGGAGAGTTTCGACAGTTCCACGCCGATCTCGCGGAAGCGCGAGCGCGCCGGTTCCTCCAGCGCCACGCCGGACAGCCTGAAGTCGCGCAGCGCATGTTCGACCAGCGCACGTTCGGGACGTGGCAACGCGGCGAAATCCGGTGCATCAGCCAGCGCCTGCACCGCGGCGTACAGGTCGCGGTTCTGGCCCAGCTCGATCGCGTGCTCGGTGAGCTTTTCCTCGGCCGGGCCATAGACCTTGCGCAAGGCTTCGCTGTCGGCCACCGAATGCAGATGGGAAACCGGCGCCCAGGCGCGGGCCAGGCGCTGCTCCAGCCGTTCCTGGGTCAGCATCACGGTGGCGAAGTCGCGTGGCGCACCGGGCGCGACCAGCGCGTCGATGCCGGCACGGTAGTCGGCGAGGATCGCGTCGATCGCGGGTTCCACATGCTCGGGGCGGATCTGCGAGAACGCGGGCAGGGTATCGTCGGCCAGCAGCGGATTGTCTTGATTCATGGGATCTCCTTGAGGTCACCAGCGTGGCGATCGCGCCGACCGAAATCAAGCGCGCTGCGCGACCGGTATAGGCCCGCGACCGGCACGGCGATGCCGTTTTGTCATGGATCGCACCGTAACCTTGCGGCCATGTCGCCATCGGATGTCGCCGAGTTGCTTGCGCACAGCGGAATGTTTGCGCAACTGGATGCACCTGCGCGTGAAGCGCTGGCCCACGAGCTGGTGTGGCTTGGGCTGCCCGGCGGACGGCCGTTGTTCAAACCCGGCGAACCGGCCGATTCGCTGTACCTGCTGAAAAGCGGCAGCCTGGGCGTGTTCGACGACCGCTCGCCGGAGGATACCGCCGAGCTGACCCAGCTGATCGCCGCCGGCGAATGTGTGGGCGCGGCCAGCCTGCTTGGCGGCGAAGAGCGCATCCGCACGGTACGCGCGCTGCGCGACTCCGAGCTGCTGCGGCTCGGTCGCGATGCCTTCGAACGACTGCTCGGACACCATCCGCAAGCCATGCTGGGCGTGGCGCGAATGGCGATCGAGCGTTTGCAACGGCGCGGCCGTGGTGCGGATCGACCCGGCGCGCCGCGCACATTCGCGATCCTGCCCATCGATCGATCGGTACCGGCGCGCGTGCTGGCGATGCAATTGGCGCAGGCACTGGGCGCTTACGGCAGTTGTGGCGTGATCGATGACGAGCTGGGCGCCGGGCGCAGTGGCGACTGGTTCGCCGAACGGGAAGCGAAATCGCGCTTCGTGATCTATCTGGATGCGAGCGGCGACCTGTTGTGGCGCCAGCGCTGCCTGCGCCAGGCCGACGTGTTGCTGTTGCCGGCACTGGCCGCGCAACCGGCACGCGCGTGGCCGGAAGCGGCCCTGCTGGATCCGAAGCGCACCGGCCACCGCATGCGTCATCTGGTGCTGCTGCATGCCGGCCACCAGGTCAGCCTGGGCACGGCGCAACGCTGGCGGGCGCCGTTCACCGGCGAGTTGCGGCATCACCACATCTGCCGCGACAGCGACATCGTGCGGCTGGCACGACTGGTCAGCGGACACGGCCGCGGCCTGGTGCTGGCGGGTGGCGGCGCGCGCGGCGTGGCACATCTGGGCGTGCTGCGCGCACTCCACGAAGCGGGTCACACCTTTGACGCGGTCGGCGGCACCAGCATAGGCGCCATCATCGGCGCCGGCGTGGCCTGCGGCTGGGAGTTGCAGGCGCTGACGGAAACCTTGCGCCGTGCCTTCGTGCAAGGCCGGCCGCTGTCGGACTGGACGCTGCCATTGATCGCGATGACCCGCGGCCGGCGCGCCTCGCAGATGCTGCAGCGGGCGTTCGGTGCGCTGGAGATCGAAGATCTGGCGCTGCCGTATTTCTGCATCTCCACCCGCCTGTCCGGCGGCGGTATGGCGGTGCATCGGCACGGCCCGCTGTGGCTCTGGCTGCGCGCATCCAGCGCGATTCCCGGCGTGCTGCCGCCGGTGCTGCATCAGGGCGGCGTCCACGTCGATGGCGCGCTGGTCGACAACCTGCCGACCGACGTGATGGCCGCCGACGGCATAGCCCATATCACCGCACTGGACATCCGTGCCGATATAGCGCTGCTCACCAACGCCGAGGAATCGGCCACGCCGCCGCTATGGCGTCTGCTGCTGCAACGGCGTCAGCACATCCGCCGACCGGGCCTGGTATCGACCCTGGTACGCGCCGGCATGGTCAACGGCGAGACCGCGAGCGAACAGCGCCGCGAACGCGCCGACGTGCTAATCACGCCACCGCTGGATCACATCGGGATGCTCGACTGGAAGGATTGGCAGCGGGCGATCGATGCGGGCTACCGGCACACGATCGAGCTACTCGAAGCCGGTGCACGCGACGGCACCCCGACGGTTACCATGCACCCATGAATTCCTTACGCAGCTACAAGGGCATCATGCCCACCCTTGGCGAACGTGTGTATCTCGATCCCGCTGCCAGCGTGATCGGCGACGTGGTGCTCGGCGACGACGTGTCGATCTGGCCCGGCACGGTGCTGCGCGGCGACGTGAACTATATCCGCGTCGGCGCGCGCACCAGCATCCAGGACGGCAGCGTCGTGCATGTCGCCCACGCCGGCCCGTACGGCCAGGGCTTTCCCTGCCTGATCGGCGAAGGCGTCACCATCGGTCACGCCGCGGTGGTGCATGCCTGCACGATCGGCGACTACTGCCTGATCGGCATGCATGCGAGCGTGCTCGACGGCGCGGTGGTGAAGAAGTACGGCTTCGTCGGCGCCGGCGCGCTGATCCCGCCGGGCAAGGTGGTCGGCGAGCGCGAGTTGTGGCTCGGCAACCCGGCGAAGTTCGTGCGTCTGCTCAGCGATCGCCAGATCGAGCAGTTGCATTACTCCGCCGACCACTACGTGCGGCTGAAAGACGCGTATCTGGCCTCCGCCTGACGGTGCCGTGCCGCGTGCTGTTCCTGTGCGGTCGCCATCTCGACTGCTCCGGCTTCATGCAGCCGGAGCTGATTGCGCTATGCATGGTTGAAGCAAGCGGGGCTGGCTACGACGTACGCGACTTGCGTGCGATCACGCCCCGGACGCGTGCCCGGCTTGCGCCTGCTGGATACGCGCCGCTTCCGCCTCGTGCTGCCTGGTCTCAATGTTGCGCGCCGCGGAGAGCTTGCCGCCGAGCAGGGCCAGGGTAAAGTTGTTGCTGTCGAATTCGCGCAGCAGGTCGATCTCGCGGCGTGCTTCGTCCAGGTCGTTGTGGTTGATCGTGCGCTCGATTTCTTCGGAGGCGCGCGGAAAAGACTCGCGCAAGGCTTCCTGCGCCGTGCGGTTGTGCGGTTCCAGCTGCAGCACGCTGAGGTAGAACTCGTAGGCGTTGCTGCCCGCCGGTGCCACCAGGCGGCCGTCATGCATCGCATCGCGGGCCAGCCCGAGCAGGATCTGGCTGCCGCTCTGTGCATCGCCGCCTGATGTCGCCGCCACGGCCGGAGAGGTCGTTCCGGCATCGATCATCGATGCCTCGGCCGTGGCGTGGCTGTACCAGAACACGCCGCCGGCCAGCAGCATCAGCAGGCACATGGAGACGAAGACGAGCGCGTGGCGATGCGCCATGGCGGAAAGTGAGCGGAACATGACACCTGCTGCGTGGGGAATCACCGCGCACGGGCAGCATGCCGCCATCGGCACGCTCCCGGCGGCTGGCGCCACGGTAACGAGGCTGTGTGTCAGCGGTGTGGCGACCCGGCTTCAGCGCGTTGCCGTGGCCGCTTCCAGCTGCGCAAGCCACGCCATCGCATGGCCACGATCCGCGCCGCACATCGCCGGCTCGGCGCGCAGGCTGCCGCATACCGCCGGCCGTTCCGGCTGGCCGAAGATCGCGCAACGGTTGTCGTCGGTCAGCTGCACACAGCGAATGCCGGCCGGCTTGCCCTGCGGCATGCCGGGGATCGGCGAACTGATCGACGGCGCGATGCAGCACGCGCCGCAGCCAGCCCGGCATGCCAGCGTGCTCATGCGGTCTGCTGGCGCAGCAGCTGGTACACCGGCTCGGTCTCCGGTCGCTGGCCATGCCACAGCTCGAACGCATCGGCGGCGGTTTCCACCAGCATGCCGAGACCGTCGAACGCGTAGCGCGCACCGGCCGTGTTCGCCCAGCCCAGGAATCCGCTGGCCGCGATGCCATAGGACAGGTCGTAGCAGAGCGCACGGGCGCCGACCAGCGAAAACGGCAACTGCAGCGACGCACCCAGTACCCCGGCCGAGGTGGCCTGGACGATCAGGTCATAGCTGCCGATGTCGGCCAGATCTTCCCAATAGCGGGTATGCGCCCGCGCCGGCTCGCCAATCGCATCGGCCAGCGCATCGGCCGCTTCCGGCGAACGGTTGACGATGGTCAACTTGTCCACGCCCGCATCCAGCAGGCTCCACGCCACGCCGTGCGCGGCGCCGCCGGCGCCGAGCAGCAGCGCAGTATGGCCGCGCAGGTCGACGCCGTGGCGTTCGGTGATGTCGCGCACCATGCCGTCGCCGTCGGTGTTGTGCGCGGCGAGACTGCCGTCTGAAAGCCGGGTCAGCACATTCGCGCTGCCGGCACGCGTGGCCTTCGCGCTGCGCTGGTCGGCCAGCGCGAAGGCGGCGGCCTTGTGCGGCAGCGTGACATTCGCACCACGACCGCCATCGGCGAAGAAGCGCCGCACCGAAGCAACGAAGTCGGCCGGTGCCGCGTCGATCGTGCAGTACTCCAGCGCGATGCCGAACTGCTGCGCGAACGCGCGATGGATCTGCGGCGACAGGCTGTGGCTGATCGGATGGCCGAACACGGCGAATTGGGCGGGTTGCATGCAGGTTCCATGGAAGGTGTCGGCATCCATTCTACAAGCCGAGGCTTGCCCGGGCGGCCCGAGCCGGCTCGGCGGGAGCGGCTATCGGCCGCGACAGCTCTCACTGCATGGCCTGATTCGAGCACGAGTATCGCAACTGAAGCCGCTCCCACCGTCTGAGGGTCGCAGCCGGTGAGATGGACGCAGCGCAGGCTGCCACCGTCATCTGCCGAAGGGACACGCGCCATGCATCCGCCATTACTGCCCGACCTCCACCGCCAACGCCTGCTGTGCGCTGCCTTGCTGTGGCTGCTTGCCGGCAGCGTCTTGCTGCTGACCACGCTGATTCCGCTGCACACCGACCTGCTCGGCTGGACACCCGCGTTCTGGCTGCTTGGCGCACCTCTGGTGGTCTTGCTGGTACTGGAACCGTCGCTGCCGCGCCAGTTGCTGGCGCTATGCCGGCCGCGGCGCCATGCATTGCATCGCGCGGTATGGCATTGAGCCTTGCCGACTGCCGGCTAGCCGGTGATGCCCTGCCGCTTGCGCTCCATCCGGCGCAGGAATTCCTGCATGATCTGCAGATACAAGGCATCGCCGAGATGGGCGTCTTCCACACCGGCGTCGATCGATGGGTTGTCGTTGACCTCGATCACCACCGGCTTGTTGCCGACCTGCTTGAGGTCGACGCCATAGAGTCCGTCGCCGATCGGCTGGGTCGCCTTCAACGCCAGCTTGATCACCTCGGCCGGCGCCTCGCTCACCGCGATCGTCTCGAAGCCGCCGGACTTCGCGGTGCCCTTGGCGCCGTGGTTGTAGATCTGCCAGTGGCCGCGCGACATGTAGTACTTGCATGCATACAGTGGCTCGCGGTTGAGCACGCCCACGCGCCAGTCGAACTCGGTATAGACGTATTCCTGCGCCAGCAGCAGGGCACTGTGCTGGAACAGTTCGCCGGCGGCCTTCTCCAGCGCCTGCTCGCTTTCCACCTTGACCACGCCGCGCGAGAACGAACCGTCGGGAATCTTCAGCACCAGCGGGAAGCCGAGCTTGGCGACCACCTCCTTCATGCCCTTGCTGTCGTCGCGGTAGAGGATCTCGGTGCGCGGCACGGCGAGCTTGCGCGACACCATCAGGTCGTTGAGGAAGATCTTGTTGGTGCAGCGCAGGATCGAGGTGGGATCGTCGATCACCACCATGCCTTCCTTCTCCGCGCGATGGGCGAAGCGGTAGGTGTGGTTGTCGCTGGCGGTGGTTTCGCGAATGAACAGGCCGTCGTATTCGGCGAGGCGCTGGTAGTCGTTCTTGCCGATCGGATCGACCTCGATGCCGAGCTGCTTGCCGGCGGCGATGAACGCCTTCAGCGCCTTCTTGTTCGATGGCGGCATCTGCTCGGCCGGATCGACCAGCATCGCGATGTCGTAGCGATACAGCTTGCGCGCGCGCGGCTTGCGCCACAGCTTCTTGGAGAAACGGTCGAGCTCCTCGGCGAACGCATCCTCCTGCGCATCGTCCAGCGTCTGCAGGCCGACCGGCTTGATCGAGCTGACCTGCCACACGCGGTCGCGCTCGAACTCGATGCGCAGCAGCGGGCAGGGGAACGACTCGAACACCTGGCGCGACAGATCCTGCAGCGCCGGGTAGGCGGTCTCGCCGAAGTAGACCAGGATGCCGAAGTCGGTGGTGTCGCGGCCGCCGGCCGGCAGGAAGTGGGTCAGCTTCTGGTTGAGGTCGTTGATGTCCACGCCGTACAGCGAGCGCCGGCGCAGGTCGTTCACCGTGCGCACCGACGGCATCACCTTGTGCCCGCGCGCCTCGGCCAGCAGCGACACGTAGTAGCCGGTACCGAGGTATTTGTAGCTGCGGCACAGGTTGATCACGTGGGTGCGTTCGTCGTCGCCGCCGACCGGCTCGCGCAGGTAGTCCATCGCGCTCATGACGTCGACGGACGGGTAGTACGAGCCCCAGTCGGAGGCTTTTTCGACAACGATGACCAGACGGGTCATGGCACCACTCAGGTGATCCAGCGATGGCGGTAATGCCCTGCGAATGGCGCGGCGGGACACGCAAGTCGCGCAGTTTGGCACAGGGAAGGCGCGGCACAAGGGAAAGCCCTGAAGCATGAATAAACGGCATCCCGCACGACCGGATCGGACCGGGAAAACACGCGTCCGCGGACCTCGCCTGCTAGAGTCCGCGCAGCCGATCCTCCCACCCGCTGCTGCACCCTCACCGGAAGACAACCATAAGCATGCATGCATCCCCCGCCAGTGCCAGCGTGCGTGTGCGCCGCGCCGAATCGTCCGATCTCGATGACCTGGTGGCGCTGGAGGAAGGAACGTTCGACAGCGACCGGTTGAGCCGCACGCAATACCGCCGCCATCTGGACAGCGACTCCGCGCTGGTGCTGGTGGCCAGTGCGAATCACCGCAACTTCCTCGGGACCGCCGTGGTGTTCTTCCGCAAGGGCAGCCGGGTGGCACGGCTGTACTCGATCGCCAGCAAACCGGAAGCGCGCGGCAAGGGGGTCGGTACCGCACTGTTGGATGCCGTGGAAGCGGCCGCCCGACAGCGTCGTTGCCATGCGGTGCGACTGGAGGTACGTGACGACAACGCTAGCGCGGTGCGCCTGTACGAACGGCACGGCTACCGGCACATCGGCCATTACCCGCATTACTACCAGGACGGCACGCATGCCTGGCGCTACGAGAAAACGCTGGATTGAGTCGCCCGGCTGCGTCGGCCCGGCCTGTCGCAGCGCAACGGGCGGTGCGGGTTTATCATGTCGCCGCGATCGAGGGGATAAGGGGACGTCGCGACACCGCGAGCAGCGGTGACTCCAATCGTCCTGGCTTTTGAGATTTCCCGATGTCCATGCGTATCCTGACCCTTGCCACCGCGCTGACCCTGGCGCTCGCCGGCTGTACGACCAGTCGCGGGCTGCACCCCGAAGGCCGGCTGACCGATTCGCAGAACCTCGCCATCGAGCGCAGCCTCGCTGACGTGAAGCTCACCCCGGCGGCATGGCCGACGCAGGACTGGTGGGTTGGCCTGGGCGATCCGCAGCTGTCGGCGCTGATCGACGAAGCGCTGAAGAACAATCCCGGCCTGGCCGCTGCTGATGCGGCGGCCAGGTTGGCACAGGCCCAGGTACAGGGTGCCAACGCGGCCCGTGGCCCGCAGGTGGCCCTGGACGCGGCCGCGCCCGGTGTCCGGCTGTCGAGCAAGGACTACAGCTATCCGGTGGAAGACCTCGGCACGTTCGCCTGGGCCAAGTCGGCCACGCTCGATTTTTCCTGGGGGCTGGATCCGTGGGGCGGCAAACGCGCCGCATGGGAGGCTGCACTGGGTCGCAGCCGTGCCGCCGAGATCGATGCGCACGCGGCACGCATCCAGCTGTCGGTGAACGTGGCACGCGCGTATATCCAGCTCGGCTACGCGTTCGCCCAGCAGGACGTCGCCGACGCCGAGCTGCAGCGTACCGGCAAGGTGCTCGAACTGGCCCGCCGTTACGTCGCCGCCGGGCTGGGCACGCCACAGCAGCTGCACCAGGCCGATTTCGCGGTGGCCAGCGCACAGCAGCAGAAGGCCCAGGTCGAACGCGCCATCGATGCCGTACGCAGCAGCCTGTCGGTGCTGCTCGGCCAGGGGCCTGACCGTGGCTTGCGGATTGCACGGCCGCACGTGTTGAAGCCGGCCGATCTCGTACTGCCGGACAACCTGCCGCTGGAGCTGATCGGCCGTCGCGCCGATCTGGTCGCCGCGCGCTGGCGCGTCGAGGCGGCGGGCAAGGAGATCAAGTCGGCGAAGACCGAATTCCTGCCGAACATCAGCATCAGCGCAATGGCCGGCCTGGTGGCGGTGGGCGACAGCAGCAACCTGTTCGAGCTGTCCTCGCGTACCTACGGCATCACCCCGGCGCTGAGCCTGCCGATCTTCGACGGCGGTCGGCGGCGGGCCCACCTCGCGGCCAGCGACGCGAGCTACGACGGGCTGGTGGCGCAATACAACGCGACCCTGGTGCGCGCGGTCAACGACGTGTCCGACGACTACGCCGCACTCAAGTCGATACGCACCCAGATCGCCGCCGAGCGCCGCGCGCAGCAAGACGCGCAGCAGGCCTGGAGCGATGCGCTGAGGCTCTACAAGGGCGGCCTGGGCAGCTCGCTGGAAACGTTGGTCGCCCGCCAGCAGCTGCTGGCGGCGGAGCAACGCATGGCTGCGCTGGACAGCCAGCAGATGGATATTTCGGTGCAGCTGATCCAGGCACTCGGCGGCGGTTACCGCGCCGAGCATCCACCAGCGCCTGCGGCATCAGGCACGGCGGCCGCGACAACGGACCCCACCGGCAACCGCTCGGATCGGTGAGGCGCACGATCCCGCCCGACCGGGGCGGAACCGTGCGGGACGACCTCGATGCTCAGTGGTGATTCGCCGCCTCAGCTGCCTGCTTGAGTTCACGGCTGGCCTGGTCGAGCAGGTCCTTGGCCTTCGCCGCGTGACCGTCCATGTCCCACTCGTTGGCCTGCTGCGCATCCGAGATGCGCTTGAACGCCTGGTCGGTCAACCGCTGCGCCGCGGCGATGTTCGGATGGCGCTTGGCGCTGACATCGCGCACGGGCGGAGCGGCGAGCACCGAGCTGGTGACGAGAGCGAGACCAGCGATCAGTGCGAAAGACGAGGTGCGCTTCATGAGTTTCTCTCCTGACAGGGGTATGGCTGGATGAACCCGTATCGATCCCGCGCCTGGTCGGGCAGCGCGGGATCCACTTCGGCATGCCTGCCAGCCGGCAGGTTGCGGCGCAAATCTAGCAGTGCGATGCATGTGCGCAGCAGCTCAAGATCCTGCGATTTATCCGCAGTTGGGCGTCGCCCCCGGATCCGGCCTTGTGCGCTCTTCAGCCGCCGAGTGGCGAACCGATCCGCTGCGCGGTGGCATCATCCGGTCGCGCCACCAGGGCGCCGGTGCGCATCAGGCTGATGCTGTAGTGGCCCTGATCGACCAGCGGCAGGAACGCACCGCTGCCGTAGAGCGTGTCGACTTCGGGCAGCCACTGCGGATATTGCTTCTTCAGATCGAGCAGATCGAAGGCGCCAGCCTCGCCCAGGCTGATCACGGTGCGCGGTGCACTCGCCTCCTGCGCGGGGTCGTCATAGCGACCGGACAGCCGGTCGAGCCGGTACAGCGGCGGCAACCCGGCCAGCAGCGCGGGCAGTTTCCACTTCAGCACCACCGCCTCGACGCGCCAGTCGTCGCCGGACAACTGCACCTGCCGCGTGCTGCCGTCGGGCCAGCTCAGGGTGAGCGCCCAGCGCTGCGGCGACAGGATGCGGGCATCGATATCGACCACCGGCGTTTCCTCGGCCAGCAAGCGGTAACCACGCAATGCGATACCGGTGCCGGCCAGCAGCAGGGTGAGTCCGAGACAGAGCAGGCACAGCAAGGCACGCCAGCCGGCCGCCAGCCGTCGGCCGTCGTGCAGGTGCCGACGCAGCACCACCAGCTGCGCCAGCGTCACCAGCAGGAAGACCGCCGCCAGCACCAGCAGCACCGTCATCGGCATGCGCAGCAGCGTGCTCCACTCCATCGTTGCTCTCCTCGTCGCCTCGGCGTGCGCGCTGCCGTGCATCATAACGGCGATGGCCTGGCACTGCGGCTGGTTCAGCGGGCCTCGCTATACTGCGACCGTCCACAGGAAGCCCTGCCATGCGCCGATCCCTCTTGCTGCCGCCGCTCTGCCTTGTTGTCGCCCTGCTTGCCGGCTGCGGCCAGAAAGGCCCGCTGGTGTTGCCGCCGACCAAGCCGGCGTCGGCATCGAGTACGGCGAAACCGCGCGCACCGGCCCCGGCGTCGAGTGTGGAAACACAAGACCAAGACAACGACCAGTACTGAACCGGCCCACACCATGCAACTGCATTTCTCGAAAATGCATGGCATCGGCAACGACTTTGTCGTGCTGGATTGCCGGCAGCGTGATTTCCCGCTGGATACCGCGCAGATCCGTGCGCTGGCCGACCGGCATACCGGCGTGGGTTTCGACCAGCTGCTGAGCGTGGAGCCGGCACGCGATCCGTCCTGTGCTTTTTATTACGGCATCTGGAACGCCGACGGTTCGCCTTCGGGCCAGTGCGGCAACGGCGTGCGCTGCGTGGCGGCGTGGCTGCATCGTGCCGGTGCGCTGGCGCTCGACAGCAGCGTCATGATCGAGAGTCCGTCCGGCCCGGTGACGGTGCGCCTGCTCGGGCCCCACGAAGTCACCGTCGACATGGGCGAGCCGGTGTTCGAGGCGGCCCGCATCCCGCTGACGGCGGCCGCGACTGCCGAACGCTACACGATAGAGACCGGCGATCACACGCTGGAGGTCGGCGCGGTGTCGATGGGCAATCCGCACGTGGTGGTGACCGTGCCCGACCTGGACGCGCCCGAGCTGTTGCAACTTGGCCCGCTGCTGTCCGGCCATAGCCGCTTCGGGCAGGGTGCCAACGCCGGTTTCGTGCAGCGCGTCGATCGCGGCCGCCTGCGCCTGCGCGTGCACGAGCGCGGCGCCGGCTGGACGCTGGCCTGCGGCACCGGCGCCTGTGCGGCGATGGCGGTGCTGCATCAACGCGGCGAAGTCGATGACCGGGTCCGGGTGGAACTGCCCGGCGGCACCTTGCGGATCGACTGGACCGGCCCTGGCCACACCCTGTGGATGACCGGCCCGGCCGCCTTCGCCTTCGAGGGCGAATGGACGGTTGCCGCCCTCAGGGCCTGACGCACCGGTTGAAGCGCGCCCGCGTCCATCGCACACTCCAGCCGGACGGCACGCCTTTCCAGCATGCTCCGCACCGGTTCGAGGACATTCGCGCATGACCGCAACCCTGCTCGATGACGCCACCCAGGCTCGCGTGGTCGCCGCCTACCTGAAGCGTCACCCTGAATTCCTCAGCGAGTACCCCGACCTGGCGGCCAAGCTGACGATGCCGCGCGAACAGGGCGCGGTGTCCTCGCTGGCGGTGTACCAGCTGCAAAGCCTGCGCGACAAGAACGCCGAACTGGAACGCCGCCTGGCCGAGCTGATCGAGATCGCCGCCGAAAACGAGAAACTGATGGAACGCGTGCACGCGCTGACCGTGGCCCTGATGCGCGCCAACACGCTGGAGGTGACTGCACGCACGGTGATGGCCAAGCTCAGCGCGGATTTTCACACCGAACAGGTAAGCCTGTTGCTGTTCGGCGACGAGCCGCAACTGCCGCGGGCCGACTGGCTGCAACAGGTGGCCGGCGGCGCCAGCGCGCTGCCGGAGTTCGCCGACTTCCTGCAGCACAACGAACCCGTCTCCGGGCGCCTGTCCAACGAAAAGCTCGGCCGGCTGTTCGGTGCCGATGCCGGGCAGATCCGCTCGGTCGCGATGATGCGGCTGGGCGACGCCGGCATCCTGGCGATCGGCAGCCACAGCCCGGACCGCTTCCAGCCCGGCATGGGCACGCTGTTCCTCAAGATGATCGCCGCCACCATCACCGCCGCCCTGGCGCGCGCGCGGGACGTCTCCTGAGCCGCGATGACGCCTGAGCAACAGGTCGAGCACTGGCTCGCCCGTCTCGCCGGCGAGCGACAGGCTTCGCCACACACCGTCGACGGTTACCGCCGCGACCTGGCCAAGCTGCTGCGTTTCATGCAGGCGCAACAGCTGGCTTCGTTCGATGCGCTCGACCCGAACCGGATGCGCAGCTTCGTGGCCAGCGAACATCGCGGCAAACCCGGCAAGGATGATGGCCTGGCGCCGAAGAGCCTGCAGCGCCTGCTCTCGTCCTGCCGCAGCCTGTTCCGCCAGCTCAGCCGCGAAGGCCTGCTCGCCAGCGATCCGCTGCTCGGCGTGCGTGGCCCGAAGGTGCGCCGCAAGCTGCCGCAGGTACTCGACGTGGACGAAGCCGGTGCGCTGGTGGAGACCGACAGTGGCGGCAAACTGGCGGTGCGCGACCGCGCGATGCTGGAGTTGTTCTACTCCAGCGGCCTGCGCCTGTCCGAACTGGTCGGCCTGCGCTGGGCGGACCTCAGGCTGGACGATGGCGAAGTGCGCGTGCTCGGCAAGGGCAGCAAGACCCGCATCGTGCCGGTCGGCCGCCACGCCGTCGCCGCCCTGCGCGCACTCGGTGCGGAGCAGGGCAGCATGCCGGCGGACGATGCGGTCTTCCGCGGCCGCCGCGGCGCGCCGATCAACCCGCGCACGGTGCAGCTGCGCATGAACAAGCTGGCGCTGCAGCAGGGCATCCCGAAACACATCCATCCGCATCTGCTGCGACATACCTTCGCCAGCCACATGCTGGAATCCTCCGGCGACCTGCGCGCGGTGCAGGAACTGCTCGGTCATGCCGACATCGCCACCACGCAGATCTACACCCACCTGGATTTCCAGCATCTGGCCAAGGTCTACGACGCCGCGCATCCGCGCGCGCGGCGCAAGTGAGCGCCAACGGACCGGATCGCGCATGAGCCTGCTCATCAAATCGCTGATTGGCGCGCTGATGGTGTTGCTGATCGGCCTGCTGGCACGCACCCGCAACTACTACATCGCCGGCCTGTTGCCGCTGTTTCCCACCTTCGCGCTGATGGCGCACTACATCGTGGGCAGCGAACGCGGCCACGCCGAGCTGAAGGCCACCATCGTGTTCGGTCTGTGGGCCGTGGTGCCGTATGTGGCTTATCTGCTGGCGCTGTACTGGCTGGTCGATCGCATGCGCCTGTTGCCGGCACTCGCCTGCGCGCTACTGGTGTGGTGCACCTTTGCCGCGGCCGCCGTGCTGCTGTGGAACCGTCGCTGAGCCGCCGTCGCGCCCGCCGCTTGGATTCACACCGGCACGGCCCCACCTCAGCGGAATCCACTGTCTGCGGAGTTCTTATGGAATCCTTCCACGCCACCACCATCGTCTGCGTGCGCCGCGAAGGTCGCGTCGTGATCGGCAGCGACGGCCAGGTCACGCTCGGCAATACGGTGATGAAGGGCAACGCGCGCAAGGTACGCCGCCTCGGCAAGAGCGGCGACGTGGTGGCCGGTTTTGCCGGCGCCACCGCCGATGCGTTCACCCTGTTCGAGCTGTTCGAGCAGAAGCTCGAAAAGCACAACAACAACCTCACCCGCGCGGCGGTGGAAATGGCCAAGGAATGGCGCACCGATCGCCGTTTCGGCCGGCTCGAGGCGATGCTGGCGGTAGCCGACAAGGAAACCTCGCTGCTGATCTCCGGCAATGGCGACGTGGTGGAACCCGAGCACGGCCTGATCGCGATCGGTTCCGGCGGCCCGTTCGCGCAGTCGGCCGCGCTGGCCCTGCTGGAAAATACCGAACTGGATGCGCGCACCATTGTCGAAAAGGCGTTGAAGATCGCCGGCGACATCTGCATCTACACCAATCACAACGTGTCGATCGAAGAGCTGTAGACGCATCACACGACGGACCTCCTCAGCGTCATCCCGGCGAAAGCCGGGATCCAGCGTCGTTGCCGTTACAGGCACTGGGTCCCGGCTTTCGCCGGGATGACGAAGAAAACCTACCTTTCCGGTGTATCCATGAGCGAACTCACTCCCCGCGAAATCGTCAACGAACTCGACCGCTACATCATCGGCCAGCACGACGCCAAGCGTGCCGTGGCGGTGGCGCTGCGCAGCCGCTGGCGGCGCATGCAGCTGCCGCCGGAAATGCGCAACGAGATCACGCCGAAGAACATCCTGATGATCGGCCCGACCGGCGTCGGCAAGACCGAAATCGCACGCCGCCTCGCCACGCTGGCAAACGCGCCGTTCGTGAAAGTCGAGGCGACCAAGTTCACCGAGGTCGGTTACGTCGGCAAGGACGTGGAATCGATCATCCGCGACCTCGCCGATGTGGCCTACAAGTTGACCCGCGAACACGCGATCAAGCGCGTGCGCACCCAGGCCGAGGATCGCGCCGAGGACCGCATCCTCGACGCCCTGCTGCCGCGCCGGCAGACGGCGACCGACTGGAGCCACGATGCCGCCACCCCGGCGATCGACAGCGATACCCGCCAGAAGCTGCGCAAGCAGCTGTGCGAAGGCGCGCTGGACGAACGCGAGATCGAGCTGGATTTCGCCATGAACGTGGGCGTGGAGATCATGTCGCCGCCCGGCATGGAGGAGATGGGCGCGCAGTTGCGCCAGATGTTCCAGAACATCGGCGGCGCCAAGACCCAGCAGCGCAAACTGGCGATCAAGCTGGCGCGCCCGCTGCTGATCGATGAGGAAGCGGGCAAGCTGCTCAACGACGAGGAAATCCGTGCGCAGGCGATGGAGGCGGCCGAGCAGAACGGTATCGTGTTCATCGACGAGATCGACAAGGTCGCCCAGCGCGGCGACCACGGCCACGCCGGCGTCAGCCGCGAAGGCGTGCAGCGCGACTTGCTGCCGCTGGTGGAAGGCTCCACCGTGTCGACCAAGTACGGCCCGATCAAGACCGACCACATGCTGTTCATCGCCTCCGGCGCGTTCTCGCTGGCCAAGCCGTCGGACCTGATTCCGGAGTTGCAGGGCCGGCTTCCGATCCGCGTCGAGTTGTCCGCACTGTCGGTCGACGACTTCAAGCGGATCCTGCGCGAGCCGCACAACGCGCTGACCAAGCAGTACGTGGCCTTGCTCGGCACCGAAGGCGTGACGATCGAGTTCACCGATTCGGGCATCGACCGGCTGGCCGAGGTGGCGTTCCAGGTGAACGAGCGCACCGAGAACATCGGCGCACGCCGGCTGCATACCGTGATGGAGCGCCTGCTCGAGAAAATCTCCTACGAAGCAGCTGACAAATACGGCGAAAATTACTTGATCGACGCCGAACATGTAGACAAAAGTCTTGGCAGCCTGGTTCAGAACGAAGACCTCAGCCGCTACATCCTGTAACGCTACATCCTGTAAACAAGCCCGTCGGACCGATCTGTTAAAATGGCGCCGTGACCAACATCATCGAATTGAAAAACACCGGCCAGCGCGCCCAGCTGCGCGAAGCGCAGCAGAAGCAGACGCTGGTGCGGTTGTGGCGCGAGGACCTCGAGCACGGCAGTTTCTGCGGCTACGTGGGCGGTGTCGGGCGCGAGTTCTTCCTGCTGTGGGTGGTCGGCGACGGCATCACCTACGACGGCATGTACGTGATGCGCCATCGCGACATTTCCGAGCTGGAGTCGCCGGACAAGCACCACGTGTTCTTCGAGAAGGCGCTGGCGCTGAAGCACATCCTGCCGCGCCCGCCACGCGGATTCCCGCTGGACAACATCCGCGAGGTGATCCAGGCCGCCGGTGCGCAGGCACCGGTGATCGGCGTGCACGTGGACAGCGAGGACGAAGCCGAGGTCTGCTACATCGGCCGGCTGGTCAGTGTCGACGACGATGGTTTCTACATGCAGGAACTCAGCCCCGACGCGGAGTGGATGCGTGAGGCTTCGTTCTTCAGCTGGGACGAGGTCTCCACCGTCAGCATCGAGGACAGCTACGCGCAGTCGCTGCTGGCAGTGGCAGGACCGGCACCGGCCCTGCTCGAACAGGGCGATGACTCCGGGATCGGCCGCGCGCACTGAGCGCGGCGCAGCGCCGGCGTAGAGCCGGCGCTATCTTTGCCCGAACAGGACCTTGCGCGCCTCTTCATCCGTGCGCAGGTCGGTCTGCTCCTTGATCGTTTCACCGAGCGCATACGCGCGTTCCGTCGCGGCTCGTGCGCGGACCAATTCGAACCACCGCATAAGGTGCGGAAATTCTTCCAGCGTCATGCCCTGCGCCTGATGCGGCACGATCCACGGGTAGGCCGCCATGTCGGCAATCGTGTACTCCGTCCCGGCAATATACGTTTGGCCATCCAGACGTCTGTCCAGTACGCCATACAGGCGGTGGGTTTCGTTGACATAGCGATCGATCGCGTATGGAATCTTCTCCGGTGCGTAGCGGTTGAAGTGATGGTTCTGTCCCAGCATCGGACCCAGCCCGCCCACCTGCCAGAACAGCCACTCCATCACGGCAGTGCGGCCGCGCGGATCGGTTGGCAGAAAGCGGCCACTCTTCTCCGCCAGATACTGCAGGATCGCGCCTGACTCGAACACACTGATGGGCGCGCCGCCATCGGCCGGTGCATGGTCGACGATCGCCGGCATCCGGTTGTTCGGCGAGATCCGCAGGAACTCCGGCCTGAACTGCTCGCCCTTGCCGATGTTCACCGGCCTGATCTCATACGGCAGGCCGGCTTCCTCGAGGAACATCGTGATCTTGTGGCCGTTCGGTGTTGGCCAGTAATGCAGTTCGATCATTGCTGTCTCCTCGCCATCGGTGGCAATGCACAAGGGATCGGGGCGACCCTTCATGTTTCAAGCGCTGATTGGCTCTTCAGCTCGATATGGGCCGCCCATCGCAAGGCCAGGCAATGAAATCGAGAGACCTCGGTCAACGCTTGTGACGTGTCTCGCGTTCCGTGCCCTGTTGCCCATCCATTCTGGAGATCTCGCGATGAAACCTGTTCTTCGCCTTGTCCTGCTCGGCTTCGTCCTGGGCATCGCCGGCACCGGCGCCGTCATGGCACGGCCATTCCAAGACACCTCCGCCGATTCAGCGGCAAGCAAGCCCACACACCAGGCACCCGATCCGCAGCGCCAGATCGCACGCCTCAGCCGCAAGCTTCAACTCACCCCCGATCAAGCCGCCAGGATCGAGCCGATCCTGCAGAACCGGCAGCAGCAGATGCAGCAGTTGCGCGCGGACAACACGCTGGCGCCACGCGATCGTCGCGCCAAGATGCGTTCGATCATGCAGGACAGCAACACCCAGCTGCAGGCCGTACTCACCGACAGCCAGAAGCAGCAATACCAGCAGATGCAGCAGCAGGCCATGCAGCGCCGTCAGGACAAGAAGAATTCGAGCGACGACGACTCCGACAAACAGTAAAGCGACCTTGCACTCAGCCCATCGAAGGACCGGCTCGTTGCCGGTCCTTCGTCTTTACTGTGCGACGCAATCGCTTATGCTCAATCCTTTCTCGATTGATCGACCAGGGATGTCATGACCCGTATCGTTGTCGTCGGCAGCATCAACATGGACCTGGTGACCCAGGCGGCGCGCTTTGTCGGCCCCGGCGAAACCATCCTCGGCGAACGCTTCCTCACCGTGCCCGGCGGCAAAGGCGCGAACCAGGCGGTGGCGGCGGCGCGGCTGGGCGCCACGGTGGCACTCGTCGGCGCGACTGGCGACGACGCCTTCGGCAGGCAACTGCGCCAGGGCCTGGCCGCCGAGAACATCGACCTCTCCCACACCATCGAACTCGGCGATTGCGCCAGCGGCACCGCCTCGATCACTGTCGCCGAGGGCGAAAACCAGATCATCGTGGTGCCCGCCGCGAACGCGCGCGTCACGCCGACGCAAGTCGAACGCGCGCAGGACCTGATCGCCCGTGCCGATGCCGTGCTGGTGCAGATGGAGATTCCGCTGGAAACCGTGGAAGCCACCTTGCGCCTCGGCCATCGACTTGAGGTACCGGTGATCCTGAACCCGGCCCCCGCGCAGAAGCTGCCCACCAACTGGCTCAAACTCGCCCGCTACGTCACGCCGAACCAGCACGAGCTCGCCATCCTGCTTGGCGCCGATTCCACCGAAGACTTCCGTGCGCTGATGCGACAAGCGCCATGCCCCGTCGTGCTCACCCGCGGCGCCGAAGGTGCGTGGTATCGCGAACAGGGGGAACCAAGCCATCAATCCGGTTTCCAGGTCGACGTCGTCGACAGCACCGGCGCCGGCGATACGTTCAACGCCGCGCTGGCGGTGTTCCTGCGCGAAGGCTTGGCTGCAGCCGTGCGCAAGGCCTGCGCCGCCGCCGCACTGTCGGTCGGCAAGCTCGGCGCACAGGGCGGCATGCCGCAGCTGCACGAAGTGGAAGACCTGCTCGCCCGTAGCAACTAGTCACTTGCCGATGCAGAACGAACCGAAGATCGCCCCGAGCAGGTCATCGCTGCTGTAGCTGCCGGTGATTTCGCCGAGTGCATGCTGCGCGTGACGCAATTCCTCGGCAGCGAGTTCGCCGGCTCGGGTGTGCGCCAGCACGCCGGCGGCGTGCTCGAGATGCGCTTGTACCTGTTCGAGCGCCTGCACGTGGCGGCGGCGTGCGCTGAACGCGCCCTCGCCGCTGCCGGCGCCGGCCAGTCGCTTGAGGTGTTCGCGCAGTGCATCAAGGCCTGCGCCGGTTTTCGCCGAAGCCCACAGCCATAGCGTGCCATCACGCAATTCGTCATGTGGACTCGCATGATCCCGATCGATCTTGTTGATCAGTACCAACCGCTCGACACCGACTGACACGTCCGCCAGCAATGCCAGATCAGCCATGGCGTGTTCGGCGTCGGTGACCAGCACGGCCACATCGGCGCGCTGCAGTTCGCCATGCGCGCGGCGCACGCCTTCGCGTTCGACCTCGTCGTCGGTCTCACGCAGGCCGGCGGTGTCGGCCAGTTCCAGCGCGATGCCGTCGAGGCTGAGGCTTTCGCGCAGCACGTCGCGGGTGGTACCGGCGATCGGCGTGACGATCGCGCGATCGTTGCCGGCCAGCGCGTTGAGCAGACTGGATTTGCCAGCGTTGGGACGGCCGATGATCGCCACGCGCAAGCCGTCGTTGAGGCGCAGGCCGCGTTGCGCTTCGCGCAGCAGCCCGGCCAGTTCGGCGCGCAGCGCTTCGAGCTGGCGGGTGATCGCCGGGTCGGCGAGGAAGTCGATTTCCTCTTCGGGAAAATCGATCGCCGCCTCGATATGCACGCGCAACGCGATCAGCGCCTGCAGCAGTACCTCGACCTTGCGCGAGAACACGCCTTCCATCGACTGCAATGCAGCGCGCGCACCAGCCTGCGAGCGAGCGGCAATCAGGTCGGCAACGGCTTCGGCCTGAGCCAGGTCGAGCTTGCCATTGAGGAACGCGCGTTCGGTGAATTCGCCCGGCCGCGCCAATCGCGCACCGAGCTCGCACACGCGACGCAGCAGCAGGTCGAGCAGCACGGCGCTGCCGTGGCCTTGCAGTTCCAGCACGTGTTCGCCGGTGTACGAGGCGGGGGCAGGGAAGTGCAGCAGCAGGCCACGATCGATCAGCGCACCGCCGGCTTCACGAATCGCAGCGAAGTGTGCGTGGCGTGGCTGCGGCGCGCGACCAAGCAGGGTCTGCGCGATCGCCGGCACCAGCGGGCCGGACACACGCACCACGCCGACACCAGCCGCGCCGGGCGCACTGGCAATCGCGGCTATCGTCTCGGCGGTGTGGTCGGACATGATGGGGATGACTCTAAACGAAGTCAGCCGCGCCGGTGACCCGTGCGCGGCTGATGAGGTGTTGCCAGGACACGCGAAAGCTTCAGGACGCCTTGGCGGCTTCCTCGCGATCGACGTGATGGGTGACCCACCACTGCTGGCCGAGGCCGACGATGCCGTTGACCGCGTAGTACAGGCACAGGCCGGCGGGGAAGAACGCGAACATCACGGTGAACAGCAACGGCATGACCTTCATCATCTTGGCCTGGGCCGGGTCCATGCCCGCCGCGGCCGGGTTCAGCCATTGCGTGCCCAGCATCACCAGCGCGTAGATCACGGGCAGGATGTAGTACGGATCAGGCGCACTCAAGTCGGCCAGCCACAGGAACGGCGCGTGGCGCAATTCGAGGCTGTACTCGAGTACGTAGAACAGGCCGTAGAACACCGGCATGGTGATCAGCACCGGCAGGCAGCCGCCCATCGGGTTGACCTTCTCCTTCTTGTACAGCTCCATCATCGCCTGCTGCATCTTCTGCTTGTCGTCGCCGTAGCGCTCCTTGAGCGCCTGCACGCGCGGCTGCAGCTTGCGCATGCGGGCGGCGGAGCGGTACTGCATCGCCGTCAGCTTCCAGGTGACGCCCTTGATCAGCAGCACCAGCAGGATGATCGCCACGCCCCAGTTCTTGGCCAGGCCGTGCAAGAACGACAGCACGCCGTGCATCGGCACCGCGATCAGCTTGAACATGCCATAGTCGATGGTCAGGTCCAGCCCCGGCGCGATCGCATCGAGCGTGCCCTGCAGGTTGGGACCGAGGTACAGGCGCGCGTCGCTGCTGGCGCTCTGTCCCGGCGCCACGCTGAAGGATGGGCCGACCGCACGGATCAGGTAGCGCGGCTGCGCGCTGTCCGGGTTGATCGTCTCGGTGACGTAATGATCGGTCTGGTCGGCAGACGGGATCCACGCGGCGAAGAAGTACAGTCGCAGCATCGCCGCCCAGCCGCCCTTGATCTGGCTGTCGAGCCGGTCTTTCGGCTCATGGAAGTCCTTGAACGGCAGCTTCTCGAACTTCTCGCCGGTGTACCAGGCGGCGCCCTGGAAGCTGCGGATTTCCGGGTTGGAAACATTCGTCAGCCAGTTGCCCGTCTTCGGCGGCTCGACCCGCAGCAGCTGCTGGTAGGCATTGCCCTGCCACGGCTTGTCGGTGCCGTTGTCGATGCGTTGGCTCAGGCCGATCACATAGCTGCCGCGCTTGAAGCTGTAGGTCTTGGTGACCTTGAGGCCGGCGGCATCCTGCCAGGTCAGATCGACCTTCAGCTCGTCCTGGCCATCCGCCAGGGTGTACGAGGTCTTTGCGCTCTGGAAGACGGCCTGGTGGCTGGGCTGATCCTGCGGCGCGGTATCGCTGCTGCTGACCAGACCGTTCTGCGCCACGAAGTAATGTGCCGGCTCGTTGTCCAGCAGCACGGTCGGCGCCGGATTCGGCTCCTTGTGCGTGCGCGGCGCATTCGGATAAGCCAGCAGATCCGCATGCACCACGCTGCCGCCGCGGGTGTCCACGGTCAGTCGCAGCACATCGGTGCTGACGGTGATCAGTTGCGACGCGGCTTCGCTGGTGTCGGTGCCGGCGTTGCCGATCGCGGCGGTGCTGCCGGATGCCGTCGTGACCGACGGGATGGCGCCCGGCACACTGCCATCGGCAACCGCGTTGGAGGATGCGCTGGCGATCGTGGCGGCCGGTGGTGGCGGTGCGTAGTCCTTCTCCCAGGCCATGACCAGGAAATAGGCCACGGCCATGAGGGCGAACAAGAGGAAGGTGCGCGTTTGATTCATCGCGTAGCAGATCCGGGTAACGCCACGACTGTCGAACGCCGCGGAGGGCAAAAGGAGAAGGTCAACGCACGATTGTGGCGGCGGTGTCCGCCCGCTTCAATGGTTGGGTGACTCGGGCCGGTTCGCCAGCAGCTTTTTCCACAGCCCGTCGAGTTCGCTCAGCAGCTGCGGACCCGGTACGCCGGCCGCCTGCTCACGCGCCATCAGCATCATGTCGATCGCCGGCAACTGGTGACGGATGCGCCGGAACGATTCGCGCAGCAACCGCTTGATGCGGTTGCGTTCCACCGCACGCTTGGAAACGCGCTTGGAAATCGCCAGACCGAGCCGGGCATGGCCCAGTTCGTTGTCGCGATAACGCAAATGAAAACAGCGGCCGCCTGCGCGTCCGCTGCTTGTCCGCAAGGCGGCAAAGTCACCGGGCCGACGTAACCGCGCCTCGCGCGGCAACCCGGCGGTAACCATGGCCGGTGCTCCGCTTACGGGATCAGGCGCTTGCGACCCTTGGCACGACGTGCGTTCAGGATCTTGCGACCATCGGCCGTGGCCATACGGGCACGGAAACCGTGGGTGCGGGCACGCTTGAGCTTGCTGGGCTGGTAGGTCCGCTTCATGGCTTACTCCGAAGGGAATATGGATAAAAAGGTTGGAAAGTATGTCGGGTATCCGACACCTCTGTCAAATGCTGCTTGACATCGGCCTGTGGATACTCATGTGGATATCTCGCGCTGACCATGGGGATGCTGCTGCTAGACTAGCCCATTCCCCGCGCGCAAGCGCCAAGCTAAGTGGTTGATTTTATCCATGAGTGATCTGTGGCGGCGCTGCCTTGAGCGTCTCGAAGGCGATTTGAGCGCCGAAGACCTGCATACCTGGCTGATGCCCTTGCAGGCGCGTGACGAGGCCGACGGTCTGCAGCTGTTTGCGCCGAATTCCTACACCCTGGATACCGTACGCGAGCGCTACCTGGCGCAGATCGAGACCGTGCTGCTGCATCTGACCGGGCAGTCCTGGCCGGTGCGGCTTGAGGTGGGCTCCAGCTCGGCCCGCCCCGGGTCGGCGGCCAAGCCGGTCGCGCCGCCGCGGGCCAAGCCGGACCAGCCGGCAGCCCCCGCTTTCACCCACAATCTGGATCCGCACTACACCTTCGAAACCTTCGTCGAGGGCAAGTCGAACCAGCTGGGCAAGGCCGCCGCGATCCAGGTGGCGACGAATCCAGGCCGCGCCTACAACCCGCTGTTGCTCTACGGCGGCACCGGCCTGGGCAAGACCCATCTGATGCACGCCGCCGGCAACCTGATGCGTGAGCACAACCCGCACTGCAAGGTGTTGTACCTGCGCTCGGAGCAATTCGTCGGCTCGATGATCGAGGCGCTGCGCACGAAAAGCATGGACGAGTTCAAACGGCGCTTCCGTTCGGTCGACGCGCTGCTGATCGACGACATCCAGTTCTTCGCCGGCAAGGACACCACGCAGGAGGAGTTCTTCCATACCTTCAACGCGCTGTTCGAGTCCAAGCAGCAGATCATCCTTACCTGCGACCGCTATCCGAAGGAAGTGGACAAGCTGGAGCCGCGGCTGAAGTCGCGGCTGGGCTGGGGCCTGTCGGTGGCGATCGAGCCGCCGGACTTCGAGACGCGCGCGGCGATCCTGCTGGCCAAGGCACACGAAAAAGGCGTCGCGGTGGACGAGAGCGTGGCGATGCTGCTGGCCAAGCGTATCCGCTCCAACGTACGCGACCTCGAGGGTGCGTTGAACACGCTGGCGGCGCGGGCGAACTTCTACGGCAAACCGATCACCACCGATTTCGCCGAGGAAACCCTGCGCGACCTGCTCGCCACGCATGCCCAGGCGATCACTATCCCGAACATCCAGAAGATCACCGCCGAGTATTTCAACGTGCGCCTGCAGGATCTGCTGTCCAAGCGGCGCGTGCGTTCGCTGGCGCGGCCGCGCCAGATTGCGATGACACTGTCGAAGGAACTCACCGAGCACAGCCTGCCGGAGATCGGCGAGGCGTTCGGCGGCCGTGACCACACCACCGTGATGCACGCGTGCAAGACGATCCGCAAGTTTGTCGAGACCGATCCCCGCATGCGCCAGGACTGGGAGCAGCTGATTCGCACCTTGACCGGCTGATGAAACCCGGTTTCCGGGTGTCCACGCAAAATTTATGGATAACCGGGAGCCGAAGCTGTGGATAATGGGTGGATGGATTCATGTCTGAAGTTATCCACATATAGCCCACCGTGAAACCGCCGCTTCGGGCACAGCCATATTTTTATTCAAGCCGCTGATTTTTAAAGAAATAGTGAAGAAAAAAAGTTACCCACAGCGCCTACAACAACCACTAAACTTCTTTTAAAAGACAGAACAGCAGAGAAGGGGAAGCCAAGCCATGCAATTCAGCATCCAACGAGAAGCGCTGCTCAAGCCACTGCAACAGGTGGTGGGCGTCGTCGAACGCCGCCAGACGCTGCCCGTGCTTGCCAATCTGTTGGTCAAGGTCGCCAATAACCGGCTCTCGATGACCGGCACCGATCTCGAAGTCGAAATGGTCGCCACGGCGGATGCCGAGAAACTGGCCGACGGCGAAATCACCATCCCGGCGCGCAAGCTGTTCGACATCGTGCGCGCACTTCCCGATGGCGCACGCATCGAGTTGAAGCTCAACGGCGATCGGGTCGCGCTGAGTGCCGGCCGCAGCCGCTTCACGCTGACCACGCTCCCTGCCAGCGAATTTCCCACCATCGATGAAATCGAACTGGTGGAAAAGGTCAGCCTGCCCGAGGAAGCCCTGCGCGATCTGATGGAACGCACTGCCTTCGCGATGGCAAATCAGGACGTGCGCTATTACCTCAACGGCATGTTGCTGGATCTGCAGGAACACACCTTGCGTTGCGTGGCGACCGATGGCCACCGTCTGGCGATGAAGCAGACCGAACTGCAGAGTTCGGTGACGACGCGCCGGCAAATCATCATTCCGCGCAAGGGTGTCAATGAGCTGATCGGCCTGCTGGAAACCGGCGACGGTCAGGTCGAACTGGAATTCGGTCGCAACCACCTGCGCGTCCGCCGCGGCGACGTGGTTTTTACCTCCAAACTGATCGATGGTCGTTTCCCGGACTACGAAGCAGTGATTCCCCTGGGCGCGGACAAGAATGCCACGCTGGACCGCGAGGTATTGCGCGGTGCCTTGCAGCGTGCGGCGATTCTCTCCAACGAGAAATACCGCGGCGTGCGGTTGGAACTGTCTCCGGGCAAGCTGCGCATCGTGGCGCACAACCCGGAGCAGGAAGAAGCCGTCGAAGAAGTCGAAGCCGAGACCCATGTCTCGGATCTGGCGGTTGGCTTCAACGTCGGCTACCTGCTCGACGCCCTGGCTGCGCTGCGTGGCGACAAGGCCAGGCTCAGCCTGCGCGATGCGCAGTCCAGCTGCCTGGTACAGGAACACGACAACGAGCAGGCCCGCCACGTCATCATGCCGCTGCGGCTCTGACACCCAACGGCATGGTTGCCACCGGCTGCGGTTACATCAGGCGACGCCGGGGATGCCGAGAGGCTCCCCGGCGTCCTTGCTTGAGGGTGCTCCGCAATGCGGTTTGAACAGCTGCGTATCCGCGGCTTGCGTTGCTTGTCGGATGTCAGCGTCGCTTTGGATCCAACCATCAATGTGTTCATGGGTGCAAACGGCGCCGGCAAGACCAGCGTACTGGAAGCAGTTTTTTTGCTGTCGCATGCCCGCTCGTTCCGCAGCGGGGCGCGCGAAGCCTTGCTGCAGCGTGGGACACCACAATTGTCGGTGTTCGCCGAACTTCGCCATGCCGACGAACGCAGCTGCCGGTTGGGGTTAGGCCGCGACGGAGTCCGTTGGGAGGCCAAGGTGGACGGCGAGGGGGTGACGATCGGGCAACTGGTGCACGAATGCGCCGTGGTTTGTTTCGAACCGGGATCGCATGCGCTGATCGCTGGCGCGGCCGAGGAGCGCCGCCGCTATCTCGACTGGGGCGTGTTCCACGTGGAACAGGATTTTCTGTCCAGTTGGCGCCGTTACCAGCGCGCGCTGAAACAGCGCAATAGCCTGCTGCGCTCGACAGCGGCACTTGCGGATGGGCTGTTCGCGCCTTGGGAAGCCGAATTGGCGCAATGCGCGCATCATATCGATCGGCAGCGTCGCACCTACCTGGATATGTTGCGCCCGAAGCTGATCGCCAGCATTGCCGGATTGCTGCCCGAGCTCGGCCAGCTGGACTTGCGTTATCGCCGTGGCTGGTCGGAGGATCTCGATCTGGCCCAGCAGCTGCGTGAGCAGCGGGGCAGGGATCTGGCGCGGGGGCATACCACGCTCGGCGCTCATCGGGCCGATTGGTCGATCGGGTTTGAACAAGCCCCGCTGCGTGAGCACCTCTCGCGCGGCCAAGAAAAACTCACCGCGCTGGCTTGCATGCTGGCTCAGGCCGAGTTGTATGCGCAGCGCCGTGGCGAATGGCCGGTCGTATGTCTGGACGATCTGGCTTCCGAACTCGATCAGTCCCATCAGGCCGCCGTGGTGGCCCAATTGAGCGCGGCGAACACGCAGGTACTGCTGACCGGCACCGAGATCCCCCAGGCTCTGCAGGCGTTGCCTTCGCGCGTGTTCCACGTGGAACAGGGTGAGCTGACGCGCCTGCTATAATCGGAAGGTTGCATCACTCAAAGATTGCATAACCCTTTGCCCGGCCTTTCACGGCGCCGCGTCGGGCGGGTCGCTGGCGCCAGGAAAAGGTCAACGCATGAACGACTCCCTCGACGAATCCCACTACGACTCAAGCAACATCAAGGTACTGAAGGGTCTGGAGGCGGTCCGCAAGCGCCCAGGCATGTACATCGGCGATACCGATGACGGTACGGGCCTGCACCACATGGTGTTCGAGGTCGTCGACAATGCGATCGACGAGGCGCTCGCTGGCTATTGCGACACGGTGATCGTCACCATCCTCGAGGATGGCTCGGTCAGTGTCAGCGACAACGGTCGCGGCATCCCGGTCGATACACACCCGGAAGAAGGACGTTCCACCGCCGAAGTGGTTATGACGGTGCTGCATGCCGGCGGCAAGTTCGACGCGAACTCCTACAAGGTATCCGGTGGCTTGCACGGCGTGGGCGTATCGGTGGTGAATGCGCTGAGCGACCATCTGTGGCTCACGATTTATCGCGACGGTTTCGAGCATCTGCAGGAATACGTGCTGGGCGAACCGCTCTATCCGCTCAAGGTGGTCGGCCCGTCGAGCAAACGCGGCACCCTGGTGCGCTTCCTGCCCAGCCCGGCCACGTTCACCAACAATATCGAGTTCCACTACGACATCCTGGCCAAGCGCCTGCGCGAGCTGGCCTTCCTGAACTCCGGCGTCACCATCGAGCTGAAGGACGAGCGCGGCGAAGGGCGCCAGGACACCTTTGCCTACGAGGGCGGCATCCGCTCGTTCGTGCAACATCTGGCGCAGCTGAAGACCGCGCTGCACCCGAACGTGATCAGCCTGACGGCCGAACAGGACGGCATCACCGTCGAGCTGGCGATGCAATGGACCGACTCCTACCAGGAGACGATGTTCTGTTTCACCAACAACATCCCGCAGCGGGATGGCGGCACCCATCTCACCGGCTTCCGCACCGCGCTGACCCGCTCGCTGCAGAACTACATCGAGAAATCCGGACTGGCCAAAAACGCCAAGGTCACCCTGTCCGGCGACGACATGCGCGAAGGCATGATCGCGGTGCTGTCGGTCAAGGTGCCTGACCCGAAATTCTCCTCGCAGACCAAGGACAAGCTGGTCTCGTCCGAGGTGAAGACGGTGGTGGAGCAGGTCGTCAACGAGAAGCTCGGCGAGTTCCTGCTGGAGCATCCGAACGAGGCCAAGGCGATCGCCTCCAAGGTGGTCGATGCCGCGCGCGCCCGCGAGGCCGCGCGCAAGGCGCGCGAGATGACCCGGCGCAAGGGCGCACTGGACATCGCCGGCCTGCCGGGCAAGCTCGCCGACTGCCAGGAAAAGGATCCGGCACTGTGCGAACTGTTCCTGGTCGAGGGTGACTCCGCTGGCGGCTCCGCGAAGCAGGGCCGCAACCGCAAGACCCAGGCCGTGCTGCCGCTTAAGGGCAAGATCCTCAACGTCGAGAAGGCGCGGTTCGACCGCATGCTGGCCTCGGCCGAGGTCGGCACCCTGATCACCGCACTCGGCACCGGCATCGGCAAGGACGAGTACAACCCCGACAAGCTGCGTTATCACCGCATCATCCTGATGACCGATGCGGACGTCGACGGCTCGCACATCCGTACCTTGCTTTTGACCTTCTTCTACCGCCAGATGCCCGAGCTGATCGAACGCGGCCACATCTACATCGGCCTGCCGCCGCTGTACAAGCTCAAGCAGGGCAAGCAGGAGCTGTACCTGAAGGACGACGCGGCGCTCAACGCCTACCTGATCTCCAATGCGGTCGACAACACGGAACTGGTCGCCGATCCGAATGCTCCGGCGATCACCGGCGAGGCGCTCGAAAAACTGCTGCGCGATTACCAGAGCGCGCTGGACCAGATCGAGCGGCTCGGCCATCGTTTCGACACCAGTGTGCTCACTGCCCTGATCGAACACATATCGATCAGCCCGGCGTTGTGGGCCGATCCCGTCGCGATGCAGGGTTGGCTGGATGGGGCTGCGCAGCGGCTGGCCGCCAGCGGGCTGGGCAAGCCACGCTACAAGCTTTCGCTGCGCCCGGCACACGACGAACAGCCAGCGGCGATCGAGGTGGTGCGTGACCAACATGGCCTCACCCACACGCTGCTGTTGCCGCAGCCGTTCTTCGCTGGCGCCGAGTACCGCCCGATCCTCAACGCCAGCCAGCAACTGGCCGGGTTGATCCGCCCCGAGGCGGTAGTGCGCCGGGGCAACGCCTCGCGCGGCGTCACCAGTTTTGCCGAGGTGCGCAGCTGGCTGCTCGACGAGGCGAAGAAGGGCCGCACCATCCAGCGCTTCAAGGGCCTGGGCGAAATGAATCCGGAGCAGCTGTGGGAAACCACGGTCAACCCGGAAACCCGGCGCATGCTGCAGGTCGGCATCGAGGATGCTTTTGCGGCCGACCAGATGTTCTCCATGCTGATGGGCGAGGCGGTCGAACCGCGTCGCGACTTCATCGAGGCGAACGCGCTGAAGGTGGCGAATCTGGATATCTGATATGCCCGCCCAGCGTCGACAGCTGCATGCCTGCGCTGCAGGCGTGTTGCTGGCCACCACGCATCAGTCGGCTGAGGAATCGACACTGTATGACGGAGAAAGGCGTGCCGGATGCGAGAATTTGTCGCCAAGTAATTGATTTTTAACAATCTTTGATGCGGCGGTGCGACTTGTTATCGCTTGCCTGCTCGGGTTACGCTCCGCAATCCCCCGCGTCGAGCCGACGCGCACAACGATGATGAGGATCACCATGAAGCATGTCCGTGGGTTGACGATGCTGGCGAGTGCAGCCTTGCTGCTGGGCTTGGCAAGCAGTCCGGCACTGGCGAAAGACGCGGCCAAGTCCAAGCAGGAAGTGCTGTATCCCAACGCGACCCGTGTTGCGCCAAAACTCGACATGACCAGCGCGAAAGAGCAGAAAGCGCTCAATGAGGGCCTGGATGCGGTTGCCGCCGGTGACAAGGCCAAGGCCGAGCAGGTTCTGCAACCGCTGGTTGACGGCAGCAAGAGCAAGTATGTCCAGGCACTTGCCCTGCAAGGCCTGGCCACGATCAAGTACAACGATGGTGACACCAAGGGCGCGATCACACTGCTCAAGAGTTCGCTGGACAATGGGGTGATGCCGAACGAGACCTATTTCCAGCTCGAGTATGAACTCGCGCAGTTCTATCTCGCCGATGAGCAGTACCAGCTGGTGCTCGACACCGTCGAGAACTGGCGAGCCCAGGGCAAGCGTGAATGGGCGAATTCGTATGCGCTGGAAGCCAATGCCGATTACCGTTTGCAGAAGTACCCGGAGGCGATCGCTGCGGTCAAGAAAGCCGAGTCGCTGACGGACAAGCCGGATCCGCAGTGGAACCAGATTCTCATGGCCAGCTACACCGAGTCGGGGCAGACCGATGAGCTTGTGAAAATGGCCCAGCAGGAGCTGGCTGCACATCCGGATGATCCCGCCACGCTGACAACCGCCATCCAGGCGCTGCAGCAGGCGCAGAAATATCCCGAAGCGATACAGCTGATGGAGGCTGCGCGCGCGAAGGGGGCGCTCACGGGTGAGGCGAACTACGTGCTGTTGGCGTCGCTGTATTTCAATCAGGCACTGACCAGCGACGATCCCAAGCCGGATGCTACCAAGGCCGCCGCCGTGGTCACAGAAGGCCTAAGCAAGGGAATCGTGCAGCCGACAGCGGACACCTATCTGCTGCTTGGCAAAGCCGAGTATGAGGCTGGAGATACCAACCAGGCCATGCAGGCGTACAACAAAGCGCTCCCGCTGGCCAAGGATGGGGAGATCGCCCTGCAGATCGCCAATATGCAGTTGACCGACAGCAAGTACGCTGAAGCCAAAAGCATGATCCAGCAGGCCATCAGCAAGGGTGTGAAACACCAGGGCATCGCCTATCTGGTGCTCGCCGAAAGCGAGCGCGGCCTGAACCACAAGTCTGCCCAGATCGCCGCCTTGAATCAGGCGGCCAAGGATCCGGAGACTGCGGAGCGTGCAAAGGCATCCCTCAAGAAACTTGGGGCCACCAAATAAGCAGCCCGAATACGCCACCCCGTTCCGCGGGGCAGATGGACGTCCATTCATCTGTCCCGCTGGTGCTATACAAAAGTCATGTGCTGTTGTACCGTTGAAAACCTTTCCCTGCGTCTCCCCAGCGGCGAGTTCCGTCCAGGCAACACAGACGGGTTCGAGTTACGCCCTGCGGCTACGTTCTCTTCCGATTGATCAGCTCCAGACAGTGACAGATGGCCTCAAGTAACGAAGAAATCGGGCGCGAGCCGTTTAGTTGGAAGCGCACCTGGGCATTGGCAGTGGCCATCGGGCTGCATGCGTTTGCGTTTCTGTTGCTGGTGGCGCCGATGGCGCCGCCGCACCAGAATCACAAAGAGAAGGAACATGTCGTCCAGGTGACCTTCCAGGAGCCGCCGCCGCCGCCACCACCGCCGCCGCCGCCGCCGCCGGAGCCGCCGAAGCAGCCGCCGCCGAAAATCGTGCAGATGGTCAAGCCGCCGCCGATGCCACCACCGCCGGCCCCGCCGCCGGCTGTGGAAGAGCGATCGGCCATGGCCACCCAGGCGGCCCCACCGACCCCGCCGGCCCCAGCTCCTGTTGCAGCGGACATCGCCGCTGGTTCGGATCTCAGCTACGGTAGTCGCCCTGATCCGCATTACCCGCCGCAAGCCGTGCGCCAGCATCATGAGGGCACGGTGGTTCTGATGATCCTGGTCGGCATCGATGGAACGCCAAAGGACATCAAGGTGGATAAATCGAGTGGTTTCCGCGAGCTGGACCGTGCGGCCATGGATGCAGCGAGAAACTGGCGTTTCAATCCAGAGGTCAAAGGCGGAAAGAAGGTTGAGGGTTACGCCCGTATTCCCATCAACTTCAATCTCGGCGGTTAATGTAATTCACGCATCAATTCAATCAGCTGTAATCCAGTTCCAGTCGATTACAGTTACAGTTCACGCTTGACTTCCCTAGGGTAGCGTTATGTTCCTACAGACTCCTGCAACAACCGATGCCGCACAGGCTATGGGTGGCAATACCAACGCCGAAGCCATGAAGCAGATGGGCTTCGCCAACCTGATGCAGAACTTCGACTGGCTCGGCTGGGTCGTGTTCGTCACGCTGGTGGTGATGTCGTTCCTGTCGTGGTACTTCATCATCGCCAACGGCATTCGCAATGCCACGGTGAAGGCACGCGCCGACAAGGTCATCGACGGCTTCTGGGGCAATGGCTCCACCCAGGACGCGATCCGCGAACTGGAATCGCAGCCCAAGAGCGAGCCGTTCTCCAAGATCGCGCTGGACGCTGCTTCGGCGGTTGCCCATCACCAGCAGAGCACGGCAGGCACCACCGGTCGTCTGGCTGAATCGCTGAGCCGCTCGGAGTTCATCGACCGCGCCCTGCGTCAGGCCGTCGCTCGCGAGAGCCTGCGTCTGGAAGGCGGCATGACCCTGCTCGCCACGGTCGGTTCGGCCGCACCGTTCGTCGGCCTGCTCGGTACCGTGTGGGGCATCTACCACGCGCTGATCGGCATTGCCGCTACCGGCAACGCGTCGATGAACGCGGTGGCTGGCCCGGTGGGTGAGGCGCTGATCATGACCGCGTTCGGTCTGTTCGCCGCGATCCCGGCCCTGTTCGCCTACAACTTCTTCAGCCGTTCGAATCGTCTGACCTACGCCCGGTTCGACGAATTCGCGCATGACCTGCACGACTTCTTCGCCACCGGCTCGCGCGTCGAAAGCCAGAAGTGAGGGATTGACCCATGGCGATGAGTACCGGGGGCAATTCCGGCGGTCCGATGTCGGAAATCAACGTCACGCCGCTGGTCGACGTGATGTTGGTACTGCTGATCATCTTCATGATCACCGCACCGCTGATGTCGCACTCCATCACGATTGATTTGCCCACCGCCAATCCGAAGACCAAGGACGAGGAAATGCCGGTACCGCCGCTTGATCTCGCGATCAAGTCGGATGGCAGCCTGTACTTCAACGATCACAAGGTCGAAGAGGCTGAATTGAAGGCACAGCTCGCGGTGAACGCGCAGAAGTCACCGCAGCCGGAACTGCAGATCCGCGCCGACAAGACGACCGAGTTCAAGATCGTCAAGAAGGTGATCAGCGACGCGAAGGATTCGGGCATGGTGCATGTCGGCTTCATGACCACTGACGCGCCGAAGGGGTGACGAGAGATGGCCTTCACTACCAAAACCAGTGGACCGATGTCGGATATCAACGTCACGCCGTTGGTCGACGTGATGTTGGTGCTGCTGATCATTTTCATGATCACGGCACCGGTGCTGGCGCACAAGATCAAGGTCGATCTGCCGCAGCCGAATCCGAATGTCATCAATCCGCCCAATCCGCTGGATCCGATTCACCTGAAGATTGACCAGGGTGGCGCGTTCTACTGGAACGATACGCCGGTCGACGAACTGGGCTTGAAAGCACAGCTCGCCGTGATCGCCCAGCAGAGCAATCAGCCGGAAATCCAGATTGCCGCTGACGATGGTGTCGCCTATCAGTACGTGGCGCGTGTGCTGGCCGACGCGAAAAGCTACAACTTGACCAAGATCGGCTTCACCGAAGTCCAGTGACGGGTTGATCCGCTGCCTGCGAGGGCACGGATACGTATGTGAGACAGAGACCCCCGCCATGTGCGGGGGTTTCTGTTTATGCGCCACATGAGGTGATGCGCCCGGCGGCCAGCCTCAGCGCAGGATCTGCAAATAGTTGCGCACGGTGCTGGCCAAACCCTGGTACAGCGCCTCGCCGATCAGCGCATGGCCGATCGAGACTTCCGCCAGCCCGGGAATCGCCGCCTTGAACGTGCCCAGGTTCGCCTGGCTGAGATCGTGTCCGGCATTCACCGCCAGTCCGGCCTGTTGCGCGCGGCGGGCGGTATCGGCGCACGCAGCCAGCGCGGCTTCGGGTTGCCCTTCGGCAAAGGCCTGCGCATACGGGCCGGTGTAGATCTCGATGCGCTGCACGCCCATCGCCTTCGCCATGGCGAAGTCCTGGACCGCGGCATCGACGAACAGGCTGACCCGGCAACCGAACTCGTTCAACTCGGCCACCAGCGGACGCAGCCGATCGCTGTCGCGGACCAGGTCGAAGCCGTGATCGGAGGTGATCTGGCCATCGCCGTCGGGCACCAGGGTCACCTGGGTGGGCCGAACTTCGCGCGCCAGCGCAATCAGCCCGGGATAGCCACCGCGTGCCGGGGCAAATGGATTGCCCTCGATGTTGTATTCCACCCGCCCGCCCAGCATGGCGGCCAGTGCGCGCACGTCATCCGGTCGTACATGGCGCTGATCCGGTCGCGGATGCACGGTGATGCCGCCGCAGCCGCTTTCGATGCAGGTCTGCGCGGCGTGGCAGATGTCCGGTTCGTGGCCGCCGCGCGAATTGCGCAATACGGCGATCTTGTTGAGGTTGACGCTGAGCAGGGTCATGGCGGGTGCACGATCTGTGGCGGGGAGGTCGCTGCGGCACGCGGGCTTCGGTGCAGGGTCGCGTGCGCATCAATCCGACAGTGTACCGATCAACCGTCGCCGGCAAGTGTGTAGGACCGGACCCGCCGCGTATCCCCGCGCCAGGCCAGGGCCGCCAGCAGGGCCGAACCGACAGCAAGCGGATGCAGTTGCCAGCAACGTGCATCGTCGCCTTCAAGCCGCAACAGGCGCAGTTGTGCATCCACGCGGGCAATGCTGAGCCGGTGCAGCCCGAAACCGATGCCGCGGCCGAGTGCCTTGAGCACGGCTTCCTTCGCCGTCCACAGTTCGAGGAAAGCCGCACTGCGATCCGCGGCAGGCAGGGCAGCCAGCAAGGCGGCCTCGTCGGCGCTGAAATACCGTTGGGCGATGTCCAGCGCACGTGGTCGCGGTCGAAGGCGTTCCAGGTCGATACCGGGCGTCACATGCCGACCCACGGCGATAACGGCGTGTTCGCCGCTGTGCGACCAGTTGAAACCGATCCCGCGATCGTGGCCGGCGGCCAACGCCGGCCGGCCATGTTCACCGTCCACCAGCACAACTTCGGTGGCATCCCTATGCAGATAGGCTGCAAGCACGCGGCGCAATGGCGCTCGCCCTTGCGCGTGCCGGTAGGCCATGCGCCAGACGTGAATCTCGTCATCGCGCAGATGCTCTGCTACGTTGGCAAGCGGCTGTCGGTCTGATGCAGTCATCCGCCCATGTTGCCGCCGGCATGGCCCATGCACAAGCACGCGGCTTGGTGTCGGCGCCGTCAGTTCTTCGATGGAGAAAGCTTGCTTGATCCAGGCCTGGTTACTGTTGCTGGTGGCGCTGCTGTACGTGGGGCTGCTTTTCGTCGTGGCCTATGCCGGCGATCGTCGGCCGGTCTATCCGCGCCAGCCGCGCCTGCGTCCGATCATCTACAGCCTGGCACTCGCGGTGTATTGCTCGTCGTGGACGTTCTACGGCGCGGTCGGCACGGCGGCGCGCGACGGCCTGGCGTATCTGCCGATCTATCTGGGCCCGATCCTGCTGTTCGTGTTCGGCTTTGGTCTGGTGCGCCGGCTGGTGCAGGTGGCCGGACAGCGCAACATCACATCGATTGCCGATTTCATCGGGGCACGATTCGGCAAGTCGCACGGCCTGGCGGCGCTGGTGGCGATCATCGCGGTGGTCGCGGTGGTGCCGTACATCGCGCTGCAGTTCAAGGCGGTGGCGATGTCGTTCGACGTGCTTGGCGGAGTCGCACCGGGGGCGATCCCCGGAGCCGGCGTCGACACCGCCTTGTGGTGCGCCTTGCTGCTGGCCCTGTTCGCGATCCTGTTCGGCACGCGCAGCATCGATGCGACCGAGCATCACCACGGCATGATGCTGGCGATCGCGCTGGAGTCGCTGATCAAGCTGTTCGCGTTCGTGGCACTGGCCGGGTATGCGTGGTGGCACGGCCCGGGCCTGGCCACGACCGTACGTATTCCGATCGAACAGATGGACAAGGGTCTGTCGCCGGGATTCCTGGCGCAGACCATGCTGGCGTTCGTGGCGCTGTTCTGCCTGCCGCGGCAGTTCCAGATCGGCGTGGTCGAATGCGAGGACATCGACGATCTGCGGCGTGCACGCTGGATGCTGCCGCTGTATCTCATCATCATCAGTCTGGCGGTGTTGCCGATCGTGGCAGCGGGCATGCACCTGCCGGCGGTGCGCGACGGCGTCGCCGATATCTGGGTGCTGACGCTGCCGATGGCGCACGGCGATCGCGCGGTGGCACTGCTGGCCTTCATCGGCGGCTTTTCGGCGGCGACGGGCATGGTGATCGTGGCGTCGATCGCGCTGTCGACCATGATCAGCAACGACCTGGTGATGCCGGCCTTGCTGCGCATCCGGCGCTTGCGGCTGGAGCAGCGCAGCGACCTGCCGCAACTGGTGCTGCGGGTGCGCCGGGTGGCGATCGTGGCGCTGGCCCTGATGGCTTATGCGTATTACCGGGTGGCCGCCGATGCGCAGAATCTGGCCGCGACCGGCTTGCTCGCCTTTGCCGCGGTGGCGCAATTCGCACCGGCGCTGTTCGCGGCAATGTACTGGCGCGGCGCCAATCGCCGCGGTGTCGCGATCGGCCTGATCGGCGGTTTTGCCGTGTGGGTGTATACGCTGTTGCTGCCGGCGGTCAGCCGTTCGTCGACGTGGTTGCAGGCAGGCCCGTTCGGCTGGAGCTGGTTGCGTCCGCAGGCGCTGTTCCATATCGATGGCTGGGATCCGGTCATGCATGGGGCGTTCTGGTCGCTGCTGGTCAATATGGGCTGTCTGGTTTTCATCTCGCTGCGTTTCCGCCCGCGCCTGGAAGAGCGCCTGCATGCGGCGATGTTTGTCGATGGCAACCGGGCTACGCGCAGCGGTGTGGGCGACTGGCGTGGCCGGGTGGCGGTGGCCGATCTGCGCACGATCGCCGAACGCATCGTCGGCGAGCGCAGCAGCACCCGGGCGTTCGCCGAGTATGGCGAGCGCCACGGCCTGGCGATGCAGGCCGGCGCCGTGGCCGATCGCGCCCTGATCCAGTACACCGAACGCCTGCTGGCCTCGGCGGTCGGCACGGCCAATGCGCGGCGCATCCTGATCGGTGCACTGTCCGGCAGCGGGCTGGACCTTGCCGAGGCGATGGCGCTGATGGACGAAGCCTCGCAGGAACTGCGCTTCAATCGCGAGCTGCTTTCCACCACGCTGGAGAACGTCTCGCAGGGGATCAGCGTGGTCGACGCGCAGATGCGGCTGGTCGCGTGGAACCGGCGCTACCTGGAGCTGTTCGACTATCCCGACGGCATGGTGCACGTCGGCGTGCCGGTGGCCGAGCTGATCCGCCGCAACGCCGAGATGGGCGAGTGCGGTCCGGGCGAGGTGGACGGCCATGTGGCACGGCGCATCGATCACATGCGCGCCGGCTCGTCGCATCTGTTCCAGCGACTGCGACCGGATGGCACGGTCATCGAGATGCGCGGCCGCGCACTGCCGGGCGGCGGCTATGTCACCACGTATACCGATGTCACCGCCTACAAGCATGCCGAGCAGGCGCTGCTCGAAGTGAACGAGACGCTGGAACAGCGGGTGGAGCAGCGCACCGCCGAGCTGTCCGAGGCGCTGGCGGCGACCGCGCAGGCGCGGCGCGCGGCGGAGACCGCCAATATTTCCAAGACGCGCTTCCTCGCCGCCGCCAGCCACGACCTGCTGCAACCGTTGAATGCGGCGCGCCTGTTCACCTCCGCGCTGCGTCAGCATCCGGGGCTGGACGCGGAAGCCAGCCAGTTGGCCGAGCGCATCGATGCCTCGTTCCGCGCCGCCGAGGATTTGCTCGATGCCTTGCTCGACACCTCGCGACTGGATGCCGGCAGCTACCGGCCCGACGTGGGCGGTTTCGCGCTGAGCGAACTGTTCGATTCACTGAAGGCGCAGTTTGCGGTGGTCGCCGAACAGCGCGGGCTGTGCCTGCGGGTGGTGCCGACGCGGCTGGCCGTGCGCAGCGATCCGCAGCTGCTGCGCCGGATCCTGCAGAATTTCCTGTCCAATGCGCTGCGCTATACGCGCGCCGGTGGCGTCTTGCTCGGTGCGCGCCGGGAAGGCGACAGCGTACGCATCGAGGTGTGGGATAGCGGTCCCGGCATCGCGGCGGAACAGCGTGCGCGGATCTTCGACGAATTCCAGCGGCTGGAGCAGCCTTCGCCGTGGGGCGAGAAGGGGCTCGGCCTGGGCCTGTCGATCTGCGATCGCCTTGCCGGCATCCTCGGCCACCGGCTCAATCTGCACTCGCAGTTGCATCGCGGCAGCTGCTTCTCGGTCACTGTGCCACGAAGCGCCGCCGTGCCGGCGCGTCATCAGCAGGTGCCGCGAGGCGGCAGCGACGAACAGCTGCCGCTGGCGGTGCTGTGCCTGGACAACGATGCCGCCATCCTGGATGGCATGCGTGCGCTGCTGCAGCGCTGGGGCGTGGAGTGTCGCACCGCGCTGAATGTGGAGCAGGCCCGGCACGAACTGGCGCGTGGCCCGGTCGACCTGATCCTCGCCGACTACCATCTCGCCGATGACGTCGATGGCCTGCAGGCACTGCAACTGCTGCGTGTCGACTATCCCGAGCTGCCGCCGGCAGCGATGATCACCGCCGACGGCAGCAGCGAGTTGAAGCAGCGCGCGCGTGCGCTGGGTTATCCGGTACTGCACAAGCCGGTGCGTCCGGCGGCGTTGCGTGCCTTGCTGACGGCGCTGCTGCGGCGCTAGCGCAGGGGATTCAATTCCCGTTGTCGGAAAAGCTCGGCATGGCTTCCTGGTCAACCGCCAGCTGGCTGGCGATCAGCGCGACCTGGGTGCGGTTGTTGACGCCGAGCTTGCGCATGATCGCGGTCATGTGTGCCTTGACCGTGGCCTCGGAGACGCCGAGGTCGTAGGCGATCTGCTTGTTGAGCAGGCCTTCGGCGATCATCGTCATCACGCGGAACTGCTGTGGCGTGAGCGAGGCAATCTGCGCGGCGGCAGCGGCTTCGTCGGGCTTGAGTTCGCTGGCGCCACCGAACTGCGGATGCGGCAGCCAGACATCGCCATCGAGCACCGCGCGGATCGCCGCGACGATGCCCTCGCCCGGCGTGGATTTCGGGATGTACGCCGAGGCACCGTGCGCCAGCGCGCGGCGCGCCACCTGCGCCTCTTCATGACCGGACACCACGATGGTCGGCAGTCCCGGGTACTGCCCGCGGATATGCGCCAGCGCGGAATAGCCGCGCGCACCGGGCATGTGCAGGTCGAGCAGCAGCAGCTCGGCATCGGGAAACTGCTCGATCAGGCCCAGCAGGCCATGCACGCTGTCGGCGCTGTGCACCCGTGCCTGCGGCAACGCATGCAGTACCGCGCGCTGCAGGGCATCGCGGAACAGCGGGTGGTCATCGGCGATCAGGATGTCGGGCATAAGGCGAGTAGTGAGCGGGGAGGAGTGAGAAACGAGAGAGGGCATCGAGCAAGCTTTCCGCATTTACTCACGTCTCACTCCTCCCCACTCACTCCTGCTTACTTATTTGATCAGCCGCTCGTCCACCAGGCTCTTCACCACGCCGGGATCGGCGAGCGTGCTGATGTCGCCGAGCTGGTCGGGCAGGTTCTCGCCGATCTTGCGCAGGATGCGGCGCATGATCTTTCCGGAACGGGTCTTCGGCAGGCCGGGCGCCCACTGCAGGTAATCCGGCGTGGCGATCGGACCGATTTCCTTGCGCACCCAGGCGACCAGTTCCTTGCGCAGTTCGTCGCTGCCCTGTTCGCCGGCGATCAGGGTGACGAAGGCGTAGATGCCCTGGCCCTTGATCTCGTGCGGGGCACCGACCACCGCCGCCTCGGCCACCTTGGGATGCGCGACCAGAGCGCTCTCCACCTCGGCGGTGCCGATGCGATGGCCGCTGACGTTGATCACGTCATCGACGCGGCCGGTGATCCAGTAATAGCCGTCCTCGTCGCGACGCACGCCATCGCCGGTGAAGTAGTTGCCCGGATACGCGCTGAAGTAGGTCTCGATGAAGCGCTGGTGGTCGCCATAGACGGTGCGCATCTGGCCAGGCCAGGAATCGGTGATGATCAGGTTGCCCTCGGCGGCGCCTTCCTGCAGCTCGCCATTGGCATCGACGATGGCCGGCTTCACGCCGAAGAACGGCAGCGTGGCCGAACCGGGCTTGGCATCGATCGCGCCGGCCAGCGGGGTGATCAGGATGCCGCCGGTCTCGGTCTGCCACCAGGTATCGACGATCGGGCAGCGCTCGTCGCCGACCACGCGGTGATACCACTCCCATGCTTCCGGATTGATCGGCTCACCGACCGAGCCGAGCAGGCGCAGCGAAGCGCGGGAGGTCTTCTTGACCGGTGCCTCGCCTTCGCGCATCAGTGCACGGATCGCGGTGGGCGCGGTATAGAACAGGCTCACCCGATGCTTGTCGATCACCTGCCAGAAGCGGCTGAAATCCGGATAGTTCGGCACGCCGTCGAACATCACGGTGGTGGCGCCGTTCGCCAGCGGACCGTACACCACGTAGCTGTGGCCGGTGACCCAACCCACATCGGCGGTGCACCAGTAGACGTCGTCCTCGCGCAGGTCGAACACCAGCTCGTGCGTGTAGCTGGTGTAGACCAGGTAACCGGCGGACGTGTGCAGCACGCCCTTCGGCTTGCCGGTGGAGCCGGAGGTGTACAGGATGAACAACGGGTGTTCCGCTTCCATCGGTTCGGCCGGGCAATCGGCCGATTGGCCGTCCATCAGGTTGTGCCAGTAGCGGTCGCGTGGCGACTGCATCGGCACCGCGGCGCCGGTGCGGCGTACCACCACCACCGTTTCCACGCTGTTGGTGCCGGGACGTTCCAGCGCGGCGTCCACGTTGGCCTTCAGCGCGATCCGCTTGCCGCCGCGCACGCCTTCGTCGGCGGTGATCACCAGCTTGCAGGTGGAATCGGCGATGCGCCCGGCCAGCGAGTCGGGCGAGAAGCCGCCGAACACCACCGAATGTACCGCGCCGATGCGCGCACAGGCCAGCATCGCCACCGCGGCCTCGGGAATCATCGGCAGGTAGATCGCCACGCGGTCGCCCTTGCCCACGCCGAGGTTCTTCAGCGTGTTGGCGAACTTGCACACTTCCGCATGCAGTTCGCGATAGCTGATCCGGCGCGAGTCGTTCGGGTCGTCGCCCTCGAAGATGATCGCGGTCTTGTCGCCACGCTCGGCGAGGTGGCGGTCGAGGCAGTTCGCGGACACGTTGAGCTCGCCGTCCTCGTACCAGCGGATGTGCAGGTCTTTCGGATCGAACGAGACGTTCTTGATCTTGGCCGGTGGCTTGATCCAGTCCAGCCGGCCAGCGACGCGACCCCAGAAACCCACCGGATCGTCCACCGACTCGGCATACAGGCGCGTGTAGTCGTCATGGCGAACGCGTGCCGCGGCGGCAAACGCGGGGGTGACCGGGTAGATCCTGGACATGACTGGCCTCCTGCTGGCTGGTATCGAGGGTGCGACGGGGGAGCCGCGGCAGGCATCGACGCCCGGCGGGCTTGAGGCTTCGAGTTTAGCCGTATCGCCGCGGCGCATGCGTCGGCACATGGTGTCGACTTTGGTCGAATCTCGACCAATGGCGAATAGTCGCGCGCGCTGCAGCATGGCCATGCTCGATCCGACCTTGACCGCGGGGAGACGCACGCATGATCACGCGATATTCAAATCGTTACACCGCGCTCGCCCTGAGCATGGCTTGCGCGCTGGCCATGCCGCTGGCCGCGCATGCGCAGAGCAACGATACGCGCGAACAACAGCTCGAACAGCGCGTGGCGCAGCTGGAGCAGCAGTTGAATGAACTCAAGGCAATGATCCAGGCACAGAAGGCGGCGCCAGCGCCTGCCATGCCTGCGCAGAATGTGGCGGCGGCGCCCGCGACCCAAGCGGCGACGCCGACCTTCACCAGTGCTCCGGGCGTATCGGTGGCCCTGCACGGATTCATCAGTGCGACCGCGTTCGACCAGAGCAAGAGCTTCACCTACGGCAACGGCCAGAATGCCGAATACCCGGTACCCGGTTCCAACGGCTCGCTCAGTGGTGTCGATGTGCGCAACACGCGTTTCTGGCTCGATTTCAGCGGTGCCAAATTCGCCGGTGACTGGATCGGCGGCGGTCGCATCGAGATGGACTTCTTCGGTGGCTACAACGGCACCGGTGCCTACAGCCAGCAGCAGCCGATACCGCGCCTGCGTCAGGCCTATATGGACCTGAGCAATCCCGATACCGGCAGCACCGTCAGGATCGGCCAGCAATGGGAGTTCATGTTCCCGCTGGACAATGTGTCGACCTCGCTTTCGCATATCGCGTTTCCGCTGGGTTTTGGCACCGGCATGATCGGCTGGCGCTTCCCCGGCCTGGTGTGGATGCAGGATCTCAACCATGGCTCGGCGGGCGTCAGGTGGCGGTTGGATCTTGGCGTGTTCGAAGGCTCCTGGAACGGTCCGGATGGCGCCGTGAACAACACCAACTACCTGACAGCCGGCAACGTCGGCTTCCGCCCACAGGTCGAGGCGCGCCTGCATGTGCAGGACAAGGACTGGCTGGCCTATGCCGTGGCGCACTACAGCGAGGTCGATCTGCGCGGGGTGAGCGGGACGACCCCGACCCCGCTCCAGTCCACGGTGAAGAGCGTGGGCTACGAGGTCGGCGGCAGCTGGAAGCCGGGCCCATGGATGTTCAAGGGCCTGGTCTACACCGGCAAGGGGCTGGGCGAGATCTTCGGCGACTTGTCCCAGTTCGGCGACATCGAGGACACCGGCGGCTATCTGCAAGCCGGCTACAACTTCACGCCGAACTGGAGTGCCAACGCGTTCTACGGCATGAGCAAGCCCAATACCGCCGACGTGATCCGCTGGATGGGGAACGGTGCGACCGGTCTGCTCAGGAACCGGCAGTCGGCGCTGAATGTGCAATACAGCGCGGGCGCCTACGATCTCGGTCTCGAGTGGATGCACGACGTGCTCGACTCGACCAGCAACGGCGTGGATCGCAAGACCACCAGCGGCAATCAGTTGAGCGTCAGCGCGCTGTATCACTTCTGAATCCAAAGAAGGATGACTGACCGGATCTAGCCCCTGTTCGGGGTTCGCTGGGATGACAAGTTGTTCGGATTATCCCGAAGTCTGGCAAACGCACGCCGCCGCAAGCACATTCCGATTCATTCGATGGGGAGATTGGCAGATGAGCAGCACGCAGACACCACGGCAGTTCTCCAATCCGGCGCCTCTGGGCCTGGCCGGCTTCGCACTCACCACCTGGCTGCTCAGCATGATCAATGCCGGCTGGTTCAGCAGCGATGCGATGAATCTGGTGCTGGCCTGCGCGCTGGCCTACGGCGGCACCGCGCAGGCGATCGCCGGCGTGATGGAACTGCCGCGCGGCAACACTTTCGGCGCCACCGCCTTCCTGAGCTACGGCGCGTTCTGGTGGTCGTTCGCGCTGTTCGTGCTGTTCCTGCATGACAAGGTGCCGCCGGCGTTCGTCGGCTGGTACCTGTGCCTGTGGGGCGTGTTCACCTTCTACATGTGGCTGGCCACGCTCCGCGCGCCGCGCGCGCTGCAGCTGATCTTCCTGGTGCTGTGGATCACTTTCTTCCTGCTCGCGGCCGGCGAATGGACCGGCATGGCTGCGCTGCACATGGCTGGCGGTTATGCCGGACTGCTCACGGCGGTACTCGCCTTCTACTTGTCCGCAGCCGAGGTGATCAATGAGTCGCAGCAACGCACGGTGCTGCCGATTGGAGCGCCGCGCGCCTCTTGAGAAAAGCAGGCGTTGATGAATGCGTGCCGGCGGCTGCGCCGGCGCGCATTCATCGCTTGTCGTGCCGCGCCACGCGGAACTGCTGCACGCGGCGGTCGTCGGCCTCGGTGACGTGGAACAGGAAGCCGCCGATCGCCACTTCCTCGCCGACCTCGGGAAGGTGGCCGAATTCGGAGGTGACCATGCCGCCGACGGTGTCGTATTCCTCGTCGGAGAACGCGGTGCCGGCCTGTTCGTTGAAGTCCTCGATCGGGGTCAGTGCGCTGACCAGCCAGTCGCCGCCGGGCTGTTCGTGCATCAGCTCGGGTTCGTCGTCGTCGTGCTCGTCGTCGATCTCGCCGACGATCTGCTCGAGCACGTCCTCGATGGTGATCAGGCCGGCGACGCCGCCGTATTCGTTGACCACCAGCGCCATGTGGTTGCGCGAGCGGCGGAACTCGTCCAGCAGCACGTTCAGGCGCATCGATTCGGGAATCAGCACGGCCGGGCGCAGGATCGCGTGGATGTCGAAGTGCCCGGCGGAGCCGAAGTACTTCAGCAGGTCCTTGGCCAGCAGGATGCCGAGGATCTCGTCCTTGTCCTCGCCGTGCACCGGGAAGCGCGAATGGCCGGATTCGACCACGGTGGCGAGGATCTCGGTCAATGGCGATTCGGCCGCGAGCATCACGATCTGCGCGCGCGGCACCATCACGTCGTCCACGCTCAGCTCGTTGACCTTGAGCGCACCCTCGACCATGGTGAGGGTATCGACGGACAGCAGTCCGTTGGTCTGGGCGGCGCGCAACTCCTCAAGCAGTTCGCTGCGGTTGCGTGGCTCGCCGGAAAACATGTGGCCCAGCCGGTCCCACCAGGTACGGTGTGCCGGGCCGCTGGTACTGCCAGGGTCGTCGTTCATTCACGGTTGGAGTGCTGCCCGCGAGCGGGCGGTATCGGCGAGTCTAGCGGAAAATCCGTGACAATTCAGAGCACAAGCCTGTTCCAGGTGGCTCGTGAGAACGATCAGGCGTACGGATCGGCGATGCCGAGGCCGGCCAGGATGCGGGTTTCCAGGGCCTCCATCGCCTCGGCTTCGCTGTCCTCGATATGGTCGTAACCAAGCAGGTGCAGCACGCCATGAACAGTCAGGTGGGCCCAGTGATCGCGCGCCAGCTTGCCCTGCTCGGTGGCCTCGCGCAGCACCACCGGGGCGCAGATCGCCAGGTCGCCAATCAGCGGCAGCGCCACCCCTGGCGGCAGTTCGGCGGGAAACGACAGCACGTTGGTGGCATAGTCCTTGCCGCGGTAGTCGCGGTTGAGTGCGCGGCCTTCGTCGGCATCGACGAGGCGGATCGCCAGTTCGGCCGGCTTGCGTCGCTTCGCACCACGCAGCGCCGCCTCGACCCAGCGGCGGAAGCTGACCGGCGCGGGCAGCCCGGTCCGCGGCACCGCATAGCCGAGGTGCACCGTGGCATTTCCCTGAGGGAGCGGCGATCGCTCTGGCTGGACCCGCGAAGAAGCTTTCGCGGCAGAAGCCGCTGCTCCGGAAGCGCGCGATGGCAGGCTCATTTGCCGTCTTCCTCCTTCTGCTCGAACGCCTCGTAGGCGCGCACGATCTTCGCCACCAGCGGGTGGCGCACCACGTCGCGCGAAGTGAAGAAGGTGAAGCTGATGCCGTTGACCCCGCGCAACACCTCGATCGCCTGGCGCAGGCCCGAGCGGGTGCTGCGCGGCAGGTCGACCTGGGTGACGTCGCCGGTGATCACCGCCACCGTGCCGAAACCGATGCGGGTGAGGAACATCTTCATCTGCTCGACCGTGGTGTTCTGCGCCTCGTCGAGGATCACGTAGGAATCGTTCAACGTGCGGCCGCGCATATAGGCGAGCGGCGCGATCTCGATCACGTTGCGCTCGATCAGCTTGGCCACCTTCTCGAAGCCGAGCATTTCGTACAGCGCGTCATACAACGGGCGCAGGTACGGATCGACCTTCTGCGACAGGTCGCCGGGCAGGAAGCCGAGCTTCTCGCCCGCCTCCACCGCCGGGCGCACCAGCAGCAGGCGCTGCACGCGGTTCGCCTCCAGCGCCTCGACCGCGCTGGCCACCGCCAGGTAGGTCTTGCCGGTGCCGGCCGGGCCCACGCCGAAATTGATGTCGTGGCTGGCGATCGCGTGCAGGTAGCGCGCCTGGTTCGGGCCGCGGCCCTTGATCACGCCGCGCTTGACCTTGATCGTCACGTCCTGCGCGCCTTCGGCCGCCTCCGCGGTGATCGCGTCGATGCCGGATTCGGCCAGGTGCAGGTTGATCTTCGCCCCGGTCAGCGCCTCGTCTTCGGTGACGGCATACAGCGCGCGCAGCACTTTCTCGGCCGCCCGGATCGGGGCGTCTTCGCCAATCACCTGGAAGATGCTGCCGCGGTGGTTGATCTCCACGCCGAGGCGCAGCTCGATCTGGCGCAGATGCTCGTCGAACGGCCCGCACAGGTTGGCCAGCCGGCCGTTGTCTTCGGGGTCGAGGGTGAAATCACGCTGGTTGAGTTCGCTCATAGGCGTGCGAGAGTAGCGCGCCGCCTGGGCGAGGGCCACCGCGGCATGGTCGGCGGCGGCCCGGTTCGGACGGGAACTCAGGCGCGCCTGATCAAGCCGATCAGTACCAGCAGCACGATGGCACCAATCATCGCGTAGACGATGCTGGTGACGATCGGGCTGCCGAGGCTGAAGCCGACGCCGAGCATTGGCAGCAGCCAGCCGGCGAGAAACGCGCCGATGATGCCGACCACGATATTGCCGAGCAGGCCGAAGCCGAAGCCGCGCACGATCAGGCCGGCAAGCCAGCCGGCAATTGCGCCGATGAGCAGAAAGACGATCAGGCCGGATGCAGTCATCATGAACTCCCAGGTTTGAACAAGCAGTGCCGGTCGGCACGCCAACGGTACAAGCGTCCGTGTTTCGATGTGCAGTGATCGTGAGCGAAGGGTGATCGGCAAGCTCACCGCGATGCATGGCTACCGCGATCCGGACACCAGCGCAGGCGTTATGCTGGCCAGTGAATTCCGCGCGATGATCTCGGGAGAGCACCAATGAGTGCCGCACCAAGCTATGTCCACGGTGGGAGTTCCCAGCCGTTGCTGGGCGACACGCTGGGCACACTGATCGATCGCATCGCCGCCGCCCATCCCGAACGTCCGGCGCTGGTGGTGCGCGCGCAGCACGTGCGGATGAGCTATCGGCAATTCCATGCCGAGGTGGAACGCGTCGCCGCCGGCCTGCTGGCGCTGGGGTTGCAGCGTGGCGATCGCGTCGGCATCTGGTCGCCGAACCGTGCCGAGTGGGTGGTGCTGCAGTTTGCCACGCCGAAGGCAGGGCTGATCCTGGTCAACATCAATCCGGCCTACCGCGCGCACGAGCTGGAATACGCGCTCAACACCGTGGCATGCCGTGCGCTGGTGTTGCCGCGCCGCTTCAAGACCTCACGCTACCTGGACATGCTGGGCGAGTTGGCGCCGGAGCTGGCCGCCAGTACCCACGGCCAGTTGAATGTGGCACGACTGCCGGCGTTGCGCGAGGTGATCCTGCTCGATGAAGAAGCGGCAGCGGGCACGCGCAGCTGGCAGCAACTGGCGGCGCTCGGCGATGCGGCCGCGTTGGCCCGCATGCATGAGGCGGAGAACAAGCTTGGCTTCGACGATCCGGTGAACATCCAGTTCACCTCCGGCACCACCGGTGCGCCGAAGGGCGCCACGCTGACCCACCACAACATCATCAACAACGGCTGGTTCATCGGCGAGGCGATGCGCCTCACCGAGCAGGACCGGCTGTGCATACCGGTGCCGTTCTACCACTGCTTCGGCATGGTGCTGGGCAACTTGGCCTGCGTCACCCACGGCGCCTGCATGGTGATTCCTGGCGAGGGTTTCGACGCGCTGGCCACGCTGGAAACGGTGGCGGCGGAACGCTGCACCGGCCTGCACGGCGTGCCGACGATGTTCATCGCCGAACTCGAACACCCGCGCTTCGCCGAGTTCGACCTGAGCAGCCTGCGCACCGGCATCATGGCCGGCTCGCCGTGTCCGATCGAGGTGATGCGCCGCGTGGTCGGCGAGATGCACATGGCCGAGGTCACCATCGCCTACGGCATGACCGAGACCAGCCCGGTCAGCTTCCAGACCGTGCCAGACGATCCGCTGGAACGCCGCGTCGACAGCGTCGGGCGGATCCATCCGCACCTCGAGGTAAAGCTGGTCGACGCATACGGCCGGGTGGTGCCGCGCGGCGAGACGGGCGAGCTGTGCACGCGCGGCTATTCGGTGATGCTCGGCTACTGGGACGATCCGGTGCGAACGCATGAAGCGATCGACCAGGCCGGCTGGATGCACACCGGCGATCTGGCGGTGATCGACGCGGACGGCTATTGCCGCATCGTCGGCCGGCTCAAGGACATGATCATCCGTGGCGGCGAGAACGTGTATCCGCGCGAGATCGAGGAATTCCTCTATACCCATCCGAAGGTGCAGGACGTGCAGGTGTTCGGCGTGCCCGATGCGAAGTTCGGCGAGCAGGTCTGCGCATGGATCCGCCTGCGCGAAGGCTGCGCGGCCAGCGAGGCGGAGATCCAGGATTACTGCCGTCACCACCTGGCCTATTACAAGGTGCCGCACTACGTGCGCTTCGTCGATGCCTTCCCGATGACGGTGACCGGCAAGGTGCAGAAATTCCTGATGCGCGAGGCGATGACGGCGGAGCTCGGCCCGCAGCGAGCCGCGTCGTAGGAGCACACCCTAGGCGCGATGCTTTTCACTCCGACCAACACCAGAGCATACGCGCGCAGGGCACGCTCCTAGGGTGGATTTGATCTGCGCTACCGCTCGGGGCGATCGTGATTGAGCGGATCCTTGCCCTCGCGCAGCCGCATCAGGTCGTATTCGGACAGACTGTCGACACGTGAGCTGCCGGCGAGGCGGGCCTGCGCGAACGCCAGCGTGGTGGCGATGATGCCGACGAAGCCCATCAGCAGCCAGAAGCCCCACGCACCGGCGCTGTGACGGGTAAAGCACAACACGAAGGCAAACAGGGTGAGGACGAACAACAGCCAGCGCATGATGGGCCCCTGACATGTGGAACACGCCGCCTGCCGCGGCCTGACCGGCGCATCATAACGCCGCCGAAGTGCGCCCGGCGGGCGCCGCATCACGCACGCGAAAGATGTCGCGGCGGCTGAGACATCATCGCGGCAAACTGCGCCGATGGATGATCCGTTGCCACCGCAAACCCCGCACGACCAGGCTCAAACGAGCCGGATGATCAAGGGCCGTGGAGCTGCCTCCAATCCCGAGGGCCGCTTCGAGAATATCCGCCACCAAGCCGAGGATGACGGCTGGCAAAGCGCGTTGCTGGACGAAGACGCGCCGCGCCCGCGCACCGAGGTCACCGAGGAACGCGCGCGTAGCGTGATCAGCCGCAACGACTCGCCGGACATCGCTTTCAGCCAGGCGATCAACCCGTACCGAGGGTGCGAACATGGCTGCATATACTGCTTTGCACGGCCATCGCACAGCTACCTCAACCTGTCGCCCGGTCTCGACTTCGAAACCAAGCTGCGTGCGAAAGGCAATATCGCCGAAGTGCTGCGCGCGGAACTGGCCAAGCCCGGTTACGTGATCAGCCCGATCAACATCGGCAGCAACACCGATCCGTACCAGCCGATCGAGAAACGCTGGCGGCTGACCCGTGCCGCGCTGGAACTGCTCGCCGAATGCCATCACCCGTGCACCATCGTCACCAAGAACGCGCTGGTCGAACGCGACCTCGACATCCTGGTGCCGATGGCGCGCGAGCGGCTGGTGCAGGTGTTCGTCTCGGTCAACTCGCTGGACAACCATCTGGCCGCGAAACTCGAACCGCGGGCCAGTGCACCGCTTCGGCGGATCAAGGCAATCCGCACTCTGGCCGACGCCGGGGTACCGGTCGGCGTGCTGGTGGCGCCGATCATTCCGGCACTCAACGACAAGGACATGGAAGCGGTGATGGCGCAGGCCGCCGATGCGGGCGCGCGCTGCGCAGGCTACACCACGCTGCGCCTGCCGTACGAGTTAAAGCTGCTGTTCCGCGAATGGCTCAGCCTGCACGCACCACAACGCGCCGAGCACGTGATGAGCCTGGTGCAGCAGATGAACGGCGGCCGTGACTACGACAGCAACTTCGCCACCCGCATGCGCGGGCAGGGCGTGTTCGCCGACTTGCTGCGCCGCCGCTTCGAAGTGGCTTGCCGCAGGCACGGCTTCGGTCGCGCCCGCGAACTCCTGCTCGATACTTCGCGTTTCGTGCCGCCACGCAAATCGTCGCCGCAGGGCGAGCTGTTCTGACGGCAAGGCGCCGATCCGATGCGTCGGGTCAGCGCATCATTTCTCCGAACGCACGCGCAGCGCGCCAAACAGGGTACCCAGCGCGACGCCAAGACCCACGCCGAGAGCTAGGTTGTGCAGCGCGACGCCGAGGGCGCTGCCGATGGCCACGCCGATGGCGATGCTGGAACCCATCGCCTGACTCCGCTGGCGCTTGGGCTCATTGGGTTGTTCGTCCATGGGTGATGCCTCGTTTGGATGGCTACGAAGAGAAGTGTTTGCTGGCCGCCGGGCAAGACTCGCCGCAAGCCACCCCACGCGCTTTTGCCACGCCCAGTATCGCGCCCCCGGCCAGCAGGCGTGGAAGTACCAGGTGCGCGAAAGCGAGTACTGCAAGGCCCGGCAATTCAAGCAATGCAAGTCGTCCTCCATGCGCCGACGGGAAAGCCGATTTGGCGCCGACGAATACCCAGAGCAAGCCGGTCAATCGCAGGGTGCCGATCAATAGCGCGCACCAGTCCCAGCGGCGATCAGACATGCGCACCTGTTCGCGAATGATCTGTTCGGCCTCGGCCCACGAAAGTCCGAATTCGCTCTGCAGCCTTTTCGATGTGATCCATTTCATGCGTCGGCCTTTTCCTTGGTTTCAGCGCCCAATCGTCGTGCCCTGGCCATGGCGGCGGCAAGCATGGCCGCTCCGGCCAGCCAGCGCGCGATGCATACCCGGCCCATCATGGCAGTAACCACGAGCGCTGCAAACATCCCGCCGTGAATCAGCTGACGATACGACGGCAGCCAGTCGACCCAGCCGGCAAGCACCGGCAGCAACAGCCAGCACAGCAGCCATGCCCGTGGCTGCCAGCGGTGCAGCAGCGCACGTGGTGTCTGTTCTGCAGCGATCTCCTGCGCCAGCACGGGCGGCGGCTTGAATTCGTCCTGCAGTCGTCGGGCGCAGATGTGATCCATCGGCAATCCCTCAGTTCAAAAGGAACGGATGCGGACGCAGCATCAGCCCCCGCCAGCCACGTCGGCCGAGCCAGATCATGGCGCCACCCAGCAACAGCCAGCCCAGTCCCAGTGGAGGCAACATCGCGCCGGCCCAGCCGACCGGATGATGACCCCAGGCCATGGCCGGCAGCATCGCGCTCAGCACGGTGAGCAGGAAGGTGGCAGCCAGTGTCAGCCCCATCGCCCATAGCGGCAGCGCAAGACCGCCGAACAGATTGAGCAACGCGGAGACGGTGACGGTGGCGGTGACCAGTTGCGCAAGCAACAGGAACGAAAGCGGTTGCGCATACTGGTGCCAGTGCAGCATCGCCGCGACCACAAGCACTGCGAGGAGGCCATGCAGGCACAGCGGCAGGCCGAGCCCCGCGCGCAGCAGTTCCCGCTTGGCGCACGCGGGATCGCCAAAAGCCGGCAGCAACGCAAGCAAGGGAAGTTCGCCATTCACGCGTTGCCAGCGTTTGCCCAGCCAAGCCAGGCTGAAGGCGCCGACCATCGGCCCGGCTATGACGGTAAGTGCGCCCAAGCTGCCGACCAGGCCCGCGGTCAGCGTGGTGGACACGTCACTGCCGCTTCGCCCGAACCTGGCAATCGCCACAAAGCCGAGCATCGGCAGTGCGAAGAGGCTGAGCAGCAGGCCCAGTTGCCTGGCATAGCTGCGCAGGGTCTGCGGCATGTACCAGCCACCGAGGGCTATCCGCAATGCCTTGCGCGGCATGGCCGGCCCGACACCGGTAAGACTGGCATCGGGCTGCAGCCAGACCGGCCGCAAGCGGATCTGCCGGTTCTCGCCGATGCCGCTCCAATGGCCCCAGCTGCCATTGCGCAACTGCAGCACCATTGGCGAGGACCAGCCCTGCGGCTGGTTGGCGCCGGCCCGCACCAGCTGGCGCCAGCGCCAGATGATGGGCAGCAGCAACGCAACGACGGAGACCGCACCTGCGGCGGTGAAATGCGGATCATCGGGACCGGGCAGGTGGCAGCGGTACCACAGCGCGTTGAGCAGCGAAGGCGTCATCCCGAGCAGCGCGGCCAGGTAGCGAGGCATCAGTGCGAAGGTCACGCCCAGGACGCTGGCCAGCGCCAGCAGGATCACGACGGGCGCTACGGGTTCGCCCAGCATGCCCAGCAGCACGGCCGGCAGGCTTATGGTCAGCACGCCGCACAACAGCAGGCTGCGGATGATCTGCCGCTGGATGCCGGGCACGCGCAACTGGCGCGCATCGATCGCCAGCAACAAGGTGGTCGAGAGAAAGAAGGCCCACAGGAAGAACAGGCCGAGGCCGAGCAGTCCCGCGACGCCTTTCCATTGCCCGGGCCCGGGGGCGAATACGCCGATCGCGACGGCGCCGGCGCTGCAGCACGCAAGCACGAACACCATCATCCAGCGCATCGAGCGATGCGCGGAGAACCAGGGGACCCGGAGCAGCGGCAACGGGTTCATTCCGCGATCTCCACGAACAGGTCCTCCAGCCCCAGCGCGTCGACGCGCGCACCGGGCAGGTTCGCCGCTTCCGGCCACTGGCCGTGCGCATCGCGTTCCACCACCAGGCTGAGGCTGCCATCGTCGTGGCGGCGCCGGCTCAGGGAGTTCACCGGTGCGGCGGCGCTCATCTTGCCCGGCAGCCACAGTCGCGCATAGCGCTCCTTGGTCTCGTCGACACTGCAGCGCATCAGCAGCTTGCCCTGATGCAGGAACGCGATCTCCGAGGCGACCCGCTCCAGGTCCGACACGATGTGGGTGGAGAACAGCACGGTGGTGCCGGACTCGCCGGCGCGCAGCGCCACCTCGCGCAACAGCTCGCGACGGGCGACCGGATCGAGCGCGGCGGCCGGTTCGTCCAGCACCAGCAGCTGCGGCTGCGAGGCGAGCGCGCGGATCAGGTCGACGCGCTGGCGTTCGCCGGGCGACAGCTTGGCCAGCAGCTTGTTGGGCGGAATCTGCCAGCGTTCCAGCATCCGCTTGGCGAAGGCCGCATCCCAGCGCGGATAGAAGCGGCCGATGAAATCGAACATCTGCTGCGCCGTAAGCCACGCCAGCGCTTCGGGCTGTTGCGGTACATAGGCGATGCGCGCCTTGGTGGCATCGTCGAGCTGTAGTGCCGGCTCGCCGAAGACGAAGGTTTCGCCGGCCAGTGGCTGCAGCAGGCCGAGCATGAGGCGGATCAGGGTGGACTTGCCGGCGCCGTTGCGGCCGATCAGCCCGAGCACGCTGCCCGGTTCCAGCGTCAGGTCGACGCCGGTGAGCACGTTGTGGCCCTCGTAGCAGTGGACGAGGCCGCTCACCATCAACGGCGCGACAGTGGATTCCATTTCACGAAGTACGGCGTTCATCTCTCTTCCCCCAGCAGTTTGGTCAGCCGCCGCAGTACCGGCTCGGCGGGCAATTCAAGTTCGTTCGCATGGCGCGCCAGCGCCTGCAGTTGCGGTTCGAGCAGGGCGAGCCGGTGACTTGCGGTCTGGGTGGCCTTGCGCGTGGCGGCCACCACCATGCCCTTGCCGCGCTGGCGCTCCAGCAGGCCCTCGCCTTCGGCGATGCCGTAGGCGCGCGACACGGTCATCGGATTGATCGCATGGAAGCCGGCGACGTCGCGTACCGACGGCAAGGGCTCGCCGGCAACGAGTTGGCCGCCGGCAATCAGGCGGCGCAACTGCTCGACGATCTGCCGGTAGATCGGCTCCGGTGCGGTAGGTTGAACGGTGAGCAGAGAAGCATCCATGTGTATCAGTACAGCAATACACTTGATGCGTGTCAAGCATGACTTTTGGCTGCCGGAACGAACTACCGTGGCTTTTGCCGCCACCGCACAAAATGCCGCCAGTGCCGAGCACTGGCGGCCTTGGATCAAGCTCTCAAGAAATCTTTGCAGCGCGAACTAGTTCGTCGCCGGCAAGTACTTCTCGAACCAGCCCAGCGCCCGCTGCAGCACGTCGCGTTGGTGCACCGGGTCGACGAAGTGGTGCCCCTCGTTCGGATACACCACCAGCGAGGTCGGCACGCCCTGCGCACGCAGCGCATGCCACATCTCGAACGATTGCGGCGCCGGGCATTCGGCGTCGCGGTCGCCGACCACGATCAGCATCGGCGTCTTCACCTGCTTGATGAAGTTGATCGCCGAGCTCTTGGCGTACACCGCCGGGTCGTCGTAGACACTGGCGCCGAAGAACGGCGGCATCCACTGGTCGATCAGGTTCTCGCCGTAATAGCTCTGCCAGTTGGCGATGCCGGCACCCGCGACCACGGCGCGGAAGCGCTGGGTCTGGGTCGGCGCGAACATGCTCATGAAACCGCCGTAGCTCCAGCCGGTCAGGCCAAGGCGCCGGTCGTCGACCGGCAGCTTCTTTTCCACCGCATCGATGCCGGCGAGGGTGTCGCGCAAGTCGCCATAGCCGAAGTCCCGGCGGTTGGCCTGCACGAACTTCTCGCCCTGGCCGTAGCTGCCGCGTGGGTTCGTCATCAGCACGAAATAGCCCAGTGCCGACAGCGGCGCGCCGCCGTAGCCCACGCCCGGCCAACTCGGGATCACCGCACTGGATGGGCCGCCGTGTACCACCACGATCATCGGATAGGTCTTCTTCGGGTCGTAATCGGCCGGATACAGCAGCCAGCCCTGTACGTGGAGGCCCTCGTTGTTCCATTCCACCGATTCGGCGTTGCCCCAGCTCGGTTTCAGTGCGGCATTGATGGCGGTGACCGCGGGTGGTGGCGTGCTGCCGAGCGCACCGGCATGCACTTCGGGCGCGGCGGCATAAGAACTCTGGATAAACGCGATCTGCCGCTGGTCGTGCGAAAGCGATACCGCCAGGGCGGCCGTGCCATCGCCGACACTCGCGGGCAGGGTGAACCAGACTTTCTGCTGGATCGCGCGGTCGCCGCGCACGGCATAGTCGGCGAGCTGCACCTGGCCATTGCTGATCTGGTTCACCAGCAGCGATTGCGGTCCGCTCCAGCTGAGCCACGACGGCGTGACGTGGATGCCAGGCGTGAGATTGCCGAGCCTGCCGCCCGCACTCGGCACCGCGTAGATGTCGCCGCCGGTGGCGCCCTGGTCGCTCATCAGGCCGCCGATGAAGGCGATCCGCGAACCATCCGGCGACCAGCGCGGCAGCGCGATCTGCAGGCCGCGCAGCGATCCGCTGCCGGCATTCGCCGGGTCGACCAGAACGGTCGCGGCTGCATCCGGTTTCGCTGGCTGCACATAGAGCTTGGCGATCCACCAATTGTTGTCACCCGGTGGCAGTGCGGCGGTGTAAGCGATATGTGTGCCGTCGGGCGACCAGTTGAATTCGTAGGCGTACATGCCGGCCGGAGTGAGTTCGCGCAGCGTGCCGCTGGCAATATCGAGGCTGGCCACGTGCTGCACTTCCACGCCGGTTACACCAACTTCACCGGCCGCAGGCTTGGCAGCCGCCAGCGCACTGGCGTGGCGGGTTGCGCCAGGCACATACAGGAAGCCGAGCGACTTGCCGTCGGCGCTCCATTGCAGCGCCCGCGCGTAGCCTTTCAATTGGGCCAGTCGTGTGGGTGCGTCGTTGCCGGCGGTGTCGGCCAGATAGATGTCGTTCTGCATCGCCCTGGTGCTGGTCATGTCGATGCTGCAGTTGGACACGAAGGCCAGGTGACGCGAATCCGGTGCCCACGCGATACCGGTTTCGGCGCAACTGCCGGGCCTGGTCGCGGCGCTCACCGGGTGTGCGTGGCTGCCATCGGCGGCGGCCACGGTGATCGCCGACTTGCCCTGCTGCTCGATCACCCAGGCCAGTTGCCTGCCGTCGGGCGAGACCGCCACGGCCTCGATCGGCTGCGTCCTGCTCAGCTGGGCCAGCAAAGGTTCGATGCGTGGGTCGGTGCTGGCCGGTTCGGCGAATGCGACAGGCGTCAGCACCACGGCCAGCAACAGGACGGACAGGTGTGGACGTTTCAGCATGGCAGGCTCCGGCGCAGACAAATCGCCACGCTACAACCCGACTTCATTTGCGCCAAGTGCAGGACGGCATGGCCGTCGATGCGGGTCAGTGTGCGGGTGTCGAGGCAGAGGCCTGGCGAGCGGCGGTCATCGCCGCGAGCTTGGCGCGGATGTCGGGGATCGCCGCCAGCGCCGCCCGCTCGCCTTCGAGGATCGCCTGGTTCTTCAGCTCGAAGTCGGTCGAACCGATACCGCTGATGTTGGGTCGGATCACCACGTCGGCGCGTGCCATTTCCTGGGCGCCCAGTTGCTGGCCCATGATCGCGATGGTCTGGCCGACGATGTTCACCATGCCTTGCGGGTTGCTGCCATTGGGCTTGGTCGAGATGTCCACCGCGATCACGAAGTCGGCACCGAGCTGGCGCGCCGCGTCCACCGGTACCGGGCTGACCACGCCGCCGTCGACGTAATGCCTGCCGCGGATGTCGACCGGTTCGAACACCCCGGGAATGCTTGAGGACGCGCGGACTGCCTGACCGGTATTGCCGCGCACGAACACGGTGCGCTGGCCGGTTTCCAGTTCGGTGGCGACCGCCGCGAACGGGATCTTCAACTGCTCGATCGATTGCTTGTGCACCAGCTGGTTGACGTAATCCTGCAGCGCCTGACCCTGCACCAGGCCGCCGGAGAACAGCCGCACATCGCGGATCTTGGTTTCATCCAGGCCGAACGCGGTCTGCTGCAGCTGGAACGCATCCATGCCGCTGGCGTACAAGACGCCGACCACGCTGCCGGCGCTGGTGCCGGCGACCACGTCCGGATGGATGCCGCTGGCTTGCAGCATCTTGATCACGCCGATATGCGCAAACCCTTTCGCGGCACCGCCGCCGAGCGCCAGGCCGATCTTCAGCTTCACCGGTGCCGGTGGGGGCAGGATGACAGGTGGCGCCGGCGTGGGCTTGCTGCCACCGAAGCAGGCGCTCAGGGCGAGCGCGGCGAGCAGCGGCAACAGCAGGCGGCGGAAAGGCATCGGTGTCGTCGCGTTCGATAAGGATGGATGGGTTTGAATCTATGACCTGATCATGGCGCGAGCGTGGCGCAGGACAGGCAACGCTCTTGCGCGGACTGGCTTCTTCCCCTGCGCTGGGGACAGGGGGCAGCGCTGTTTCAGCCCTGCGCGCCGTCGGCTTCCAGGTGGTAATGCGTGGCCACCTCGACCTCCTTCTTCGAACCGAGGAACACCGGCACGCGCTGGTGCAGTCCGGCCGGCTGCAGTTCCATGATGCGCTCGCGTCCGGTGGTCGCCGCACCGCCGGCCTGCTCGATGATGAAGGCCATCGGGTTCGCCTCGTACATCAGGCGCAGCTTGCCGCCCTGCTTGAGGATCTTCGCGTCGAGCGGGTAATAGAACACGCCGCCGCGGGTCACGATGCGGTGCACGTCGGCCACCATCGAGGCGACCCAGCGCATGTTGAAGTCCTTGCCGCGCGGACCTTCCCGGCCGGCCAGCAACTCGCCGATATAACGCTGCATCGGCGCTTGCCAGTGGCGCTGGTTCGACATGTTGATGGCGAACTCGGCGGTCTCTTCGGGGATCTTCACGTCGCGGCGGCTCAGGATGAAGCTGCCGACTTCGCGGTCCAGCGTGAACTCATGCGTGCCGTGGCCGAAGGTCAGCACCAGCACGGTGGCCGGGCCGTACACCACGTAGCCGGCGGCGAGCTGGGTGGTGCCCGGCTGCAGGAAGTGCTCGGCCTTCGGCTCGGTCACGTCGTCCGGGCAGCGCAGCACCGAGAAGATGGTACCGACCGAGATGTTCACGTCGATGTTCGAGCTGCCGTCCAGCGGATCGAACAGCAGCAGGTGGTTGCCCTTCGGATAGCCGTCCGGGATCTGCTGCGGGTCTTCCATCTCCTCGGAGGCGCAGGCGGCGAGGTGACCGCCCCACGCGTTCGCTTCCAGCAGGATCTCGTTGGAGATCACGTCCAGTTTCTTCTGCGCCTCGCCCTGGATGTTCATGCTCAGCGCATCGTCGCTGCCGGCCATGCCGAGCACGCCGCCGAGCGCTCCCTTGTTGGTGGCGACCGCGATGCGCTTGCAGGCGCGCGCGACCACTTCGATCAACAGCGAAAGCTCGGCATTGATGTGACCGGCGCGGCGTTCCTCGATCAGGAACTGGATCAGCGAGATGGGCTTCATGTCGGGTCCGTGGCAGAAAGAGCGCCTATTGTCCCGGCTGCGGCTGAACGGCGCCAGCGATGGCGGGAGCCGCCACCAGCAGGGGACGTCATTCCGGCGAAGGCCGGAAGGGCTCTTCAACAGCGAAGCCGGGCATCGCTTCCCGACGGCAAAGCTGGCCATCCGGTTGCCGCATTTCATAAGGGAGGGGTTTTGGATGGGCTGCCGCATGGCAAGTGCGGTTCCGGCCGGGGCCGGAACGACGAGCAAGAAAGACCCATTGCTGACACTACGTTGGCAGCAGGGGCTGGGCATGCTGATCCTCCACAGCGGAGGGATGCGACATGCGCGATACGGTTTATTTCCTGGTGTTCGATGGCTTTGCCGACTGGCAGGCCGCGCTGGCCCTGTGCGAGATCCGCCGCCCCGGCGACTGGCGGGTGCAGGCGGTGGGTTTCACGCCGGCAGCGGTGACGTCGATGGGTGGCCTCACCGTGCAGCCAGAGCTGGCGCTGGCGCAGCTGGACTGCCAGCGTGCGGCACTGCTGATCGTGCCCGGTGGCCATCTGTGGCTGCGTGGCGAAGGCGAGCCGGCGGTGACCGCCATCCGCGACGTACATGCGGCCGGTGCGCCGGTGGCCGCCATCGACAGCGGCGTGCTGGCGCTGGCCCGCGCCGGCCTGCTCGACGATTGCCGGCACACCGGCAACTGGTCCGGCCAGATTGCCAGCCAGGTACCTGGCTATGCCGGCGCCCGGCAGTACGACAGCGAGGTGCTGGCGGTCAGCGACGGCGGCACGATCACCGCCAGCCACCTCGGCAGCGTGGAGTTTGCCCGCGAGGTGATCCACACGCTGGATCTTTACAGCCCCAGCGACCGCGAGCATTGGTACCGGCTGTTCAAGCATGCCCAGCTGCCGCCGTGGTGCGTGGGTGAAACCCTGGTTGCGGCATGAGGACAGCTGCATGAATCCGATTCTGCAACGGACCATGATTGCCTACCGGCCGCTTCGTCTGCGCGGTCTGCTGATGGATGGACAGTACCGGTGGCCGGCCGAAAGGGTTCCTGACGATCGACCGGAATCGGCGCCTGCCGGCCCACCCCGCCGGCGCCTGCTGCTGGCTGCATTGGCGGGTCTGTATCACGGCAACTTCTTCAAGCAGGGCAAGTCATGAACAAGACCTATCGCGGCAGCTGTCATTGCGGTGCGGTGCGTGTCGAAGCGACGATCGATCTCGCCGCCGGCACCGGCCGTTGCAATTGCTCGATCTGCACCAAGACGCGTTCGTGGGGCGTGATCGTGAAACCGGATGCGTTCCGTCTGCTGTCGGGAGAGGATGCGCTGTCCGACTACCAGTTCGGCTCGAACAGCATGCATCACCTGTTCTGCCGTCACTGCGGCGTGCGTCCGTTCGGCCGCGGCCATCTGGATGTGCTCGGCGGCGACTTCTACAGCGTGAATCTGGCCTGCCTCGATGATGTCGAGCCACAGGAGCTGATCGATGCGCCACTGCACTACGCTGACGGCCGCGCCAACAACTGGCAGTCACCGCCAGCGGAGACACGGCATCTTTGATCGCCACACCACTGGATCACCGTCACGAGGAATCGCCATGGGCCCGAAAGTCACGTTCTTCCACGCCCCGAACAGCCGCTCCGGCGGTACCCGCGCGCTGCTGGAGGAACTCGGCGTGCCATTCGACCTGCACGTGCTGAACTTCAAGCACGGCCAGCAGCGCCAGCCTGAATACCTCGCGATCAATCCGATGGGCAAGGTGCCGGCGATCCGCCACGGCGACGCCTTGATCACCGAACAGCCGGCGGTGTTCATGTACCTCGCCGACCTCTACCCCGAGGCGAGGCTGGCGCCGCCGATCGGCGATCCCTTGCGTGGCCCGTACCTGCGCTGGCTGGTGTTCTACGGCTCGTGCTTCGAGCCGGCGCTGGTCGACAGGTCGATGAAGCGCGAGCCGGCGGCACCTTCGACCTGCCCGTACGGCGATTTCGACACGATGCTGAAGACACTCACCGACCAACTGGAGCAGGGGCCGTACCTGCTCGGCGACACCTTCAGCGCGGCTGACGTGCTGTGGGGCACCGCGCTGAACTGGACCACGATGTTCAAGCTGGTGCCGGAACTGCCGGTGATCCGCGCCTATATCGATCGCATACTCGCGCGACCGGCGATGCAGCGCGCCGCGGCCGCGGATGCCGAACTGGCGGCTGCGCAGGCGGCCTGAACTGGATGGATTTGATGTCATGGGTCGCGACAGGCGTGACGTTCGGCGCTGTTCGCCATCAGCCGGCTCGGCGATGATGTGCGGATGCGTCGCGCCGATCGCCTGTTCCTCATCATCAACGCCCTGCGCGGACGGCGCACGGCGTTGCAGGCGCGCCAGCTGGCCGAGACGCTGGGTGTTTCCCTGCGCACGATCTATCGCGACGTGGCCGACCTGCAGCTTTCCGGCGTGCCGATCGAGGGCGAAGCCGGCGTCGGCTATGTGCTGCGCAAGGGCTCGGACATCCCGCCGCTGATGTTCACCGCCGACGAACTCGAATCGCTGGTGGTCGGCACGCGCTTCGTGCGCGCGTTCGCCGGCGCCAAGCTGGCCGAAGGCGCGCAGACCGCGTTGATGAAGATCGAGGCGGTGTTGCCGCCGGAACTGCGCGAGCGTTCGGCGCGCACGCGCATCTACGCACCGATCTGGCGCGACGAGTACAAGCTGGCATTCGCGGCGCGGATCGACCGGCTGCATGCGGCGATCGAGGCGCGCCAGGTCTTGCGGCTGGCCTATCGCGACGAGGCGGGCAACATCAGCGCGCGCGAGGTCGAGCCGCTGTGCCTGGCGTTCTGGGGCGGCAAGTGGACGCTCGGCACATGGTGTCGGCTGCGTGAGGATTTCCGCAATTTCCGTCCCGACCGCATCGACGGGCTCGACGAAACCGGCGAGGTATTCGACGAACTGGACGGCCGCAACCTGGACGCCTACCTGCTGGCGATGCGCGGCTACTACGCCGGCATGGAATAGTCCGGCGTCGCAGAAAATTGCGTGTGACAAAGGGCCCCATCCCCGAGCCGGCTCGGGTACGCTCGGCAGCACTGCGTCTGTCCGAAGGAGTCGCGCCATGTCGTCAGTTGTCCACCACCCGCTGCTGTCGATCGCCCCGGGCAAGTTGCGACCGACCCAGTTGACGGTCGGCAAGACCGAAGTCGCGGAGAAGCGCGCGGAGTGGAAAAAGCTCGGCAAGAAGAAGCGTCGCGAACTGCTCGAATCGCACTGGTTCCCCGGCGTGCTGGGGCCGAAGCAGCAGGTCTACATCGTCGACCACCATCACCTCGGCCTGGCCTTGCTGGAAGAGGGCGTGAAGAGCGTGCCGGTGATGATCCAGCGCGACTTTTCCTGGCTGTCGCAGGACATGTTCTGGCGCACGATGGAGTTCAACCGCTGGGCGCATCCGTACGACCAGCACGGCACCCGCACTGACTACACGGCCATCCCGACCCGTCTTGCCGACATGGCCGACGATCCCTACCGCACGCTTGCCGCGCGGGTGCGCATGGCCGGCGGCTGCGCCAAGGACGCCATTCCGTACGCGGAATTCCTGTGGGCGCAATACTATCGCGTCCATCTCAAGCTGCCGGGCGGCAAGGTCACGCCGAAGGTGCTGCAACAGGCGCTGCTGCTGGCGCATAGCCATGACACGGCGTATCTGCCGGGCTGGAGCGGAACGATCGAATGAACGCGCGCACGGTCGCGGCCACGTCGTCGGACTCCACGCCCGGGGTGGATGTGCTGGCCGGGTTGTCGATCGCCGGCCTGCTGCTGCCCGAGGCGGTGGCGTACTCGGGCATTGCCGGCCTGCCGCCGCAGGCCGGTGTGATCGCCCTGCTGGTCGGTCTGTTCTGCTACGGGCTGCTCGGGCGCAGCCGCTACGCGATCGTTTCGGCCACCTCATCCTCGGCGGCCGTGCTGGCGGCCGGAAGCCTCGCCCTGGCAGGTCCCGCGGGAGCTGCACGTGCGGTGGTGGCCGCAACCCTGGTGCTGCTGACCGGTGGCTGTTTCCTGATCGCCGGGGTGGCGCGTCTCGGCGGCCTGTCCCATCTCATCGCGCGACCGGTGCTGCGCGGTTTCACTTTCGGCCTGGCCTGCGTGATCGCGCTGAAGCAGCTGCCGAACCTGTGCGGTCTGCCGGCCCTGCATGGCGATTTCGTGCCGCTGTTGCTCACGACGCTGCTCGAATCGTTCGGCCGGATCCAGCCGGCCACGATGGGCGCCGGTGTAGTCGCCTTGCTGCTGCTGTTCCTGTCCGAGCGGGTGCGCCGCTTGCCCGGCAGCCTGCTGGCGATCGTGCTGGGCGTGGCCGCCTCCGGCTGGTTGGCGCAGCACGGCGTGACGCTGACCGGCGCGATCAAGCTGATGCCGGATTGGTCGTTGCCGACGTGGCCGACCAGCAGCCAGTGGCTGCCCAGCATCGAGCTGGCCGCCGCGCTGCTGCTGGTGCTGTACGCCGAGTCGTACGGTTCGATCCGCGCGTTCGCGCTGAAGCACGGCGATCCGGTCGAAGCCAATCGCGACCTGCTGGTGATCGGCGTGGCGAACGTACTGTCGGGGCTGTTGCACGGCATGCCGCTCGGTGCGGGCTATTCCGGCACCTCGGCGAACGAAGCGGCCGGTGCGCGTTCGCGACTGGCGGGCCTGGTCGCCGCGGCCAGCGTGCTGCTGCTGGTGTTGCTGCTGCTGCGCTGGATCGAACGCATCCCCGAGCCGGTGCTGGCGGCGATCGTGATCCATGCGGTGAGCAAGTCGTGGCGGTTGTCGGTGTTCCGGCCCTACCTGCAATGGAAGCGCGACCGCCTGGTGGCGCTCGCCGCGGTGCTTGCGGTACTCGCGCTCGGCATCCTCAACGGCCTGCTGGTGGCGATCGCGTTCAGCCTGGTGATGCTGCTGCGCCAGCTCGCCACGCCGCGCCTAAGCGTGCTCGGCCAGCTGCCCGGCAGCCATGATTTCGTCGACATCGCGGAGCATCCGACCGCGCAGCCGCCGCCAGGCCAGCTGATCCTGCGACCGGAGGAGCCGCTGTTCTTCGCCAATGCGGAATCGGTGCTGGCGCTGGCGCGACAGCAGGTGGAAAGCCATCCCGGCAGCCATGTCGTGGTGCTCAGCCTGGAGGAATCGCCCGATCTGGACAGCACCGCGCTGGAGGCGCTGGCGGATTTCGCGACCTGGCTGAGCGCGCGTGACATCCCGTTGCGCGTGGCAAGATTGAAAGACAACGTGCGCGAGTTGCTGCTGCGGGCCGCCTTGCCCCAGCTTATGCCACAGGCGCTCGACTTCTGGAGCGTGGAAGATGCCGCCAAGGCGGTCGCTCCCGCACCGCCAACGACGGGGATATCTCAGCAGTGAAGATCATGATGGGCATGCAATGGCTGGCACTGGGCACACTGGTCCTGGCTGCTCCGGCATGGGCCGCGCAGGATGCCGACGCGCATTTCAAGCAGGTCTACAGCGCCGAATGGGCCTGGCGCACCGGCCAGGCCGGGGTCAGCGCATCCGGCGAGTCGCAGCCGAACAACGGCCGGCTCGACGATGTCGACGCGGCCAGCCAGCAGCAGCGGCTGGATTACTGGCAGCACGTGCTCAAGCAGCTCGACGGCATCGACGTGGCGCAGCTGTCGCCGGCCAACCAGGTCAATTACGCGGTCTATCGCGAGCAGATCGGCAACTTCGTGGCCGACCAGAAGTTCATGAACTGGCAAATGCCGTTCAACAGCGACTCGGCGTTCTGGTCCGACATCGACTACGACCTTGGCGGCGACCACCTGCGCACTGTCGACGACTATCGCAAGTACCTCGATCGCCTCAACCAGATTCCCGCGTATTTCGACCAGCAGATCGCCAATATGCGCGCGGGGCTGCAGCGCGGCTTCAGCGTGCCGCGTGAAGTGCTCACGGGTCGTGATGTGTCGATCGCGGCGGTGGCCGAACTGAAGGACCCGACCCAGAGCAGCTTCTACGCGCCGTTCAAGCAGTTGCCGTCGTCGATCCCGGCCGATCAGGCGCAGGCGCTGCAGGGCCAGGCGCTGCAGCGCATCCGCGACAACGTGATCCCCGCCTACGAGAAGCTGCTGACCTTCTTCCGCAACGACTACGTGCCGCATGCGCGCACCACGCTGGCGGCCGAGGCGTTGCCGGACGGCAAGGCGTTCTATCGCCAGCAGATCCACGAGTACACCACGCTTGACCTGAGCCCCGATGCGATCCACCAGATCGGCCTGGATCAAGTGGCGAAGATCCACGCGCAGATGCTTGAGGTGATGCAGGACTCCGGCTTCAAGGGCAGTTTCGCCGAATTCCTGCAGTTCCTGCGCAGCGACCCGCAGTTCTACGCGAAGACGCCGGACGAACTGTTGATGCGTAGCGCCTGGGTGGCCAAGCAAGTGGACGGCCAGATGTCGAAGTTCTTCGGCCATCTGCCGCGCGAGCGCTTCACCATCGAACCGGTGCCGGCCGGCATCGCGCCGTACTACACCTCCGGTCGCGGCGGTCCTGACGTCTATCTGGTCAACACCTACGACTTGCCGTCGCGCGCCCTGTACAACATGCCCGCGCTGACCTTGCACGAGTCCTATCCCGGACACTCGCTGCAACTGGAGCTGGCGGACGAGAGCCACGACCAGCCCGCGTTCCGCCGCAACGGCTACATCTCCGCCTACGGCGAGGGCTGGGGCCTGTACTCGGAATACCTCGGCAACGAGATGGGCATCTACCAGACGCCGTACCAGCACTTCGGCTTCCTCACCTACCAGATGTGGCGCGCCTGCCGGCTGGTGGTCGACACCGGCATCCACCACCTGGGCTGGACACGCCAGCAGTCGATCGACTACCTCACCGTCAATACCGCGTTGTCCGCACGCGAGATCGCCAACGAAGTTGACCGCTACATCAGCTGGCCCGGCCAGGCGCTGTCGTACGAACTGGGCTACCTGAAGATCCTCGACCTGCGCGCCAAGGCGGAAAAGGCACTGGGTGCGAAGTTCGACCTGCGCCACTTCCACGACACCGTGCTGTCCACGGGTTCGGTGCCGCTGCCGGTGCTGGAGCAGCGCATCGACCGCTTCATCGCCGAGGGTGGTCCGGAGCCCGACTACGGCTGCGACTGTGCGAAGGACGGCAAGGCGCCGTAAGCTTCCGCCATCGGTTCTACAGAGGGAGACGAACGTGTGAGAGATGCGTCAGGCGCGTTGGTGCATGACCCGCAGAGCGAGATCCGTTATCCCGTGGTCTACAAGATGACGACAGGGTCGCAAATTGCGTCCTGGATACTCGGGTTGTTCTTTGGCACCTGCGGGGTCGGGCTGCTGATGTTCCTGCTGCAAGGAAGCTTTGATCCCATTGGCTACGCTTTTCTCGGCGGCATAGCGCTATGCCTTCTGGCCGTCTCGGTCTACTGCATTGCCTACGCCATGCAGGGAAGTTTGACGCTGGAAGCGCAGGCCATCGAAATACGCAAGGCGTTCATCACGCGACGGCTGCAACGATCGGAGATTCTCGGCCGCCGCATCACCCAGGGACGCAGTGCCAGCTACCCGGTGATTGTGCCGAGAACAGGCGCGTCCATCACGATCGAGCGCTCGACGTTCGGACTGGATGATCGCTTCAGCACCTGGTTCAACGCATTGCCCGATCTCGATGCGCAGGAACGTGCCGAAGCATTGGCCATGGTCGAGCGCGATGCCTCCCTCGGCAGCAGTGCGCAAGAGCGCCTGGCCACGCTGGAGAAAGCCAAGCAGGCGGTCAAAGTGCTCAACCTGCTCCCGATGGGTCTGCTGTTCTGGAGTTTTGTCTATCCCAGGCCTTATGCCGCCATCATTGCCTGTGCCGCCGTGCTGCCGTGGGTTGCGGTAGTGCTGACTTGGGCGAAACCGGGCTTGTTCCAGCTTGATGGCAAGAAAGGCGACGTGCGCCCGAATCTGGCCATGCTGCTGATCATGCCGCCGTTGGTGCTGGCCATGCGCGCCTTGCTTGACGTCACGCTGATCGACTTCAGACAGCTCTTCCTGTGGGGCTTCGTACTCGGCATGCCGCTGTGCGTGGCTGTTTTCGCCGCGCCGAAAGCGTCGTCGAAGGCAACGACCAAGCCCTGGGCATTACCCCTGCTCATGCTGCCTTTCATGATGGCTTACGGTTGTGGCTTGCTGGCACTGACCGATGCCATGTGGGATAGCGCCAAGCCCGAAGTATTCCGGACGGCTGTCACCGGCAAAGACATCAGTCACGGAAAAACCACGACTTACTATCTCCATCTCGCGCCATGGAGCAAGACCATCGACGAGGACCGCATCTCGGTGCCGCACGCCTATTACGAGGCCGTCGACAAGGCTGACGTTGTCTGCGTGCGCCTGCATCCAGGCAAGTTCGGGTTGCGCTGGATGCAGGTCGGTCCTTGCGGTTGATGCTTGTATGCATGCCGCATCGCCAGTCGACGCCACTTCGATCAATGCTGTCAGAGCTGGCCTGTTTCACCGCCGCATGTTTCAACACGGGTATCGCGAAAGCGAGATGCTCGACAGGCGCATGGCGATCTCTGCTATCGGCAGGGGTGCAGATCCCGGGAGTCGGCGCGGAAGGTGGCGAAAATTTGCGCAAGGCTCTACACATAAAGCATAATAATATCTAACTTCATATGGAGAGTTTCGTATGCCAGCCTTTCCGCTGCCCGAAACCACTCCCGCCGATGCGCTGGGCGGTCCCGCACTGCGCGCGTTCTTCGAGCTGGCTGAGTACTGGAAACTGCGCATAGCCGACCAGCGCAAACTGCTCGGCGATCCGCCAGAGTCCACCTTCTACAAGTGGAAGCGTCAGCGCGAGGCGGTGCTCGCTCGCGACACGATCGAGCGGATCAGTTATCTGCTCGGCATCTGGAAATCGTTGGAGATCCTGTTTCCCGATCCGGCGCAGGCCGATGCATGGCTGCACAAGCCGAATCTGGCGCCGCTGTTCGGCGGTCACTCCGCACTGGAACGCATGTTGTCGGGCAATGTCGCTGACCTTTACGTGGTGCGCCAGTATCTGGATGCGCAGCGCGGTTGAGCGGGCCTGAGCGGTTGGTCGCAGCCGGCGAGACGTGCGCCTGCAATGCTACTGGACGTGCGCTGCAGAAACGAGTTGCCTGCGATCATTTCGGCGCAGGCCGGAGGGGATCTTCAACAGCGAAGCTGGTCATGGCTTCAGGCAGTTGAACTGTCTGCTCTTCACAAGATTGATGAATTGATGACCTGCATTATCGTCGTGAAGCGGCCCTGGCCTGCGTCGGGGTATCGCCGCTGAAAATCTCGATGCTCTTGCCGCCACTTCGGACACGGGACTTTTGATGCAAGGATTCAGTTCACTGGAAATCCAATGCCGACTGCTTTGCCGCCAATCAAGCGCATCCGCTGGAGCAGCGCCTACCGTATCGTCCCCAGCCGCTTTCCGCCGGTGGGTGTGTTCGACCGCATTGTCGATCCAGCCGATCTCGATGCGGTGTTCGCGATCGAGGCGCTGACCAATCCGCGCCTGCGCGAGGAGGCTGGCGCGCTGAAGCTGGTGCCGAAGGAGCATCGCATCAGCGGGCCTGGTTCCACTCCGGTGATGGCGGCGTTCACCCATCTCAACCCCGGGGGAAGCCGTTTCTCGGACGGTACGTGGGGTGTGTTTTACGCTGCGCACAGCGTCGCCACTGCGGTGGAAGAAACCGTGTATCACCGCGAGCAGTTTCTTGCCGCCACCGCCGAGCCGGCCTGTGATATCGAGATGCGCTGCTACCGAACCAGCGTTGACAGCAAGCTGCACGACATCCGCGGCGGCTGGACCTCGGTGCATGATCCCCACAGCTATGCCGTCAGCGTGATGCTGGCAAACGAGCTGCGCGCCGCGGGTTCCAACGGCATCGTCTACGACAGCGCGCGTCATCGCGGCGGCGAATGCCTGGCCGCGTTTCAGCCGGACGTGGTAGCGCCATGCACGCAGGCGCAACACCTGATTTACCGCTGGGATGGCACATGCGTCACGCAGGTGCTGGAGGTGAACGAACTCAGGCGAGCGAAGCCGGATGGGACAAAGGCCGGCCTTGATGCCGCTGCCGATTGATGCCGGGAGCATGACCTGTGCGCATATCAGGGGCGACGGCTAAGCTTGGGCGAGATGCTCCGCAAAATGCCGCCCCAAAATATTGTCGAAGCCATCTTTCCATGGACAGTGGATGCCTTGATGAAACTCGTGAACCTGAAAGTATTGTCGTTGGCGTTCTTGGTCGGCATGGGATTCAACGGTGCAGCCAGAGCACAGGGGACGGCCTTGCTGGACGCCGACAGCCTCGATGAGGCTGCGGGCATGGTGTGTGAAAATTCCAGCATCCTCACGGCGGAAATGAAAGAATGCCAAGAGAGGCAGTCCAAGCAGGCTGACACTTTTCGCATGATGGACTATGTCTGGCATGGCGACAATTTCGATGTGCTCCAGGTGGCGCAGAAAATGATCGCCAGCGCAGATGCAGGTGCTCCACAGGCGCGAGCCATGCTAACCATGATGCAGACCGGGATCGCGGCTGCCGAGCTGTCTATCAGACTGAAACCGGAGATTTGCACGGCACTGGTCAATGAGATGATCTCCGGATCGCAAGACATCAAGACAACTACCCCAAGGGCCTATGCCTATCTTTTGGCCGTCTATTCGCGGAACGCCTATATGGGTGCAAGGAAGCAACGAAACGACGTCGAAGTGGGTTGCGTGAAGGGCTATTGGAACAAGGGCTATCGTAATTTCGACAAGGGGCTGGCGTTCTGCCGGTGCACTACGGAACTGATCTATTCCGCGCTGACGAAGCAGGAGCGGCAGGCAATGTTCGCGCATGCACGTGGCGAGCAAGGGGCGCAGGATACGGCATGGATGCAGAAGCTGAGCTCGAAAGCACAGCCATGCGTTGCTATCCTGCGTTCCGTGCCGGTCGCACCCGCCGCGCGCAAGCCAGGTTGAGTCCCGGGTCGGACTCGAACATATGCGTGATCGTTGCAGATGATTAGAGCTCAAGGTGAGTCGATGAAGACCATGCGCCATCTGCTCCTGCTCCTGCTCCTGTGGCCGCTGTTCGCGACCGCTCGCGGCAACGATCACGCGCAGTGGAATCCGGCCATCGCCGCCTTCGAGGCGGCCGACCGGGCACATGCACCGGCACCCGGCTCGATCCTGTTCATCGGCAGCTCGTCGATCGAGCACTGGAAATCGCTGGCCGCGGATTTTCCGGAATTGAGCGTCATCAACCGCGGCTTCGGCGGTTCGGTGATCAGCGACTCGACGTTCTTCGCCGATCGCATCGTGGCGCCATACCACGCCCGCGCCATCGTCATGTACGCCGGCGACAACGACTTGGAGGAAGGCCACAGCCCGGAACAGGTACGCGACGATTTCGCTGCTTTCGTGCGCAAGGTGCGTGCGATCGATCCCGCTGTGCCGATCGCCTTCATCGCGATCAAACCGAGCGTGGCGCGCGCTGTTCTGCTGCCCCAGATCCGTCTGGCGAATGCGCTGGTCCGCACGTATGCCGCGACCCAGAAGGGCGTGGCATATCTCGATGCCTTCACGCCGCTCCTTGGCAAGGACGGTCGGCCACAGCCCGAGCTGTTCGGCGAGGACGGCCTGCACATGAACCGCAAGGGCTATCTGTTGTGGATCAATGTCATCAAACCGTGGGTCGATGATGTTCCACGCTAGACAGTCCCCTGTCGCGCGCAGGCGCCGATCATGGATACCTCAATCGCGACTTCGACCGGACGTCGCGATGGTGATCGCGCCGGCTCGCTCGATATGGCGTCCGCTTCCCACGGGACTTCTGCATCGAGAGCGGGAAAAAGCTTCACTGCGTCATTGCAGCCACGCATCGACGGAAGCTTCCGATTTTCGCTGAATCGAAAGCCAGGCTTTTCTGGAAAGCCGTGAACGCCGAGGTTGAATTTGTTCCAGACGGTGCGGGGCGCATGAAGTACGTAGCGTTGCACCAAAAGGGCCAGGACCGCGAGGCGTTAAGAAGTAATCATTCGGTGCAAGCATGGGTACGCCGTTAAAGCCCGCGGTCGACGGCGGGCATCGCCAACAGCACGCATCCGCTCAGGCATCTGCCGGTTCGCGCGACAACTTAGCCAAATTCCGGCCCGCGCTTCCAAAGTTCGCTCCATGGCTTGCGTGTGGGGCCGCATACAAAGATATCGGGGTGATCCAGGCTTTCCTCATTGGCCACGCCCAGAGCGTTGGCCGTGTGGCCAGCAAGGCGGCACCCAGTGAACAGCTCATTGGCGCGCTCGGGCGAACTTCCCAGCACGATGAATGTGGCAGGAGGTGTCTGCGGATAGCCACGCAGCCATCCGGAATTGACGGCGCTGATGGGTGTGGGCAGATGATAGCGCTGGCCCAGCAGGGCAATGGCGCCGTACTCGCCGTAGTTGCCCACGACAATGCCCAGGTTGGCCTGCTGTTCGGCAGGCAAGGCATCACGAATAGCGGCGACTCGCGCGACGATTTCGTCCCAGCCGATTTCTTCGCGGAGGTCAACGTTGTTTCGGAGCGCAAAGTCCCGCAACGGACCGCTTGATGCGATGGGTACGATGCGCAGCGTCGCATAGATGCCGATGGCGAAGACACCCGCAAAGGCCAGTGTGGCAATCCCGACACGCCAACTGGGTCGCAGCGTGCGCAACCATCGCTCGCCCACCACGGACCCCATGGCCAGCAGCATGGGGTAAGCGCCGCCGGTGTAATAGAAACGCCCGTGGGCCAACAGGAACAGCAGCACGGGCACCACGTACATCCAGGCAAGCATGCGATAGCGGCGGTCGTTGAAGCAGGCGAACAAGCCAGCCAGCCAGACAGGCACGGCGAACAGGTTGGCATTAGCCAGGAACTGATCGCGCAGGAAGCCGTCCGCGCGCCCCTGATGCACGTCGCGCGCATGGATGCCTTGCAGGAAATGGTAGGACACGAAGTCGTGCCGGATGAGCCAGACGAGGTTGGGGGCAAACAGGAGTAGTGCGATGGCACCGCCGGCCCAGAACCAGCGACTCGCGACATGTCGCCGCGCGTCGGTGAGCAGCACTCCCACCAGCACTCCAGCCAGCTCGAACGCGATCGAATACTTGGTCTGCAGGCCAAGGCCGGCGAGTATGCCGATCGCCACCCACCAGCGTGGCTCATCGTCACGCACCAGGCGAATCACGCACCAGGCGATAAGCACCCACCACAACAGGTCGAATGAGGAATACTGGAATTCCGTCGCCCAGAACATCGGCAATGGCGACAGTGCTACCGCGAGGGCCGCAAAAGTCTGTGCCCGCCGTCCACCCCCCAGATCGCGAGCCATGAGGCCGCTGGCGAGAACCACCAGGACTTGCGCGAGCACCGAAAACAGCCGCAGGCCCACGAGTGACAGGCCAAACATCTTGAGGCCCAGGTACTCCAGTGCAGCGGTCAGGGGCGGGTAAGGCACGAAGCCCCAATCCAGATGTTGTGCATCGCTCAGGAATTGCCATTCGTCCCGGTGAAAGCCGTACCGTCCGTTGGTCAACATGTGGGCCACGCCGAACAGCACGGCAATCACGATCGCCGGCATGGCGCTCCCACGGTGGCCAGGCATGGCGCGTGGAACTGGAATACCGGTCACCGCCATGGATGCATCCTTGAAACAGGTCGACTGTTCGCCCGGTGCCGGTCCGGCTCCCCGGGCGGCGATTCTTGTACTTCCCTAAGATAGCCAATGTTCGCCATCGACGGCGGACTCCGCCGACATTCGCGACCGTCCGTTTTCGGGGAGGCATTACATGGCTCAGCTACTACTTGATCCCGCACTGCGCAGACTCAGCGTAATCCGGCATTCACTCCGTTGATGGCGCCCGGCATTGGCGTGGGCGTCGCATGGGCGATGACCACATGGACGACAGGGCGTTCGATAGATCGACAGACCGGGCACCTTCCAACGATCGAGTGACATCACAGGGGAGCGCTATGTGGGGGTATTACGTTATGTTGGCGTTGCGAAGCGGCGCGCGAAGCAAGGCTTTGACGGCGCTGGTGATCGTGCTGCTGGCTTTCGGGGTGTCGGCCTGCATGGTGTCCTATGCCGTATTCCGTGCGACCACGAGCGATCCACTCCCCGCCAGGTCTTCCCAGCTCTACGTGCCGCTGATCGACAATGTGGGTCCGTCCTACAACGATCAGGGCGAACCCATCGAGACGCTGAGCTACATCGATGCGATGGCGCTGTGGCGGGCACGCACGGCGAGCCGGCTGACGTTGCTCTATGCCGCAACATGGCAAGTGGAACCGGAGAATCCATTGATCCCCGCCATGTCGCTGGGTGGCGATGCGGTGACCGCCGACTTCTTCTCGATGTTCGATGTGCCCTTTCGCTTTGGCGGTGGTTGGACGGCGGATGACGATGCACGGCACGCCACCGTGGCGGTCATCAGTCGGCACTTGAACGAAACGCTGTTTGCCGGACGAAACAGTGTCGGGCAGGAGATCCGGCTGGATGGCCAACTCTTCCGGATCGGCGGCGTGCTGGAGGACTGGAACCCGCGACCCCGCTTTTTTGACGCCGGCAGTCATGGAACGGTCTATGCGTTCGACGACGCGGGGGATATCTACATCCCATTCACCCGCGCGACCGATATGAAGAAGGACAGCACATTCTCTTACTGCCCGACGGCGTCATCGCGACCGGATACATCCCACTGGGATGCCTACCTGCACAGTGAATGCGACCGGATCGATGCCTGGGTGGAGCTTGCGACGCCCGCCGCCGTGGATCGCTACCGCGAATACTTGCGCCACTATGCCGGGGAGCAGCAACGCCTCGGGCGCTTCTCGTGGGGGCCCAACGTACGCCTGCGCAATCTGACGGGCTGGATAGCGTACTTGCAGGTCACGCCCAGGGCATCCAGCTTGTCCATGCTGGTCTCTGCCAGTTTTCTGCTGATTGTCCTGCTCAACGTCGTCGGACTCATGCTGGCCCGATTCATGCGGCGAGCGCCGGAAATCGGCATACGCCGCGCCCTGGGTGCTTCGCGATCGGCGATCTACCGGCAGTTCCTGATCGAGGCGGCCACCATGGGTTTCATCGGCGGCTTGCTCGGCGTGGCGCTGACCCTGCTGGGCGTCTGGGGTGCCGGCGGACTTTTCGCGCCGAACATTGCGCGTCTCGTGCATGCCGATACCTCGCTGATGGCACTGACCGTGCTGCTCGCCATGGCTGCCACGGTGGTTTCCGCCCTGTACCCGACCTGGCGCGCATCGCAGACCCAGCCCGCCTGGCAAATCAAGATCACCGGTTGAGACTCTTCTCATGGCCCTCACCAGGACATTCATGCAGCTGCGCCCGATCGTTGGCGCACTGGGTCGACACAAGGTGGCCACCCTGCTCATCGTCCTGCAGGTGGCGCTGACGCTTGCCGTGGCATCCAATGCGCTGTTTATCGTGGCCACGCGCATCGTCCATCTGTCTCGCCCCACCGGAACGGACGAAGCCCACATCTTCGTTATCCGCAACGGGTGGAGGATGGGTCAGAATGCGGCCCAGATCGATGCGAATATTCGCACCGACCTGGATACCTTGCGTCATGTAGCGGGCGTGCGTGACGCGTTTTCCAGCCAGGGGTTTCCGCTGGCGGGATACAACGTCAATATCATCACAAGACTGAAGCTCGAACCGGATCAGAAGACACGTGCGCAATTGGCCACGTTCTATGCTTCCGACGAGCACGCGATCGATACGCTGGGCCTATCGCTGGTCGCGGGTCGCAATTTTCGCCCCGATGAAATCACCGCCATCGGCTCCAACGACAAGATGTCTCCTCCAGGCATCATCGTCACCCGCAGTCTTGCCGACAAGCTGTTTCCCGGGGGTTCGGCCCTGGGCAAGACGGTATACCTGCCGGATGGGCCTGCCGCCGTCATCGGCATCCTCGCCAGCCTGCAGGGGCCACTCAAAGAATCGAGATCCATAGATGGCTATACGATGCTGGTCCCGACGCATTATCTGGATCCAGCGGGTGTCGTGTATCTGGTGCGTACCGACTCCACCGCCATGAAACCGGTGATCGCTGCAACACTGAAGGCGCTGCAAGAACGTGGCGGCATACGCATCATCGATCCGAAAGAAGGCGTCGTTACCATGGCCCAGGAGCGTGAGCGCGCTTATGCAGCCGATCGTAGCGTGGCGTTGCTGATGAGCATCCTCAGCGGATTGCTGCTGCTGGCTACCGCAGGCGGAATCGTGGGCTTGAGCAGTTTCTGGGTCAGCCAGCGACGCAAGCAGATCGGCATCCGTCGTTCGCTCGGCGCGACGACAGGCGACATCCTTGGCTACTTCCACGCCGAGAATTTCCTGATCGTCAGCGGCGGCATCGTACTCGGCGCGTTGCTTGCGTTCTTTGCGAATCTCGGCCTGATGGATGTCTATGAATTGCCACGCATGCCGCTGTACGTGCCACTGTGGGGCGCGCTGCTGTTGTGGCTGCTCGGTCAACTGGCCGTATGGGGACCGGCACGATATGCCGCCAAGGTGCCGCCCGTGGTCGCGATTCGCACAGAGTGAGCGGCGATCGTGATTGTCCTGATCCGGACATGTCTGCTGTTGACTGCAATTTCATCCGGTCGCCTGGTGGCACGCATCTGAGATCGCCGACCGGTGGAGACCGCCGCCGAAGGCGGACACCGGATATGCGCAATCCGCCATCGACACGGACAATCACAGTTCGCGGATAAACACCGCCTTGCATGCAAAAGGGCCGGCGCGTGGCCGGCCTCCATGCTCCACGGTTTGAAATGGACGCTCAGGTATCCGCGTTGGTCGCCCAACCCTCGCGATTGCCACGCGTGAACACGCACTCGTCATCGAGCAGATCACCGGCGGCATGTGCAGGCAGCTCGCGCAGCTTGGCGTAGATCGGCGTGAAGTCCGGATGCGTCGCCTCGAACAACTGCTCGAAGCTGTCGATCACGAAGTAGGTCTGCTGGTAGGTGTCGATGCGGTAGCGCGTGCTCATCACGCGCTCGAGGCCGAAGCCGATGCGGTTCGGTGACGGCGAATCCAGCGAGTAGATCGACTCGCCCTTGGAGCTGACGATGCCGGCGCCATAGATGCGCATGCCTTCGTCGGTGTTGATCAGGCCGAATTCCACCGTGTACCAGTACAGCCGCGTGAGGTTCATCAGTGCCTCGGGGCCGATCGCGAAGGCCTTCATGCCGCCGCGGCCATAGGCCTGCATGTAGTCGGCGAACACCGGGTTCAGCAGCAGCGGCACGTGGCCGAACAGGTCGTGGAACAGGTCCGGCTCGCTGAGGTAGTCGAGCTGGTCGGGTTTGCGGATCCACCAGCTGACCGGGAAGCGGCGATTGGCCAGGTGGTCGAAGAACACCTCGTCCGGCAGCAGGCCTTCCACCGCAACCACTTCCCAGCCGGTGGCGGCGCCGAGCACCTTGTTGAGCTCGGCAAATTTCGGGATGCCGCCGTCGCCGAGGCCGAAGCGCTCGACACCGGCCATGAACTCCTTGCACGCGCGGCCGGGCAGCATTTCGCGCTGGCGCTTGAACAAGGTGTCCCACACTTCGTGATCGGTCTGGCTGTAGCTGTCCCATGGCTGCTCGACCACGCCGGTGGCGTACACCGGCACGTAACCGCGATCGGTCTGCTGGTGTTCGACCTTGCGCGGCGTGGTGTTTTCCATGGTGGGCTCCGGTGTGAAAGGCATGTTCCAGGCGACAGCATACGGGGGAACAGGCGAACGAAGCTTGTTTTATTGCCGTTCCCAGCGCAGGAATTGCATGGTAATTGCGCAATAACTTGCATAAATGTAAGTTTGTTGCATATGACTGCACTTGATCGCATCGACCTGCGCCTGCTCGCCGTGTTGCAGGGCGAGGGCCGCATCACCAACGCCGAACTGGCCGAGCGGGTCAGCCTGTCCGCATCGGCCTGCCTGCGCCGGCTGCAACGGCTGGAAGCGGATGGCATCATCACCGGCTATGCCGCGCAGGTCGATCCGCAGGCGGTCGGCCTGGGCCTGCAGGCTTTTGTGCGGGTACAGCTGACCAAGCACGAAGCCGAGGCGATCGAACATTTCGTCGAGCGCGTCAATGGCTGGGACGAGGTGGTGGCCTGCCATGCGCTGACCGGCGACATGGATTATCTGCTGCACGTGTACGTGGCCGACCTGCAGGATTTCTCGCGCTTCCTGCTCGATCATCTGCTAAACGCCGCCGGTGTGGCAGACGTCAATTCCAGCTTCGTGCTGCGCACGGTGAAGCGTTCGCCGTCGCTGCCGCTGGGCCAGTTGGAGCGCTGAACCCAGTCGGGCCGTCGACGGTCCGGCGCCGAATGCGCAAGGCCGTCGAGGTGCCCCGACGCGTATGCCGGCCAGCACGGGCGAGGGCAGCCGCAAGGTTTGAAACGTTCGCTGCGCACGCGCAATCCATCAATGCGCTGGCGTACTGCCGAACTGGAGCCCGACTAACGCTAAACTTACTGGACTGATGAGCACCGATACTGTTTCCGTCCCCGATCGAGACCTGTGGCGTCCGCTGCGTTATCTGTGGCGGGTGCCGCTGTTGCTGCTGCACATCGTGCTCGGCATCCTGCTGTGTTCGCTGATCCTCAGCTGGAACCAGCACGTCGTGATGAAGGACGGCAAGGAGCCATTCGCGCACCGGATGATTCGCTGGTGGTCGACCAAGCTGCTGCGCATCTTCGGCCTGCGCTCGGTACGGGTCGGCCAGCCATTGGCCGACCCGGTGCTGTTTGTGGCCAACCACACCTCGTGGATCGACATCGAGATGCTGCACAGCCAGCGCGCCGCCTGCTTCGTGGCCAAGGCCGAGATCGCCAGCTGGCCGCTGGTCGGCTGGCTGGCTGCCAACGGCGGCACCATCTTCCATCGTCGCGGCAGCAACCACTCGCTGTCCACGGTGATGCAGGTGATGGTCGAGCGGCTGCGCGACGGCCGATCGGTGGCGGTGTTCCCGGAAGGCGGCACCGGCTACAACGGCGTGCTCAAGGTGTTCCATGCGCGCATCTTCCAGGCCGCGCTGGATGCCGAGGTACCGGTGCAGCCGGTGGCGCTGCGTTTCGCGCGCGGTGGCCGGCGCATCATCGACGCCGGTTTCCGCGAAGACGAGAGCTTCATGGGCAACATCGTGCGCCTGCTCGGCGAGGCGCCGATGGATGCCGAAGTGCATTTCCTCACGCCGGTGCCGGCCAGCCCGGATGCGCGGCGTCGCATGGCCGAGCAGGCGCGCGAACGCATCGACGCCGCGCTGCAGGACGCCATGGCGAACAAGGACCACGCATGAGCCTGCCGCGCGGAAAGGACTTCCGGCCGCCCTGGCCGCTGCGCAGCGGTCACATCCAGACCATGCTGTCCTCCAGTGGCGTGCGTCGCATGCTGCTGCCGAGCGCGGCACAGGCCGTGCTGCAGGGTGCCGAGGCGGTGGTGGTCGACGGTGGCGGTGGCGTGCGCCTTACCGGCGCGCATACCGCACAGAAAATCCGGCCGCAGCCGCGCGGGCTCGCCGTGCTGTTCCACGGCTGGGAAGGCAGTGTCGACTCCACCTATGTGCTGCAGACCGGCAGCCGCCTGCTCGCCGACGGCTGGGACGTTTTCCGGCTGAACTTCCGCGATCACGGCGACAGCCACGGCCTCAACGAGGCGTTGTTCCATTCCTGCCGCATCGACGAGGTGGTGCATGCGCTGGGCGACATCGCACAGCGCTGGCCGGCGCGCCCGATGGCGCTGGCCGGGTTCTCGCTGGGCGGCAACTTCGCGCTGCGTGCCGCGCTGCAGACCTCGCGCGTCGGCATTCCGTTGAGCTACGTGCTGGCGGTGTGCCCGATCATCGATCCGGGCGAGGGCCTGTTCTCGCTGGAGGAATCCGCGCCGTGGTTCTACCAGGCCTACTTCATGCGCAAGTGGCGCCACTCGCTGCAGGCCAAGCAGAAGGCCTTTCCGCAGCACCAGTATTTCGAGATGGCCGAGCTGAAGCAGAACCTGCGTGGCCTGACCGAGGCGATGGTGCTGCGGCATACCGACTTCCCGTCGCTGCAACAGTATCTGGACGGCTATTCGGTGGCCGGCGATGCGCTGCTGGCGATGCAGATACCTGCGACCATCCTCACCGCACGCGACGATCCGGTGATCCCGGTCGACGCTTTCGAGAAACTCCAGCTGCCGCCGAACGTGGAGCTCGACATCGCCGACTTCGGCGGCCACTGCGGCTTCATCCGCGGATACGGCATGACCAGCTTCACCGACGACTACATCGCCGCACGCTTCAACGCGGTGACGGGCAGCTGAGCTGGCCGGTTGTGCCGGTCATCGCGGTACTTCGTCGCACATTCTTGCGTGGCCGGGTTCTGGTTTTCGGGTGACCTTTGCGTGCTAGCGTAGGCGTACAGGGGGCATCATCACGCAGGGGTTTGTGCATGTTGCCGAATCGGTTCGTTGGTCGTTGCCTGGCCCTGGCCGGGTTGTCTCTCACGTTTGCCTGCAGTGCATTTGCCGCATCGGCCAGCAGCGGTCCGACCGGCTCGAGCAACGTCACCGTGGCCGATCCCGGCGTGCCACGCCCGTCCGGCCCGCCCTGCGTGGTGCAGCTGTTCCAGGACGATACATTCACCGATTTCAACACGCGCCCCTACAGCTACACGCCACCTGCCGGATGCGGCCAGCATTGGTCCAAGGTGGTGCTGGAGGCGGATTTCTCGGTGACCGCCGGGCGCCAGTTCGATCGCACCGCCACGCTGTGGCTGGGCGGCGTGAATATCTATTTCGGCACCACCGAGGAGCCCTCCTCGAGCGTGGCGCCAAGCTGGCATGTGGAGCGCGATCTCACCGACTACAGCAGGTTGCTGTCGAGTGCCGGCAACGGTCAGGCCATCATCGGCAATGTCGTCAACAGCACCTATACCGGCGTGATCCACGGTAGCGCACGGCTGCTGTTCTACCCGGCCTCGATCCAGGCACCGGCGGCACAGGTGCCCGATGCGGTGTATCCGCTGGGCGGCGATCCGGTTGGAAATACCACCGAGCTCGACAGCTCCACCAGCCAGCTGGCGAAGACACTGAGCCTGCCACGCAATGTCGAGCGCGCCTATCTCGACGTGTTCGTGCAGAGCCAGAACGCCGACGAGTTCTGGTACACCTGCGTGCCGGATCAGTACGCCGCCGAAGTGCAGGAATGCGGCGGCGGCAACTTCCGCGAGGCCGAAGTCAGCATCGACGGCCAGCCGGCCGGCGTGGCGCCGGTCTACCCGTGGATCTACACCGGTGGCATCGATCCCTACCTGTGGCGGCCCACCACCGGCGTGCAGACCTTGAACTTCATGCCGTACCGGGTCGATCTCACGCCGTTCGCCGGCGTGCTCAGCAATGGCTCGCCGCACACGGTCGCGTTGTGTGTGGCAGGCGCCGACAACTACTTTTCGGCCACCGCCAGCCTGCTGGTGTATCTCGACCCGCATGCGCAGCAGGTCGGCGGCCAGCTCGTACGCAATACCCTGGCCGACCAGCCGCCCACGCCGACCATCGGCGACACGCTGCAGCAGGATGCTTCCGGAAATGTCACGGGCAACATCACCACCAACCTGAGCCGGCATTTCGTGATCGAGGGTTATGCCGACACCTCGCGCGGCCGCGTGCAGACCACGGTGGACCAGACCGTGGGCTTTGCCGATACCCAGGGCTTCACCATCAACGCCACCACCTACCGTCAGGTCACCGACCAGCTCACATCGGTGGATGGCGTCAGTCGCAGCCGAATCGGTCATACCGTCGTCGGCGAGTACCGTGAGAAGCTGAGCTACCCGCTGCACCTGGACATCAACGAGCAGATAGCTGCGGATGGCAGCTTTACCCTGGCCACCATCGCGCACCAGGACTACCGGCAGCACAGCGCACATCAGCTGTTCGGCATTTCCGTGTATTCGGCAAAAGTGGGCAACACGGTGGACAGCGCCGACACGCTCGACTTCGACGCCAGCGGCAACCTGACGGCGCACAATGGGCAGCACAGCACGCAGGCATTCGCGTTCCACGACTCGCTTGGTGGCTGCTACCGCGCTGACGTAGGTACGCTCAATGGCGTGGTTTCCAGCTACGACAGCGGCAACGGTTGCCCGGACCATCGCAACCACGTGTACTGGTTCAGCCATCCGGATGGCTCGCCCGACAACGGCGACATCGTCCCGGTCTGGTAAGCCATGGCGGTCGTCGCCCATGGGCGACGACCGCCGCATCCTTCGTTGCATCGGCAGCACGGTTTGACACGATCAATTTGGATCGTTTCAAATCACACGTCTTCCGCATCATGGCGGCAGGTGACCATGGCCATCTGCCGTCGAGGGTGCCGTGGTTGCGCGTGCATCGGCGAATCCAGTGAGGAACGGGGCATGAAGGCATCCGCGTCGCATCGCAAGGGTGGCTGCGCCTGGCTGGCTGCAGCCGCAAGTCTCGGCTGGATGCCCATGCCCACACACGCGCATGACGGCAATTTCCAGACCTCCTTCGAGGCAGGCCAGCCCGCGCCCAGGCCGGCTGCGGCGCAGGCAAGCTTCATGGCGCGGGTCGCAGGTGGTCCCGATCAGTCCAGTGCGCTCACGGCCAAGCCCGGAGTCGGTTTCAGCGGGCTGCACTCGCTGCATTACCGCGGTGACGCGGCCGGGCCGCAACAACAACGCCTGTTCGATCTCGACTTGCCGGTGCAGGCTGACACCCAGTTGTCGTACCTGATCTTTCCTCAGCGTGTCGAAGGCGATCTGCGTGACCCGGCCAACTACGTAGCAGTGGATCTGTTGTTCGACGACGGCAGTCGGTTGTCCAGCCGTGGCGCCGTCGACCAGCACCGCATCGGCGCCGCGGCACGTGCGCAAGGTGAAGGTCACGTGCTGTATCCGGACCAGTGGAATCTCGTGTCGATCGATGTCGGCGGGGTCGCCGCTGGTCGCACGATCAAGCGCATCGTGTTGTCGCACGACGGTCCGGCGGCCACTTTCGAGGGCTACCTGGACGATCTGCGGATCGGACCGGCTGTGGCGGACACGCGCCAACGCCCCAGCGACTTCGTCGAGACGCGCCGTGGCACCAACTCCAACGACCGCTTCTCGCGCGGCAACAACTTCCCCGCAACGGCGGTGCCGCATGGCTTCAACTTCTGGGCGCCGGTCACCGATGCCGGTTCCAACTGGATCTATCAGTACCAGCAGCGCAACGGCGCGGACAACCGGCCGCGGCTGGAGGCGTTCGCGCTGTCGCACGAGCCGAGCCCGTGGATGGGCGACCGCCAGACCTTCCAGCTGATGCCGGCCGCCATGGCGAACGGAGCACCGAGCGCCAACCGCACGGCGCGCGCCTTGAGCTTCAGCCATGCGAACGAGACCGCGCATGCGTACACCTATCGCGTCGCGTTCGACAATGGCATCGTCACCGAGCTGGCGCCGACCGACCACGCCGCGATGTTCCGCTTCACCTTCAAGGGCGATCGTTCGCAGCTGATCTTCGACAACCGCGACGACCACGGCGGCATCACGCTCGATCCCTCCGGCCGCAGCTTCAGCGGCTGGTCGGACGTGAAGAGCCGGCTTTCCACTGGCGCCACGCGGCTGTTCTTCTATGGCGTGGTCGATCAACCGGTCAGCGAAAGCGGCCGGCTCACCGGCGAAGGCCGCGACCATGTCGGCGCGTGGTTCGGCTTCGACACACGCACGCACAAGGTAGTGAACCTGCGCATCGCCACCTCGCTGATCGGCCTGGAGCAGGCGAAGCACAATCTCGCGCTGGAGATTGCACCGGGCGACAGCTTCGACGACGTGCGCGAACGCGCACAGCGGCAATGGGATGCCCAGCTCGGCATCGTCAGCGTCCAGGGCGCCAGCCGCGACGAGCTGACCACGCTGTATTCCAACCTGTATCGCCTGTTCCTGTATCCGAACGAGGCGTACGAGAACACCGGCACGGCGGCGCAACCGCACTACCGCTACGCCAGCCCGTTCTCCGCGCCAACCGGCGCCGACACGCCCACGCAGTCCGGTGCGCGCATCGTCGACGGCAAGGTGTTCGTCAACAATGGTTTCTGGGACACCTATCGCACCGCGTGGCCGGCCTATGTCCTGCTCACGCCGACGCAGGCGGGCGAGATGATCGACGGTTTCGTGCAGCAGTACCGCGACGGCGGCTGGATCGCGCGCTGGTCCTCGCCCGGCTACGCCGACCTGATGGTCGGCACCAGCGCCGACGTGGCGTTCAGCGACGCGTGGCTGAAGGGCGTGCGCAACTTCGACGTGCATTCGTTCTACCAGTCCGCGCTGAAGGACGCCACCGTGCTCAGCCCGCTCGCCGGCACCGGTCGCAAGGGCCTGCAGCGCTCGATCTTCAACGGCTACACCGACACCGCTGTGGACGAGGGGCTGTCCTGGTCGATGGACGGCTATATCAACGACTTCGCGATCGGCAACCTGGCCACCGCGCTGGCGCAGCAACCAGCAGTGGACGATCCGTACGCCGCGCATTACGCCGATGATGCGGCGTACTTCCACAACCGCGCACTCGGCTACGTCAACCTGTTCGATCCCGCGGTGGGCTTCTTCGTCGGCCGCGATGCCGCCGGCCACTGGCGCTACGACGCCAAGGATTTCGATCCGATCCGCTGGGGCGGCGACTACACCGAGACCGACGCGTGGAACATGGCCTTCCATGCGCCGCAGGACGGCACCGGCCTCGCCGCGTTGTACGGCGGACGCAAGGAACTGGCTGCCAAGCTTGATGCGTTCTTCGCCACCCCGGGCAACTTCCACGTTGGCAGCTACGGCGAGCCGATCCACGAGATGCTGGAGGCGCGCGCGGTACGCATGGGCCAATACGGCCACAGCAACCAGCCCTCGCACCACATCATCTACATGTACGACCTCGCCGGGCAGCCGTGGAAAGCGCAGGACAAGGTGCGCGACGTGCTGTCGCGCCTCTACGTCGGCAGCGAGATCGGCCAGGGCTATCTCGGCGACGAGGACAACGGCGAGATGTCAGGCTGGTATCTGTTCAGCGCCGCCGGCTTCTACCCGTTGCGCATGGGCACGCCCGAGTACGTGATCGGTGCGCCGCATTTCCCGCACATGGATATCCGACTGGAGAACGGCAAGCACATCGTGATCAATGCGCCCGCGGTCGACGACAGCAACCGATATGTCCAGAGCCTGCGCGTCAATGGTCAGCCATGGAGCCGGCTCACCTTGCCGCATGCGCTGCTGGCGCAGGGCGCCACGCTGGACTTCACGATGGGGCCGCAGCCCTCGGCCTGGGGAAGCGACGAGGCGGCCTTGCCGCCGTCGCTCACCACCCACGGCAAACCGCAGCCCCTGCGCGACCTCACCGATGACGGGCGGGCTGACGTCAGCAGCTCACCCGTCATCCCGCAGTTGGCGGCGCTGTCCGACAATGACAGCAGCACCGAAGCCACGCTGCCCGCGGTCGCGACCACGATCAGCTGGCACTTCGCACAACCATGCGAGGTCGCGATGCTCACGCTCACCTCTGGCGCCAGCGCTGCCGCACCCTCGGACTGGCAGCTGCAGGCATCCAGCGATGGCCGGCACTGGCATACGCTGGGTACGCGTCGGCACGAGCGGTTTGCATGGGCGCAGCAGACGCGCGCCTTTGCGGTACATGCGCCGGGCAACTATGCGTATTACCGGCTGCGTCTTGAACCATCGCCGGATGGCACGAAGCAAGCTCTCGCCGAAATCGAGCTGCTCGGAGCAACGCCGTAGGAGCGCATCCTGTGCGCGAATGCTCTGATGCTCGTCGGAACGAAAAGCGTCGCGCACAGGATGCGCTCCTACCCACGGTTCAGCCGATCACGCCAAAGGTCCGCTGCCGCATCCAGCAGGCGATGCTCATGCGGTCGTGCGTGGCCGGCAGCACTTCGTGCTCGAACTGTGCCGAAAGAAACAGCAGCAGGGTGCCCGCATGCGGATAGATGTCGCGATGCAAGCCACCGTCCAGATACAGCCGCAGCGCACCGCCATCGGCGTCCTGCCAGCCTTCGTTGAGGTAGAACACCGCCGACACCACCCGCGCATCGCTGTCGCGCAGGCGGTCGATATGCCGCGTGTAACCGGCGCCCGGCGGATACACCGCGTAGTGCGATTCGCATTCGACCAGGCCGAGCATCAGCTCGCGATTGAGCGCTAGGCGCAGCGCATCGAGGCGATCGGTAAACGCCTGCTGCGGCACGCTCGTCGCCCCGGCCTGGAACCAGTGCGTGCTGTCGCCGCGCAACGGTGTAGCGGTGCGCGTGGCGCCGACCCGCGCCGGCGTCAGCTGCCGCGCCTTGTGCATGGCGCGGCATTCGGCTGCCAATGCCTGCGTCTGCGCCGTCGACAGCAGGTCCGGCATCACGCACCAGCCATCGGTGGCCAGCGCGTTCGTGACGCTACTGAATTCATGTGGATAGGTATTCATTGCATGCAGTGTAACGAGCACGATGCAGTCAGGATCGCTCCGATCAGGTCAGTCAACAGCTCGTTGACCTGAGGGCGGTCATGCCAGCCATATCGCGTCGTCCAAGGATTGCCCGGTCAATAGGACTTCCCTGCTTGATGCGGCCATCCTGCGGATCGAGTATCCGGGGCATTCCGGATACGACTTGGCAGGAATGTCCATACTCATGAGAGAGCTGAATGGCCGATACAAGTGAGGGCGAAGGCATCAGCGCTGGTTACATCAAGTACGCCCTGTTGGCATGCATGCTCCTCTGGTCGAGTCATGGATTTCCCAGTGAAGTGCCGGAGCAATCCGAGTGCCGGCAGCTCAAGGCGTCGCAGGACAAGTTGAACGATATCTACAAGAAGATTCTCTCGAAGCACGCGTCGGATCAGCGCTTCATCAAGAAATTCAAGCTGTCCCAGCGTGCATGGGCAACGTACCGGGACGCCCAGGTCGAGCTTGTCTTTCCCCACGGCGACAGCGCCGAGTACGGGTCGATCTATGGGGAGTGCAGATGCCACACGCTGGATGACCTCACCCGGGAGCGCATCAAGCTACTCGACCAATGGCTCACCGGCATCGATATGGGCGATGTCTGCACCGGAAGTCGGCCCATCGAGGACTCTTGCTGCAGGATTCGGCACGGCCGCCGAGGTATGGCATGGTCAGCGCTTGCGCAGCGGATCGAGCAGCGACGACAGCCCGTTGTGATCCAGCTCCAGCATCAAGGCCAGCAGCTGCCCCAGCTCGCCGTTCGGAAAGCCCTTGCGCGCAAACCACGCGAGATACGCACCGGGCAGGTCGGCGATCAGCCGCCCCTGGTACTTGCCATACGGCATGCGCACGGTTACCAGCTTTGGCAGGTCTTCCGCTTCCATGGTTGTCGTTCCTGCCGCGTTACTTCGCGAACAACTGCGCGCGATCCGCGAACGCCTTGAACTCCAGCGCATTGCCGCAGGGGTCGAGTAAAAACATCGTGGCCTGCTCACCGGGCAGGCCCTTGAAGCGGATATGCGGCTCGACCACGAAACGCGTGCCGGCCGCCCGCAGCCGCTCGGCCAAGGCATGCCACGCGTCCATCGACAGCACCACGCCGAAGTGACGTACCGGCACGCTGTCGCCGTCTACATCGTGCGTCGCTACAGCGTGAGTCTGCACTGGCGCCAGATGCGCCACGATCTGGTGGCCATGAAAATCGAAGTCCACCCAGTTGTCGCTGGAGCGTCCTTCAGGGCAGCCGAGCAGATCGCCGTAGAACGCGCGGGCGTTGGCCAGGGATGTCACCGGGAAGGCGAGGTGGAAGGGCGGTAGTTCGGACATGATGGGATTCAGTGGCAGTCGGAAGACTTCGCGGCTATCAAGCATGAGCACCTATTCAGTGTAGTCGACCAGCCAGAGTGGCTGCCCGATCCAACACCGTGGAGAAATTCAAGGTCAAGCCCTGTTTCCGGACTCGTTCAGCCTGCGAGCATGTGGCGAATGGCGGCTTCCAACGGCAGCAGATGTTGCTGCACGATCGCTTGTACCGTTTCGGCGTCGATGTCGCCGGGACAGTTGTGTACAAGAATATTGCGGAAGCCGCTGATCCGTTGCCGGGGGATCGCTGGATAAGGCAGCTTCAGGTCATCGGGCAAGCGTTGCGTGGCCTCGGACAGAGTCTGCAGGTTGCGCAGGGTGGCGTCGTACAGCACTTCACCCGGGTCAGGTCGCCACGCTGCTGGATGCGCCGGATTTTCTCGATGAAGTCGAGGATATGCTGCGCGCACGCCTGCCATGCCTTGCTCACAGATCCACGGCCTCGCTCAGCACGGTATCGCGCAGGTGGCGATTGAGCTCATGTTCGGGATGAGATCAAGGCGTCGACCGGTGATTTCGGCCAGCCGTTCGGCAAGTGGCATGCGCTGGGCGAACAAGTCATAGCCGCGCGGAAAATCAACCAGGAAATCGATATCGCTGTCCGGACCTTCTTCGCCGCGCACCGCCGCGCCGAACACGCGGATACGGCATGCACCGTATTGCCGACATGCGGCGTGAATGGCCTATCTTTGTACATGCAACAGATCAAGCAGCATGATCATGGCCTCGCGGCGACGGTGCGCCCACATCCGATACGGTTTCTGTGCTCTAGTGCAGCCCGGCTTCGTGCGGCGGGCTGCGCGTGCTCAATCCGCCGCCACGCATCGCCCCTGCGCCCACGCCCGCAACGCGTCCACCTGTTCGCGCATCAGCACCGACAACGGCCGCGTCTGCTTCAGCGCATGGAGCAAGGTCGCCTGATCCGGCGGCATGCCGTTGCCGGCCGCGTCGTACAGCGCGCTGACGATGGTCTGTTCGATCTCGGCGCCGGAATAGCCGTCGCTGGCTTCGGCCAGCGCGGGCAGGTCGAAGCTGGCGATGTCGAGTTTGCGGCGGACGAGGTGCATCGCGAAGATCTCGCCGCGCACGGAGGCCTGCGGCAGGTCGACGAAGAAGATCTCGTCGAAGCGGCCCTTGCGCAGCAGTTCGGCGGGCAGCTCGTTGACCGCATTAGCGGTGGCGACCACGAAGACCTTCGCCTTGCGTTCGGCCATCCAGGTCAGCAGGTAGCCGAGCACGCGGCGCGATACGCCGCCGTCATCGCCGCCGCCGGCGAGGCCTTTCTCGATCTCGTCGATCCACAGCACGCACGGCGCCAGCAGTTCGGTGCTGGCGAGTGCCTCGCGCAGGTTCTTCTCGGTCTCGCCCTGGTATTTGTTGTACAGCGTGCCGAAGTCCAGCCGCACCAGCGGTACGCCGAAGCCGCCGGCGATCGCCTTCGCCGCCAGGCTCTTGCCGCAGCCCTGCACGCCGAGCAGCAGCACGCCCTTCGGCGGATCGAGCATCGGCGTGGCGGAGGGATCGAGGAATACCGTGCGGCGACGCTGTACCCATTCGCGTACGCGGCCGACGCCGGCGATGTCGGCGAAGCTGGCGGTAGCGTATTCGTAGTGCAGCAGGCCGGAGCGGTTGAGCAGGTCGAACTTCGCCTGCATCAGTTCGGGCAGGTCGGCGTGGCTGAGCGCGCCGTCGTTGTAGATCAGCTTGCGCACGATGCGCCGCGCATCCGGCGCGGACAGGCCGAGCAGGTTGCGCACGATGGTGCGTGCGGCATCGTTGTCCACTTCGACCTTGCGACCCTGTTCGCGCTGCCAGGCCACCGCTTCGCCGCGCAGGATGCCGGCCAGTTCCTTGATGTCGGGCAGCGACAGCGGCACGCGCAGGGCCAGCGCCTCCAGTTCCTCGGGCAGCTCGACCCTGGCGCCGACCAGCACGATGGTGTGCGCGGCGGAACGCTGCCGCTGCACGATCTCGCGCAGCCGGCGCAGGCTCATCGCATAGCGCAGCAGGGTGTGGAAATCGAACATCAGATAGATGCCGCGTTCGCCTTGCGTGCGGATCGCGTCCAGCGTGGCGGTGGCATCCGGCGCCACCTCGCCGTCGGTCTGGGCGAAGTCGAGCCGGCTGAGTCCATCGGTCAGCGTCCAGCGCCACAGCGGATGCAACGCCTGCGCGATGACGTGGCGGAAGCACTCGATCACCCGCTGCTCGTCCACCGTCTCGATCACCAGCAATGGCGTGGCGGCGCGTACCAGCGTGGTGAGATCGTCCAGCTCGCTCATTTGACCTCCGTGTGAAAGGCTCCACGTTAGCAGAGCAGTCTTGCTTCTGGCTTCACGCGCTCGGGTATACGCTGCATGTTCCCCGCCGAGGAGCGCCGTCATGCGTCTGCTGCAGTCGTTGTTGCTGACTCTATTGTCGCTGCCTGCCCTAGCTGCGCCGCCACTGGACAAGCTGACCTTGCCGAAGGGTTTCCACATCGCGGTGTATTCGGACCAGGTGCCGAATGCGCGCGAGATCGCGCTGGGCGCGAAAGGCACCGTGTTCGTGGGCTCCAACAGCGCCGGCAAGGTGTATGCGTTGACCGACACGAAAGGCGACGGGGTGGCCGACAAGGTGCGCGTGATCGCCAGCGGGCTGCAGCTGCCGGTCGGCGTGGCGTTCAAGAACGGTGACTTGTATGTCTCCGCGGTGAGCCGGATCTATGTGCTGCGCGATATCGAGAACCACCTGGACGATCCGCCGAAACCGGTCCTGGTCACCGACGAGTTTCCCACCGAGACGCATCACGGCTGGAAGTTCATCGCGTTCGGCCCGGACGGCAAGCTCTATGTGCCGATCGGCGCGCCGTGCAACATCTGCGACCCGGGCCCGGACCACGCCAAGCTGACCCGCATGAACGCGGACGGCTCCGGCATCGAGGACGTGGCGAGCGGCATCCGCAACACGGTCGGTTTCGACTGGCAGCCCGGCAGCGGGCATCTGTGGTTCACCGACAACGGCCGCGACCTGATGGGCGACGACATGCCCAGTGACGAATTGAACGAGATCACCCGCCCCGGCGAGCACTTCGGCTATCCGTATTGCCACCAGGGCGACACGCTCGATCCCGAATTCGGCAAGGGCAGGAGCTGCAAGGATTACGTGCCGCCGGTGTTGAAGCTCGGCGCCCATGTGGCCTCGCTCGGCATGCGCTTCTACGAGGGCCGGCAGTTCCCGGCCAGCTACAAGGGTGCGATCCTCGTCGCCGAACATGGTTCGTGGAACCGTACCAAGAAATCCGGCTATCGGGTGATGACGGTGCGGCTGAACGGCAGCAAGGTGCTGTCGTACGAGCCGCTGATTACGGGCTTCGAGCAGAACGAAGTCGCCTGGGGCCGCCCGGTCGACGTGCAGCCGTTGCCGGATGGCAGTGTGCTGGTCAGTGATGACCTGGCGGGGGCGGTATATCGGGTGACGTACATGCCCTGAGTCCACGACTCCATTCCGGCCTACGCAGGAATGACGAGATTTGAAACTAGATGGAGGCACACATGCAATTACGCAGCGACAATTTCAAGAACGGCGAGTCGATCCCGGCCGAATTCGCCTTCGGCAAACGTGCCGATCCGTTCGCGCTGTCGGATAACCTGAGCCCGCATCTGGCATGGCGGGATGCGCCGGCCGCCACGCGTTCGTTCGTGCTCACCTGCATCGACCGCGATGTGCCCAGTCGTGGCGACGATGTGAACAAGCCAGGCCGCACGGTGCCGGCCGACTTGCCGCGCGTGGAGTTCGTGCACTGGCTGATGGCGAACATCCCGGCCGAATGCGGCGAGCTGGCGGCCGCCGCGTGCAGCGACGAGATCACCCCGCGCGGCAAGCGCGAGCCGTTCGGGCCGCCCGGCAGCGTGCAGGGCGTGAATGACTACACCGGCTGGTTCGCCGGCGATGCCGACATGAGCGGCGAGTATCTCGGTTACGACGGTCCATGTCCGCCATGGAACGATGCGTTGCTGCATCACTACCACTTCAAGGTGTATGCACTCGATGTGGCTGCGCTGCCACTCATCCAGGGCTTTTCGCTGGCCGAGCTGCGGGCGGCGATGGCCGGGCACGTGCTGGCCGAGGAAGAGCTGGTCGGCACCTACAGCCTCAATCCGGCGGTCGCCGGCTGAGCCAAACGTCGGCGCCGCGTGCACGGCTGCGGCGGTTCCCTTCACACCCGCATGGCACGGGCTATGGGTGAATGACCGCATGCAGCAGCATTGGCTGCCGCAGGCTTTCATTCAAGAGGACACTGCCATGCTTCATTACGCCCTGGTTTTCCTGGTCGTCGCTATCATTGCCGCGGTACTCGGGTTCGGTGGCATCGCGGGTGCCGCGGCCGGCATAGCGAAGATCCTGTTCATCATTTTTCTGATTCTGGCAGTCATCGCATTCTTCCGGCGCGCCAAATGAATGGCCGTCCGTTGCAATATGTTTCGCCATACTGAGCTTCTCAGGAGCAAGTCATGAACAAGCAGGTACAGAACCCCGAACCGACCGGCAGCCGCATCGACGAGCGTGCCGAGCGGATCAAGCAGGCCACGACCAGCGCGGTGAGCAGCACCAAGGAAGCGGTGGAGCGCGCGGCCGATCACGTCGAGGAAGGCCTGCATCGCGCCACCGACAAGGCTGCCGAGGCCGCCCATCGCGCCAGCGACAAGGCGGCGCACGTCAGCGAGCGTGGCCGCGAGGTGTATGACGAGACGCTGGATCGCGCCGATGCGTGGCTGGAGCAGGCACGCGACTATGTGCGCGAGAAGCCGGTGCAGGCCGTCGCCATCGCCCTCGGCGCGGGTTGGCTGCTCGGTCGCATCCTGCGGCGTTGAGCCGCGCATCAGCGGGACAGGGAATGCACAACGAGGGTGAATCACCCCGCGAAGCGGCGGCGCCGGATCCGGCGCCGTCGTCGTCTGGGCTGTTGGCCGAGATCGGTCAGCTCGGTCGCGCGGTCAAGCGCCTGTTCGGCGCGCAGCTGCATCTGCTGGCGGCGGAACTGGGGCTGGCGCGCAGCGCGGTATCGTGGATGCTGCTGGCCGGGCTGGCTGCCACGGTGGCTGGCGTCGGCCTGGGCCTGACCGTGCTGGGCCTGCTCGGCGTCGTGCTGGCGACCTGGTTCGGTTCGTGGATCTGGGCCCTGCTGGTATTGGCGGTGCTGCAGGTCCTTTTCCTGTTGGGTTCGATCATGTTGTTCCGTCGCTGCATGCACTGGATGAGCCTGCCTGCCACCCGCCACGAATGGAGTGCGATGATGCGCGACACGGTGCAGAAGGCCGAGAGCGGGATCAGGACCGGGGCCACGCAGGGTGACGGGAGGGAGGATCAGCCATGAGCGTCTTCGATCAGGTGGCCAGGGTGCGCGAGGCACAGCTGCGCATGGGTGCGGCGCGGCAGGACTTGAGCACGCCCGCCGCGGCGTTGCTGATGCGGGGCCACCGGCACCCGTTGACGACGGTGGGCGTCGCGGCCGCTGCCGGCTTCGCGCTGGGCAGCCTCGACGTGCACCCGTTGCGTGTGCCGGGGCTGGGTTCCTTGCTCGGTGGCGGGCTGGCCGAAGCGGTGGCATACGGCACGCGTCTGATTGCCGAACTTGGCACCGCCGGATTCGAGGTGGCTGGCCCCCGTGCCGAGCAGAATGCTGATGGCGGCGAGTCTTCATGAGTGAGCCCGAACAGCTGCCTTCACCGCTGGATGAACCTGCAGGCGAGGATATTTCGCTGGCGGGCCTGGGTGATCCGATCGCGCCGGACTTCCCGGTGCGGCAGCTGGCCCGTGAACTGCAGGCGGCGCGCGGCGTCCGTCGCCATCTGCGGGCGATCCGCGGGCTGTTGGGCATGCTGCTGTTCCTGGCGTTGATGTACACCATCACGCTGACCAAGGCACTGCTGATTCCGCTGGTGCTGGCTGCCTTCCTCGGGCTGGCGCTGAATCCGCTGGTCGCCGCCGGCACACGCATCCACCTGCCGCGCTGGCTGACCGCCAGCGTGCTGATGGTCGGCCTGATCGTCGGCATCGGCAGCGGGGTCGGCCTGCTGGCGCAACCGGCGGTCGGCTGGTTCCATGGCGCGCCGCAGGCGATCAAGAGCTTCGTGCCGAAGCTTAAGCACCTCACCCAGCCGCTGGAGGCGGCGAACCGCGCCACCCAGACCCTGGTCAATGGCGCCACCAGCACCCTTCGCACGCCGGCCACGCCGGCTCCGCCGATGACGATCAGCGCCTGGGACGTGGTCTCCACCACGCCCAAGGTGTTGGCCGCGATACTCAGCGTGGTGCTGCTGGTGTTCTTCTTCCTGGTCTATGGCGACACCATGTTGCGCCGGCTGGTGGAGATCACCCCGGGCTTTGGCTACAAGCGGCATGCGGTAGTGATCGTGCGCGGCATCCAGACCGAGGTGTCGCGCTACCTGTTGACCGCGTTGCTGATCAATGTGGGCTTGGGCGCGGTCACCGCCGGCATGCTGTGGCTGTACAAGGTGCCCGATCCGCTGCTGTGGGGCGCGGTGGCGATGTTCGCCAACTTCATTCCCTACGTCGGTGCGATCGTCACCACCTCGGTGCTGGCGGTGGTGTGCATGCTCTATGCGAACGAAATGAGCCTGCATGTGTTCCTGCCGGTGCTGACCTTCGCCGGCATCACGGCGCTGGAAGGCAACCTGATCACGCCGATGATCCAGGGCCACAGCATGCGCCTGAGTCCGATCGCGATCCTGTTGTGGCTGCTGGTATGGGGCTGGCTGTGGGGTATCCCCGGCGCGCTGCTGGCGGTGCCGATGCTGACTTGCACCAAGCTGATCGCCGAACGCGTGCGCAGTTGGCACTGGTTCGCGGTCATGGTGCAGCGCTGATTCACGGCGGCCTATCCGTTACGGCTCGTTCACCAGGGAATGATTTCGCCATCGCGGAAGAAGCGCCCGGTCGGTGCCGGCACGGGCAGGCTGGCCGCCCACACGATACCGGCCGCGCCACGATCCACCGGGCGCCCACCGGGGCCGCCGAGTTCGGTCGCGACCCAGCCCGGACACACGGCGTTGACGGCGATGCCGCTGCCTTCAAGTTCCGACGCCAGCGTCCGCGTATACGCGTTGAGTGCGGCCTTGGAGGTTCGGTAGGCCACGCAGTTGCTGCCTCCCGATGCGGTGGCGCAACCACTGGAGATATTCACGATGCGACCGTAGCCGTGCTTGCGCATCAGCGGCAGCATCGCGCTGGACAAACGCCAGGCGCCGAACAGGTTGGTGTCCAGTGCATCGCGCACCGAGGCGAGGTCGGGCGTGCTCGCTTCGGCGTCATGGTCGTAGTGGCCACCGGCGTTGTTGACCAGTACGTCGAGCCGTCCGTAGGTGACCCCGATCCAGCGTGCGAGGGCATCGACCTCGTCCTGGCGGGTGACGTCGAGCTGCACCGCGATCACCTCGCCCGCCGCACCGGCCAGCTTGCGCGCCGCATGCAGCCCCTTGTCGAGGTCGCGTGCACCCAGCAGCACGGTCATGCCGCGTTCGCTGAGTTGGCGCGTCACCTCGAAACCGATGCCGCGATTGGCGCCGCTGACCAGCGCCACGCGATAGACCGGCGTCGCCATCGGCGCGCGTTTGGCCATCCGGCTGTTCATGGCGCGACGCTGGGATCAGCCTTGGCGACGGCGCTGCAATGCTCGTCGCCGCAAGCCTGCCAGCCGCCGCCGAGTGCCTTGTACAGCGCCACGGCGCGGGTGTTGATCGACGCCTCGGCCTGGGCCAGATCGTCCTCCGCCGACAGCTGGGTGCGTTCGGCATCGAGCAGTTCGAGGAAGCTGGTGGCGCCTTCCTGGTAACGCACCCTTGCAAGATCTGCGGCGCGCTTGCTCTGCGTGCTCTGTTCGATCAGGTGATCGACGCGCACGCGCTGCTGGTTGAAGCCGGTGACGGCGTTGTCGATATCCTCGATCGCCAGCAGCACGGTCTGCTGGTAATTCGCCTGTGCCGCATCGGCGCGTGCTTCACTGGCATGCAGGTTGGCGCGCACGCGCTGCACGTTCAGGCCGGGCCAGCTGATGCTCGGCGCCAGCGACCACGCGCGGGTCGACGGACTGCCGAAATCGTTGCTGCGCCCGGCCAGGAAGCCGAGGAAGCCGCCCAGCGTGATGTGCGGGAAGAAATCCGCCTTGGCCACGCCGATCCGCGCGGTGGCGGCGGCGTACTCGCGCTCGGCGACGTGCACATCGGGTCGGCGCGCCAGCACATCGCCGGCGTCGCCGATCGGCAGATTGATCGCGATCGGGGTGAAGCTCTTCGGCGAGACGTCGATGTCGAGTTCGCCCGGTCGTTCGCCCAGCAGCACGGCAACGCGGAATTCGCTGGCGCTGACTTGCGTCTGCAGTACCGGCAGTTGCGCCTGCACCGCGCTCAGCCGCGCCTTGGCGCTGGCGACATCCTGCTCTGAACCGGAGCCGAGTTGATTGCGCACTTCGGTGAGGTGCACGGTTTGCTGCTGGTTGTCGATGTCGCGCTGGGCGATGTCCAGCCGCAGCTGGCTGCCGCGCAATTCGAAATAGTTGCGCGCCACTTCGGCGAGCAGGCTGACCTGGGCATCGTGCAATGCGGCCTCGCTGGCGCCGAGATCGGCGCGCGAGGCTTCGACCGAGCGCCGCACGCCACCGAACAGGTCCAGTTCCCACGACGCGTCGAAACCGGCCTGATAGGTGGTGACGGTGCTGCGTTGACTGGTAAAGCCGGGCTGCTGCTCGCGACTGCGCGTGTAATTCAGATCGGTGTCCACGCTGGGCAACTGATCGGACTTGGCGCTGCTCAGCAGCGCACGCGATTCATGCAATCGCGCCACCGCCATGCGCAGGTCCAGGTTGTTCGCGGCTGCGCGCTGGATCAACGCATCCAGCGTGGGGTCGTCGAACTGCCTCCACCACGCGGCCTGGAACTGCGCATTGCTTTCCTGCGTGGCATCGAGTCCCTGCAGCTGCGGCGCGGCGGGTTTCACTTCGTGATAGTTCGGGCCGACGCTGGCGCAGCCGGCCAGCACCAGAGCGGCAAGCAACAACGTACCTCGCACTATCGCCGTCATCCCGGCGAAGGCCGGGATCCAGCGCCTTCGGCCCTCACCGATGACAGTCGCTGGATTCCTGCTTTCGCAGGAATGACGAGCAAAAGGCACCGGCATCGTGTTGTGCATGGGGGTTTTCATCAGTGGTTCTCCAGCGCCGGTAGGGCGTGCGCAGCAGCGCGTTGGCGTGCATGTGCCTCGCGACGCTCGACCAGGGCGCGAATGACGACATAGAACAGCGGCGTGTAGATCAAGCCGAAGATGGTCACGCCGAGCATGCCGGAGAACACCGCCACGCCCATCGCATGCCGCATCTCGGCGCCGGCACCGTGCGAGGTGACCAGCGGCACCACGCCCATGATGAAGGCGAACGAGGTCATCAGGATCGGGCGCAGGCGCAGCTTGGCCGCCTCCAGCACCGCTTCATGGCGGCTCAGGCCTTCGTGCTGGCGTTCGCGCGCAAACTCGACGATCAGGATCGCGTTCTTGCACGCCAGTCCGACCAGCACGATCAAGCCGATCTGGGTGAAGATGTTGTTGTCGCCACCGGAGAGCCACACGCCGGCGATCGCGGACAGCAGCACCATCGGCACGATCAGGATCACCGCCAGCGGCAGCGACCAGCTTTCGTACAGCGACGACAGCACCAGGAACACCAGCAGCACGCACAACGGGAACACCAGGATCGCGGTGTTGCCGGCGAGGATCTGCTGGTAGGTCAGCTCGGTCCATTCGAAGCTCATGCCATCCGGCAGGTTGTCCTTCGCCAGTTTTTCCATCGCCGCCTGCGCCTGGCCGGAACTGAAGCCGGGCGCGGGTCCGCCATTGATCTCGGCGGTGGGATAGCCGTTGTAATGCTGCACGCGATCCGGACCGGCGCCCTGCTGCACGGTGACGAACGAACCCAGCGGCACCATCTGGCCCTGCGCGTTGCGCGTCTTCAGCTGCAGGATGTCCTGCGCCGAATGGCGGAACGCCGGGTCGGCCGAGACATTGACCTGGTAGGTGCGGCCGAAGCGGTTGAAGTCGTTGACGTAGAGCGAGCCCATATAGGCCTGCATGGTCTGGTACACGTCGGCCAGGTTCACGCCCTCGGCCTTGGCCTTCTCGCGATCCACGTCGGCATCGACCTGCGGCACGCTGACCTGGAAGCTGGAGAACAGCCCGGCCAGTGCCGGCACTTTCTGGCTCGCCGCGATCAGGCCCTGGGTCTGCTTGTACAGCTCGTCGAAACCACGGTCGCTGCGGTCCTCGATCTGCAGGCGGAAGCCGCCGATCGTGCCCAGCCCCATCACCGGCGGCGGCGGGAACACCGCGATATACGCATCCTGGATCGCGGCGAATTTCTGGTTCAGCGCACCGGCAATCGCACCGGCCGACAGCTCCGCGCTGCGGCGTTCCTCGAACGGCTTCAGCGTGACGAACACGATGCCGGAGTTGGTCGAGTTGGTGAAACCATTGATCGACAAGCCGGGGAAGGACACGGCGTGCTCCACGCCCGGCTGCTTCAGGGCGATCTCGTCCATGCGCCGGATCACATCCTCGGAACGGTCGAGCGAAGCGGCGTCGGGCAGTTGCGCGAATGCCACCAGGTACTGCTTGTCCTGGCCCGGCACGAAGCCGGTCGGTACATGCGAGAAGCCGAACCAGGTCAGGCCGATCAGGCCGGCATACACCACCAGCGCCAGCTTGCCCTTGCCGACGATGCGCTTCACGCCACCGACGTAACGTTCCGAGCCGCGATGGAAGACACGGTTGAACGGGCGGAACAGCCAGCCGAACGCGCGATCGATCCCACGCGTCAGGCGATCTTTCGGCGCGTCGTGGCCTTTCAGCAGCACGGCGGCCAGCGCCGGGCTCAGGGTCAGCGAATTGAATGCCGAGATGATCGTCGAGATCGCGATGGTCAGCGCGAACTGGCGATAGAACTGGCCGGTGAGGCCGCTCACGAACGCGGTCGGGATGAACACGGCGCACAGCACCAGCGCCGTGGCCACGATCGGGCCGGTGACTTCGTGCATTGCCTTGCGCGTGGCCTCCTTCGGCGATTGCCCAAGCTCGATATGCCGCTCGACGTTCTCCACCACCACGATCGCGTCATCGACCACGATGCCGATCGCCAGCACCAGTCCGAACAGCGACAGCGCGTTGAGCGAGAAGCCGGCCAGGTACATCACCGCGAACGTGCCGATCAGCGACACCGGCACCGCCACCAGCGGAATGATCGAGGCGCGCCAGGTTTGCAGGAACAGGATCACCACCAGCACCACCAGCAGGATCGCTTCCAGCAGCGTATGCGCCACCGCCTCGATCGAGCCGCGCACGAACACCGTGGGGTCGTACACGATGCTGTAGTCGACCCCCTGCGGAAAATCCTTCTTCAGTTGCGCCATGGTGGCGCGTACTTCGTTGGAGATCTGGATCGCATTGGAGCCGGGCCGCGCGAAGATCGGCAGTGCCACCGCCGGCTTGTTGTCGAGCAGGCTGCGCAGCGCATAGTTGTTCGAGCCCAGGTCGACGCGGGCGACGTCGCCCAGATGGATGACGCCGCCACCGGCATCGGTACGCACGATGATGTTGCGGAAATCGTCCTCGCTGACCAGCCGGCCACGGGTGTTGATGTTGAGCTGGAACGCCGAATTGCTCGGCCCCGGCGGTGCATTCAAGGCACCGGCCGCGACCTGCACGTTCTGTTCCTGGATCGCGTTGATCACGTCGCCGGTGGTGAGCGAGCGCTGGGCCAGCTTCTGCGGATCCAGCCACACGCGCATCGAGTATTCGCCGGCGCCGAAGATCTGCACGTCGCCGACACCGCCGAGCCGGCCGAGCACATCCTTCACGTGCAGCCGCGCGTAGTTCGACAGGTACAGCATGTCGTAGCGCTGATCCGGCGAGGTGAGATGCACCACCATGGTCAGGTCGGGCGAACTCTTCTGGGTGGTCACGCCGAGCCGCTGCACTTCCTCCGGCAGCTTGGGCAAGGCCTGCGCCACGCGGTTCTGCACGTCGACCTGGGCGGTCTGCAGATCGGTGCCGAGCGCGAAGGTCACAGTCAGCGTGAGCGCGCCGTCGCTGGTCGCCTGCGAGGAGGTGTACAGCATGCCTTCCGCGCCGTTGATCTGTTCTTCCAGCGGCGTCGCCACGGTCTCGGCGATCACCTTGGGATTGGCGCCGGGATAGCTGGCATGCACCACCACGGTGGGCGGCACGACTTCGGGGTATTCGCTGATCGGCAACTGGAACACCGCGATGCTGCCGGTGATCACGAACAGCAGCGACAGCACGGCGGCCATGATCGGCCGGTCGACGAAAAACTGGGCAATGTTTTTCATGGTGTGGGCATCAGTCCTGCGCGCGCTTGCCGGTGGCCGTGGTGGCCAGCGCGGTCTGCGCGTCATGGTTCAAAGTGGGCGTGGCCGGGTTGGCATCGACGAAGGCCTTGTCGCTGGCGTCGAGGCGGTACTGCATCGCCACCTTCTGCGGGTTGACCTCGGCGCCGGGGCGCACGTGCTGCAGGCCGTTGACGATCACCACGTCGCTGGCGTCGAGACCGCTGTCGACGATCCGCAGGCCGTGGAACAGCGCGCCGGTGCTGACCTTCCGGTATTCCACCTTGCGCTCCTTGTCGACCACGTAGACGAACTGGTTGCCCAGGTCGGTGCCGATCGCGCGGTCGTCAACCAGCAGGCGCGGGCGCGCCTGGCCGCTCTGCAGTTGCACGCGGGCATACAGGCCGGGCGTGTACAGGCCGTCGCGGTTGTCGAACACCGCGCGCAGTCGCATCGTGCCCGACTCGGTGTGCAGCTGGTTGTCGACGAAGTCGAGGCGACCCTCATGCGGATAGCCGGGTTCGTCGGCCAGACCCATCGTCGCCTCGATCCGCGCTTCGTGGCCGGCTTGGCTGGCGCGTGCGCGCAGATGGTCGAGCTTGAGCCAGGTCTGTTCGTCCACGTCGAAGTAGACGTAGACCGGATTCACCGTGACCACGCTGGTCAACACGTCGCTGCTGGTGACCAGGTTGCCGGGGGTGATGCGGATATTGCTGACGCGGCCGTCGATCGGCGAACGCACCTGGGTGAAATCCAGGTTCAGGCGCGCTGCGGCCAGTGCGGCCGTACTGGCTTCCAGTTGCGCACGCGCGCTCTGTTCGGCGGTGTCCTGGCTGTCGGCTTCCTGTTGTGCCACGGCGTGCTGGGCCAGCAGCATCGCGGCGCGCCGCTGATTGGTTTCGGCCAGGCTCAGGGCGGCCTTGGCCTGCGCCTGGTTCGCGCTGAGCCGGTCGACCTCGGCCTGGTACGGGCGCGGATCGAGCTGGAACAGCACGTCGCCCTTGTGCACCAGGGCGCCTTCCTGGAAATGCACCGAGTCCACGAAGCCGCCGACGCGTGGCTGTACCTGCACGGTGTTGACTGCCTGCAGGCGGCCGGTGAATTCGGCGCTGTCGCTGACCTCGCGGGTCAAGGCCTGCGCCACGGTCACTTCGGGGGGCGGGCCGCCGGGCGCGCTCTGGGCCTGGCTGCTATTGCCATGCAGGAGAATCCAGCTGCCCAGTACACCGGCGGCAACCAGGGGTGCCAGCATCCATTGTTTTTTCATCTTGCGCTCCCAGAACCTTGTAGGCCGGGGGCATATCCCGGCGAGGGCCGAGAGAATAGGTGTACTTTCCAGTATAGAAAACCCGTTCCTTGCGCATTACACTCGTGACTCGCAATCACGAATTGGTCAGGAATCCAGGCTATGGAAGACTTTTCCGCAATCTCGACCTTCGTCCGGGTAGTCGAGGCCAAGAGCTTCGCCGCCGCCGCGACGCAGTTGGGCATGACGCCGTCGGGGGTCAGCCGCGCAGTGGCTCGGTTGGAAACCCAGCTCGGTGCACGGCTGCTGTTCCGTTCGACACGATCGCTGCGGTTGACCGACGATGGCGCTGCGTTCCATGCACGTTGCAAGGAGATTCTCGCAGATCTGGCCGAGGCGACCGAGGCGCTCAACTATTCGAACCGCAAACCCACCGGCAAGCTGCGCGTGGGTATTTCGCTGTCGGTCGGCCGGTCCGCCGTGATTCCCCGCCTGGCCGAATTCGAGCAGCGTTACCCGGACATCCGTCTGGAGCTGTCGATGAGCGACTTGCCGATGGATCTGAACGGCGAAGGGCTCGATTGCGCGATCCGTGTCGGCCAGCTGGAAGATTCGAGCCTGATCGCGCGCAAGATCGGCTACCTGCGCAACGTGGTGTGCGCCTCGCCCGACTACCTCAGCAGGCACGGTGCGCCACGCAGCATCGATGACCTGAAGGACCACCGCTGCATCAATTACGTCTACCCGAACGGTCGTCCGCGGCAATGGCAGTTCGATACGCCGAGCGGCCCGCTCGCCGTGGACATCGACGCGCACATGCTGATCAATGACGGTGAGTCGGTGATCCAGGCGGTGGTGGCCGGCCTGGGCATCACCCAGATACCGCGCATGCTGGCGGCCTGCATGATTGAAAAGGGCATGCTCGAACTGGTGATGACCGATACCGCCTCGACCGGCAAGCCGGTGTGGATCGTCTATCCGCAGAAGAAGCACCTGTCGGCCCGCGTGCAGGCCTTCATCGAATGGGTGCGCGAGCTGTTCGACCGCACCAACGAGCCGGCCTATCCCAGGCATCCGGCAGCGATCGAGGCGCCGGTGACGGCAATGGCCACGGCCGAGAGCGTGGCCGCCTGAAAGACCGGCCCTGGTCGAGTGGGTCTCAGCCGCCCGCCGGCACCAGCGCGAGCAGCGCCACGCCGAGCACGATGCGGTAGATCGCGAACCAGGTGAAGCGGTGCGTGCGGATGTAGCCGAGCAGCCACTTCACTGCGATGAAGCCGACGATCAGCGAGACCACGAAGCCGACGACCAGCGCCGTCCAGTCTTCGTGCGCGGCGCCGCCTTCCTTCAACACCTTCATCAGCTCGTAACCGGTTGCCGCATACATGGTCGGGATGCCGACCAGGAAGGCGAACTCGGTCGCTGCGGCACGGTTGCTGGTACCTGCCAGCATTGCGGTGAAGATCGTCGCACCCGAGCGCGAGGTGCCGGGAAACACGCCCGCCACCATCTGCGCGATGCCGACCAGGATCGCCACCCGCCAGGTCACCTGGGTACGATCCACCTGCTTCGCGGCCAGCGCTTCCGCGCCGAGCATCCAGAAGCCGCCGATCACCAGCGCCCACGCGATCGGAGTTACCGTCTCCGGCAGCTTGAAGCCGTAGTGGGTCACCACCAGGCCGATGACCGCGGTGATCATGAAGGCGACGAACAGCTTGAGCAGGTAATCGCGGTTGGCCGGATCGCGCCATTGCGTGAACAGCTGCCAGATGCGCCCCCAGTAAATCATCGTGATCGCGAGGATCGCGCCGGCCTGGATGCCGACGTTGAACAGATCCGAACGTTCACCCAGTCCGAACTTCTCGGCGATCAGCAGATGGCCGGTGCTGGAGATCGGCAGGAATTCGGTGATGCCTTCGATGATGCCGAGCAGGATGACGTGGATCAGATCGGTCACGGGACAGGTCCAGATGGAAGTGTGGAAGCGTGCCGACAAGCTCTGGCATGCCGGCAGGAAGCGGCATAGCTTACGGGTTTTGCCGGCGCGAAAGATGACCGGATGCCGGTCGCGGGCCACGGATTCGATCGACAGCCGGTTGGCCGGTCCAGGCGAAGTTCCGCAGTGGCATGCCGGCCGAGCCCGCTGTGCCGTGCCACGCACGGGGACCGCTGATCCGGCATGAATGAGCGGCGTTCCAGGATGGAATGCGGGCATGCGTCGCAGGCATCGCCCACGGATTTTGCGGGCGCCTACTATCTGCCCGTCGAATTCAGTTGTAGATTGCCCAATGACCTGTAAGGAGCTGCTGCCGTCCATGCAACGCGCCATGCCTCTGCAGCACCGCCCTCGATTCGACCTCCAAGGTCAGGCCGCATCGTCACGGGGAAGCGAGCCATGACCGAGGTGTCTGCCACCGGTACGGTGGAACAGGCACTCGCTCACGCCGCGCGCCTGCTGGACAGCGATCCGGCAGCGGCCGTCGAGCAACTCTCCGAGATACTGAAGGTGGCCGACGGTCACCCGGCTGCGCTGCGGCTGCTGGCGAAGGCGCGGTCGCTGCAGGGCGACATGCAAGGCGCGCTCGAGATCCTGATGCCCCTGGCATGGACCCAGCCGACCTGGGCGATGGTCCATCTCGACCTGGGCCTGGCCCTGGGTCGCGCCGGGCGCGGGCAGGAAGCGACCGAGGCACTGCGCCGGGCGGTGGCGCTGAAGCCCGACCTGCCGCAAGCCTGGCGCCTGCTGGGCGACCACCTCATGGCCGCCGGCGAACAGGAGGCGGCCGACGCGGCGTACGCCAGTCACGTGCGTCATTCCACACGCGACCCACGCCTGCTCGATGCCGCCATCGCGCTGGCCGAGAACCGCATCCCCGCGGCCGAGGGCTTGCTGCGCGAGCACTTGAAGCAGGCGCCGACCGACGTGGCCGCGATCCGCATGTTCGCCGAGGTCGCGGCTCGGCTGGGCCGCAACGAGGACGCCCTGAACCTGCTCGCGCGCTGCCTGGAGCTGGCACCCAGCTTCGATGCCGCACGCCAGAACTACGCCCTGGTCTTGCATCGCAGCAACCAGCCGGAACAGGCGCTGGTCGAGATCGAACGTCTGCTGGCGGCGGAACCCGGTCACCTCGGCTGCCGCAATCTCAAGGCTGCGGTGCTGTGCCGGATCGGCGAGTACGAACCGGCCATCCGTATCTATGCCGACTTGCTGGAACACTACCCGCGCCATGCAAAGGTGTGGGTGAGCTATGGCCATGCGCTGAAGACCGCCGGGCACAGCGATCGCGCCATCGACGCCTATCGCCACAGCCTGCAGCTGGAGCCGTCCTTCGGCGAAGTCTGGTGGAGCCTGGCGAATCTGAAGACCTACCGCTTCGGCACCGATGACCTGGCCGCGATGCGCCGGCAGCTGGCGCGGGCGGATCTTGCCGAAGACGACCGCCTGCATCTGGAGTTTGCCATCGGCAAGGCGCTGGAGGACGCCGGCGAGTATGAACCATCCTTCCGGCACTACGCGCAGGGCAATGCGATCCGCCGCGCGCAACTGCATTACAGCGCCGACGATACGCATGCACGGGTGCAGCACATCCGCAAGCACTACACGCGCGATTTCTTTGCCGCGCGAGCCGGCGCCGGCAGCCCGGCTCACGATCCGATCTTCATCGTCGGCCTGCCGCGTGCCGGTTCCACCCTGATCGAGCAGATCCTGTCCAGTCACAGCCAGGTCGAGGGCACGATGGAGCTGCCCGAGGTCACCTCGATCACGCGCACGCTGCGTACACAGGGCGATGCCGAAAGTGCGATGCCGTACCACGACGCACTGGCGGCACTCGATGCCGATGCCCTGCGCTCGCTTGGTGAGCGTTACCTCGCGCATACCCGGATCCAGCGCAAGACAGCGGCGCCGCTGTTCATCGACAAGATGCCGAACAACTTCATGCACATCGGCCTGATCCAGCTGATGCTGCCGAACGCGAAGATCATCGATGCGCGCCGGCATCCGCTGGGCTGCTGCTTCTCGGTCTTCAAGCAGCACTTCGCGCGCGGGCAGAACTTCAGTTACGGCCTTGAGGATCTTGGGCGCTACTACCGCGACTACGTCGCGCTGATGGCGCATTTCGATGGCGTGTTGCCCGGACGCATCCACCGGGTGGTGTATGAGCGCATGGTCGAGGATACCGAAGGCGAGGTGCGCCGCCTGCTTGAGTACTGCGGCCTGCCGTTCGAAGCGTCGTGCCTGCGATTCTTCGAGAATGCGCGGCCGGTACGCACCGCCAGTTCGGAACAGGTACGTCAGCCGATCTACCGGGAGGGGGTGGATCACTGGCGGCATTACGCAGCATGGCTGCTGCCATTGGAGTCGGCATTGGGGCCGGTACTGGAGCGCTATCCCGACGTGCCGGAGTTGGGTGAGTAACAACAATTGAAAAGGCTGTGCTGCCTTTTCCGACGTAGCTGCATCCGCTGGATTGTCGTGGACTAGAGAGGGGGAGCTTATGCACGCGAACAGATCCGAACACATCACGAGAACACAACGAGTGCGGCTGGTCCGCTTGCCGCTGGCCACGGCGATCTGCCTGGCTATGGCCGCGCCTGCCCTCGCGCAGGACGCCACGCCACCCGCGCCATCGACCACGGCAGCTGCCGCAAAGCAGAAACCCACCACATTGAGCGTGGTCACGGTGACCGCCCAGAAGCGCACCGAGAATCTGCAGAAGGTGCCGATCAGCATCAACGTGCTGGCGGCGGATCAGCTCGAGGCACTGCAGGTGCAGAACTTCAACGATTACGTGAAGTACCTGCCCAGCGTCACGTTCCAGCAGGGCGGCGGCGGCATCGCCACCGGGCCCGGCTTCGCCACCATCTACATGCGCGGCGTGGCCAGCGGCGGCAACACCAACCATTCCGGTTCGCAGCCGAGTGTGGGCGTGTATCTGGACGACCAGCCGGTCACCACGATCCAGGGGCCGCTCGACATCCACATGTACGACATCGCCCGCATCGAGGTCCTGGCCGGGCCGCAGGGCACGCTGTATGGCGCGAGCGCCGAGGCCGGCGCCTTGCGCATCATCACCAACAAGCCTGATCCAAGTGGTTTTGCGGCGAATTACACCGTGGGCACCGACCAGGTCGACCACGGTGGCATCGGCGACACCTTCGAGGGAATGCTCAATCTGCCGATCAGCAGCAACGCGGCGGTTCGCCTGGTCGGCTGGCACGAGCATGATGCCGGCTACATCGACAACGTGGCCGGCACGCGCACGTTCCCGGTGTCCGGCATCACCATCAGCAACGAACCTGGCTGCGTACCAAGCGACAACAATTCGCCGAGCTCGAGCCTCCAGTGCGTCGGGCACGCCAGGAACGACTACAACGACGTCAATACCAACGGTGCGCGAGCGGCGCTGAAAGTCGACCTCAACGACGACTGGTCGATCAGCCCGACCTTGATGGGCCAGCAGACGATCTCGCACGGCACCTTTGCCAGCGATCCCTCCGTGGGCTCGCTGGCGGTGACCCACTTCTATCCCGAGCGCGTCGACGACCGCTGGTGGCAGGGCGCGCTGACCGTGCAGGGCAAGATCGGCAACTGGGATCTGACCTACGCCTATGCCCATCTCAAGCGCAACCAGGAGGAGCAGACCGACTACAACGACTACTCGTTCTGGTACGACACCCTGCTTCAGTACGGCGCCTACATCCACGACAACAGCGGTAACCTGATCAATCCGTCCGAATACATCACCGACCGCGACCACTACACCAACAGCAGCCACGAGCTGCGCATTGCCTCGCCCAGCGACGATCGCCTGCGCCTGGTCGCCGGCGCGTTCTGGCAGAAACAGAAGCACGACATCATGCAGGACTACCAGATCAACGGCCTGGGGTCCGATCTGTCCGTGCCGGGCTGGCCGAACACCATCTGGCTGACCAAGCAGATGCGCTACGACCATGACGAATCCGTGTTCGGCGAACTGTCATACGACTTCATCCCTGACGTGCTCACCGGCACGGTGGGCGAGCGCTATTTCCGCACCCGCAACAACCTGTACGGGTTCTACGGCTTCAGCAGCGGTTTCTCGCCGAACTCGAGTTATGGCCAGGCCGGCTGCATTTCGCCGGATCCGTTCGAGGGCGCGCCGTGCCTGGACTTCAACAAGCAGGTGAAGGAAAGCGGCTCGCTCAGCAAGTACAACCTGACCTGGAACATCACGCCCACCAAGATGCTCTATCTCACCCGTTCCGAAGGCTTCCGTCCGGGCGGCGTCAACCGCGCGGGCGATCTGCCGCCCTATCAGGCGGATTTCCTGACCAACCTCGAGCTCGGCTGGAAAACTTCCTGGCTCGACAACCGGCTGTCGTTCAACGGCGCGGTGTTCCGCGAGACCTGGAACCATTTCCAGTTCAACATCCTGGGTCCGAATGGCCTGACCATCATCGAGAACGCCAATTCGGCCCGCATCGACGGTTTCGAGTCGCAGCTGAACTGGCAGGCGACCTACAACCTGAACCTCAGTGCCGGCGTCGCGTTGTACGACGCCAAGCTGACCGCGAACTACTGCGGGTTTACCGATGCCGCCGGTACCCCGGTCACCTATTGCCCGGCCGGCACGATCAACCCGCAGACGGGCGAGGCGGTGAGCGGGCCGCAGGCGCCCACGGGCACCCAGTTGCCGATCACGCCGCGGTTCAAGGGCAACCTCATTGCGCGCTACAGCTTCAATCTGGGCGGTTACGACGCATTCGTGCAGGGCGCGTTCGTGCACGTGGGTGAACGCACGACCGACCTGCGGCTGGTCGAACGCAACCTGCTGGGCGATCTCCCTGCCTACAACTCCGTCGATCTTTCCGCCGGTATCCAGAAGAACAGCTGGTCGGTAAACGTGTACCTCGACAACGCCTTCGACAAACGCGCGGCGCAGTACAAGTTCACCGAGTGCGGCGTGACGATCTGCGGCGCCCACGATGTGGTGCCGCAATATCCCGATGGGCAGGTCTACACCGGCTTCAGCCAGCCACGCACGATCGGTATCCGCTTCAAGCAGGACTTCTAGGCGATCGGTGGTCTGTCACGCGGCGTGAGAGTCCCGGCGTGAGCCGGGGCCCTCATGGGGCGACAAAGCCCTGACCGAGGCAGGCGTTTGGTTGCCCGACGCCTGGAATCGGACGCTGAAGCTTGTCGGGAAGGGCGCGACAGCCCGCTCGACAACCTGTCAGTGACCTGCCGCAAGGGCCTTCACATCGCTCGTGCTCAGCGGGTTGCCGGCAATGCCCCAATCGCCGCTCTTCACCTCTTCGATCACCACCCATGTCACCGGGCGCATATTCTCGCCTTCGATCGTGACCATCGTTTCGGTGAGCTTGCGAATCATGTCCTGTTTTTGCGTCGGCGTGAAAACGCCCTCGATCAGTTTCACGTTCAGGAATGGCATGATCGTTCTCCCGTTTCGGTAGTTGGACTTGAGTGATGCTGCGAATGCGGGCAGCGCAGTCGTGAGTCCCCGCGAACTTAGCTTGAGGCTGCAGCCGACTCGCTGTCCTGCCCCTGCGTCGCCGTGACTTGGCCGATCGTCCGGAGCAAGGGCAGCACCCGCGCGAACCTCTTGGCGGTGCCTTGCAAGGCGCCCACAATCAAGCAGCATGAGGTAGCCGTGGAGGTCGCCATGACCATGCAAGACATCGCAAGCGCCTTGCAGCGCGCCAAAGCCGTTTTCCATCGCCGCCCCGAGGCCGGCCTTCACGATGACGCGCCTGCTACGGCGTGTTGGCAAGGGGGCACGCGCATCGTGTCGAGTCATGCCAACGGCATCCGCATGGTGACGGACATGCCGGGCGAGCTGGGCGGCAGCGGCGATCAGGTGACACCGGGTTGGTTGTTTCGCGCCGGACTCGCATCGTGTCTCACGACCTGCATTGCGATGGCCGCCGCCGAGGAAGCTATCGAACTGACCATGCTTGAGGTGATCGCGACCAGTCGCTCGGATGCACGCGGTCTCCTGGGCATGGCGGACGCAGACGGCGAACCCGTATTCGCCGGGCCGTGCGACGTGCAATTGCACGTACGCATCGGCGCGCATGGTGTTGCACCGGAGCGGCTGCGAATGCTGGTGAAAAACAGCCAGTCCTGTTCACCGGTTCCCAGTGCGGTGCGCAGCGCAACGCCGGTGGCATTGCACATCGATATCGATGCCGTCTGATGGACGCGCTATCGGAAATTCTCCGTGTGGTGCGTCTTGTCGGCGCCATCTTCATCCAGGCCAGGTTCACGGCACCCTGGAGCTACCAATCGCCATGCGCGGATTCCTTGGCGCCGTTGCTCGAACCCGGCGCCGAGCGGGTAGTGATCTTTCACCTGATCACCGAGGGCGAATGTTTCGTCGAGTTGGCCGACCAGCCGCCGACGCGCCTGATCGCTGGTGATGTCGTGCTCTTTCCTCGCGGTAATGAGCATCGGATGAACTCGCAGCCCGGGCTTGCGCCGGCGGCCAGTGGGCGGCTGGATGCGGTGTTGTCGCGTCGACCGCGGCAACTGGCTTACGGTGGTGGCGGCCCGACCACGCGCATCGTTTGTGGTTACCTCGCATGCGATGCGCGCCTCGCGCGCATGTTGCTGGCGGGCATGCCTTCATTGGTGAAGGTCAATGTGCGTGGATCGAATGCAGGTACGTGGCTGGAAGCTTCCGTGCGCTACGCGCTGGCTGAGGCGCGTTCGCCCCGTCCCGGCGGCGCCGGTGTATTGGCCAAACTGGCGGAAGTCTTGGTCATCGAGGTGTTGCGCTTGTACGTGAACGAGCAGCGCGACGGTCGCGCCGGCTGGCTTGCCGGGCTGGGTGATCCGATTGTCGGGCCCGCGTTGAACGCCATGCACGCGGGCCCCGCGCAAGCATGGACGCTCGAAACGTTGGCGAATGCGATCGGCACGTCGAGGTCGGTACTCGCCGAACGCTTCCATCGCCTGGTGGGCAGTTCACCCATGCAGTACCTCACGCAATGGCGGATGATGCTCGCGGCCAATCTCTTGTGTCGAAGCAACGCACCGCTGGCGCGCATTGCCGAAGACGTGGGCTATCAGACTGACACCGCATTCAGTCGCGCCTTTCGTCGCGAGTTCGGCGCGCCGCCCGCCGCGTGGCGGCGCCATCAATGGACCCACACTCACGTCCAACACTCGAATAGCGTGAGTTAGACGCTCCGCTTGAAATCCGGGAAGTTGCTGCGGGCGAGGCGTGTGCTGGCGGATGAGCCGCTGGATGATCGGAGCGTTGATTTTGTCGCCGGCGTCAGGCGTGCCAGTCGGCGCGACGATGCACTTGAGGCTGACACCCTGCGCACACCAAATGTTTGCAGATACCCCCAGCAGCAAAGGATGTGCAACAGGTACAAACTATCTATGCTGCGGTGTCTACCGGTGCCGCGGAACGGGAGCACGATCAGCCTGACGAAATGCGCCATAATGGTGCAAAATCTATCATCACTCCGTATCGTGATGGTGCTACCACAAGCGTTCGCCGTACCCGTTTTCTGCGCCAGTGCCTGTGCCACAACGATTTCACGTCATGGCACGCGGCTTGCTCTAAAGCGATATCCCATTCCCTCCGAGGCTCCGCCATGTCTGCTCAAAAAGTGCTCGATCTGATCGTGGAACACGAGGTCGAATTCGTCGACTTCCGCTTCGCCGACATGCTCGGTGTGCATCACCACGTTTCCTTCCCGGCCCATGCGATCGACGAGTCGACGTTCGAGGACGGCAAGATGTTCGACGGTTCGTCGATCACCGGCTGGAAGGGCATCAACGAGTCGGACATGATCCTGCTGCCGGATCCGGACACCGCTCATCTCGATCCGTTCAGCTCGCACGTACAGCTGATCCTGCATTGCGACGTGCTGGAGCCGAGCACCATGCAGGCCTATGGCCGTGACCCGCGCTCGATCGCCAAGCGCGGCGAGGCGTACCTGAAGGCCACCGGCATCGCCGACACCGCGTTCTTTGGTCCGGAGCCCGAGTTCTTCATCTTCGACTCGGTGCGCTGGCAGAACGACCCGGGCCGCGTGTTCTACGAGATCGGTTCCGAGGAAGCGGCGTGGTCGTCGCGCTACAAGTACGAAGGCAACAACTCCGGCCACCGCCCGGGTGTGAAGGGCGGCTACTTCCCGGTCAGCCCGGTCGACTCGCTGGGCGACCTGCGTGCCGACATGTGCAAGGTGCTGGAGTCGCTCGGCCAGAAGGTCGAAGTGCATCACCACGAAGTGGCGAACGCGGGCCAGTGCGAGATCGGCGTGAAGTTCAACACGCTGGTGAAGAAGGCCGATGAACTGCTGACGATGAAGTACGTCATCAAGAACGTCGCGCACCAGAACGGCAAGACCGTCACCTTCATGCCCAAGCCGCTGGTCGGCGACAACGGCAGCGGCATGCACGTGCACCAGTCGCTGGCCAAGAACGGCGAGAACCTGTTCGCCGGCGATCTGTACGGCGGCCTGAGCCAGACCGCGCTGTGGTACATCGGCGGCATCTTCAAGCACGCCCGCGCGATCAACGCGTTCGCCAACTCCACCACCAACAGCTACAAGCGCCTGGTGCCGGGTTTCGAGGCGCCGGTGATGCTGGCCTATTCCGCGCGCAACCGCTCGGCGAGCTGCCGCATCCCGTACGTGGCCAGCCCGAAGGGCCGCCGCATCGAGGTGCGCTTCCCCGACCCGATGAACTCCGGCTACCTGGTGTTCACCGCGCTGATGATGGCCGGCCTCGACGGCATCATCAACAAGATCGACCCGGGCGCACCGGCCGACAAGGACTTGTACGACCTGCCGCCGGAAGAAGAGAAGAACATCCCGCAGGTCTGCTCCAGCCTCGACGCCGCGCTGGAAGCGCTGGACAAGGACCGCGACTTCCTCAAGGCCGGCGGCGTGTTCACCGACGACTTCATCGATGCCTATATCGAAGTGAAGATGAAGGAAGTCACCAAGTACCGCGCCAGCACGCATCCGCTGGAATTCCAGATGTACTACTCGCTCTGAGTCTCCAGGCTTACCGCCTTTCCAGGTAAGCCACAACCCGCTGCAAGCCTTCGACTTCAAGGCCTGCAGCGGGTTTTTTGTGTTTGAGGGTTGTCAGCGCGGGAGCGCGGTGCCGACTCTCATGTGGGTGTGGAAGACAGGCAAGCCACCCGTTGCGGCGGCGATGTGCGCGATGCGGGTTCCGGCATCGGCCTCTGGATTATGGTGTGCGCTGGACGCGCCTGTGCGGTTGCCGCTTTGAAGCGCCCGGCCAGGGTTTCCCCGGTTATGTTCGTGCTCCATGCAAATCGATACGAGCAGGGCGAGGGTCAACGCCGTGAATCCGGCCTCCAAGGCACGGGCCAGCCAGCGCCAGTGATTTCCAGGGGCGAGCAGCCAGCGTTCCAGTGCATCCAGCCAGAGGCTGATGATGCGCCCGCGGGGACGGGGACTTCGGACCGTCCGCCTGGGTGGTGGCGTGACCATCGCTTGTGAGGAAAACGCGATCCCCATCACCGGCAGCAACTGCCGCACCCGCCTCACGATCCGACGCATTCACAACCCCCTGGCATGTAAAAACGGTGCAAGCTGGATAGACGAAAGGGCGCGAACTCCCGGAATAGCCATCGCTGATTTGCCCCCCGGCAAACCAACGATCTCTTGAAACTCAACCCGTTCGTGGTTCCGAATAAGGCGGATCAGACACGCCAGCGCTTGAGTTCGACGCGTGAACATCGCAGACAATTGCGGCGGTCGGGCTCGGGCCTGATCCAGCGATGCCCGACAACGCGGCAGACCAGCCGCATCAGCCTGTAAAGGTGACTCATGAGTTTTCCCCTGTTTACGGGCAAGCGGCGCGACGAGTGCATCCGATCTGGATCAGCGCAATCCGTGGCCACTGCGTCACGCAAGTTATTGCGTTTCGTGAAATGTACCGCACTTTCTTGCACGATGGCGAGCCATTCACCGACTAGACGCAACGCGAAATTCTGTGGTTGGCCACCGACAGAAGTTGTCTGCAAACTTTGTTGTCCTGTCCGATTGCACCATTTCGAGTCATTGCCCATTATGGTGCAATGAACGAGGCGGGCTGGCGGGTGTGGGCGGAGCAGATGGCGACCGGGCTGGCCTGGGTCGATGCCGGGTTGCGTCTGCTGTGGATCAATCCGGCGCTGGCCGAGTGGCTGGAGCTGGGGCCGCGCAGTGCGGTCGGGCAGCCGCTGGGCCTGTGGCTGGATGAAGAGGCCTTGGCACAAGCCTCGCGTGTGCTGGCCGAGCAGCGGCCGCTGCAATGCCGTGGCATGTCGCTGGTGGCGGCCAGTGGCCGCGAGACCCTCGCGGACATCGCGCTGCAGCCGTTCGATGATGGCCTGTTGCTGGAGGTGCATGCGCTGGTCGCGCCGCCGTCGAACGGTTCGCCGCTGTCGGCGACCTTGCGCGGCTTTGCGCACGAGGTGAAGAACCCGCTGGCCGGCCTGCGCGGCGCGGCGCAGCTGCTGCAGCGGCGGGTCGGCAGCGAGGATCTGCAGGCGCTGGCCGGGTTGATCATCGATGAGGCGGACCGTCTCGGCACGCTGGCCAACCGCCTGCTGCATCACGACGGCGCGGCGCAGCTTGGTCCGGTGAACATCCATCAGTTGCTGGAACGGCTTGCCGATCTGTTGCAGGCCGAGCCGGTGCCGCCGCAACTGCGCCACGACTACGATCCCAGTGTGCCGGACCTGCACGGCGATGCGGGCCGGTTGCAGCAGGTGCTGCTCAACCTCGCACGCAACGCCCTCGAGGCGGGCGCACACACGCTCACCCTGCGCACGCGCGTCGAGCATGGCTTGCGCGTGGGCGAGCGGATGCTGCGCATGGCCTTGCGCGTGGATGTGATCGACGACGGCCCCGGCGTGCCCATCCAGCTGCGCGACACGCTGTTCCAGCCGCTGGTATCCGGCCGCGCGGATGGCACCGGCCTGGGGCTGGCGTTGTCGCGCGAGATCGCGCACGAGCATGGCGGCGAGCTGCGTTGCACGAGCCGGCCGGGTGAGACGGTGTTCTCGCTGTATCTGCCGTTGGAGAGAGTGCATGACTGATCGAGCCAAATCGCCCGCGGCAAGAGCGCACCCAGGACGCGAACAGATGCGCGGGGAACCCGGTCGCGCACAGGATGCGCTATTGCAGGAAATCTGGATCGTCGACGACGATCGCGGCGTCCGCTTCGTGTTGGCCGAGGCATTGCGCGATGCCGACCTGGCGGTGCGCGAGTTCGGCGAGGTGGCCAGCGTGCGTGCGGCCTTGCGGGAAGCGCGACCGGCCCTGCTGCTGACCGATGTGCGCATGCCGGGCGAGGACGGCCTGAGCCTGCTGACCGATTTGCAGGCGCAGGGCATTGGACCGGTGATCGTGATGAGCGCGTACACCGACGTCGCCACCACCGCCGCGGCGTATCGTGCCGGCGCCGTCGATTACCTGGCCAAGCCGTTCGATCTCGACCAGGCGGTCGCGGTGGTGCAGCGCGCACTGGCGAGCGTGGCGGCACCCGCGATGGCCGTCGGCGAGGTCATCGCGCCCAACCATGCGCTGCTGGGCGAGAGTGCGCCGATGCGCGAGGTATTCCGCCTGATCGGCCGCGTGGCGGCGAGTGATCTGAACGTGCTGATCACCGGCGAAACCGGCACCGGCAAGGAACTGGTGGCGCGTGCGTTGCACGAGGAAAGCGCGCGGCGCGGCAAGCCGTTCGTCGCGTTGAACACCGCGGCGATTCCGTCCGAATTGCTGGAGAGCGAACTGTTCGGCCACGAGGCCGGTGCATTCACCGGCGCCACGCGCCGCCACGCCGGCCGTTTCGAGCAGGCCGAAGGCGGCACGTTGTTCCTCGACGAGATCGGCGACATGCCGCTGGCGCTGCAGACCCGACTGCTGCGCGTGCTCGCCGGCGGCGAGTTCTATCGGGTCGGCGGTCGCGAACTGATCCGCGGCAACGTGCGCATCGTCGCCGCCACCCACCAGGATCTGGCTACGCGGGTTAGCGCCGGCCAGTTCCGCGCCGACCTGATGCACCGGCTCGACGTGGTGCGCATCGAGCTGCCGCCGCTGCGCACGCGGCGCAGCGACATTCCGCTGCTGGCGCAGCACTTCCTAGCCGCCTCGGCGCAGGAACTGAAGCTGCCGCCGAAACGCTTCTCGCGCGCGGCACTGAAGCAGATCGCGCAGCGCGACTACCCCGGCAACGTGCGCGAGCTGGAAAACCTGTGCCGGCGCCTGGCGGTGATCGCGCCGGGCGCGGAGATTCTTCCTGCCGATCTCGGCGGCGCCATCGCTGGCGCTGGGGGTAGCGGTGAGTGGACGGATGCGTTGCGCGAGTGGGCTGTCGATGCCTTGGCCAGGGGCGATGCGGATATCCATGCCCGCGCCCGCGAAGCACTCGACCAGACCTTGCTGCAGGCGGCGTTGCTGGCCAATGAAGGGCATCGCCAGAACGCCGCGCACGCGCTTGGCGTGGGGCGCAACACGCTTACCCGCAAACTGGGTGCGTCGCGCACGCGGCGCCGCTAGCTTCGCCCGCTCTCCCGGCCGGAGAGGGGTTGGGGTGAGGGATGGGTGCTCGCGGCGATCCAACATGTGCCGTCATTCCGGCGAAGGCCACAATCCAACGCCTGACAAAGGGACTGCATGACCGGCTTCGCTGTTGTGAAGCACCCTCCGGCTTTCGCCGGAATGACGAAGATCGAAATAGCCGCCAACCACCGAACCACCCTGTAGCCGATAATCGCTAACCAAGCACGACGCGTAGCTGGTGCGTCTGCCCATCATCAGCCAGCGTCACCGCATCACCGGCAACCAGCGTTTGACCGTCCAGTTCAACGTTCGCCACACCGCGACAAACCTGGCCCGGATTCTCCACGCTGATCTCGTAGCGGCTCACGTGCCGCTTGCCGCGATGTTGATAGCTGAGCCGGAAACCCGGCCATTCTCGTGGAATGCACGGGTCGACGCGAAGCTTGTCGCCCTGCAGATGGAAGCCAAGCACCGCCTCCAGGCCGCCGCGATACAGCCACGCGGCGGAGCCGGTGTACCAGGTCCAGCCGCCGCGGCCGGTCAGCGCGCCCACCGAATAGACATCGGCGCAGGCGACATAGGGTTCCACCTTGTAGCGCGCCACCGCTTCGGCGCTGTCGCTGTGCCGGATCGGATTGAGCAGGTCGAACAGGCCGCCGGCGCGATCGCCGTCACCGAGCTTCGCCCATGCGAAGATCGACCAGGTCGCGCCGTGCGTGTACTGACCACCGTTCTCGCGCACGCCGGGCGGATAGCCCTTGATGTAACCGGGGTTCTCCTGGCTGCGGTCGAACGGCGGGGTGAACAGGCGCGCGATCCGGTGCTCGCGATCGACCAGCAGCTGGTCGACCGAGGCCATCGCCTGCGCCGCATGGGCATGATCGCTCGCGCCGGCCATCACGCTCCACGACTGCGCGATGGTGTCGATCCGGCATTCGTCGCTGCCGTGCGAGCCGAGCGGTGCGCCGTCGTCGTAATAGCCACGCCTGTACCACTGGCCATCCCAGGCATGTTCCAGCGCCGGGCGCAGATCGTCGGCGTAATCCAGCCAGCGCGCGGCGCGTTCGTTCTCGCCGCGTTGCGTGGCGCAGGGCGCGAACGCCGCGATCGTGCTCAACAGAAACCAGCCGAGCCAGCTGCTTTCGCCGCGGCCCTTTTCGCCGACCGCGTTCATGCCGTCGTTCCAGTCACCGGTGCCGATCAACGGCAGGCCATGCGCGCCGCGGGTGAGGCTGGAGTCGATCGCACGCGCACAGTGTTCGTAGATCGAGACTTGCTGATCCGATGCCGCGGGCTGGAAGAATGCGTCGGTCGCGCCTGCAGGAATCGCCTGGCCGGTGAGGAACGGCAGCACCTCGTCCAGTACGGCGCTGTCGCCGCTCGTGCTGACGTAATGCATGGCGACATAGGGCAGCCAGATGCGGTCGTCGCTGATTTTCGTGCGGATGCCCTGGCCGCCCGGCGGCAGCCACCAGTGCTGCACGTCGCCCTCGGCAAACTGGCGGCCGGCGGCGCGCAGCAGATGTTCGCGCGCCAGGTCGGGGCGACCGACGCACAACGCCATCACGTCCTGCAGCTGATCGCGGAAACCGTACGCCCCGCTGGCCTGGTAGTACGCCGTGCGCGCCCACAATCGACAACCGAGCACCTGGTACAGCAGCCAGTCGTTGAGCAGGATATCCAGCGCCCGATCCGGCGTGCGCACCTGCACCGTGTCGAGCAGGCCGTTCCATTGCGTGGCGACATCGGCGAGCACGCCGTCGATATCGGCCGCGCGGTATTTCGCGATCAGGGCCTGCGCATCGGCTTCGCAAGCCGCATCGCCGAGCATGAAGACAAGCTCGATTTCTGTGTCCGGCGGCAGCTCGATCCGCGTCTGCAGCGCGCCGCACGGATCCAGCCCGGCGCCGAGCCGGCCGGACAGCGGCCGGTCGTCGCGCAGCACGGCGGGCCGCGCGATCGTGCCGAGCGGATCGAGGAATTCGCGGCGATCGCCGCTCATCGAATGCTGCTGACCGGCCATGTCGATGAACGCCACGCGGTCACCGAAGTCGGGCCGCCATGGATTGCGCGCAAACAGCGCGCCGGTGGGCTCGTCGCGCGAGGTGATCACGTAGGGTGCCGGCGTGGTGCCATTCGCGCCCAGTGCCCACTCGACATAGCCGGTGACCGACAGTCGGCGCGCCCGTCCCGAGCGATTGCACAGGCGCAGTCGCGACAGCTTCAGCGAATCGTTCACCGGCACGCACTGGGTCAGCTCCAGCTCGATGCCGTGCGCGTCGTGGTTGAAGCGGCTCCAGCCCTTGCCATGGGTGCTCGTGTACTTCGCCCCGTCCACGCGGATCGGCAGCGCAGTGGCGCTCCACAGCACGCCGGTGTCCTCGTCGCGCAGGTACAGCACCTCGTGCGGACTGTCGCTGACCGGATCGTTCGGCCACGGCGTCAGCGGATTCTGCTGGCTGTTCAGTGACCACGCATAACCGCCGCCTTCGGCCGAGACCAGGAAGCCGAACGCGGGGTTGGCGATCACATTCACCCACGGCGCCGGTGTGGGCTGCACGTCGCCGAGATCGATGCGGTAGCTGCGTCCGTTGTCGCAGAAGCCGCCATGGCCGTTCGCGAATTCCGATGTGTCGGCAACCGTTGTCATCGCTGCCGCCGGGGTGCTCGCGCGGATGACCGCCCGCACGGTGGTCGCCGGGGTGGCTGCGACGGCGGCGGGCGTGGGCGGCGCGTCGTCGAGCACCACGCGCGCCACGGTCAGCAGGCCGTTGCGCAGGTCGTCGCCGATCGCGTTGTCGCGCAACGCAAACAATTCGGCCTTGGGCAGTTGATCGCCGGCTTTCAACAATGCCTGCTGCGTGCTCGCCAGCGACGCGATCACGCTGTGCAGGGCATCGCCATCGGCATCGGCGGCGGTGTTCAGCAGCACCACGTCGACCGCCAGTCGCTGGCTGCGCCAATAGTTCTGCGCCAGCAACAGCTCCTGCACGTGTGGCAACGCGTCCGAGTGACCCAGCCGCAGCAGCACGATCGGGCGATCGCCGGAAATGCCGGCGGCCCACAGCGTGGGCGGGCCACCGCGCCCGCGCATCAGGTCGTCCGGTGTCGCACGCTGGCTCGGGTCGCTGCTCAATACGGCGTTCATCCACGGCGCAAAGCGTGCCGTCCGGGCGGCATCGATGCCGAGTCGCTGTTGTTCGGCTTCGGCGTGGTTTGCCGCATCGGCGAACAACAGCTCGGCGGCATTCGCGTTGCCCATTAGCGCGACGAGTGCCAAAGCACCCTCGCGCGAGTCGGCCAGCTGCGTCCACAGCAGCAGGCTCACACTGGCATGGGGAGCGAGGGTGACGCGTCGACGCAGGCTGAAGACCGGATCGAGCACGCAGCCCGTGCTGTTGGACAGCACGGCGCCAGGCTGCATCGCCTGCGCCTGGCGCAACGTGCGGCCGCGACCGAGAAAACGCGCACGGTCGGTTTCGTATTCGGGCGTTGCACCGGCCGCTTGTCCGGCCACCTGCAGTGCATGTGCCGCCCACACTTCAGCCTCGCTGCTGGCACGCCGGCGCCGGGTGGCCAGCAAGACGCCATGCGCAGCATCCCATTCGGTCTGCACGAACATCTTGGAGAACGCCGGGTGCGCATTGTCGGCGCCGACCGGGCCCAGCACCAGCTCGGCATACGAGGTGATCGATAACGTGCGCGTACGGTCGCCGTGATTGCTCAAGGTGAGGCGCCGCAGCTCGATGTCGGCATCACACGCTACCGCCACGTCCAGCGTGCTGTGCAGGCTGTGGTGGCGCCGACTGAAGGTGGCGCGACCGGCGCCGAACACCACCGCGTCATCCGGCATGCGCAGGCCCAGCGGCTGCTGGCTGGCCGACCACGCCGCGCCGCTGACCTCGTCGCGCAACAGCAGGTAGCTGCCCCAGGGGTCGCGGGTGGGATCCTCGCGCCAGCGCGTCACCGCCAGATCATGCCACTGGCTGTAGCCGGAGCCGCTGCTGCTCAGCATCACGCTGTAGCGGCCGTTTGACAAAAGGCCATGCTGGCGTGGATTGATGGTGCGCGAAGAGGGGGATGGCATGGATCGTCCTGAGCGGTATGCGGCGGAAGCGCAGCTTGCGCCAGCGTCGGCATCCGTGGCGTCAAGACGGCGGCGTCGACCTTTGCTTCACCTTGCCGCGGGGTAGGATGGCGCAATGAATGACCGAAGCGAGCGGTGCGCCGCCAGCGCACCCGGGTTGATGCACAAGGCGCAACACCCGCTCGACCCGACGAGGGGTCCCCGATGAGCCCGCTCTCCGCTGTCACGGACGATGCCCTGCTCGACCGGCTGCAGTGCGCCGCCTTCGGTTACTTCGTGCAGAACATGAATCCGCGCAACGGCCTGGTCGCCGATACCTCGCACGACAATTCGCCGGTGAGCATCGCGGTGGTCGGCTTTGCGCTGTCGTCCTGGCCGGTGGCGGTGGAGCGCGGCTGGCTGGAACGTGCCGAGGCCGTCCGGCGCAGTCTTGCGGCGCTGCGCTTCTTCCGCGACAGCGACCAGAGCGGCAGCCCCACGGCGACCGGCTTCAAGGGCTTCTACTACCACTTCCTCGACATCCACACCGGTGTGCGCGTGTGGCAGTCGGAGTTGTCGATGATCGACACCGCGCTGCTGATCGCCGGCGTGCTCACGGCCAGCCTGTATTTCACCGCCGACACGCCCGATGAAGCCGAGCTGCGCGAGCTGGCCGACTTCCTCTATCGGCGCATCGACTGGCGGTGGGCGCAGGGCGACGGCGGCACCATCAAGCAAGGCTGGAAACCCGAAAGCGGCTTCCTGCATTACGGCTGGGAAGGCTACAGCGAGGCGATCGTGCTCTACGTGCTGGCCTTGGGCTCGCCGACCCACCCGATCACGGGCGATTGCTATACCGCGTGGACGGCCACCTACCAGTGGGAAAACCTGTACGACCACGATTACCTCTACGCCGGTCCGCTGTTCGTCCATCAGTTCTCGCATGCATGGATCGACCTGCGCGGCATCCGCGACAGCTTCATGCGCGAGAAGGGCTTCGATTATTTCGAGAACAGCCGCAGCGCCGTTGCCATCCAGCGCAGGTATACGCAGCTCAATCCGCATGAATTCGCGGGCTACGACGAAAACGGCTGGGGGCTTTCCGCCGGCGACGGTCCCAACGACGAGCAACCTGGCGTGTTCAACGAGGAACGGCGCCTGTTCGGCTACGCGGCACGCGGCGTGCCCTACGGCCCCGACGACGGCACGCTTTCGCCCCCGGCCGTGCTGGCCTCGCTGCCCTTCGCGCCGGAGTCGGTGCTTGAAGCGATGCGCAACCTGCTGATGCGCTATCCGCAGATCCTGACCGACGACCGGCTGTGCAGCGGCTTCAATCCCAGCGTGGGTGCCAGCGACGGACAGCCGTGGGTGTCGGCAGGCCATTACGGGCTTGACCAGGGCGTCGTGTTGATGATGATCGAGAACCACCGCAGCGGCTTCATCTGGCAACTGACGCGCGGTTGCCGCTACCTCAGCGACGGCCTGCAGCGCGCCGGATTCGAGGGTGGCTGGTTGCGCCAAGGCCATGCGGAAGGAACGCGCTGATGCCGCCGTTCGATGCCACCGTCACCACGCCGCAGGATGCCTGCGAAAACAAGCGGCTCGCCGACGTGCATCCGCAGGCGTGGGTCAATCCGGAGCCGGTGGATCGCTACGCGCTGATCATCGTCGGCGCCGGATCCGCCGGCATCGCCGCCGCGGAACTGGCCATCGCGATGGGCGTCAAGGTGGCGATGGTCGAGCGCCACCTGATCGGCGGCACCTGCCTCAACACCGGTTGCGTGCCTTCCAAGGCGCTGATCCGTACCGCGCGGCTGTATGCCGAGATGCGCGATGCGGCCCGCTATGGCGCGAAGGTTCCGGACAATATTGAAGTCGACTTCGCGGCGGTGATGGCGCGCGTGCGGCGCATCCGCAGCCACCTCAGCGGTCGTTCCTCGGTACGCCGGCTGGCGGCGCTCGGCGTCGACATGTTCTTCGGCAATGTGCGCTTTGCCGGGCCCGACACGCTGATGGTGAACGAGCAGAAGCTGCGCTTCGCCAAGGCGATGATCGCCACCGGCACGCGCCCGCACGTACCGAGCATCCCGGGGTTGCGCGAAGCCGGTTTCCTGACCAATGCCAACGTCTTCAACCTGACCGAACTGCCGCCGCGCCTGCTGGTGATCGGCGGCGGCCCGGTCGGCTGCGAGCTGGCCCAGGCGTTTCGGCATCTCGGTGCGAACGTCACCATCGTGCAGGACAAGCCGCTGTTCCTCGAGCGGGAGGAACGCGACGCCGCGCAGATTCTTTCCGATGCGTTCGCGCGCGACGGCCTCGAGGTGCGGCTGAATACGCAGGTCACTGGCGTGCGAATGGAGAACGGCCACAAGCTGGTCGATCTGATCAGCGCCGATTACCGCAGCACCATCGAGGTCGACGCGATCCTCACCGGGGTCGGCCGTGTGCCGAACGTGCAGGGGCTGGATCTGGAAACGGCGGGCGTCGACTACGATGCCGCCGCCGGCATAGCAATCGATGATTTCCTGTGCACCAGCAACTCGCGCATCTATGCCGCCGGCGATGTCTGCCTGCAAGAGCAGTACACCGACACCGCGGCCGCCTCGGCGCGCATCGTGGTGCACAACGCCTTGATGCGCGGTCGCAAGCGCCTCAGCAAGCTGGTCATCCCGTGGTGTACCTATACCGACCCGGAAATCTCGCATGTCGGCATGTACGTGCGCGAGGCCAACCGGCAAGGCATCCCGGTCAAGACCTTTACCGTGCCGATGCACCAGATCGACCGCGCGGTGACCGACAGCGAAGAGATCGGCTTCGTGAAAATCCATATCCGCGACGGCACCGACACCATCCTCGGCGCCACCATCGTGGCCCGCCATGCCGGCGAGATGATCAACGAGATCACCCTGGCCATGGTCGCCGGCATCGGCCTGCGCACGCTGGCGCAAGTCATCCACGCCTACCCAACCCAGGCCGAGGCGATCCGCGAGGCCGCCAAGGCCTATATGCGCACCCGCGTCACCCAGCGGCTGCGCGCAAGGTTGCAGCGCTGGCTGGCAGGCTGATCGTCAAGCACATGCAGGCTGTTGCGCTCACGCCGATTTATCGCGGCCTGCGTAAGATGGACAACTTGTCATCTCGTCACCCCCAACCTAAGGACACGTTATGGAACTTGGCATGATCGGTCTCGGCAAGATGGGCGCCAACATGGCGGAACGTCTGCTGCAAGGTGGCCACAAGGTCACCGGCTTCGACCCGAGCGCAGATGCGCGCAAGGCGCTGGAAGCACAGGGCGGAGCGTCGGCCGACTCGCTGCAGGCGCTGGTCAAGACGCTGCCCGCGCCGCGCGTGCTATGGCTGATGGTGCCGTCCGGCAAGATCACCGACGACACCGTCGACGCGCTGTTGTCCGCGCTCGCGCCGGGCGACACCGTGATCGACGGCGGCAACTCCAACTACAAGGACACGCTGCGTCGTGCCAAGACATATGCCGACAAGAAACTCAACTACGTCGATTGCGGCACCAGCGGCGGCGTGTGGGGCCTGAAGGAGGGTTACAGCATGATGATCGGCGGCGACGAGCAGGCCGTCGAGGCGCTGCGGCCGATCTTCGAAACGCTGGCGCCCGGCAAGGACCAGGGCTGGGGCCGCGTCGGTCCGGTCGGTTCCGGCCACTACACCAAGATGGTCCACAACGGCATCGAGTACGGCATGATGCAGGCCTACGCCGAGGGCTTCTCGATCCTCAAGCACAAGGAGGACTTCGGCCTCGACCTGCACCAGGTCGGCGAGATCTGGCGCTACGGCAGCGTGGTGCGCTCCTGGCTGCTCGACCTGACCACCGATGCGCTGGGCAAGAACCCGAACATGGACGGCATCGCGCCCTACGTGGTCGACTCCGGCGAAGGCCGCTGGACCGTCGACGCCGCGCTCGAACTCAACGTGTCCGCCCCGGTGATCACCTTGTCGCTGATGGAACGCTTCCGCTCGCGCGACAACGATTCGTTCGCCGACAAGCTGCTGGCCTCGATGCGCAACGAATTTGGCGGCCATGCGATCAAGAAAGAGTAGGGCAGCACGGTGTTCTGGCTTTGCAGAAGTGATTTCCGAAAGCCCCGAAAACACGCCGAACCGTCATTCCGGCGAAGGCCGGAGGAATCGCACGCGCCATGTGCGCCTTACGCTGGAATTGAGCGGTGGCGAAGCCGTGCGCCTTGAACGAGATGTTAGGCAAACTTTAGAAGCCAAGTTCATGCCCGGTCCATTTCTGTGTGACATCAGAAACTCCAGCGCCACGCCCTACCGCTGTAACTGTCACAGAAAAGCACGACGCGCTATCCGCGTCGGCCGGAATCAAGATCCCTATGACATTGTTCCATCGCCGCAAGTCAACTGCTGCAGCGCCCAGTCTTGGTGTTGCTTCGAAATCATTTAGGGTGGGCATTTCGTAACCCATACGGATGTTATATAGCTCCGGAATGTTCGCAAGCTGCGATATCCGACTGCACGCTACCGTTATGGTCAATTTATCGATCTGCCCTAGTCGCCCGACATCGCGGTTTGGAAACTTTATGAAGCGAACTTCCGCCTGTGCGGCAGATGCAGAGGTGGAAATGATAAAGGTCGCAAGCAACGCTACTTTTTGGAAGAGTGTTTTCATGATGCCTGACGCTGGAGTTAAGCGGCGGCGAAGCCGTCCGCCTTGAACGAATGGTTAGGTGCTAATCCGTGATCTTCGGAATCGAGCCTATCGGACCGTGGAAGAGGCGCTTCCATGGATAAGCGGAGCGATCGAGGATTGTCAGGACGCAGTTAGAGTCCTGCCCGTCCGGGAGCGTTAGAAAGATAAGTTCCTCATTGACTGAGCCAAAAGGTGACGTCCGAGGACTGAGCTGCGCCTTGAAAGGATGATCTCCAGAGCAATAGAGACCGACCACATAGTCGCCGACGAGCTGGTGGAAGCGAGCTGGAGACGATCTAGGAATGTGGATGATTTGATCTGAGCCAAGCACCTCTCGCTCCACTGCGACTGGCGAGCCTTCAACTATCTGCGGGGCGGGCGGTGGGATGAAGCGCTCGGCAGCTGAGGCTGTGCTGGCAACCAGCAAGAATGCGGTGAACATATATCGGATCAATGTGATCTCTCCATTAACGCCTAACGCTAGAGTTAAGCGGCGGCGTAGCCCCGTCCGCCTTGAACGAATAGTTAGACGCCACGACCATCGTGCCAACGCCGAGCGTCGATGAAGAATTGTTGTTTGGATGCCGTGTCTGGAAAAGCCCGAGAAGGAATGATGAGACCATTGCCATTAGTGCCAACAATGACAACAGCATCCTGCGCTTCTTGGACCGTTGCAACTTCAGCCCACGACCGGGCCCCTGATTTTTTACCGATGCGGGTAGACCAACCCGATGGGCCAACAGAGAGGACGCGCTCCTCATTTTTGAATAGGACTTGCGTGCGTAAAGCCAAACCAACGACGACTAGGGGCAGAACAACGGCGAAGGACGTTCCGAATTGACGAAAGCTGAAAGGCGCAGCAGAGATACTCAGGGCGATCATAGTTACGAAGGCAGCCATTAGGCATTGCTGCCACCAATACTTGGTTCTCCAAGAGCGCCAGTACCAGCGCCAAATCTCGGCGCGTGTGGATCGGTAGTGAAGCGTATATTCCATAGTGTCTAACGCTGGAGTTAAGCGGCACCGGAGGCGTCCGCCTTGAACGAATGGTTAGGGCTACGTAATGGCAATAACCACAAGTTGCCCTTTCTCGGCTGCGCGTCGATAGAACGTAACAAGAGGCTTGTAATAGTTGAGTAAGAACACAAGGGCTTCAGGACCCTCTCTGTTCCAAATGATAGTTGGATAGATCTCGGCCTTTGTCATCGCATCCGGGCTGTATCGGACGGAGAGGTTCTCAGGCGTAATCTTGGCGAGCGCTTCCGCGATTGCTTTTACCTGAGCTACTGACAACACACGAGCTGGCCCGTAACCCATGTCTTCACCAAATTCCCGACCGCCGAGAATGGCCTGCCCCGCTGGGCCCTTAACTTCCCAAGCCGTGCCAGTAAGTAAGAAATGGATGCCATGCCAAGCCTTGTCCAAGGAGATCGTTTGCTTAGCCATGCGCAGCTGGTGCGGCAAGAAGCCAAACGAGAGAACCCACCAAAAGCATTGGTGGCGCGAGTAATGCCCCGATTGCATAACCGCGAGCGATGCCTGTGACGGAGCTCCAGTTGCGATATTGGTCGATACGCAGCATGACATACGAACTCATGATGGGGATGAAGGTAGCGATACGCAGGTAGTTGGGTAAGTCGTTGAAACGTTGAAGCGACCAATAGGCAAGTGCACCACCCACGACAAAAAGCGCAACGCCGCTGCGGAAAACGATGTCTCTGGTTCGTTGGCTTATGGAGATCATTGATGGCTAACGCTGGAGTTAAGCGGCGGCGTAGCCGTCCGCCTTGAACGAGTAGTTAGACGATACTTTGCGCGGAGGCACGGCGCGCAGCTCTTGCAACAATTGAACAACAATCTTTGAAGCTTTGTCCGGG
>NZ_MUNV01000008.1 GCF_002001125.1 Rhodanobacter sp. B04 | reverse complement strand
CATGGCACTGACATCAAGAAGGAGACCAAGACCCCGATCTCAACCCCGATCTGAGCTAACCTGCAGCACGAACGGGTGGCTCACTTTTCGATGAAAAACCCGGCTCAGTTTTCGGCGGAAATCAACAGTGCGGCCAGCAAACCGGCGGCGACCGCGAAGGCCAAACCGAGGCATCGAGCAAAGAAAGCGATCCAATGAGTTTCAGCAACGATCTGCATCGCCGAAGTGAGAATTGTCGCCTACTTCGATGCATAGCTTTATCTGCCCAGCATTTCTCGCTGCGCAGGTTTGGCTGTTTACATTCCCAGCTGTAGAACTTTATCAGCGCCATTTGCGGAGGATTTCTGCCGTGGACGTAGAGGTTTCTCTGCCGAGAACAAGACCAGAAGCGGATAAACGTGCCTTGAGAAGTCGGCACATGCCGCGAGGGCAAGGATAACTACAATCAAGAATTTCGCATAATGTATATTATGTCAAATAAAAGATTGCGGAAATTCTTGCAATTTGACGTACCCGTCGCTTGGTTGCGCGCTTTCTGCAAAGGACTGCACATATGAGCCGCACCCGCACACGCCTGATCGGCTGGACATACGACGATGCCCGTCAAGAAATCCGCATTCCCAGCGGGCACGTCATCCCACTCATCGAAATCGCGCAACGCATTCAAAACGACCTTGCCTGCTGCTACAACTTCGGCGGCGCGTGGTCAGGTTGGCGAATGCGCGGCAGGTTTCTCTATGCACCAGGGATGAAACGAGGCGGCGGCGCATTGTCGCCTCAGAACTGGCAACGCTTTGTGGCGTTCTGTGACGAACTAGACCGCGAAGAACTCCGAGAAGTCAGATTGCCAGCGCAACGCATACCGCTGCGTCTGGTGCGTTGAAAGATCGACAAATCGGGATCTAAAAGCGGTGGCTCGATTGAGCGTCACCACTACAACGCACATGCACGCCGCCCACAACCAAAGGCACGATCACAGTTGAGCCGCCCTGATCCGACGTGCGATAAAGCACGCCGTCGGCGCCGGAACACTTGTAGCCAGTTGGAAGAGGCTGGCCATACCGGTAATACACATCACCGGGTAGCCGGTAAGAAAGCGAAGACCGATGAGAGCCGGTATAGATGACAGGCCGAGGTGAAACCGGGTCATTCGCCTGATGCGCGATCCAAACCAGCGCTCCGACCAACAAGAAAAGCACCGGCGTGCCGAGCCACAGAAAAGCATTGATTCCCTTCATTCCCTGCCCCTGCTCGCACCATCTTCCGACGACATGCTGCCGCAAAGCGTTACGACATAAGGGTTGCCAGAATTACTATCCGCCAGCATTGTCGTATGCAAAATCAAAACTAGGCAGTAACTTGTCATCTGATCCCCGGCGTCGTGCGTTGGACTGACTTTAGCCGTTATCAACCATGGCCTGTGGTTGCCGAACGGATCTGCCTGCACCCGACGTGGCTGATGGAAATAAACGGTTATGTGGATCGTCAGAATCGCGCTGGAACGCCCGCTTACGTTCATCGTTCTGGCCTTGCTGTTGCTGATACTCGGCCCGCTCGCGATTCTGCATACGCCTACCGACATTTTTCCGAACATCAATATCCCGGTCGTCTCGGTGGTGTGGCAATACAACGGCCTGCCTGCCGAGGACATGAACAACCGCATCGTCACCGGTTTCGAGCGCGCGATCACCACCACGGTCAACGATGTCGAGCATACCGAGACGCAGTCGCTGAACGGCGTCGGCCTGGTCAAGGTGTTCTTCCAGCCGAACGTCAACATCGACATGGCGGTCGCGCAGATCACCTCGATTTCGCAGACGGTGCTGCATTCGATGCCGCCGGGCGTGACGCCGCCGCTGGTGATCGTCTACAACGCGTCCAGCGTGCCGATCCTGCAGTTTGCGCTGTCGTCGAAGGATTTGTCCGAAGCGACCATCTTCGACGACGCCAACCAGATCGTGCGCACCTTCGTCACCGCCGTGCGCGGTGCTGCCACGCCCTACCCGTACGGCGGCAAGCAGCGCCAGATCGAGGTCGATCTGAATCCGCAGGCACTGCTGGCGCATGGTCTGTCACCCAACGACGTGGTCACGGCGATTGGCGCGCAGAACCTGATCCTGCCTGCAGGCACCGAAAAGATCGGTGATATCGAGTACAGCGTCAGGTTGAACGGCAGCCCGCGGCAGATCAGCGACCTCAACAACGCACCGATCCGTACCGTCAACGGCATCACGACCTACATCCGCGATGTGGCGCATGTGCACGACGGCTCGCCGCCGCAGACCAATATCGTGCGCGTGGATGGTCAGCGCGCGGTGCTGATGTCGATCCTGAAGATCGGCAATGCCTCCACGCTGGATATCGTGGACAGCCTGCGTGGGATGCTGCCGAAAATCCGCGAGGCGATACCGCAGAACCTGAAGATCCAGGCGTTGTCAGACCAGTCGCTATTTGTGCGTGCCGCGATCTCGGGAGTGATTCGCGAAGGCGTGATCGCGGCGGCGCTCACCGGGTTGATGATCCTGCTGTTCCTGGGCTCGTGGCGTTCCACGCTGATCATCGCGATCTCGATACCGCTGTCGATCCTGGCCTCGATCATTGCGCTGTCGGCGTTGGGCGAAACCATCAACATCATGACCTTGGGCGGTCTTGCACTGGCTGTCGGCATCCTGGTCGACGATGCCACGGTGACCATCGAGAACATCAATTCGCATCTGGAACAGGGCAAGGAGGTCTACGACGCGATCATGCAAGGCGCGCATCAGATCGCGGTACCGGCCCTGGTTTCCACCTTGTCGATCTGCATCGTGTTCGTGCCGATCTTTTTCCTGGGCGGCGTGGCCAAGTACCTGTTTGCGCCACTGGCGGAGGCAGTGGTGTTCGCGATGCTGGCGTCGTACGTGCTGTCGCGGACACTGGTGCCGACACTGTCGCTGTACTGGTTGAGAAAGCATATGCATGGGGAGCAAGCAAGCAAAGGCCCCCTCGCACGCTTTCAGCTGGGCTTCGAACGACGCTTCGAGAGGATACGCGACAGTTATCGCGGCGCACTGGAAACCGCCGAAGAACACCGGGGACTGTTCGCCATCCTGTTCTTCAGCAGCTGTGCGCTCTCGGTGGCCTTGCTGGTGCCTTGGCTGGGACGCGATTTCTTCCCGTATGTCGACGGGGGCCAGATCAAGCTGCATTTCCGCGCCGAAACCGGCCTGCGCATCGAGGAGACCGCGCGCCTGGCCGACGGCATCGAGAGCGTGATCCGGCAGACCATTCCCAGGAGCGAACTGGTCAGCATCGTCGACACGCTTGGCCTGCCCTACAGCGGCATCAACCTGTCCTACAGCAATACCGGTGTGGTCGGCACATCCGATGGCGACATCTTCGTCAGCCTAGGCGACGATCACCACCCGACCATCGATTATGTGCGCAGCTTGCGACAGCGCCTGACGCAACGGTATCCCGGCGTGGTCTTCTCGTTCCTGCCAGCGGACATCGTCAGTCAGATTCTCAATTTCGGTTCACCGGCGCCGATCGACGTACAGGTCAGCGGGCGCGATGCGGAAACCACCGCCAAGGTCGCCAATGAACTGCATCGCCAGCTGTTGCACGTGCCCGGCCTGGTGGACCTGCGTCTGCAACAGGCGTTGAACCTGCCGCAGATCGACGTCAACGTCGATCGTACGCGTGCCAACCTGGTCGGCCTTACGCAACAGGATGTGGCCGGCAACCTGCTGACCGCACTGGCTGGCTCCTCGCAGGTCAGCCCGACCTTCTGGGTCGATCCGAAATCCGGCATCAGCTACACGATTGCCACGCAGGCGCCGCAGTATCGACTCGATACCTTGCAGGCATTGAAGACGCTGCCGATCACCAGCGAAGGCACTGCCGCGGCCGCCGCGACAAGTACCAATGGCGGAGCCGGCACGAGTGGCATGCCGAGCCAGATACTGGAAGATGTCGCCACGTTCTCGCGCAGTACGGGTCCTGCCATCGTGACCCACTACAGCACGCGGCCCACCATGGATCTGTTTGCTGCGGTCGATCGCACCGACCTGGGCAGCGTGGCGACCGATGTGCAGCGTATCGTCGACGGTTATTCGAAGCACCTGCCGCGTGGCGTCGACATCGACATACGCGGCCAGGTGCAGACCATGGCTGCGTCGTATCGTGGCCTGATCGGCGGCCTTGCATTCGCGATCGTGCTGGTCTACCTGCTGATCGTGGTCAATTTCCAGAGCTGGGTGGATCCGTTGATCATCATCGCAGCCCTGCCGGCAGCGCTGGCCGGGCTGGTCTGGATGCTGTTCCTGACCGGCACGCCGCTGTCGGTTCCGGCGCTGATGGGTGCGATCATGTGCATGGGCGTCGCCACCGCCAACTCGATCCTGGTGATCAGTTTCGCGCGCGAGCAGCTCGACCGGCATGGCGATCCGGTCAAGGCTGCCATCGAGGCCGGTTTCGCACGTTTCCGCCCGGTGCTGATGACCGCATTCGCGATGATCATCGGCATGGTGCCGATGGCGCTGGGACTGGGTGAAGGCGGTGAGCAGAATGCGCCGCTGGGGCGTGCCGTGATCGGCGGCCTGGTGCTGGCGACCGCGGCCACGTTGTTCTTCGTACCCACGTTCTTCAGCCTGTTGCACCGGCGTCGCCAGGCGCGCCTCAACGCCGCCGTCGCCTGAGATCCGATCATGCCCACTCCCAACGTTTCCTCTCCGCAGCGTGCTCCCAGGACATCGCATCGCGCGCGACTCGTGCTCATCGTGCTCGGCATCGTGCTGATCGTGCTCGCCGCATTCGGCATGATCGCGCGCATGCATGCGCGCCATGTGCTGAGTTTGGATACCGATCGGAGTGCCATCCCGACCGTGGCAACGCTGACGCCGCAAGCTGCGCCCGAGAATCAGGATTTGACGCTGCCAGGCACGGTCAAATCCTGGCAGGACGCGCAGATCTATGCGCGCACGACGGGCTACGTGAAGAAGTGGTACGTGGATATCGGTTCGCGGGTGAAGCAGGGGCAGCGCCTTGCCGACCTCGACACGCCTGATGTCGACAACGAGCTCCTGCAAGGCCAGGCGCAAATGCGTACCGACCAGGCGAACGAGAAGCTGGCCAAGGTCACCGCCGATCGCTACGAGGCGCTGGTCAAGCAAGGGCTGGTCGCCTTGCAGACAGGCGACCAGTACGTCGCCCAGCTGAACGCCGACATCGCGACGGTGGAGGCGGACCGCGCGAACGTGGCCAAGCTCCGGAACATGGAGGAGTTCAAATACATCAGCGCGCCCTTCGCCGGGGTCATTACCCAGCGCAATCTGGATGTTGGTGCGCTGGTCGACGCCGGCTCGACGGGCAGCGATCTTTTCGTGATCGCCGACACGACCAAATTGCGCGTGTTCATCGATGTACCGGAAAGCTACGCGAACAGCGTGCGCATCGGCACGCCGGTCACGGTGACCTTGAGCAGCTACGGCACCCAGCCATTCACCGGCACGATTGCCCGTACCGCGGATGCGCTGGACTCGAGTACGCGTACCTTGCGCACCGAGATCGACGTGGACAACGCGGGCCAGGCGCTGGTCCCTGGCGTGTATGCCAACGTCAAGCTGGCGCTTTCGACCGCCACGCACAACTTCGTCGTGCCGGCCAATACCCTGCTGTTCCGCAGCGAAGGGCTGCGCATCGCGCTGGTCGATGCACGCCGGCGCGTTCACCTGCAGCCGGTCACGCTGGGCCGCGATTTCGGCAACACCGTCGAGGTGACCGGAGGTCTCGATGCGAACATGCGCATCATCCTCAATCCGGCCGATTCGCTGTATGAAGGCGAGCAAGTGAACGTCGCCACGCACGCCCAGTGAGCCTCTCGTTCCATCCGCAGCTTCAGGCGGGAGTTGGTTCAGCCTCCATGAAAGCCCCATCAGGGGAACAGGCTTGTCACGTCCGCCACTTCGCGTTCATGCTAGAAAGGTCGGCAGGTCGTATCGACGAGGCCTGTTACTGCGCGACTACAGGATGGTTTGCCCATGAGTGTCACCAGCCCCGCCGAACGTGACGAGCTGAACAGGCTGTTGATACAGACGGGTCGCAACGACCAGAAAGCCTTTGCCGAACTCTACAAGCGCACCTCGTCCAAGCTGTTTGGGGTGTGCCTGCGCATGTTGCGCGACCGAGGCGAGGCCGAGGAAGTGTTGCAGGAGACCTACACCACGGTATGGCGCCGTGCCGCGGGCTTCGATGCAGCCAAGGCCAGTGCGATCACCTGGCTGGTTACGCTTTCGCGCAACAAGGCGATCGATCGCCTGCGCCAGCATCGCGAGGAACTGCTGGACGAGCCATCCAGGCTGGAAGAAACCGTCGACGAACAGCCCACACCGGCGGCCGATGCCGAAACCAGCCAGGAATACCGCCGCCTTGAGCGTTGTCTCGATGAACTGGAGCCGCAACAGCGAAGCTCGGTGCGTGAAGCCTTTTTCACCGGCGCTACGTATAACGAATTGGCGACACGCTGCAGGGTGCCGCTCGGAACCATGAAAAGCTGGATCCGTCGCAGCCTGATGCAACTTCGCACGTGCCTCGACCAATGAACACACCAGCCGACGACGGCAACAACAATCTGCGCTACGCCGAGTACGTGCTGGGCGTGCTGGATGCCGACGCACGCGCTGCGGTGGCCCATGAAATCGAGACCACGGGCGAGGCCGCCACAGCTGTTGCCCTGTGGCAGCGCCGCCTGATGCCGCTCGCTGACACTATCGACGAGGTCACCCCTGCCCCGTATGTATGGGCACGGATCCACGATGCGCTGCAGCTCGATGCGCCGGCCAGGGTCCAGCCACGCAAGGGGCTGTGGGACAACCTGCAGCTGTGGCACTGGCTCGGCATCGGCGCCAGCGTGGTGGCCGCCACCCTGGCGGTGGTGGTGTCCCTGCCCCGTCTGGCGCCCACTGCGATTGTCGTCAACGCAGGTTACATGGCTTCGACAATCCAGCAGGACAATGGCTCCACCGGCTGGACTGCCACCATGGATCTGCAGCACGCGCGGATGGTCGTGGTGCCGGCGACGCCGGTGGCCTTTGCCCAGGGACGCGCACCCGAACTATGGCTGATTCCGGCTGGCGGGAAGCCGATATCCGTCGGCATGATCGCGCGCGACAAGCCCACTACGCTGGCTCTTGACCCAGCTCTGCTGGCACGACTTGGACCGACCGCAGCGCTCGCAGTTTCCGTGGAGCCGCTTGGCGGTTCACCGACCGGCCAACCCACTGGCGCGGTCGTCGCCAAGGGCGCGATCAGCGTTGCGCCGGATGGCGGCAGCAAGGTTGCCATGACCGGAGATGGGCGGGCGGATCAAGCCCGGGGTCGGTCGAGCCAGGCCTGATACTTTCATGAGCAAGGCCTTGGCATGGGCCGGCGCAATCCGCGCCCGCAGCGCCATGGCGGCGCGCCGGGCAGCGAATAGGCGCACCATGCTGCGCGCCGGATGAATCCGAAACCCACCGTTCGTCGTATGAAGCCAAGGTAGAGCCATGCCGGCAGGCGGGCTTTCGCTTGGGCGTCACGAACGGGAAGTTGCGTATGATGAAGCACAACAACGCTGGCGCCGAGGTATTGCCTTTCGGGGCAAAACGATCCGTGAATCATGCCATCAACACCACGGCTCCCGATGCGCGTTACTGGTCGGCGCAGATGTCTGCGGTATCGACCCAACGCGACCGCACCAGCTTCATGCGCATCTATGATCATTTCGCGCCGCGCCTGCAGCGCTATCTGCGTAATCTGGGCGTGTCCGGTCCGGTGGCCGACGAGTTGGTGCAGGACGCGCTGCTGACTTTGTGGCGCAAGGCTGCCATGTTCGATCCGGCACGGGCCAGCCTGGATACTTGGCTTTATCGGGTGGCGCGCAACCTGTACATCGACCACGTGCGGCGCGAGCCGCACTGGTTGCCGATCCAGGAAGGCCTGGACCGGCTCGATCACGTCGAATCCGGACGGCTCGACTCCCAGCCCGAGTCATTTTTCGACCAGGACATCCTGAAGCAGGCAATCGATCGCCTTCCGCCCGTGCAGGCCAAGCTGGTCCGCATGTGTTATCTCGAAAGCAAGAGTCACGGCGAGATTTCCCGTGAACTCGACATGCCGCTGGGTTCGGTCAAATCCTCGCTGCGGCGCGCGTTTGCGAAACTGCAGGGCAGCATGAGGGCCCCGCGATGAAACCGAACCATCATCTGGACGACGCCACCTTGCTCAGCTATTCCTCCGGCGCGCTGCCGGCGGCGCTGGCGGTGGTCGCCTCCACGCATCTGGAACGCTGCGCGACTTGCCGCATGCGCCTGCTCGACGCCGACCGGATCGGTGGCGTGCTGGTGCAGCAGCAGCGCGTCGACGCGCCGGCGGACGATGCGCGCGCCGCCATGCTGGCGTTGCTGGATGCCGAACCGGCGATCGAGCAGGTGGCGCCGCCGGCGGACATCGTGGAAGAGCACGATCCTGATCGACTGCCCAGTGCGCTGCACCCATGGTTCGGCAACTCCATGCGCGCACTGCGCTGGCGCCGTGTGGCGCCCGGCGTGCAGCGGATCCGCGCCACCGGCATCAATGGCGGCGACCTGATGCTGCTGCGCATCGCGCCGGGCAGCAAGCTGCCGCTGCACAGTCACGGCGGCAGCGAACTGACCATGATCCTCGACGGCGCCTACGACGACATGCTCGGCCACTTCGGTCCCGGCGACGTGGCCGATCTGGATGGCGAGATCCAGCACCAGCCGGTGACCTCGCCGGGGGTGCCATGCATCTGCGTGGCAGCCACCGATGCGCCGCTCAAGTTCTCCGGTTGGGTCGCCCGCACGCTGCAACCGCTGTTCGGATTCTGAACTCGGTGCTTTTTCGACGCAGCGCGAGCCGATGAACACGGCGCTGGTGCTGTTCCGGCGCGACTTGCGCCCGGCCGACAATCCCGCGTGGAGCGCGGCATGTGCGGCTGCCCACTGGCAGCCGGACGAAGCCGGTGCGCGGGAGCTGCTGGATATCTTCGGCGACGATGCCATCGGCGACTATGCACACACGCGCGACCTGCCCTCGCGCCATGGCACCGCGCGGCTGTCGCCGCATCTGCACTTCGGCGAGATTCAGTCGCGCTGGCGAGCGACCTTGAGCTGTTGAACTGCGCGCTGCGGCCCTGGTGCGAGATGTCGATGCATGCCGCGGTGCCCTCATGCATCAGCTGCTGCGATACGGGCATTTTCAAGTACTTCCGGGCGCGGTCCGCTGGCCAGGCACAGGCGCAGCATGCAGCCGCCGATGGCCTGCGTGGTGGTGAAGACCGACGGCAATGCCACTGCCGCCAGCGCCAGCATCGGCGTACCCAGCCAATAGGCCCAGCGGCGCCACGCATGCGGCGACTGCTCGCCCAGCACGGGGCGCACCACGCCGGGGCGCAGGCTGGTGTGGGCGATGCCGGTCTGCCGCAATGCCTGTTCGGCTTCACCCTTCACCCTTGTCGGCATCAGCCGGCTGTGCGGGTCCGCACCGAGCCCTGACACGTAGGCGAGGTAGCCCGCCGGATTGGATGCCGCGTAGGCTTTCGCCACGCGGGCCAGCACGCCGACGGTAGCTTCGCGGTACGCCGCTTCGGACATGCCCAGCGGCAGCGGGCCGGCACAGTAAAGACAGGCGTCGAGTCCGCGCAGGTCGAGGCCGGCAAGTGACGCCGCAGAGAAGTCCGTCACCTGCAGGACGCGCATCTTGTTGTCCGCCACCGCGAGCGGGCGACGCACCAGCGCGGTCAGCTGCGTCACCTCGGGCGCGCGGCGCACCACCTCCAGTACGCCCTGGCCGACCAGGCCGGTGGCGCCCACCAGCAGGATGCGTTTGCCCATCATGGCAGCGCTCCCCGGCGTCCCCGGCAGGCCCGCGAAAAATGGCGGACCTCCTCCCAGTGCGCGGCCCATTTGCGCCGCCACTGGAACGCACGCCCGCAGGTCGCACAGGTTTTTTGCGGCAGATCGGCTTTCTTGCGCATGCGTGCCATGCCGGAGACCGTTACCTGGATGCCAGCGTGCTGCGCCCGCCGTCCGCGCCGAACACCTGGCCGGTGATCCAGTCGGCATGTGCGGACAACAGGAACGCAGCCAGCTGCGCGGCATCGTCGGGTTTGCCCAGCCGCCCGAGCGGGTGCATCGCCGCCACCGACTCGCGCAGGCGCGGGTTGGCGGTGATGCCCCGGGCCAGTGGCGTGTCGGTCAGCGACAAGGCGATGGCATTGACCCGGATCGACGGCGCCAACTCCGCGGCCAGCGCGCGGGTGAGCCCTTCCACGGCCGCCTTGGCCATGCCGACGGATGCGTGCAGCGCAAAGCCCAGCGAAGCCGCCACCGAGGAAAACAGCACGACCGCGGCCCGCTCCGGGCCGGCGCGCAAGGCCGGCATGGCGGCCTGCACGGCCAGTGCCGCGCCGGCGGCATTCAGCCGGAAGTCCCGGTCCAGGTCGGCAGGCGTGAGCCGCGCCAGCGGCTTCAGGTTGATGCTGCCCACCGCATACACCAGGCCGCACAGCTCCGGTCCGGTCTCGGCCATCACCCGTGCAAACGCATCGGGCTCCAGCACATCGGCGGCGGTCCAGGTGGCGTCCAGCTCGAGCGCAAGCGCCTGCAGGCGTCCGGCATCCCGTGCAACCAGATGCAGCGGGTGGCCCGCCGCAGCTAGCTGCCGCGACAGGCAGGCGCCCACGCCCCCGGTCGCACCGTAGATCAGGAATTTTCCGGCCATGTGACGAACAACCTCAGCTTGCATGCAATGTGATTCCACGTACGCGGCCTGCGCGCGAATGGATGCACGGCGTTCCGGTTCCGGCGATGCATCCGGATGCGGCGTGCTTGCATAAAAATCTTTTAGGTCCGCGATGCATGCCCCCATGCGCATCCTTTGCCCTCCCGCCACAGCCTGCCTCCTGGCTGCACCCGGGCCGACACAGCGATCCGCCGGGTGTATGGCTGCGGGTGAGGGGCCGCTTCGTGCGGGCGAAGACATGAGCCTGGCCCGTATCCTCTCCGCCGCGAGTCCTGGCCCTGAGCGGAAGCGCCCCATGCGCGGCCGCACGGGTGGCTTGCTCGGCCTGCTTCTGCTCGCGAATGTGGGCTGGTGCGGACAGGCTCCGCCGACGCGCCCCGCCTTCGATCGCGCCTCGCTGCAGGCGGACCTGGATGTCTTGCAGCAGGCCTACCATGAACCCGCACTGCACCGACCGAAAGATGGACCGCCACGATGGCCTGCGGCACGCCGACGCGGGGCCACCATCAGGTCGGTGCACGCCGCTGCGCCCGCGCCAGCGGATCCATCACGTGGCGCCATAGCGGTGGCAGCAGGGCCAGCACGAACATGCCGGCATAGCCCGCCGGTAGTTGCGGGCTGTCGGGATGATGCAGCAGCGACTGGTAGCGGCGGCGCGCCTGCGCATGGTGGTCGGAGTGCCGCTGCAGGTTGAACAGCAGCCAGTTGGTGTACCGCTGCGACGCGTTCCAGGAATGCAGGTGGCTGACGCGTTCATAGCGGCCCGATGCCAGCAGCTGGCGTTCCAGTCCGTAATGTTCGATGTAGTTAATGACTTCGAGGGTGGCTGCCGCGACCACGCCCTGAGCCAGGAAGAACAGCAGGCCGCGGGCGCCGCCGAGGCCGGCAAAGAAGCCCATGAACGCCAGCCACAGCGCATACCATGCGACCATCTCGTTGCGCCACGACCACGCCGCCTGCCCGCGTCCGCGCAGCCGTTGCGCTTCCAGCCGCCACGCATTGCGCACGTTGCGCCACAGCGCCCGCGGCACGAAGGCGTAGACCGATTCGCCCAGCCGCGCCGAGGAGGAATCACCTGGGGTCGCCACGTGCAGGTGATGTCCGCGGACGTGCTCGATCTTGAAACCCTGGTAGCCGACGCTGGTCAGCAGCACACCACCCAACAGCGGTTCCAGCCGCCCGTTCTTGTGGACCAGTTCGTGCGCGGGATTGATCGCCAGCACGCCGCCGATCACCCCGGTCGACAGGATCCAGCCGAGCATCCCCGGCGGCCCGAGCGGAAGCTTCATGAACTGCCATGTACACCAGGCCAGCGTCGCCAGCCACAGCGGCAGAACCAGCAGCGTCAGCATGCGAAAGCAGGCCTGCTGCTCCCGCTGCCTGCACTCATCGGGGGTCGCGGGGTTGGCGGTTTCACGGCCGAACAGCGTATCCAGCCACGGCACGATGCCAAAGATGAAAAACAGCGGAAACCATGCCGCGAGATTCAGCGGCAAGCCCAGTTTCGCCAGCGCCGGCGTACCCAGCGGCAACAGGGCTGTCGAAAAAGCCAACACAAAACCGGCATCACGCAAGCGCATGCGGCGAGTCTACCCACAGCATGCCGTGCGTGCACCCATGGCTGCCATGCAGGGTGGCCGCATGCGCGCGCCGGGCCGGGGCACGATCGGACGGCAGGCCCTCGCCTGCGCCCGCGACTGGCGGATCAGTCCAGTGGCGCCGCCATCACGAGCTGGTCGACCGGATAGCCGCGTCGCCGGGCACGCTGCTTGATCTGGTCGAACAGCGTGCGACTCATGCTCGGGCGGCGCGACAGCACCCACATGTACTGGCGGCTGGGGCCGCCAACCACCGCCCACTGATAATCGGCATCCAGATCGACGCCCCAGTAGTCCGCCCATGCCATCGGCAGCCACGCCAGCCATGCCGGCGCGAAACGCACCCGCAGGGCCGCCGGCTTCCCTTCGACTGTCCGGGCCACGCCGTTGGAGGCATGCGTCGAGCCATCCTTCACGCGGCATGCATTGCGGACGGCGATCGTGCCGTCTGGGTTGGGCGTATAGGTCGCCGTGATCCTGTCGACACACTTGCGCTGGAAAAACATCGGCAGATGGCCGATTTCATGCCATTGGCCCACATAGCGCGATAGGTCGAACATGGCGACCGGTTGATCGGGCAGCGCTGCACCGGCCATCGGCGCGGCGGCGGCCATCATCGTGGCGGCAATCAACCAGTGGAACATGCGCCTCTCCCGAGGCGGGAACATCCCCGCAGTGCGCTGCAGCTTGCCAGCGCATTGGTGGCGCGACGGTGAATGGCTGCGGATGGGCGCATGACGGCAACGGATTCAACCGGCTTGCGATGTCAACGCACTGCGACCGGCAACGACACGCTCCTTCCATGATGCCGATCCTTTCAACGGCGATGATCGCACCGCAGGCACCGGGTAGTGGATCAAGACGAGGACTGATCGGGTACGCCTGGCGACGTACGGTCGTGTCCTGCGCCGACTCGCGCCCCGCGTGGACTGCATCCAGCCGACCCGCGATTGCGTATGCGGGGCATGAGATGCCGGGCGCTGTCCGCAGCGACCCGGGCCGGATGCAAGGCAATCGCAAACCAGGCACACGCATGATCCTGCCCCGAATACTCACCCTCGCCGCGCTGCTGGCCGCCCTGCTCCTCGGCGCTGGTGCGCATGCCGAGCCACCGATCCAGCGGGTCAAGCAGGTAGACCTGTCGCGCTACATGGGCCGTTGGTACGTGATTGCCTCCATTCCCAGCCGGGTCGAGCGAGGTGGCCACAACGCGGTCGAAACCTACCGGCTGCAAGCCGACGGCACGGTATGCACCTGGTTCCGGCTGCGACCCGGCAGCTTCGATGCGCCAGTCAGACTGATCCGTTCCACCGCGTCGATCATTCCCGGCAGCGGCCAGGCGCAATGGAGCGTGCACCTGTACTGGCTGCTGCGCCTGCAATACCTGGTTGGCTGGCTGAGCCCGGATTACAGCCAGGTCATGGTGGTGCGCGACGCCCGCGATTATCTCTGGTACATGGCGCGCTCGCCGCAGGTGTCCGACGCCGATTACCTAGGGATGCTGGCACGCGCCAAGGCCATGGGCTATGACCCCGCAAGAATCGAGAAAGTCCCGCAGCGCTGGCCCGAACACGTCGCGGACAACCAGACTTTCGAGGGAGCCTGCCCATGAAATACCTCGTCCTGCTGTTGGCCTGGGCCATGCCCGTGGTCGCATGGCTCTCCAATGCCGGCGTGTTTGGCCCGACCAATGGCGCGATCTCGGACCAGTACCCGACGCTGATCGTGGCGGCCGGCTATGCATTCGCGATCTGGGGCCCGATCTTCGTGCTGGACGTGGTCTACGGCACCCGGCAGTACCTGGACCGCACCGCCGATCGGGTGTTGCGGCGCATCCGGCCACTGACGGCGACGGGCTTTGCGTTGACCTCGCTGTGGATGATCGTGTTTTCGCTGCAGTGGTTCTGGCTGGCGCTGGCGATCATCTGGCTCAGCCTGGCCTGCCTGCTCGGCGCGGCCTGGCAGGTCTCGCATACCGCCAGCCACCCGCGTGGCCGCTGGTGGCAATGGCTGCCGCTGTCGCTGCACGCGGGCTGGGTATCGCTGGCGGTTTTCCTCAATCTGGCGCAGGTGATCGTGGCCTTCCGGCTGCTGTCGGTCAGCCACATGCTGCCGTGGACGCTGGCGCTGCTCGTGCTGACCGCCTTGCTCGTGCTCACCGCGATCGCTCGCCTGCGCGGCAATCCCTGGTACGCGCTGGCGGTGCTGTGGGGCCTGGTCGGCGTGTACGTCGCGCAACATGCATCGAACCTCGACGGCGCGGCCATCGCGGCCGACGCCGCGCTGGGGCTTGCCGCCACGACGCTGGTTGTCTCGCTGTGGCACCTGTTGCGCCGAGCTGCGCCGGCGAAGCGCAGCGGATACTGAGGCGGACGCAGACGATGAGCCGTTTGCGGCTGTTGCTGGGCGACCAGCTGAACATCCGGCACTCGTGGTTCGCGAGCGTCGATCCCGACGTGCTCTACGTGCTGATGGAGGTGCGCCAGGAAACCGATTACGTCCTGCATCACGCGCAAAAGATTCTGGCGATCTTCGCCGCGATGCGCGATTTCGCGCGGCAACTCGCCGCGCGTGGACATCGGGTGCACTACCTGGCGATCGACGATCCGGACAACCTGCCGTCGCTGACGGCCAACCTCGACCGCCTGCTCGGGCAACATCGGATCAAGACCTTCGAGTATCAGGCGCCGGACGAGTGGCGGCTGGACCGGCAACTTGCCGACTACGCGCAGGGCCTCGGCCGGCCGTCATGCATGGTGGACAGCGAGCATTTCCTGACCCGCCGCGACGAGGCCGCGAGCTTCTTCGCGACACGTTCGCGCTGGACGATGGAGCCGTTCTACCGGCACCTGCGCGGCGCGTACGACGTGCTGATGGAGGCATCCGGGCGCCCCGCGGGAGGACGCTGGAATTTCGATACCGAAAACCGCAAGCGCTGGCCGGGCCGCCCCGCCGAGCCGCCAGATGTGCGCAAAACCCACGACCACCGCGAGCTGTGGGCAGTCATCACCGCGGCCGGCGTGCGCAGTTTCGGCGCGCCGCATGCCCACGACTTGCGCTGGCCACTGAACCGCGACGAGGCGCTGCAGCAGCTCGATGCGTTCGTGCAGCATGCGCTGCCGCATTTCGGCGACTACCAAGACGCGATGAGTGCCGACGCCTCGCGCCTGTTCCACTCGCTGCTGTCCTTCGCGCTCAACGTCAAGCTGCTCTCGCCACGCGAGGTGATCGACCGCGCCCAGGCGTGCTGGCAGGCAGGCGCTGCGCCGCTGGCCGCCGTGGAAGGCTTCATCCGGCAGATCCTGGGCTGGCGCGAGTATGTGCGAGGCGTGTACTGGGCGCGCATGCCGGGCTACGCCGGGAGCAACCATTTCGGCCATGGGCGCGCCTTGCCCACCTGGTTCTGGACCGGCACCACGTCGATGAACTGCCTGCACCAGGCGATCAGCAAGTCGCTGGAGCAGGCCCATGCGCACCACATCCAGCGGCTGATGCTGATCGGCAATTTCGCCCTGCTGGCGGGGCTCGATCCGCAGGCGCTGCACCGCTGGTACCTGGGCATCTACATCGACGCCTTCGAGTGGGTGGAACTGCCCAATACGCTGGGCATGAGCCAGTTCGCCGATGGCGGCCTGCTGGCCACCAAGCCTTATGTCTCCGCTGCGGCCTACATCCACCGGATGGGCGATTACTGCACGGGCTGCCGCTACCGGCACAACCAGCGCCACGGCGAGCGGGCCTGCCCGTTCAACGCGCTGTACTGGGATTTCCTCGCGCGCGAGCAAAGGCTGCTCGGCGGCAATCCGCGGCTGGCGATGCCGTACCGGCTGCTCGAGCGCATGCCTGCCGCCGAGCGGTCGGCCCTGCGCGAGCGGGCGCAGGCGTTGCGGCAAAACCTGGAAACCCTCTGACCACGGAGGCAACGGCGGCATCCAAAATCGGCCGCGATTCGTATCAAGGCGTTCTCTCGCGTGCTACGGCTGGCAACGCCAGGGAGCATTACCCATCGAATGCCAAGCCTGCCTACCGCGAGAGTCATGCCATGTCACCACCGCTGCGAGAGATGCTCCAGATCCAGCGTCCCGCCCAGAGCCAGCCATCGCAACGCATCGCCGAACGACTCCGCGCCGCCGGCGTCCGTTTCCACGCCAATGACAACATCGTCGACCACTTGCAACCGGGCGAGCTGGAGGAGCTCGAGCACGAGGTCGCCGGCAAGGCGCAGGCCCTGCTGCAGTCGCTGGTGATCGACGTGGAGCGCGACCACAACACGCGCGACACGGCACGCCGGCTGGCCAAGATGTTCGTGCGCGAAGTGTTTGCCGGGCGCTATCAGCCGGCCCCCTCCGTCACCGAATTTCCCAATGTCGAGCAACTCAACGAGCTGATCGTGGTGGGCCCGCTGCGCATTCGCAGCGCCTGCTCCCATCACCTGTGCCCGATCATGGGACGCGTCTGGGTGGGCGTGCTGCCGCATGCGCGCTCCAACCTGATCGGCCTGTCCAAATACGCGCGGCTGATCGACTGGGTGATGAGCCGCCCGCAGATCCAGGAGGAAGCAGTCAGCCAGATCGCCACCCTGCTCGAACAGCGCCTGCAGCCCAATGGCATTGCCGTGGTAATGGAGGCCGACCACTTCTGCATGCATTGGCGCGGCGTGAAGGACGACGGTTCGCGCATGACCAGCAGCGTGATGCGTGGCGCCTTTCTCGATGATCCAGCGCTCCGCCGGGAGTTTCTCAGCCTGTTGCGGCAGCGAACAGAATGACGATCCGGACTGCCCCTGCCTCCCCCGCTGCAGGCAGCTCTTGCTCGCATGCCCGCACTCCCTCTGCACGCGGCCAGCGTCGGCCCGCAGCAGGCGCAGCCGCAGCTGTTAGCGCAGGCCGAACCTGGACGGCATCGCGTGACGCAAGATGCCATTTGGATTCCACGGGAGCGCGACCATGCCATCGGAACTGATGTGGCTCAGCTGGTCGATTGTGCTGGGTCTGGTACATGTGCTGGTCGCCGCCGCGATGGGAACATCGCAGCGCGGCCTGAAGTGGAATGTCGGCAATCGAGACGGCATCAGCAAACCGCTGACCGGGATGGCCGCGCGCGCCGAACGCGCAAACCGGAATTTTCTGGAGACCTTCGCGTTTTTTGCCGCCGCCGCGCTGACGGTGGTGCTGGCGCACAAGTCGGCAGCCTCGTCGGTATTGGGTGCGCAGGTCTACTTCTGGGCGCGTGTCGCGTATCTGCCCATTTACCTCGTCGGCATCCCCTACCTGCGTACCCTGGCATGGGCAGCGTCGTTATGGGGCATCCTGCAACTGATTGAAGCGTTGCTCTGACGCTGGCGACGGCAGCATCGCGTTCGGTCAGGAGAGATATCGGGGCAGCATGTCGCGTCGGGCGCAAGACGCGGTGGGTTTCGAGGCACGACCGCCCGAGTGCCGGCAGCGCCCCCTGCATCGGGGACGACTTCGTCACGGGGCAACGCAGGTTCGCGACCGGCTTCATGGTTGCTGCATCCATTCGCTGCCGCAGCCCGTATCTGTTGACGGACCCTCCGGAAAACCACGATGGACATGCCCCGCAAATCCGCCAGTCTCGTGCAGTCGATACACCGACTGCGCCAGTGGTTCGACACTGACGGCGCCACGCTGTCCGAGGATGATCCACGAGCTGATCGCATCGACTGGTTGCGCGCGGCGCCGTTCATGGCGATGCACCTGGCCTGCCTCGGGGTGATCTGGGTCGGCGTCTCGCCGATCGCGGTGATCGTGGCGGCAGCATTGTATGCGGTGAGGATGTTCGCCCTGACCGGCTTCTACCATCGCTATTTCTCGCATCGCACGTTCCAGACCTCGCGCAGCGTGCAGTTTTTGTTCGCACTGATCGGTGCCTCCTGCGTACAGCGCGGACCGCTCTGGTGGGCAGCCCATCACCGCAACCATCATCGGCACGCCGACACCACGCGCGACCCCCATTCGCCGGGCGTGTGGGGCTTCCTGTGGAGCCATGTCGGCTGGTTCCTGACCCCGCGCAACTTCCGCACCGACCTGTCGCGCGTGCCGGACCTGGCGAAATATCCGGAGCTGCGCTGGCTGGACCGCTATGACATCGCCATCCCGGTCGTGCTGGCCGTGGGCCTGTATGCGCTCGGCGTGCTGCTGCATCACGTCGCGCCGCAGCTCGGTACCGGCGGCGGGCAGATGTTGATCTGGGGTTTCTTCGTCTCGACTACCGTGCTGTTCCACGCCACGGTCACGATCAACTCGCTGGCGCACCGCTTCGGCAAGCGCCGCTTCGACACCAGGGACGACAGCCGCAACAACGTCTGGCTGGCGCTGCTCACTTTCGGCGAAGGCTGGCACAACAATCATCATTTCTTCCCCGGTTCGAGCCGGCAGGGTTTCCGCTGGTGGGAGGTCGACCTGACCTGGTACGGGTTGAAATTGATGTCGGTGCTGGGGCTGGTGCGCGGGTTGAAGCCGGTGCCTGCCTGGGTGCTGACCAAGGCGAGGAGCTGAACCATGCGCGTTGCCGTGGTGGGATCAGGTATCGCGGGACTGGCATCGGCATGGCTGCTGTCGCGCAAGTTCGATGTGACGCTGTTCGAGGCCAACAGCTATTTCGGTGGCCACACGCATACGCATGAGGTGATGCAGCACGGTCGCGCATACCGGATCGATAGCGGCTTCATCGTGCACAACCCGAGTCATTACCCGCTGCTGACGCGGATGTTCAAGCAGCTGGGCGTGGAGTCGCGGCCGACCACGATGAGCTTCTCGGTGCACAACGAAGCCAGCGGGCTGGAATACAACGCCGCCACGCTGGATACGCTGTTCTGCCAGCGTCGCAACCTGTGCTCGCCACGCTTCATCGGCATGGTGCGCGACCTGACGCGCTTCTATCGCGAGGCGCCAGCGCTGCTGGATTCGCCAGGAGAGGGCCCGACGCTCGTCGACTATCTCAGCGAGCACGGATACGGTACTGCCTTCCGCGACGAGCATCTGGTGCCGATGGCGTCGGCGCTGTGGTCCTCGCCGGCCACGCAGATCCTCGGCTTTCCGGCCCGCTATCTGGTGCAGTTCATGGCGAACCACCAGATGCTGCAGCTCAGCGACCGCCCGCAATGGCAGGTGGTACGCGGTGGTTCGTCCAGCTATGTGCAGGCGTTGCGTGCGCATTGGCCGGTACGCGAACGGCTGAATTGCGCGGTACGTTCGATCCGCCGCCATGCCGATGGCGCCGTCGTGGAAAGTGCCGCAGGCATCGAGCACTTCGACCAGTTGATACTGGCCTGCCACAGCGACCAGGCACTGGCCCTGCTGAGCGACGCGAACGAACGCGAGCAGGCCATTCTCGGCGCCATGCCTTACCAGGCTAACGACACCGTGCTGCACACCGACGCCAGCGTGCTGCCGGTGCGTCGCAAGGCGTGGGCCGCGTGGAATGCATGGGTGCCGCGCGACCCCGGCGAAGCCTGCACCGTCAGCTACTGCATGAACCTGTTGCAGGGTATCGACTCGCCCGAGCCCTTCGTGGTCACGCTCAACCGCACCGCAGCGATCGATCCGGACAAGGTGCTCGCACGCATGCAATATCACCACCCGGTTTACAGCCACGCTTCGGTGGCCGCGCAGATGCGCAAGGCCGAGATCCAGGGGCAACGACGCACCTGGTTTGCCGGTGCGTACTGGGGCTGGGGTTTCCACGAGGACGGCATGCGCAGCGCGGTCGAAGTCGCTGAAGCACTCGGCGTGCGCTGGCCGGCGGGCACGGCGTCCCTCCATCTGGTGAAACCACGTGGACAGGAGATGGCGGCGTGAAAGCCGACGTAGCAGTCCAGGCGACTGCGCCGCTGGCGAGCGCCGTCTACGAGGGCGTGGTGCGCCATCGTCGCCTCGTGCCCCACGCGCATGTCTTCGATTACAAGATGGCCCAGCTTTATCTGGATCTGGACGAAGTCGATCGCGTGTTCAAGCAACGCTGGCTATGGTCCAGCGAGCACGGCAACATCGCGCAGTTTCGGCGCAAGGATTACCTCGGCCCGGTGGAACTGCCGCTGGCAGAAGCCGTGCGCCAGCGCGTCGAGCAGGCCACCGGGCATCGGCCGGTCGGGCCGATCCGCCTGCTGACCCATCTGCGTTACTTCGGCTACGTGTTCAACCCGGTCAGCTTCTACTACTGCTACGCCGAGGACGGCGTGACCCTGGTCTGCATCGTGGCCGAGATCACCAACATGCCGTGGCACGAACGCCATGCGTATGTGCTGCCGGTCGAGACCGCACGGATGCATGGACGCGCCATGCACTGGAGCTTCCCCAAGACCTTCCACGTATCGCCCTTCATGCCGATGGCGCGCGAGTACGACTGGCGCTTCACCGCGCCGGCTGATGATCTCAATGTGCACATGGACGTCCTGCGCGACGGCCAACGCGAGTTCGACGCCACCCTCACTCTGCAGCGACGTCCACTGACCGGCGCCTCGCTCGCCCGCGTGCTGTGGCGCTATCCGCTGATGACAGCCCAGATCGTCAGCGCCATCCACTGGCAGGCGTTGCGACTGTGGCTGAAGCGCAACCCCGTCCACGACCATCCGCAACCGCTTTGAGGCCCGCATGAACGCTATCGTCAAACCCGGTGTTACCGAATCCGCTGACGTCACGGCCCCCTCGGCAGGTGCGCGTTTCCTGCGCCAACGCCTGCTCGCGCAGATGGCCGGTCTGCGGCATGGCCGGCTGGTAGTCCAGGATGCGCTGGGTACGGTCGAGCTGGGCACGCCAGCGACGCAGCACCCGGATCTCACCGTACACATCGAGGTGCTCGATCCCGCGTTCTATCGTGCTGTTGCCGCCAATGGCAGCGTCGGCGCCGGCGAGTCCTACATGGCCGGGCAATGGCGCTGCAGCCATCTGGTCGGCCTGATCCAGTTGCTGGTGCGCAACCGCGACTTGCTCGACGGCATGGAGACCGGGCTGGCCCGGCTCGGCGGCATGGCGATGCGCGCCTGGCATGCCCTGCAGCGCAATACGCGCACGGGCAGCCGCCGCAACATCGCCGCGCATTACGATCTCGGCAACGATTTCTTCGAACTGTTCCTGTCGCCGGACCTGATGTATTCCTCGGCAATCTGGGCCGGCGTCGACGACACGCTGGAGGCTGCCTCCACGCGCAAGCTGGAACGCATCTGCCGCAAACTCGACCTGCAGCCGACCGATCACGTGATCGAGATCGGCACTGGTTGGGGTGGTTTCGCGCTGTACGCAGCACAGCATTACGGCTGCCATGTCACCACCACCACGATCTCGCGCGAGCAGCATGCGCTGGCCAGTGCACGCGTCAACGCTGCCGGCGCAAGCGACCGCGTCACCTTGCTGCTGAAAGACTATCGTGACCTGGATGGGCGATACGACAAGCTGGTATCGATCGAGATGGTCGAGGCGATCGGCGCGCCTTACCTCGATACGTATTTCGGCCAGCTGGGCCAGCTGCTCAAGCCCGATGGACTGGCGCTGCTGCAGGCCATCACGATCGAAGACCATCGCTACGCGCAGGCCTTGAAGTCGGTCGACTTCATCAAGCGCCATGTGTTCCCCGGCAGCTTCATTCCGTCGATCAGCGCCCTGCTCGCCGCCAAGACCCGCAGCAGCGATCTGGCCTTGGTCCAGCTGGAGGACTTCGGCGAATCCTATGCGCGCACCTTGCAGGCATGGCGCGAACGTTTCATAGCGCATCTGTCGCAGGTACGCGCGCAGGGTTTCGACGAGCACTTCATCCGCATGTGGGAGTTCTACCTGGCGTATTGCGAAGGCGGCTTCCGCGAGCGCTCCATCGGGGTGGCGCATCTGCTGCTGACCAAGCCCGGCAACCGCCGACCTGCCCTGCTGCCCGAGCTCGGGACTCCTGCATGAAATTCTGGATCAGCCTGATCGGCTATCAGCTGGTCTGGTTCAGCGCCGTGATCGGTGCCGAACACGGACTGGCGTGGCCCGGGGTTGTCGGCATGCTGGTATATGCGGCATGTCAGCTGGGTATTGCACGCCGCTACAAGGCCGATCTGTCGTTGATGGCGACGGCGATCGTGATGGGATTCCTGCTCGATGGCGGATTGATCCGTGCCGGGCTGGCCAGCTACGCGGCTTCGTGGCCGTCCGCAGCCTTGGCGCCGGCATGGATTCTCGCATTGTGGGCCACCTTTGCGCTGACCTTCACGCAATCGCTGGCCTACCTGCAGACACGCCTCTGGTTGGCGGCATTGCTGGGCGCCGTTGGCGGTCCGTTGGCCTACCTGAGCGCAGCCCATGGCTGGCATGCAGTGACCTTGGTCGATCCCAGCTGGCGTGGCTTGCTGTGCCTGGGGATCGGTTGGGGCCTGGCCACGCCGGCACTGGCGTGGCTGGCCAGACGCGGGACAACCACGACGGCACCCGTCTCCATCTCCCTGCAAGGTCACACACCATGAACCCATGGATCCAATTGGGCTGCCTGTGGCTGCTGGCGGCCTTGATGATGAGCCTGGGCTGGCTGTGGCAACGCCCACGCGCCAATGCGGGCATCGTCGATGTGCTGTGGGCCAGTGGCGTAGGCGGCACGGCGGTTTTCCTTGCGGTATTCGGCGATGGCGCCGCATGGCCGCGCGCGACCTTGGCCGTGCTCGGTGGCTTGTGGGGTACGCGGCTCGCCAGGCATTTGTGGACACGCGTTCGCGGCGAGCCGGAGGATGGCCGTTACCAGAATCTGCGCGCGCATTGGAACGGCAATCAGTTCAAGTTCTTCCTGTTCTTCCAGTTCCAGGCCTTGCTGGTCGTGCTGTTCGCGTTGCCGTTCCTTGCGGTGGCGCGCAATCCCGACGGCCTAGATCCGTGGACTCTGGCAGCGATCGCGATCTGGCTGGTCAGCGTGATCGGCGAAGCGATCGCCGACCGCCAACTTGCGCGCTTCCGTGCCAACCCCGCCAATCGCGGGCGCACCTGTCGCGATGGCCTGTGGCGTTACTCCCGTCACCCCAACTATTTCTTCGAATGGATCCACTGGTTCGCTTACGTCTGCCTCGCGTTGGGCTCGCCCATCGCGTGGCTGGCCTGGTCGGGGCCGCTGGTGATGTATGTGTTCCTGCGCTGGATCAGCGGCGTCCCGTATACCGAGACGCAGGCGCTGCGCAGCCGCGGCGAGGACTACCGCGCCTATCAACGCAGCACATCGATGCTGTTTCCCTGGTTTCCGAAGAGGATCGACCCATGAATGCCCATGCCGCCGCCGGCGACGAACTCCCCCAGGAACACCCCGCCAGCGGGCTGCTGGGTCTGGCCGAGCGTGGCCGCTTGCCCGACGCCCTCTTGCGGCAGGGCATCCGGCGCATGTGCGCGCAGCGCCTGCGCGAGGAAATGACGGGTGGACTGGATCAGCAGGCGACCCGTTTTGCCGAGCGCATCGACATGCTGCGGCACAGCCCGGTGGCCATCCATACCGATGCCGCCAATGCGCAGCACTACGAACTGCCGCCGGCCTTCTTCGAGCTGTGCCTCGGCAAGCGCCTGAAGTATTCGGGCTGCTATTACCCGCGCGGCGACGAGTCGCTGGACCAGGCCGAAGAGGCGATGCTCAAGCTGTATGGCGTGCGTGCCGAGCTGGCGGACGGCCAGAAGATCCTCGAACTCGGCTGCGGCTGGGGTTCGCTCACGCTGTGGATGGCCGAACGCTATCCGAACGCGAAGATCGTCGCGGTCTCGAACTCGAACCAGCAGCGCGAACACATCGAAGCGCAGTGCCGCCAACGTGGCCTGTTCAACGTGCGCGTGATCACCCAGGACGTCAACCGGCTCGAACTGGAAGCCGCGCAGTTCGATCGCTGCGTGTCGGTCGAGATGTTCGAGCACATGCGCAACTACGAGATCCTGCTCGGTCGCATCTCGAGCTGGCTGCGGCCTGGCGGCAAGCTGTTCGTGCACATCTTCGCGCACACGACTCTGATGTACCCGTTCGAGACCGCGGGCGAGGACAACTGGATGGGCCGGCATTTTTTCACCGGCGGCTTGATGCCCGCCTCCGACACCCTGCTCTGGTTCCAGCGCGACCTGCGGATCGAGCAGCGCTGGCACGTCGATGGCACGCATTACCAGCGCAGCGCCAATCACTGGCTCGCCAATCAGGATGCGCGCAAGGATCGGGTGATGGCCACGCTGATCAAGGCGTACGGCACCAAGGCCGCACCGCTGTGGTTCCAGCGTTGGCGCATGTTCTGGATGTCCTGCGCGGAGTTGTTCGGCTACGCCGATGGCCAGGAGTGGCTGGTCGCGCATTACCGGTTCGTGCGCCCCTGACGGCTCGGGCCACTCTCACCCCTATCGGAGTTGTTCCATGCATCTGTCCAGAGCACTCATGCTGGCTTGCAGCCTCGGGCTGGCCAGTACCGGAGGCTTCGCCAACGAACTGCCGCCGATCAAGCCCGTCGCGCACGTCGACCTGCCCCGTTTCATGGGCAGGTGGTATGTGATCGCCACCATTCCCACGCGCTTCGAAAAGGATGCCTCCAATGCGATCGAGACCTACAAACTGCAGCCGGACGGCAACGTGTACACCGCGTTCCGCTTCCGCAACGGTTCGGTGGACGGCCCGCTGAAGGCGATCCATTCCACCGGCTTCGTGAAGGCGGACAGCGGCAATGCCGTGTGGGGTGTGCAGGTGTTCTGGCCGATCAAGGCGCAATACATCGTGGCCTATCTGAAAGAGGACTACAGCCAGACCATCGTCGCCCGCGATGCACGCGACTACACCTGGGTGATGGCGCGCACCCCGAGCATTCCGCAGGCGGACTATGACCAGCTGCTGGCACGCGTGAAGGCGCTGGGATACCCCGTGTCGAAGATACGAAAAGTGCCGCAGGCGTGGCCGGAAACCATTCAGTGACGCGAGGGTGCCGAGTCCTTTGACATCAGCCGCGCGCAGCTGGCCGAGTCGCTGCTGCGGTCTTGATCAGGGCCAGCCAGTCATAGCCATCCTTCGGCTGGATGCCGGTCTTCTCTTCCGCGTCATCGAACCGTGGCGGGCGGCCACCATCCCGGGCGCCCTCGAAATCGGTACGCTTGCGTTGCAGCAGTGAACTGAGGTGATGCTTCATCCTGGCAATCCTGTTGTAGCGAGGTGGGTGACCGGATCCATCGCCGTCATTCGACGGCACGCACCGATCTGCACGTCCGGTTGAAACATGGAGCCCGCGAGGGCACGGCTAAAGCGTTATCGCGCGATCGCTCCGTGTCCATCAATGAACGATCAACGGGACACCTGCCGCCTGGGTTGACGCCGTCGTGATCGTTCGCGGAGGGAAACGGGCTGGTCACCCGGCGACACTTCAACTGCGGCCATCCATGCCCATCTACGCCACCAGTACGGTTTACTTGGTGCTGTGTCATGCGCAAATCCCTTCTTTCGATGCTGGCCGGCGTGGCGTTGCTGGTCGTCGGCGGCATGCCGCTCAATGCTCGCGCCGCAAGCCTGCGTGACAGCGGTTATGTGGGCATCGGCGTACCCGACCTGGCGCAGGCCACGGCGTTCTTCCGCAATGTCCTGGACTGCGAGCCGATCGGCCCGGTCGCTGGGAGCGCAACGACATCCAAGGGCAATGCCCGGCGTGCCGGCGTGCCTGCATCCCGCCTGCTGCTCTGCGATTCGGGCAACGTCGTCGAACTCTTCGACAATCACGGAGCGAACTCGCTCCCCGCCTCGCGGCATTCGGCGAATCAGGGCAGCGAGCCGATCCCGTTCTCCGCTGACGATGTGGCGCACGCCGACCGGTGGCTGCGACATGAAGGTGTCAGCGTGATCGGCTCGCCGGTAACCGTGACGTCTGGCCCGCATGCCGGTCAGACGGTGGTGAACTTCGTGGCGCCGTGGGGGCTGCGGCTGCAACTGGTGGGTCGGAACACGAGACAGCTCGCTACGGCGCCGTGACTCACGCTGGCAATCCATGCAAACGGATGCCATAACAGCAACATGTCAGGTACTTCATCTCAGGCGATCGTGGAGCACACGTGTACGACAGCGCTGCCCGAATTCGTCGCGGCGCATCGCCGTCTGTTCGTGTTGACTGGCGCCGGCTGCAGCACGGATTCGGGCATTCCCGATTACCGCGACGCCAACGGCGGCTGGAAACGCCCGCAGCCGGTGACCTATCAGGCGTTCGTGGGCGAACTGGCCACGCGCCAGCGTTACTGGGCACGCAGTCTGGTCGGTTGGCGACGCTTCGGAGGGGCGCAGCCGAATGCAACCCATCACGCCCTCGCCCGGCTGGAACGGCAAGGCAGGCTGACCCTGTTGCTGACCCAGAACGTCGATCGGCTGCATCAGGCCGCTGGCAGCGAAAACGTGGTCGACCTGCACGGGCGGCTGGATCAGGTGCGCTGCCTGGCTTGCGAACGACGCATGTTGCGCACGGAATTCCAAGCCGCGCTGTTGCGGTTGAACCCGGCCTGGGCGGATCTCGATGCGGCGGATGCACCGGATGGCGACGCCGATCTGGACGGACAGGATTTCTCCCGTTTCCAGGTGCCACCTTGTCCGCATTGTGCCGGCCTGTTGAAGCCTGACGTGGTGTTCTTCGGCGAGAACGTGCCGCGCGAGCGTGTGGATGCCGGCATGCAGGCCTTGCAGGATGCCGATGCGATGCTGGTGGTTGGCTCGTCGCTGATGGTGTATTCCGGCTATCGCTTTGCGAATGCCGCAGCGCGGGCCGGCAAACCGATCGCCGCGGTGAACATCGGCCACACCCGCGCCGATCCGTTGCTGAGCCTCAAGGTCGAGCAATCCTGCGCGCAGGCGCTGGCTTTCCTGTGACGACCTGACTCAGCGACGGGCGCGGAAGAAATCGCGCAGCAGGTTGGCGGATTCCTCGGCGAGCAAGCCACCGGCCACCTCGATGCGGTGGTTGTGGCGCTCGTCGATCAAGGTGTTGAACACGCTCCCCGCCGCACCGGTCTTGGGATCCGACGCCGCGTAGACCACGCGGCCGAGGCGGGCGTGGATCATCGCCATCGCGCACATCGCGCACGGTTCCAGCGTGACGTAGAGCGTGGCGCCGGACAGCCGGTGATTGGCCAGTTTTTCGCCCGCCGCCCGCATCGCCATGACCTCGGCATGCGCCGTCGGGTCGTGCAAGGTGATATTGCGGTTCCAGCCCAGGCCGACGATCTCGCCCTCCAGCACCAGCACGGCACCTACCGGCACTTCATTCTCGGCGTCACGCGCATGCGCGGCGAGCTGCAGCGCGCGCTGCATGTATTGCACGTCCGCCGGCGAGAATGATTCGATAATTTCGTCAGTCATTTCAATATATTGTGTTCATGACATGAGAAAGCCGGCAAGCTGCCGGCCTTCCTGGGTGCATGCAAGTGGCTGATTTTGTTATTCCCACTCCATCATCAACAGGCCACCTAAACCCACGTGGTTAAAGGGATTGGCGGTGATTGACTTAGGCACCTACCGTCGTTCTTACCGTCGATCGCGCAACGCTTTTGCCGACGCGGAAGATGGCGCGAGCTGCGGGGTAACGATTCTTACGACACCATCGTCAATCAACTCCTATGATACCGGACACGGGCACCGACTTCAGTCCATTCGATTGCAGGGCGAGGTGCTACGAAGAACGGATGGAAACCTCCATCCATGTAAGCACCGCCCTGGACGACGGGGCATTTTTTGAGATTGCATAACATGGCGAAATCTACCAATAACATCGCTGGCGCCATTACTGACCGCGCTACCGATCTGATCGAAAAAGTCTCTAGCCCGGCGTCTCGCGCGGGTTCAGCTGCTGAACGAGCTGGCCGGATGCTTGAAGAAGGCGTCGATCCCGACGTCATTGCGCTGCAAATGACGAAGAACAGCCCGAACGGCAAGCGCTACACCGCAGCCAAAGTCCTGGCCTACGGCGATCTTTACGAAGACTCGAAGACCAAAGCCCCCCTGCCCTTGGCATGGCCTGACTTCAAGGACTGGGCCAGCGAACGTACGATCGCGGCCGGTGGGAAGCCAGACTTCCCGAGGGACAGAGTCGCATCGGACTTCGTCCAGCGTATGTTGTTCCAGCTGCGTGCCGACCGGGCGCGCAGCATCGACAACGTCGCCTTCTCCAAGGCACTGAAGAATGCCCTGAACCTGAAGGACGTCCACGATGCCAGCGCCTTCGTCCGCGATCGCATCATCGAAGAGCGCCCTATCAACATCAGCGAGTTCCGGCACCAGTTGGAAACCTTCCGCGATCTGAAACAGAAGATCGTCGACGTGATCGAACGGATCCGAGTGGGCGGCAACGTGCTGGAGGCATGCCAAGAGACGATCGTGGCCAGAATGCGTAAGGCCATCCGTGTCGTGGCAGTACCCGAAAGACCAGATGTTGGCGTTGCAGGCCCAGGCGCAAGCGGCCGATACGCAAGCGCCCGCCGCCTCGGGCTTGTCGCTTGACCAGTTGCACTTCCGCTACGCGATCACGGGCGACAGCCCACCATGGAAGCCGGTACGTGCCTTCGATGATGGGCAGCACGTGTATATCCAGTTTCCGGCTGGCATCGCGCAGGGTGAATTGCCGCCGCTATTCGTGGTTGGCCCGGACGGCAAGGGCGAGCTGGTGAATTACCGTTTCCACGCGCCTTACGACATCGTGGATCGACTGTTCGGCGCGGCCGAACTACGGCTCGGTGGCAAGGATGGGAGTAGGGCGGCCGTAGTGCGCATCGAGCGCACCGACGGCATCGCCGCGGGAGCGGGTCATGGGCACGACTGACCACGAAACCCAGCCCACGCCGAAGGTTGCTCCCGAGGGCGTTGCGTTGCGCGTCGCGCCGCGTCCAGTGACGCGGCTCAATCGCCGCACGCTGGCCGTTTCGGCAACGTTGCTCGCAGTCGTCGTTGCCGGTGCATCCATGTGGGCGCTGCAATCGAAAGGCCGGCGCGGTTCGGGCGACCAGACGGAGCTATACAACGTCGATCGGATCGCCAAGTCCGACGACCTGAACCAGTTGCCGGCCGACTACTCGAAGCTGCCAGCGAAGCCGGCACCGGCGGCCAGCGTGCCGCAGCTCGGGCCACCACTGCCCGGCGACTGGGGTGCAGCATCCGTCGCGCCACTGCCGGCTGGCAACGCCAATCCGGGGCCGTCGGCCGAGAACATCGACCGGCAGCGCCAGGCCGAGGAAGTCGCCCGCTCGGCAGTGTTCTTCCGCACAAGCAATGCCACGGGGAAAACGGACGCGGGAGCGACGACAGTGCCGTTGCCGAACACTTCGGCCGGACCGTTCAATCCGATGGGGGCTGGCCCAGCGTCCACGGCCGCGCAGCCCAACGATCCGACGGCGATCCAGAACCGGCAGGATCAGAAGGAAGCGTGCCGGCACTGTAGGAGCCGGGATATAGCCGATTGAACGTCGCCTGCGACTGCGCGACATTGAAGGTCAGTCCCTGCGCCTGTGAGATCAACTGATTCGTCGTCGCCAAGGTGGAGAGCAATTGCGACAGTGAGTTGTAGTTGAGGCTGGTGAGATTACGGCCCTGGTTGACCAGCATCGTTGCCTCGTTCTGCAACTGCTGGATCTGGTTGTCGATCTGTTGCAGCTCACGTGCCGCGGTGAGCAGGTTCTGCGAATAGTTAGCGGCGTCGAATACCGCCCACTGCGCGAAGCTCGCGGACGAGCACGTGAACAACACGGCCGCAGCAGCGGCCAGCCAAGTCTTCTTCATGGCCGAATCTCCGATGGCGAAGGAACCGAGGGAAACGAAGGGATGAGGTCGGCGGCCCAGTCGAGACCGATGTGACGCAACCATGCTCCCGTGAAACCGGGTGCGCCGGCGCCGAGCACGCGATCAATGTCGCGCTGGTCCAGCGGTGTTGAGGCGCCAGCGAACGCCAGCGTCACCGGTCCCAGGTCGAGGTCGAACAGGCGATTGCCCAGCCGTGACTGGTAGTAGTAATCGCGCTTGGGCTCGGCGGTGGCGACGATCTCGATCTGCCGGCCGTTGAGGCCAAAACCTTCGTAGATGGTGCGAATCTGCGGCTCGGTCGCCTGCGGGTTTGGCAGGAAGATGCGGCTCGCGCAGCTCTCGATGATCGCCGGTGCAATGCTCGAATCCTTGATGTCGGCGAGCGATTGCGTGGCAAAGATGACGCTTACGTTCTTCTTGCGCAGTGTCTTCAACCACTGGCGGATGCGCGCCGCAAATACCCACCTTCTCGCCATGCAGGACGGCGAAGGCATAAACCTGCTTCACGATGTCGCGGATATGGATGGCGGTCGCCGGGGCGCCGCGGGCCTTCACCTTGTTGCACAACGCGCGCAAATCGTCGGGACCGATCTCGGTCAGCAGTCGGTTCTGGAATGCTGGAAAGATATCGCGGTCAACGATGCTCTTGCGCATCGCGCGCGTGCTGTCGGCCATACGGGCACCGACGAGCCAGCGGCCCAGCATGTCGCCAAAGGTCTTCACCGCAGTCAGGCGACGCTTCTCACGCTGTTTCTCAAGCGCCGGGGAATTGCCTTGGGCGACTGTCTTCTTGGCGTCGATCAACTTTTCTCGGGCCAAAGCCAGCGAGACGCCAGCCGGCCCGTACCGGCCGATGGTTAGAGTCTCGCGGCGGCCGTTAAGGCGGTAATCGTAGCGGAAGGTGACGGTACCGACGGGCGATACCGTCACGTACATTCCGTCCCGGTCAAAAGCCTTATAAGTCTTTGACTTAGACTTGAGATTACGCAGTGCAGTGTCGGTAAGCATCGAGGTTTTTCCTCCTGTTCGTGACGGCTTTTACCGTCAGGGGCCAAGAGACCTGCTGATGCTCGGAAAGCCGCATAAAACCAGCTTTCCTGAGATGATTTTTACCGTCAAAGACCGTTTTGGTCTGATTAGTAAACGAGAGGGTCTTAATCCGACCTCCAGTTCCTACCGTCAGTTCTACCGCCAACTTGTTTCGCTAGCCGGCGATAGCCACCAATAGCTGCCGAGACGTATTTTTATTATAATCAACACGTTATGACAGTTTTTCGATAGCTTGCGATAGGCCTCGAAGGACCTGATTTCACTCCCACTCGATCGTGGCGGGCGGCTTGCCGCTGATGTCATAAACGACGCGAGAAACACCACGCAACTCATTGATTATTCTGTTAGAAACCTTGCCTAGAAACTCATACGGCAGGTGCGCCCAATGCGCCGTCATGAAGTCGATGGTCTCCACCGCGCGCAGTGCGATCACCCATTCGTAGGCACGCGCGTCGCCCACCACGCCGACCGATTTCACCGGCAGGAATACGGCAAATGCCTGGCTGGTCTTGTCGTACAGGTCGGCCTTGCGCAGTTCGTCGATGAAGATCGCATCGGCCTGGGCCAGCAGTTCGGCGTACTCGCGCTTCACTTCGCCCAGGATGCGCACGCCCAGGCCCGGGCCCGGGAACGGGTGGCGGTAGACCATCGCGCGCGGCAGGCCGAGTTCGACGCCGATGCGGCGCACCTCGTCCTTGAACAGTTCGCGCAGCGGCTCGACCAGCTTGAGCTTCATGTGCGCCGGCAGGCCGCCGACGTTGTGGTGGCTCTTGATGACGTGCGCCTTGCCGGTCTTGCTGCCGGCCGACTCGATCACGTCGGGGTAGATGGTGCCCTGCGCCAGCCACTTCACCTTGCTGCCGGCGGCGGCGATCTTGCCCGACTCCTCGTCGAAGATCTCCACGAACAGGCCGCCGATGATCTTGCGCTTGGCTTCCGGATCGGCCACGCCTTCGAGTGCCTTGAAGTAGCGGTCCGCCGCATTGACGCGGATGACCTTGACGCCCATGTGCTCGGCCATGGTGGCCATCACCTGGTCGCCTTCTTGCCAGCGCAGCAGGCCGGTGTCGACGAAGACGCAGGTGAGCCGGTCGCCGATCGCCTTGTGCAGCAGCGCGGCGACCACCGAGGAATCGACGCCACCGGACAGGCCGAGCAGGACATGGTCGTCGCCGACCTGTTCGCGCACCCGGGCGATCTGGTCGTCGATGATGTTGGCGGCGGTCCACAACGTGGCGCAGCCGCAGATCTCGGTGATGAAACGCTTCAGCAGCGCCCCGCCCTGCTTCGTGTGGGTCACTTCGGGGTGGAACTGCACGCCGTACCAGCGCCTGGCCTCGTTCTCCATCACCGCGACCGGGATGCGGTCGGTGGTACCGGTGATCGCGAAACCCGGCGGCGCCTTGGCGACGTGGTCGCCGTGGCTCATCCACACGTCGAGCTTGTGCCCGCCGGCATGGTCGCTGAGGCCGTCGAACAGACGGCTCGTCGCCACGATATCGACTTCGGCGTGACCGAACTCGCGCGCATCGGCCGCCTCGGTGGCACCACCGAGCTGGGCAGCCAGCGTCTGCATGCCATAGCAGATGCCGAGGATCGGCACGCCGGAGTCGAACACCTCTTGCGGTGCTTTCGGCGCACCTTCGAGCGTGGTCGATTCCGGGCCGCCGGACAGGATGATGCCCTTGGCACCGAACGCAGCGATTTCAGCCGGTTCGTGATCCCAGGCCCAGATCTCGCAATACACGCCAAGCTCGCGGATGCGACGGGCGATCAGCTGCGTGTATTGCGCGCCGAAATCGAGGATCAGGATCTTGTCGGAATGAATGTTGGTCATGGCTGGCCGGGAGGCAAGGATGTGTCAGTCTGGCGGGAGGGTTATGCGTTCCGTCCTTGTGGAAGCCTTGAAAAATCGCCGTCATGCCTGCGCAAGCAGGAATCCAGCGACTTCAGGCCGCAACAACCCACGGCACTGGGTCCCGGCTTTCGCCGGGATGACGAGCAAAAAAGCAGTCTTTCGAGACTTCGCGCATGCTCAGGAATTGAGCCGGTAATTCGGCGCTTCCTTGGTGATCTGGATGTCATGCGGATGCGCTTCGGTGACGCCGGCGGAAGTCACCTTGACGAACTGCGCTTTGTGGCGCACGTCCTCGATGTTGGCCGCGCCCAGGTAACCCATCGACGCACGCAGGCCGCCGATCAGCTGATGGATGATGTTGCGCAGCGGGCCGCGGTACGGCACGCGACCTTCGATGCCTTCCGGCACCAGCTTGTCGGCATCGGCTTCGTCCTGGAAATAGCGATCCTTGGAGCCGAGCTGCATCGCCCCGATCGAACCCATGCCGCGGTAGCTCTTGTAGGAACGGCCCTGGAACAGTTCGACTTCGCCCGGCGATTCCTCGGTGCCGGCGAACATCGAGCCGAGCATCACGGTGGATGCGCCGGCGGCGAGTGCCTTCGGGATATCGCCGGAGTAGCGGATGCCGCCATCGGCGATCAGCGGGATCTCGTCCTTCAGCGCGGTGGCGACCAGGTCGATCGCGGTGATCTGCGGCACGCCGACACCGGCGACCACGCGGGTGGTGCAGATCGAGCCGGGACCCACGCCGACCTTGACCGCATCCACGCCGGCATCGAGCAGCGCGCGCGCCGCTTCGCCGGTGACGATGTTGCCGGCGATCACCTGCACCTGCGGATAGTGTTTCTTGACCCAGCCGGCGCGGTCGATCACGCCTTGCGAATGGCCATGTGCGGTGTCCACCACCAGCACGTCGACCCCGGCATCGACCAGCGCGGCGACGCGCTGCTCGGTATCGCCACCGACGCCCACCGCTGCGCCGACCAGCAGCGCCTCGTTGGGACCCTTGGCGGAATGCGGGTTGTCGCGCGCCTTCTGGATGTCCTTGACGGTGATCAGGCCGCGCAGCTGGAACGCGTCGTTGACCACCAGCACCTTCTCGATGCGGTGCTTGTGCAGCAGCTGCAGCACGTCGTCCTGGCTGGCGCCTTCCCTGACCGTGACCAGCTTGTCCTGGCGGGTCATGATGTTGCGCACCGGATCGTCGTGCTTGCGTTCGAAACGCAGATCGCGGCTGGTGACGATGCCGACCAGCTGCTCGCCGTCGACCACCGGTACGCCGGAGATGTTGTGCGCGTGGGTCAAGCGCAGCACTTCGCGGATCGAGGTGTTCGGGCCCACCGTGATCGGGCTGCGGATCACGCCGGCCTCGAACTTCTTTACCAGCCGCACTTCCGCCGCCTGCTGCTCGGCCGTCATGTTCTTGTGGATGATGCCGATGCCGCCGCACTGCGCCATGGTGATGGCGAGGCGAGCCTCGGTGACCGTGTCCATGGCGGCAGAGACGATCGGGATGTTCAGCCGCAAATTGCGGGTGAACCGCGTGGAGGTGTCCACATCGCGTGGCAACACGATGGAGTGGCCCGGAACCAGATAGACGTCGTCGTAGGTCAGAGCCTCGGCGAGGATGCGCATGCGAAAGTCCCGCTGCAAAGAGGGAATTATACGCGCGTGACCATGAAGCTCGCCAGATCCACAGCTGAATGCAGGCCGTGAATCAGGCGATTTTTTGCAGCGTGGTGCGGGCGTCGGCCGCCTCCAGCGTGTTTTCCATCAAGGTAGCCACCGTCATCGGGCCGACGCCGCCGGGTACCGGCGTGATCCAGCTGGCGTGGGCCGCCGCTGCGTCGAAGTCCACGTCACCGACCAGCCGGCCATCATCGAGGCGGTTGATGCCCACGTCGATCACCACGGCGCCCGGCTTGATCCATTCGCCCTTGACCAGCCCCGGCTTGCCGACCGCCACGACCAGGATATCCGCCTGCCGCACGAAGCTTTCCAGGTCGCGGGTGAAGCGATGGCAGCACGTGGTGGTGCAGCCGGCGATCATCAATTCCAGCACCAGCGGACGGCCGACGTGGTTGGAGACGCCGACCACCACCGCATGCTGGCCACGCACCGGCCGATCGGTGTGTCCCAGCAGGGTCATCACGCCCTTGGGCGTGCATGGACGCAGGCCGAAGCGGCGCAGCGCGAGGCGGCCCACGTTCACCGCCTGGAAACCGTCCACGTCCTTGCCGGGATCGATGCGATCGACCAGTGCGTCCTCGTCGATATGTTCCGGCAGCGGCGACTGCACCAGGATGCCGTGCACGGCCGGATCCGCATTCAGCCGATCGATCAGGGCGAACAGCTCATCCTGCGTGGTGCCCGCCGGCAGGTCGAAGTCGAACGAGCGAAAGCCGACCTGGTGGCAGGCCTTGCGCTTGTTGCGCACATACACCGACGACGCCGCGTCGTCGCCCACCAGTACCACCGCCAGGCCGGGCTCGGCCTGGCCGCGCGCCACGCGGTCGGCGACGCGCAGGCGCAGCCGCTCCAACAGCTCCTGTGCGATGCGTTTGCCGTCGAGGATGCGTGCGCTCATGTTGATGCCTTGCAGGAAGTTGCCCATTATCGCGGCTCCACTTGGTGCGCACAAACCCGGGTTCGCATGGACACATCCGAGACTCCCCTGCCCGCGCCGGAGCTTGCCGACGGACGGCTGCGCCTGCGTCCGTGGCAGGATCAGGATGCTGCCGAGCTGTATCGCGCGGTCCACGAGTCGGTGGCAAGTGTCGGCCAATGGTTGCCGTGGTGTCATGCAGAGTATGGACATGAGGACGCGACTGCCTGGGTGCAGCACTGCCAAGCCGGCTGGCATACGGGCGAACATTTCGCGTTCCCGATTTTCGATGCGTCCACCGGCGAACTGCTGGGCGGTACCGGCCTCAACCAGCCTGATCGGCTGCATCGCAGCGCCAATCTCGGTTACTGGATCCGCCAGTCGCGTCAACGCGAAGGCATTGCCGCGGCTGCCGCGGTGCTGGTGGCGCGTTTCGGATTCGAACAGCTGGGCCTGATCCGGATCGAGGTCATCATCCAGCCCGACAACCATCCGAGCCTGCGTACGGCCGAAAAGCTGGGAGCGAAGTTCGAGGGAATCGCACGCCATCGTCTATGGGTACGAGAGCAGCCGCGTGATGCGGCGGTGTATGCACTGGTGCCGGACGACCTGCGCTAACCCGCCGCCGCACAAAGCCCGGCGATCTGCTGGTATCCCGCGAAGGGCGCCTCAACCGCACAACCTGGACAGGCCGGGTCCCGCGGCAGGCGTGTCTCGCGGAAGTGCATGCCGAGCGCATCGACGCTCAGTACGCGGCCGACCAGCGGCTCGCCCAGGCCAAGCAACAACTTCAACGCCTCGGTCGCCTGCAGCAATCCGACGATGCCGGGCAATACACCGAGCACGCCGGCCTCGCTGCAATTCGGCGCATCGGCGGCCGCCGGTGGTTCGGGGAACAGGCAGCGGTAACACGGCGAATCGTCGCGACGCGGATCGAATACGCTGAGCTGCCCGGTGAAACGCTCGACGGCGCCGTACACCATCGGCAGCTTCAACCGGAGTGATGCCGCCGCCAGCAGGTAACGCGCAGGAAAATTGTCGGCACCGTCGATCAGCACATCATGACCGGCCAGCAACCGCTCCACGTTGTCGGGCTGCAGCCGCTCGGTGCGGGTTTCGATACGGATGCGTGGATTGAGCGCCTGCAGCGCGATGCGTGCCGATTCGGTCTTGGCCATGCCGACGCGGGCATCGGCGTGGATGACCTGGCGATGCAGATTGGAACGTTCGACCTTGTCGTCGTCGATCAGGGTGAGCCGGCCCACGCCGGCTGCCGCAAGATACAGCGCTGCCGGAGCGCCGAGGCCGCCGGCACCGAGCAGGACTACGTTCGCCGCGGCCAGTCTGGCCTGCCCGGCTTCGCCCACCTGCGGCAGGCGCAACTGGCGCGCGTAGCGTTCCGTGGCATCCGCATCCAGCGCACTGCCGGATATCGGCAGGCCATCCGCCTTCCAGCGATTGAACCCGCCGGCCACCGAGCACACCTGGCGATAGCCCATGCGCTGCAGGGCCTCGGCGGCGAGCAACGAACGCTGGCCGCTGCCGCACAGCACCAGCAGCGGGCGATCGCGATCCGCCTCCAGCTGTTCGATGCGCAGTTCGAGAAAGCCGCGCGACAGGCCGAGCGCATGGGACGGCGTGCCGGCGACACGTTCGGCGTCTTCGCGCACGTCGATCAGCAGGGCGCCACGGGCCTGCCGCGCCGATGCCTCGGCCGGGGAAATTTCCGGCACGCGGCGGCGCAGTTCGTCCAGCCAGGATTCGCGATTCAAGGGCTCGCTCATGCGCGTAGCCTAATACGAGATGCGTGGGCGCCGACGAATCAGCGCGTGCGCTTGATCAGGTCGCTGAGCCTGCGCCGGGCCTTCTTCTGCTGTTCCTTGGTCAGCACCTTCTTGCGCCCCGCATACGGGTTTTCGCTTTCGCGGAACGCAATGCGGATCGGAGTGCCTTCCAGCCGGTAACGCTTGCGGAAGAAGTTTTCCAGATAGCGCTGGTAGGCCGGCGCTATGTGCTTGGTGCGGCTGCCGTGGATCACGATGGTCGGCGGGTTGGTGCCGCCCGGGTGGGCGAAGCGCAGCTTCGGCGCATGCCCGTTCACCAACGGCGGCTGGTAGCTCTCGTAGGCCTTTTCCAGCGTCTTGGTCAACTCGGAGGACACCAGCACCTTGGTCGCCGCCGCATGCGCACGCACCACCGCACGCATCAGCTCGCTCATGCCCGAGCCGTGCAGTGCGGAGATGAAGACCTGCTTGGCCCACTCGACGAACACCAGCCGTCGATCCAGCGCACGCTGGCATTCATCGCGCTGGTACTTGTCCAGCCCGTCCCACTTGTTGATGGCGATCACCAGCGCCCTGCCCTCGTCCATCGCGTAACCGATCAGGGTGAGATCCTGGTCGGCCAGATTCTCGCGGGCATCGATCATCACCACCACCACCTGGGCGGCGGCAATCGACTGCAGCGTCTTGATGACGCTGAATTTCTCGACGGCTTCCTCGACCCGCGCCTTGCGCCGGATGCCGGCGGTGTCGATCAGCGTATAGCGCTTGCCGTCGCGTTCCAGCGGTACCCGGATCGGATCGCGGGTGGTGCCGGCCACGTCGGAGACGATGAGCCGCTCTTCGCCGAGCAGACGATTGATCAGGGTCGACTTGCCGGCATTCGGACGGCCGACGATGGCGACGCGGATGCTGCCGTCCTCACCGTCCGCCTCGGTCGTGCTTTCCTCGTCGGCCGGCAGCAGCGGCAGAATCAGCGCGATCAGATCGCTCGTGCCGCGATTGTGTGCGGCGGATAGCGGCAGGATATTGCCGACGCCGAAGGCGGAGAACTCCGCCAGCACGGCCTCTTCTTCCAGCCCGTCGGTCTTGTTGACCGCCGCGATGATGGTCTTGCCGCTGCGCCGCAGCTCGTTGAGGATGGCGTAGTCCTGCGGCAGCAGGCCATCGCGTGCATCGACCACGAACACCAGCACGTTCGCCTCTTCGATGGCCAGGCGCACCTGCTTCGCGGTGAGCACATCCATCGCCTCCTCGACACCGGACAGGCCGCCGGTATCGACCACCACGAAGGGCCGCTCGCCAGTACGGCACACACCATAATGGCGGTCGCGGGTGACGCCCGGCATGTCGGCCACCAGGGCGTCACGGCTGCGCGTCAGTACGTTGAAGAGGGTCGACTTACCGACATTGGGACGACCGACCAGGGCGACGACGGGCAGCATGAGAAAGCATGATTCCTTGCGATCGACTTGAGCGATCAATGGGCCGACAGACGATAGGCGCCGATATGGCCCTTCACGTCCTCGACGTAAACAGTGTCGCCCACGACCAGCGGCTGGGCGTGGATCGCCTTTTTCGACAGGCGCATGCGGGCGGCCAATGCGCCGTCACCGGTCTGCAGCCAGTGCACGTAACCTTCCAGGTCGCCGACCACCACGTAATTGCCCTGCACGGCCGGGCCGGTGACCCAGCGATGCATCAGCGCATCGTTCTTCCAGATGTCGGCACCGGTGCTCTTGTCGAACGCCCATACCTGCGACTGGTCGTTGACGCCATACAGCGCGTTGCCGGCGAGGGCCAACGAAACGAAGGTGGAGAACGGATGCCCCCACAGCGGCCTGCCGCTGGGGCCATCCACTGCCAGCAGGTTGCCGTGATAAGCCGCGGCAAACAGCGTGCTGCCATCGAGCAGGATCGAACCATCGGCGTCATCCAGCCGCTCGATGTCGGTACGGCCCACACCGCTGGAGAGTTTCTGTTCCCACAGCTTGGCACCGTTGTCTTCGCGCAGGGCAACCAGCTTGCCATCGTCGCTGCCGAAGAACACCACGCCGTTGGCGGCCAGCAGGCCACCGTTGCCGCGCAGGCTCAGCAGCGGCACGCTGCCCTGGTCGTAGACCCAGCGGCGCTTGCCGTCGGCCCGATCCAGGCCATAGACACGACCGTCTTCCGTACGTGCCAGCACCAGGTCGCCCGAAATCGCCGGCGCCGCCAGCACCTCGGAATCCAGCTCGGCATCCCAGCGCGGGCTGCCGTCCTTTGCATTCACGCCGTAGACGTGGCCGTCCAGCGTGCCGACCACCAGCAGGTCGCCATCGACGGCAGGACCACCGGCGTACATCGCATCTTTGCGCTTCTTGTCGCCCCAGCCGAACCAGCCCTGGGTGCGTGTGCTCTTCGACCACAAGGTCTTGCCGCTGTTGGCATCGATGGCCGCCAGCTTGCCGTCCGTACTGTCCGCGTAGAGCACGCCATCGACCACGGTCGGGCGCAGGCGCGCGCCACTGTCGCCAGCGCCCTTGCCGATGCTGGTGCTCCACAACTTGGAGACCTGCACCGTCGGCTTGAAATCCTTGGCCAGCGGCGTGGGCGGCTCGACGTTTTCCTTCTTGAACGAATGGCAGCCGGCCAGCGCCACCAGTGACGTCAGAGAGATCAGCAAGACGCGTTTCATCATTTCAGGTTTCATGCACCCTGCTTCCCGGCCACGGCCAAATCATCGAGTTTCATCTGCAAGGCACCGCGCTGCGGTGCATCCTCGCCCAGCGCCGTCAAGGCTGCTTGGTAGGCCTTGCGCGCATCGTCTGAACGCCCAAGCTTGACCAGCACATCGCCACGGAGTTCCTGTGCCAGCCCCTGATAGTCGGTGGCGGGCATGCGATCGAGCGTGGCCAGTGCCGCTGCACCGTTGCCGCGGGCCAGTTCCACCTGCGCGATGCGCAACTGGGTCAACGACTTCAGCGCCGGCGCGTCGGCATGACTCTCGGCCCAGGCCAGCGAGGTTTCCGCCTTGTCCAGCTGCTTATCCTGCACCTGCTGCTTGGCGCGATCGCTGACGGCAAACACGGCATAGGGCGACTTGGCGTGATCCGCCATCAACTGATCGGTAAGCTGCGCGGCGATCTCCGGCTTGCCGGAAGCCGTCGCGATCTGCGCCTGCTTGTACAACTGCGCGGCCTCAGCTTCGTTGCGCGCCTGGTGGTTGTTCCACTGCTGCCAGCCGAAAATGCCGACCAGGCCGATGGCGATACCGACGACGATCGACAGACCATTCTCGCGCAGCCACTTCTGAACCAGTTCGCTTTGTTCGTACTTGTCGTATTCTTCAAACGCCATGCAATCACCATTCAGAGGGCCGCGCACCCGCAGGCGCGTGCATAGGCCAGCGCGATAAAAGGGAAAAGCCGATCATGTCCGTTCGTAACCCGAACGGACAATGGACAAGCATAACCGAAATGGATAGCCCGGAGCGGTGGCGGCGGCAATTCAGAGGCTGGCTGCAGAGGCCTTGCCGTCCTGTACCTGCACACGGAAACGCGCCACATTGGCACGCCGGAAATCGTCCAGCCCCACCGACTGGCCATCGATGCTGACCTGTGCGCCACTGGCATTGCCGATGCGCACGTCCAGCGGCTTGTCGCTGTGATAGACCTTGTTGCTGCCCGCGGGCAGCAGGCCATACTCAAGTCGCGTACCGTCAGCGTCGACCACTTCGACCCAGCTGGCCGCAGTCAGATTCAGGCTCACACTATGGCTGCCGGTTCCCGCGTCCATCACCGGCGTGGTCGCTGCCGGTGATGACGGCACGCTGCTGTTGTCCAGATTCGGAAATGGCGCCATCGAAGCCATCAGCGGCTGATCCTGCTGCGCCGGTGCCGCGACCACTTTCGGCGGCGCTGCCGGAATCACGTTGCGGGTCAGGCTTGCGAGCGTCGTGCTGGCTGTCGTTGCCGGAGCATCCTGCTGCGCCACCGGTGCGGCATCCAGCGGCGCCAGGTGGCTCAGGTCGCGGTCAAGCGTGCCACGCACACCGAGCCAGATCATCGGCACCACGATCACCGCGGTCAGCACGACGTAGGTGGCGGCGGTCGCATAGCGATCCAGCAGGAAGCGCGAGTGGGAAATGCCGCCGGTGGCCACCAGCGTCGGCTCGACCTGCTTGATGCGATCCATCTCGAGCTGGATCGACGCCTCGTTGATGCCGAGGTAGCGGCCGTATTTGCCGATGTAGCTGGCCAGATAGACCTTCGAGTCGATACCGGCGCAAGTCCCCTGCTCGAGCTGGCGCAGCACGCGGGCCGGCAGCTTCAGCGTATGTGCGCACGCTTCGATATCCAGTCCGCGGGCCTCACGCGCCGCGCGCAACCGACTGCCAAAACTCGCCGCGTGGGATTCCGCAGACGGCACATCCATGTTCATCAGGTTGATGCCAAACAGGTCGGGCTCGCTCGAACCCTGTTCGGACGGGGTTGGCTGCATGGAAGTCATGGGCTGGCAGTAGAGGAGTTGAGCGCGCGGGCCTGTTCCGAATCCGGGAACTGGCTCTGCAACCGCTTGTTATAGGCCTGGGCACCGTCCGGGTTGCCCAAATGGGATTCGATATCGTAGCCGAGCTTCAACGATGCGGCCGTCGGCTTGCCCAGCGCGTCGAAACGCTGGATGAAAGCCCGTGCCCGGAACGCATCATTATGTACGTAAAGCGTGTTCGCCAGCTGGAAGAGTGCCTCTCCATTCTGGGGATTTCGCGCGATGGCGTCACGAAAACTCGCTTCGCCTCCGGCGACGTCATTCACCTGCAACTGGCATACGCCCTCGTTCGTCAGCGCCACATCGGGTGTCTGGTAGAACGGATCGGCGACCGCCTTGCGGAAATACTGGTCGGCCTCGGCCACCTTGCCGGTATGGCAGAGGAACACGCCGAGGTTGTTGTTCGGGTCGCCCTTGGTCGGCTCCAGCTCGACCGCCTTGCGGTAATGCACCTCGGCTTCCGGAAGATTGTTGATCTTCTGGTAGAGCACGGCGATCACGGTGTGTGCCGGCGCATAGTTGGGATCGAACTTGAGCGCCGCATTCAATTTCACCAGCGCCGTCTGCATGTCACCGTTGTCCATGTAGTGCTGGCCAAGTTCGGTGTGCACGCGTGCCGCATCAATCGCCTGCTGGGCCTTGCTGCTCTGCGGAATGTTCTTGCCCAGCGAGTTGCTGTCGCTGTGCGTGGTGATGCACCCGGCCAGTGGCAGCAACAAGGCTAAGATCAGTGCGCGCTCAAATCGCATGGATGGTTCCTTCGTCCTGGCGTTTGCGGATATCGGCGCTGCGGCGGGTGCGATCGGTCACCTGCCCGGCCAGCTGGCCGCAGGCAGCGTCGATATCGTCACCACGGGTACGCCGCAACATGGTCAGCACACCGGCATTGAGCAGCTGCGTCTGGAAGTCGCGGATATCGTTCGCGTTCGAGCGCTCGAAGCGGGTGCCGGGAAAAGGGTTGAACGGAATCAGGTTGACCTTGCAGGTCGGCAGCTTGCGCATCAGCTTGATCAGCTGGCGGGCATGCTCGGGCTGGTCGTTGACGCCCTTCATCAAGGTGTACTCGAAGGTGATCGAGGTGCGCGGCTTGCGCGCGACCCAGCGCTGGCAGGCAGCGAGCAGCTCGGCGATCGGATAGCGCTTGTTCAGCGGCACCAGCTCGGTGCGCAGGTCGTCGTTGGCCGCATGCAGCGACACCGCCAGCGACACGTCGATCGCATCCGACAGCTGGTCGATCAGCGGCACCATGCCGGCGGTGGACAGGGTGACGCGCTTGGCGGCCAGGCCGAAGCCGAGGTCGTCACGCATCAGGCTCATCGCGCGCACCACGTTCTCGAAATTGGCCAGCGGCTCGCCCATGCCCATCATCACCACGTTGGTGATGCGGCGGTTCTGGTGGGTGACGTTGCCCAGGTACTTCGCCGCCACCCACACCTGGCCGATGATCTCGGCGGTGGACAGGTTGCGGTTGAAGCCCTGCGCGCCGGTCGAGCAGAACTGGCAGTTCAGCGCGCAACCGATCTGCGAGGACACGCACAAGGTGCCGCGGGTCGGCTCGGGGATGTACACGGTCTCGACCGCGTTGCCCTGGTCCATGCCCAGCAACCACTTGTGCGTACCGTCGTTGGCGGCCTTGTCCAGCATGGTCTTCGGCGCGCCGATGTAGCAGACCTCGGTGAGCTTGGCGCGCAGCGCCTTGCCCACGTCGGTCATGTTTTCGAAGTTGTCTTCCAGGTCGTGGTAGATCCACTTCATCACCTGCTCGGCGCGATACGGCTTCTCGCCGATCTGCGTGAAGAAATCACGCAGGCCCCGGCGATCGAAATCGAGCAGATTGACCTTGGCAGGTGGATTCACAGCAACCTGGTTCACAACTTTTGCCTCAAACAATTGAATCGCTCAGCGCGACAGCACGTCCGTCGCGGCGAAGAAATACGCAATCTCCACCTTGGCGGTCTCGATCGCATCGGAGCCATGCACCGCATTGGCATCGATGGAATCGGCGAAGTCGGCGCGGATCGTGCCCGGCGCGGCTTCCTTCGGGTTGGTGGTACCCATCAGGTCGCGATGAGCCAGCACGGCATTCTCGCCTTCAAGCACGGTGATCATCACCGGACCGGAGATCATGAACTCGACCAGCGCGTTGAAGAACGGGCGCTCGCGATGCACCGCGTAGAAGCCTTCGGCTTCCTGGCGCGACAGCTGCTTCATCTTGGCAGCGATGACCTTCAGGCCAGCCTTCTCGAAACGGGCGTAGATTTCACCGATGACGTTCTTGGCAACGGCGTCGGGCTTGATGATGGAAAGGGTGCGCTCCAGCGCCATACGGGTCTGCTCCGGAAAAACGGATGGATAGGAAAAGGTCGTGGCCGGCGTGACCGGCAGAAGGACTAAACCTGACAAAGATTGCGGATTTAGCTCACGAAAGTTTGACAGATTCTACCTCATACGCAAAGACACTGCCGTTTGCAACAAACGATCGTTTGACGACCGTCGAGCTCTCCGCGTATGCTCAAACGATCGTTTGAACCAGCCCGATGACCGACGCATGACCCTGCTCGTGAACAGTTCCGGCTCGACCAAGGATCGGATACTCGGCGCCGCCGAGCTCCTGTTCGCCCAACGCGGCTTCGATGGCGCGTCGCTGCGCCAGCTGACCGCCGCCGCCGGGGTCAACCTGGCCGCCGTCAACTATCACTTCGGCTCCAAGGAGAAACTGGTCGAGGAAGTGTTCCGCCGCCGCCTGGATGCGCTGAACGCCCGCCGCCTGGAAGCCCTGGCGAAGATCGCCGGCGCCCCCGAGACCACCCTGGAAGACGTGCTGGCCGCCTATATCCGCCCGGCGCTGGACCTGTCGCACGAGGACAGCGGCTCGCTGTTCATGCGCGTGCTGGCACGCGCCTTTGCCGAACACGACGACACTCTGCGCCAGTTCCTGTCCGAAAACTACGGCCACGTGATGCGCCAGTTCACCGCCGAATTCGCCCGCCTGCTGCCGCAGCTGAGCCGGCAGGAGCTGTACTGGCGCATCGACCTGGTCACCGGCGCGCTGACCCATGCCATGTCCGGCTTCGGCATGATCCAGCGCAAGCACGACGTCAGCGAGCTCGCCCATCGCGAGCAGACCGCCCAGCACCTGATCCGCTTCAGTGTCGCCGGCCTGAGCCACCCCTAGTTTCGTGTCACCGGCCGGCAACGGCCGTGCTGTTCCATTCCATCCAAAGTTTCGTGTTCGTACCTCGGAGAAGCCAATGACCGCTGCATCCTCAACTCAATCAGCGCTACGCATCCGCAAGGCTGCCGTGCTGGGCGCCGGCGTCATGGGCGCGCAGATCGCCGCGCACCTGACCAACGCCGGCGTCGAAACCGTGCTGTTCGACCTGCCCGCGAAGGACGGCCCGAAGAGCGGCATCGCGCTCCAGGCCATCGCCAACCTCGCCAAGCTCTCGCCTGCCCCGCTGGCCGACAAGAACCTCGCCGCCGCGATCATCCCGGCGAACTACGACGAGGACATGGCGCATCTGAAGGATGTCGACCTGGTGATCGAGGCGATCGCCGAGCGGATGGACTGGAAGCTGGATTTGTACAAGAAGATCGCGCCGCACCTGTCGGCGACCGCGATCCTTGCCTCCAACACCTCGGGCCTGTCGATCAACGGCCTCGCCGAGGCGCTGCCGGAAGAAATGCGCCACCGCTTCACCGGCGTGCATTTCTTCAACCCGCCGCGCTACATGCACCTGGTCGAGCTGATCCCGACCAAGCTCACCGACCCGGCCGTGATCGAAGGCCTCGAAGCCTTCCTGGTCACCACCGTCGGCAAGGGCGTGGTGATCGCCAAGGACACCCCGAACTTCATCGGCAACCGCATCGGCGTGTTCTCGATGCTGTCGGCGATGTACCACACCGACCAGTTCAAGCTCGGCTTCGACACCGTCGACGCCTTGACCGGCCCGGCGCTGGGCCGTCCGAAGAGCGCCACCTACCGCACCGCCGACGTGGTCGGCCTGGACACCATGGCGCACGTGATCAAGACCATGGCCGACACCTTGCCGGACGACCCGTGGCACCAGTACTTCAAGGCGCCGGCGTGGCTGCAGGGCCTGATCGACCAGGGTGCGCTGGGCCAGAAGACCGGCGCCGGCTTCTACAAGAAAGCGGGCAAGGACATCGTGGTGCTCGACCCGGCGGCCAAGGATTACCGCGCCTCCGAGCAGAAGCCGTCCGACGAAGTCGCCGCGATCCTGGCGATCAAGGATCCGGCCGAGAAGTTCGGCAAGCTGCGCGCCTCCGGCGACCCGCAGGCGCAGTTCCTGTGGGCGAGCTTCCGTGACCTGTTCCACTACACCGCCTACCACCTGGCCGACATCGCCGACACCGCGCGCGACGTGGATTTCGCGATCCGCTGGGGCTACGGCTGGAAGCTCGGCCCGTTCGAGACCTGGCAGGCCGCCGGCTGGCAGCAGATCGCCGGCTGGATCAACGAAGACATCGCTGCCGGCAAGGCGATGAGCAAGGCGCCCCTGCCGGCGTGGGTCACCGATGGCCGTAACGGCGTGCATGGCAAGGATGGCTCGTACTCGGCCAGCGCGCATGCCGACAAGCCGCGTTCGCAGCATCCGGTGTACAAGCGCCAGCTGTTCCCCGATCCGCTGATCGGCGAGAAGTTCGACCAGGGCACCACGCTGTGGGAGAACGAGGGCGTGCGCCTGTGGACGCTGGGCGACGACGGCATCGGCATCCTCTCGTTCAAGACCAAGATGAACACGGTCAACGACTTCGTGCTCGACGGCGTGCAGCACGCGATCAAGCTGGCCGAGGAAAAGCTCAAGGCCGTGGTGATCTGGCAGACCGGCGAGCCGTTCTCCGCCGGTGCGGATCTCAAGGGCGCACTCGGCCTGCTCAAGGAAGGCAGGATCGCCGACTTCGAGAAGATGGTGGAGAACTTCCAGCGCACCAGCATGGCGATCAAGTACTCGCTGGTGCCGGTGGTGTCCGCCGTGCGCGGCATGGCGTTCGGCGGCGGCTGCGAGTTCCAGATGCATTCGGCACGCACCGTGGCGGCGCTGGAAAGCTACATCGGCCTGGTCGAGGCCGGCGTCGGCCTGCTGCCGGCCGGTGGCGGCCTGCATGAACTGGCAGTGCGCGCCGCCAAAGCGAACCCGGGCGACCCGTTCGAGGAACTGAAGAAGGTGTTCGAGACCGTGGCGATGGCCAAGGTCTCCGCCAGCGCCTTCGAAGCGAAGAACCTGGGCCTGCTGCGCGACAGCGACGTGGTGGTGTTCAACGCCTACGAGCTGCTCTACGTGGCCAAGCAGGTGGCGAACGCCCTGGCCGAGAGCGGCTACCGTCCGCCGCTGCCGGCGCGTGCGATTCCGGTCGCCGGCGACGTCGGCACCGCCACGTTCAAGGCCTCGCTGGCCAACCTGCAGGCCGGCTACTTCGCCTCCGAGCACGACGTGGACATCGCCACGCGCATCGCCGACACCTTGTGCGGCGGTGTGATCGAGCGTGGCTCGACGGTCGACGAGGAATGGCTGCTGGCGCTGGAGCGCAAGCACTTCGTGGAGCTGGCGCAGACCGAGAAAACCCAGGCCCGCATCGCCCACACCATGACCACCGGCAAACCGCTGCGCAATTGAAGGCTCGCCCTCAAAAGCCGTCATCCCAGCGAAAGCTGGGATCCAGCGACTCCGAACCATCCTCAAGGCACTGGGTTCCGGCTTTCGCCGGAACGACGATCAAACAACACATGCGTCGCCGCGAACCGCGCGACGCAACGGAGCAAACATCATGACCAAGCAAGTGCAAGACGCCTACATCGTCGCCGCCACCCGCACCCCGGTCGGCAAGGCGCCGCGCGGCGTGTTCCGCAACACCCGTCCGGACGACATGCTCGCCCACGTGATCCGCAGCGTGATGGCGCAATACCCCGGCATCGACCCGCACCGCATCGGCGACGCCATCATCGGCTGCGCCATGCCCGAGGCCGAGCAAGGCATGAACGTGGCGCGCATCGGCGTGCTGCTGGCCGGCCTGCCCGACACCGTGCCCGGCGTCACCATCAACCGCTTCTGCTCGTCCGGCCTGCAGGCCGTGGCGATGGCGGCCGACCGCATCCGCCTCGGCGAGGACGACCTGATGCTCGCCGGCGGCACCGAGAGCATGAGCATGGTGCCAATGATGGGCCACAAGATCGCGATGAACCCTGCGATCTTCAGCAACGAACACATCGGCATCGCCTACGGCATGGGCATCACCGCCGAGAACGTGGCCAAGCAGTGGAAGGTCAGCCGCGAACAGCAGGACGCGTTCGCGGTGGAAAGCCATCGCCGCGCGCTGGCCGCCCAGGCGGCCGGCGAGTTCAACGACGAGATCAGCCCGTTCGCGCTGGACGATCATTACCCCAACCTCGCCACGCGCGGCATCGTCACCGACAGCCGCAGCATCAGCGCCGACGAAGGCCCGCGCGCCGGCACCACGCTCGAAGTGCTCAGCAAGCTCAAGACCGTATTCCGCAACCAGCAGTTCGGCGGCAGCGTCACCGCCGGCAACTCCTCGCAGATGTCCGACGGCGCCGGCGCCGTGCTGCTCGCCAGCGAAAAGGCGATCAAGGAATACAACCTGCAGCCGCTGGCCCGCTTCGTCGGCTTCTCCGTCGCCGGCGTGCGCCCGGAGATCATGGGCATCGGCCCGAAGGAAGCGATCCCCAAAGCCCTCAAGCAGACCGGCATCACCCAGGATCAGCTGGACTGGATCGAACTCAACGAAGCGTTCGCCGCCCAGGCCCTCGCCGTGATGGGCGACCTCAAGCTCGACCCGAGCAAGGTCAACCCGCTCGGCGGCGCCATCGCGCTGGGCCATCCGCTCGGCGCCACCGGCGCGGTGCGCATCGCCACGCTGGTGCACGGCATGCGTCGCAGGAAGCAGAAGTACGGCATGGTGACGATGTGCATCGGCACGGGCATGGGTGCGGCGGGGATTTTCGAGGCGCTCTAAATCTCGTCATCCCGGCGAACCCCACAAAAGGGGGGCGAGGGCCGGAATCGCTTCACCAACAGCAAAGCCAACCTCAAGGCGAAACAACAACGGCGGCGCAGCAATGCGGCGCCGTTGCTCGTTACGGCCTGCTGCAACCTCTTTGACGTATTACGCTGAACGTAATACTCTCGCCCCATGATACGGAGCTTCCACTGCAAGGATACGCAGGCGTTGTTCGAGGGCGGCGATCCGCGGCGATTCCGCGCCATCAAGGACGCGGCCATCCGCAAACTGTCCCAACTCGACGCCGCGCATACGCTGGAGTTCCTACGCTCGCCGCCGGGCAACCAGTTGGAAGTGCTGAAACACGATCGCGCCGGCCAATACAGCATCCGCGTCAATCGGCAGTGGCGCGTGTGTTTCGTCTGGACAGCAGCCGGCCCGGAATACGTCGAAATTGTGGACTACCACTGAGAACCGCCATGAATCCACCTGTCAATCGGATGCGTCCCGTCCACCCCGGCGAAATTCTGCGCGAGGACTATCTAGCGCCGCTGGACATAAGTGCCAACGCACTGGCCGTCGCGCTCAGCGTACCGGCCACACGCATCCACGAAATCGTCAACGAGCGGCGCGGCATCAGCGCCGACACTGCCGAACGCCTGGCCCGCTACTTCGGCGGCGACGCCGTGTCATGGCTGAACCTGCAGGCCATGTACGACCTCAAGACGCTGCCCACTCGTAAGGAGATCATGCGCCGGGTGGAGCCACGGGCAGCGTAGGCTTCTTAATTTCCTCCGTCCCCTTACCACCGTACCACCGTGTCCCCTTACCACCGTCCCCTTACCAGCGAGCGGGCCTCGTCCATGAGGACAGTGACATTGCGCTGTTCGCGCAGGATATGACGCAGCGGCGCCGCGATATCCGGCCCCGACAATCCGGCGGTGGCCACCTGATACAGCAACGGCTGGAACAGATGATGGTTGGTGCGATCCACCAGGGTGATGCGCACCGGTGCCGAACGCAGCGCCCGCGTCGCCCACAGGCCACCGAAGCCGCCACCGAGCATCACCACATGCGGCCTCGCTTGCGCCGTGCTCATCCCACCCGCACCGGATTCGTCAGACTCCCGAGCTGTAACCCGGTATCGGCAGGAAATACCGCGCCCAGTTCTTGAACTCGACCGGCAGGTCGCCGGGGGTCAACAGCCACCAGTTGGGCCATGCCACGCAGGTGGCGCACTGGTCGCTCACCGCGTTGATCATGGTTTGCGTCAGGCCTGGGCCGCCCAGCGGGAACAACCCTCTTTTCGCCTTCAGCTGAGAGGCGGCGATCAGGTAGTACGGCGGTCCGCCGGCCGGCAGGCGATCCGGGCTGTTGTAGACGGTATCGACGACCAGCCAGCCCGCGTGATCGGCCCTGTCGACAAGGATCGTGCTCTTCGCACGTTTCAGGTCGAACCACATGATGTCGGTCTTGTTCCCGAAACTGGGGACGTTGCAGGTGGCATCGGTGAAATTGCCGTCGGGGCCCTTGCTGAAGGAGTGGTTGGTGAACTTCAGCGCCTGGATCGTGCCGAAGTCATGCGTCACGGTCCGCACGTTGCCCGTCCAGGCCACGTCGAAGGTGGACGATCCCGGCAACGTCACGAAGGTCTTGTCGGTGGACGCATTGACCACCTCGGTGTCCTTGAAGCCGAGGATGTGCCAGGCGAGCTGCCGCGCCACCGTGTTGAAGATGCCGCAGTTGCACGACTTGGCGTGGTTGGTGCCGTCCAGCAAGGGGATGCCGCCGGTGCCTGCGCCGGGAATGGCGGGAGGTTTGCCTGGCGCAATCGGGCCGCTGTGGCTGGTCGAACCGTTGTTGCCTGCCGTGTCGATCCAGACCCAGTTGTTGGCCCGCGCATAGCGCCACAGGTTGGCGTTGAGGTTGTGCCAGAGGGTCGTCTTGTTGGCGATGCCGGCCAGCCCGTGGCCCGGCATGTTGACGATATGGTCGGCGGGCTTGCCGTTCCACCCGTAGGCGGCCAGCAATGTGTCGATGACCTGCTGTGTCGGCATATCCAACTCCCTGTCTGTTCAGTGAAAACAGGGATCAGAGTCGATTTTCCTGGAACTGCACCCTGATCCATCCCCGTTCATGTGCGAAGCAGCAACCGCCGGGTCCGTGCGTCGGCCTGTGCAGCCAGAGTGCAGTCTGCGCTTTGCCACAGGCTGCAGCGGCGACACCTATGTTGGTCGCTGCGATCACCCTGCCATGCATGGTTCCCGCTCCCCTCGAAACCTTTGCCAGAATACTGCAGCGCGATCATGCCGATGCAATCAGTGCCGATGCAATCAGTCTTGCATGTCCTCGGGCCAAGGCAGGTCTGGTTGGCCCGGACGTGCCGGCACGCATCGAGCAGCCCCGGTTCACCCCCATTGGCAAGCTAGGAACGAGGGCCATTTATCGCCTGCCCAACGCACCGCGGCAAACGCCTGCGCCGGCACTCAGCCCAACGTCGCCGCGTAGTAATCGCCATGCCGGCTGACCCGCACCGGCATGCCGAACGTGCTGGACAGCGCGGCATCGGTAAGGGTTTCGGCCTTGCTGCCCTGCTGCAGCATCTGGCCATCGCGCAGCAGTACCACATGGTCGATCTCCGGCAGGATTTCCTCGACGTGATGGGTGACCAGCAGCAGCGTGGTGCCGGTGCATGCCAGTTCGCGCAGGCTTTCCAGGAAGTGCCGGCGGCTGGCCATGTCCAGCCCGGCACAGGGCTCGTCCAACAGCAGCGCGCGCGGACGATGCACCAATGCACGTGCGATCAGCACGCGCCGCGCCTCGCCGGTGGACAGGCTGGCCATGGGGCGGCCCACCAGATGCATTGCATCGACGTGGGCCAGCGCCTCGCGTGCACGTTCGCGCATGGCGTCCGTGACGTGGTGACTTCGTGCCACGCCGCGGGCGGCAAAGAACCCCGACACCACGGCATCGAAGACTTCCACCGGCGTGTCGCTGGTGTAGTCCAGTTGCACGGCCGGCGACACGATGCCGAGCAGGCTGCGCAGCTCCGACACCGGCCAGCGGTCGCGGCCGAAGATGCGCACAGCGCCGCTGCCGTCGCTGCATGCGAGTGGATAAAGCTGGCGCGCGACCAGTTTCACCAGCGTCGACTTGCCCGAGCCATTGGCGCCCAGGATGGCGGTGTGCTGACGCGCGGCAATGCGCAGGCTCAGCCGGTCGAGCACCAGCCGATCGCCCTGCATGACGCTGGCCTGGTCGATCTCCAGCAAGGCAACATCGGGGTTGGAGGAAGGGAGCGTCATGTCGGTCTGCATGACCGCAACCTTGCCTGCAGTCGCCGCGAACGGCAACACGACGCCCGGCGAGTGCGGCGCGAACGACGGAACAACGCAGGCGTGACCTCCTGCCCTTGCTGTCCGCTGGATAGAAGCGAATAATTCGCATGTTGCAATGCACAACCCCGCGCATTGCTGCCCACAGCACCCGTACTTCGGCCGGTCAGACGGGTGTCGGAAGGGGTGCGTGTTCCAGGAAACTGCTTCGTGAGCTTGTCGAACATCGAGGAAACGGCGGACGCAACGGCCCTACCCCAGCCAGCGTTGCCCCAACCGGCATTTCCCGACTACCGCGTGACCTCCCTGATCGTGGCCTGCGCCATTTTCATGGAACAGCTGGACGCCACCGTACTGGCCACCGCGCTGCCTGCCATGGCGCGCGATTTCCACGTCACGGCGCCGGCGATGAGCATCGCGATGACCATCTACCTGCTGGCGCTGGCGATCCTGATCCCGGTCAGCGGCGCGGTGGCCGACCGCTACGGCAGCAAGCGGGTGTATGGCGCCGCGATCGGCGTGTTCGTGTTCGGCTCGATCCTGTGCTCGCTGGCCCACAGCCTGCCGACGATGGTGGCTGCACGCCTGCTGCAGGGGGCGGGCGGCGCGATGATGGCGCCGATCGGCCGCTTGATCCTGCTGAGCACGGTGGAACGGCGCAACCTGGTATCGGCGATGTCGTGGAGCCTGGTGCCCGCGTTTCTCGGTCCGATGATCGGGCCACCGCTGGGCGGCTTCATCGTCACCTACCTGGACTGGCGCTGGATCTTCTACATCAATGTGCCGATCGGCCTGCTCGGCTTCTGGCTGGTGCGCCGGTTCATTCCGGAGATTCCGCGTGCGGCGCAGCCGGCACGCTTCGACCTGCGCGGCTTTGCGCTGTGCGGAATCGGCCTGGGTTGCCTGCTGTTCGGCTTCGAGCAGATCGGGCAGAACGCCGACCTGGGCCACGCATTGGCCTTGCTGGCCGTGGGCAGCGCGGCCTGCCTCGGGTATCTGTGGCACGCGAAGCATCGCGCGGCTCCGCTGCTGGATCTGTCCCTGCTGAAGATCGACTCGTTCCGGTTGTCGGTGATCTCGGGCTCGCTGATGCGGGTGACCCAGGGCGCGCAGCCCTTCCTGCTGCCGCTGATGTTCCAGATCGGCTTCGGCCTGTCCGCGCTGCGCAGTGGCCAGCTGATCCTGGCCACGTCGCTGGGCGCGGTACTGACGCGCACCGTGACGCCGCGCATCCTGCGCCGGGTCGGTTTTCGCCGCGGGATGCTGTTCAACGGCATCCTGGCCAGCCTGGGCTATGCGGTGTGCGCGTTGTTCCGGCCTGACTGGCCGTTTGCGGTGATGTTCGGCCTGCTGATGTGCTGCGGCGCCTTCATGTCGTTCCAGTTTGCGGCCTACAACACGGTGGCGTACGAGGCCGTGCCGGCGGCGCGCATGAGTTCAGCCAACGGCTTCTACACCACCCTGCAGCAACTGATGCTCTCGGTGGGCGTGTGCAGCGGCGCGCTGATCCTCAAGCTCAGCATGGCCGCGGGCCAGCACAGCGAACCGCAGTTGCACGATTTCTCGCTCGCCTTCCTGATCGTCACCGCGATCTCGCTGAGTTCGACGTACTGGCATTTCGGGTTTGCGCATGACGCCGGGCATGAGTTGAGCGGGCATCGAAGAAGCTAGCCCAGGCATATCCAATCGCCGTGTCGTTTCGAACACGGCGACGTATGACCGGGCCTCAGCCATGCTTGGCCGTCTTCTGCCTGGCAGGCCATGGCGCGACCCGCCAGCAGGCCTCGTAGTAGTCCTTGATGGCGTCCCTGGCCGGATAGAGCTTGATGGCAAAGCCGTCGCGGAAGGCGCTGGTGCGGCCACCGACCCAGGCACCGATGGTTTGCGCGGAGAGCAGGTCCACCAGTTCGGTCGGCGGATACGGCCGGGTTATCACGACCGCACCATCCACGACGCTGGCACCGTCGTGTTGCTCGGTCAGCACCTCCTGCTGGTTGACCTCGAAATACGATCTCGTCGCACGCGACACGATCTCCCTCGCGCGCGTCTTGCCCACAAAGTCGTACGCGGTGAGCGTCACGTTGCCCGGCCGGCATTGCAGCACGAGCCGATGGCTGCCGGAACGGTCGTCCTGGTCGAGTTCCAGCGATGGCATCGGGGGCAGCAGCACGGTTTTCGCGGTGAGTGGGAGCCGGCCATTGTTGGCCAGTCCGCTCGCCGTCATCTGGTCCGCGCTCAGCCAGACCGGGGAGTCGGCCGCTGACGTCAGCATCGCTGCGAGCCTGCCTGGCTCAATACCCATGTCCTTCAGGTACGCATCCAGCTCGCCGGCAGCCGGCTCGGCCAGGGGTGAGCCGGATGATGTCGCCGCCTGGACGTGGTCGCGGGTCAGACCGATGTGATCGTTGCCGGTGGGCGCCCACCGGTAAAGGCCGCCGAAATAGGCATAGGCGCAGGCTCCGGTGCAGAAGGCCGCCTTGATGCCCTGGTATCCGGCACGCCCGGTACGGCGCGGCGTGCCCAGATGCGTCGCCATCGAGCTCGCGCGGAACAACCGCCCGAGCGCCAGTCCGGCGGCCAGATCCCCACTCGGGGAATTCAGGTAGATGTCGGACCCGGCCGGAATCTTGCCCGACCGCACCAGCGCCTCGAACCGTTGCGGTGCATCGGCATCGATCACGCCATACAGGTACACCTGCGGCCGCCCTGCCACCGAGACCGTCATGCGGTCGTCGTTGACCTGGAAGGACAACTGCTCCGTCCGTGCGCCACGATTGGCGCCTGAGCCGAGGCCATGGGCCACGCCCGCCACGGCAATGCCGATGGCCAGCAACAAGCCACACCACGCGACCTGCGGGCGCGATCGGCTCCCGCGGGCCGTGTTTTCGAATTTTCCGTATCGCACCGCTGCTCCCGTCGCTCAAACCATGCAGTCTTATGGCTTTGAGATGTCCTGCATGTGAACACGATCCCGTGGCCTGCCCCGACCCGGCAAACCCGTCGCAGGCTGGCCCGGCACTGCTGCGGCAACCGTGGAGATGACGCGAAACTGCGAAGACTGCCAGAAAACAGGCAAAATACGCAGTTCGCGATGTGCATCCCCTGTCCACGACATGAACTGGATGTGCACCAACGCCTCTATCTACGACGGACTCCGACTTGACCACCACGACGGCACACCCGCCCTTGCCCGACGACGCGGATGCGACCATGCTCGCCCGTCTGCGCGCTGCAGCCGAGCTGCTGGAATCGGTCGCCGCCGACCGGCAATTGCTCGATCGGCTGCCGGCGGCTGATCGCCAGCGCCTGCATCAGGCGGTAGCGCAGATGTACCACCCCGATCCGGGTGCGCGCCGGATCAAGCTGAAGGCGGCCGAGAAGGCTCGGCATGCGTCCAAGATCCAGGCCGAGGACGCGGTGCTCAACCGCACCGGCATCCGCGAGCTGCGCCGCCGGCCGGTGTTCACCACGCCGAATGTGCATGCGCCGCTGGGTTTCGAGCCGCACGACATCCACCCCGAGGCCGACGCCGCGCAGCCGCGCGAATCGATCGAGCCGAAGCACTGCTATGTGTGCAAGCAGAAGTATTCGACGATCCATTTCTTCTACGACCAGCTGTGCCCGAGCTGCGCCGCGTTCAACTACGCCAAGCGCACCGAGCTGACCGACCTGCGCGGGCGCGTCGCGCTGCTCACGGGCGGCCGGGTCAAGATCGGTTACCAGGCCGGCCTGAAGCTGTTGCGCGCCGGTGCGGAACTGATCGTCACCACGCGCTTTCCGCGCGACTCGGCGGCGCGCTATGCGCAGGAGCCGGACTTCGCCGAATGGGGCCATCGCCTGCAGGTGTACGGACTCGACCTGCGCCATACGCCGAGCGTCGAGGCGTTCTGCCAGGAGCTGGTCGCCACGCGACCGCGGCTGGATTTCATCATCAACAACGCCTGCCAGACCGTGCGCCGGCCGCCGGATTTCTACGCGCACATGATGGAAGGCGAGACCGCCGCGCTGCACGACATGCCGGCACACGTGCGCAGGCTGGTCGGCCACTACGAGGGCTTGCGCAGCTCGCACATCCTGCCGGAAGCCGATCCGTCGGCGCTGACACTCGCAAGCCGTGACTCGCAGGTGCCCGGCCTGACCCGTGCCGCCGAGCTGTCGCAGCTGCCGCTGCTGCCGGAAGAATTGCTCGCACAAAGCCACCTGTTCCCCGAAGGCCGGCTCGATCAGGATCTGCAGCAGGTCGACCTGCGCGAGCGCAATTCATGGCGGCTGCTGATGGCCGAGGTGCCGTCGGTGGAATTGCTGGAGGTGCAGCTGGTCAACGCGATCGCGCCGTTCATCATCAACGCGCGGCTGAAGCCGCTGATGCTGCGCACGCCCGAACGCGACAAGCACATCGTCAACGTGTCGGCGATGGAAGGCCAGTTCTACCGCAACTTCAAGACCACGCGGCATCCGCACACCAACATGGCCAAGGCCGCGCTGAACATGATGACGCGCACCTCGGCCACCGATTACCACAACGACGGCATCCACATGAACAGCGTCGACACCGGCTGGGTGACCGACGAAGATCCGGCGGCACTGGCCGCGCGCAAGGTCGCCGAGGAGCGCTTCCACCCGCCGCTGGATATCGTCGATGGCGCCGCGCGCATCGTCGATCCGATCATCAGCGGCATCAACACGGGCACGCATGTGTGGGGACAGTTCCTGAAGGACTATCGACCCACCGACTGGTGAGCCCGAGCGACGCCACTGTCATCCGTCAACCGGATCACTTCGCTTCCGTGCCCGGGCGCGTGAAATCGCTGTCCGGGTTCCAGCGCGGGAACGGGGTGTCCCCCTTGGCGAGCTTGCTGCCGACCATGTAGAGCAACCGCAGGTCCTGCACCATGCCGCTGAGGTCCCAGTTCGGATCGAAAACGTCGCTGGGCTGGTGATAGCAGTTCGCGATGTAGTCGTCGTAGGCTTTGCGGCCCGCGGGCACGCCACCGTGGAGCAGGTCCAGGCCCGAGCGTGCATACAGCACCGGCACGCCGGCCTTGGCGAAATTGAACTGCTCCGAGCGGGCGAAGAAACCCCTGGTCGGCACCTTGTCCGGCGTCAAGGCGCGCCCCTGCGTCCGCGCTGCTTCGACGAGATATCCGTCGAGCTGCGACTGGCCGTAGCCGATGACCGCGATATCGTGGCTGGGCCCGATGACCGTCAACGCATCCACATCGATATCGGCCACGGTCAGATCCAGCGGCACCAGCGGATGGTTGACGTAATAGTGCGAGCCAAGCAGGCCCGACTCCTCCATCGTCAGCGCCAGGAACAGGATGGTGCGCGACGGCTTGGGCTTGCGATGCGCAAACGCCTCGGCGATCTTCAACAGGCCAGCCACGCCCGACGCATTCTCCACGGCACCGTGATAGATCTTGCTGCCGTCCTTGCCGAGATGGTCCCAGTGCGTGGAATAGATGATCGTGTCGTAAGGACGCGTGCTGCCGGGCAACTCGCCGACCACGTTGTTCGACTGGCCATGGCTGATCGTGCTGTCGATCGCCACGCTGGCCTTGGCGTCGAGTTCGACGGGTTTGAAGCCGCGCCTGTCGGCGGCTTGCTTCAGCGCATCGAAATCGGCACCGGCATCGGCAAACAGTTTTTCCGCGGCGGCGGTCGTCAGCCAGCCGGCGATCGGCAGGTGTGGCGTGAGATCCTCGCCGGTCGGCAGGCTGAACTGCGGTCCACTCCAGCCGGTTTGCACCACATTCCACGGATAGCCCGCCGCTGCCGTGTCATGCACGATGAAGGCCGCTGCAGCTCCACGGCGCGCGGCCGCCTCGAACTTGCTGGCCCAGTGGCCGTACCAGGTCAGCTCGCGCCCCTTGAACAGCATCGGATCCTCGCTGCTCCAGCCGGGATCGTTGACCAGCATCACGACGGTCTTGCCCTTGAAATCCAGCCCCGCGTAATCGTTCCACTGCTGGTCGGGTTCGTCGACACCGTAGCCGACGAAGACGATCGGCGAGTCCTTGATCTCGGCATGTGCTTGGTTCGCCGGCGAGCCGACCACCATGTCGCTGCCGAAGGCCAGCTCGGATTTGCCCTTGCCGCCATCGATCGCCAGCTTTGCCTGATCGGCATGCTGCAGCGTGGCTTGCACATACGGCACGGCCTGCAGCCAGCTGCCGTGATTGGCGGGTTGCAGGCCGATACGCTGGAATTGCCGGATCAGGTAATCGGTGGTGCGCTGCTCGCCCCGACTCCCTGGAGCACGCCCTTCGAACGCAGCGGAGGCCAGCACCTTAACGTGTTCGTTTACATCCGCTTCCGTGATGCCGGGCGAGAACGTCGCCTCGGAATAGCTGCCGCTTCTGCCGTCGGCCGAATGCTGATGGCAGGCCACCAGCAACAGGCTGATGGCTATGGTCGACAACAAGCGATACACAAGCGCTCCCCCGAGTGTTGAGGGAGCGAATGTACTCAGGTGTCTCCATCAGCCGCAACAGGCATCGCGCAATCGCGAAAACTTGCGGCTCGCAGGCCGATTGCGGCAATGCGATTTGCACGCCCGACTGAGTGAACCTCAATCCCTGCGCAGGCCGGCGCGACATGGGTGGAACGACATCGCCCCCGCAGCAACTTGCTCAACCGGTGACTGAAAATGCCGGCATGGCATCGACTGCGCGTGAACGGCTGCGCCCGCGACGCCAGCCATCCACGAACGTACGCAGCTTGCCGCCCACGACAGCAACCACCGGATACGCCGCCAGTCGTATCGCAGGGAAAGTCCCCGGCGACATGGCCAGACCGATCTGATGTTCGGCCCGCATCCTTGCCGCCTTTGCGGCAAACCAGGCCTTGGGGCCGGCCAACAGCACGCCCGAGTCGGACTCCGCCTGCCGCGAACTCTCGATCGTACGGCGCAGGTGGGCAAGATGGATGTCGCTGAAAGCCTGGGCCAGCGCACCGACCGTGAAAGGCGATGCGACGAATTCGTCCAGCAAACTGCCCAGCATCGCCGCTGCGCGCAGCGCGATCTGGCGATTGGTGCGTTCCACGTGCGAGGTGCCCACGGCCAGCCGATAGGCGCCCTCGATGGCCTCCACCAGGGCCTGGAACTCTGCCTGGTTGAGCGGGCGGCGGTCCAGAGGCACGCGGCGGCGCTCGATCAGCCAAGCCTGGTCGACCGCGGCAAGCGCATGCGAGCGATGAGCCGCGCGGTGGCGAGCGTCTTCCAGCGGCAGGCCATTCTCGGTGACCAGCTCCACGGTCAAGGCTTCCTGCGTCAGCGGCTCCACTCGTGCTGCGCCGCTGGGGTCGTACCAGCGGCGATACTCCAGCGTGGCTGCACGGAACATGCCTCTCGGTGGACGCACCGTGGCGCGCGCCTCGGCGGCATAGTCGAGCGTGGGGGCGATCGGGCGAAGACCTGCCGCACGCGCGGCCAGCACGCGGCCAAACAGGATTTCGGCGATGACCAGGTGCCGGTGATAAGCCGAGTGCCGCTCGTTCTCGCCAGGTGCCGTGAAGTAGACGAAGCGGAACAGGGACGCGCGAGCCACTTTGGCGGAATGCCCATTACCGGGCTGGATGCCCCGTCGCCCGATCAATGGGGCACGGTGCGCATTGGGCAGATTTCCCAGCATCAGGTCGATGGCGGGAATCGAAACAATGACGGGTCTGGCCGGTACGGCCTCTTGCACGCTCATATCAACTGCTACTTGCACACTGCAACCTTCATCGCCGGTGCGACCGTAGCGCCCATCTCCACAAGCGCCGCATGTCGCGCGGGTACACCCATACCACCCATGCTGGATGGCCTCACCGTCACATTGGCATATTGCGTGCCATGAAAATGTGCGCTGCCCCGCAGTATCCAAGACTCGGCTGTGGCTGTCTCGACCCGTGCCTCTCGCAATACCGGAATGCGTGGCGCGCACCCAAGGGTTCGATCCGGCAACAGTCCGTTCCATTCTGGCCTCTGTGCTCGCCGCTGCACTGGCCGTATCGTGGTGTCCTGACCATATGGCAGCGCACGCTACCGGAGCCACGACCATGATTGAACGCAGACCCTTCGCCAGCCTGGGTGGAGCCGACCACGGCTGGCTGAACGCGAAACACCATTTCTCGTTTGCCGGTTACCGCGACCCGCAGCGGATGGGCTGGGGCGCGCTGCGGGTATGGAACGACGACACGATTGCCGCGCAGACGGGGTTTCCGCCGCACCCGCATGCGGACATGGAGATCATCACCTATGTCCGTGAAGGCGCGATCAGCCACAAAGACAACCTCGGCAATGCAGGTCGCACCGAGGCCGGCGACGTGCAGGTGATGAGTGCCGGCAGCGGCATCACCCATGCCGAGTACAACCTCGAAGACGAAACCACCCGGATCTTCCAGATCTGGATCATCCCCGATGCGCACGGCCAGCCGCCGGCATGGGGTGCCCGACCGTTTCCGAAGGGCGAGCGTTCGGGCCGCTTCGTGGCGCTGGCCAGCGGCTTCAAGGAGGATGCCGAGGCGCTGCCCCTGCGTGCCGACGCGCGCGTGCTCGGCGCCACCCTCAAGGCGGGCGAAGTCACCGAATATGCCCTGGCCCAGGGCCGCTACGCTTATCTGGTCCCAGCCACCGGCCGGGTGGAAATCAACGGTGTGGCACTCGACGCCCGCGATGGCGCAGCCATCCGCGACGAGACCGTGTTGCGCGTGAAGGCGCTGGAAGATGCCGAGCTGGTGCTGGTCGATACGGTGGCGTGATCCAGGGCATTCACTGGAACGGACCCGTACCTATGGACGGAAATCCTGATCCGGTTTCTCCGCATAACGTGCCACCGGCAGATGCCATTGATGGCGGATGGCCATGTAGCGCAGGCCAAAGCAAAGTCCCGCACCGGCCAAGGTGGTGGCCATCGGCGGCAGTTGCAGCAGACTGCCCAGGACCACCACGGCCGCACCGGCCAGCGCGGCCACGGCATACAGGTCGGCACGCAGCACGGTGGGAATCTGCGACACCAGCACGTCGCGCAGCATGCCGCCGCCGATGCCGGTGAGCATGCCCAGCAACGCTGCCATTGCCGGGTTGAGCCCGTAGGCCAGTGCCTTCTGTGCGCCAGCCACGGCGAACAACGCGAGGCCGGCCGCATCGGACAACTGCACCGGATTGCGCAGCCGTTCGATCGTTTCGTACCGATAGAAAGTGATCACCCCGGCCAGCACCGACACTCCGAGATAGCGCCAGTCGGCAATGGCTGACGGTGGCGTGGCGCCGATCAGCACGTCGCGGGTGATGCCACCGGCATTGCCGGCCGCAAACGACAACACCAGTACGCCAAACAGGTCCAGCCGGCGACGTACCGCGGTCAACGCACCACTGAGCGCGAATACGAAGGTGCCGACCAGGTCGAGCACCAGCAGCAACGTGTGCATCATGGACGTCGTTTCCGCGCTGAGGCAGCAGCCTGTTTATCGCCAGCGCACCCATTGGTCAACCATCGCGCGCAATGCGGCATACCCAGGTCGCGGATCGGGGCGTTTCCAGCACATTCGGGTCGATGCTGTGCATCGTCCGCTGCTTGATATCGGCCGTATTGGCGCCAGAGTTACCGTCACCTCCATACGACAGCGAAGCCGCGCCATGCCCTCCATGCAAGCCATCGAGATCGCCCGTCCCGGCAGCCCGGACGTATTGCAGCCGACGCAACGGCCGATCCCGCAACCCGGCGCGGGCGAAGTGCTGATCAAGGTGGCTGCCGCCGGGGTAAACCGACCGGATGTGTTCCAGCGACAGGGCAACTATGCTCCGCCGCCCGGGGCATCGGATCTGCCAGGCTTGGAAGTGGCCGGCACCCTTGTCGAAGGTGACCTGGCCGGCGACAACCCGTTTAGCCTCAAGCGCGGCGACGCCGTGTGTGCCCTGCTCGCCGGCGGCGGCTATGCCGAGTACGCCGTGGCCCCGCTGGCGCAATGCCTGCCGATGCCGACGGGATTCTCGATGATCGAGGCGGCGGCGCTGCCGGAAAATTACTTCACCGTGTGGAGCAACGTGTTCGAACGTGGCCAGCTCGGCCACGGTGAAGGCGGCCCCCGCGAAACCCTGCTAGTGCAAGGCGGCTCCAGCGGTATCGGCGTGACCGCGATCCAGCTGGCGCATGCACTCGGACATCGCGTGTTCGCCACCGCAGGCAGTGCGGAGAAGTGCGCTGCCTGCGAGAAGCTCGGCGCCGAGCGTGCGATCAACTATCGCGAGGAGGATTTCGTTACGGTGGTGAAACAGGCCACCGACGGCCGCGGCGTCGACGTGATCCTCGACATGGTTGCCGGCGACTACATCCCGCGCGAACTCGATACGCTGGCCGAAGGCGGCCGGCTGGTCGTGATCGCCACCCTGGGCGGCAGCAAGGCAAGCATCGACGCCGCGACGATCATGCGCCGCCGGCTCACGCTGACCGGATCAACCTTGCGTGGCCGCCCGGTCGCGTTCAAGCGTGCACTGGCACGCCAGCTGCACGACAAGGTCTGGCCACTGCTTGAAGCGGGCCGGCTGCGCCCGGTGATCCATCAGGTGTTTCCTGCCGCCGAGGCTGCCAAGGCCCATACGCTGATGGAAAGCAGCGTGCACATCGGCAAGCTGATGCTGCGCTGGTGATGCAGCCTACTTTCCGATCAGGCCCTGACTCTGCAAGTCCCAGACGAAATTCATCACCACGTCGCCGACGACGTGATGAAACGCATCCGCTGTCGTCGTCGGCGTGGCGCCGGCAGGGCCGTTGATCTTGCCGAAAGTGGTGTGGATCGCGTGCTTGTAGATTGCCTGGTAGGCAGTGCCGCCGGGATGGCGGTAGGCCATCGTGAATTCATAGTTGTCATCGATCATCGAACCGGTACTGCCCAGCGTCAGGCCGGTATGGAAGCCACGGTGACGGGCATCCTCCAGGTCGCTGCTGTCGTTGGCTGTGACAGTGATCTGCGCTGCCGCATTGGTGCCGGTGGCCGGCGAAAATACGCCGCTGGCCGTCAGTGCCTGTTCGAGCTGCCGCTGCAGTTCGGCGTCGACGGCAGGCGTCGGCTTGCCGTTGGTCTGGAATCGAGCCGTTACCTGCACCGGAATCGGCTGGGCCAGCGGATGTATCGCATCCGAGGTGGCCTGGTGGTACTGCGGATCGACATAGGCCTTGGTGGCAATCGTGCACGCCGAGAGCGACGCCATGGCCACCGGTGCAATCAACATCTTCAGAATCGTCTTCATGAACTTCCCCGGGCCGTGGATACGAGGGACCGCCATGTCCGTCATGGTAAACGGAATGACGTGCAAAAGCCGCGTCCTGTGCGCGATGGCCCGCTCCCCCGGCCGACGCCCAGTCTGAACGAATTCGAGCGCAAGACCCGGAGTGTCGCCCATGCCATCCATCGCTAGATTGACTGCCACGCGTTAATCTCCCGGGAGGATCAGCCATGAAAGCATCCGAGAAAAACATCCGGCGGGCGGCGGCCACGCTCAACGATCCGCGCTGGATCGCGGTGCAGGCCCATGACGCGAGCGCAGACGGCGCCTTCTATTATTCGGTGCGCACCACCGGTGTGTATTGCCGCCCGTCCTGCGCCGCGCGTCCGGCACGGCCGGAGAATGTGGCATTCCACGCGAATGCCGCCGAAGCGGAGCGTGCCGGGTTCCGTCCCTGCAAGCGCTGCCGCCCCGATCAGCCGTCACTGGGCGAGCAACACGCCATGCTGGTGACGGTGGCCTGTCGATCGATCGAAAGTGCCGAGACACTGCCCACGCTCGAACAGCTGGCGAAGCCCAGCGGCCTGAGCCCGTTCCATTTCCATCGCATATTCAAGGCCGTCACCGGGCTGACACCGAAGCAATACGCGCAGGCACAGCGCGCACGCCGGGTGCGTCGCGAGCTGGGCCGCAGCGACAGCGTGACCACGGCCATTTTCGATGCCGGCTACAACGCCAGCAGCCGCTTCTACGAAACAGCCGACCAAGTGCTCGGCATGACGCCTTCCAGTTACCGCGCAGGCGGCATCGACCACGACATCCGCTTCGCGGTCGGCGAATGCTCGCTGGGTGCGATCCTGGTCGCGCAAAGCGTGCGTGGCGTCTGTGCGATCCTGCTGGGCGACGATCCTGATGCACTGGCCCGCGACCTGCAGGATCGCTTCCCGAAGGCCAACCTGATCGGCGGCGACCACGCGTTCGAGCAACTGGTGGCGCAGGTGGTCGGCTTCGTCGAGGTACCGGCCATCGGTCTCCAGTTGCCGCTGGATGTCCGCGGCACCGCGTTCCAGCAGCGCGTATGGCAGGCCTTGCGCGAGATTCCGGCAGGCAGCACGGCAAGCTACAGCGAGGTAGCCGCGCGCATCGGCTCGCCGCGTGCAGTGCGTGCAGTCGCCCAGGCCTGTGCGGCGAATGCGCTTGCGGTGGCGATCCCCTGTCATCGGGTGGTGCGCAACGACGGTGGCTTGTCCGGTTACCGCTGGGGGGTGGAGCGCAAGCGTGCACTGCTGGAGCGCGAGGCAGCACGATGAATGCGGTGCGGTGCGCCACGCCCGATTCCGATGCCAATGCACGCTTGCAGGTCTTCGACTGGGCCAGCATCGCCAGCGAACTCGATGCACAAGGTTGCGCGGTACTCGAGGCCCTGCTGTCGCCGCAGGAGTGCCAGGCCTTGGCCAGTCTGTATGCCAGGGAGTCGTGCTTCCGCAGCCGTATCGTGATGGGCAGGCATGGCTTCGGTCGCGGCGAATACCAGTATTTTCGCTATCCCTTGCCTACGGCCGTAGCCGATCTGCGCACGGCGCTCTATCCGCGACTGGTGCCGATCGCGAATCGCTGGAACGCAGCGATGGGACTTGCCGTGGATTACCCCGACGCGCACGCCGCCTTCATCCAACGTTGCCATGCCGCCGGGCAGCAGCGCCCTACTCCCTTGCTGCTGAAATACGGCACAGGCGACTACAACTGCCTGCATCAGGATCTGTACGGTGAACATGCATTTCCGTTGCAGGTGGCGCTCCTGTTGTCCGAGCCGGAGCGCGATTTCAGCGGCGGCGAATTCGTGCTTACCGAGCAACGCCCGCGCATGCAGTCGCAGCCGATGGTGGTACCGTTGCGCCAGGGCGATGCCGTGGTCTTCGCCGTGCATCACCGTCCGGTCCAAGGCGCGCGCGGCATTTATCGGGTGAATCTGCGTCATGGCGTGAGTCGCGTGCGTGCAGGCCGGCGGCACACCCTCGGCATCGTTTTCCACGACGCCACATGATGGACATGGCGGACCTGTTCGGCCATGTCGTCAGTCCTGTGCGCCGGGACGAACCGCTGTGCGATGGCGCGGTGGTGCTGCGCGGATTTGCACTGGCCGACGAAGTTGCGCTGCTGCAGGCGCTGAACACGGTAGTCGCACAGGCACCTTTTCGTCATCTGATCACGCCTGGCGGGTTCCGCATGTCGGTAGGCATGACCAACACAGGGCCGCTGGGCTGGGTCAGCGACCGTCGTGGCTATCGCTACGACCCGGTCGACCCGCTCAGCGGCAACCCCTGGCCGGGATTGCCGGACACGTTCCTGCAGCTGGCTACGGGCGCCGCCGCACGAGCCGGATATGTCGGCTTCATGCCGGATGCCTGCCTGATCAACCGCTACGAGCCGGGTACGCGGCTGAGCCTGCATCAGGATCGCGACGAGCTCGATCTCGCACAACCGATCGTGTCGGTTTCACTGGGCATGCCGGCCGTGTTCCTGTTCGGCGGCATGCTGCGTACGGATGCGCAGGTCCGCGTGCCATTGGCACATGGCGACGTGGTGGTCTGGGGTGGTCCGGCGCGGTTGCGCTACCACGGTGTGATGCCGCTCAAGCCTGGGTATCACGAAGCGCTCGGCGGAGTCCGCATCAACCTGACGTTCCGCAAGGCGGGATAGGACGGGCCAGGCCGGGCGACCAAGGAGCAAATGCTTCTCCCTGCGCGACTTGCTAACCTCGTCTAACAGACTCATCGCGAGGCAGGCATGGCCATCCACGGCATCCATACCATCGACACCGGTTTCGTCCGGCCACGGTTCGATGCGGCGTACCTGATCGTCGAGAACGGCCGTGGCGCATTCATCGACTGCGGCACCAACCATTCCGTGCCACGCATGCTGGCTGCACTGGTGGATGCCGGGATCACCGCTGCCGATGTGGACTGGCTGATCCTTACCCATGTACATCTGGATCATGCCGGCGGCGCGGGCGAGCTGATCGCGCGGTTGCCGAATGCCCAACTGCTCGTGCATCCACGCGGCGCGCGACACATGATCGATCCTTCGGTGCTGTGGGCCGGCGCCAGTGCGGTATATGGCGAGGCCGTAATGGAACAGGAATATGGACGGCTGCGACCGGTGGCCGCCGAGCGCGTGGTCGAGGCTCAGGATGGGTACATCGCAAGCCTGGCCGGGCGGCCCCTGCACTGCCTCGACACCCCCGGTCACGCCAAGCACCACATCGCGATCCACGACAAGCAGGCGGATGTGTGCTTCACCGGCGACGTCTTTGGCCTTTCCTATCGCGAATTCGATACCGCGAAGGGGCCGTTCATCCTGCCCACCACCTCGCCGGTGCAGTTCGATCCGGAAGAGCTACATGCCTCCATCGATCGCCTGCTCGCCCTGCAACCCGTGGCCATGTACCCCACCCACTTCGGTCGTATCGAGGACATCACCCGGCTGGCTGTCGACCTGCACGTGCAGATCGACGCCATGGTGGCGCTTGCGCTGGAGGCGGACGCTGGCCCCGACAGGCACGCCAGACTGGTCGATGGCCTCACCGGGTTGTATGCCGCACGTGCCCATGCGCACGGCTGGAACCAGGGGCATGTGGTACTGGAGCAACTGCTGCACATGGACATCGAGCTGAATGCGCAGGGGCTGGAAGTCTGGCTGGATCGCATCGCTCGTTGAATCGCCGCGCCAGTCGCGACAACACCAGCCATCGCAGCCAGTGCCTGATCAGCGGGGACACCGGCACCGGCTATTGACCACGATCCCGAAATGGATTCCTCTTGGGCACCGCCTCGACAAGTCAGTGACCTGCGCCATGCCAGACACCGCCGCACCATTCAACGAGCCTGTTGCCGCACACCGATCCGGCACGCGGATCGAAGCCGATCCGCCGGTGCGCCGGATCGTCGTGGTCGGTGGTGGCACCGCCGGCTGGATGACGGCACTGACCCTGGCCAACTCGGGCTATGGATCCAGGCTCGAAGTCACCGTGATCGAGTCGCCGCAAGTCGCCACGATCGGCGTCGGCGAGGGTTCGACACCGTTCCTGCGCCGCTTCTTCGAGGACCTCGGCATCGAGGAAGCCGAATGGATGCCCGCCTGCAACGCGACCTACAAAAACGGCATCACCTTCGACAAGTGGTCGACACGGCCGGGTTTCGAGAGCTACTTCCACGCGTTTGCGTCGATGCTCGACAACCTGACCATGACGCAATTCATCAACAACGTGCACTCGCGCCTGAACCATGCCGACGTGCACGCACACCCAGACCGATTCTTCATCGCCAGCCGTCTGGCGCGCGACTGCCGGGCACCCAAGCCGGCGCACAGCTTCCCGTTCGACATCTGGCATGGCTACCACTTCGATGCCACCCTGCTTGGCGCCTTTCTGCTCAGGAAGGCGCTGGAGCGTGGCGTGCGCCATGTCGCGCGCCACGTGAACGAAGTGATCCTGAAGGACAATGGCGATATCGGTTCCCTGCGCCTCGATGGCGACGAGATGCTGGATGCCGACTTCTTCATCGACTGCACCGGCTTTGCCTCGATGCTGATCGGCAAGGCACTGAAGACATCGTTCGTTCCCTACGCGGAGAACCTGTTCAACAACGCGGCGATTGCGCTGGCAACGCCCATCGACGGGCCGATCATGTCGCAGACCGTCTCCACCGCGCTCAAGAACGGCTGGGCCTGGAAGATTCCGCTGACCAACCGTTACGGCAACGGCTACGTCTACAGCACCGATTACTGCTCGCCCGAGCAGGCCGAGACGGAACTGCGTGCGCATCTCGGCGTGCTGGATGCCGACGTGCCGGCACGCCACCTGAAGATGCGTGTCGGCCGCGTCGCGGAAAGCTGGAACCGCAACTGCCTCGCAGTAGGCCTTGCGCAAGGATTCATCGAGCCCCTGGAGGCCACGACCCTGCTTTTCGTCCAGAGAACCGCTTACATGTTCGTCGCGGCGCTGGAAAAGGGCGACCTCGGTGCCGAGGCGCGGGCAAACTTCAACCAGACGATCAACGTCCAGTTCGAGGGCACCCGCGACTACATCGTCACCCACTACAAGACCAACACGCGCACCGACACCGATTACTGGCGCGCAAACGCAGCCAACACCCACTTGTCGCGCCCGCTCCAGCATTTGCTGACCACCTGGCTGGCCAGCAAGCCGATCATTCCGGGACTGAAAAAAGGTGTCTTCGGCCAAGGCTACCCGACGATGTCCTGGTACAGCCTGCTCGCTGGCGTGGGACTGTTCCCGGATCCGCAGCACATGCGCCCGCCCACGTCCGAAGAGGCACAGCACGATCTCGCCCAGATCGACAACCTGCTCGAACGCAGCGCGATGAATTACCCCGACCAGCGCGAGCTGTTGCAGCGGATTCCGCTCAAGTCGAGGGAACCATCGCTGCAGGTCTATCTCTGGTAGGCAACCGCTTCGGCGGCGAACGCCGCGTGCTCAACCCAACCATGTGCCGTTGGGTAGCGGCCGCTTCAATGCGCTGAGCGCCACGTCATCATCCGTGGGAAGACCGACAAGCAGGAACTGCGGCCGAACGGGCAAGCTGCACCAGCGGATCGACGCGATGGCGACGAAATGAGGAACGCGGCTGACTCACGCATCAAGCAACTTGGCATAGGCATGCTGGGTTTTTCGATGGACATAGCCCAGGCGCCGGTAGAACGGATGCGACTGAAGCCGCGTCACATTGGAGCGCACCGAAACAACGTCGAATCCCTGCTGGCGTGCCCAGTGTTCCGCATCGTTTACCAGCACATGCCCGATACCACGGCCCCTGGCTGCGGCATCTACCACCAGGCCGACGATCTCGACGCGTTCGCCGGATTCAAGCGTGAGCCTGCGCTCGACGGCAATCCAGCCGAGCAAGCTGCCGTCTTCGGCTTGTACAACCATCACATGCTGATGCGGCTGCGGCAGCAGTGCGGCAAGCCGGACAGCCATGGCCTGCGTCTCGGTCGGATAGCCAAGCTCGCCGGCCAATCGTGCGATTTCCGCGGCATCCTCGATACAGGCATGCAGACTGGGCGCATCCGGCATGTCAGGCCAACCGGGTGCCGTTCGGCACCGTGCGTTCGATCGCCGTCAGCACCACACCGGCATCGGTCGGAAACCCGGTAAGCAGGAATTGCGAACGGAACGGTCCGATCTGTTTCTCCGGAAAATTGATCACGCCGACAATCTGCCGACCCAGCAACTGTTCGGCGCTGTACAGTGCTGCGATCTGCGCGCTGGTCTTCTTCTCGCCGTAGGGGCCGAAATCCGCCCAGACCTTCCAGGCCGGCTTGCGCGCCTCCGGGAATGGTTCCACCCGCGTCACCGTACCGGCGACGATCAACACTTTCTCGAAATCGCTCCAGCTGATTTCACCGACCTGTTCGCTCATCCTTCCAGCCTCGTCTTCAACCAGTCATGACCTTGTTGCCACCAGTAACTTGCCTGGGCACCTAGATAACCCAACGGTCGATGTGTGGGGCTCAGTCCGTAGTCCGCAAACTGCTTCCAGCCGTCATCGCCTTCGGCAATCGCCGCCGCGAGCAGTTCGCCAGCGGCGCAGGTCGGTGCCAGGCCATGGCCGCCAAACGCCTGGGCCCACCACAGCCCATCGCCACTGCCGCCAATCTGCGGCATCTGGTGGCGCGCATAACTCATCAGGCCCGACCAGGCGTAGTCGATCTTGATGCCCTGCAGTTGCGGGAACACCCGCAGCAGGTCGCTGCTGAGCAGGCGTTGCACGGCGCGCGGTGAACGATTGCGGATGGAGATGCGTCCACCCCACAGCAGGCGCGTATCCGGCAGCGGCCGGTAATAATCGAACGCAAAGCGGCTGTCGTATATCGCGGCCTGCGTATGCAGGCATGCGTCCATCCGTTCGCGCAGCGGTTCGGTCACCATCACATAGGTGGCAATCGGCAGGATCGCGCGGTCGATCGATCGGCGCAGACCCGCCAGGTAGCCGCCACAGGCCAGTACCACCTGGTCGGCCAACAGCTCACCCTGGTCGGTGCGCAGGCGCCATTGCGTGCCCTCGCGGGCCAGGCCGCGCACACCGCTGTGTTCATGCACGCGCACGCCTTGCGTCGCGGCAGCGGTGGCCAGGCCGATTGCATAGTTGAGCGGATGCAGATGCAGTGCATCGCGTTCGTACAGAGCGTCGTGATAGCGCTCGCTGCGAACAAGCCCGCGCAGTTCATCCTGCGGCAGCCACTGCCAGTCCACGCCGTAATGCCTGGCCAGCAGCTGCTGGCGCCGGCGTAGCACGGCAGGATCGCGGAACCAGTTGGCCCAGATCACCCCTTGATCGACCGCGTCGCAGGCGATCGCATACTTCGCCACGCGCTCTCGAATGCGCTGCACGGCCGCCGTGGTGTGACCGAACAGGGCCTGCGCGCGCGCCTCGCCCAACTGGTCCAGCAACGACTGCTCGCCCAGCGAATAGCCCGCAAACACAAAACCGCCATTGCGGCCGGATGCGCCGAAGCCGATCTGCTCACGCTCCAGCAGCACCACATCGCGCACGCCGCGCTCGGCCAGACCCAGCGCTGTGTTCAGGCCGGCATAACCGCCGCCGACAATGGCCACCCGCGCTGCCTGCCTGCCCTGCAAGGGCGCGTGCGGCTCGTAAGGTGTAGCCGTCGCGCGATAGTAGGAAGACGCATGGTTGGAAGCGAGCATGACGTAGGCGGCATGTCCTGGACGGGGTCGGCAAGTGAGATTACTCGCCCTTGCCGCAGCGGCGATACAAGCGGATGCTGCGGCGAGACATGCCTGGATTCTGACATGTCGCCGCATGAAAGCAGAAGGCGCCACAAGGGCGCCTTCATTGCATCCAGCCCGGCCCCGATCAGGTTCAGAGTTTGGCGGCGAACTCGCGCACGGTCTGGGCCAGCTTCGGATCCTGCATCGCCATGTGCATGGTGGCGCGCACCAGACCGGCCTTGTTGCCGCAGTCGAAACGGGTGCCCTCGAAGCGGTAGGCCAGCACCTTGCCCTGTTCCTTCAGCAGGGCATCGATCGCGTCGGTGAGCTGGATCTCGCCACCGGCGCCTGGCGTGGTCTGTTCCAGCAACTGGAAGATGCGGCCCGGCAACACATAGCGGCCGACCACGGCCAGATTGGACGGTGCATCGGCAGGTCTGGGTTTCTCCACCATGTGGCGGATCCGTGCGCTGCGTTCGTCGATCGGCGTGGCATCGACGATGCCGTACTTGTCGGTCTCGTTGTGCGGCACTTCCTCGACCGCAATGACGCCGGCCTGCTGGGCATCCGCCAGTTCGGCCATCTGCCGCAGTGCGCTCTTGCCGGTGCCGATCGCGCCGTTCCAGATCAGGTCATCGGGCAGCACCACACCGAACGGCTCGTCGCCGACCACCGGTTTGGCGCACAAAACGGCATGCCCCAGGCCAAGGGCTTCGGGCTGGGTCACGAAGATCGCCCGCACGTGGCGTGGCAAGGTGCCCTGCACCAGCGCAAGCAGCTCGTCCTTGCCCTTCTCCTGCAGCTTCGCCTCGAGCTCGTAAGCCTTGTCGAAATAATCGGCGATCGCGTGCTTGTAGCGGTTGGTCACGAAGATCAGGGTGTCGGCTCCGGCGTCCACCGCCTCGTCGACGGCGTACTGGATCAGCGGTTTGTCCAGCACCGGCAGCATTTCCTTGGCAACCACCTTGGTCGCCGGCAGAAAACGCGTGCCGAGTCCGGCCACGGGAAACACGACCTTGCGCAGAGGCTTGCTCACTCACTTATCTCCGGGTTGATACGGCGGATCGACACCACGTTGTCAGGCTGTGCCGATTCGCTCCAGCGGAACGAGGGCAGCAGGCTGGACACGCAGCGCCGAAGCTCTTCTTCATCGAATACATCGACTGCTTCGACCGCCTTGTGCAGCAGCGCCTGCAGCATCTCCCACGATACCTCACGATGCTGCGCGAGGAAGATCTTGGTGTGTTCGGTACTGCTGTAGTTTTCCAGCGGGTGGAACAATTCCTCGAACAGCTTCTCGCCGGCGCGCAGGCCGGTATAGACGATCGGGATTTCGCTGCCGGGCTTCTTGCCGGCAAGACGGATCATCTGCTCGGCCAGGTCGCGGATCTTCACCGGTTCGCCCATGTCCAGCGCGAAGATCTCGCCGCCCTTGCCGATGCTCGCGGTCTGCAGGATCAACTGGCAGGCCTCGGGAATCGTCATGAAATAGCGCGAAATCTCCGGGTGGGTGACCGTCACGGGGCCGCCCGCGTGGATCTGCTCCCGGAACAGCGGCACCACCGATCCGGCCGAGTCCAGCACATTGCCGAATCGTACCGTCATGAAACGGGTGTCGGCACGCGCATCGAGGTTCTGGCAGTAGATCTCGGCGACACGCTTGCAGGCGCCCATCACGCTGGTCGGATTGACCGCCTTGTCGGTAGAGATCAGCACGAAACACTCGACACCGACTTCACGGGCCGCATCCGCTACCGTGCAGGTGCCCAGCACATTGTTGCGGAATGCCGCCCTCAGCTGCCCTTGCAGCATCGGCACATGCTTGTAGGCCGCTGCATGGAACACCACCTGCGGCCTGGCTTCCGAAAACACCTTGCGCATCGCAGCCTGGTCGCCGCAATTGGCCAGAATGCCATCGAGGATCAACTCCGGAAAATCCGCGCGCAGTTCCTGCGTGATGCGATAGAGGTTGTATTCGCTCTGTTCGACCACGATGAGCGACTGGGCACCGAGCCGGGCGACCTGACGACACAGTTCCGAACCGATCGAGCCGCCGCCACCGGTGACCAGCACGCGGCGCATGGACAGGGTTTCCCGGATGGCCGTCCAGTCCAGTTCCACCGCGTCGCGGCCGAGCAGGTCCTCGATCGCCACTTCCTTGATCTGGTTGAACTGCGCGCGACCGGCAACCACGTCCTCCAGTCGAGGTACGGTGCGATACGGCAGGTCGGTCGCGTCGCACAGCGACACCACCCGGCGCATCTCGACGGTCGAAGCTCCCGGCAACGCGATCAGCAGCATGTCGACCGCTGCCGAACGCGCCACATCGGGCAGCTGGCTCAAGCGTCCCAGTACCGGATGCCCATTGATACTGGCGCCGCGCAGAGTGGCCTTGTCGTCGACGAAACCGACCACGGCATAGCGGTTGTCGCGCCGCAGGTCGCGCGCAAGCACCTCGCCAGCCGAATCCGCCCCTACGATCAGGACTCGCTTCACCGTCTGGTTCTGCAGCAGGTCGTTGCGGCTGTCCTTCCAGTAGCGATAGATCAACCTGGGGCCACCGAGCAGCACGGCCAGCAAACCGGGGTAAAGCAGCAACACCGAGCGCGGCACGCCATCCAGCCGGTTGTACAGGAACAGGGCCAGGTAGATAGCCACCGCCCCCATCACCACGGCACGCAGGATATTCCACAGATCAGGCAGGCTGGCAAAGCGCCAGACGCTCTTGTACAACCCGGTCCAGCGGAAGATCAGCCCCTGCACCAGCAGCACGATCGGGACTTCAAACAACTGGTAGCTGACGATTTCGTCCGGTTTCAGCGCATAACGCAGCAGCTTGGCAATCCACCATGCCAGCGCCGCCATCGCCAGGTCGTGCAGCACGACCGCGATACGTGGGTGAATGAAACCGATCAGCTTACGTAGCGACATGACCATCCTTGAAAAGATCGCGCCGCAAACAGCGACGTTTCAGCGCCAGCCACAGAATCGCGGCCGCCAGATAGGCAGCCATGGTAATCGGCAGCGCCAGTCGCAGATGACTGCACGCCAACCAGGCCAACGGGGCCGCGACCAGCAGGTTCCAGGCGAGGTAGGCGGCCCCCACTCCCGCATGCGACCTGCCGCGCCGCACCAGCCACTGGTACAGATGCTCGCGATGCGCCGCATACCAGCGGCGTCCACGCCACATGCGCGTCAGCAAAGTCAGGCTGGCATCCACCACGAACGCCGAAGACAGGATCAGCGCCGGCCACAACAGGTCATGCCGGAGCCGCCAGAGCATGGCGCTGAACGCAAAGATCAGCAGGCCGATACTGCCGCTGCCGACATCGCCCATGAAAATCCGCGCCGGTGGACGGTTGTAGCACCAGAAACCGAGGGTCGCTGCCGCCAGGGTCGCAGCAGCCAGGGCCAGCGTCGGTTCCGCTGCGGTCCAGGCCAGCCATGCCAAGCCACCGGCCACGAATATCGCCTGCTGCGCCAGCAAGCCGTCGATGCCATCCATGAAGTTATGCAGGTTGATGCTCCAGGCACCGCCCGCCAGCAGCAACGGCAGCCACCAGAACGACAAACCCGTCGCCAGCAGCGCAAGGGAAAAGCCGAGCACCGCCAGCAGCTGCGTCGCCAGTCGCGGCAGCACCGGCAGCGACCGGTGGTCATCCCACCACCCCGTCAATGCCACCAACGCCAAGGCACCGAGCAGCCCCGCCATCAGGCTGGGCGTCCAAAGCATCTTCGGCGCGAACCACCATTCGCCGCCCAGACAGGCCAGCATGGCCACCACGATGCCGATGCCGCCGCCGCGTGGCGTGGGCATGCGGTGAGAGCGGCGTTGCCCCGGCTGATCAAGCATGCCAAGCCGATATGCGTAGCCGATCGCGCCGCGCACCAGCAACAGCGTGATCAACAAGGCAGCGAGCAACCATCCGATGGTCATGCCGATCATCATGTCACTCGCTGGCGACGCCATGGATCGGGCGGATCGTGCTCCAGCTCTTGCAGCTCGGGCACTGCCAGTGATGCGCCTTGGCGCCGAAACCGCAACGGCTGCAGCGATACATCGCCTGGCCTTCCAGCAGTTTCTTGGTGAGATCGCGCAGGATCAAGAAATTCTCCCTCGCTTCACCTTCGACCTTGTCCATGGTGGCATCGATCAGCGCCATCAGGCCGCGCACGGACGGCCGCTGGCGCAATTGCGAAGTCAGGAAATCGATCGAGGCACGCTCGCCATCACGTTGCCGGTACAACTGGGTCAGCGCCAGCACCGGCGAGACACCGTGATAACGGCTCAGCATCTCGCGCAGGAAAGTTTCGGCCCGTTCCATCTGATGCGAACGGGCATAGCTGTTGAGCAACGGCGGCAAAATCTCCGGGGTGAAGGCGATATCGGCTTGAACCGCCGCCTCGTACGCGGTCACCGCATCCGCATGACGCCCCTCCTCGGCAAACAACCGGCCGGTAAGCATGAAGGCGCGGACGCAGTCGGCCTGGCATTCGAAGGCCTGGCGCAGATAGTCGCGTGCCTCGGCACGCGCGCCATGCTGGCGTGAGCGGTCGGCCAGTTCGCAATAGAACTGGGCGATCATCGGCGCCTCGTCCTCACCGGTCATCACTTCCAGTCGGCGCGCATGCTCGATCGCCTTGTTCCAGTCGCGCTCGTGCTGGTAGATCGCGATCAGATGACGCAAGGCCGAGGGTGCATGCGCCTCCATCGCCACCAGATCGGAAAACAGCGCCTCGGCACGATCCAGCAGGCCGGCACGCATGTAGTCCTCGCCCAGTTCGAGCAGGGCCACCGTCTTCATCGCATCGGACAGGCCGGGCCGGGAGACCAGGTGTTGATGCAGGCGAATCGCCCGGTCCACCTCGCCACGCCGGCGGAACAGGTTGCCCAGCGCCAGATGGGTTTCCACCGTGTCGCGGTTGTATTCGGCCAGCTTGAGGAAGACTTCGATCGCCTTGTCCTGCTCCTCGTTGAGCAGGTAGTTCAGGCCGCGGAAATAGTCCGAGGACAGTTCGCTGACTTCGGCACCCGAGCGGCGCGCGCCGACCCGACGGGATGACCACCAACCCAGGGCAAAGGCCGCTGGCACCAGGGGGACCAGCACAGACAGGAGATTCATGGCTTGGCAGGCAGCTTCTTGTTCTTGTCGGCCCGCATCTGCTGCCGGCGCAGTCGACGCTGTCCCGAACTCACACCCAGCCATGCAGTAAGCCCGCCCAGCAGCCAGCCGATCACCAGGGCGGCAAGCAAGGCGGCCCCCTTGGGCAATCGCACTTGGGCAAACGCGAGGTCGTAACTGACCAGATCGGCGTTGAGTGCCCCCAGCACCACGCCGGCCGCGATGAAGATCACCAGGATAAGTATGACGAGCAGTCGCATGACGAGACTTTACCCGATTGGCCGCGGCTGGCACAGGCGATGCTTGAGATCCGTGTCATGAACATGCCGCCTGATCCGGATTTGCCATAAAAAAAGCAGGCTGACTTGCGTCGCCTGCCTTTGATAAACCTCAAGTTGTCGGCTCAGCCTGCGTTCTGATCCAGATCAAGGTTGACGCGTTCGCGCAATTCCTTGCCTGGCTTGAAATGCGGCACATGCTTGCCGGGCAGCGCCACGGCATCCCCGGTCTTCGGGTTGCGGCCCATGCGCGGCGGGCGGAAATGCAGCGCGAAGCTGCCAAAACCACGCACCTCGATGCGCTCGCCCTGGGCCAGAGCCTGGCTCATCTGCTCGATGACGCTTTTGACAGCCATCTCGACATCGGCAAACGCAAGATGGGTCTGACGCTTGGCCAGCGCCTCGATCAATTCGGATTTGGTCATGGGACCCCAATGTCCGTGACATGAAACAACGGGGCGGCGATTGCCGCCCCGCATCAGGCTTCAACGTGCGATCAATCGGCCTTGTCGAACTGTTCCTTCAGCAACGCACCAAGCTTGGTGGTACCGGTGGACGCAGACGCATAGTCGGCGATCGCTTCCTGCACGTCTTCCTCGTCCTTCGCACGGATCGACAGCGACAGCTGGCGGCCCTTGCGATCCATGCCGGTGAACTTGGCTTCGACCTTGTCGCCCACCTTCAGATGCAGCGTGGCATCCTCGATGCGCTCCTTGGCGATGTCGTTGGCGCGCAGGTAACCCTCGACGCCCTCGCCCAGATCGATCACGGCGCCCTTCGCATCGACTTCCTTGACGGTGCCGTTGACGATGGTGCCGCGCGGATTGGCCGCCATGAACTGGCCGAACGGATCCTGTTCCATCTGCTTGATGCCGAGCGAGATGCGCTCGCGCTCCGGATCGACGGCCAGCACCACGGCCTCGATCTCGTCGCCCTTCTTGAAGTTGCGGACCAGATCTTCGCCGGACATCTGCCAGGAGATGTCGGACAGGTGCACCAGGCCGTCGATGCCGCCGTCCAGGCCGATGAACACGCCGAAGTCGGTGATCGACTTGATCTGACCGGAGACCTTGTCGCCCTTCTTGTGCATGGCGGCGAAGGCTTCCCACGGGTTCGAGCGGGTCTGCTTGATACCCAGCGAGATGCGGCGACGCTCCTCATCCACGTCCAGCACGGTGACTTCGGTCTCGTCGCCGACCTGAACCACCTTGGCCGGATTGACGTTCTTGTTGGTCCAGTCCATCTCGGACACGTGCACCAGGCCTTCCACGCCCGGCTCGATCTCGACGAAGCAGCCGTAATCGGTGACGTTGGAAACCTTGCCGAACAGGCGGCTGCCGACCGGGTAACGGCGGGCAATGGCGACCCACGGGTCGTCGCCCAGCTGCTTCAGGCCGAGCGAAACGCGGTTGCGCTCCTTGTCGTACTTCAGCACGCGCACGTCCAGCTCGTCGCCGACGTTGACCACTTCGGACGGATGACGCACACGCTTCCACGCCATGTCGGTGATGTGCAGCAGGCCGTCGATGCCGCCCAGATCCACGAACGCGCCGTAGTCGGTCAGGTTCTTGACGGTGCCCTTGACCACGGCGCCCTCGGTCAGGCGCTCAAGCAGCTGCTCGCGCTCGGCGGAGAACTCGGTCTCGACGACGGCGCGGCGGCTGACCACCACGTTGTTGCGCTTGCGGTCGAGCTTGATGATCTTGAACTCGAGTTCCTTGCCCTCGAGGAACACCGGGTCGCGCACCGGGCGCACGTCGACCAGCGAGCCCGGCAGGAATGCGCGGACGTCCTTGATGTCGACCGTGAAACCGCCCTTGACCTTGCCGGAGATGAGGCCAACGATGGTCTCTTCCTTGTCGAACGCGTGCTCGAGGTCGTCCCACACCATCGAGCGCTTGGCCTTCTCGCGCGACAGCTTGGTTTCGCCGAAACCGTCTTCCAAAGCTTCGAGGGCAACCTTCACCTCGTCGCCTACCTGCACCTCCAGGACGCCCTCTTCGTTCTTGAACTGCTCGATCGGGACGATGCCTTCGCTCTTCAGGCCCGCATTGATCACGACGACGTCATTGCGGATTTCCACAACGATGCCGGTGACGATGGCGCCGGGCTTCAGCTTGGAGATGGCCTGTTGGCTCTGTTCAAACAGTTCGGCAAAACTTTCAGTCATGTTGATTCCATAGTGGGAAAAGACCGTTGTACGTTGCGCTTGTCGACGTGTTGCGCACGAACTTTCCGGTCCACCGGTCGGGGGTGTCATCAGGTGGTTCCTCAGGAACCGACCGTCGTCACCGTGGGTCAAAATCCCCTGCCGCGGCAGGAGCGCAGAAACCGTCGTGCAACCGGATCCTTGATGATCTATGGCTGCACGACGGCAAGTACTTTCGCGACGACCTCTTCGATGCCCATCCCGGTGGTGTCCACCAGCACGGCATCTTCGGCAGGCTTGAGCGGCGCGACCGCACGCGATGCATCGCGGCTGTCACGCGCCTCAATTTCGCGCTGAAGGCCGCCAAGTGTAACGCTGAGTCCCTTTTCCTTCAACTGCTTATAGCGTCTTTTCGCGCGTTCGGCGGCGCTCGCGGTAAGGAACACCTTGAACGCGGCGTCCGGGAAGATCACCGTCCCCATGTCCCGCCCGTCGGCAACCAGCCCGGGCGACTTGCGAAAGCCTAATTGCAACGCCACCAGGGCTTCGCGCACCGACGGCATCGAGGCGATCGCCGAGGCCGCCGCCCCCGCGGTTTCGGTGCGCAGCTCGTCGGTGGCGTCGTGCCCGTTGACGATCACCCGGGTCTGGCTGCCGTCACTGGCCGCACGGAAGTGGATCTTGGTGGCCTGGGCGCAGCGGGTCACCGCATCCACGTCCGACAAGTCCAGTCCGGCCATGCCGGCGGCGTAGCCCACGGCCCGGTACAAGGCGCCCGAATCCAGCAAGCGCCAGCCCAGATGCTCTGCCACCAGTGCGCTGATGGTGCCCTTGCCCGACCCGGATGGCCCGTCGATGGTCAGTACGGGTACGGGCGAGGCATGACTCATGGTGATTCCTTGGCTGAGCGGTCGAAAGCGGAAGTTTAACGCGTTGACCCCGTCTGGAACGCGTGCTATCTAGCCGGTCTTCCTGCAATCAAGCCAGCCTGATCCGCCCTATGACCGATCTTCGCCGCGAATTCGAACAAGCCGCCGAGGATATCCAGCGATTGGGTACGCGCCCCGACAACGACACCTTGCTGAAGCTATATGCCCTGTACAAGCAAGGCTCGGAAGGCGACCTGCGACGGACCCAGCCGGGCTTCTTCGACTTTGTGGGCACCGCCAAGCATTCGGCGTGGGCGCAATTGAATGGCGTACCCGAAGAGGAAGCCATGCGCCGTTACATCGCCCTGGTGCAGCAGTTGCTGGCCTGAGTTTCCCGACCTGAGTTTGCCGCGGCTGCTACGCGGCGCTTGCTTTCCGATACCCAACACCGGCACATTCATACGATCGTTTGATCCGGTGCCGGTCGCATGAACTACCCGAAGCTGTTCGCCCCGCTCGATCTGGGCCATGTCACGTTGCCCAACCGTATCCTGATGGGCTCGATGCATACCGGGCTGGAGGACAAAGCCGGCGATTACGACAAACTGGCGGCCTATTTCGCCGAGCGCGCCCGCGGTGGCGTCGGGCTGATGGTCACCGGCGGCATTGCGCCGAGCATCCAGGGCTGGCTGAAACCGTTCGGTGGCCGCCTCACGATGCCATGGCACAAGCCTCGCCATCGCAAGCTCACCGGCGCCGTGCATGCGGAAGGCGGCCGTATCTGCCTGCAGATCCTGCATGCCGGACGCTACGGCTATCACCCGCTGTCGGTGGCGCCATCGAAGATCAAGTCGCCGATCACCCCGTTCACCCCGCGTGCGCTGTCATCGCGCGGGGTGGAGCGCAGCATCCACGACTTCGTGCACTGCGCGGAACTGGCGCAGGAAGCGGGCTACGACGGCATCGAGGTGATGGGTTCGGAAGGCTACCTGATCAACCAGTTCATCGCTGCGCGCACCAACCAGCGCAACGACGCCTGGGGCGGCGATGCCACCCGCCGCATGCGCTTCGCGACCGAGATCGTGCGGCGCACGCGTGAAGCCGTCGGCAGCAACTTCATCATCATCTACCGGCTGTCGATGCTCGACCTGGTCGAAGGTGGCCAGGACTGGAGCGAGATCGTCACGCTGGCCAAGGCGATCGAAGCGGCTGGCGCGTCGATCATCAATACCGGCATCGGCTGGCATGAGGCGCGCGTCCCGACCATCGTCACCAGCGTGCCGCGTGCGGGTTTTGCCTGGGTCACGAAGAAACTCAAGGGTGAAGTGGCGATTCCGTTGATCACCACCAACCGCATCAACATGCCCGAGGTGGCCGAGCGCATCCTGGCCGATGGCGAGGCCGACATGGTCTCGATGGCACGTCCGCTGCTGGCCGATCCGGCCTGGGCCAACAAGGCCAAGGCCGGACGCAGCGAGCGCATCAACACCTGCATCGCCTGCAACCAGGCCTGCCTCGACCACGTGTTCCAGAACAAGCGTGCCAGTTGCCTGGTCAACCCGCGCGCCTGTCACGAGACCGAGCTGAAAATCGAACCGGCCAGCACGCACAAGCGCATCGCGGTGGTCGGCGCGGGCCCCGCAGGCATGGCCTGCGCAAGCACGCTGGGCGAACGCGGCCACATGGTGACCTTGATCGACCAGGCCAGCGAGATTGGCGGCCAGTTCAACTACGCCAAGCAGATCCCGGGCAAGGAAGAATTCCACGAGACATTGCGCTATTTCCGCCATCGGCTGGACGATGCCGGTGTCGAGCTGCAACTGGGCCGCAGCGCCGATGCCGCCGCACTGCATGCCGCCGGCTATGACGAGGTGGTGATCGCCACCGGCATCACGCCGCGCAAGGTGAGCTTTCCCGGCAGCGACGATCCACGTGTCCTGAGCTATCTGGATGTACTGGCCCGGCATCAGCCAGTCGGTGCCAAGGTGGCGATCATCGGCGCCGGCGGCATAGGCTTCGACGTGGCCGAGTTTCTGGTCGAGCCCGCGCCCTCGCCCACCACGGATATTCCCCGTTGGACCCGCGAATGGGGTGTGGACATGCAGCTTGCGCAGCGTGGCGGCCTGCAAAAACCGCAACCGGAAGCTCCGGCCCGGCAGATCTGGTTATTGCAGCGCAGCGAGGGACGCCCCGGCGCGCGGCTCAACAAAACCACCGGCTGGGTACACCGGGCCACGCTCAAGGCCAAGCAAGTCAGCATGCTGGGCAATGTCAGTTATCAGCGTTTCGACGATCAGGGCCTGCATATCGGCATCGACGGCAACACACAAATCCTGCCAGTCGACCAGGTAGTGGTCTGCGCCGGTCAGGAGCCCAACCGGCAACTTGCTGACGAGCTGATCGCCGCTGGCCTGAAGGTGCACGTCATTGGCGGGGCTGATGTGGCCGCCGAACTCGATGCCAAGCGCGCAATCGCCCAAGGTACCCGATTGGCCAGCCTGCTCTGATCCAGTCCCAGACGCGCCGACGCCGCTGCCTGGCTGGCAACGGCGTCGGAATCAGAAAAAAGCGCCCCGCAGGGAAGACGCATCGATATGGGTTCAGGGGGGAGTTGAACCAGATATCGTATTTAGCGTCGCTGCGGGGCGAGGGCCGCCGCCACTAGGGGGGAGGGGAAGTGGCGGGACGAAAGAGAGTTTATGATCGACACGTTAAAGTATCAAATATATATTTAGCGCCTTATTTATTCGGTTTAGCTATATATGTTTGATTTCCGCCAACTGCGCTACTTCGTCGCCGTTGCCGAGGAGCTCAGCTTCACGCGGGCGGCACTGCGCCTGCATCTTTCGCAGCCACCACTGTCCCAGCAGATCCAGGCGCTGGAACAGGATCTGGGCGTACGCCTGCTCGAGCGCAACAAGCGCAATGTGGCGCTGACCGAGCCGGGCCGCATCTTTCTGGATCAAGCCCGGCAGATCCTGGCCAAGGCCGACGAAGCGCGCGGCCACGTGCTTGCCGCCGCTGCCGGCCATAGTGGACAGCTGCGCCTGGCTTACACTGTCTCGGTTTCGTTTCATCCGGCGCTGCCGCAGACCCTGCTTCGCTACGGACAGATCGCACCGAATGTGCGCATGCATCTCAGTGAGATGTATACCGAACCGCAGTTTGCCGCGTTGCTGGCCGGGCAGATCGATGTCGGCTTTGTGCGTGACGAGCCCATCCATGCACAGGATGCACGCAGCCTGCGCCTGAGCGTGATCGATCGCGAACCCCTGTTGCTCGCCCTGCCCTCCGGCCACGCCCTGTCCGGGCGCAGCAGCCTGCGCCTCGCCGAAGTGGCGGGCGATTCTTTCGTCTCGCAGCCACGCGAACTCGCCGCCACGTTGTTCGACCGGCTGGTGAAACTGGCGGCCAAGGCAGGCTTCCAGCCAACGATCATCCAGCATGCCCAGCAGATCAACGGCTTGCTGGCCCTGGTCGCCGCAGGCTTGGGACTGGCGCTGGTGCCGGCCAGCATGCGCGCCGTGCGCCTGGCGGGTGTCAGCTACGTGAAACTGGAAGACGCCGATGCCTACCTGTTGCTTGCCGTCGCCAGCCGCAGCGACGACCACTCGCCGGTGCTGCAGCAGTTCCTTTCCACGGTAGCCGAATCGGCTGTCGTGCCCAGCTTGTGACGGGGCGGGTTAATCGCTATACTTGCGCGCTTACATTTTCGTTTAGTGTCAGGAGCTGGCCGTGAAGGTGCTTAACTCTTTGAAGTCCGCCAAGGCGCGGCACCGCGATTGCAAGATTGTGCGTCGTCGCGGCAAGGTGTTCGTGATCTGCAAGAGCAATCCCCGTTTCAAGGCTCGTCAGCGCTGATTCCAGCGTAATGAGTCATGAAAAGGCCGCACATGTGCGGCCTTTTTTGTGCCCGACATCCGGCAGTTGCTTAGCGACGCCATGGCGTCGGGCGGCACGACAACCAGAACAGCAGCGCGGACACGGCTAGCGAAATCCAGTAGTCGCTGGGTGCCGGGCCCCACCAGTGGATATGCCATGGGATGTAGCGCGGTGCGAAATGCGCCACGCCGTAGGCGGGGTTGAACACGAACCACAGAAAATCCTCGGTGATCCAGAACAGCATGATGCAGGCGAACACACGCGCCTCGGCGCGCCAGCTCCAGCGGCCGGTGAAGATCAGCGGGAAATGGAAGAACAGCCCCATGCACGGGAAAAGCCACGCGTGGTAGCCGGTCATTGGCCGCCCGCCCCAGAAAATATCCAGCAGCCAGTGATGCTCGATGCGCCAGGTCGGCAGGTTCGCCGCCCAACCGGCAGCTCCCTCGATCTGGATCTCCACGTTGGCAAAGAAAAAAGCCAGCAGGACAGTCCAGCCGAGTGTCAGCAACAGCACCACGGGACGCATGGAGACTGGTGCTTCCCCTGCATGCAAGAGTTGTTGATCCGACTGCCTCACGCTCGATGATCCACCCATTTAGCCGCTGACGGCTGGCCTTCAAGCTCGGCCCGCACGATCTCGAGCACGCGCTGCGCCGCCTGCGGCTGGCCCAGACGACGCGCGCATGCACGCATTCGCGCCAGCCGTTGTGGCTCGGCCAGCAATTGGCACACCCGGTATTCAAGCGAGATCAGATCGATCGCCTTGAGCGCCGCCCCCTGCTCGAGCACATAGTCCGCATTGCGTTCTTCCTGGCCCGGGACTGGCGCATACACCACCATCGGCACGCCCATCGCAAGGCATTCGGAAGTGGTCAGCCCGCCAGGCTTGGTGATCACCAGGTCCGAGCAGGCCATCAGCCGTGGCACTTCGTTGGTGAAGCCAAACGGAAACAGCCGCCCCGGATATTCCGCTGCATGAGTCTTCAGCCTGGCCAGCGCGGCCTCGTTGCGTCCGGCCAGCACGATCAGCTGGAAGTCGTGTTCGAGCCGCATCAACGCGGCCGCCACCTCGTCGAGCTTGCCGACGCCGGCACCGCCACCCATCAGCATGATGGTCTGCTTGGCCGGATCGAGGCCGAGGCGCTCGGCGCAGGTCCGGCGATCCTGCGGCTGGGTGAACTCAGGCATCACCGGGATGCCGGTGGCATGCACGCGCCCCGCGTCGATGCGGTTCGCCTTCATGCGGAAGGCAATTTCATCGCTGGCGGCGAAGAAGCCCGTCATGCGCGGAATCACCCACATGCCATGCAGGTCGAAATCGGTGACCTGGAGCCACACCGGCACCGCAAACCGTTCGCGCCGGATCTCATGCATCAGCATTTCGGCGGGCAGGAAATGGGTGCAGACGATGGCGTCGGGCGCAAAGGCATTGATCGCCTTGCGCAGATCACCCGTGCCCAGCCGCTCCATGGCACGCCGCAGCTTCTGCATCGGGCCGTCCGGATCGGCCTCTGAGCTGCGCTGGTACAGCACGCCCCACAGGGTCGGGTAACTGCTGATCAGCGTGATGTAGAAATCGGTGTACAGCTTGCGGAATGCGGACGGCACGTAGTCCATCGCATCCAGATGCCGGGTCTCGACATCCGGCAGGCTTGCCTCGGCGGTGAGGCGCAGCGCCTCCGCCGCACGCATGTGGCCGGCACCGGCCGAGACGCTGAGGAACAGGATCTTCTGCTGCGGCATGTTGTGGACCGTTGTCAGATGCCCATCGACCGAGGCGGTCGTGCCGTCGGCGGCTTGCCAGGCCGGCCGCATCAGCGGCCGGCCGTCCCGCACATAGCCTGCTACACACTCGTTCAGGAATAACGCACGCCAGTGATTTCATAGTGCTTCACGCCATTTGGCGCGCTGAACTCGAAACTGTCGCCCACGCTCTTGCCGATCAGCGCACGGGCAATCGGCGAGGACACGGCAATCAATCGTTGCTTGATGTCCGCCTCGAGGTCGCCAACGATCTGGTACGTGACCGCCGTGCCACTGTCCTCGTCTTCCAGATCGACGATGGCTCCAAACACCACGCGGTTGCCTGGATTGAGCTGGGTGACATCGATCACCTCGGCTGTCGACAGCAGGGCTTCAAGTTGGCCGATGCGACCTTCGGTGAAACTCTGCTGCTCACGCGCGGCATGATACTCGGCGTTCTCCTTGAGATCGCCGTGCGCACGCGCCTCGGCAATCGCGGCAATGATGCGCGGCCGATCGATCGACTTCAGGCGTTCCAACTCGCCACGCAGGCGTTCCGAACCAGCCTTGGTAATGGGGGCGCGACTCATGCGCGAAGCTCCTCGTGCAGTTCCTGCAGGCTGTGCACCTCGCCATTGCTGTGGAAATCCAGCGAATGCACGAGCGCGCGGGCGCCTGCCACGGTGGTGGAATAGGTGACGCGATGCTGCAAGGCCTCGCGCCGGATCGAGAACGAGTCGGCGATCGCCTGCTTGCCCTCGGTGGTGTTGACGATATAGACGATCTCGCCGTTCTTGATCAGGTCGACCACGTGTGGCCGGCCTTCGAGCACCTTGTTGATGCGCTCGCAGGCCACGCCGTGCTCGGCCAGATAGCGCGCCGTGCCCTCGGTAGCCACCAGGCTGAAACCGCGCGCGAGCACTTCCTTGGCTACCGGCAGCAGGCGGTCCTTGTCGGCGTCGCGCACCGACACGAACACCTTGCCCTTTGGCGGCGTCTTGATGCCAGCGGCATCGTGACCGCGGGCGAAGGCGGCGCCGAAGCTGCGGCCCACACCCATCACTTCGCCGGTGGAACGCATCTCGGGGCCAAGGATCGGATCGACGTTCTGGAACTTCAGGAACGGGAAGATCGCTTCCTTCACCGAGTAGTACGCCGGGATGACCTCGCGTGTCGTGCCCTGCGCCACCAGCGAACGGCCGGCCATCGCGCGAGCGGCGATCTTCGCCAGCGGCACGCCGGTCGCCTTGGACACGAACGGCACCGTGCGCGAGGCGCGCGGATTCACTTCGAGGATGAACACGGTGTCGCCCTGGATCGCGAACTGCGTGTTCATCAGGCCGATGACCTTCAGTTCCTTCGCCATCGCGGCAACCTGGCGACGCATCTCGTCCTGTACTTCCTGCGACAGCGAATACGGCGGCAACGAGCAGGAGGAGTCGCCCGAATGCACGCCGGCTTCCTCGATGTGCTCCATGATGCCGCCGATCAGTACGTTGCCTTCGGCATCGGCGATGATGTCCACATCCACCTCGACCGCATGGTCGAGGAAGCGGTCCAGCAGCACCGGCGAATCGTTCGACACCTGCACGGCCTCGCGGATGTAGCGCGACAGGTCGGCGTCGTCATAGACCACTTCCATCGCGCGGCCGCCCAGCACGTAGCTCGGGCGCACCACCAGCGGGTAACCGATTTCGCTGGCCATCGCCAATGCCTCGTCGGCGTTGCGCGCGGTGCGATTCGGCGGCTGGATCAGGCCAAGCTTCACGATCATCTGCTGGAAGCGCTCGCGGTCTTCGGCCAGATCGATCGAATCCGGCGAGGTACCGATCACCGGTACGCCATTGGCCTCCAGCGCTCGCGCCAGCTTCAGCGGGGTCTGGCCGCCGTACTGCACGATCACGCCCTTCGGCTTCTCCAGGTCGACGATCTCCAGCACGTCTTCCAGCGTCAGCGGCTCGAAGTACAGGCGGTCGGAGGTGTCGTAATCGGTGGAAACCGTTTCTGGGTTGCAGTTGACCATGATCGTCTCGAACCCGTCCTCGCGCAGCGCGAGTGCCGCGTGCACGCAGCAGTAGTCGAACTCGATGCCCTGGCCGATGCGGTTCGGTCCGCCGCCGAGCACGATGATCTTGTCGCGATGGGTCGGATTCGCCTCGCACTCTTCCTCGTAGGTCGAGTACATATAAGCGGTGGTGGTGGCGAATTCGGCCGCGCAGGAGTCCACCCGCTTGTACACCGGGCGCACACCCAGCGCATGACGCAGCTGGCGCATCGCCGCTTCGTCGGTCGCGGTCAGTTCGGCCAGACGCGCATCGGCGAAACCCATGCGCTTCAGTTCACGCATGCGCGGTGCGTCGAGCGCAGTCAGCCCCTGCGCAGTCACTTCGCCTTCGGTCAGCACGATGTCTTCGAAGGCGGCGAGGAACCACGGATCGACATGGCTGAGGTTGTGCACCTCCTCCAGCGTGAGGCCCGCGCGGAACGCGTCGGCCAGGTGGAATACGCGATCCGGCCGCGGTTCGCGCAGCTCGCGCTTGAGCGTGGCCAGCCCGGCTTCGGTGGTGATGTCCAGCCCGGTCGGATTGAGGCCGGTCTTGCCGATCTCCAACCCGCGCAGCGCCTTCTGCAGCGATTCGTGGAAGGTGCGGCCCATCGCCATCACCTCGCCCACCGACTTCATCTGGGTGGTGAGGCGAGCGTCGGCGGCCGGGAACTTCTCGAACGCGAAACGCGGGATCTTGGTGACCACGTAGTCGATCGACGGCTCGAACGACGCCGGCGTGAGGCCACCGGTGATGTCGTTCTTCAACTCGTCCAGCGTGTAGCCCACCGCCAGCTTCGCGGCGATCTTGGCGATCGGGAAACCGGTCGCCTTCGACGCCAGCGCCGACGAACGCGACACGCGCGGATTCATCTCGATGACGACGACGCGGCCGTTCTCGGCATTGATGCCGAACTGCACGTTGGAGCCACCGGTGTCCACGCCGATCTTGCGCAGCACCGCAATCGAGGCGTCGCGCAGGCGCTGGTATTCCTTGTCGGTCAGCGTCTGCGCCGGCGCCACGGTGATCGAGTCGCCGGTGTGCACGCCCATCGGATCGAGGTTTTCGATCGAGCACACGATGATGCAGTTGTCCGCCTTGTCGCGGACCACTTCCATCTCGAATTCCTTCCAGCCGAGCACGGATTCCTCGACCAGCACCTCGCCCACCGGCGAAAGGTCGAGGCCGCGCTTGACGATCTCCTCGAACTCCTCGCGGTTATAGGCAATGCCGCCGCCGGAACCGCCGAGCGTGAAGCTGGGACGGATGATGGTCGGGTAGCCGACCTTGGCCTGGGTCAGCAGCGCCTGCTCGAACGTGCGCACGACCTCGGCCTTCGGACAATCCAGTCCGATCTCGGCCATGGCCACGCGGAACAGCTCGCGGTCCTCGGCCATGCGGATCGCTTCGCGCGAAGCGCCGATCAGCTCGACGTTGTACTTCTCCAGGACACCATGATCGGCCAGGTCCAGTGCGCAGTTCAGGCCGGTTTGGCCGCCCATCGTCGGCAGCACCGCATCCGGGCGCTCCTTGGCGATGATGTGCTCCACCGTCTGCCAGTTGATCGGCTCGATGTAGACCGCGTCGGCGGTCTCCGGGTCGGTCATGATCGTGGCGGGATTGGAGTTCACCAGGATGACCCGGTAGCCCTCTTCCTTCAGCGCCTTGCAGGCCTGTGCGCCGGAGTAGTCGAACTCGCAGGCCTGGCCGATCACGATCGGACCGGCGCCGATGATGAGGATGCTCTTGATATCGGTACGCTTGGCCATCTCAGCGGGCCTCCTGCATCAGTTTGGCAAACCGGTCAAACAGGTAGCCGATGTCGTGGGGACCGGGCGAGGCTTCCGGATGGCCCTGGAAGCAGAATGCCGGCCGATCGGTGAGCGCAAAGCCCTGCAGCGAACCGTCGAACAGCGAGCTGTGGGTGACCCGCACGTTCGCCGGCAGCGTGGCCGGATCGACCGCGAAACCGTGGTTCTGCGAGGTGATCAACACGCGGCCGTCGTCCAGATCCTTCACCGGATGATTCGCGCCGTGGTGGCCGAACTTCATCTTCAGCGTCTTCGCGCCCACGGCCAGGCCCATGATCTGGTGACCCAGGCAGATGCCGAACAGCGGGATCTTCGCGTCGAGCAACTGCTTGGTCGCCTCGATCGCGTAGTCGCAGGCGGCCGGATCACCGGGGCCGTTGGAGAGGAACACGCCATCGGGCTTCATCGCCAGCACCTCGGCCGCCGGCGTCTGTGCCGGCACCACGGTGATGTCGCAGCCCTGCTCGGCCAGCAGGCGCAGGATGTTGTGCTTGGCACCGAAGTCGTAGGCCACGACCTTGAAGCGCAGCGCAGGCTGGTTGAAGGCGGTGCGATCGAGATCGTAGATGCCCTCCTTCCAGCCATACGGCCTGGCGATGCTGACCACCTTGGCCAGGTCCATGCCGTTGAGCCCCGGGAACGCGCGCGCCTTGCCCAGCGCGGCTTCGGCATCCAGCTGCTCGCCGGCCACGATGCAGCCGGCCAGGGCGCCCTTGTCGCGCAGGATCCGGGTGAGCCGACGTGTATCGATGCCGGCGATCGCCACGATGCCATGCCGCTTGAGGTAATCGGGCAGGCTTTCGCTGCTGCGCCAGTTGCTGGCCCGGCGCGGCACGTCGCGCACGATCAGGCCGGCGGCGTGCACGGCCGTGGATTCGGCATCCTCGGCATTGATGCCGGTATTGCCGATATGCGGATAGGTCAAGGTGACGATCTGGCGCGAGTAGGAAGGATCCGTGAGGATTTCCTGATAGCCCGTCATCGCCGTGTTGAATACGACTTCGCCGATGGTTTCGCCAGTCGCGCCTACGGCATGACCGTGAAACACGCTGCCGTCTTCGAGGGCCAGCAGAGCGGGAATAGGCATAAAGTTAACCGCCTTTTGGATGCAGCAAGATCCGCAAGCCGCACGATTGCTGGCTTGTGGAGCTCGTTAGGGAAAGGGTCAGGGCGGGTAGAAATGATAAGCGGAGACGCCGTTTCTGTCCACCTTACGGAGTATGAATCCCAGCCACTCGTGGCCGACCGGCCGGCGCTACACTAGATCCCATTATTGGAGTTGAATGCCCTATGAGTGCTGCCGTCCTGCTCGATCCCGCCCGACTCGATCGCCCGGATACCACGGTGCAGCAAGATCCCTTCCCCTTCATGGTGGCCCACGGCCAATTGCCGGATGAAGTGCGCAGTGAGCTGGATCGCGACTTTCCCAATTATTCCAGCGCCGGGTTCTTTCCTTACGATCCAAGCGATTGCGGGCCCTCGGTCAACACGCTGATCGCCGACATGACATCGCCGGCGTTTGCCAGCGCGATCGGCCAGCGGCTGGGCATCGACAATCTCGGTCAGTATCCGACCCTGGTCACCTTGTGCCGCCTGCTCAACAAGCGCCACGGCACCATCCATACCGACAGCAAGTCCAAGGTGGCCACGGCACTGATCTATCTGAATGCGCAATGGCCGGATACCAGCGATGGCTGCTTGCGCTTCCTGCACCAGATCGACGACATCGACAGCCTCGCCGCACCGGAACTGACTCCGCTTTACGGCGAGTTTGCAGTATTCAAGCGCTGCGATAATTCCTTCCACGGCCACCTTCCTTACGAGGGCGAACGGCGGGTGATCCAGGTCGCCTGGCTCACCAGCGAGGAAGAGAAGTTGCGCAAGACCAAACGCGGCAAATTCTCGCGCGTGTTCAAGAAGCTGTTCGGCAGGCTCGACACCAGGCTGGGTGCGGGCCGCGACCGCAACGCATCCCATCGCGACTGAACCCGCTTTCGCCAGCCATCAGCCGGCGAAATGCCAGGCCACCAAAACGGCAAACACGCCGTACAACAAGCCCACCGGCAACAGCCAGCGGGCATCTACCCGGCCGCGACGAAACAGCCACCACAGATAGACGATGGCCATCGTGGTCAACGCACCGGCCACGATCAACGGCGTGTCGAACAGCCACGGCGTGGCGAACAATGCCAGCGAGCTGGGGATGGTCGCCTGGATCATCATCGCACCGGAGATATTGGCCAATGCGAGTCGCTCCTTGCCCTGGCGCACCCAGATCAATGCATTGATGGTTTCCGGCAATTCCGTCGCCACCGGACTCAGCACCAGCGCCACCAGGTGCGGCGGCAGTGCGAACGCCGAGCCAATCGCTTCGAGCTGGCCGACAAAAACTCGCGACGCAGCCGCAATTACCAGCAGCGCCGCGACAGTCTGCGCCACCACCCAGCGCCATGCCGGCTCGGCGTGCTTCGGACGAAGCTTCAGCGGCTCAAGCACCTCCTCCTCCGGCGCGCTGTCATCGCTGCGCATCTCGCGCCACACGTAAAGCGCGTAGGCAGCCAGGAAAAGCACGCCCAGCAGCGGCTTGAACGCGAACACGACCAGCCCCAGCCCGACCTTGACCACGAAGATCGCCAGGAACCACGACTGGTCGCGCGCCAACCGCCGATGATCGACCCGGATGATCCGGTCAGTCCGCTGCAGCTGTCGACGGTTGTACCAGAGCGCCACGCCGACCACCGCGTAGGCGATCGTGGCCAGCACCAACGGGCCACCCAGCGCGGCGCCGACACCGATGTCGCGTGCCTCCGGCGTCTTGCCGAAGATCACCGCAACGAAGGTCACCGCACTTTCCGGCAATGCCGTGCCGAATGCGGCAAGCACCGTACCGGTTGCCGTGGCACCAAGCTTGAGTTTCTGCCCAAACCATTCGACGCCGTTGACGAAGTACTCGCAGGCAAAATAGATCGCGCCGGCCGAGCCGAGAAACAGACACAGGGTAAGCAACATGGAATGACCTGGGCCGGGCGAACGGAATAACCGATGGCTCAACGACACCGCTCGCCCGGCCGGGTAAGCATGTCGATGGCCAAAGGTCTCGCCGGGCAGGGCCGCTACCTGGTGGCGACGGCTGCTGTTCGCACCATGGCGCCGGAAACGACCGGCGACCAAGTGTGTTGATGCGAACGCCTCTGGGGACGAGGCAGGCTACTCCCCAATGACAACGTATCGATGCTAACGGCGGCGGCGGCGCGACACAAGCCGATGCCGGCGAACAGTGGACTAGCGCAGCGTAGCGATCACGTCATCCAGCTGCCAATGTCCGGGCGCGTGACCGGCCAGCCAATGGGCTGCCTGCAAGGCGCCGCGCGCGAAAATCGAGCGATCGGTGGCGCGATGCCCGAGTTCCAGCCGCTCACCCTGCCCGATCAACACGGCGGTGTGCTCGCCGACGATATCGCCACCGCGAACCACGGCGAAACCGATGCTGCCGTCGACACGCTCACCTGTCTGGCCTTCGCGGCTGTACACGGCGGCCTGTTCGAGCGCGGTGTGGCGAGCCGCCGCAGCTGCATGGCCCAGGGCCAGTGCGGTGCCCGATGGCGCATCCTGCTTGCGGCTGTGATGGGCCTCGACGATTTCGAGATCCCAATCCGGCAGCGCCGCGGCAGCTTCACGCAACAACCGCGTCAACACCGCCACGCCAAGACTGAAATTGGCTGCACGCAGGATCGCAATATGCTTGCCGGCATCGGCCAGACGCACTTCCATCGCAGCATCAAGCCCGGTGGTGCCGCTGACCAGCGCCGCACCGCACACGCGGCAATGATCGAGCGCCGTGGCCAGGCCAGCCGCGCCACTGAAGTCGATGACGACATCCAGTGCCGGTGCATGCGTCCAGTCAACGGCATAACGCAATGAATCGCCATGGCCCGCGAACACCGGCTGGCCGGCGTGGGTCGAACCGGGCGAAACCACCGCGTGCACCAGTTCGAAGCGCACATCCTCGCCGAGCAGATGCAGCAACGCGCGGCCCATGCGGCCAGAGGCACCACTGATGGCGAGGCGAACCGGTCGGGTCATCGGCATATTCCAGTCAATCCGTCGATCGGCCCATGCTAGCGCGTGTGCCGTTGCTTCATGCGGTGACTTTCGACCAGAACTGCTTCACGCCGTCGACCCAGCCCTTGGCGCGCGGCGTGTGCTTGCCGGCGTCGTTGCTGTCGAAGGTGGCTTCCAGTGATTCGAGCAGTTCGCGCTGCTGCTTGGTCAGCCGCACCGGCGTCTCGACCACCACGCGGCAGATCAGATCGCCGTGGCGGCTGCTGCGCACCGACTTGACGCCGCGTCCGCGCAGGCGGAACTGCGTGCCGGTCTGCGTTTCGGGCGGAATGCTGATCGGTATTTCGCCTTCCAGCGTCGGCACCGGCAATTCGACACCGAGCGCCGCCTGCGAGAAGCGGATCGGCAGTTCGCAGTACAGATCATTGCCTTCGCGCTGGAAGATCGCGTGCTCGCGCACATGCACTTCCACGTACAAGTCACCAGCCGGCGTACCGGACGGCCCCGCCTCGCCCTGCCCGGTCAGACGGATGCGATCGCCGTTGTCGACGCCGGCCGGAATCTGCACGGACAAGGTGCGGGTTTCCTCGATGCGCCCCTCGCCATGGCACTTCTTGCACGGCCTCTCGATCGCCTGGCCGGTGCCGCTGCAATGCGGGCAGGTCTGCTGGATCGAGAAGATGCCGTTCTGCATGCGTACCTGGCCGTGGCCGTGGCAGGTCTTGCACTTGCTGACCTTGCCGTCTTCCGAGCCGCTGCCATTGCAGTGGTGGCAATTGACCTGGCTCGGCACCTCGATCTGCCGGCTGACGCCGAACACGGCCTCTTCCAGATCCAGTTCCATGATGTAGCGCAGGTCGGCACCGCGTCGCGGACGCCCGCGACCGCCGCCATTCCTGCCGAAGATGTCGCCGAAGATGTCGCCGAAGATGTCGCCCACGTCGCCAAAGCCGGCGCCGCCGCGACCGCCCATGCCGTGCTCGAACGCGGCATGGCCGTGCTGGTCGTACATCGCGCGCTTCTGCGCATCGGAGAGCACCTCGTAGGCCTCCTTGGCCTCCTTGAACTTCTCCTGCGCATGCGGATCGTCCGGGCAGCGGTCAGGGTGGTACTTCATCGCCAGCCGGCGGAAGGATTTCTTCAGCTCGACCTCGGTGACGGTACGTTCGACACCCAGCACTTCGTAATAGTCACGCTTGCTCATTCACCTATCCACACTGCTTGTCGCGCCCCTGCATGGAACCGGTCGTTCCATGTCCTGCATTCTCTCAACAAACAGCCCACGCCTGGAATGCCGGACGCGGGCTGTCGAATCGACCATGTCAATAACGCTGGCGATTACTTCTTGTCGTCCTTCACTTCGGTGAACTCGGCATCGACCACGTCGTCCGGCTGCGCCGAACCGTGCGGTCCGGCCTGCGGACCGGCATCGGCATGGCCGCCGCCCTGTGCCGCTGCCTGGAGTGCCTGCGCGGCCTGCTCCAGCTTTTCGACCTTGGCTTCGATCGCAGCCTTGTCGTCGCCGTCCTTGACCTTTTCCAGGTCGGACAGCGCACCCTCGATTACCGAAAGCTGGTCAGCCGGCACCTTGCCGCCGTGTTCCTTCAGCGCGCTGCGGGTGGCGTGCACCAGCTGGTCAGCCTTGTTGCGCGTGGCGACCAGTTCGTGGAACTTCTTGTCCTCTTCCTTGTTCGCCTCGGCGTCGGCAACCATCCGCGCGATCTCGTCCTCGGACAGGCCCGAGCCGGCCTTGATCTCGATCTTCTGCTCCTTGCCGGTCTTCTTGTCCTTGGCCGACACGTGCAGGATGCCGTTCGCATCGATGTCGAAGGTCACTTCGATCTGCGGCATGCCGCGCGGTGCAGGCTCGATGCCCTGCAGGTCGAACTTGCCCAGCGACTTGTTCGCGCTGGCACGCTCGCGCTCGCCCTGCAGCACGTGCACGGTCACCGCGGTCTGGTTGTCGTCGGCGGTCGAGAACGTCTGCGAGGCCTTGGTCGGCACGGTGGTGTTCTTTTCGATCAGCTTGGTCATCACGCCGCCCATCGTCTCGATGCCGAGCGACAGCGGGGTGACGTCGAGCAGCAGCACGTCCTTGACGGTGCCGCCCAGCACGCCACCCTGGATCGCCGCACCGACGGCGACGGCCTCGTCCGGGTTGACGTCCTTGCGCGGTTCCTTGCCGAAGAAGTCCTTCACCGACTCCTGCACCTTCGGCATGCGGGTCTGGCCGCCGACGAGGATCACCTCGTTGATGTCGGACACGCGCAGGCCGGCGTCGTTCAGCGCAGTGCGGCACGGCTCGATGGTGCGCTTGACCAGATCCTCCACCAGGGACTCCAGCTTGGCGCGGGTCAGCTTGATGTTCAGGTGCTTCGGACCGGAGGCGTCCGCCGTCACGTACGGCAGGTTCACGTCGGTCTGGTGGCTGGAGGACAGCTCGATCTTGGCGCGCTCGGCGGCATCCTTCAGGCGCTGCAGCGCGAGTGGATCCTTGCGCAGGTCGATGCCCTGCTCCTTGTTGAATTCGTCGACGAGATAGTCGATGACGCGCATGTCGAAGTCTTCGCCGCCGAGGAAGGTGTCGCCATTCGTCGCCAGCACTTCGAACTGCTTCTCGCCGTCGACTTCGGCGATCTCGATGATCGACACGTCGAACGTGCCACCGCCCAGGTCGTACACCGCGATCTTGCGGTCGCCGCCCTTCTTGTCCAGGCCATAGGCCAGCGCCGCCGCGGTCGGCTCGTTGATGATGCGCTTGACGTCGAGGCCGGCGATCTTGCCGGCGTCCTTGGTCGCCTGGCGCTGGCTGTCGTTGAAGTACGCCGGCACGGTGATCACCGCCTCGGTGATCGTCTCGCCGAGGTAGTCCTCGGCGGTCTTCTTCATCTTCATCAGCACCTTGGCCGCGATCTCCTGGGGCGCCATCTTCTTGCCGTCGGAAGTCTCGACCCAGGCGTCGCCATTGTCGTGCGCGACGATCTTGTACGGCACGATGTGCAGGTCTTTCTGCACTTCCGCGTCGGTGAACTTGCGGCCGATCAGGCGCTTCACCGCATAGAAGGTGTTCTTCGGGTTGGTCACGCTCTGGCGCTTGGCCGAGGCGCCGACCAGCACTTCGCCGTCCTTGTTGAAGGCGACGATGGACGGCGTGGTGCGATCGCCTTCCGAATTCTCGATGACTTTGGCACTGCTGCCGTCCATCACGGCGACGCAGGAATTGGTGGTGCCCAAGTCGATACCAATGATCTTGCCCATGTGTATGCTCCGGATCTTTTTGCGGCCCCCGCGGCCGCGACTGGTTTTCAGATGGGGGTCTGGTCAGGCGATTCAATGCCGACAAGGCCCCGGATGCGATTTCATGCTGTTTGCCGGCGCGCCATTCAGGTTGGCGCCAGCAAGAAAAACTTCAGTCCCTGGCCACCGCGACCAGGGCCGGACGCAACAGACGGTCGTTGAGCACGTAGCCCTTCTGCAGCACGCTGACCACGGTGCCCGGTGCCTGGCCCGGCGCCTCGACCATGCTCACGGCATGGTGGCGCTCCGGATCGAGCGGCAGGCCGAGCGGATCGACCTGCGACATGCCGTTGTTCTCGGCCACCTTCAGCAGCGACTTCAGGGTGAGGCTGATACCCTCGCGCATCGAGGCGACATCGGCGCTTTCCACCGCCAGCCCACTTTCCAGTCCGTCGTAGACCGGCAGCAACTCGTTCAGCAGTTTCTCGTTGGCGAAGCGGCGCGCCTGCTCCAGGTCACGGTGCAGGCGGCGGCGCTGGTTCTCGATCTCGGCCTTCTCGCGCAGCACGGTCTCGCGCAATTCGGCGTTGCTCGCTTCCAGCTCGGCCACGCGCGCCTGCAGCGCCTCGAGTTCAGCGCCCGAAGTTGCATCCGGCGTGGCCTGGGCCGGCGCCGCGCCCGGCGACTGTGGATCGTTGTTCTGCATGCGTCACTCCAAACGAAGGTTCATGGCCGGCACGTAGTGCCAACCGTCGATGATTTTGCGGGGTATTCCGCCTCCCGGGGCGGTTATAAGGTCGTTGCGGCGCGATTCAAGGCGTCACTGAGCAATCCGGCGGTAGCCTGTACCACCGGGATCACCCGCTCGTAGGCCATCCGCGTTGGTCCGATCACGCCAACCGCACCCAGTACCCGCCCTTGCACCCCGTAGCTGGCGGTGACCACGCTGCATCCATCCAGTGCCGTGAAGCCCGATTCCTCGCCGATGAACAGCCGAACGCCGGGCGCGCGGGCACATACTTCCATCAGTTGCAGCATTTCGTTCTTCTTCTGGAACGCCTCGAACAGCTCGCGCAGCCGCTCCAGGTTGGCCAGTTCGGAATACGCCATCAGGTTGGTCTGGCCGCTGACCAGCACATCATCGCCTTCGCTGTGCGGGGCGAACGAGGCAGCCGCCAATTCCATCGAACTGGCCAGCAGGCTGTTCAGCTCGCTGCCGGCCTCGCGCAGCTCGCGCAACAGGTGGGCGCGGATATCGTCCACGCGCAGGCCTGCAAAATGATGGTTGAGGTAGTTCGCCGCCTGCTCCAGCTCGCGGCTGTCCAGCGGCTTGGCCAGCTGCACGATGCGGTTCTGCACCTGGTTGTCGCTGAACACCAGGATCACCAGCACGCGGGCGTCGGGCAACGGCACGAAATCAATATGTCGCAGTGGGAAATCCACCTGCCGCGGCACCGTGACTACGCCGGCGAAATGGGTCATCGCCGACAGCAGGGTCGACACGTTGCCCAGCAGGTCACGGGTGGTGGTCGGCCCCGGCGGAAGCTCGCGCTGCAGCCGGGCCATGTCCTCGCGCGGCAGCGGCTGCAGCTCGATCAGGCTGTCGACGAACAGGCGCAACCCGCGCGGCGTCGGCACGCGCCCGGCCGAGGTATGCGGCGAAGCCACCAGGCCGGCGTCCTCAAGGTCGGCCATGATGTTGCGGATGGTCGCCGGGCTCACGTCCAGTCCGGACGAGCGCGACAGCGTGCGCGAACCCACCGGCTCGCCATCGACCAGATACTGGGCGATCAGCGTGCGCAACAGGCGTCGTGCGCGGGCATCAAGGTCGTGGCCGTGGGAAAAAGGCATGCGCTGTGGCAATCCGTGAGACTACAAACAAATAAGGTCTGCGCGCTTCGCATGCAAGCCTTGGCATGATTCTGCCACGTGGCATGCCGTTACAATCGCCCGACTCCACATTGTCCTCATCCATGCTTACTTCGCTCTACGTCCGCCATTTCGCCGTTGTCGAAGAAGCCGAGATCGCTTTCGGCCCAGGCCTTACCGTGGTCAGTGGCGAGACCGGCGCCGGCAAGTCGCTGCTGGTCGACGCGCTGATGCTGCTGGCCGGTGCCCGCGCCGACAGCGGCATGGTGCGCGCCGGCAGCGATCGCGCCGAACTGGCCGCCGAGTTCGACCTGGCCGAACTGCCCGAAGCCCGCGCGTGGCTGCAGCGCGAGGAGCTGGACGAGGATGGCGCCTGCCAGCTGCGCCGGGTGATCCGTGCCGAAGGCAGCTCGCGCGCCTGGATCAACGGTCGTCCGGCGAACGCCAGCCAGCTCGGCGAACTGGCCACCCTGCTGGTGGAAATCCACGGCCAGCACGAGCACCAGGCGCTGCTGTCGCGCGCCCACCAGCTCAACCTGCTCGATGCGTACGCCGGCAACGAAACGCTGGCAGCGCAGGTGCGCGAGCTGGCCACGCAATGGCGCGAGCTCGGCGCCCGCATCCGCAAGCTGAGCGGCGGCGACGATCGCGAACATCGGCTCGAACTGCTGCGCCATGAAGCCAGTGAACTGGAAAAATGGGCACTCCCCGCTGCCGAACTGACCGAGCTGGAGGCCAGCCACAAACGCCTCGCCAATGCCGGCCGGCTCGCCGAAGGCGCCGCCGGCGTGGTCGAACTGCTCGACGGCGACAGCGAGTTCGCCCTGCGTCGTGCGCTTGGCCGCGCCCATGCCGAACTGGGCAAGCTCGCCGCGCTCGACGACAAGCTCAACCCGCTGCTCGAACTGCTGGACAACGCCACCATCCAGCTTGGCGAGGCCGCCGATGGCCTTAGCCACTACGCGCAGGATGTCGATCTCGACCCGGAACGCTATGCCGAGGTCGACACCCACCTCACCCGCCTGCACGAACTGTCGCGCCGCCATCGCCTGCCGGTCGCCGAACTGCACGAGAAGCTGGCCTCACTGCAAGCGGAACTGGCCGAGCTGGAAGGCGCCGGCGAGGCGCTGGAGCAGTTGGCTACCCAGCGCGAGAAACTGCAGCGCGACTACACCCAGGCCGCCCATGCCTTGAGCAAGGCCCGCGGCACGGCCGCCGAACGACTCGGCACGGAAGTCAGCGCACTGATGGCCGAGCTGGGCATGGCCGGCGGCGTGCTGAAGATCGAGTTGGAGCCTGCCGAAAGCGATGAACCCGATGCGCAAGGCCGCGAGCGTTGCGAACTGCTGGTCAGCGCCAACCCGGGCCAGCCGCCACGACCGTTGCGCAAGGTCGCCTCCGGCGGCGAACTGGCGCGCATCAGCCTTGCCATCGAGGTCGCCACGCTGGGCAAGGACACCGTCGGCAGCATGATCTTCGACGAGGTCGACACCGGCATCGGCGGCGCGGTGGCCGAGGTGGTCGGGCAGAAGCTGCGCGCCCTCGGCGGTCAGCGCCAGGTGCTGTGCGTCACCCATCTGCCGCAGGTGGCTGCGCAAGGCCATGCCCATCTGCGCGTGGCCAAGCACAGCGATGGCGATTCCACCCGCACGCAGATCGAGAAGCTGGACAGCAACGGCCGTCGCGACGAACTGGCGCGCATGCTCGGCGGGGTGGAGATCACCCGCGAAACCCGCGCCCACGCCAAGCAGATGCTGGACCGCGCACAGACCGCCTGAATCGCCGTACGGCAGGCTCAGCCGCTGGGTGGCAACAACCCGCGTTCGGTCGCCATGCGGTACAAATCCAGTTCCGAGCCGGCACCCAGCTTGCCCATCAGGCTGGCGCGATGGATGTACACCGTCTTCTGGCCGATCCCCAGTTGCGCCGCCACCTGCTTCGGTGCGCGGCCTCCGGCGAGCAACAGGAAAACCTCGCGCTCGCGCGCAGTCAGCCGGTTGATCGGATCCAGCGCGGCGTTCGGCCGGTCAGCCCGGCGCTGGCGCAGGTCAGAGCTGAGGAAGCACTCGCCCTGCATCACTGCCCGCAGGCCCGCCACCAGTTCCTCAGGCGCCACGCCCTTGGTGACGTAGCCGCTGGCCCCGCGGCGCAACGCCTCGGACACGTAGGGTTCGCCATCGTGCATGCTCAACACCACGATGCGCGTCTCGGCTGACACGCTGAGCAAATGCTCGATCAATGGCAGGCCGCTGCCATCGGGCAGCGAAAGATCCAGCGCCACCAGATCAGGGCGGTAGTGACTGACGGACTCCACCGCATCATCGGCGTTGCGGCACTCGGCCACCACGTCGAGATCCGGCTCCATTTCGATCAGCCGCTTGAAACCTTCGCGAACGATGGCGTGGTCATCGACCAGGACAATGCTGTACATCCCACTACTCTGACACAGTGATGCACGCCTTGGCAGGTCGCGGCGCAGCATCCTTGCGAACCGCGCATGTACCATCTGCCCATGCATCAGAGATCACTCCATCTGCCCGACTCCGGTCCCTTGCTGGGTGCCGGCTACCTTTTGCTCTGGTTACTGCTGTGGCCCACCGTGCAACCCTACTGGGCGTTGCCGTACGGTCTGCGCTTCGGCGCCCTGTTGCTGACGCCCGTCCGCTACTGGGGCTGGCTGTTCGGAGCCGAGTTGCTGGCCACCGCTGGCATCGACATGGCCCATGGCCTGCCGCTGGGCTGGACTGGCTTCCTGATCGAGGAGCTGCCCGAGCCTCTGGTGATGGCCGGCGTGCTGTGGCTGCTGCGGCGCCTGAATCTGCACGCCAGCCTGCACAGCCCGCAGGAGGTGACCCGGTCGCTGCTGTCGGTAGTGCTGATCGTGGCAGCCACCACCGCCGTGGACGCAGCCATGCTGGCGCTGATCCATGCACCGGCGCTGCCCAACCTGACAACGGATGTACTCGGCGAAGACCTGCTCAGCCATTACCTGGGCATCCTGCTGATCGTGCCGCTGCTGATCATGCTGTTGCATACGCGCTTCAATCCACGCGCACTGACCAGCCTGTGCATGGACGGCCTGCTGGTGATGCTGCCCTCCATGGTGATATTGCTGATGCTGTCCGAACATGCGGCGCCACAACCGCAGTTCGCGCGGGTTCTGTCGCTGGCACCGGTATTGTTTTTCGCATTTCGCCACGGCTGGCGTGGCGCCAGTCTGGCCATGATCGTGTCCAGCCTGGGCATGACCCTGGTCGATCAGCACCTGGGGCACGCCCCCTCTTCCGCCGCCGCCTATCTGTTCCTGGCGGTGGCCGGCACCGGCGCACTCATGCTGGGCTCAGCCACCGATGCCCTGCGTCGCAGCAGCGAACGGGTAGCCGAGCAGAACATCTACCTGGGCGCCGTCAACCGTCGTCTTGATCAATTGGCGCATCAATTGCGCAGCGCCGCACGCGGCAACCTGCAGGCGGACGAAAACCAGCGCCGGCACCTGGCCGCCGAGCTGCATGACGAGCTGGGCCAGAACATCACCGCGATCCAGACCCACGTGAAGCTGGCACAGACCCGCCTGCACCAGGCCGGTATGGAGGACATCAGCACCTCGATCAACACCATTCTGGCGCACATGCGCCGGGCGCTGCATCGTCTGCTGGACGACCTGCGTCCGGCGGTGCTTGACGAGTTCGGACTGTTGCGCGCGCTGGATGAAGGCCCGATCAGGGATCTGCTGAACACTGCCGGTATGAGCTATCACACCGAATTGCACGGCGACCCACGCCTGCTCGACGACGATACCCGCACCGCGATCTACCGGCTGGCCCAGGAAAGCGCGACCAATGCCGTCAAGCATGCCCAGGCCAGCGAGTTCCGTTTGCGCCTGCGCATCGGCGAACGCCAGGGCATTGCGCTGGCCTTGCTGGATCTGCGCGACAACGGCACCGGCCTGCCCAGCCGCTTGCCTCGCGGCGGTCGCGGATTGCAAGGGATGCGTGACCGGGTCACGTCTCTGGGCGGCCAGTTCCGTCTGCGCGCCGATCACGCCGGTGTCCACCTGCGTATTCTGCTGCGTAGCAACAATCACCCTGTCGAATTGGGGCGGCAGACCTAGGAATTTTTCTGATACCCCTAACGTGAAGACATCGTTACGATCTTGTCATCGATGTGGGGGAGCCACCATCGCAAGATGGTGGATTCAGAGTTGCCGTGGGGACGGCGGCTCTGAAACAACGGCAGGATGCCGTTTCGCCGCTACCGGTAGCAGCTGTGCCATCGCGATATCTTTCGCCGAGGCCGGTTAGCAAGTCAGGTAGTGGAGCAGCCGCAGGTGGACAGGAGTCCTCCTTGCGGCTTTTTTATGCCTGTGCATTTCGCAACGACCTTGCCACCACCCTTCGCAGGCCAAGCCCGCATCTGCGGCTCAGGCTTTCCGCGCGCGGTGCTTCGGTCGCACATACAGCACCAGGCTGTGATCCTCGATCACATAGCCGTGGCGCGCGGCAATTTCATGCTGCAGGCGTTCGATTTCTTCACTGACGAACTCAATCACTTTCCCGCTGTCCACATCAATCATGTGGTCATGATGCTTGCCGCGGTCGAGCTCGTAGACGGCCTGGCCGCCTTCAAAGTTGTGCTTGACGACGATGCCGGCTGCCTCGAACTGGGTCAGCACGCGGTATACCGTCGCCAGGCCGATATCTTCCTGGTGCGCAAGCAGATTCTTGTAGACATCTTCGGCGGTGAGGTGCTGCACGCCTTCCTCCTCGAAGATCTGCAGGATACGCATGCGCGGGTGGGTCACCTTCAGGCCAACCCGACGCAGTTCTTTGGTTTCCTGTTCCATCGCCCACTCTCCGCACACGGCGTTGCCTAGCCGGTAGTGTATCATCCGACACCTTTACGATCCGGACGCAACACGCATGCAAAAGCTGATTACCCTGCTGGTTTTCGCCGTGCTGGCGCTTTCCATCGCCGGCTGCCACATCGTCTATACGCCTGACGTGCAGCAAGGCAACCTGCTCGACAAGAAAACCGTGGATCAGCTGAAGCCAGGCATGACCAAGCGCCAGGTCGTGGTGCTGATGGGTTCGCCCTCGGTCAGCACGCCGTTCGACCAGAGCCGCTGGGACTATGTCTCGACCCAGCAGCACCGCGGTGGCCCGATCAAGGTGCGCACGTTTACGTTGACCTTCAACAACGACACGCTGGTGCGCACCGAAGGCGATTTCTTCGCCCAGGACGCTCAGCAATTGGTGAAGGACAGCAAGAAATACCACACCAGCTATCCGGTCAACGAGACCCAGGGCGACAAGAGCAAGGGGCCGGACGACAACAAGAATGGCGGCGGCTTCGGCAACGGTGACAGTGGCGACAACAACGGTCATTGATCGACCACGCACGGCGCCGGGTGACTGCTCTCTCAGCGGGCTCGGCGACGGCGCGCCTCCATCGGATCGAGTTGCAGCGGGCGGTAGATCTCGATCCGATCGCCGTCATGCACAAGCTGATCCGGCGCGACCTTCCGCGCAAAGATACCCAGGCGGTATGGATCCACACCGCCGGGTAGCGCGGCAGCAATCCCCGAAGCGTCAATCGCGTGCATCACCGTACTGCCGGCGAACAGTTCGACGCGACGCACGATCTGATGATCGGCCCCCGCATGGACTACCGTCACCACGATCGTGGGCTCAGCCATATACGCGCCCGGCTTCGGCACAAAAATCGTCCACCATGCGTCCAGCCAGTCCCTGAAAGCCCAGTCTGAGGGCGCCACCACCCAGCCTGCCCGCGTAGTCGAAATCCAGCGCAAAGGCGACCTTGCAGCCAGCCTCACCCAGAGCAATGAAATCCCACACGCCCTCTAGGCTGCGGAACGGGCCATCGACGAGACTCATCTGCAGGCGTCTGGGGCGCTCGACCGTATTGCGCGTGGTGAAACTCTGGTGCAGACCGGCAAACTTGAGATCCAGTCGTGCCACCAATACATCGTGCTGACGCTCGAGAATCTCGGCATCGGCACACCAGGGGAAACGCTTTGGGTATGCTTCGACCTCATTGACCAGGTCGAACATCTGCGCCGGCGAATACTTCACCAAGGCGCTGCGGCGGATTTCGATCACGGCAGCCTCTTCACATCACGCTTGATCAGGCCCGATATGCGGCCAGACCGGCATCAGGGCAACAAGGCCCGAGTTTAACGGACATGGCCAAGGCAAAGGACAAAGACAACAAGGGCGGCGGCACCATCGCGCTCAACAAACGTGCGCGTTTCGAGTACCACATCGACCAACGTTTCGAGGCCGGCGTCGCCCTGCAGGGTTGGGAGCTGAAAGCACTGCGTGCCGGCCGGATCAACTTCGGCGACGGTTACGCGATCGTGCTGCACAACGAGATCTTCCTGGTCGGCGCTTCCATCCCGCCACTGATCAGCGCCTCCACCCACGTCATCGCCGAGGATCGGCGCACGCGCAAGCTGCTGCTGCATCGCAAGGAGATCGATCAGCTGATCGGCGCCGTCGAGCGCAAGGGGTACACCCTGGTACCCACCGCGATGTACTGGAAAGGCAATAAGGTCAAAGTCGAGATCGGCCTGGCCCGCGGCAAGCAGGAGCACGACAAGCGCGACACCGAAAAGCAGCGCGACTGGCAAATCGAGAAGCAGCGCACCATGCGTTCGCACAATCGCAGCGCCTGAGTCCGCAACCAGTCGGTGGCGTCTATTGAACTGTCACCTGCAAGCCTTGTGCTGCAACGGTTGGGAGATTCGGCAATTCCAAGTTGCCCCCACAATCTGTCAGATGCCATCGCACGCCTTCATGCTTTGCCAGAGTCATTTGCGCACGCGCATGCCTTTTGGGCTTACATAACTCACTCGCGGTCAGCTCGCGCCGAGCCGCTTCCACAGGTGCGGCGTCACCCTCACCGTGCGCGGGCCAGTAGAGCACACGTCACGCTACTACCCTCCTGATGATCAAAACATGGCGAGATTAGATGGCAGGATTAGGCTGCAACAATGCGATCAAGTCATTGATTTCATAGGCCCCGACCGCACTCGACAATCTACTCGTGTGGAATAGGCTGCAGGGATTAGACTGCAAATTGAAATCTACTTAGCGTTAGAACGCAGAACAAATGAGGCGTGACCTTGAAAGAAAAAGCTGATCTGTATGCGGCTCAGTGGAATGCTTTGCGCCTTCGGAACAGGCTTGTTTTGTCCGTCCTTGCAGTAGGCGTAGTTGTACTTTTTGTCGCGTCATCTCCAATGTTTGCAAAATACCAGGGCATCGTTGGGCTGACTTGGTTTACATTGTTTGTTCTGTCAAGTTCGTACTACGGTGCGTTCCGATGTCCGCGATGCCACAAGCCATTCTTCAAAGCTGGATTCTTGGCGTCCAACACCCTCGCCAAGAAGTGTCTTCACTGTGGACTTGCCAAATGGACTTAAGCTCGCAGTGCGTTCTAAATACTCGTTCAAGGCGGACGCCTTCGGCGCCGCTTAACTCCAGCGTTAGGCCTTCCATACTCCGTCGCCCACATGTAGTCGCTCTCATAATGGACTCACAGTTTGGCAAAAACGTCGACCCGATTGCCTCGCGCGTCCACGTGTGGCTTGTGGGTTCAGAAACCAATCGAGTTGCTGCCCAATCGTTCCGGGAGCAACAACAGGAGAAAGCTCCGTCCATCGAGACTGGCATTACCGTGTTCGCAACCGACCCGAGCGAAGAGCTCGAGCAATCATGCATAGCTATATTAGGTACCATTGACCTGCATCATGGGGAGTATTCGCATGAACCGCCTCTATCGGCAGTCGAAGTCTATGGTCTGCCTCTTAGCGGCACGCTCCAGTCGGCATTCGAAGCCTATGGCTTCTCCATGTTCCAAACGACAAGCTACGGTTTCTTCGCTGGCAATAAGACTGCCTAACCACTCATTCGAGGCGGACGGCTCCGCCGCCGCTTAACTCCAGCGTTAGGCCTCATGGAATTGATCGCGCAATCTGCAGCCACCAATGAACTCGGCGACCGCATTATTAAGGTCAATCATGCTGGTGAGCATGGTGCTATCAACATCTATAACGGGCAAATCTTCATGGCGCGCCTCACTGCGCGCAGCATGGTCAGTCAGCTCACAGCGTTTCGGTCGCATGAGCAGCGGCATCGAGCCATCTTTGGCGCGGAGTTGCAACGTCGTGGTCGGCCGCACTGCCGCAGTTATTGGCTGTGTGGTTTCGGCGGTCTTGTTCTCGGTCTCATCACCGGGCTCTTTGGTGCCCGCACCATCGCGGCCACTACTCTTGCGGTCGAGAGTGTTGTGCTTCGGCACTTGGAGCAACAACTTGTGGTGCTGCAAGGCAATGACCCTGATGCCGTCTCTGCCATCTCAGCTATTGTCTCTGAGGAGCAACAGCACCATGACCATTCCGCAAGCCGCGTTCAAGAGGGTACGTTCTGGCCTAAAGTACTTGTCCCCATCGTGTCCGCCTCCACTGAGGCAGTCATCTGGTTGGGCATGCGGCTATGAGGCCTAACTACTCCGTAAGAGACTTCCGATCAAGCCCGGGTGCATGAAGCCTTTGCCCTGAGCTTTCGGGCCGCTGCTGGTCATCGTGTTGTCCTGTATTGCGTCGTGCGTGTCAGTGCTTTGCGTGTTGCAACGAATGTCAGACTGTCTACCGTATCGCGCTGACGTTGAATCGAAACTTTCTTCTAGGCCGCTTGCGCCGCTTCGGTTTGCCGGTGCATGGCCCGTGGCCACCCGGTCGGACAGCCGCACCTGCTGGTCGATGTCCTTGACCGACACGAAGCGCATGTTGCCCTGGCGCGCCGCCGTGGCGATCGCTTCGGCATCGGCGCGATCGTTCTTGGTGCGGCCACTCTTGCGGAACGGCTTGACGAGTTGGGCGGCGATGATGCGCGGCTGCAGGCCGGACTCCAGGCACCGCCGCGCCCAATAATGCGCCCCGCTGCACGCCTCCATTGCCACCACCGTGCCGGCGGGAAGCTGCGCAAGCCACGCCGCAAAGGCATTCCGCTTGAGATCAAGCCGACGCAGCACACGGCCCGCGCCATCCACCTCACACACCGAAAATACGTTCTTCGCCACATCCACGCCGATGGTTATAGTGCTCATGGAGACTTCCTCTTCTGCTGACGGTTGTTTCGCAACACCATCATGGCCCTCGAGGCCGTAAGGGGAGGAAGTCTCTTTTTACTCGTTCAAGGCGGCCGGCTCCGCCGCCGCTTAATTCGAGCGTTAGCCCTCATGAAACCAACATCGCTATGCCCCGTGTCTGCGGGGGCGTTATTTGCCCTTCGTTGTTTGAGTACATTCCTCGACGCTGGGGCTGCAGGCAGTACAAGTGCGAGCGTTGCTCTACGTGGCGATCCCTAAGCGGGCGCTTCAAACGGGCACGGACTGTATTGGCCACAAAAAAGGCCGGAACCTTTGCTGTTGCTAGGGTTACCGGCCTTCGTTGGACTGCGTTGGAGCTTGAAATGGTGGAGGTGGCGGGACAGTCAAAATGCCCCGTCACAACACACTGAAAATGCAGGCTTTTCGCTAAATTTTCGGTGCAAAAAACGATACCCAAAACGGTATCTTTGAAGGCTAACACCGCACGGGCGGTGGGCGCCAGTCCTCTTAGAGGACTGGCGTCATGGTCAAAGGATCACGGGTTTGGGCCCTCTTGGGCTTGCTGGCTTGGGGCACTGGTTCGATTGCGGTAATGGGAATTGAATCGGCACAGGCTCAAGATGTGAGGGGCTTGGGCTATGAAGCTCTCGGCACTTTGACGAGCAAGGCCGGGGAAACAGAAACCCAGTTTTTGGATAGCATTCGTGCCCCCATCCGGGCGTTTATCGACCGCACTGGCTTTGAAGCGTGCGCCGAAATTGGGCAAGCCCCGGACGGCAAAAGCTGGGGGCTCATTCTGGGCTCTAGTCATAGCCACATCGGTTGCGCCGTCGTAGTTGGTCGGGTGCCGTCAGGGATGAAGCCCACGGGCGTCACGATCCATGGGCATCCCGCACTGAAACGGTTTTCTCCGAACCCGAACGACAAGATTTTGCTTGGCGCCATGGGCATGGATGACTACGACATCTTGCCGCTCACTCGCGCAGCAATCGACCATTTTTCGCCCGATGACTTTGCCGGTGGCCCGGGGTATCTGGCGACACCCGCCGGCCTCCTGTATCAAAACGGTCACCCGGGATCCGAAACGGTCGTGAAGGTCTCCACCGCGGCGCTGTAACGCCAGTGGCAACCTTTACGGGCTGCCGACTTGGCCGGAGCACGTTGTCGTGAAACCCCCGTTGGGCGCGCCAGCGAGGTTGACCGACGCCGTGAAACTTTTGCCAGCAACGGTTGCCGATTGCGATGCGGTGGCCGCGTTCGGTCCAGTGGGCTGGACGGACACGGCCAGGGTTTGGCTCTGTCCAGCGTAGGTGACCACGATGGACAGTGAGCAGGTAGCCTGAACGTGCTGGAAGTAGCTCGGCGGGGTTTGTGAATTCCCCCACGTCGGCCCGTTGGTGTAAACGCAAGTCAAACCATTGCCGAAGTCTATACAGAACTTTCCGCTGCTGTAAGTCGCAGGCGGCGGCGGTGCCGGCGGCGGCGGCGCCACGCACTGGTTGTTGACGTTGTAAGGATTGCCCGAGGCCACCCAAGGGCCGTAAGTCGTCGGGTTTGTGGCATAGGGGCCGGTCGGCGCCGGGCAGCTGTAGGTAGTCGTAGTGGTGCGGGTGTAGTTCTGCGAATACGTGTAGGTGCCCGTATCCCCGGCCGGGCATGCCGGTGAATAGTTGACCGTTTCGCTCTGGCTGCCCGTGGCGGTCGGCGGGGCCACGCACTTGGCCGCGCAGGCCGTGCCGGCGGTGGGGGACCAGGGCGACCACGGGCCATAGGCCGTCGCGTCGACACCCGTTGGCGCTGGGCAGCTATAGGTCACCGAGCGGGTCTGGGTCTGGGTGAAGCTGCTGGCACCGGCAGGCGTGACCTGACCAGATGGGCAGCTGGCCGGCTGGGTGCCGGTTTGCGTGGTCGGAGGGGGCGCCACGCACGCGGGCGAGCAGGCCGTGCCGACGGTGGGGGACCAGGGCGACCACGGGCCATAGGCCGTCGCGTAAGGACCCGTCGGCGCCGGGCAGCTATAGGTCACCGAGCGGGTCTCGGTCTGGGTGAAGCTGCTGGCACCGGCAGGCGTGACCTGACCAGATGGGCAGCTGGCCGACTGCGTGCCGCTGCCGGTCGTGGCCGGAGGCGCCGAGCAGATCGGCGCGCAGGTGTTGGCGGTGGGCGTCCAGGGCCCCCAAACCACCGGGCCATACGGCTGCGGACACGAAGAACTGCGGCCCTGGGTGATGCCGTTGGGGCTGTAGGGTGGAACAGATGAGATTTGCCCCGTCGGGCAGCCGACCATCTGGGTCTGGTCCGGTTGAACGACGCATGAGGTCAAACCTGGATTGCCGCCCAGGGCATCGCCGGGTCGGTAATTGATGAATTGGAGCACGTTGGTATCGGTGGCTGCGCAAAGCGCCACTGCCGAAGCCATCTGAACCGCTTTGCCGGTCACGACCGAACTGCCGTTGACGGTGACATCCGCAAAGCCCTGCCCGCCATTGGCGGCAAAGCGGGCGCAGGTGTTCGCCGGGACGTTGTCGAATTCGATCAAGTAGCCCTTGCCGGCCCCGGTCGAGCTGACCACGATTGGGCCGCCCCAGGTGCTTTGCGCCTGTCCGCCGACCAAGACCCCCGCCGGAAACAACTTGTCCCGAAGGGCGCTGGTTTGAGTAAGCGCGATGTAATTGGCGGCGCTGGCATAGCTGGTGCGGATCGCGTTGCTGATGGCCTGCGCGTTCCCCGCTTCCAAAGACACCTGCCGGGCGCGGTCGCCCTGGATGTAAACCGTATATCCCACCCCGACCACCACAGCGGATAGGGCCAGGGTCACGATGATGCCGAGCAGGCCAAAACCGCGCTGATCGCGGGGCGGCAGGCTGCGGCCGATAGCAGCGGGCAAAGCGCGGAGGGTGTTCATGGCTGGCTCCGTCCCGCACGGCGGGTTTTGTTTTTTTTAGGCGCGGGCTTGTTTAAGCCCAGGGCAGCGGACAACGTCTGCCGGGGCTTGAGAGAAGCCGGCGGGACGCCGGACGGATGAACGCGCGGTAGGTTGGGCCGGATCGTGAAAATCCTCATGACCGGCTCCTGGCGGCTTCGCGTGCTTCGAGATGTTTTATGCCCCGTTCCCGAACCCGGGCCGCGCGGTCGTCGTCGCGGTTGTGAAGCCAGCCCAGCAACGCGCCGACCAACTCCGCTGGGTCAAGGTGATCGGCACCGGCGGCGATGACCAGGCCCCCCATCGTGATTTTTCGATGCGCATCGGCCCGGCGGCTGGCGCTGGCAGCTTTTGCTTTTTCCTGCTTTTCCCGGATGAACGCTTTGGCTTTGAGCTTTGCCAGTCGGTCGGTTTGCCGGGCGATTTGATCAGCGAGGGTTGTGCGGGTGGTCATGGCAACTTTTCCAATGGTCTAACTTGACGTTAATCAAGATTGGAAAAGCCGCAAGCCCTTGACCGATGAGGGAAATCCACGAGGATAGGTAGAGGCGGAGCGCGAAAGCGCGAGGCCGTTCTATTGCCGTCGGAGCGAAGCGAAGACCAAAGCAATAGCGCACTTAGGCAAACCCTCCGGGTTTGCGTGCGCAGGGGCTCCGCCCCTGACCCCGGCGCTGTCGCGCCGCCCCCGATGCTTGCCCCCCGAGGGGCTTCGCTAAAACCACCCAGGACCCCGCCGCCATCGCGCTGTATCACGCCAGTATCAAGACCATCAGCCGCACCGACGGGCATAGCGCCGTTGGCGCGGCGGCCTATCGGGCTGGGCTGGATTTAGCCGATGAAGCCACTGGCGAACTCCATACCTACGCGCGGCGCGGCGGTGTTGTTGAAAGCGTCATGTTTGCCCCGGACGGTTCGCCCGCTTGGGCCAATGACCCGGCGAAACTCTGGAACGCGGCGGAGCTGGCCGAAAACCGGAAAAACTCGACCGTGGCAAGGGAGTTTGAAGTCTCCCTGCCCTATGAGCTGACCGCTGATCAGCGGCAAGCGCTTGTTGCGGACTTGGGCCAGACGCTTGTTGCCCGCTACGGTTTTGCCGTCCAGGCAAGCACACACGCGCCGCACCGATCGGATGCGGACGAGCGCAATCACCATGTCCACATACTTGCCACCACTCGGCGCATGACCCCCGCCGGCCTTGGCGAAAAAACCCGCGAACTCGATGGCGGACCCAAGGGGCGGGAGGAGATTAAGGCCGTGCGCGAACTGATCGGAGAGCGAATTAACCATCATCTTGAGCTGGCGGGCCACGGCGAGCGCGTGGACCATCGGAGCCTAGCGGATCAATCCACCGCTGCCAAAGCCAGGGGCGACCTAACGGCGGCCGCCCTGCTCGCTCGCGAGCCTACTCAACACGAAGGCAAGGCGGCCACGGCGGGCAAGCGTGCGGGGCGGGAGATGGACCGAGTTACCGTCAATGCCGACATCAAACAAGCCAACCGCGACGCCCTCGCCGCCCACATCCGCACGGTTCGGGCCGAAGGCCGGGTGCTGGAACCGGTGCCAGGCCAGCAGACGCAAGCGCGCCACGACGCCAACAAGGAAAAGCGGCCGGTGGGCGTGCGCGGCCATGAACGTGCCTTGCCCAATGGCAACACGACCAGCGTGCGACCGCACGAGCGCCTGGCGCGCGTGTCGGTGCCGACGCCAGCCGGGGGCAAGGTCAATCTAGGCAGCGCGGGGGCCACAGGCGAGAAGGCGAAAGCCGCCATGGAAACCGAGAGGCATCTCAACGCATGGCTAGCAGAGCTGGCCGCGAGCGGCCGCAAAATCGCAAAGCAAACGGAAGACGTTTTGCGCGCCCTGGCCCACACGCCGCGCGGGACGCCGGCCGCCCCGGGCCATGCGGAAGGCGGTGGCGGGTTCAAGCACTGGCTGCGTGACCACGCGAAAACGATGGAAGAGCACGAGCGGGCTAAGAGCCGTCCCGCTCGACGGGTTGCGGCTTACGAAGCCGCCATAGGCGAGACCGACCGGCGGGCGCACCGGCTTCACCGATGGGACGCCGCAAACCCCGAGCCGGCAGCGAAATGGTGGAACCCTTCCGACAAAAGGCAGTGGGCAGAACGCCGCCGCAAGCGGTCCGACCCGCTTGAACGGCAACAAGCACGCCGAGACGAGGCGCGGTCTCTGGCGACCGATCCCAATCACCTGCGGACGTATGAACAGCAGACCGAGGCAGTCATGAAGCGGTTACGCCAGCAAGAGACCGATCGGGCCGCTACTTGGCCGATGGCCGGCCTAGATTTCGAGATCGAATTCGGCCAGGACGTTCCGGGGCTGGTGTCTCTGCGTGACCTCAACGCCGAGCCGAAGCCAGGGGAGCCTGACCCGGTCAAACGGGCGAAGAGCGGAACGAGCGCCCAGGTTCGACCGCGCCCACGTCCACAGCCGCGCTAATCGCGCCAGCCACCCAGAAGCGGCAACCCCTAGAACGGGCTTGCCGCTTCTACGCGGCTATGTTTTCAGGACAGGCAGGAGGGGTATCTTCTCGCGGGTTGGGTCGATAGGATCCGGTGATCATTACCGGTTGTCTTTCATGCCCATTAGCGCCCTGTCACCCTTCATCCAAAACAACTACGAAGTCCACGAATGGCGCCACGCCAGCGCTATTTTGGCGTCTGACTTCCCCCAGGAGCTCGCTGACATTCAGGCGGTGCTTAAAGGGTTCCGACTTCGTAGAAGCGAGGTGCTGACCCCGGGCGGCAGCAAGTCCGATATTGCCGGATGGATCGACGGCGCCCTAGAAGCTCGCGGCTGGGTTGAAAAGAAATTCGAGACCCAGATCAAGGTCGATGACCACATCATGGACACACCGACCCATAAGGTCGATTGTGTCAAAAACCGCGTGGCGCTCGAAATCGAGTGGAACAACAAAGACCCGTTTTTTGATCGAGACTTGAACAACTTCCGCCTGCTGTTCGAGCTGCGCGCCATCAGTGTGGGCGTCATCATCACCCGGTGTAGCGAGCTCCAGACCATCTTTAACGGCTTAGGCCGGGGCAGCTCTTACGGGAACAGCACCACGCATATGCTCAAGCTTCTCCCCCGCATTGAAGGCGGCGGCGGGGGCGGCTGTCCGTTGCTGGTGTTTGGGATCACTCCCCGGCTTTACGTCGAGGACTAGCCGGCTTCTTGTGGCTCTGCGAGTGGTTGGCGTAGGTATCCCAGGTCGGCTCATATTCCTCCGACTGGTTGCCCCAGACCTTCCACCCCTTTCGGGGGCCACGGGCGAACATCTCAAGGAACGGACCGGGGCTACAGGCTTCAATCAGCGGGTATTGCTCGTCCGGCTTGCGCGAGTGTTCTCGCTTTTGCGTGCCCAGGAAGTTCACTTGACTGCGGCCGGGTGGAAGCGTCCGCGCGTTCTTTCCTCGCACACCGAAAAGGATCAGTTCCGTCGTGTTGCGAAAATAGAAGCCGACCCCTCGTCCATCGGGCCCGCCGTCCTTGCGGACCTTGTGCCAGACCAAGTTGCTTTTGTATTGAAACCCCCAGGCTTCCATGACCTTGAGGCCATCGGGCAGCAGCGCATTGGGCACCCACAGATACAGGTGCGCGGTTGGCGCGACGACCTGCGCCACTGGCAAGGCCATGATTTCGTCAAGGGTCATGGTGCCGTAACGGTTCAGGCGCTTGTGTTCCGGCGCCATCTTCCCGGTGCGGTTCTGAAACCGCCAGGGTGGATCCGCTAGGACGGTCGCAAATTGCTTGCCCTTGGCAGCGTTGAGGAGGTCGGCGCCAGGATCCAGTTGTTTCGGGGTCACAGTGTTCCAGGGTCAAAAATGCGATCCGCAATGATAGCCGTTGCGGATCTCAAAACCCCAGACTTAGGACCGGAAGAACATCACAGCAACACGCGCCGACGCTGCGCCTTTGCCGCTTCCACCTCTTGATCATGGCGGCTTGCCGCCAGTTGGGAAGCTTTGGCTTGATCAGGCAGCAGGATCACCAGGGTTCGGATCTTTGTGTAAACCAGTCGATCGTGTTGATCGACATGCCAGGCGGTCAGCAACGGATCGGCGCCCTTGGTCAGGCGTGCCGCCGCCGTGCGTAGGCGCTGGCGGAACTGCGGCAGGGCGAGGCTCGACCCGCAGAGGCGATGGAGTTCCTTCAACGGCCACGGAAACGCCTTATCGTTGCTCTGGGTCGAGATGAAGTCATGGAGCCAGAGTGCCAACTGTGACCTGCCCAACGTGGCTTTGCGCTTGAGGTTAATCACCGCCACTTCATCGCGCAGCAAGTCGATCATGCGTGCCTCAATGGCAATCGAAATTGCCCCGGTCGTCTCGTCCATGGTCAACGCGCCCAGCAGGCTGTCGCTGAAACGCTGGCGCTTAGTGCGGAGCTCAATTTGTCCCGCCTGAAGCTCGGTGAGTGTGTCCCACACCCAGCACCGCATGGTGCGGCTGGTGTCGTCACGCTTGCCTGCGGCATCGAGGAGCTTGCGGCGATTGGTCACCAACTGCTGCTGCCCTTCCAACTCTGGCGCGCCACTGGCGGCGTGTTGTTCGAGAAGCAGCGCCACGACAGATTGCCAAACCAAGTTGTGTTGCTGATGAAGACGGGGGCCCGTGTAAGTCAGTTCAATGCCGGGACCGGCGGGAAGCTTGACCCGTTGAAGCGTCAGGCCGGTTCGCTCTTGAACGCTGAATAAGGCACTACGCGCAAAACCCAGCGGCAGGCCAAGGTGCGCACGCGGCGCAGCGCGGTCGGTTTCAACGCGGAGGATGGTGCGGAAGAACGGCGACGGCATGGCGCTTAACCTTGGCGAAGGCAAGCCGCCCTCTCCTAGGTTGTAGTGAATTTTCGGCTGGCCGGAAGCCCCCGAGGGGGGAATAGTTGCTACGAAAAGGGGGAATAGTTGCTACGGGTGGGGGGAACAGTTGCTATTTGAATGCCTGGAAACCATTGCTGGGCTTGGCTTTCCGGGTTCCATAGATAACAGCTTTAGATTTTAAGCTCTAGACAAAAGCTTTAGAAAAGAGACGCGCCGGCAGCGCGCACTTTTTTTGATGGGACGAAAAAGCAGCTGGGCCAAGCCCAGCGCGTGGGTTCAGGTGGGGCGGCGCCCCACACCCCACCACTAGGGACAAGAGCGGCGGAGCACGGCCTAGGCCGTGCCGTGCCGGGGGCGCGGGTCAGGCTTTACTGCTGCGTCTGGCACGACCGTCCACCGCCGCTTTGCGGCGCTGGACCTTCTTATGCTTGGTGAAGAAGGCGGCGAAACGGCCCGCGGCATACGGGGCCACAGGCGGCAGATCGAAGACCACGGCGCTAACGGTCGCCAGTCGTTCCAAGAGGCTCGGCGCGTCGATGTAGTGCTCGCGTAGGATGGAACCGCCAGTGCTGTGCCCCGTGATCCGCGCAATTCTTGCTTCTGAGACCCCGGCGCGGTCGGCTTTCGTGCTGAAAGAATGCCTAAAGCAATGAAAAACCTGGCCCGCGTCGAAGCCGCACACCGAACGCAAATAGGTGCGGTTGAACCAGTCGCCAACAGTGTCGCCAGGCTTGGCGCCTAGACCCGGAAAAAGCCGATCAGCACCCGCCGCGATCGCATCCGCTCGATAGTCGAGCAAGCCAGCAGCAATCAGCGCGGGATGGAGCGGCACGAACCGGCGCGACTGCGCATTTTTCAGGTGCTGCCCTTCCCCGGCGGCGGTGATATGTAACCCCCAGATACCCGCCACCTCCTCAACATCTGCCGCGCGAAGTTGGGCCAGCTCCTGGGCTCGCGCTCCGGTGTAGAGCGCCAGGAGCGGAAGCCACCACCGGCTGGGCGTATCGCAATGCTTGGCGCGGCGCTCGGGGTCAAAAATCGTTGCCAGTTCAGCATCCGAGAACGCCCGGCGCGTCCGGGTTTCTTCTTCCGCCCGGGTCATCACATGAAGACCAGCGGCGGGATTATCATCGAGCTCCTTCCGCCTCACGCACCATTTGAAAAATTTGCGCAAGCTATCGAGATGCTTCTCCTGGGTGCGTTGGGAAATCACTCGGCCGCCGAGCTTCTTTGCCTTCTTCACGATGGCAGCAGGTGTCAGATCCTTAAAAGCTGCCTGCTTGGTCGCATTGGGCGGCCAGTGTTGGATGGCATCGAGAAACTTATCCATGTCGGTCGCTTCTACATCCCGCACTGGCTTATCCCCGACCACGGACAACAGGATACGCAGCGTAAAAGTCGTGTCCAGGATGTTGGCGGCAGAAGGCTTTTTCTGTCGAAACTGGGTCAGAAAAAGCGGGATGTTTACTGACAACAGGGGCGACGGGCGCGCGGATTGAACCGGGGCGGCCGGCGCCACGGCGCCATGAAAATGGACGGCCATTTGCGCAGCCATTTCCATCGCCCGCCTGTGATCTTCTTCCGTGCCGTCCGTGGTCAGGGTAAACGTCCCATCCGGCCCCATTTGCTGGGTGTAGTGAAACACTTCATCGCCCGCGCCGTTTTGAATGCGCACCGGCGGGGGTGTGTGATCGCCAGGCGCAAACGGGTCAACCTCATCCGCCAGTGCTTCAGGGGGCGGCAGCGATGAGGCCAGCGGCGCATAGCCCACGCCATGCTTGAGCATCATCGGGCCGGGTAGTGTTTTGCGTTTCTTGACCATCGGCATCCCTGCGCGCAGTGCGCCAATTGACTGCGCTAGATTGTAACCAAATTGGGCAGCGGTCAGCCTGGCGGCATCGCCGGCGAGGTTGCCAAGGCTGCGCACGAGATAGCGCCTACCGAAGGCGGCGCGACAATCGAGCGGTATCAGGAAGCGCACATAGAGGCCCGAGGGGCGGCGCAAAAAGTGGGGCTTTGGCATAAAACGATACCCAAAACGATACCTGTCTAAAGGGCGTTTTGAGTATCGTTTTAACCAGAAAAAGCTCGACAGATCAGCGGTTTACTGCTAACCTGTCGATAGGACTGGTGGAGGTGGCGGGAGTCGAACCCGCGTCCGAAGGCGTTAAATGCCCGGATCTACATGCTTAGCTCACCGTTCGATCTCGTTCCGCGACAAGCACGGTGGGCAAAGCGCACCGCGAAACCAGCCTGATTGATCTGACCTAGTACCGCCAGGCGGCAGTCTTCGGCGATCCCGTGATAATGACCCTACACCGACGAGCACGAGCACAAGTGGGTTCGGGGCTTACGCCTTAAGCGGCGAGAGCGTAGTTGTCGTCGTTGGCAACTATGAGTTTGCTGCTGGATTAACGAGGAAAGCTGCCCCCTCGGCATGCACCAAGTCATCTCACTACCCCCGTCGAAGCCAGGACACCCCCGGGGAAAACGATATGACCCGACAAGTATATGGGGCTTGTGGTCACGGCATCAATGGCATTCGCTAGGGGCGGCCATCACCGCGGGCGAAGGAGCACGCACACAACGGTGGTGAGTAAGCGCTGCACGAACATTGGCCACGGCAAAGCTGAATGTTGTTCACGCGTGAATGCAACGTCTATACTTGCCGACTTATATCACCCTGTACCCGTCGCACTCGTGGGAATGATCTCGATGACTCGACTGCAATTGCTGGGCCTGGCCGTGGCCACAGCCTTCTTCGCCACTGCCAGCGCACACGCCGAAGGCGACAAGGCCGCCGGGCGCAAACTGATCTATACGTGCGCTGGTTGCCACGGTGTGCCCGGTTACACCAACGCCTACCCGCAGTATCCGGTGCCAAAGATTGCCGGGCAGAACGAGCAATACATCATCAATGCGCTGCATGGTTACCAGAGTGGCGGCCGCACGCATCCGACCATGGATGCACAGGCGCAGAGTCTGTCCGATACGGACATTCAGAACATTGCCGCCTACCTTTCCAGCCTCGCCAAGTAGTTGCCAAGGACCCTCCGCATGAAACGTGCGCTTTCCCTGATGTCATTCGGCGCCATGCTGGTGCTCGCTTCCACCCATTTGATGGCCAGCGGCAATGCCGAAAACGGCAAGCAGAAGGCTGCCACCTGCTTCGCCTGCCACGGTGTCGATGGCAATGCCGTCGATCCACAGTACCCGCGCCTGGCTGGCCAGTACAACACCTACCTGCAGCATGTACTGCATGAGTACAAGGACGGCCAGCGTGACAACCCGATCATGAAGGGCATGGTGGCCACCCTGTCCGACCAGGACATCGAGGACGTCGCCGCGTACTTCTCCGGCCTGCCGACCAAACTCGACACGCTGCAGGGTCACATCAGCGGCGACAAATAAGTCCACTTGATCTGATGACATAAAAGCAAAGGCCCGCTGCAGCGGGCCTTTGCTTTTGGTTGATTCGCAAGGCCGGCTCAGGCGATCGCGGACTTGCCTTCAGCCTTGTTGTAATACGGCTTCTGCCCGGAGGCATGATCGGTCGCATCACGTACCGCAGTGATTTCGGGCACTCGCTCGCGCAAGGTCTTTTCCACGCCCTGCTTCAGCGTCACGTCGACCATGCCACAACCGTGGCAGCCACCGCCGAACTGCAGCAGCACCGCACCGTCGGCGTCGATCTCCAGCAAGGTGACCCGGCCGCCGTGCGAGGCCAACCGGGGATTGACCTCCGATTCCAGGACATAGCGCACACGTTCGATCAGGCCGGCTTCAACGCCAGGTACGTCGCCCTTGATCCGCGGCGCGCGGATATTGAGTTGACCGCCAGTGGCATTCGGCTCGTAATCGATCGTGGCATGGTCCAGCCAGCTGGCGCTGTCGCCATCAATATGGAAAAGAAAGCCGGCGCACTCGATCGTCCACTCGCCGCCAGCGAGATCGGCCGCCTCACAGAACTCCAGCTCGCAGTTGGCCGCCGCGGTACCGGCAGCCGTTACCCGCAACCGGATGCCCAGATCATCGATGCCCTGTTGTGAAAGAAGCCGCAGGAAGTGCTGCTGCGCGCGTTCGGAAATATCGATCATGCCTGCTCCAAGGACGCCAAACGGGTGCTGGCAAACCTCGCCAGCGAAACAGCACCATTTTAGTCCTGTTTCAAGTCTGGTGCGCGCTTTGACTTTTGCGCGCGCAACTTCGACCCTGCGCATCCTTTAGACTTTCAGCACTCATGGAGATCCACATGAACGCCAACGACCTGGCTACCCTGCACTGCCAACCGCGCAAGGGCAAGGAACATGCGCTCGATGCCGCGCAGATCAATGACTTTCTCCAACAGGTGCCGGGCTGGCAGCTGCACGCCGATGGCCACGCCATCGTCAAGGATTTCAGGTTCGCCGACTTCCGCCATACGCTGGGCTTCATCAACGCGGTCGGCTTCATGGCCAACCACGAGGATCATCACCCGGATATCGAAGCCGGCTACGGCCATTGCCAGCTGCTGTGGTCGACCCACGACGTAGGCGGCCTGTCGCTGAACGACTTCATCTGCGCCGCGCGGGTCGAAGCGCTGCTGGCGCGCTGATCAGAAGTCCGTGCGCGACTTGTCCCGTGTGTAGACCAGTCGCTTGCCCTTGACTGAGAGCGCATCGAGAAAATCTTTCAGGTCATCCGGCAGCGGTGCGGAAAAGCTGTAGGCGCGCCCGTCCAGCTCGAAGCTCATGTGCGCGGCGTGCAGGAACATCCGGTTCAGGCCCATCTCGCGGAAACGCTTGTTCATCTCCTTGTCGCCGTACTTCGGATCACCAGCCAATGGATGGCCGATGTGCGCGGCATGCACGCGGATCTGGTGGGTCCGTCCGGTACCCAGGGTGGCCTGCATCAGGCGGGCACCGGGGTACTGCTCCATTTCGCGGAAAAACGTCAGCGACGGCTTGCCGTTGTCTGCCACCCGCACCATGCGCTCGCCGCCCTGCAGTACGGATTTCAGCAGCGGCGCGTTGACATCGAACTTGGCCTTGGACGGGTGACCGAGCATCAGGCACAGATATTGTTTGGTGACTTCGCCGGCACGAATCGCCGCCTGCAGGCCGGTCAACCCGGCCCGCGTCTTGGCGAAGACCAGCACGCCGCTGGTATCGCGATCCAGCCGGTGCACCAGTTCCATGTGCTCCTGTGGCCTTGCGGCCCGCAGCAGCTCGATCGCGCCATGGCTGACCCCGCTACCGCCATGACTGGCCACCCCGGCCGGCTTGTCGATGACCAGGAAGTGCTTGTCTTCGAAAATGATGGCGTCAGCCACCGAGGCGACCAGGCCCGTGGCCGGTGCGTTGCCTTCGGGCCGTTCGGCCACTCGTACGGGCGGAATTCGCAGCATATCACCAGCTGTGAGACGGGTGTCCGGCTTTGCCCGCTTGCCGTTCACGCGCACCTGACCGGTGCGCAACAGCCGGTAAATCATGCTCTTCGGTACACCTTTGAGCATGGTCACCAGCGCGTTGTCGATGCGCTGCCCGTCTCGCTCGGGGCCAATCTCGACTTGACGTACACCGTGAGGTGCGTCGGGGGAAGTTACCGTCTGCATTGAAAAAAACCTGCTGAAATAGGATACTCGGTGGGCGCTACATTCTGCCCATCGATGTCTGGATCGGGTCGAGTGCCCGCCCGTAACGTCGGCGAGGATTGCGCCGGTTGCCTTGGCGGCCGGTCGCGGCTCCCTTTCATCGTAACGGTTCGGGCTGCCGTTTGTCCGATGCCATTGAGGTATCGGGGCGGCAGGCGCAGCTGACCGAATCATCCCGACACCGGTAACGGTGCCGTTTTTTTGCCGCTTTACCGCAGCGGCGCGATCCCCGGCAGGCCGCCATTGTGGCGCCACCGTGGCACGCGACGCGCGGCAAGCCGAGGATAACTAGCATGAAACGTATGTTGATCAACGCGACTCAGCGTGAAGAGTTGCGCGTGGCCATTGTCGATGGCCAGAACCTGTACGACCTGGACATCGAAATCCCTTCGCGGGAACAGAAAAAGTCCAATATTTACAAAGGTCGCATCACCCGTGTCGAGGCTTCGCTCGAAGCCTGCTTCGTCGAATACGGCGCCGAACGCCACGGTTTCCTGCCGCTGAAAGAAATTTCCCGTGAGTACTTCACGGCAGGCCTGGATCCGCACAAGGCGAACATCCGGGAGCTTATCAAGGAAGGCCAGGAAGTCGTCGTTCAGGTCGAGAAGGAAGAGCGCGGCAACAAGGGCGCCGCCCTGACCACCTTCATCAGCCTTGCCGGCCGCTACATGGTGCTGATGCCGAACAACCCTAAGGCCGGCGGCGTTTCGCGCCGGATCGAGGGCGAGGATCGGCAGGCGCTGAAGGAAGCGCTGGAGCACGTTACCGTACCCGACGATGTCGGTCTGATCGTGCGCACCGCCGGCCTTGGCCGCGACGCCGAGGAGCTGCAGTGGGATCTCGATTACCTGCTGCAGCTGTGGAAATCGATCTCCGAGGCGGCCAACAAGCAAAAGGCGCCCTTCCTGATTTACCAGGAATCGAAGCTGTTCATCCGCGCCCTGCGCGACTACCTGCGCAGCGACATCGGCGAGATCCTGATCGACGAGGAGTCGCTGTACAACGACGCCCGCGACTTCATGCAGCAGGTGATGCCAAACGCGCTGCGCAAACTCAAGCTGTACAAGGACGACACTCCGCTGTTCACGCGTTACCAGATCGAGACGCAGATCGAGAGCGCGTTCGACCGCCAGGTTCGCCTGCCCTCCGGCGGCTCGATCGTGATCGACCAGACCGAAGCGCTGACCGCGATCGACATCAACTCCTCCAAGGCCACCAAGGGCAGCGACATCGAGGAGACCGCGTTCAACACGAATTGCGAGGCCGCGGTGGAAATCGCCCGCCAGGCGCGCATCCGTGACGCCGGCGGCCTGATCGTGATCGATTTCATCGACATGGACAGCCCCAAGCACCAGCGCGAAGTGGAAGATCGCCTGAAGGAAGCGCTGAAGCTCGATCGTGCCCGCGTGCAGATCGGCCGCATCTCGCGCTTTGGCCTGCTCGAGATGTCGCGTCAGCGCCTGCGCCCGAGCCTCGGCGAAGCGACCCAGATCGTCTGCCCGCGCTGCGAGGGTCATGGCCACATCCGCGGCGTGGAATCGCTGTCGCTGTCGACCCTGCGCCTCATCGAAGAACACGCGATGAAGGACAATACCGGCCAGGTGCTGGTGCAGGCCCCGACCAGCGTGGCCAACTTCCTGCTCAACGAAAAGCGCGCCAGCGTGGTGGAGATCGAACTGCGCCACAAGGTGCACGTGATGATCGTCGCCGACGAGAAGCTGGAAACGCCACATATCGAAATCCAGCGCATCCGCGAAGCCGACATGGGCGAGCACAGCAAACCGAGCTACGAGCGGTTGACCACGGTGGAAACGGCCGAACTGCCCAAGATGGGCCAGGCCCTGGGCAGCAGCGAACAGCCGGCGGTCAGCGGCATCGTGCCGTCCAGCCCGGCGCCGTTGCGCGAGGAAGTTGCCGCACCCGTCGCTGCAGCCCAGCCAGTTGCCCGCCGCCAGCCGACGGCGGTTGCCCAGGCAGCAGCCCAACCGGCCCCGTCCGGCGGCGTCATCTCGCGACTGTTGGGCTGGTTCCGCAGCGCCGAACCGGCTGCGCCCACGCCGGCGCCCCGGCGTGCCGATGGCAACGACAATTCACGCGAGCGCCGCGACGAACGCATGGGTCGCAACAATACCCAGAACACCTCGACGCAGCGATCGCCCCGGCGCGAATCCGCGCAGCAGCCTGCGTCGAAATCAAACCCGACACAGCAGCCGAAGAACGCGCGTCAACGCAATAACGAGCAGCCGCGCCAGCCGCAGCAGCAGACGCAAGCTCCGGCAGCCAAGGCGGAACGCCAGCCCAAGCCGGCCGTAAACGGGAACAACCCCGCACGCACTGAGCGCAAGCCCAATCCGCCGCAGCAGCCCAAGACCGAGCGTCCGCCACGTCCGGCCGGCAACGAGCGCCCGGCAGCCGTATCGCCAAGCGATGCCGCCAAGGAAGCCGAACTGCTGCTCGCACCGCTGCCGGAATCGACGGCACCGGACTCTGCCGATACGCCGGCAGACACTGATGGAAGCCAGTCGCGGCGCCGTCGCGGCCGTCGTGGCGGTCGCCGTCGCCGTCGTCATGACGAAGCTGCGCCGAACGGCACGAATCTCGATGCCGTGGAAGCGCTCGACGACGAAGACCGTGATGAGGCCATCAGCCCCGCCGAGGCCGACCAGCCACGCACCCGCAGCCAGCCACCATCAGCGGATGCTGTCGTGGCCGCAGGCACAACGGCTGCCATCGCCGGTCCCAGCGTCACGAATAGCGCCATGCCTGTTCAAGCGGCGGCACCGGTCGGTGCACTGCCTGAATCACGCAAACCGGACGCGCAGACGTCTGCGGCACCGATAACCGAGGCACCGACCGAAAAGGCTGCGGCAACGGATACGATGACGAACAGTCAGCCACAGAAGCCGCTCGTCTCACCTGCAGCGACCGTTGCGGTCGCCACACCTGCCGTTGCGGCGTTCAACCTGCCCACCCTGCCGCCCATTCCTGACCAGGTCAGACCGGTAGCCAATGTCGCCGTAGCAGACGAGCGTGCCAACGCAGCATCGCCCGCCGCTCCTGCTGCACCCGTGCCGCAGGTCAACCGGCCGCCACAGCCCTCGACCGTCACTGCCGTCACTCATACCACCGATGCAGCCAACAACCGGATCAGCGAGAGCGCGCCGGTACCCGCATCCGTCGTCGTACCTGCTGCTGCGCCTGTCGCATCCGAAGCACAAGCTGCAGCTGTTGTGAGCGCTCCAACAACCCCGGTTGTTGTCGCACCGGCTGTCCAGGTCCGGCCTGCAGCCATCGCCGTTCCAGCAACCAGCCCGATCAGCCAGCCAGCGACGGTCAACACGCCGGCAGCTGCCGTGACCACTGCGGCTGACGTACCCTCCCCAACGACCGCTGCCGTACCGCAGCCCAAGCAGGGCGACCTGCTCGCTCAGCCCGCCCACCCGGCTACGCCGGCTGCACCACGCGATGAGGCAGTCAAGCCGATGGCCGCCGCGGCTGATGAAGCGCACAAGGATGACTCGCACGGTTGAGCCATCCGTGGCGAGGATCGAGCAACAAAAAACCGGACTGCGTGTCCGGTTTTTTGTTGCCGTGAATTGGCAGCGCCAACGATGGGGCACTCTATCCGGGATAACGGGTCAGACACCCACCTGATGATTCGGGGTATCGATCAGGCCGTGCACCGTCATCAGGTGCGCAAGACTCAGCACATGGTCCACCTGCAGCTTTTCCATCAGGCGCTGCTTGTACGTCGACACGGTTTTCGGACTCAGGTTGAGCTGCTCGCCAATGACGGTCAACGGCTTGCCACGCACCAGCATCATCGCCACTTCGAGCTCGCGGCTGGACAGCACGTCGAACGGTGACGCGCTGCCATCCAGCGTAGCCAGCGCCAGCTGCTGGGCCACCGCCGGCGCGAGGTAGCGCCGGCCATTGGCCACCTGGCGCACGGCAGACACCAGCTCCTCGGCACTGCAGCCCTTGGTCAGGTAGCCGAGCGCACCGGCATCCAGCAGCCGCTTGGGAAAACGCGCATCGTCCACCACCGTGACAATGACGATATGGGTGGACATCTTCGACCGGCACACGCGCTCGGTGAGTTCGATGCCACTCATGCCGGGCATGTGCACGTCGACCAACGCGATATCGGGGCTCAGCGTGCGTATCAGCCGCAGACCTTCTTCGGCACTCCCCGCTTCACCGCAGACGCAGATATCCGCCTGTTGCTGCAGGATCATCCGGAAGCCGGTACGAACCAGCTCGTGATCGTCCACCAGGACAACATTGATCACTTCACTCCCCTCCTTGATTGGGCCGTGCGAACTCAGGCTGCAAAATGCTCGACGGCAAAACCGGCTGCTGCACCCATGACCATCCTGCGAGCCGGCAGCGCTTCATATCCGGACTTCATACATGGTACTGCGACATCAGGCTGTTTTTCTGCGCAGCAGTCAGGCCGCAAGCGAGCTGTCGACGCTCATTTCATCGCTGCCCGAATAGCGGGCCAGCACGATCGCCAAGGTCGGGCCAGGCATCTCGACGCAGACGGAACGACCTGCGCGCCGATATTCGTCACGTGCGAGCTCCCTTGCCAGCTTGATCGCCGCACCCAGCTGCAGATCGCTGAACAATGCGATATGGCAGCGACAGATCTTCCACCCGCCGGTTCCCGAAGGTTTGAGTGAAATAGTCAGCATGGCTCTGCCCCTGCTCCATGAAAAACCAGACGCGGTACGACGGCCGGACCAGCCGGCTTCATCGTTCATGGGAACGCAATGTGCCATGCCAAAAACAGCCGATATGTCAGTTGGCACCTACAAGCCATGTGCGGGAATCACGGTGCACATGCCTGTAAATGCGGATGCCGTGCCTGCCGGGGACACGCCTGTCATTGGCACGCTTGTTCGCCCTGAGCATTCGCCAGATACAAAAAAACCGCCCGATGGCGGTTTTTCTGCTTCTGCATGATCCCAGTGAGGGTCACTGAAATCCTTATTGGTGCCCAAGAGGGGACTCGAACCCCTACGACTTACGTCGCTACCACCTCAAGGTAGTGCGTCTACCAGTTCCGCCACCTGGGCAGGTGTGTTGCTCAGTGCTTCTGGGCCGGCGGTGTGGCTGCCGGCACCTCGCCCTTGGTCGGGGCGGGAGTTGTTGCAGGTTGTGCAGCCGGTACGGCATTGCCGGTAGCGGCAGGAGCCGCCGCCGGCACCTCCGTCCCCGCCGGTGCAGCCGGAGCCGCCTGCTGTGCCGCCGGTTTGCTGGCAAGGCCGGCCATCACGCCCAGATCATCGGTCTTGCCGCTATGCGGTGCACCGTTGACGTGGAGATAGATGCCCATGCTGAGGCTGAGCAGGAAAAACAGCGAGGCCAGCACGCTGGTGGCACGGGTCAGGAACGTGGCCGAGCCACGCGCACCGAACACCGTCGCCGACGCGCCGCTGCCGAAGCCGGAGCCTGCATCGGCGCCCGCGCCGTTCTGCAACAGAATCAGCACGATCATCGCCGCAGCGATCAGGATGTAAAACACGCTGAAGATGACGAACATGATTATTTATTGAGCCTGTAGCGCCTGATGCGCCGCGGCGCAGATTCCAAGGAAGTCGGACGCGGCCAGCGAGGCCCCACCGATCAGTCCACCGTCCACGTCCGCCTGCGCGAACAATTCCGCGGCATTGGCCGCCTTGACACTGCCGCCGTAAAGCAGTCGGGTCAGACGGGCAATCATAACATCTTCCTTTTCCAGTTGGCTACGAATGAAGGCATGAACTTGCTGCGCCATCTCCGGTGTGGCGGTGCGACCGGTGCCGATGGCCCAGACCGGCTCATAAGCGATCACCGCCGTGTCGAAGCTGGCAATGCCGTTGAGAGCGAGCACGGCCTGCAGTTGGCGTGCGATGACGGCTTCGGTCTGACCGGCTTCGCGTTGCTCCAGTGTTTCGCCGACACACAGGATCGGAGTGAGGCCGCCCGCCCGCGCCGCCGCGAACTTGCGTGCTACCAGTTCATCGCTCTCGCCGTGATACTGGCGGCGCTCGGAATGGCCGACCAGCGCCCACTGCGCACCGACATCCGCCAGCATCGCGGCGGAAACCTCACCGGTATAGGCCCCCTGCCCCTCGTGCTCGCTGACGTCCTGCGCGCCCACGCCCAACCCGGAGTCGGCATGCTGCCAGGCCAACTCGGCGAGATAGGGAAACGGCGGAAACACGACCACGTCGACGGACGCCGGCTTGGCCGCGACAATCTCGTTTACCAGGCCGGTGGCCATCGAACGGCTGCCGTGCATTTTCCAGTTGCCCGCGACAAGTTTCCTGCGCATGGTCTGCTTCCGCTGCGATCAAACCGCAAGCTTACCGAGGGGTCGCCGCATCGGCAAACATGCGCGACGGCTGGCGCCCGCGCATGCGCACGGTCAAGAATGGCCGTCCGCCATCCAGGAATGCCCATGTCGCCCAGCCGCCCCCTCAGTCTGATCACCGGCGCCTCTGCCGGCATCGGTGCCGCATTCGCCCGGCACCTGGCCGCGCTCGGCCACGACCTGGTACTCACCGCGCGGCGAATCGACAGGCTGGAAACACTCGCCGCCGAACTGCACGAAAAGCATGGCATCGCCGTGACCGTGCTGCCGAACGATCTTGCCGACCCGGCTGCACCGCAAGCCTTGTGCGATGCGTTGCGACAGCGTGGACTGCAGGTGGACTGGCTGATCAACAACGCAGGCTATGGCGTGCCCGGCTCGTTCCTGGCGAACGACTGGAAAACCCATGCGGACTTCCTGCAAGTGCTGTTGACGGCCCCTACCGAACTGGCATGGCGACTGCTGCCCGGCATGCGCGAGCGCGGCCATGGCCGCATCATCAACGTGGCCTCGCTGGCCGGGCATGTGCCCGGGCCGGCCGGGCATACCTTGTACGCCGCGTCCAAGGCCTACCTGATCAAGTTCTCGCAATCGCTGTCGCTGGAAAGCCGCGAAGCTGGCGTGAACGTCTGTGCGCTGTGCCCGGGTTTCACCTGGTCGGAATTCCACGACGTCACCGGCACCCGCGACAAGATGAACCGGATGCCAGGCTTCATGTGGCTCAGTGCCGAAGAAGTCGTGCGCCAGGGCATCGCGGCGGTCGAACGCGGCCAGGCCGTATATATCCCTGGGCGCGTCAACCGGGCGATCAAGACGGTCGTGCAACTGATGCCGGATCGGCTGGCGATGTGGCTGTCCGCACGCGAATCGAAGCGCTACCGGAATGCCGATGCCTAGGGCGGTCGATCCGGCAGTGCCCCGCGTTCAGATCAGCTTGATCTCGCGCAGCCGCTGCATCAGATACTCATGCGAGTTGATCGACGTGTCGTAGCGGCGCGGATTGTCCGGGGTGATGCAGGAGTCGAGCGGATCCAGCACGACGTCCGGATTCGGATGCAGGAAGAACGGCACCGAATAGCGCGGCTTGCGCGCGTTGTCGTTCTGCGGATTGACCACCCGGTGCGAGGTGGACGGATACACGTGGTTGCTCAACCGCTGCAGCATGTCGCCGATGTTCACCACGATCGCATCGCCCTCGGTGGTGATCGGCAGCCATTCGCCGTCGCTCAGCACCTCCAGCCCCTCGGCGCTGGCGCCGACCAGCAAGGTGATGAAGTTGATGTCCTCATGCGCGCCGGCGCGCACGTTGGGGATGTTGTCCTGGGTGATCGGCGGGTAGTGGATCGGACGCAGGATCGAGTTGCCGACGTCGGTCTTGTCCTCGAAAAAGTTTTCCGGCTGATCGATGTGCAGCGCCAGCGCACGCAAGACGCGCGTGCCGAGCTGGTCCAGCGCCTCGAACAGGCCATAGCCGTACTGCTTGAAATCCGCCACTTCGGCCGGCCAGATGTTCGGCGGCATCACATCGGCGAACTTCGAGTCGCGCGGAATCTCGCGGCCGATATGCCAGAACTCCTTCAGGTCCGCGTACTGGCTGTCCTTGGCGGTTTCCACCTTGAACGGCGTATAGCCGCGCGCACCGCCGCTGCCGGCGATGTGGTACTTCATCTTGGTGTCGGTCGGCAGCGCGAAGAAGCGCTGGAAGGCATCGTACGAGCCGTCGATCAGCTCGCGTGGAATGCCGTGCCCGCTGATGCAGCAGAAGCCGAATTCGCGATAGGCCGCACCCAGCTCGGCGACGAAGGCGTCGCGGTCGGTGTCGTAACGGCGGATATCGAGGGTGGGAACATTCTTCATGATGGTTGTAGTCCACTAGGTTGGGCGTGCGGTCGATTCATCCGCCACCGCAGGGGCGGTGCACGTCGGGCCTGTCCATGGCGACCCAGTACAACTACAGGTTCACGAGCGTTCGGCTACGGATTTTACAATCTCCGCAAGCTTTTCCGCCAACTGCCGCACTTCCGCCGCATCGGCTGCCTCGATGGTGACACGCACCAGCGGCTCGGTACCGGAGGCACGCAGCACCACCCGGCCGCGACCGCGCAGGACCTGCTCCACTTCGGCCAGTGCCTGCTGCACCTCACGGCTGGCCAGCGCCTCGCGGGCACCGGCGGCACGCACGTTGAGCATCACCTGGGGCAACTTCCTCAACCCCTGCCGGGCCGTGGCCAGGTCCTGGCCGGACAGCGACAGCGCCTCCAGCACCGCCAGCGCAGCGACGATGCCGTCGCCGGTGGTGGCACGATCCAGGCACAGGATGTGGCCGGATGTCTCGCCACCCAGTACGCCGCCGTGCTGCCTCAACTGCTGCATCACGTAGCGATCGCCGACGTTGGCGCGGATCAGCGACACCTCGAGCTGTGCCAGAGCCAGCTGCAGGCCGTAATTGCTCATCAAGGTGCCCACTACCGGCCCCTCGAGCAGGCCGCGGGCATGCCAGCTGTGCGCCAGCACGTACAGAATGTCGTCACCGTCGGCCAGCACGCCATGCCGATCGACCAGCACCAGCCGGTCACCGTCACCGTCGAACGCGATACCCAGGTCCGCGCCATGCGCCAGCACGGCTTGCTGCAGGGCCTGCGGATGGGTGGAGCCGACTTCGCGGTTGATGTTGAAGCCATCCGGCTTGTCGCCGATCGTGACCACCTCGGCGCCGAGTTCGGCAAACACCTTCGGCGCCACCTGATAGGTCGCGCCATGGGCGCAGTCCAGCACCAGCTTCAAACCGCGCAGGCTGAAATCCTCAGCCACCGTCGCCTTGCAGAATTCGGCGTAGCGCGCCACCGCATCGCTGATCCGGGTCGCCTTGCCCAGCCGCTCGGACGGCACCGTGACGAAATCGGCATCGACTTCCCGCTCGATCGCCAGCTCGACCGCATCGGACAGCTTCTCGCCATTGGCGGAGAAGAACTTGATGCCGTTGTCATGATGCGGATTGTGCGAGGCACTGATGACGATGCCTGCGCTGGCGCGCATCGAGCGGGTCAGGAAGGCCACCGCCGGCGTCGGCATCGGCCCGAGCAGCCCCACGTCGGCGCCGGCCGCGACGAGCCCAGCCTCCAGTGCCGATTCGAACATGTAGCCGGAAACACGGGTGTCCTTGCCGATCAGCACCTTGGGCCGATCCTTGCCGTCTCGTGCAAGCACGCTGCCTACGGCACGGCCCAGCCGCAACATGAAGTCCGCGCTGATCGGCCACTGCCCGACCATGCCGCGAATGCCGTCCGTGCCGAAATATTTGCGTTGATTCATCGTGTGCTGCGATCCCAATGGGTTTCCCTGTCCCTGCGGCGAAGCATGGTACTGCGCCGCCCTCCTCAAACATTCATCTGCCACGGCGCTCAGTCGTCGTCGGGCCAGCGCGGCGCGGCGGTTTTCTCGTCACGTCGCGGCGCTGCATCGACCGCATGAACCGCCTGCCAGACTGCCAGCGCATCCACCGTGGCGGCCACATCGTGCACACGCACCATGCGGGCCCCTCGCTGAACCGCAATCAACGCGGCCGCCGCCGAGCCGGCGGCACGATCCGCAGGCTCGGCGCGACCGGTCAGCGTGCCGATCATCGATTTGCGCGACAGCCCGGCATACACGCCACTGCCCAGGCTGGCGAAGCGCTCCAGCGCACACAGCAGGGCCAGATTGTGCTCCAGTGTCTTGCCGAAACCGAAACCGGGATCGAGCATCACCTTGCGCCGGTCGATGCCGGCCAGTTCGCAGGCGAACAGCCGGTCGGTGAGGAAGCGGTGCACCTCGCCGACCACGTCGTCGTAGTGCGGATCGGCCTGCATGCTGCGTGGCTCGCCCTGCATGTGCATCAGGCATACCGGCACGCCCAGCTCGGCGACGGCATCCAGCGCGCCGTCGCGGCGCAACGCATACACGTCGTTGATCATGCCGGCACCGGCAGCCACCGCGGCACGCATCACCTCCGGCTTGGAGGTGTCGATCGCAATCGGCAACGTGGTGCGCGCGATCAGCTGTTCGATCACCGGCAGCACACGCCGCAACTCTTCCTCGACCGAGACATCCGCCGCGCCAGGCCGGGTGGATTCGCCGCCGACGTCCAGCATGTCGGCGCCCTCTTCCACCATGCACAGGCCGTGCGCCACCGCCGCATCCACGCTGGCGTGCGCACCGCCGTCGGAGAACGAATCCGGGGTGAGATTGAGGATGCCGACCACGCGCGGCCGATCGAGCCGCAACGGACGCCCGGCACAGTCCAGCACCGGCGCAAACAGATCGATCGACATGTTCAACTCCCAAACTGATCCGGCATCATGCCGATTGGCAACAGGTCAATGTCAGACCTCGACCTGACCGCCCAACTCGCCCATGTAGCTGCGGTAGTGACGCAACTCGGCAATCGAATCGCGGATATCCGACAACGCCGTATGCGCCGATTCCTTGCCGAAACTCTTGGCGATGTTCGGCGCCCAGCGCCGGGCCAGCTCCTTGAGCGTGGAGACATCCAGGTTGCGGTAATGGAAATAACGCTCCAGCCGCGGCATCTGCCGGTGCATGAAGCGCCGGTCCTGGCAGATCGAGTTGCCGCACATCGGCGACTTCCCCGGCGGCACCCATGCGCGCAGGAAATCGACCGTGGCCTGCTCGGCCATCGCGTGATCGGTCTCCGAGATCAGCACCTGTCGCCACAGGCCGGACTTGTGGTGCTGGTTGCAGTTCCAGCTGTCCATCGACTCCAGCCGGTCGATTTCATGACGGATCGCGAAGACCGGTCCTTCGGCCAGCACGTTGAGATGCTTGTCGGTGACGACCGTGGCGATCTCCAGAATCGAGTCGTTGTCGGTATCGAGGCCGGTCATTTCCAGATCGATCCAGATCAGGTTGTCTTCGTGGGCTTGGCTCATGAGCTCTCCTTGTGCCAGCGAGTTTATCAGTCTTGCCGCTTCGACTTTGGAGCATGCGATCATCGGCCCCATGCAGACCTTCTTCTGGCACGACTACGAGACCTCCGGCGCCGACCCGCGCCGTGACCGTCCACTGCAGTTCGCCGGCATCCGTACCACGCCGGAGCTGGAAATCATCGGTGCGCCGGTGATGTTCTACGGCAAGCCACCACGCGAGATGCCGCCGCACCCGGATGCCTGCCTGATCACCGGCATCACCCCGCAACAGGCCGAACGCGAAGGCGTCAGCGAGGCCGAATTCGCCGCACGCGTGCACGAGCAACTGGCCGAACCGGGCACCTGCGGCGTCGGCTACAACTCGCTGCGTTTCGACGACGAGTTCACCCGGCAGATGCTGTACCGCAACTTCTACGAGCCGTACGGCCGCGAGTGGGAAAACGGCAACTCGCGCTGGGACCTGATCGACCTGGTGCGCCTGTGCCAGGCACTGCGCCCGGAAGGCATCGTCTGGCCGGCGCGAGACGACGGCACGCCCAGCTTCAAGCTGGAGCACCTGGCCAGCGCCAACCAGCTGAAACAGGAGCGCGCGCACGATGCACTCTCCGACGTATACGCGCTGATCGGTCTGGCCCGGCTGATCCGCGTGCGCCAGCCACGGCTGTGGGACTGGTATTACGGCCTGCGCCGCAAGCAGAAGGTGTTCGAGCTGCTCGACGTGGTGAACATGACACCGGTGGTGCATGTGTCCTCGCGCTATCCGGCCAGCCGGCATTGCCTGGCGGTGATCGCGCCGCTGGCGCCACATCCGAGTCGTGCCGGCGAAGTGATCGTGTACGACCTGGCCAGCGACCCGGCCGAATGGCTGGCGCTGGACGAGGACGAGATCGCCGACCGCATCTTCACCGCGCGCGCCGACCTGCCGGAAGGCGTCGGGCGCATCCCGCTGCGTACCGTGCGCGCCAATCACGCACCGGCGCTGGCGCCGTTGTCCGTACTGCAAGGTACCGACTTGAATCGTCTGCAACTGGACCTCGACCGTTGCATCGCGCATCGCGATACCCTGCGCGCGGTGGAGGGGCTGACCGAAAAGCTGCGCCGCGTGTTCCAGCGCGCCGCCGAACTGCCGCCGCCGGAGGACCCCGAGCTGGCGCTGTACGGTGGCGGCTTCCTGCCCGACGCCGACAAGAAGCTGCTGGCCCAGGTACGTGCCACGCCGCCGGCGGAGCTGGGCAGGCGCGCCTTTCCATTCCGCGACCCGCGTTATCCGGAGCTGCTGTTTCGCTACCGTGCACGCAACTGGCCGGATACCCTGGATGCCGGCGAGCATTCGCGCTGGGAACGTTTCCGGCAGGCGCGCTTGACGCGCCACACGGCGTTGACCGGCCTGACCCTGGAAGACTACTTCACCCGCATCGCCGAATTGCGCGAAGATCCGCCGGCGCAAGACAAGCTGCCCCTGCTCGATCAGCTGCAGGCCTGGGGCGAACAGCTCGCCGCCGGTATCGACACTGGTTTGGTCCAATCACCTTGAGTCAACGACAACCATGCCGCAAACCTATTTCACCCCCGCCACCTTCCGCTTCCTGCGCGCCCTCGACAAGAACAACAGCCGCGACTGGTTTGCCGCGCACAAGGACGATTACGAGCGCCACGTGCGCGAACCGTTCCTGCAGCTGATCACCGACCTGCAGGCACCGCTGGCGAAGATCAGCCCGCACTACCGCGCCGATGCGCGCAAGAACGGCGGCTCGCTGTTCCGCATCTTTCGCGACACGCGCTTTTCCAACAACAAGCTGCCGTACAAGCCGTGGCAGGGTTCGCGCTTTTTCCACGAACGCCGCCACGAGATCCCGGCGCCGTCGTTCTACATGCACATCCAGCCCGGCGACTGTTTCGCCGGCGGCGGCATGTGGCACCCGGAACCCGATGCGCTGAAGCGCATCCGCGCGTTCATCGCCGACAACCCTGCCGCATGGAAACGCGCCACCCGGAGCAAGCCGTTCCGCGAGCACTTCACGTTCTGGGGCGAGTCGCTGAGCCGGCCGCCACGCGGCTTCGATCCGGAGCACGAGCTGATCGAGGATCTGAAGCGCAAGGATTTCGCGGTGGGCGAGAACTTCGACGAGGCGCTCGCCTGCTCGGGTGAACTGCTGCCGTGGACCGTGGCAACGTTCAAGCGCATATCGCCACTGATCGACTATCTGTGCGCGGCACAGGAACTGGAGTTCTAACCGCCGGCCCGCGCCACGTCATGCCCGGCTCGGCGCGTGGCCATCGACCAGGCCGCAACGGCGATCCCGATCACGGCGGTAAACGCCACATAGTGCGCCGGTGCCAGCACGCCGAACCGCTGCACCAGCAACCCGATCAGCGGCGGCGTGAGACCGCCGAACAGCGCATAGGCGATGTTGTAGGAAAACGACAGGCCAGAGAAACGCACTGCCGGCGGAAACGCCACCACCATCAGTGCCGGCACCACGCCGACCACGCCGACGCTGAAACCGGCCAGCGCATACAGCGCGACGAAATGTGCGCCACCGACCTGCAAATCCAGGTACAGCGCATAGCTAGAAACCAGCAAGCCGGCTGCCCCGAGCAGCAGTGCGCGCGGGTAACCGATGCGATCGGCCAGCCAGCCATAACACAGGCAGCCCAGCGCCAGCGCGAACGAGGCCACGTTGTTGCCGAGAAAGGCGCGCTCGGGCTCGACATGGAACACCGACTGCACCAGCGACGGGGTCATCAGGATCATCACCACGATCGCGGCGGTGAGCATCCAGGTCACCAGCATCGACAGCAGCACGCTGGGCAGATGCCGTTCAAACACCTGCCGCAATGGCAGTCCCAACGCCAGTTCGCGGCGCGCATGCATCGCCTCGAACACCGGCGTCTCGCTGAGCCACCGGCGCAGCCATACCGCAAAGAAACCGAACACGCCACCGACCAGGAACGGCAGCCGCCAGCCCCAGTCGAGCACTTCGGCCGGCGTCATCCGGTGATTGATCGTCGCCGCCACCAGCGAGCCGATCAGGATGCCGACGGTAAGTCCCGAGGTAAGGCTGGCACAGGCAAACCCGATCCGTTGCGCCGGCACATGCTCGGCCACGAACACCCAGGCACCCGGCACTTCACCGCCCACGGCGATGCCCTGCACCACGCGCAACAGCAGCAACAGCAGCGGCGCCAGCATGCCGATCTGCACATATACGGGCAGCAGGCCGATGCCCAACGTCGGCACCGCCATCAGGAACACGCTGAGCGTGAACATCTTCTTGCGCCCCAGCTTGTCGCCGTAATGCGCCATCACGATGCCGCCGAGCGGTCGCGCCAGGTAGCCGGCCGCGAAGATGCCATACACCTGCAACTGGGCCAGCCAGGAGGCCGTGTCCTTCGGAAAGAACAGGTGGCTCAGCGGGATCGCGAAGAACACGAACACCACGAAATCGTAGAACTCCAGCGCGCCACCGAGGGCCGACAGGCCCAATGTGCGCAGATCGCGTCGACCGAGTGCGCGCGAGGATGCCGAGGCATTCGAAAGAGGCGAAATCGCGGCATCAGGCATCGGTGGTTCCACGGGACGCTCAGGTAAAGGTTTGCGCAACATAACGTATCGCCACGTGATTGGAAGGGGGCAAGGCATCGCTCGTGCCCGCCCTCCGCATCGCTTATGCTGCGCGCGACCGGCATGGATCGCGGGTGAATGAAGTCCGCGGGCGGCAGCGCGCGTCCACGCAACATGCGTTGCTGCAGTCCGTACGCTTGTGGACTTGGGGTTCTGGGGAAAACGTCTTCGCATGTTGTGACGAATAGCGCTCGTGGTGCGCACGCGCGCCTGCATTCAACCGACAAGGAGTTTCCTGATGAGCATGAGCAAGCGTTTGGCTGCCGAATTCTTCGGCACGTTCTGGCTGGTGATCGGCGGCTGTGGCAGCGCGGTACTGGCTGCAGGCTTTCCCGGACTGGGCATCGGTTTCGCGGGCGTCGCATTCGCCTTCGGCCTCACCGTGCTGACCATGGTGTACGCGGTCGGGCCTATCTCCGGCGGCCATTTCAATCCGGCGGTGACCGTGGGGCTCTGCGCCGGCGGCCGCTTCCCGGCGAAAGACGTGGTTCCGTACGTCGTCGCGCAGGTGATCGCCGCCATTGCCGCAGCGGCCGTGCTGTACGTGATCGCCAGCGGCAAGGCCGGCTTCGACGCCAGTGCCAGCGGCTTCGCCTCGAACGGCTACGGCGCGCATTCGCCGGGCGGCTATTCGATGTGCGCGGCCATGGTGTGCGAACTGGTGATGACCGCGTTCTTCCTGATCGTGATCCACGGCGCCACCGACAAGCGCGCCCCGGCCGGCTTCGCCGGCATCGCGATCGGCCTCACCCTGACCCTGATCCACCTGATCAGCATCCCGGTCACCAACACCTCGGTGAACCCGGCCCGCTCGACCGGCGTGGCGTTGTTCCAGGGCGGTTGGGCCGTCGAACAGCTGTGGTTCTTCTGGCTGGTGCCGCTGCTCGGCGGCATCGTCGGCGGTCTGATCTACCGCTTTTTGCTGGAAAGCCGCGACGCCTGATGCGAGCCGCCCCGCCCGGCAACGGGTGGGGTTCTGGGCCGCTCAACCTGCCTCGTAAAGCTCGATCGGCAGGCCATCGGGATCGGCGAAAAAGGTGAAGCGCCGACCGGTGTATTCGTCGACCCGCACCGGCTCGCAATTCACCCCACGCCCGCCCAGGACGCCGACCGTCGCGTCCACGTCGGACACGGCAAAAGCCAGGTGACGCAGGCCCTGCGCCTCCGGTCGCGATGGCCGTGGCGGTGGCCCGGGAAAGGAAAACAGCTCCAGCTGCACGCCGGGACTGACCAGCAGATCGCATTTCCAGGAATCGCGCGCCTCGCGATAGACTTCGTGCACGATCGGCAATCCCAGCGTCTCGCTGTAGAACGCACGCGAACGCGGATAGTCCGAACAGATCAGCGCTACATGGTGGATGGCGCCCAGCAGCGGTTTGCTCATGCGCCACTCATGCCCGGTTGAAGGGAAACGCCAGCACGTCGGCGATCGCATCGGTGCCGCCCAGGCACATCAGCAGGCGTTCCACGCCAAGCGCCACACCGGCGCAATCGGGCATCGCACCGAGTGCGCCGAGCAGACGCTCGTCGATCGGAATCTCGCGCAGGCCCCGGCTGTGGCGCACCTCGTTGTCGCGTTCGAATCGCGCGCGCTGCTCGGCCGCATCGTTCAGTTCGTGGTAGCCGTTGGCCAGCTCGTAGCGTCCCAGGTAAAGCTCGAAGCGTTCGGCCAGCGGGGGCTCGCCGGGGCGGATCCTGGCCAGCGCGCACTGGGTGGCCGGGTAATCGTGGATCACCGTGATGCGGTCGCGCGGGAACGCGGGCTGCAGCCTGTGCGTGATCAGCAGGTCGAGCCAGTCGTCGCGACCCAGGCCATCCGGGCCGATGTTGTATTCGGCCAGCGGCGCGCGCAGCTCGTCGATCGGCGCATGCAGCGGGTCGATGCCCAGCTCGTCCAGGAACAACTGCCGGTAGCTCTCGATCAGCACTTCGCCGCGCCGCCCGACCATCGCCAGCGCCGCCTCGACCAGTTCGATGGCCTCGCCCATCAGACGGCGGTGATCCCAGCCCACCCGATACCATTCCAGCATGCTGAACTCGGGATTGTGCCGCCCGCCCGCTTCGCCGTTGCGGAACACGCGACCGAGCTCGTAGCAGTCGCCGACACCTGCAGCGAGCAGCCGCTTCAGCGGAAACTCCGGCGACGTGCGCAGCCAGCGCTCCCGCGCACCGGCATCGGCGTGACCGCTGAAATGGGTGCTGAAACTCTGGATGTTGGGGTCGGTGTTGCCTGCGGCGGAGAGCACCGGGGTTTCGACTTCAAGCACATGGCGTTCGGCAAAGAACGTGCGCATCAGCGCGTACAGCTGCGCACGCAATCGCAACGAAATGACCCATGCCATGTCACGCATCATGTCGTGCTCTCATGCTTGGCCAGCAATGCCAACAGCTGCGCTTCGTCCCAAACCGCCACGCCAAGCTCCTGCGCCTTGTCGAGCTTGGAACCGGCCGCTTCGCCGGCGACCACGAAGCTGGTCTTCTTCGAAACCGAACCGGACACCTTCGCCCCCAGCGCCTCCAGTCGATCCTTCGCCTCGTCGCGACTGAGCGAAGTCAGCGTGCCGGTGAGCACGATGGTCTGGCCATCGAGTGGCGCCTGACTCGCCGCCGCCATAGCGGGAGTGGCCGCCAGCAAGCGCCGCATCGCAGCCTCGCTACCGCGCAATCCGGCAAGCGCCGACGGGTCGGCGAGAAATCCCTGCAGGCTCGATGCGGCCGCCTGCGGCAGGCCGGCGGCAATCCAGTGGGCGGCGCCGCCCGCCAGCAACCGGTCCAGGGTCGGGAAATGCTCGACCAGCAGGCGCGTGCTCTTGGGGCCGAGTTTGCTGATCCCGGACTGGTCCAGCAACACGCCCAGGTTCAGCCGCTCGCGCAACAGTGGCGACGGCGCGGTCTCGTCGCCGAGCACGATGCCGGCGGCGAGCAGCGCATCGACCACCTGCTGGTTGCCTTGCTGCGCGAAGAAGCCGGCGATCGAGGACGCCACTTCATCGCCGATATCCGGCAACACACGCAGCACCGCTGCCGGCATGCCGCGCACGAATTCCAGTCGGCCCAGCCATGCTGCCAGCGTCTTCGCCGTACTCTCGCCGATATGCATGATGCCCAGCGCGAACAGGAAGCGGGCCAGCGTCGTGCGCCGGCTGGCCTCGATGCCTGCGACCAGGTTCTCGGCCCACTTGGTCGCGACCTTGCCGGCCTTCACCGTCTCCGGCGTGGTGCCATCCCGCTCGTCGATGCGCCGTTTCATGTCGACGAAGTCGTCCACGCTCAATCCGTACAGGTCCGCCGGTGTGTGCACGACGTCAAGTTCCACCAGCGCCTCGGCGAAGCGCTCGCCCAGGCCCTCGATATCCATCGCGCGACGCGAGGCGAAATGGATCAGCGCCTCCTTGCGCTGCGCGGCGCAGATCAGCCCGCCGGAACAGCGCCAGGCTGCCGCGCCCTCCTCGCGGATCAGCGCGGAGCCGCATACCGGGCAATGCGTCGGCATCGTCCACGGCACCGTGCCGGCGGGGCGCTGATCCTCGATCACCCGCACCACTTCCGGAATCACATCGCCGGCACGGCGCACGATCACGGTGTCGCCCACGCGAACGTCCAGCCGCGCGATCTGGTCGGCGTTGTGCAGGGTGGCGTAGGTCACCACGACGCCGGCCACCTGTACCGGCTCCATCCGTGCGCGTGGCGTCGCCGCACCCGTGCGGCCGATCTGGACCTCGATGTCGAGCAGACGCGTGGCCTGCTCCTGTGCCGGAAACTTGTGCGCGATCGCCCAGCGCGGCGCGCGCGAGACGAAACCCATCTCGCGCTGGCCGGCGTAGTCGTCAAGCTTGTAGACCACGCCATCGATGTCGTACGGCAGCGCGTCGCGCTTGGCGCCGATGCGCCGGAAGTACGCGATCAGCCCGTCGAAGCCGCGCGCGATGCCTACTTCCGGCGATACCGGCAAGCCCCACTCGCGCAGTTGCCGCAAAGTGGCGGAATGCGTCGAAGGCAGCATGCCGCCCTCGACCACGCCGATCGCGTAGGCGAAAAAGCTCAAGCGCCGTTTCGCCGTGATCGCCGGATCGAGCTGGCGCAATGAACCAGCCGCACCGTTGCGCGGATTGGCCAGCGGCTTCTCGCCATGGGTACGGGCGTACTCGTTGAACGCTTCGAAATCCTTGCGCAGCATGATCACCTCCCCGCGCACTTCCAGCACGTCGGGCCAGCCTTCGCCACGCAGCTTCAGGGGAATCGCGCGCACCGTGCGCAGGTTCGCCGTGACGTCTTCGCCGGTTTCGCCGTCGCCACGCGTGGCGCCCTGCACGAACACGCCATGTTCGTAGCGCAGGCTGATCGCCAGGCCGTCCAGCTTCGGTTCGACCGAGAAGACGGGTTCGGTCCGTTTCGTCGTCTGCTCGATGCGCCGCTCGAACTCGGCCACTTCGCGGAAACGCTCGCGCTCCGTCTCGCCGTCCTGTTCGAACGCATTGCCGAGCGACAGCATCGGCAGCTGATGACGTACTTCGGCAAAACCGCCCTGCGCCCGCGCACCGACCTTGCGCGTCGGTGAATCGTCCGAGGCAAGCGCCGGATATTCGGCTTCCAGCGCTTCCAGCTCGCGCATCCGGCGATCGTAGTCGGCGTCGGTGATCTGCGGCTCGTCGAGCACGTGATAGCAGTAATTCGCCTGCTCGATCTGCGCCCGCAGCGCGGCGGCGCGGGCGACGATCTCGGCGGGGGCTGGGCGTTCGGTCATGCAGGTCTCCTTGCTACCGCGCAGTTTAGCGACAACCCCGGGATTTCCAGCCGGCGGAATAAGCGAAACAAAAGATTTTGAGCCTAGCCTCAGCAATTTGATACGTGCGGCGTTCCATCACGTCGAGGAGGGCAACATGATCATGCGTGTTCCGCGGTATTTGCTGGCCTTGGTTGCCGTGGTCGCCTCCGGCACTGCCCTGGCTGGCGGTGGCCCGCTCGGCATCGACCACCGCCTGCATTACGACAACAGCGGCATCTGGAAGCGCAGCGACCAGAACGTGCTGATGTACGGCACCATCCTCACCGTGGGCGGCGGCGCGTTGGCGTTCGGCGATGAGGACAAGTTCGGCGACACGATGTGGCGCGCGGTCGACGCGATGGTGATCAGCAGCATCGGCGCGCAGGCGATGAAATACACCTTCCAGCGCGAACGCCCTTCGCAGACCAGCAATCCTAACGAGTTCTTCAAGGGCACCCACGCCCAGAGCTTTCCCAGCGGTGAGGTCACCGCGATTGCCGCTGCCGTGACGCCCTTCATGGCCGCCTACGGCGACGATCATCCTGCGGTCTACGCCCTGGCTTTATTGCCAGCCTACGACGCCGTGGCGCGAATGAAGACCCGCGGTCACTGGCAGAGCGACGTGCTGGTCGGTGCGGCGCTGGGCACTGGCGTGGGCCTGTGGGCCGCGCATCGGCAGTCGCCGCTGATCCTCGGCTGGCTGCCGGGCGGTTTTCAGGTTGGCTTCGTGCATCACTTCAAGCCCTGAATCCCGGCCGCGGCCTGGTTCAGCGGTGGTAATGCCCCGCCGCTTCCGGCTGATAGCCGATCTCCAGCACGCGCAGGCGGCGATGACGGCCGTCCGGGGTCGGCCAATCGATCTGCTGGTCGCGCGACAAACCGAGCAGTGCGCTGCCTACCGGCGCCAGGATCGATACCGTGCCTGGCGCTCCGGCAGCGGCAGGATAGACCAGCGTCAAGGTGAGCTTCTCGCCGTTGCTTTCATCCTCGAAGCTGACTGTGGAGTTCATCGTCACGATGTGTTCCGGCATCGCCGTCGGCTCGACCACCTCGGCACGATCGAGCTCCGCGCGCAATGCGTCGAAATGCGCGGACTCGGCGGCTGGCAGGCGCTCCAGCAGCGCCTCGATGCGCTCGAGATCGATGCGGGACACGGTGATCGGTGGCTTGCTGCTCATGGTGACTCCTCCTGCGGGCGGCTCCTGCCGCGCAAAAAACACGCGCCGAGACGAAACCGCCTCGGCGCGCATGGTCGTTATGGCGCCGTCATGGCCCGCTGGGCGTGACGGCAGATGAAACCGGCTTAACTCTGCAGACGCCACTCACGAAAAGCAAGCTGTCATAGCAAGTATCATCTGCGCCGATGCCTCCCCAAGCTGCCGCAGATCCCCACGCTGCCGCCTCCGCTGCCTCCATGCCAGCGACGGTTTCAGCAGCCCTGTCCGAGGTTTCCACGCGCGAACGCTTCCGCGGTCTGCTGTGGCTGGTAGCCGCCGCGTTCTTCATGCAGTCGCTGGATTCGACCGTGGTCAACACCGCGGTACCGGCGATGGCCGATGCCTTGCATGTCACGCCGCTGGGCATGCGCACGGCGCTGACCAGTTACGTGCTGACCCTGGCGATCCTGATTCCCGCCAGCCCGTGGCTGTGCGATCGCCTGGGCACGCGCAGGGTATTCGGCGCCGCGATCGTGGTGTTCGGCCTCGGCTCACTGCTGTGCGGCATCGCGCAGACACTGCCCGAGCTGGTTGCGGCGCGTGTGCTGCAAGGTGTCGGTGGCGCCTCGCTGATGCCGGTAGGCCGTTACGTGCTGGTGCGCAGCATCGCCAAGCGCGAGTTCGTGCGTGCGATGAGCACGGTGGCCACGTTCGGCCTGCTCGGCTCGGTGCTCGGGCCGTTGCTCGGCGGCGCGCTGGTCGAATTCACCTCATGGCGGCTGATCTTCCTGATCAATGTGCCGGTGGCGATCGCCGGCGTGTGGATGAACCGGCGCGACATGCCCGACTACCGGCTGGAACATGCAAACCGCTTCGACCTGTTCGGCTTCCTGCTGTTTGCCGCCGCCTCGGCCTTGCTGCTCACCGCATCGGAACTGGCCGGCAGCAAGCCGCTACCGTGGGCGCACATCGGACTGTGCAGTGCGCTCGCGCTGCTGCTCGGCACCGTGTACGTATGGCACAGCCGCCGCACCGCGCATCCGGTGGCGGACCTCGGCCTGCTGCGCGTGCGCAGCGTATGGGTGGCGCTGGCCGGCGGCCTGTTCACCCGGCTCGGCATCTCCGGCATGTTCCTGTTGCTGGTGCTGTTCCTGCAGGTGGGTTGCGGCTGGTCGCCGATGATGGCCGGCCTGATGATGGTGCCGCAGGCACTGGGTTCGATCAGCGCCAAGTGGGTGATCAACCGGGCCCTGGTCCACTTCGGCTACCGCCGCCTGCTGCTCGGCAACACGCTGATGGTGGCGGTGCTGCTGGCCGCTTTCGCCCTGCTCGGCCCGACCTCGCCGGTCTGGCTGATCACCCTGCTCACCTTCTTGTACGGCAGTTTCTCGGGGCTGCAGTACACCGCGATGAACACGCTGATCTACAACGACCTGGACATCAAGCACGCCTCGATGGCCTCGTCGATGGCCTCGACGGTGCAATACCTGGCGATGAGTTTCGGTATCGCGCTGTCCACGCTGTTGATGGAAGCGCTGCTGCAGGGCCATGCCCATGATGACTACGTCGTGGCGTTCCGCTGGACGGTATTGCTGCTGGCGGCAGTCACCGCCGCGGCCAGCCGGGTGTTCAGCCGGTTGCGGCACGATCGCCCGCTGCCAGGCGCTGCCGCGACCGAGTAGGCAGGCCCCTGCGCGTGGTCGCGACATGATCTGCACACATGTAGGATGCTGGCTCTGCCGACAGCTTGAGTTCGCCGCATGCACCACGCCAGCGACATCCTGTTCACCCTGTTCATCGTGTTCGTCGCCGCCCAGATCGGCGGCGAGATTGCGCAACGGCTGAAGCTGCCCGGCGTGGTGGGCCAGATCGCCGCCGGTTGCGTGATCGGTCCGTCGCTGCTCGGCTGGATCACTCCCGAGCAAACCGCCACCGGCACGCCGCTGGATGTGCTGGCCGAGATCGGCGTGGTGCTGCTGCTGTTCTCGGTCGGCCTGGAAACCCGGCTGGAGGATCTGAAGAAAGTCGGCAAGGTGGCCTTTCTGGTAGGCGTGCTCGGCGTGCTGGTGCCGTTCGGCATGGGTAGCGTGTGGGCGCATGGCAACGGCTTCGACTGGGACAAGTCGTTGTTCGTGGCAGCCGCCTTCGTCGCCACCTCGGCCGGCATCACGGCGCGTGTCCTGCAGGAGTTGCACGTGCTGCAACGCGTCGAGAGCAAGGTGATCCTCGGCGCGGCGGTGATCGACGACATCCTGGCGATGCTGCTGCTTGGCGTGGTGGTGTCGATGCAGGGTGGCGGCGGTTTCAATCTCTCGCACCTGCTGATGGTGCTGGCGGGCGCGGTCGGCTTCATTGCCGTCGTCGGCCTGGGCGGTGCGCGAGTGATGCGCTGGAACTCCAGCTGGCTGGAAAAACCGATGGATCCGCATTCGCCGCTGATGATCGTGTTGGCGCTGTGCCTCGGGCTGGCCTATCTGTCCACCCAGTTCGGGCTGGCGGCGATCATCGGCGCTTTCCTGGCCGGCATGATCGCCTCGGAAACGCGTCAGCAGCACACGCTGGAGAAGCAGACCATGCCATTGCTCGCGCTGCTCACGCCGTTCTTCTTCGTGATCACCGGCAGCAAGATCGACCTGCATGAGCTGGCCAGCGCGGACGCTTTGCTGATGCTCGCGGCGGTCACCGCGATCGCGATCATTTCCAAACTCGCCGGCGGCTGGCTCGGTTCGCTGTCGCTGGGCAAGCGCAGCGCCACGATCATCGGTTTCGGCATGGTGCCGCGCGGCGAAGTCGGCGTGGTGATCGCCAGCCTCGGCCTCGCGGCCGGCGTCTTCAACAACCGCATCTACGCGATCATCGTGGCGATGTCGCTGCTCACCGCGATGGTGACGCCGCCGGTGCTGGCATGGCTGCTGAAGCGTACCGGCAGCGCCGAAGTCGTCGATCAGCCACGCGAGAGCTGATACGCCGCCAGCGCCTCGGCGCGCGAGGCGCCGAGATCCACCACCGGCGTCGGGTAACCGCTGCGCTTCAGCAGCGCCGGATCCTTCCATGGTTCATGCAGCAACGCGGTCGGCGCCTCGGCCAGTTCCGGCAACCAGCGGCGCAGATAGCTGCCCTGCGGATCGAACTTCAGCGACTGCGTCACCGGGTTGAACACACGGAAATACGGCGCTGCATCCGCACCGCAGCCGGCCACCCACTGCCAGCCCAGCGTGTTGTTGGCGAGGTCTGCATCGACCAGCGTGTCCCAGAACCAGCGCGCGCCGTGCAACCAGTGCTGACGCAGGTTCTTGGTGAGGAAGCTGGCGACGATCATGCGCACGCGGTTGTGCATCCAGCCGGTATGCCACAGCTCGCGCATGCCGGCGTCGACCAGCGGGATGCCGGTGCGGCCGTGCTGCCAGCGCTGCAGCAACGCCTCATCGGCAGCAGCCCAGCGGAAACCATCGAAGCGCGGGTTGAAGTTCTCCGTCGGCGTGCCTGGGAAGTGATACAGCAGGTGGTGCGCAAACTCGCGCCAGCCCAGCTCGCGCAGGTAGGGCTCGATATCCGGCCGTCGCCTTGCATCCACGCGCTGCGTCTGCACATGCAGCGCATGATGGATCTGCCGCGGCGAGATCTCGCCGAAATGCAGATGCGGCGACAGCCGCGAGGTGCCATGCCGCGCCGGCAGATCGCGCGCCTGCGCGTAGTCGCCGATCGCGTCGTCGCCGAACAGTTCCAGCAGCTCTTCTGCACCCTGCTCGCCCGGTGTCCAGGCTTCGCGCAGGCCGCCATCCCAGCCGATCCTCGGCAACAAGGCCAGCGATTCCAATGAGGTGCTGCCCGTCGCCTTCGCGCAGCGCAGCGAGGATGGCACCGGCAACGGTGCGCTCACGCTCAACTGCGCGCGCAGATTGCGCCAGTACGGCGTGAACACCCGATACGGCTCGCCCTGCCTGGTGGCGATCTGCCACGGCTCGCGCCATAGCGCGGCATGGCTGCTATGCACCTCGACACCCCGCTCACGCAGCGCCGCCTTGATCGACGTGTCGCGCCTGATCGTCGCCGGCTCGTACAGGCGGTTCCAGTACACCGCGCCGGCGCCAGTCTGCTCCAGCAAAGCCTGCAGCACGGCGAGCGTGTCGCCCTGACGGATATGCAACTCGCCGCCACGCGCCTTCAAGCCGCGCTGCAAGGACGCCAGCGAATGGTGCAGCCACCAGCGGCTTGCCGCGCCGGGCACCCAGTCAGCATCCTCGTCGGGCGCGTGGATGTAGAGCGGCAACACCTGCTCGTGTGCGGCGCATGCAGCTGCAAGCGCCGGGTTGTCGGCCAGGCGCAGGTCGCGGCGAAGCAGCAGGATGGCCGTCGTCATCCGGCGAGTTTACGTGAGTTGCAGCGGGTCTTCGATATTCACGCCTTCACCGCATCGACCTGCCGATGCTGCATGATTGGGGAAGATCATCGTCCCGTACGCCACGTCCGGCTCGGCACTTCACGCATCGGGAACACATCCATGGTCAGTCGCAAGAACACCGAAGATGGCGGCCTGGAAACACCGCCATGGGCGAACCTGGGCGCCGGCCTGATCACCGGCGCAGCCGACGACGACCCCAGCGGCATCGCCACCTACTCGCAGGTGGGCGCCGCCTTCGGCTATGGCATGCTGTGGTGCATCCTGCTGACCATGCCGTTGATGATCGCGATCCAGGCGATCAGTGCCGGCATCGGGCGGGTCACCGGCAACGGCCTGATGGAGGGCATCCGCACGTACTATCCGAGGACGCTGGTGTACGGGCTGGTCGTCTCCATCGTCGTGGCTAACGTGATCAATCTGGCCGCGGACATCGGCGCGATGGGCGCTGCGCTGAAATTGCTGATCGGTGGTCCGGCGCTGGTCTACGCCGCCGTCTTCGCCATGCTGTCGCTGGTGCTGCAGATCTTCATCCCGTTCACCCGCTACTCGCCGATCCTCAAGCTGCTCACGCTGAGCCTGTTCGCCTACGTGGCGACCGTGCTGGTGATCGAGGTGCCCTGGCTGGCCGTGTTGAAGAGCATCGTGGTGCCGCCGATCACCTGGAATGCCAAATACGCCGTCGGCCTGGTCGCCCTGCTCGGCACCACCATCAGCCCCTACCTGTTCTGCTGGCAGGCGTCGCAGGAAGTGGAAGAGATCGGATCCAACAAGCAACGAAAGGCACTGCGAAAAGCGCCCCACCAGGCACCGAGTGCGCTGCGCCGCATCGGCATCGACACCACCATCGGCATGATCTTCTCCAACTTGATCGCCTTCTTCATCATCCTCACTGCCGCGGTGGTGCTGCACGCCCACGGCAAGACCGACATCCAGTCCTCGTCCCAAGCCGCCGAAGCGCTGCGGCCACTGGCCGGCAGGCTGGCCTTCGCCCTGTTCGCCGCAGGCATCATCGGCACCGGCCTGCTGGCCGTGCCGGTGCTGGCCGGCGCCACCGCCTACGCCGCATCCGGCGCGTTCGGCCAGCGCAGCGGGCTGGAGAACAAACTGCACGAGGCCAAGTTCTTCTACGGCGTGCTGATCGTCGCCAGCCTCGCCGGCATCGCGCTGAACCTGACCCCGCTCGACCCGATCAAGGCACTGTACTGGAGCGCGGTGATCAATGGCGTGGCCGCGGTGCCGCTGATGATCGTGATGATGCTGATGGGCTCCAGCCGCAAGGTGATGGGCAAGTTCACGATGCCGTGGCCATTGAAGCTGTTCGGCTGGATAGCCACGGCCGCGATGGCGGCAGCGGCGGTGGTGATGTTCATTACCTGGGGAGACTGAAGGGCCAACTCGGGCCCGCGTTCTTTTGGCAGCGAAGTGGGAATATGCTGGGCCACGCCGGAATGGGCCTGAGGGGCTATGCGTGGATACGAAGAAAACCGTCCTGATCGTCGATGACGATGTCCTGGTGCTGGAATCGATCGACCTGCATCTATCGGCGACCGATGACTTTCAGACTATCCGCGCCCAGGGCTCAGTGGGCGCCGCCAGCCACCTGGTGAATGCCCAGAAGATCGACGTCATCATTGCCGACGTCGTCCTGGCCGGAAGCATGACTGGCATCGACATCAGTCAGAAAGCCATCGAACAACACCCCGCCATCGCCGTGGTCGTGATCACCGCCGACCCGGAAGTGCATTGCGCCGAGATTCCGCAACGAGGCGTCTTTCTGCGCAAACCGTTTGGCGGGGAACAGTTGCTGGAAGCGATCGGAGAAGCGCTGGGACGTGTGGGTGGGGATTCGGCGTAAGGCCTGGATCAGCTCGTCCTAGGCATCAGGAAATCGCGCGCAACCGCATGGGCATGCCCTTTTCACGTCACCAGGGAAATACTCCCTCGTTGACCAGACACCGGCGCGACGAAATTCCCGAGGTTGCCTGGCCTGTCGAAAACTTTCAGGGCCATCGGACATGGGCAAGAAATACCCCGCTCCCGCACACCGCGACGAAAGGCTTGCCCAGCTGCGCAATCTGAAGATGGCGAAGTCCGCGCATGCCTATGTACGGGGCAATACCATTCAGTTCTACGAATGGCTGGAGGCGTCGGAGCGCGTGCTTCCGCACGGTCCCCCCGTATGGATCTGTGGCGATTGCCACGTCAGCAACATCGGTCCCATCGCGGATGCGGACGGCAACATCAAGGTGCAGATCCGCGACCTGGACCAGACCGTCGTCGGCAACCCGGCACACGACATCATCCGGCTTGGGGTTTCACTGGCGATGGCGGCACGAGGGTCCGACCTGCCGGGCGTGGTCACCGCGAAAATGATGGAACAGCTCATCGTCGGCTACGAATTGGCATTCAGCGCCAGGCCGGGCAGTCGCAAGACGATGCAAAAGCGGCCGGACACGATTCGACTCATCATGAAGCGCGCGATGCGGCGCAAGTGGAGGCATCTGGCCGCCGAACGCATTGAAGGCCTTGAGCCCAACATTCCCCTGTCGAAAAACTACTGGCCCATTTCAGGATCCGAACGGACCGAACTGAAGGCGCTCATGTCGACCGAGAAAGTTCGCCTGCTCGCCACTGCCCTGATCCAGCGCGACGCAAAGGATCAAGTGGAGATGCTGGACGCGGCTTATTGGGTCAAAGGCTGCAGTTCGCTGGGGCTGCTGCGCTACGCCGTCCTGCTCAGGGTGGGTGAATCCAAGGATCCGGAGAGCAGCCTTTGCCTCATCGACGTCAAGGAGGCCGTTCGCTCCGCAGCGCCAAGGGCCAAAGGCATCCGGATGCCAAGAGACAACGCGTCGCGGATCATCCAGGGTGCACTCCATCTTGCGCCCAACCTCGGCGAACGCATGCTGGCCGGGCGCATCCGAGGCAACGCGGTCTTTCTGCGGGAGTTGCTGCCGCAGGATCTGAAAGTCGACCTTGATCACCTGGACCATGAGCAGGCGATGGAGGTCGCCGCCTACCTCGGAAATGTCGTAGGGCGGGCGCATGCTCACCAGATGAAAAGCGCCGATCGGGGGCGATGGCTGCAAGAGCTGAGTCGCAACCGGCCGAAAACCATCGATACGCCGTCCTGGCTATGGCATAGCGTCGTGGAGCTGGTGAAAGCCCACGAAGGCGCTTACCTCGAACATTGCCGCCGGTTTGCAAACCTCCCTACCTGATCCGAACAGTATCCTTGGTGCGCATGGAGGGAGGCGCGGTGCACAAGTCGTGCATGTTGGCCTGAATGGCTCGGTTCCGGCTTCGGGAAGTGCAGCGTGTTTCCCGGAGACGCGCAGGCGCAACCAGCGGCACCGCCATGCCAGACGCTTGCACGAAAAAAGGCCCGGGCTGAATCCCCGGGCCTTCAAATGTTTCACATGCTTGTTGGAACGGTGTTTATTGAGCCAGTGTCGTGATCAATGCGGCCTTCGGACTACCCCAGCCGGTCACCAGGTCGTAGCCGGTCACGGCCGAATAGCTGCCGGACTTGCCGCTGGTGATGTCGTGGAAGTCCGTGGCGTAGGTACTCGTCACGTTCTGCGGATAGATGGTCGCGTTGAAGTTGCCGACGCGTGCCCCGCCATTGGCAACCAATTGCTGGTTGACCAGCGCAATGAACGCCGCCCACATCGGCGCCGCAAAACTGGTGCCGCCATATTCGTTGGCCTGGCAGGCTTGCTGGTCGCCACAGGTGTAGAAGGTGAAATTGGCGTTGGCCGAGACATCCGGACCATTGCGATAGGTGGTCGAGCCCTTGTTGGTCGAGGTGATCACGCCCGAAAGCTTCTGCCACGAAGGAATGGCGATCTTGTCGGGCGAGATGCCGCCACCGCTATCGACCCAGGCCGTCTCCGACTTCCAGGGACCTGCCGCACTGCTGGTCGTCAGGTCGGTGCCACCGACGGAGATGACATAGGCGTCGTCGGCGGGCCATGCCGCGGCGCTGCCGGTTTTCTTCCAGGTCGAATCATCGCCCGACGCGGCGAAGAAGGTCTGGCCCTGCGCGGCCATCTTCTCGAAGTACGGATCGAGCGTGGTCGGGTCCGCCGGCGTCCAGCCCCATGAGCAGCCGATCGTGGTGGGCAGCGGGCTGTGCGTCGTCATGGCACTGATGATGGCGGTGTCGGTGGAACCGACGTACATCACCAGGCTGCTCAGGCCGGGCGCCATGCCAAGGGCCTGCGTCATGTCGAGATTCTGCTCGCCATCGTCGCAGTCGCCGCCGGCCTTCGTATAGACGCACGAGGTGCTGGTTCCGTCGGTCGAGAAAAGCGTCACGGGAACGTTGTTGGTCTGCTTGACGTTCTTGTAATACGTCGTCAGGTCGGCCAGGTCGGTGCCGTAGTATTCGAACAGCCCCAGGTTCTGGCCTGCGCCGGTCAGCGCCGTGCCACCGTAGTAGGCGGCGCGCATGTCGCTGCCCAGGAACGAGGCCGAGGGACCCGAACCGGTCGTCGCATGCGTGACCACCGCATCGGGACTGATGCCATGGGCCTTGGCGTAATCGCCCTTCTTGACGTACAGCGGATGCGGGATCGAGTAGTTGTCCAGACCGGAAACATGCCAGAGCGGTATTGCCAGCGAAGTCGTGGGCTCGCGGTCCGGGCTGAAAAAGACGCGATTCTCCGTCGGGTGCCGATAGGTAAGCATGCGGACATTGAAGGCCGCTTCGACCGCCGAGACCGGCCCCCTTACCTGCACATCCATGCCATCGCGGCTTCCACCGGTCACCGTCAGCCCGTTCTTGCGCAGATACTGGACGACGGCGTCATAGTCCTGCTGGGTCGGACCGAATCGGGCCGTGAACTGCGCCGGCGTGAGGTATTGGCGGAAAGACGGGCTGGCCGGGTCGGCCACACTGGCCACGAACGCATCCAGGCCCGCCTTGTCGCGCACCGGCAGGACCACATTGAGACTCATCACCTGATGCATCGGAAGAGTACCGACCTGCGCTGCGGCATGTTCGCTCACTACATTGCGCACATGGTGAGTCATCACTCCGGCAGCTTGCACCGCCGTGGTTGTGCCCAATGCCAGGGCAACGGCCACCGAAAGCCCGCATGTCCTGCGGACCAGGTTGGCAAGGTCAATTCCCCGAGCGGTCCCACGCGAATCTATTCTATTCATTGGAAATCACTCCCCGTATTACCAGTGAAAGATTGAGGGGGACTGACCGCATGCTCCCCACAGCATGCTCCCCCGGTGCCGATTGGCCGCCGAAGCGTATGACGACATTTGTTATCTTCGGGTGATGAATTTTGTCTTGAATAACCACCGACCCAGCCCGTCGATAAAACAAGCCCGGCGCTGAAACATAATGCGATCCATGCGTATCATTTTGCATGCCGCAAAATCACCATGCCGGCTGATTCATGGACGAGTGTTAATCATCGAGACCATGGCCATCGCTGACGCAAGTTCTACTCGAAATTTTTTGGCAGCGGATAATGACATGCCGAGTTTCGCAAGAAAGCGTGGTTCGCAAGCGCGCGCCATGCCGTCATGCGACAGACTCATCACAAACCATTTCCGACATGAATGCCGCTGACCGATCGCCTGGAGCGCAGGACGACCGTGGTCTTGTTGCCTTTCCCGCCAGGTATGGAAAGCTTGTCTTCGGACGAACCGCAGGCGGTCGGAAGGGCACGAGCCATGAGTCCCGCTTGGCACCGGTTCTTGATGTTCGAAATCCGTCCTCGCAGCCCGCCGGGAGACTAATGAACTGTCTTCGCGAGCTCAGCCTCATCCTTGAGATAGCTTGCGCTGAGCGTCGCCTGTTTCTGCGCAATCGGCAGCAGCGTTGGGTAGAACTGGACGAAAGTCGTGTCCACCGCCGCATGCTCGCCATGGCATGCGTAGCAGGTTGCTGTCGTCGGTATCTTCGCGGCCGGCGCATTGCCATCGACATCGAAAAACGCCCAGCCACGGTCGAACCGAGCCATATCCTTCACATGCATCTCGAACCCCAGGACATCAGTGCTCTGGAAATGGCCGCGTTGATTGATTGAGCCCTTGCTGGATGAGCTGCGGACCTCAAGCACAAATTGCGTCTTGTCTGGCCAGGTACCTGTCTGGCGGAATACACGATAAGCCTCTGGGTTGACAAAGACATTGTCGAATACCGGCTTGTCGGATGCGATGGCCTTTTTGTTGTAGCTCATGTCCAGGCCAGAACTCAGAAAGACCCATTCGCGGTAGTCCTTCGGCGGAATGATCCTGCCGTCGCTCGTGTAGACGGGCTCATGAGCATTCTTCGTCTGGCCATCAGCGAACGATCCGATCGGCAGCGCAGCCACGGCGGCAACAACAAGTGCGAGGCGGAAAAGAACCGGTCTGGACATGTCATGCGCCCTTTGTCGTAAGGCGTGCATTGACGCCCTTGGGAGTGCCGGCTTTCGAAAGTTCGGCGGCCCGCACACTGGCAGCCGAGGGCATGCTCGGCAACACGGCGAGAACAACTGTCTTCACGATGGATCCTTGCTTGTTCGATGGGCCTGGGTTTGACTGACCTGGTCTGGCCCGGCCAGACCAAAGCGCCGGCAGTACGTGCTCGGTGATACGGAGAACCTTCGCTCGAACGCGCGCCGAAACGCATCGGCGCTGCGAAATCCGACGGCGCGGGAGATCGCCTCGACACGCAATCCCTGCATCAACAGGCTCCGCGCATGGTCAAGGCGCATGCGCTCGGCGAACCGGGCCGGCGGCTCGCCGAAAGCCTGCATGAAGCGCCTGGTCAGGTGCCGCGGGCTGGTGCCTGTGCGCTCGCACAACGCGGCAACCGAATGGTCGGCCTGCGGATTGGCCAGCATCCAGGCCAGTAAATCTCCCATTTTGCCGGCGCTGCGCTGCTGCCATTGCAAAGGCTCGGAAAACTGTGCCTGATCACCGGGCCGCCGGTAATGCACGACCAGCTGCCTCGCACAGGCGATCGACACCGTTTCGCCAAGATCCTCGGCAATCAATTTCAAGGCCAGGTCAATCGCCGCCGTCACGCCCGCCGACGACCACAGGTTGCCGTCGTGCACATACAGTGCATCGGCATCCACCTGCAATGACGGAAAGCGTGTGCGCAGCTCATCTGCGTACTTCCAGTGCGTGGCGATGCGATGAGAGCCCTGGGTGAGTTCAGCGGCCAGGAAAGCACCCGTGCAGACACTGACCAGGCGGCGGCTGCGACGGGCAAGCGTGGCCAGCAGCTTGCGTTGCAAGCCACTCAACTGCAGAGACCGCGCACCGCAGCCGCCGGGGATGATCAAGGTGTCGGGACGCAGATTGGCATGCATGCAACGATCGGCCAGCACGCGTGCGCCGTTCTCGGCTCGCACCACCTCGCCTTCGAGACTCCATGACTGCAAACGGTAACTGCCAGGCACCAGCGCGTTGGCCGCATCGAAAGCATCCAGTGGACCGAATACGTCCAGCGCCTGGAATCCCTCGAAAAGGATCAGCGCGACAGTTCGCTCCCTCGGCCCGACGGGTTTCATCGACCGGATCGAACCAAGCTGCAAAGCGGCTGCGGCGCGGAGTGCGCACTCAATAACGGTGGCATGAATCTTTCCCTATGGCGCCCGACGCCTGATTCTGCTGATTCGCGGATTTGGCGTAAAGGACATAAATACGACGATTTGGGACATCGCGCACAGGAGCTGTATTTGCCCACTCCGAGCTGGCCTCCAGCAAAGCATTCGCCGCTATCACCGACGCGTCGTGGCGCAACCAGCTTGACGACGTGCCATGGCGCGCGCATCATGAATATATGAAGTTAACCTTTGTAGTTATCCTTCACACATGCCGGACATGACCATGGGCAAGCCAGCGAACGATCCCCAGGCTGCACGCACGCTGGCTGCAGCCGGCGAACTTCGCGTCGTGCTGGGCAAGCTGAAACGGCGCCTGCGCGAAGAGCTGCACATGGGCAATCTGACCTGGCCGCAGGTGTCGGTGCTCGGTCACCTTGAGCGTGGCGGCCCCGCGACCGTCACCGCGCTTGCGCAAGCCGAGGGTGTGCGCCCGCAATCCATGGGCGCCACGGTGGCCACGCTGGAAAAGGCCGGGCTTGTCAGCGGCAGTGCGGATCCGAACGACGGTCGGCAAACGGTCATCTCGCTCACCGCGGCGTGCCGGGATTTGATCAAGGCCAGCCGCGCAGCGCGGGAGGACTGGTTATTCCGCAGCATGCGGGCAAACCTGACACTTGCCGAACAAAAGCAGCTCGCGAGCGCTGTCGAGCTGCTCAAGCGCATCGCCGATTCCTGACCTCCCCGGCCCAGCATTGACCGTGCGACAGCGGCGTTACCGGTCATGGTTTCGCCGTCATCCGGGCACGGAACCGGCGCATCGAACCACGGCGGCGCAATGCATTCGCGACCTCCCGCCATCCACCTCACCCGAAGGAACAGCCATGGCACTCACCACCCTCGATCCGAAGACCGCCCTGATCGTCATCGACCTGCAGAAAGGCATCGTCGCCTATCCCACCGCGCATCCCGCTGCCGAGGTCGTGAAGCAGGCCAGCACGCTGGCTGATGCGTTCCGTCGCCACGGCTTGCCGATTGTGCTGGTCAACGTCACCGGTGGCGCACCGGGCCGCACGGAACAGGTGCGCAATCTGGATGAGCTTCCTGCCGATTGGGCCGAACTCGTGCCCGAGCTCAACCAGCAACCCACGGACCATACGGTGACGAAACGCACCTGGGGCGCATTCACTCACACCGGCCTCGACGAATACCTGAAGAAGCTGGGCGTCAGCCAGGTCGTGATCGTCGGTATCGCCACCAGCATCGGCGTCGAATCGACCGCGCGCCACGCGCACGAGAACGGCTACAACGTCGCCCTCGCCATCGACGCGATGACCGACATGAATCCCGATGCCCACCACAACAGCGTCACGCGGATCTTCCCGCGCCTGGGCGAAACCGGCGCGACGCAGGAGATCATCGACCTGCTCGACCGCAGGAGCGCATGACCATGGCGTGGCTGCCTTATGCCGCCTGGTTCCTGGGCGGCGCTTTCCTCACCAATGCGGTCCCGCATTTTGTCAGCGGCGTGATGGGACGGCCTTTTCAAAGCCCGTTCGCCACGCCGCATGGCGTCGGGCTTTCCAGTTCGACCGTCAACGTGCTGTGGGGATGCTTCAACCTGGCCGTCGGCTACGTCCTGCTATGCCGGGTGGGCAACTTCGACCTGCGTTCCACGGCTGATGCGATAGCTGCGGGACTGGGCATGTCGCTGACGGGCGTGCTGACCGCGCGCATGTTCGGACGGCTGCACGGCGGCAACGACCCGGCACGCGGCGAGTGACATGAAAGGCACCTTCCGCTCGCTGCGCAACTACAACTACCGCGTATGGGCCAGCGGCGCGATCGTGTCGAATATCGGCACCTGGATGCAGCGCACGGCGCAGGACTGGATCGTCCTCACCCGGCTCACCCGCCACAATGCGGCGGCCGTCGGCGTGGTGATGGCGCTGCAGTTCGGGCCGCAGCTGCTGATGCTGCCACTGACCGGCTTTGCCGCCGATCATCTCGACCGCCGCAAACTGCTGATCGCCACCCAGGCAGCGATGGGCTTGCTGGCGCTGGGGCTGGGCCTGCTCACCGTCAGCGGCCTCGTGCAGTTGTGGCACGTCTATGTGTTCGCCTTCCTGCTTGGCTGCGTGGCCGCATTCGATGCACCGGCACGCCAGACCTTTGTCTCCGACCTGGTCGGCGAAACCGACCTGTCGAATGCGGTGGCGTTGAATTCCACCTCGTTCAACGTGGCACGGATGATCGGCCCCGCCGTCGCCGGCATGCTGATCGCCGGCGTGGGCACCGGCTGGGTATTCCTGATCAACGCAGCGTCGTTTGTTGCGGTGCTCTGCTCGCTGGGCTGCCTGCGCACCGGCGAACTGCACCGAAGCCATCGGCCGGTGCGTACCCGCGGCAGCCTCGTCGAAGGTTTCCGCTATGTCTGGCATCGTCCCGACTTGAAAGCCATCCTGCTCATGCTGTTCCTGATCGGCACGTTCGGGCTCAACTTTCCGATCTTCATCTCCACCATGTCGGTGACCGTGTTCCACGCCGGCGCGACCGAATACGGATTGCTCACGTCAATCATGGCGATCGGCTCGGTCGCCGGTGCATTGCTGGCTGCCCAGCGTGGCAAACCGCACATCGCCCTGCTACTCGTTGCCGTGGCCATCTTCGGCTTTGGTTTCGCGCTGGCCGCAGTCATGCCGGACGTCCAGCTGTTCGGCCTCGCTCTCGTCATCATCGGCGTGTCCGCGCAGACCCTCACCACCTCGACGATCAGCCTGGTGCAGCTGTCCACCGAGCCTGCGATGCGCGGGCGCGTGATGGCGATCTTGCTGGCGATTGCCCTGGGTGGCACACCGATCGGTGCACCGCTGGTGGGATGGGTGGCGGACACCTTGGGGCCGCGCCGGGCACTTTGGGTTGGTGCGATGTCGGGATTCTCGGCGGCGATGGTTGGCATCCGTTACCTGCTGAGGTACCGGGGGTTGCGGGTGCGGGTCGTGGACGGGTGGATACGGTTCAGTGTTGACGAGGGCGAGATGGAGGGCGGTCTCAAGGTTCCCCTGTAGCGCTCGGAATATTGCCCATGCCAACTATGGCCCCGCCGCAACCAAGCCATACTTGGCGGCACGCGCCTCGATTTCCCGATCGAGCGCGCGCGCAGCGACCAGGTCGGCGTTGCCCGCATCGGTCTGGCCACTGCGAATCTTGGCCAAGCCAAGGCCATAGCGCGACCACGCGTTGTGCGGCATTTGCGCCACGGCCTGCTCGTAGGCCTCGACCGATTCGGGATAATGCCCCAGTCGCAACTGCACCAGGCCGAGGCTGTCGAGGTAGGCCGGCTTTTCGCCATCGCGCCTGATCGCCTTGCGGCAGTCCTTCAAGGCATCGTCAAGCATCTGATTGCTCAGACCACGCGCCCAGCAGCGCTCGTTGAGCGCCGCTCCGAGCATGGCGTCATTGCCGTGCAGCCGAATCCATTCGTCGAGCATCGGCAGCGCCACGGCCGGTTGATCGAGCCGGACATACAGGTTGGCAAGCACGCGTGCCTGTGCCGATCCCGCCGGCGCCAAGACGCTTGCCGCCGTCACGTCGGCCGCCGCACCCGCGCGGTCCTTGTGCAAGAAGCGAAATTCGGCGCGCAGCAACAAGGCATCGACGTTGTTCGAATCCAGGCTCAGTGACTTGTCCAGATCGGCGAGCGCCGCATCGGGTTGTTTGTCCGCCATGTGTGCCCGCGCACGGGCAGCATAGTAAGCCGCCTGATCGGGGGCCATGCGGATCGCCTCGTCCAGATCGGCTACGGCGCCCTTTGGTTCGCCGCGAGACAGGTCCGCCTCGCCACGCAGCGCGTAGTCGGCCGCGGTCTTTGGTGCCGAACCGTCGTCGTCCGCTGTGGCACCGGCATCAGGTTTGTCGCTGTCGCTCGGCGCCTGGGCCAGGCTGAACACGCGCCCGCCGTTGTAGGTGAAATAGACTTTCCTCTGGCTGTTGGCAATGAACATGTGATGAGCGAGCATGAAATCCACGCCAAGCAACATGTCGGTGTCGCCGCCGCCAATGTTTCCGTCGATGACCTGCATCTGGCTGTGCTGGATGGTTTCCGTACCGACCGAGAACGAATCAATCGGCACGGTCCATGTCTTGACCGATCTGGCGCCAATGCCGAAGCTGCTGCCCACCCCGGCCTCGGGCGCATTCAAGTCGATGCCAACCCGCTCGGCGCCGCGGCGGCTGAGCAAGGTGGCATACGCCCCCGAATCGAGCACGGCACGCACCTTCTTGCCATTTATCATCACGTCGAGAAACGTGCGCCGATCGCTCCGATTGACGGCCGGCTCGATGTCTGCATCGTTGTACTTGCCGTCCTTGGACCAATACGCCAGCGCCCGCTTATCGCAGTGATCGGCCTTGAACAGAGTCAACTTGCCATGGGCCAGATCGATTTCCAGATCGACCAGATCGAGCAGGTTGGCGCCGAGCAATCCATGACCGGTATCGGTGCCTCCAACGATGAAAGCAATATCGTGCAGGGTGGTGCCGAGGATGCCGAAATCCTTGACCTGGGTGAACTGGACGTCCGTGGAACCTCCAATGCCGCTGATGCGATAACCGAATGGCGCAGGTCGCAGCTTGAGCCCCAGCGACAACGCGTTGGCACGCGACATGGTGTTGAAGAAAGCTCCGGTATCGATGATGAAGCGCGTATCGCTCCCGTTGATCTTCACCATGGTGGTGGCTTGCCCACCGACCATTTCCACCGGCAACGTGCCGTAATCCCTCAACTGGCAGCCGTCAGCCCAGGCGTGGCCGGCCAGCACAGCGCTGATGCCGAGGCAGCCCAAACGCAACATCCTTATCATCATCGTCCCCTTTGGTTGCCAAGGCTGCGGAATGCAGGCATGGCCGTCGAGCGCCGGTTCGTACGGGCGCTCCGGGCATAGTGGCGAAAACCATGAAGCCACTCAAGGCGTGACTGGGCAACGCAGGTCGAGCGGTTTACGCAGTCCGGAAGAACAGTGGCTGGAGCGCGGCAAACCGACTTCGCAGCTAGCGGCTCGATCGGCGCATCGATGAAAACACCGCCGCGTCGTTCGCATTTGACGCAAGCTGCCGCGCCAACTCGGCGTGCAGAAAGTCGACAAACCGGCGCACGCGCGGCGGCTGAAAGACGTTCCGGTGGTACATCGCATGGATGGGTGTGGGGGCGGACCACGCCGGTGCGTTGACCAGCACCAGCCGGCCTTCGCGCACATCCGCCGCCACCGCCCAAAGCTGCCGGTAGGCAAACCCGCGACCGCGCACGGCCCACCTGCGGATGACTTCGCTGTCGGTGCACTCGTGATATCGCCGAACCCGCACGACGGCCTCCCCAAGGCGCCATTCGTTGCGTGGCCCGGCATTCGTAGTCAGTACCAGCGTGGGCAATTCGACCAGATCCTCGGGTTGCCCTGGTGTCCCATGGGTCGCGATACATGTCGGCGAAGCGCACACCACGCGCCAGCTGTCGGCAAGATGGCGCGCAACGAGATCGCTGTCCTCCAAGGGGCCGACGCGGATGGCCACGTCGATGTCATCCGGCACGAAACGCGAGAGCGAATCCGACAGCGTCAGCACGATGCGCACCTCCGGGTGGAGGCCCATGAAACCGTCGAGGATGTCGACCAGCAGGTTGCGCCCCAGGTCGGACGGCGCCGATACGCGCAGCGTCCCGCGCACACCGTCGGTGCCGCTGCGAACCGCGCGCTCGGCCTCCTTCATGGTCTCGATGGCGACCCGGCAGGAGTCGATGTAGATGCGCCCCTCATCGGTCAGGCGCAATTGACGACTCGTGCGCTCGAAGAGCCGCGCACCGAGCATGGCCTCGACCCGTTGCAGACAGGCACTGGCGGCGGCCGGCGAAAGCCCGGCCCGACGCCCGGCAGCCGACAGGCTGCTGAGGTCGGCCGCATCGACGAGGAGCTGCATGTCGCTGAGGCGATTCATGGCGTCAGGTCCGGGCTGCGGAAGGCATGGCGGGATGATCTTCAAATCCCATTTGAAGATCAATAAAGACCAAAGCCTATTATCAAAAAGGAAGGCGCGGGAGACGATGCCAGCTACCCCACACACCCAAGGCATCCCCATGTCACGCGCAAAACTCCTGCTGCTCGCCGCCTTCCTCGCCCCGATGCTCGCGCCGATCACGGCCGCCGCCCAGGATGCGGCGATGAAGCACAGTGGCGGCACCGGCGATCACGCGCTGGTGCCCAGGGAACTGATCAGCGCCTGGACCCTCGTCCGCTGCGACAACGTCTACCCCGATGGTCGCCGCGTGGAGCTGTACGGTCCCCATCCGGAAGGCATGTGGCTCATCGATGCCCAAGGCGACTACATGATGCAGATCGTGCGGGCGAAACGGATGCCCTTCGCGGCGAACGACAAATCCAGGGGAACCCCGGACGAGTACCGTGCCGCCTCGATGGACAGCAATGCCCACTTCGGCCATGTCAGCGCCGACGCCAAGGTCATGCACACTCAGATCCTGCATGCGTCGTTCCCGAACTGGGACGGCAAGAGCGGAGATTCGGGCTACACCATCAACGGCGATGAATTGACCTATCGCGTGGCCAAGCCGTCAAGCGGTGCCGCCGAAGGCGCCCATGGCGAGGTGGTATGGCGGCGCGTTCACTCATAAGCGGGCAAGCCAAAGCATGGTGGCAGGGACACTACGGGCATGCCGCGGTCGCCCGATCCGGCATGCAACGACATTACAGCTGGTTCTGGCTTCGACCCGCGCGCGGAACCGATCCGCTCCGCGCGCGTTTCAGACCTTGTCCACCCTCTCGGCATCGCACTTGCGGGAACTCAGTTTTTCGCGCCTTCAGCGGCAAGCAAGTCGGCGATCTGCTCGGCCAGCAGCCAGTGTTGCGACGGCCCTTCGTTGCTGGTCAGCGCCACCGCCGCACCGGTCTCCCAAACCATCTCCAGGTTGGCCGTGGTGCCCTCGATGCCGCCCTGGTGGCCACGGATGTGGCGACCGTGCGCGAGCCGCTCGTCGATGCCGGCGCCAATGGCACCGGGGCCGTCGTTCGGCACTTCGCCGTCGAACATCTTCGCCAGCGTGGTGGCTTTGAGCAGCTTGCCTCCATGCACGGCCCGGGCGAACCGCAACAGATCGGCATTGGTCGAATAACCGCCACCTGCGGGACTGCCCTTGTAGATGCCCTGCACCCAGTTTGCCTTCCACGTCCGGGAGAACACCCCATCGTCGTGGTAGTAGCCGACCGCAAGCCCGGGCACGATCTCGTCCACGCTGTCGAAGCCGCTGGATGCCATCTGCGCGGGTTCGAAGACGTGGCGCTGGATATAGTCGAAGTAACTTTCGCCGGAGACGTTCTCGATGATGCGGCCGAGCAGAATGTAGCCGGCGTTGCTGTAGCTCAACCCCTTGCCCGGCTCGCCCACCTTCGGCTGGCGGGCGATCAGCCCCAGATAGTCCACCGGATTGACGTAGCGTTCGGCGTGCTCGAAATAGTCCGGCACCATGAAATCGCCCAGACCCGAGGTGTGGTGCAGGAGTTCCCACACCGTGATCTTCTTCGCCATCGCCTGGTCGGGATATTCCGGAACCAGCTTCGCCAGCGTGTCGTTCCACGACAGCTTGCCGGCCTCGACCAGTTGCGCGATGGCGACCGCGGTGAACATCTTGCCGACCGAGGCGATGCGGAACTTGGTCTGGTGATCGACCGGCACGTTGAAACTGCGATCGGCCAGTCCGCGGCATTCGTCGAACACGGTCTCGCCGCCATCGAAGACGGTCACGCAACCTGAGAAATCTGACACGCGCACCAATCGGTCCAGTACGGCATGTATCTGTTTTCCCAGCTCCGCATGCGATACCGGCCGCCTGGGCCAGTCGGCATAAAGCGGATTGTCCATCGGGACCAGCATCGCCTGCGCGAGCCGGTCCGGATGCGCCGGGTCGGCGGTCAGCCAGAACAGGGCGGCCTGCCCGTTGTGACGTCCCTTGACGGCAACTTCGAGCAGTCCCGGCTGGTGCGGATCGGTGCGCACATCGAACACGTCCAGGCCGCCGCTGTCGCGTGCCGCCGAGACCAGGTCCGTGACAAATGCCGCCTTGTCGTCGGAAGCGACGGACGCCGACAGGATACTGGGCGCCCATTGCCGGATCCGCACGGGACCATCGGCATTGGCATGACGGATCAGTTCGCCGGCAAGCCGGCCCACCGGCGTATCGGGCAGTTGCGTGTGCAAGGACGCCGCGGCCATGGACGGACCCGCGGCGCTGTACAGCGCAACGAAAATCCACAAGGGAACGAGTCGGAACGCGTGGATCGCAATCCTGACGCTGGAGGTGCGCTCGATCATGGGGGAGGCTCTCTGGGTCACCGGCCGACATGGCGGTATGGGTCCCCAGATGCAGCAAGCCCGCTGTTGGTTGCGGGGCGCATTTGTGCAGGCTCGGAGCGGCAGCCGAAGTCGGCTCGGCAACAACGACACCACGAGGGCGGCTGCGGACCAGCGTGCCGCTCGCGTTTGGCGTTCGTCATCTGGCTGATCTAATCCGCGATGCCGAATGAAATCTGCCGAGCTGGAACTCGAATTCAAACTGCTGATCAGTGATGGTGCTCGTGCAGCTGCATCGGTACAGCCGCACCATCCAGGCCGCCGTCATCCAGCCATTGCCGTGTGCATGCTTTGGCCTGGGCAATGAGCGCGTGCGCCATGGAATAGTCGTACGGCGATGTTTCGAGTGGGCATAAGCTGGGGACGATTCGCAGTTCGACCCGGCCACCTGCGAACTGCTCCGCATCGTGCACCAATTGGCGCGATACCAGCAGGCTGAGTGCGTGCATCGCGCGTGCGATGGCCCCTCTTGGCATCTGGTTGAGTGCGCAGGCAAAGCCCGTGGGCAGCACGATGATCCGCGTTGCGCCCAGCTTCACCGCCGTGGAAATCGGCGTGTTGTTGGCGACACCGCCATCGACCAGCAAGCGTGCGCCGACCTGCACCGGCGGAAACACGCCAGGTATCGCCGTGCTCGCCAGCACCGCGTCAATCACCGATCCCGACGACAGCAACACTTCATGCCCAGTCAACATGTCCGAGGCCACGATGTGAATCGGCATGGCCGCTTCTTCGAGTCGCCGATACGGCAGATGCTGCTCCAGCAGACGCCGCAGCGCATCCGGATCCACCAGGTAATCGCGACGACGCAGCAGACCAAGCACGCTGCTCAGGTTGAGCGGAAAAACATCCCGGCGGCGCAGCACACACCAGAGCCGCTCCAGCTTGTCGGCCCCCGCGCGGGTGGGATCAGCGGCGAAGTAAGCCGCATTGATGGCGCCCGCCGATGCGCCGACCATGAAGGCAGGCGTCTCGCCCCAGTCGAGCAGGGCCTGCAGCATGCCCACTTCCACCGCGCCAAGACTGCCGCCGCCGGCGAGCACAAAGGCCGTGCGTCGGGTTGTGCTGTCGATGATCGCGCTGGTATCCGTCATTCCAGTCACCTGCGTGAACGGGTGTCGTGCCTGATCCGACTATCGCTTGGGCACTCGGCCCGGGCATGCTCTTCACCTCGACCTGCCCCGCTGCAAAAGCGGCCTGTTACAGCGAAGTCGTCAGGCGCGTCAGCCAGTCGGGACTGATCGAGAGAATGAGCGCCTCGAGCTTGCGATCGAAGCCGGTCAGGATGAGCGTGCCGAGGATCACGAACAGTCCGCCCATCACCGCTTTTGCGGCATGCCCGAGCGAAGACAGCGAACCGCGCATCCGCATCATGGTGGCATGCGACAGGCCGCCCAGCAGCAGCAACGGCAAGCCTGCCCCCAGCCCGAACACCAGCATGAGCAAGGCGATCTGCGCAAGATCGCGCCCTTGTGCCGCGAGCGTGGAAGCGGCGCCAAGCGTCGGCCCGACGCATGGGCTCCAGACCAGGCCCAGCAGCAACCCGATCGCGAACTGGCTCGCCAGGCCTTCGCCCTTGATCGCGCCGAGGGCGTGCTGCCCGCTCGAGCCGACCCGGGAACTGGCGGTGGCGAACGCCAGCTGCAACCGCGGCGACAGCATCACCACACCGAACAGCACCATCAGCGCGGCGGCCACGCGGCGCAGCGTCTCCGTACCCAGACCAATCGATGCACCCAGCGTGGCGATGAAAATCCCGACCACGGCAAACGACAGGGCCAGCCCGAGTGCCAGCGCCGCCGTGCCGAGGCGGTGCCTGGACAATGCCGAGGCGATCAGGATGGGCAGGATCGGCAACACGCACGGCGACAGGATCGAGGCGCAGCCGGCCAGGAAACTCACTGCATACGTGGCGAGGCCAAAATCCATCACAACGCCTTCTGCAGTATTTCGCGGATCGCCGGCTCCTGCGTCTGCCCGGTGGAACGCGCGACTTCGTGGCCGTGGCTGAAAACCACGAAGGTCGATTGCTGGCCGACCTTAAGCGTCTTTTCCAGCGCGGTTTCCGTATCGAAGTCGGCCTCGAAGATCGTCACGGCCTTGAGCTGCGGCTCCACCGCGAGCCGCGCCACGATGGGCTGCTGTACGCGGCAGGTCGGGCACCAGTCGGCGTGGAAATAGACCACGACCGGCTGGCCGGCGGCCCTGGCCTGGTCGAACTTCGCCTGGTTGAAAGGCACCTCGTCCGCCATCGCGCCGCATGCCAGCGCCAGCAGGAACACGCCCAATAGAAGTTTTTTCATGATGAAGACCGTCCTCGTGACTTTTTCAATCTGCAGCGACGCGTTACATCCAGTCATTCGTCCGCTGAATGCGTCCGGTTACAAGCCGCGCCAACGATGCGATGTCGCCGTCATCGGTCCGCGCGTGCAGCGCAGGCAATCAGTCCTGCGTGCGAATGCCGAGCCAGCGCGCCACCAGCGTGTCGAGGCTGGCCTTGCCCGGTCCGGCAATGAGCAGCCAGAAGAAGATCAGGCTGTAGACCACCTCGTCCGCCTCGACGTAATCGTCCAGGCCCATCAAGTTGGCCGACACCACCAGGGTGACCGCAACGGCCATATTGATGATCATCGGAATGCAGACGAGCCGCGTGCACAGGCCCAGCAGGATAAACAGGCCGCCGAGCAGTTCGGTCCACGCCGAGAGCGCCGCGTTGAAGGCTGGATGGGGAATGTGCCAACCGACAAAACGCTGGGTGAAGCCATCCAGGTTCTGCACTTTGGCGATGCCTGTCTCGAGCCAGAAATAACCGAACACCAGGCGCACCACGAGCGGCCCCACCCAGCGGTTGGCATGCAGCAATTCGAGTAATCGTGAAGCCTTGTCAGCGATGAACTGGCGCATCGTAAAATCCCGTGAGCATGACGAGCCGGCATCTTGCGTGCGTATCCGGGCCGCCGCCATGTTCGTGCGTCCATGCTTTCTTGCCGCGCGTCCGGCTCTGCGCCCGGTTGCTCGCTACCGGACGATCGGGCACAAAAACGGGATGCACGGGAACAGCCAGTGCCCCCTGCGAATGCCGAAGATGCGCTCGTCGGGATCGGCTCAAGGCGGCAAGGCAAACCTACCCGGCGAGACATCTCCTTATGCCGCATTCGATTGCGGCCCATACGACTTAGCTGGAGTTACCCATGAAGACCAACAAACTCAACGGTGCTGCAATGGCAGTGATGGTTGCCGGCCTGTTTGCGATGAGCTCGATGTCGTCCGCAGTCGCATCGCCCAGCGGCGCCAGCGATACCGCCACGGTCAAATGCATGAACTCGTCATCCTGCAAAGGCCATGGCGCATGCAAGCAGGCCACCAACTCGTGCAAGGGCCAGAACTCCTGCAAGGGCCAGGGCTTCACCATGCAGAAGACACAGGCGGACTGCACCGCTGCGCAAGCGACCAACAAGTCGTCTTCCTGATCCACCAGGCGGGGCTTTCCGGTTCCGATGCACGGAAAGCCCCTTCCTCCTGCGCCTGCCTGCGGCTTTCCCAAATCATGACCATCGAGACAGACATCCATCGGTTGCCCTATCTGGGTTACGGCCTTGGCTTGCGCGTCGAGCATTACGAAAGCCTGCTGGAGGAACCCGGCAACGTCGAATGGCTGGAAATCGTTTCCGAGAATTACATGATCCCCGGCGGTCGCCCGCTGGTGTGGCTGGATAAATTCCGCGAGCGCTTTCCGCTGGTGATGCATGGCGTATCGATGTCGATCGGCGGCACCGATTCGCTGGACGAGGGCTATCTTGCGCGCCTCGCCGCGCTGGCCCGCCGCGTGGAGCCGGCATGGATTTCCGATCACCTGTGCTGGACCGGCGTGCAGGGCATCAACCTGCACGACCTGATGCCGCTGCCCTATACCGAAGAGGCCCTGGCGCATGTGGTCGATCGCGTGCGCCGCGTGCAGGACGTGCTGGGCCGGCGCATCCTGCTGGAAAATGTTTCGAGCTACATCAGCTTTGCCGACGCACAGCTGACGGAATGGCAATTCCTGGCGGCCGTGGCCGAACGCGCCGATTGCCTGATCCTGCTGGATATCAACAATATCCATGTCAGCGCGCACAACCATGGGTTTTCGCCGCTGGACTATCTCGATGGCATCCCGGCATCGCGCGTCCAGCAGTTCCATCTGGCCGGCCACGAACACGGCGAACAGCTGCTGATCGACACGCACGATGCGCCGATCGTCGACGACGTGTGGAACCTCTATGTCGAGGCGGTTCGTCGATATGGCGCGGTCTCGACGATGATCGAACGCGACGACCATATGCCGCCTCTCGCCGACTTGCTGGCCGAACTCGACGACGCGCGTTCGCTGGCCAGACCACTGCTGCGGGCTGCGGCATGAGCCAGCTGCAGGCACTTCAACAACGCATGCTGCAGGCCGTGCTTGCCGACAGGCCACCCCAGCTGCCGGAACTGCGGAACGATGCGCGCGCGGATGCCATGATGCGTCTGGCGATCTATCGCAACGGTTACCGCGTGCGGCTGCGGGATGCGCTGGCCATCGAATACCCTGGCCTGGGCTTGATGATGGGCCGCCGATTCGGCAACTTGCTGGACCGCTATGTCGAGACGCACCCGTCCGTGCACTACAACATCCGCTGGCACGGCGCAGGCATCGCGGCCTTCCTGGAATATGCCCTGCCCTGGCGCGAGCGGCCCGCGCTGGCCGAGATGGCGCGTCTGGACTGGGCCATCTCCACCGCGTTCGACGCCGCCGATGAACCGGTGCTTGCCGCTGCCGACCTGGCTGGCGTGCCCGCCGACGCCTGGGCGAATCTGCGCCTGCTTCCGCAAAACCACCTGCAGATCCTTTCCACCCACCACAACGTGGAAGCTTTTCGCCGTGCGGCGGATCGCAACGACAAACGCCCGCGCTTGCACCGCCATGACACAGCACGCCACCTGCTGGTCTGGCGCCAGGCGCTGACGGTGCATTACCGATCCATCGGCCTGGACGAATTGTCGGCACTGCATGGTGCGATCAAGGGCGAGCCATTCGCGATCCTGTGCGAACTGCTTTCCGAGCATCACGACCCGGCAGAAGCGTTGCCGCGCATGGCGGGCTTCCTGCATCAATGGCTCGCCGACGGATTGATCAGCCGCTGCCTGCCGGACTGAGGTATCCATCGCACCTGACGGCCGATGTAACCATCGGTGTGCCTTTGGCGAAAGAGGCTATGAGCGCCACTCGCCGGAAGGACACACCTGTGTATATCGAACCCAATCCGATGCTGGCCAGCGAACCTCGTCCGCCGCTGATCGAGCCGGCACTCGAATCGCTGCTGAATCAATCGATATTGCGCGTGGCGGTCGTCGCCGAGCTGCATCGGTGCGGCTCGTGGTTTCTCGATGGGCCACGCTACCACTGCGGACTGTTCCATCTCGTCGGTACCGGCCAATGCAAAGTCGAGTGCGCCGCACTCGGCCACGCCATGCAATTGGAAGCCGGCGACTTGGTCGTGTTTCCGCAGGGCGATCCGCATCGCTTGAGCACCGATGGGCAAGCCAATCCGGAAGATGCCGGCCGGACCAGCCTTGTCTGCGGCGAAATGAAGTTCTCCGGCAACGCACACCACCCGCTCAACCACGCCCTGCCGGCCTGTTTCGTGGTGCGCTCGAAGGACGCCGGAAATACCTTCCGGCAGCTCTCGGCGATGATGGTCGAGGTGGTCAATGCCGGCCAGGACGGACGGCAGGTGCTGCTGAACAAGCTGGCCGACGCCCTGTTCACGCTCGCCGTCTGCGACTACGCCAGGCGTACCGGCGAGCGGCGTGGCTTGTTTGCCGCAGTGGCTGATTCGCGCATCAGCAAAGTGCTGCAAGCCGTGCATGAAAGCCCCGGCAATCCCTGGACCATGCAGACGATGGCCGGGCTTGCCTGCATGTCGCGCTCGGCCTTCGCGGAACGCTTTACCCATCTGATGCAGATACCGCCGATGCAATACGTCACTCAATGGCGAGTGAGTGTCGCCGAACAGTTGCTGCGCGATCGGCAGCAGTCCGTGGCGTGCATTGCCGAGCAGCTTGGCTACAGCAGCGAAGCGGCTTTCCGACGCCTTTTCAAGCGCGTCAGCGGCATGTGTCCCGGCAGGATCCGCTCGGATATCGCCAGCGCCGCGCTGAACTAGGCACTGGCTCGCCCAGACACTTGCCAAACCAAGACTGACAACCAAGACGTGGATGGCAAGGAACTGGTCGTCCCGCCACTCGGGGTTCCACCAAGGCTGCCGGCACGGCCTCATGCACACTCGCCCGACGATCCTGACCTCGCCACCCAAGCCTCGCGTCCACCAGCACGCCCAGCACGAGGCGTACGTGGGCGGCGCCGGCCTCGCCGATGCCCGCCCGGACGTCCGCGGGCTCGGCATCGAGCAGAATGTCCTTGTGGATCGAAGCCATGGCGCCTCCTCGTCAGACGGTTGCGTTTGCTCACGGCGATCGGCCAGCGGGCGTGTCGGTGGACGTCCAGGTGGGTACCCAGCTCTTGCCTGCGTCCGTGGAAATGGCCCAGTCCTGTTGGCCGGATTTTGCGGTGATGTGCGACCAGACGTTCCGGGTCAGCACGGTCTTGCCGTCGATCTCGTCCATGCCGATGAAGCTGCCCACGCCATCTTTGAATCCGCCGACCATCGGCTTTTCCAGCGTGCCGGACTTGCTGTCCGCGAAATAGACGCGCCATTGCTGCGTCTTGCGGTCGTACAGGCGTAGCGCCAGGTCCTCGATGTGACCCTTCGGCCCGTCGACTTCGAGTTGGCCCACATGGGCCCAGTCGTCCCAGACGCGATACACCTGATGCGTGCCGCTCAAATCGCTCCACGCGTGGGGTGAGGACAACGGATCCGGCACGGCCCGTATCCGGGTCGACCAGTGTCCCAGGTTGAAATCGAAATCGTGCTCCGCTCCCGTGCCCGGCGTGTAGCGTGCAGGGTCGTCGGAATTTTTCTTCAGCCGGGTGAGCTGCGCGACGAAATGGATGACCCAGGTCTTGCCGCCATCGGGCGAAGACGCAATCTCGTAATGGTAGGAATCCGGCGTGATGTTCGACCAGATGTCGCGCTCGAAAATCCGCTTGCCCGCAGACTCGGTCCAGCCATAGAACACACCGCGTCCATCCTTGAACGAGCCATACGAAGCTTCCTGCATGATGCCATCGCTGCTGCCGGCGAACTGCTCGCTCCATTGCCCGGACTTCGGGTTGTACAGAAACAGCGTCAGGCCCTGGAAGTGGCCGCCCGCCCCGGAGGCTTCGATCTTTTCCAGGTTGGCCCGCCCCTGCCACAAGGGCTGGTCGATCACCGTTCCGCTGAACTTGACCCACTTGCCGACACCCGATGCCGTCACGTCCCGGCTCATGATCTGCGTCGCCCAGGTGCCGAAATGAAAATCGAAGGCATGCTGCTGATCGTCGCCCTGGCTGCCCGCGACCAACGACGACTGCCATCCGGTCGCCAGCAGCACAAGCAGGCCTGCCCGCAAGATCATCTTTGTATGCATCACGATTACCCTCTGGGTTGGAATACGTCACGGAGCGAGGCTCGTTGCCCGCGCCGCCAAGGAACACCGACTCGCCGCCCTGCCTGCCCGCCCAAGCCCGAGCAGGCACGATGTTCTGGCCGGCTCAACCCATCAGTGGACATAGTTGATCGCGATGGCCGGCGTCAGCGAACGCTGTGTGTTGTGCCCGCCTGCGATCACGCGCACGCCCAGCAGCACGCCGAGATTCGGCGTCCAGCTGTATTCGACCGCGGGTGCGTAACCGTAGGCGTCGCTGGCGCCGGTGCGCAGGCTTACCGGCGCAGGCAAGGCATCGAGCGGATCGGTATAGCCGTTCACCCGGCTGGCGCCGTCGTGGCTGCGGAACAGATCCAGTGCCAGCACCCAGCGACGAGTGAGGCTGTATTCGAACGAGCTGCCGATGTAGAACGCGTCGCCCGGCCGGGCCGTGCCGTGGAAGCCGGGCGCGGTACCGTAGACGCTGGCTCCGGTCACCTCGGCATCGCCGGAGAAGGTGCGGGTCAGGTTGAGCCGCACGCGCAGCAGGCGGCCGTTCGGCATCCAGAAATAACTCTGCGCATTGAGGCCCAGCGTGGTGGCCCAGGCGCCGCCGCCCATGCCGTCGCTGGCGCGCGCCAGTCGATCGTAGCGACCGGTGGGTACCGTCTCCTGCAACTCCACCGCGAGCGAGGGCAGCCAGCTGCCCTCGTGGAAGCGCGTCAGCCGGTACTGCGCCTGCACGATCTGGTCGCCGGCGCCGATGCCCGAGCTGCTCGGTCCCTGGCTGACCCGGTTGTAGCCGATGATCGGAATCAGGCCCACGGTCAGCCGTTCGGTGAGCCCGTACAGCACGTAGGCGCGCGAACCGAACGCATCGGCGCCTTTCGAGCTGACGTCGTAGACGTATGGCTCGATCAGCAGGTGTCCGGGCGGCAGCGTCTCGGCGGAATTGGCCAGCATCGGGCCGGTCCACCAGGCGTCGTCCAGCGACTGGCGCGGCGCGGCAGCGTCCTGGGCCGAAGCCGTGCCCATGCCCAGCAGCAGGACCAGCCATGCCGCGAGACGGCATGCCGTCCGTCGCGCCTGCCGTGGCTTGCCTGACCGCCATCGCATGACCACCGACACCTCCGCCGTTCGCCCGTTGCGAGCAGACTAGGCAGCAAAGTGGCTCGAACGAATAGCCACTTGATGAGAAAATGACATGGCCACTTGGAGATCGCCATGAAACGCCTGCCTACCGGTCTGCTGCCATCGATCGCCCTTGAGGACAGCGGCCCGATCTACCAGCAACTGGCCGACTGGTTTCGCCGCGCCATCGCCGAGGGCCGGCTGCGGCCGGGCCAGCGCGTGCCCTCCACCCGCGCGCTGGCCGGCGAACTGGGCGTGTCGCGCCTGCCGGTGCTGAGCGCCTACGAACTGCTGCATGCCGAGGGTTATCTGGAGAGCTTCAGCGGCGCCGGCACCTGCGTGGCCGCGGCAATTCCGCACGAAGCGCCGCCCGCACCGACCCGCCGCCTGCCGCGCGTCGTGGCTGCATCCGCGGCGCTGGCGCCGCGCCCGGTCGCTGCGCGCGTGGCAGCCATGGCCTCGCCACCGCAGACCTGGCTGAAAAGCCAGGGCGCGTTTCGCGTGGGCGTGCCGGCGCTTGACCACTTCCCGCACGCCGTGTGGTCGCGCCTGCTGAGCCGGCATGCACGCCATGTCGGCAGCGACGCGCTGATCTACGGCGACACCTCGGGCCATGCGCCGCTGCGCGAAGCGATCGTCGAATACCTGGCGACGGTGCGCGCCGTGCATGCCGATACCGCCCAGCTGATGATCACCAGCGGCGCGCAGCATGGCTTGCAGATCTGCGCGCACGCCCTGCTCGATCCCGGCGACCGCGCCTGGGTGGAAGAACCCGGCTACCCCAGTGCACACCAGGCGCTGGCGGCGGTCGGCGCCGTCCCCGTGCTGGTGCCGGTGGACGCGGACGGGATGGATGTCGCCACCGGCGTTCGCCGTGCGCCGACGGCGCGGCTGGCCTACGTCACGCCCTCGCACCAGTTTCCGCTGGGCGCCACGATGAGTGCGGCGCGGCGCATCGAGCTGCTGCAGTGGGCCGCACGCGCGGGCAGCTGGATCGTCGAGGACGACTACGACAGCGAATACCGCTACGGCGGCCGGCCGATCACCGCGCTGCAAGGCCTGGATACGGACGCGCGGGTGATCTATGTCGGCACCTTCAGCAAGGTACTGTTCCCCGCGCTGCGGCTCGGCTACCTGGTGGTGCCGAAGGACCTGCTGCCAGCCTTCCGCGCCGCCCGCGACGCGCTGGACACCTGCTCGCCGATGCTGCCGCAGCGCGCACTGCACGACTTCATCCGCGAGGGCCACTTCGCACGACATATCCGCCGCATGCGTATGCTGTACGCGGCACGACGCGCGGCCTTGCAGGCCGCAATCCGCCAGCACCTGCCCGATGCGCTACACGTGGTGGGCGCCGAAGCGGGCATGCAGCTGACTGCCCTGCTGGCGCCGGAGTTGGACGACATCGCGCTATCACGACGGGCGACACAGGCCGGCGTGTCGATACGACCGCTGTCGCCTTGCTATCGCGGCGAAACGCGATGCAGTGGCGTCATCCTGGGGTATGGCAATGTGGATGAGGATGCCATTGAGGAGGGCGTGAAGCGGTTGCGGGAGTGTCTGTGAGCCCTTGAAGTCAATTCCTCGGCTGAAGCAGTCGTCCCAAGCGCCTTGCAGCAATTATCCCCGACACCTTTTCTCGCTGCGCGTGGCCGCCATAGGTGACCTGGCCCACGTATCCGATTTAACTACCCCCGTCCCCTTATCTCAGTTCGGCTATCAAAAGGTGCGTTTCAAGGGGCTGCTCAAGAACACGGCGCAGGTGCTGACCCTATTTGCCCTGTCGAACCTGTGGATGGCGCGACGAACGTTGCTGGCGTCTGCAGGGGAGGTGCGCCTGTGAGGCGGGAAATCGAGGTGATTCGGAGGAAAGTCGGCACTACGGTGGCAGCGATCCACCTCCACAGTCGCCTTTTTGTCGTAGCAAGTTCGGTGTTTTCGCATGGCCGCCTGGACGGCCGTTTCGAACTCAATTGATCAGAGCATCCTTAGACTCCCCTTTCACCGTGTGCTAGCAATGTATCACGTTGCAACGAGACCATACGCAGCGCAAAAGAAACACAGCGTGCATACCGCTTAATTGCTACGGCTATTGATCTTAAAAGGTGCGCGTAGGCCATGCAGGCATGTGCGGGAGGGCCTCGCGCGGATAGGTCAGCACCTGCCCCTGCTGACCCGGCTTCCACAGTAAACACGCAAACCGCGCTCATCCGCTTCATGGCCATCCCTAGCAGTCCGTTTACAAGCGAGGCATGTAGTAGGGACGGCGAACATTTTGCAAAAATCCCATCAATTCATGGGCCTAGTTGCATAACTGGCGGAGAGGGCGGGAAGCGAGTAGCGCTCAACCCATCAACCCCTGCGGCGCCTGACCGATCAGTTGGAGTTTTCTCTCTGAGTTGGCCAAGTTGCGGAAGACTATCGTTTCTGCACCGGAGCGATCAACCTCGCTCTGGTCCCCCGCCGCTGGGTGTCGTATAACTCACTTCCGGGGCGCCACATCCTTTACATGCTGGATGTTGAGAACGTAGGGCGTCAGCGGACTTGGGTCTGATTGAAAGAGCCCCGTGATGGTGGCGATGCCCTTGCGGCCCTGATGGTTCATTTGCACGTAAAAGTGATGCACGTCCTTTTGTTTGAACACCGGGTCCGACTTGATAACGAGCTCGATCCCCTGGCCAGGGCATGCCTTGTCGCTGATGTTCATGTGGTCCTCACCAAGGTAGACAAGCCCCCGGAGGCGAATAACCTGATTGACGAAGGTCTCAGGCGTCTTCAACACGCTGCAAACGTCAGTTGAGATGACCTTGGGCTCGCCTTTCATGGTCCCTGCGGATGCCGTAAGGGGAACGCTCATGAGCCACACGAAGGAAGCAGTCAACGCCAAGGTTTTCATTGCGCATCACTCGGTGGGTAGGCCACATCATGCGCGTTTGAATAGGCTGACGCATCGCGGGCCGCATTGGTTTCTGGTGTTTCCGACCAACCACTTGTCCAAAGGCCATAAGGCGAGGTCGTGTTTGTTCCTTCGTTGACGTAAGACTGTGCCGTGAAGCCCTTAATTTCTGTGTTCAGCAGGGTTGCATGATTGCTTGGCTGACCGAAGAAGCGCCCGGTGATGCCATTTTGCCCCTCATGAGCAACCGCACCCGCAAGCTCTGCTGAACCGTTCGTTCCAGGGTTGCTGCCCGTCATTTTGATGTTGGCGAGGTTGAACGTGATCGTCGTGACTCGGGTTTCTGGTTGGTTACCCTTGGTCTCGGTGATCGAGTTGTTTCCGTTCGCTGACCCAAATGCCACGTTAACGTGATTGTCCACACCTTCCTTTCCATAGAAAGAAACAATGGCATTGAGCGTCGCTTGTCCCTTGGAGTTGGCAGGCAAATTTTTGGCAGCATTGGAGACAGTGGTCAACGCTTTGCTGATTATGGCGCACTGCGTTTTTGAACCGCCGCACAGGTAGTCACCCGTGGGGTCTGTTCGCATGATCGGATTGTCACCGACGTAGCTGTATCGATTAAACGAAACAAGGTCGCCCGCCTTGGGCGGCACAGCATCAACTGACAAAAACCGAGCGGTCGTTGGGTCGTAGTATCGGTGCTGCATGTAAACCAAACCGGTGTCCGGGTCGTTCACATGACCGGTATAGCCAGGCCCATTTGGAGGTGTGCCGTTTGCTTGGCTGCCATAGGGCGTGTAATCGAAGGTGGCCGTGATGTTGCCTTGGGCATCAGCTTCCGCCAGAGGGGTCCCCTGGGGATCTGTGTAGATGTAAGTCACTGTGCCCGTGCTCTGAGCCGAGGCGGTTGAAATGGCCAGCAACAACACGATGCCAGCGATCCACTCACTTCCGATGTGGCGCATGATCCCAATCCCCTGTCAGTCCCCACCCAACAGGGCCGATTTGACCACATTCCTGAGCGATCGCGAATAATTTTTGCAGCAACCGACCGCATACCTCAGTTCAACCGACTTCGCCAAGCGCCATTTTTCTCTCAACTCACAAAAAAAGCCTATAAAACTAGGCTTTTTTGTGAAGCTGGCGGAGAGAGTGGGATTCGAACCCACGGTAGGCTCACACCTACGGCAGTTTTCAAGACTGCTGCCTTAAACCACTCGGCCATCTCTCCAGAACTCGTTGTCTGCTGCAAGGCGCGCGCTGCGCGCCACTACGGCAGTTTTATTCCGGGCATTCCTGGATCAAGTCCAGGACAGGCTCTGCCCTCCACCCCTTCGGGGCCATCGACTTCGTCGATGTTCGCTTCGGCTTCCTACCTTCGCGTCAAGACTGCTGACTTAAACCGCTCGGCCATCTCTCCATAAACTCGTTGTCCTGTCGAAGGCGCGCTTCGCGCGCCACTACGGCAGTTTTGCTCCGGGCATCCTGCCCTTCGCCCCTTCGGGGCCAGCGACTGCGTCGCTGTCCGCTTCGGCTTCCTGCCTACGCGTCAAGACTGCTGCCTTAAACCACTCGGCCATCTCTCCAAAACTTGTTGCTGACAGGCTTCCACTACCAGCGAGCGTCGCAGTTTATCAGGAACCTGTCGGCGGGCTAGCGCTTGTGTCCTTCTTCGACAGCGCCATCAGGCAACCCACCAGGATCGCGATCGGTATCAGCGCGCCGATCAGCGGAAACAGCAGCACCGGTTCTCGGATCACCATCGGCACGATCTGGGTGGCAGTAGCGAAGCCGATGGTCCACAGGCGCCAGCGGCGGCTGTGGCGGCCGAACCAGAAGCTGGCGAGGACCAGCAGCATCGCGATGACCGAGAGGACGAAGTCGATGGTCGGCAGTTGCCACACAGTGGCGAAGGCCAGCCGGGTGCCGATGAAGGAGATCAGCACCAGCAGCAGGAACCAGCTGGTGTAGAACTCGACCTTGTCCCACTTGCCGCGGACGGGTGCCGGCGCGTTCATGCGATGCGGTCCAGCCCGGCCATGTACGGGCGCAGGGCTTCGGGCACGCTGATCGAGCCGTCGGCGTTCTGGTAGTTCTCCATCACCGCGATCAGGGTGCGGCCGATGGCGAGGCCGGAGCCGTTCAAGGTGTGCACGAGTTCGGGCTTGCCGGTGTCGGCGTTGCGCACGCGGGCCTGCAGGCGGCGGGCCTGGAAGTCCTCGCAATTGGAGCAGCTGGAGATTTCGCGGTAGGTCTGCTGGCTGGGCAGCCACACTTCGAGGTCGTAGGTCTTGGTCGACTGGAAGCCCATGTCGCCGGTGCACAGCAGCAGCTTGCGATACGGCAGGTCGAGCTTCTGCAGCACTTTCTCGGCGTGGCCGACCATTTCCTCGAGTTGCGCGTAGGAGTCGCTGGCGCGGGCGACCTGCACCATCTCGACTTTCTCGAACTGATGCTGGCGGATCATGCCGCGGGTGTCGCGGCCGTAGCTGCCGGCCTCGGCGCGGAAGCACAGCGAGTGCGCGGTGAAGCGCAGCGGCAGTGCGTCGGCGTCCTGGATGGTGTCGCGCACCAGGTTGGTCAGCGAGACTTCGGCGGTGGGAATCAGGTAGCGCCTGGAGTCGCCGACCTGGGTGGAGAACAGGTCCTCCTCGAACTTCGGCAGCTGGGTGGTGCCGAGCATGCTGTCGGCGTTGACCAGCACCGGCACGTTGCATTCGAGGTAGCCGTGCTCAGCGGTGTGCAGGTCGAGCATGAACTGGCCGATCGCGCGATGCAGGTGCGCGAGCTGGCCGCGCAGCACGGTGAAGCGCGCGCCGGAAAGCTTGGCGCCGGCATCGCCGTCGAGCCAGCCGTGGCGCTCGCCCAGCACGACGTGGTCCTTGACTTCGAAATCGAACGCGTGCGGCGTGCCCCAGCGGCTGATCTCGACGTTGTCGCTCTCGTCCTTGCCGAGCGGCACCGATTCGTGCGGGATGTTCGGGATCAGCAGCGCGATGTCGGAAAGCTTGGCCTGCGCCTCGGCCAGCGCCTGCTCGTTGGCCTTGAGCTTGTCGCCGATGCCGGCGACTTCGGCCATCAGCGCGGCAACATCCTCGCCCTTCGCCTTGGCCTGCCCGATCGCCTTGGAACGCGTGTTGCGCAGGTTCTGCAGCTCCTGCGTCTCCATCGCCAGCTGCTTGCGCGAGCTTTCCAGCGCCTCCATCGCGGCGACGTCCAGCGTGAAGCCGCGGGTTTCCTTGAGGCGTGCGGCGGTTTCGGCGAGGCGCGAACGCAGCAGTGCGGGATCCAGCATGGTCGGGTCCAGATGAAGGCTTGAACCCTGAATTATCGCTGGCGAGTGGCAAACACCGCAATCAACGGCGCCACCGACCGCAACCGCCGCCGTGCATGGCGTCAACCCTGCCCTGCCGCACGCCCTTCCCTCGGTCGCGAGGGAGGGACCATGGTCGGTCAGCTGGCCAGCTTGCGCTCGCCGCGACCCAGCCACCACGCCATGGCGGCGCCGGCGAGCAGCCAGCCGACCAGTTGCTCGATCAGCGCAGCCCAGGTGAAGTCGAGCGGGAAGCGATACCAGTTCCAGTACGGCACCATCGTGCTCAGCCACGCGAACACCGCGACGGCGGCCGCCACGGCGAGGCGACGGCGGAAGCCGAGCCCGGCCAGTCCCATCACGAAGGCCAGCGCCAGTGCGCCCAAGGTATCGGATGCCCATTGCCGCGGAATCTGCTGCTGCATCTGCAGCATGTCGTCGCCCTGCGGGAGGTAGACCACCCAGGCATACGGCGAGCGGATGGCCTTCTGCTGGTAGGCACGCACCTTGTAGGGATCGTTCATCTGCTTCGGATCGAACGAGGGCAGCATGTACACGCCGGCCTGCTCGCCGAGGCCTTCGTGCAAGGTGGCCAGCACGGCACTTTCATCGGCAGGCTGCCGGATGCCCACATTGCCGAGCCCCAGCGCCATGTGCGCCACCACGCCCCAGACGAACATCAGGATGCCGCCGATCAGACCTGCCACGAGTACGCGCATGACTCACCTCCCGGTTGATGGCGCGAATCTAAGTCGGACGTCGGAAGCCCTGCAAGGGCGCGCGCAGCAGTCACGCCACGCATGCTGATTACCTGCCGCGTGCCTTTGCACGCGCCGCACGCAGCGCCAGCAGCTTATCGCGCAACTGCAGCTCCAGCCCGCGTTCGACCGGCTCGTAGAACACGCTGCCGACGAGTTCGTCGGGCAGGCATTGCTGGTCGAGCGCGATGCCGCCTTCGGCGTCGTGGTCGTACTGGTAGCCCTTGCCGTAGCCGAGGCCCTTCATCAACTTGGTCGGCGCGTTGCGCAGGTGCATCGGCACTTCCAGCGTGCCGCCCTCGCGGATCGCGGCGCGGGCCTTGTTGTAGGCCATGTAGGCGGCGTTGCTCTTGGGCGAGATCGCCAGCCAGATCGCCAGCTGGGCCAGGCCCAGTTCGCCTTCGGGACTGCCCAGGCGTTCGTAGGTATCCCACGCGTCCAGCGCCATGCGCCAGGCGCGCGGCTCGGCCAGGCCGACATCCTCCACCGCCATGCGTGTCATCCGGCGCGCCAGGTACAACGGATCGACGCCGCCGTCGAGCATGCGGCACAGCCAGTACACCGCGGCATCGGGATCGGACGAGCGCACGGATTTGTGCAGCGCCGAGATCTGGTCGTAGAACTGCTCGCCCTGCTTGTCGAAGCGGCGGGTGCGGTCGGCCAACACCTGGGCCAGGGTGACCTCGTCGATGCGCTTGTCTTCGGCCAGTTCGGCGGCGATTTCCAGCAGGGTCAGCGCGCGGCGCACGTCGCCGTCGGCGGCCTGGGCGATCGATTCAAGCGATTCGTCGCCCACCTGCAACTGCAATTCGCCGAGGCCGCGTTCGTTGTCGGCCAGCGCGCGCTTGAGCGCCGCCACGATGTCGTCGGTGGAGATCGGTTCCAGCACGTGCACGCGGCAGCGCGACAGCAGCGCGGAGTTCAACTCGAACGAGGGGTTCTCGGTGGTGGCGCCGATGAAGATGATCACGCCTTTTTCGATATGCGGCAGGAAGGCGTCCTGCTGGGTCTTGTTGAAGCGATGCACCTCGTCGACGAACAACACGGTGCGCCGCCCCTGCGCGAAATTCAGCTCGGCCTCGGCCAGCGCCTTGCGCACGTCCGGCAGGCCGGACAGCACGGCGGAGATCGCGCGGAAATCCGCATCGGCATAACGCGCCACCAGCAGCGCCAGCGTGGTTTTGCCGCAACCGGGCGGCCCCCACAGCACCATTGAGTGGATCTTGCCGGCCTCCAGCGCGCGGCGCAGCGCCTTGTCGGGACCGACCAGCCGCTGCTGGCCGACGATCTCGTCAAGGCTGCGCGGGCGCATGCGCTCGGCCAGCGGCTTGAGCGCGTCGGGTTCGGCGAACAGGCCGGGGACGCCTGGAGCAACACGGGATGACATATTGGGATGATAAGACATCCAGCCAGCTGCGCGCGGGAACGAGCGGCGCTGCTCGATGACTATGGCTGGCCTGAATGATTCGCCATCCCCAAGGCTCGCCGCCGGGCAACTCGAACAGCGGGAATAAACCGTATTAACCGATTAATGAAAGTATCCGTCATACACACTTTATTTGCATTTAATTACCAAGCTTAGATTCCGCTTAGCGTATTTATTTTCGATTATGTCGAAAGATTTTCAATTAATACGCCTGTTACCAAACTGTCATGTTGGATGACTAGGTTGGCGCCCCGCACAGCGCCCCTATCCAACAACAACTTTGGGACAACCCATGACGCGGCTGACCTCGACCACCCGTTTTCGCAAACCCGCCCTGCTCGCCTTCTGCATCGCCGCGGCATTATCCGCCCCGGCATTTGCCGAAAACTCCACGGCGACTGGCACCGCAGCTGCCGCGAATGCCTCCAACCCGAATAATTCAGCCGCGAATAATCCCGCCCCGAATGACAATGCAGCCACCGGTGCGTCGGTACAGAATGCGCAGAACCTCAGCACGGTCCACGTCACCGGCATCGCCAGCACGGTGAGCGATATCGCCCCCACCCAGGGCTCGATGGTGGCGATACAGCCACAGTCGATCATCGGCGACCTGTACCTGCGCGAAAACATGTCGCCGACCGGCGACTACACCGACGCCATCTCGATCGCGCCCAGCGTATCCACGGTCGCGCCGAACGGGCCCGGCCTGATGGAAGCGGCGAGCGTCACCATGCGCGGCTTCCAGGACGGCCAGTACAACGTCACCTTCGACGGCATCCCGTGGGGCGACTCGAACGACTTCACCCATCACTCGACCTCGTACTACACCAACCAGGATACCGGCGGCATCGTCGTCGACCGCGGTCCCGGCACCGCCAGCACGCTGGGCAATGCCACCTTCGGCGGCACCATCGCGGTGGATTCGCGCACGCCCTCGGGCACGTTCAGCATCGAGCCTTCGCTGAGTTTCGGCAGCTGGGATACCCAGGTGCAGGGCCTGCAACTGAACACCGGCGCGATCGCCCAGACCGGCGGCACCACCGCCTTCATCAACCTGCAGAACTCGACCTCGGACGGCTATCTCACCGATGCCGGGCAGCGCCGGCAGAACGTCTTCGCCAAGGTGGTGCAGCCGATCGGCGACAACACCACGCTCACCTTCGTCGGCATGTACAACAACCTCAACCAGTACGTGCCGCCCGGCGCAACACGTGCCCAGATCAGCGAGTACGGTCCGAACTACGGCCTGAGCAGCAACCCGGACAGCCAGAACTTCTACGGCTACAACCGCGATGAAATCAACACCTACTTCGGCTACATAGGTCTCCATTCGGCATTCGATGGCTGGACCATCGACAACAAGGTGTACACCCTTTCCTACAACCATTTCGGCTGGAATGGCGAGGATCCGAACGGCGAAACGCCGAATGGCACGATATACAGTCCGACCGATGTGCCCGGCCAGGACATGCGCAACACGTACACATCCTGGGGCGATGTCTTCCGCATCAGCAAGGAACTCGGGCCCGGCGAACTGCGCACCGGTTTCTGGTACGACTACCAGACCAACGAGCGCTGGGAGAACGAGGTGGACGACACCCTGGACTTCATCTACAACGCCAAGACGCCGGCCGCAGCCAGCGATCGCTACATGACCGACACGCTGAAGACCTTCCAGCCCTTTGTCGAATACAACTGGAACATCACCGACACGGCCTGGCTCACCGGCGGCGTGAAATATGCGGATTTCGAACGCAGCATCGATGCGTTGATCAACCAGAAGACCAAGAAGCCGCTGGATTACACCAAGGACTGGAGCAAGCCGCTGCCGTCGCTGGCCCTGCACTGGCAGTTCAGCCCGAACTGGACGGCTTACGCGCAGTGGGCGAAAGGCTTCCTGGCGCCCAACCTCAATACCTTCTACACCACCAATCCGCAGGCCAGCAGCGACCTCAAGCCGGAACAGACCGTCAACCGCCAGCTCGGCACGACCTGGAGCGATGAGCGCCTCACGCTCTCGGCCGACGTCTACAGCATCGACTTCAACAACCTGATCAACAGCCACAAGATCGGTGGGGTCACGTACTTCTACAACGAGGGCGGTGCCGTCTACAAAGGCTTCGAGGCCGAAGGCACCTATGTCATCGGCGATGGCCTCAGCATCTACGCGAATGGCTCGCTCAATCGCGCCAACGACAAGGCCACCGGCGACTGGGTACCCAACTCGCCGCACAAGACCGCCGCGCTGGGCCTGCTCTATCACAACGGCCCGTTCCGTGCCTCGCTCATCGACAAGTTCGTCGGCCACAGCTACGGCGACACCGGCAATTCCCAGCCGATCGGCGGCTATGCCATCACCAATTTCGCCACCAGCTACACCTTCGCGCAGGACATGGGCGAGCTGAAGGACATCAAGCTCGGGCTGCAGGTGAACAACATCTTCGACAACAAGAGCATCTATTACCTGGCCGGCTATACGGCGCAGGACAATACGCCGCTGTATTACACGATTCCCGAGCGCAGCTACTTCGTCACCTTGTCGGCCAAGTTCCAATGATGCCTCGCGGCCTCCTGCTGCTTGCCGCTTTGCTGCTGCCCGCTGCGCCGGCGCTTGCGGCCGACGGCAACGCCGGCACCGATGGCATCGACCTGATCCGGCTGCTGGCGCCGCCGCCAGCGGCCGGGTCGCCGGCGGCGCTTGCCGACCTGCAGGCTGTCCTGGCGACCCAGGCGTCAAGGACACCGGCTGAAGACGAGGCCGCCAAAGCCGATGCGGAACGTTCGGTGTTTCGCCTGACCGACACGCTCGGCCCCGGCCTGTCCCCGGCCACGCTGCCGCGAACCGCCGCCTTCTTCAAGCGTGTCGCGGAGCTCGACAAGGCCTCCGCCAAGGAAGCCAAGTCCTGGTGGCGGCATCCGCGTCCGAGCGAGGTATCGGACAAGGTGCATCCGCTCAGCATGGGAAAGCCCGGCGACTGGAGCTACCCGAGCGGGCATGCCACCTTCGGCTATACCGCCGCGATCCTGCTGGCCAACATGCTGCCGGAGAAGCGGGTGGCGATTTTCGACAGGGCGGCGTTGTATGCCCATCATCGGGTGGTGATGGGCGCGCACTTTCCCAGTGACGTGGAAGCAGGCCGGATTGCGGGAACGGTCATCGCGGCAGAACTGCTGCGGGACCCGCTCTGGCACGCGGATTTTGTCGCCGCGCAGGATGAACTGAGGAAGTCGCTGGCCCTGAAGCCGACCGCCGCCCCGCAAGTTGCTGCTGACCGGCATGGCGCAGGCCGCTCCTGAGGCGACCTGCGCCGGCCCGGCCTCATGACTGAACTGCTGGCGCAAAATTAAGCAGCAATACCGGTATCATGCACTCCATTGCGAACCTGGTTCGCAAATGCATGACGTGACTGGGGGAGGCACGCAGGTGAAAACCGCGACGCACAATTCTTTTGCATGGGCGACCATGCCAAGGGGACTCCCTTGCGCGCGCGTGGCCGGCCGTCTGCACATGGCATGAGCCACCGGTTACGCCGCCGTTTGCAGCACTGCTGCCTGAGCCTGCTCGGGCTCTTTTTGCTGGCCTTCGGCGTCGGCACCCGCGCATCGACCGGCGACCCGTGGGCACCATTCGATGCACCCTGGTTCGACCGGGTAAGCAGCAGCGAAGGGGTGCCGCAGTCGATCATCACCTCGCTCGCGCAGGACCGCAGCGGCCTGGTCTGGGTCGGCACCATGGTTGGCCTGGCCCGTTATGACGGCTATCGCGCGCAGGTGTTCGACACCCGCAACAGCGGCAGCGGCCAGGGCTTGCCCGACGCCTACGTGCGCAGCCTGTTCGCCCTGCCCGATGGCGGCCTGTTGATCGGCACCAATGCGGGTGGCCTGGTCCGTTTCGATCCGGCGACCAACCGCTTCCAGGCTTATCCGATCGGCGCGAACGGCACCTCGGATCGCAAGATCTACGATCTTGCCGACGATCATGCCGGCGGTGTGTGGATCGCCACCGACTCCGGACTGGATCACTTCGACCCGCGCACCAACGCGATCGTCCAGCTGAAAACCGGCACCGGCACCGCGGCGCGCAATTTCAGCGTGATGCAGGACCGGGCCGGCAACCTGTGGCTGGGCAACAACGACGGCTTGTTCGTGCGCCATGCCGGTTCGAAGGCCTTCGTGAGGCCCGACCACCCGGCGGGCACCGTGGCAACCGTGCTGACCAACCAGATCTGGGCCATCTACGAGGATCATGCCGGCCGGCTGTGGGTGGGCAGCGGGCAGACCGGTGCGGTCTATCGCGACACCGATGGGCAATGGCATCCCGTACCGGGTTTCAGCGGATACCAGAACGGCGCGCAGCAATCCACCGTGCGCGACTTCCTGGAGATCGCGACGGACACCATGTGGATCGCCACCGACGGCAGCGGCGTGCTCGCGTACAAGGCAGGGGACAGCCAGCTGCGCCGGATCGATCACGATGCGGCGATAAGTTCCTCGCTGCCCGGCGACTCCGTGCGGGGTTTGCTGCAGGATCGCTCGGGCAATATCTGGACGGCCACCGACCTGGGCCTGGCCCGCACCGACCCCAATGCCCGCAGCGCGTTTTCGCTGCTGCCCTCGCCGCTGGAACAGAACGCGCTGAGCGACACCAGCGTGCGCGGCATCTACGTCGATGCGCGCAGCCGCATCTGGCTTGGGCTCGGCTCGGGCCGGATCGACATGATCGATCTCAAGACCGGCCGCATGACTCACCTGCAGCTGGGCGGCAACCAGGTCCATCGCGACGTGCAGACCTTTGTGGAAGCCGCCGACGGTTCGATCCTGGTGGGCACGCAGGGGCTGGCCCGGATCAATCCCGATACGCTGGCGATCCAGCCCTCGGTGCTGCCGGCGCTGGAAAACAAGCCCGTCCTGAGCCTGCAACGCGATGGTTCGTACATCCTGATCGGCACCTATGACGGCCTGTATCGCTACGACACGCGTGGCGGAGCGCTCGATCACGTCGGCCACGACCCGAATGACCCGGGCAGCCTCAGCAGCGACACCGTGCGCGAGATTGCCCGCGTCGGCGACAGCTGGTGGTATGGCACGACCCACGGCATCAGCATCGCCAACAGCGTGCTGGACGATCGCGGCTTCGTGAACCTGGCGCACCATCGCGACGATCCCTCCAGCCTGCCGCAGAACTACATCAGTTCGATCACCCTGGTTCCGCAGGGGCAGCTGTGGGTGAGCACGTTCGGCGGACTGGGCGTCATCGATCATTACTCGCCGGGCGGCCCGTACCGCTTCCGCACCGTCGGCATTGCGCAGGGGCTGGCCAGCGACAAGGTCAGCAGCCTGCTCGACGATGATCGCGGCAATCTGTGGGTCAGCACTTCCGGCGGCGTGTCGATGATCGACAACGACACGCATGCCGTGCACAACCTAGGACCGCGCGACGGGCTGCACATTCCCAGCTACATCTACGTGGCCGCCGCCCGTGCGCCGGGTGGCGAGCTGATGTTCGGCGGCCTGGGCGGCCTGACCGTGATCCGGCCGCACTGGCGGCCGCCGGCAGGCACCCCCGCCGCCCTGGCGATCACCCATGCGGTCGTCAACGGCGACGAGATACCGTTCGCGCAGCTTCCGCAGGACGGCCAGGAAATCCAGCTGGATCCGCGCAGCCGAAACCTGCGCGTGGATTTCGCGCTGCTCGACTACCAGACACCGCTGGAAACCTCCTACAGCTATCGCATGGAAGGTCTCGACGATGGCTGGAACCAGATCACCCGCGGCAGCCTGCCCAGCGCGATCTACACCAACCTGCCGCACGGCGAATACCACCTGCGACTGCGCGCCGAGACTCACGGCATGCAACCGCACACCGCCGAAACCCGCATCGGCATCGTGGTCAAGCCGCGCTGGTACGAGACCCTGGTCAGCCGGTTCGTCGCCGTCCTGCTGTTGATCGCACTGATCGTCCTGCTGGTTCACCTGCGCACGCTCTACCTCAGGCGGCAGGCCTTGCAGCTGCAGCGGCAGATCGACGAGCACACGCGCGACCTGCTGTCGGCCAACCAGCGCCTCGACGAACTGGCCGGCACCGACGGATTGACCGGCGCCTACAACCGTCGCCGCTTCCTTGAACTGGCCGGTGGCGAGCATGAGCTGGCGAAGGGGCGCGCGCTTTGCATCGCCCTGTTCGACCTGGATCGCTTCAAGCGGATCAACGACACCCATGGCCATCTGGCCGGCGACGCGGTGATCCGCTGTGCGATCGAGGTGATCCGGCAACATTGCCGGCAAGGCGACCTGGTCGGGCGCTACGGCGGCGAGGAATTCGTACTGTGCCTGCCCGACACCGCCCTGCCGCAGGCGCTCGACATCGCCGAGCGCATCCGCAACGAGCTGGCCATGGCCGAGGTCATGCACGAGGGACGCTCGATCGCGGTGACCGTCAGCATCGGCGTCGCCGCGCTGCAGCCTGGCGAATCCATCGAGCAATGGCTGTCACGCGCCGACAAGGCCCTCTACGAAGCCAAGCATGCGGGACGCAATCGCTGCGTCACGGCGTCCTGAAACACCGCGATCAGTCCCCGTCGGCATGCATCCCGGTGCTGCCCGTGTACTGGCAGTAAAGACTGTAGGCCACGCCACACAGGCCGGTCAGCACCGCCGGAATCAGCAGCGTCCGTTCCTGCAGCACGCCGAACAGCAACGCACCGGCAGCACTGCCCAGCAGGAAACTGCCGATCACCAGCACGCAGACGCGCACACGCAGCGTGTCCACCTGCAGACCACGCAGGCGCTGGCCGATGTAGATGCCGAGGTCGGTGAACATGCCCGAGACATGGGTGGTGCGGAACACCATGCCGCTGTAGGTACTGACCATGCCGTTCTGCAGCCCGGCCCCCATCGAGGCCAGGTACAGGCCGATGGAGCTGCCGGCATCGAGCAGCGGCACGGCGGCAAACAGCAGCAGCGATTCCAGCATCAGTGCCATACCGTAGTGGCGCCCGAGTTTCAGTGTGCGCTGCTGCACCAGCAAGCCACTGAGGATGGCGCCGGCCAGAAACGCGCCGATCGACAGCACCCAATGCACGACCTCGCCACCGTCGGCGGTACCCAGCGAGATGCCTAGCAGACTGGTGGACCCGGTCAGGTTGGTGATCGACTGATGACGGAACCCCATGTAGCCGGCAGCGTTGACGATACCGGCGACGAAGGCCAATGCGCCGCCACCGATCCACGCCCAGCCTGGCAACTGACGCAGCACAGGCATCGGCGGATCAGTCTTTCAGCGGTTGGGTGGTGATCACCGGCACATCGCCGATCACGTCGGCCCCCTTCGGCGGCACGAAGTTGAAGGTGGACGGCGGCATCGCCGCATTGCGCTGCCAGCCGGAAAAACGGATCTCGGTGGTGGAGCCGAGCTGGTCGCGGAACGTCATGCGCGCCAGGCCGTTCGCGTCGAAGCCCAGGTCGGCATGGTCGAACTGCGGGTCCTTCGCGGTGGAGGTGAGCCGCAGCCACGCCAGGCCATCATGCTCGCCCTGCTCGACCACCTTGAAGTCCTTGTCCATCTGCTTGAGATCGGTCAGCACGGTGAGCGGGCTGTGCGACTCCTCGCTGCTCTGCACGCGCACGGTGACCTGTTCCAGCTCCGGGTCGTACATCCACACCCGGCTGCCGTCGGCGACGATGGTCTGCTTGTACGGCGTCAGCGTGTCCCAGCGGAACTGCCGCGGCGCCTCCAGCGCCAGCGTGCCGGCGCTGCTCTTGCTGGCCTGGCCGTTGATGTCGGTCAGCGTCTGGGTGAAGTGGCCGGTCAGCGAATGCAGGCCGGTGGCGAAGGCGTCGAGCTTCGCACGGGCGGGGCCGACGGCGGCCTGAGCGAGGCTGGTCAGCGACAACAGGAGTGCCGCAGAGGCGATAAGAAGATGGCGTTTCATAAATGCCTTGAGGGTGAGGCGATGACGCGTATTGTGGGTTGTGCAGGCTTAATGGCAAGGAATACCGCATACATCTTTGCCGTCATCCCGGCGAACGCCGGGATGACGGCAAAGAACGCGTGTCGGCGCCTGGCTCAGTTTTTCGGCGGCGGCGGCGCCAGCACTTCGCGGTTGCCGTTGTGCTGCGGAGCGCTGACCACGCCGTCCTGTTCCATCTGCTCGACCAGCCGCGCGGCGCGGTTGTAGCCGATGCGCAGGTGGCGTTGCACGCCGGAAATCGAGGCGCGCCGGGTCTGCGTGACGATCGCCACGGCCTTGTCGTACAGCTGGGTGTCGGCATCGCCGCCGCCTTCCTCACCATCCTGCGGCAGGCCGGAGTCGTTGATGTACTTGCCGTCGCTGGTGGCCTGCACTTCCTCCAGCACACCCTCGATGTACTGCGGCGCGCCCTGCGACTTCAGCCAGGCGACCACGTGATGCACCTCGTGGTCGTCGACGAAGGCGCCGTGCACGCGTTCGGGCGTGGCGGTGCCCGGCGGCAGGTACAGCATGTCGCCGTGGCCGAGCAATGCCTCGGCGCCGGATTGATCGAGGATCGTGCGCGAGTCGATCTTGCTGGAGACCTGGAACGCGATGCGGGTCGGGATGTTGGCCTTGATCAGGCCGGTGATCACGTCCACCGACGGGCGTTGCGTGGCCAGCACCAGGTGCACGCCGGCGGCGCGTGCCTTCTGCGCGAGGCGGGCGATCAGCTCCTCGACCTTCTTGCCGACGATCATCATCATGTCGGCGAACTCGTCGATGATGATCACGATGTACGGCAGCGGTTCCAGCGGTTCCGCGGCGAGATTCGGCATCTCGGGGTTCGGCCGGAACAGCGGGTCCAGCAGCGGCTGGCCGGCGTTCTCGGCGTCCTTCACCTTCTTGTTGAAGCCGCCCAAGTTGCGCACGCCGACCGCGGCCATCAGCTTGTAGCGGCGCTCCATCTCGGCGACGCACCAGCGCAGGGCGTTGGCCGCTTCCTTCATGTCGGTGACCACCGGCGCCAGCAGGTGCGGGATGCCCTCGTACACCGAGAGCTCCAGCATCTTCGGGTCGATCATGATCATCCGCACGTCTTTCGCGCTGGCCTTGTACAGCAGCGAGAGCACCATCGCGTTGACCGCCACCGACTTGCCCGAACCGGTGGTACCGGCGACCAGCAGGTGCGGCATCTTGGCCAGGTCGACCACGACGGGTTTCCCGCCGATGTCCTTGCCCAGCGCCAGCGCCAGTGGCGACTTCAGCTGGTCGTACTTGTCCGAGCGCAGGATCTCCGACAGGTAGACGATCTGCTTCTTGGTATTCGGTATTTCCAGGCCGATCACGTTCTTGCCGGGGATCACGTCGACCACGCGCACGCTGACCACGGAGAGGCCGCGCGCGATGTCCTTGTCCAGGCTCGATACCTGCGAGCCGCGCACGCCGGCCGCCGGCTCCATCTCGAAGCGGGTGATCACCGGGCCCGGATAGGCGCCGACCACCTTGGCGTCGATCTTGAAGTCCTTCAGCTTGAACTCGACCTGGCGCGAGAGCACCTCGAGGGTTTCCTCGGAATAGCCCGGCCCCTGCTCCGGCGCCTCGTCCAGCAGCGACAGCGGCGGCAGTTCGCCCGGCGTGGCGGCGCCGACGAACAGCGGAATCTGCGTTTCGAGTTTGGCCCGCTCACTCTTGGTCACCGGCGCAGGTGCCGGCTCGATGCGTACCGGCTCGCGCTTGGCCTGCTTCACCGCGTCGGCCTTCTTGACCACCTCGCGCTCGGTACGCGCCTGCCGTGCGGCCAGCGCCTGCGGCGCCTCGCGCAGCTTGCCCTTGAGCCAGTCGGCCAGTTTCAGCACGGCCTGCCCGGTCCAGTCCATCACCTTGAACCACGACAGCCCGGTGGCCAGGGTCACCGCCACCAGGAAAAGGGCCAGCAGCAGCAAGGGCGCGCCCTTGTCCAGTGCCTGCGCAAGCGGGCGACCGACCCACAGGCCGATGATGCCGCCGGCGCCCTGCGGGGGCACCGGGTCGTCGCCGAAATCGAGATACAGCAGCGCGGGCCCGGTGACGAAGAAAAACACCGAGCCGATCAGCCGCAGCGAGGGCTCCCACGCGTGCGTGGTCCGCTCGCCGTGCTGGCGCAGCACCTGCACGCCCAGCAGCAGGAGCAGCAACGGAAAGCAGTACGCCACGTAGCCGAAGATCCAGCGCAGCAGATCGGCGATGTGCGCACCGAAGGTACCGCCGAAATTCTGCACCAGGTTGATCTGGTTGGCGTTGGTCCAGCTGGGATCTCGCGCGTCGTAGGTCAGCAGGCAGATCAGCAGGTACAGCGCCAGCGGCATCAGCAGCAGGGCGCCGGCTTCACGCAGCCGGCGCTTCAACTCCTCGCTGAGGCCTTCCTTCGGTTGTTGTTTGACGTTCGCGCTTCGCGCCACCTTGGAAGGCTTCCCTTGTTTGGACCGGTTCGTTCCGGACAGGGTCAGAGCATACCTTGCAATGCCGGATGTACCAGCTTGCCGCCGTCGACATTGATGCCGCCGGCCAGCGGAGCGAACTCGCGCCATTCGTTGCCGGCCGCCAGGCGCTGCACGTACGGCAGGATCGCGGCGGAGATCGCCACCGACGAGGTCTGCGGCACCGCGCCCGGCATGTTGGTCACGCAGAAGTGCGTCACGCCGTGCACGTCATAGGTCGGCTCCTTCCAGGTGGTCGGCTTGGAGGTCTCGAAGCAGCCGCCCTGGTCGATCGAGATGTCGACCAGCACCGAGCCCGGCTCCATCGTCCTGACCATCGCTTCGGTGACCACGCGCGGGGCCTTGGCGCTGGGGATCAGCACGGCACCGACCACGATGTCGGCATCGCGCACTTCCTCGGCGACCGAGGACTCGTAGGCGTACAGCGCGGTGACGTTCGGGCCCATCGCCATCATCTCGGCAAGGCGATCCTGGCGCTTGTCGAACACCACCACGTTGGCACCGGCCGCCGCGGCCAGTGCGGCAGCGTTGCCACCGGCCGCGCCGGCACCCAGCACCACCACCTTGCCGCGCGGGGTCGAGGCCATGCCGCCCAGCAGCTTGCCCTTGCCGCCCTGCGGACGATGCAGCAGGGTCGTGCCGATCTGGGTCGCGATGCGACCGGCAATCACCGACATCGGCAGCAGCAGCGGCAGGCCGCCGTTTTCTTCCACCGACTCGAACGCCACGCCGGTCAGGCCGATGTCGAGCAGGCTCCTGGTCAGCGCCGGCTCGGCAGCCAGGTGCAGGTAGCAGAACAGCAGGTGGTGCTTCCTCAGCAACGCCAGGTCGCCCGCGACCGGCTCCTTCACCTTGACGATCAGCTCGCCAGCCTCGTACAGCGCGGCGGCGTCCGGCACGATCTTGATGCCCTGCTTGACGTAGGCCTCGTCGGCGAAGCCGCTCTTCAGGCCGGCGCCGGCCTGCAGGAACACTTCGTGGCCACGGCGCACCAGGTCGGCGGCGGCGGCGGGAACGAGGGCAACGCGACCTTCGAGGGTCTTGGTTTCGGAGGGGATACCGATACGCATGGGAGCAGTCCTGTGGGTTCGTAGCAGGGGCGATTGCATGCGCCCAGCCTGGTTAATAAAGCATCAATGGACTGGAAAGCTTGAATCGGGGTGCTCCCTTCCCCATCCTTGCGAATTCAGACTCCGCCTCGTGCCGCGAAACGGTTGCATGAAACCACGGCCGGGGTTGAAGCGAATAACGATCAAAGCTGCCAGTTAACCCAAGGATTATAACCATGACGACCCCCAAGCACAGCCGCCTGCTGATCCTCGGCTCCGGCCCGGCCGGCTACACCGCTGCGGTGTACGCCGCGCGCGCCAACCTGAAGCCGACCATGATCACCGGCCTGCAGCAGGGCGGCCAGCTGATGACCACCACCGACGTGGACAACTGGCCGGGCGACGTCGAGGGCCTGCAGGGTCCGGCGCTGATGCAGCGCATGGCCGAACATGCCGAACGCTTCCATACCGAGATGATCTTCGACCACATCCATACGGCGGACCTGAAGCAGCGCCCGTTCCGGCTCAAGGGCGATTCGGGCGAGTACACCTGCGACGCGCTGATCATCACCACCGGCGCCACCGCCAAGTACCTCGGCATCGCCAGCGAGGAGAAGTACAAGGGCAAGGGCGTGTCCGCCTGCGCCACCTGCGACGGCTTCTTCTTCCGCGACCAGGACGTGGTGGTGATCGGCGGCGGCAACACCGCGGTCGAGGAAGCGCTGTACCTGGCCAACATCGGCCGCAAGGTCTACCTGGTGCATCGCCGCGACAAGCTGCGCGCCGAGAAGATCATGCAGGACAAGCTGTTCGAGAAGGCCGCCGCCGGCAAGATCGAACTGGTGTGGAACCACAGCATCGACGAGGTGCTCGGCGACGACACCGGCGTCACCGGCGTACGCGTGAAGGACGTCAACTCCGGCGTCACCCGCGACATCGCCGCGACCGGCTTCTTCGTGGCGATCGGCCATACGCCGAACACCGGCATCTTCGAAAGCCAGCTGGACATGCACGACGGCTACCTCAAGATCCACAGCGGCCAGCACGGCATGGCCACGATGACCTCGATCCCCGGCGTGTTCGCCGCGGGCGACGTGGCCGACCACGTGTATCGCCAGGCGGTGACCTCGGCCGGCTTCGGCTGCATGGCGGCGCTGGATGCCGAGCGCTGGCTGGATCAGCAGACGCCGGCTGGATGACATGCGGGAGCGCACCCTGTGCGCGACGCTTTCCGTCACGTGACGAAGAGCCATCGCGCACAGGGTGCGCTGCTGCAGCAAGGCCGCACCCACCATGCATGACATCCGTTTCCACGCCGCGATCGCCGAACTGCCTGCCGCGGAGTGGGATGCGCTGCGCGCCGATGCGAATCCATTCGTGTCGCACGCGTTCCTCGCCGCACTGGAACAGGCTGGTTGCGTGCGCCCCGAGTGGGGTTGGCAGGCGCATCACCTGGGCCTGTACGACGATGGCCGACTGCTGGCTGCCGCACCGCTGTACCTGAAAGGCAACTCGCATGGCGAGTTCGTGTTCGACTTAAGCTGGGCCAGCGCATGGCAACGTGCCGGCGGCGAGTACTACCCGAAGCTGCTCAATGCCGTGCCCTACTCGCCGGTGCCCGGCCCTCGCCTGCTTGCCGGCAACGATGCACGGACAGCCTTCCTGCAGCGCACGCTGGTCGAGGCGATGCGCAGTGAAGCCGCGCGGCTGGGACTGTCCTCGGTGCATGCCAACTTCCTGCAGGAAGCCGAACTGGCGGCGTTCGGTGCAGACTGGCTGGCCCGCTCGGACGTGCAGTTCCACTGGCACAACCGCGGCTACCGGCACTTTCCGGATTTCCTCGCCGCGCTCAACCACAAGAAGCGCAAGAACATCCTGCGCGAGCGCAGCCAGGTCGCCGCCAGCGACCTGCTGATCGAATGGCGCAGCGGCGACACGCTCAGCCACGACGAATGGCGCCAGGTGCATGCGCTGTACGAAGCCACCTTCGATGCCAAGGGCAACCATGCCGCGCTGACCGCGGCCTTCTTCCGCCAGCTCGGCACACTGGGCCAGACTGCGCAGCTGGCGCTGGCCCGCCACGATCAGTCCATCGTCGCCATGGCGTTGTTCGTGCAGAGCGAGCATGTGCTGTACGGCCGCTACTGGGGTGCCTCGGTGGACGTGCCAGGGCTGCATTTCGAGCTGTGCTACTACCGCGGCATCGAGCATGCGATTGCGCAGCAGCTGATCCGCTTCGAGCCCGGCGCGCAAGGTGAGCACAAACTGGCGCGCGGCTTTCTGCCGGTGCGCACGCACTCGCGGCATTGTCTGCTGAATCCGGGGTTTCGCGCCGCCGTGGCCACCGCGCTTGCGCGTGAGGCGGAAGCGGTCGACGCTTATGCTGCCGAACTGCAACATCACAGCCCGTACGCCGACCACGCCAGACGATGATCCACCTGCCGCAGCTCGCCGCCGATCTACCGGATCATTTCCCCGATCCACGCGCTGCCCTGGCCGAGCCGAACGGGCTGCTGGCGTTCGGTGGCGACCTGTCACCGTCACGGCTGCTCACCGCCTACAGCATCGGCATCTTTCCCTGGTTCAGCGAAGGCGAACCGATCCTGTGGTGGTCGCCGGACCCGCGCTGCGTGTTTCGCACCGGGAGCCTGAAGATCAACCGCAGCCTGCGCCGCCAGCTTGCCGGCAAGTCGTGGCGATTGACTGTCGATCATGCGTTCGACCAGGTGATCCGCGCCTGCGCCGCGCCGCGCGCCGGGGAGTCAGGTACCTGGCTGGTCCCGGCGATGATCGATGCCTATGCGCAGCTGCATCGCCAGGGCCATGCGCACAGCATGGAGGTCTGGGATGGCGCCCGCCTGATCGGCGGCATCTATGGCGTCGCGATCGGCCGGCTGTTCTGTGGCGAGTCGATGTTCAGCGCCGTCAGCGGCGGTTCGAAGATCGCCCTGACAGCGCTGGCCCAGCTGCTGCGCGAACTGGAATTTCCGCTGATCGACGCCCAGGTGAGCAATCCACACACACGGTCCATGGGTGCACTCGAAGTGCCGCGTGCGTGGTACCTGTCGGAGGTTGAACGCCTTACGCGGTTGCCCGGACCCACTGGCAACTGGGCCTGGCTCACCCCACGGCTATCGCAGCCGTGCGTGGATCGGGCAACGGATCGGCCGGACTGACAAGTCGCTGCAGATTCAGCCGTTGACGGCATCGCCGAGCTTTCTGATGTCCTCGCGATGCTGCAGGAACAGCGCCACCAGATTCGGATCCAGCTGGCTGCCGGCGGCCTTGCGCAGGTAATCCAGCACGTCCGCCTCCGGCCATGCCGGCTTGTAGACGCGCGCCGTGATCACCGCGTCCCATACGTCGACCACGCTGAAAATCCGCGCCGCCAGCGGAATCGCCTCGCCGCGCAAACCTTGCGGATAGCCGGTACCGTCCCAGCGTTCGTGATGGCTGTACGGGATGTCGGCAACCCCACGCAGGAAATCCACCCGTTGCAGCAAGTCGTAGCCGATCTGCGGATGCTGGCGCATCAGCGTCATCTCGTTCTCATCGAGCTTGCCCGGCTTGATCAGCACCGCATCGGGCAAGGCCAGCTTGCCGATGTCGTGCAGCAGCGCCCCCAGCATGAGGTTGTGCAGCGCCTCGCCCTGCACGCCGGCGAACCTGGCCAAGCCGGCGGCCATGCGCATCACCCGGTCGGAGTGGTCGCCGGTTTCCTTGTGGCGAATATCCATCGCCGACACCAGCACACGCAGCGACTGCTGATGGCCGTCCCGCAACGTCTGGTTGATCGCCCCCAGCCGGCTCAGGTCACGGCCGATCATCCAGTACAGCACGACCCCGGTGACCAGCACGAACAAGCCGCCCTTGATGCTTTGCAGGAGGGTGAGTTCGGCCTGTCCGTGGACCAGGGCGTTCAGCGCGCGATCCGAAAACCAGATCCACAGCACCGAGATCAGCACATAGAAAAAGGCAATGCGGAATTGGGGATTGATCTTCACGGCAAGGCTCCGGCGAGGGGTCTCGCACGCGGCATTCGCGCCACGCTTCGTCGTGGACAGGCGAAAGTGTGAAGCACCGACCACGAAGACAGTGTGACAGAAGCCTCAGCTGGCCCGCGCCGTGTACTTGCGGGCCACGTAGTCGTCGAGGATGCCGACGAATTCGTTGGCGATGTTGTCGCCGCGCAAGGTCATCGCCTTCTCGCCGTCGATGAATACGGGCGCCGCGGGCGCCTCGCCGTTGCCGGGCAGCGAGATGCCGATGTTGGCGTGCTTGGATTCGCCCGGTCCGTTGACGATGCAACCCATCACCGCCAGGGTGAGGTTCTCCACGCCGTCGTATTTCACCCGCCACAACGGCATCTGCTCGCGCACGTGCTCCTGCACCGTCTTCGCCAGTTCCTGGAAGAATTCGCTGGTGGTGCGCCCGCACCCCGGGCAGGCCGTGACCAGGGGCGTGAACGAACGCAGGCCCATGGTCTGCAGCAGCTCCTGCGCCACGATCACCTCGCCGGTACGCGAGGCGCCCGGCTCCGGCGTCAGCGAGATGCGGATGGTGTCGCCGAGGCCTTCCTGCAACAACACCGCCAGAGCCGCGCTGGAGGCGGTGATGCCCTTGGAGCCCATGCCGGCCTCGGTGAGGCCCAGATGCAGCGCATAGTCGCAGCGCGCGGCAAGGTCGCGGTACACCGCGATCAGCTCCTGCACGCCGGAGACCTTGCACGACAGGATGATGCGATCGCGCGCCAAGCCGATCTCCTCGGCTCGAGCGGCGGAATCCAGTGCCGAACGGATCAACGCCTCGCGCGCCACATGCGAGGCATCCCACGGCTGGGCGCGCTGGTGGTTCTCGTCCATCAGGGTGGCGACCATGCTCTGGTCGAGCGAGCCCCAGTTGGCGCCGATGCGCACCGGCTTGTTGTACTGGATCGCCTTCTCGATGATGGCCGCGAACTGGCTGTCCTTCTTCTTGCCGAAACCGACGTTGCCCGGGTTGATGCGGTACTTCGCCAATGCCTCGGCACAGGCCGGCTCGGCCTCCAGCAACTGATGACCGTTGTAATGGAAGTCGCCGATGATCGGCACTTCCACGCCCATCATCGCCAGGCGCTCGGCGATGCGCGGCACCGCCGCGGCGGCGGCAGGCGTGTTCACCGTGATGCGCACCAGCTCGGAGCCGGCGCGCGCCAGTTCGGCGATCTGCTTGGCGGTGCTGGCCGGATCCTCGGTGTCGGTGTTGGTCATCGACTGCACCACGATCGGCGCACCGCCGCCGACCTTCACCTTGCCGATCTGCACGGCCACGCTGGGACGGCGCGAGGTGGGCTCAGCCAGACGCGGGGACGAGGAAGCTGTTTCATTCATGGCGAACGTGACCGGATCGTACGGCCGCAACGACGGGGCGGCGAAGCTGCAAGGATAACCGAACCGGTGTGACCGCTTCAGCGTCGCAAGGCCGCCTGCAGCAGTCGACGCTGTACGCGATCGGCGAGCGTGCGCGGTACCGCCAAGCCCATCCGCGCCAGCGCCTCGGCTTCGGCTTCCGCCACCGGGCCCGGCCGGCAGACGGCACGCAGCAGGCGGAATCTGCCTGGCCAGGTGCTGCTGGCGGATTTCAGCCAGTTCAGGGCAGGCAGCAGGCGCTGCTCGACTTCGGTGAAATCGCTGCCGAACGGAAAGACCGGCAACATGCCTTTCTGCTGCAGCGGCGCCAGCGCCTCATGCAGGTGTCGCGGATGGTGCTGGCGCCAGGCCTCCGGGATCGCGAAATCCGCCGCCAGCTTGCCATGCGCCTTCGCCTCGGCGCACAACGCATCGAGGAAACGCGCGTCGCTGATCGACAGCATCGCCTCGATGCATTCGCTGTCGCTCTTGCCGCGCAGGTCGGCGATGCCGTACTCGGTGATGATGAAATCGCGCAGGTGGCGCGGGATGGTGGTCTGGCCGTAGTTCCAGCGGATATTGCTCTCGATGCCGCCGCGGGTGCTGCGGGTCGCGCGCAGCAGCAGCGCCGAGCGGCCATCGGGCAGCTCGTGCGCCATCGCCACGAAGTTGTACTGGCCGCCGACGCCGCTGACCACCGCGCCGTCTTCGAGCGTATCGGACACCGCCGCGCCGAGCAGGGTCGCCATCATGCAGGTATTGAAGAATCGTGCGCCGCGCCGCTGCAGCATCGCCAGCGCCTGATGGTCGCCATACAGCTGGTTGACATTGGAGACCGGGCACATGTCGATCGCATCCGGGTCGGCCGCCTCGGTGGCGTCGAGCCAGTCGTACAGTTCCTGCGAGCCGAGGAAGAACGCGCCGCGCAGATAATGGCCGCCCGGCGTGGATTGGTTCAGCCGGCCATTGGCGGAAGCGCGCTCCAGCGCGAGGTTGTCCCAGCTGCGCCGCTTGAGGATGCCGCCGCGCTGCAGGTGCATGAAACCATCCATCACCATCTCGCTGGCGCCGTACAGGCCGGCCTGGAACGGCGCCAGGCCGCCGATGCGTCCAGCCAGCGCGTGGGTGGCGCCTTGTGGATCCAGCGCCACCAGGGCGCGTCGCCATTGCGTATTGTCGTGCTGGCGCAGCAGCAATGCCTTGACCAGCGCGTCGGACAGGGCGCCGATGCCGATCTGCAGGCAGCCGCCGTCCCTGACCAGCGCGCTGGCATGCAGGCCCAGCGCGTATTCCGCCAGGTCGACCGGCAGCCGCGGCAGCATGAACAGCCGCGGCGATTCCTGCGGACACAGCTCCACATCGAAATACGCTTCCGCCACTTCGGCGGCACCGCTCATGTAGGGCAGATCCGGATGCACCACGGCGACGCACAACGGCCGCTGCCTGCCTGCAGCCTGCACCTGGCTGAGGAAATCCAGCGTCAGATCCGGGTTGCACGACAGGCTGTAGCGCACGCCGTCCGGCCCTTCGCGCCGCGCCACCAGCTGCACCAGCAGGTTGATCTCCTGCACCGCCAGGTCGCGGGCGACGTGGGTGTAGTTCTGGCTGATGTAATTTCGTTGGGCGCGCGTCGAGTGCAGCAGCGCGCCGGACTGCAGGTAGAACTCGTGTACCTCGACGTTTGCAGGCAACGCGTCGCGCGCCTCGTCCAGCGCGTACTGCGGATCGACCTGGTCGGCACCGAAATGCCGCTCAAGGAAAGGGGCGAGGAAACGCTGCTCCAGCCCCGGCGCCGGCTGCGGTTGCGTCAGCGAAAGCGCCGTGTACAGACGCAACGAACGGGTCGGTTCGCCCCGGGTCAGCTGGTACAGCGCATTGAGCAGGCCGTGCGGCTTGCCCAGACCCAGCGGAGCGGCGATGCGCAGATCCGGGCCCAGCTCGTCGGCGAGGTAGCGTGCACAGGCATCGGTGTCGCTGTAGCGGTGCTCGATCGGCATGCTCCGGATCATGCCAGAAGCCCCGGCCGCCGGCTCCTGGCCAATCCCGAATATCCAGCGCGGACGCGAATGGCCTGAAGCAGACGATGGCTGCGCGCCCGCTTTCACTGCTTGATGCTGTTCATGCACTTTCCGCGTCAAGCGGATGTTTTCTCACGACTTGATACTGCCAGCATGCTAGGCTCGTATCCCTTATGCATGCGCCGTTCGACGATACGCCACGCCACCTACTGACCCCCAGCTCGCTCAACCGTCTGGTGCGCGACCTGCTGGGCGATGTGTTCCCGCAGGTGTGGATCGAGGGCGAGCTGTCGAATGTGGCGAAACCGGCTTCAGGCCACCTGTACTTCACCCTCAAGGACAACGGTGCGCAGGTGCGCTGCGCGATGTTCAAGCCGAAGGCCGGGATGCTGCGCTTCCGTCCGGTCGACGGCATGCAGGTGCTGTTGCGTGCCAAGGTCGGCCTGTACGAGCCGCGCGGCGAGTTCCAGCTGGTCGCCGAGAGCATGGAGCCGGCGGGCGAAGGCGCCTTGCAGCGCGAATTCGAACAGCTCAAGGCGCGGCTCGATGCCGAAGGCCTGTTTGCGCAGGCGCGCAAGCGCCCCCTGCCCCGTTATGCGCGTCGCATCGGCGTGATCAGCTCGGCCACCGGTGCCGCCGTGCGCGACGTGCTGAGCGTGCTTGGCCGGCGCTGGCCGCTGGTGGACGTCGAGGTGTTGCCGGTACCGGTGCAGGGCCGCGAGGCGCCACCGGCGATCGTCGCGATGCTGCGCAAGGCCTCGGCCAGCGGGCGCTACGACGCGCTGTTGCTGACCCGCGGCGGTGGCTCGCTGGAAGACCTGTGGGCATTCAACGACGAGGCGGTGGCGCGGGCGATCCATGCCAGCGCGGTGCCGGTGGTTTCCGCGGTCGGCCACGAGATCGACTTCAGCATCGCCGACTTCGTCGCCGACCTGCGCGCGCCGACACCGTCGGCCGCGGCGGAACTGCTGGTACCTGATGCCGTGGCGATCGACCGTCATCTGCAGCAGCTGCAACAGCGCATGGTCACCTTGCAGCAACGCCAGCTGCAGGCACATGCACAACGCGTCGACCACCTGCTGGCACGGCTGCAGGCCCAGCGGCCGCAGGCACGGCTGGCACGCGACCGCGAACGCCTGCTGCATCTGCAACACCGCCTGGGCGTCGTGTTGCGCGAACAGAGCCAGCTCCGCCATACCCGGCTGGAGCGGCTGCATGCGCGCCTGCTGGCTCGGCATCCACGAGCACAGCTGTCGTTGCTGGCGCACCGGCTGACCGAACAGGACCAGCGCCTGCGCCGCGCGATCACCTACACGCTGGAGCGCCGGCAGACCGCGCTACGTCATGCAGGGCACGCCCTGCATGCGATAAGCCCGCTGGCTACGCTGGAACGCGGCTACGCGATCCTGTTCGACGAGGCGGGACAGGTCGTGCGCTCGGTCGCCACTGTCAGCGAGGGCGACACCGTCAATGCCCGCGTGAGCGATGGCAAATTCAGCCTGCGGGTGCTTGGCAAGTAGTCGGCAGCACTTGCCGGCGCTCGCCGGCCGCCGATGCAGGCCCGCTCAATCGCTGCCCGCTGCCTTGTCCGCCACGCGCACCAGGGCGCTGGCCGCACTGACGAACTCCGACGGCATCATCACGATGGTCATCGTGTTCTGCTCCGCGCCGACTTCGGTCAGCATCTGCATGCGGCGCAGCTCCATCGCCATCGGCATGTGCGCCATCTTGGCGGCCGCCTCGGTAAGCTTCAGCGCGGCATCGTGCTCGGCCTCGGCCTTGATGATGCGGGCGCGCTTCTCGCGGTGCGCCTCGGCTTCCTGCGCCATCGCGCGCTGCATGGACTGCGGGATCTCCACGTCCTTGATCTGCACGCGATCGACTTCGACGCCCCACGGCTCGGTGACCTTGTCGATGATCTCGCCGAGCATGCTGGACAGCTTCTCCTGTTCCTTCAGCAGCTCGTCCAGCGAATGCTGCCCCATCACGCTGCGCAGGCTGGTCAGCGCGGTCTGGCGCACCGCGTCCTCGAAGTTCGCCACCTGCACGATCGCCCGCTCCGGGTTGATCACCTTGTACCAGACCACCGCGCGCACCTTCACCGGCACGTTGTCGTTGGTCATGGTTTCCTGCGGCTCGATGTCCTGGGTCATCACGCGCACGTCGACCACCTGCATCCGTTCGATGACGGGGATGATCCAGGTCAGGCCGGGTTCGCGGGTGGCGCTGTAGCGCCCCAGCCGGAACACCAGGCCGCGCTGGTACTGCTGCAGCACACGCAGGCCACTGAGGCCCAGAAAGATCAGCACCACAAAGAAACCGAACAGAGGCATGGAAATCACCCGGAGTGGAGAGCACCGACCGCACCAGTGTACGCGCGTGCCGGCATGGTGCCGCATCCCGGCCTGGCACAGGGATTCCAGTCCGGTCGCTTGTCACGAACACTGAACATGTCGCCCGTCTATGCTGTCCGGCAACCTGTTTCGCCCGGTCGCCACGATGCTCAAGAAAACCTACCCCTACTATCTCGCCAACCAGCCGCAGCAGCCGAATGCCGACCTGGTCGTGCTGGACAAATACAGCGGCAAGATCGCGACGCGAGTGGCGATGCCCGATGCCAAAGCCACCGAAAAGGCGATCGTTGCCGCCGTGAAAGCCACCGCTCCGATGCGCGCGTTCAAGCCGTGGGCGCGACAGGCGGTTCTGCAGCATTGCGCGCAACGCTTTGACGAGCGCCGTGACGAGCTGGCCGAGGCGCTGTGCATCGAGGCCGGCAAACCGATCAAGGACGCCGCCGGGGAAGTGACCCGGCTGATCGAGACGTTCCGGATCGCCGCCGAGGAGGCCGTGCGCATCAACGGCGAGACGCTTAACCTGGAACTGGCCTCGCGCCTCGACGGTTACCACGGCTACACCAAACGCGTACCACTGGGGCCGGTGTCGTTCATCACGCCGTTCAACTTCCCGCTGAACCTGGTCGCGCACAAGGTGGCGCCGGCGATCGCCGCCGGCTGTCCGTTCGTGCTGAAGCCGTCGGAGAAAACCCCGCTCGGCGCGCTGATCATCGGCGAGGTGCTGGCCGAGACCGATCTGCCGAAAGGCGCATTCTCGATCCTCACGCTGGACGGCAAGCACGCCGCCCCCCTGGTCGAGGATGAACGCTTCAAGCTGCTCTCGTTCACCGGTGGCCAGATCGGCTGGGCGCTCAAGGCGCGTGCAGGCCGCAAGAAGGTCGTGCTGGAACTGGGCGGCAATGCCGCCTGCATCGTCGATGCCGATCAGAAGCAGCATCTCGACCGCGTGGTCGAACGACTGCTCTTCGGCGCCTTCTACCAGTCCGGCCAGAGCTGCATCGGGGTACAGCGCATCTACGCGCATGCCGACGTCTACGACGCGCTGAAGAAGAAGCTGGTCGCCGCCACCAAGAAACTCGAGGCCGGCGACCCGAAGCGGAAGGAAGTGTTCCTCGGTCCGATGATCGACGAGGCCGCCGCCGAACGCCTGCATGGCTGGATCGTGGAAGCGAAGCAGGCCGGCGGCAAGATCCTGTGCGGCGGCAGGCGCAGCGGCAACATGCTGGAAGCGACCTTGATGGAAAACGTGCCGCGCGATGCCAAGGCCAACCGCATGGAAGCCTTCGGCCCGTTCGCCCTGCTCGCCCCGTTCAAGAAATTCGGCGACGCGATCGCGCTGGTCAACGACTCCGACTACGGCCTGCAGGCCGGTGTCTTCACCGACAGCCTCGACCACGCGATGCGCGCCTGGAACGCGCTGGAACAGGGCGGCGTGATCGTCAACGACATCCCCAGCTTCCGCGTCGACAACATGCCCTACGGCGGCGTGAAACTGTCCGGCCTCGGCCGCGAAGGCGTGCGTTACGCGATCGAGGACATGACCGAGATCCGCCTGATGGTGATGCGGGAAACTTGAAGACGGCCGGGCCGAACCCGCCTACAGCGCGCCAGGCTCCGTCGCGCGCACGTTCCAGCCCATCGCGTTGTAGAGGTGGTACTGCGCGATGCCGGCATATTCGTGCAAGGCCAGGTCGGCCATGGCGAAGTTGTACGAGAGCGGCGACCACGAGGCGATGCCGCTGGCATAATCGGCCCGCATCGGCGTGGCCTGGATGCCGAAGTGGGTGAAATACAGCATGCCGCGACGCAGGTGGAAGCCGGACGACACCAGCAGCACGCGATCCGCACCCCAGGCCTTCAGCAGCGGGGCGCTGAACTGGGCGTTCTGCCAGGTGTTCATGCTGCGCGACTCCAGCATCACGTCATCGGCATCGACGCCCAGCTGGCGTAACTGGTCGGCATAGATCGCCGCCTCCGACTTGCCGAAGGCGCGCGCATCGCCGCCACTTACCTCGACCTTGCACTGCCGGCCGCCGAGCCGGCAGGCGCGATACAAGGCAGCCGCCTTGTCGATGCGCCCGTAGGCGAGCAGGCTCGCCTCGACCTGGCCGTTGCCCACTACCCTGACCGTGCCCGCCCCCAGCAGCACGATCGCATTGCGTTGCCCCCACACCGGTGGCGCATCCACCGCATAGGCGGCCTGCAGCCGTGCGAGCAGCCAGGTCGGCACCGGGCCGCAACCGACGGCCAGCAACAGGATCAAGGCCAGCGCGATCAGCGCACGGCTGCAACGTCGCCATCTCAGCAACGCCAGCAGCATCGCCAGCAGGCTGAGCACAAGCAGCACATTCAGAGTCATCGGCACAGCCCGCAGGAGAGTGGATCGCATTATGCCCACGCACCACATCGTCGGGCGGACTGCCGTTGCCGCGATCCCGTATCATCGCGATTCGACTCGCTGCTGCGCGACCAAGCGGTTCCGTGCAGACTGGCAAACCGCCGCACCTGCCCATCCCCCTTACGCATGCAAAAGAAACCGATCTTCTTCGACCCCACCGGCCGACGGGCCAGCCATGTCTCGCGACTGGCGCTGCTGGCCGGCGTGGTCAGCACGCTGTTCGTGGTGGCCTGCGCGATCAGCCTGTTCGTCGGGCCGAGCATGGTCGGGCTGCACCTGGGCGGGCATGGCAAGACCCGGCATGCACTGGCCGGGGTCAAGGCGGCCGATCCCGAACTGCTCAAACCCGCCGCCAGGCTGGCGGCGGAAGTACGTGCCCGGCAGAAGCTGCTGCATCCGCCGCGCGTCCGCGCCGGCAAGAGCGGCGTGGCGCGCACGCCACCGCCGCCATCGCTGAACAAGCCGGCCGACCGGGCACTGGCGATCGGCTTCTACGTCAACTGGGATGACAGCAGCTATGCCTCGCTGAAGCGTTCGCTGCCCACGCTGGACTGGGTGATCCCCAGCTGGATGAGCGTGAGCGGCCCGGACATGGCGCTGCATACCAGCATCGATGCCAAGGCGCTGGACCTGATCCGCACGCAGAAACCCTCCACCCCGATCCTGCCGTTGCTGCAGAACGCCGTGGACAGCCACTGGGACGGCAAGGGTCTGGCACGCATGCTGGCGAATCCGGCGGTGCGCCAGGCGCGCATCGCGCAGATCGTCGCATTCGTCGCCGCCAACCACTTCCAGGGCGTGACGGTGGACTTCGAGGAAGTCCCCGACAGCGCGCAGAAGAACCTCAAGGCCTTCCTCAACGAACTCAACGATGCGTTCGATCCGCACGGCTGGGGCATCGTGCTGACGGTGCCCTTCGACGATGCCGCATGGGACTACAAGGGCTACGCCGACATCGTCGACTTCGAACTGCTGATGGCCTACGACGAACACTGGGCGGGCAAGAACCCGGGCAGCATCGCCAGCCAGGACTGGTTCGAACGCAACCTGGACAAGCGCATGAAGGCGCTCGATCCGGACCAGACCATCGTGGCGATCGGCAACTACGGCTACGACTGGGCGCGTGGGCGCAGCGCCGATACGCTCACCTTCCAGGACGCGATGGATTTCGCCTCGGACGCCCAGGCGCGGATCGCGTTCGATCCGGATGCGCAGAACCCACGCTTCTCCTACAGCGACGACGACGGCATTACGCATCAGGTGTGGTTCCTCGACGGCGTCACCGCGTACAACCAGATCCATGCCGCCGATGACTACAAACCCTACGGCTATGCGCTGTGGCGACTGGGTTCGGAGGACCCGTCGGTCTGGTCGGTGCTGGGCCGCAACTACGGGGCACCGGCGCCTGACCAGCTGCGCACGATCGGCCAGGGCGAGGACATCGACATCGAAGGCCAGGGCGAAGTGCTCGAGATCGCTTCGCAGCCCGCACCGGGCGCACGTACCGTCGATGTGGACAAGGACGACGGCAGCATCGACGACGAGGGCTACACCAGCCTGCCCACTTCGTACGTGATCCAGCGCGCCGGCACGCTGCCGCACAAGATCGCGCTGACCTTCGATGACGGCCCCGATCCGGAGTGGACGCCGCAGATCCTCGACATCCTCAAGGCCAAGCAGGTGCCGGCGACGTTCTTCATCATCGGCGAGAACGCCGAGATGTCGCCGAAGCTGGTGCAGCGCGAGGTCAACGAGGGCCACGACGTCGGCAACCACACCTTCACCCACCCCAACCTCGGTGAAAGCCCGCCCGGCATCGTGGCGCTGGAGCTCAATGCCACCCAGCGTCTGTTCGAGGCGCTGACCGGCCGTTCGTTGCGACTGTTCCGCGCCCCTTACTTCGGCGATGCCGAGCCGACCACCGCCGACGAGTTGGTGCCGATCCAGATCGCGCAGAAGATGGGCTACATCTCGGTCGGTCTGCACATCGATTCGGAGGACTGGCAGCGGCCGGGAACCGACCAGGTCGTCAACAACGTGCTGAGCCAGATCGCCACCACCAACCCGGACCGCAAGGGCCAGGTGGTGCTGCTGCACGATGGCGGCGGCGAGCGCTCGCAGACACTGGCTGCGCTGCCGCGGATCATCGACGGGCTGCGTGCCGAGGGCTACGACTTCGTCACCGTGTCGACCCTGGCCGGCCTAAGCCGCGACCAGACCATGCCGCCGCTGCCGCCCGGTTCGCTGTCGCGCTGGGCCGACCGTTCGGTGTTCCTGACCCTGGGCATGTTCGGACATCTGACCAGTTGGCTGTTGATCATCGCGATCTCGCTCGGAGTGGCCCGATTGCTGCTGCTCGGCGGCCTCGCCCTCGTCAACCTGGCGCGTGAGCGGCGCCGCACGCCGCCGGTGCTGGGCAACGACCCGCCGCTGGTCTCGGTGCTGATCCCTGCCTACAACGAGGAAAAGGTGATCGCCAGCTCGATCCGCCGCATCCTCAAGAGCCGCTACCCGAACCTCGAACTCGTCGTCGTCGACGACGGCTCCACCGATGCCACCTCGGCGGTCGTCACCGAGCACTACGCGAACGAGCCGCGGGTGCGCCTCATCACCATTCCCAATGGCGGCAAGGCCCATGCGGTCAATACCGCCCTGCGCGAATCGCAGGGGGCCGTGGTGGTGGCGCTGGACGCCGACACCCAGTTCGAGCCGGACACCATCTCGCGGCTGGTGCGCTGGTTCATCGATCCCAGGGTCGGCGCCGTGGCCGGCAATGCCAAGGTCGGCAACCGGATCAACCTGATCACCCTGTGGCAGGCGCTGGAATACATCACCGCGCAGAACCTCGAGCGCCGAGCGCTGGCCGCGCTCGGCGCGATCACCGTCGTGCCGGGCGCCGTCGGCGCGTGGCGCCGCGAAGTGCTGGAGCAGTTGGGCGGCTTCCCGGCAGACACCCTGGCCGAGGACCAGGACCTGACCCTGGCCGTGCAGAAGGCCGGTTACCACACCTTGTTCGACAGCGAGGCGATCGCCTGGACCGAGGCGCCGGACAGCGCACGCGGCCTGGCCCGCCAGCGCTTCCGCTGGGCCTTCGGCACCCTGCAGTGCCTGTGGAAGCATCGCGACGCCACCTTCCGCCCGCGCTATGGCGCGCTCGGCATGGTCGCGCTGCCGCAGGTATGGCTGTTCCAGATCATCTTCTCGGTGGTGTCGCCGCTGGTCGACCTGGTGCTGGTGTGGCAGATCATCTCCACCAGCCTCGACTACCTGCAGCATCGCGGCCAGTTCAACGACGAGAACCTGATCAGGATGCTGATCTTCTACGCCGCCTTCATGGCGGTGGACCTCGCCGCCGCCGCGCTCGCCTTCGCGATGGAGAAGAAGGAGAAATGGAGTCTGCTGTGGTGGCTGGTGCTGCAGCGCTTCGGCTACCGCCAGCTGATGTACTACGTGGTGGTGCGCTCGGTGTGGACGGCGATCCGCGGCCCCTCCGTGGGCTGGGGCAAGCAGGAACGCAAGGCGACCGTGCAGGCCGGAAACGAGGCGGAATCCTGAGCCGGTACAACCGAACCGACACGCAACAGCGATGCCGCTTGTCCGGCGAATGTCTTCACACCTAGCATGGCCCTCATGAGCAACAAGCGCGAAGTTGAAGCCCGTTTGACCAAGCACCAGCGATACAGCCATGTCGATCAACAAAAATCTGCGGGTGCGACCTATACGCCCGCAGCCTTCGCGGAATTCGTCGCCGATCAGATGATCCGTGCGGCTTCACTCCCTGCCACGGGCGCGATTCGAATTCTGGATCCGGCTGTCGGCGACGGCGCCCTGCTCGATGCGCTGATCAAACGCCTGCCGCTTGCCGCCCGCAAACGCGCCACGGTCGTCGGCTACGACACGGACCCGGAGGCGATCGCGATCGCCTCGCAACGCCTGCGCCAGGATTTTCCGGCGCTGGATCTCCGGCTCGAGCAGCAGGACTTTCTCGAACACATCCTCCAGTTGCAGGAACGCGAGGGTACGTCCCCCGCGGCCGACGCTGCGCAGCCCTACCACCTGGTCATCGCCAATCCACCCTACGTGCGCACGCAGGTCATGGGTGCCCGGCAGGCCCGGCAATTGGCCGAAGGCTTCGGCCTCAGCGGCCGGGTCGACTTGTACTACCCGTTCCTGCTCGGCATATCCAACGTGCTGGCTGCGGACGGTGTTGCCGGTGTGATCACCTCCAACCGGTTCATGACCACCAAATCCGGGCAGGCCGTTCGTCGCGAACTGCTGTCCCGTTTCCGGATCGCGCATGCCTGGGATCTGGGCGACACGAAACTCTTCGATGCGGCCGTGCTGCCCTCGGTGCTGCTCGCTCACGGGACGACCGACCCGCGCCATCCGCATACCGACGGCATTGCCTTCTCGTCCATATACGAAACCCGCGACCCCGCCCAGGCCGACGCACCTGACGCGCTGGCCGCGCTGGCCGCCGCCGACGACACCGTCGTGGCCATTGCAGATGGGCGCCGCTTCCGTGTCCGGCATGGCGACCTCGACAACGGCCAGCATGCGGAAGGGCTGTGGCGCATTGCCACGCGCGTCAGCGATCAATGGCTGGCCACGGTCGCGGCGCATACCTGGGCGACCTTCCGCCGGATCGGCAAGATCCGGGTCGGCGTGAAATCCACCGCCGACAAGGTGTTCATACGCAGCGACTGGGCCAGCCTTCCCGGCGGCCGGCCCGAGTTGCTGCGCCCGCTGATCACGCGCCATGCCGCCCGGCGATTCAAGGCGGATGTTCCCGCCCATGCCAAACACATCAAGGAAATCCTCTACCCGCACGAAACCACCGGCAGCGGTCGCGCCGCCGTGGATCTGCGCCTTTACCCGAAGGCGGCCCGTTACCTCAAGCAGCACCGGGATGTGCTGGAGGCGAGGACCTACGTCATCGAGGCCGGACGCCGCTGGTATGAACTGTGGGTTCCGCAGGACCCGGCCGCATGGTCATCGCCGAAGGTCGTCTTTCCGGACATCTCCGAAAAGCCGGTGTTCTGGATCGATACCGATGGCGGCGTGGTGAACGGCGAATGCTATTGGCTGCAGTGCGAACGGCAAGGTGAGGAGGACCTGCTGTGGCTGGCCCTCGCGGTCGCCAATTCGAGCTTCATCGAGGCGTTCTACGACCATCGCTTCAACAACAAGCTCTACGCAGGCCGTCGGCGCTTCATCACCCAGTACGTGGAGCAATTTCCCCTGCCCGATCCGGCAAGCGAACAGGCCCGGACCATCGTGGCGCTGGCCAAGGCGATCCACGCAAAACTGCCCTCCGCCGAGGCCGAACGGTTGACCGCCGACCTCGACCGCCGTGTATGGCACGTGTTCGGATTACCGGTCGAAGAAATCGCGGGGTAACGGGATCTGGATCTTGCCATTGGCAACCCTGCCCTCAAACCGCCTGAAGCGCTGAAAGAAATCCGCCCCTGTCGTGACCAGCAGGTGCGTCAGCGTCACCTGCACGCCATTCGTTTCGGCGCAGAACACGGCATAGCGCGTGTCGCAATGCCGCGGCTGCAACGCACCGGGGCGTCCTCCATCCAGACGCTCCTCGCTGACCGGCAGAACCAGGCCGAGATCGATCGTGGGCGAGGTCTGCAGTTTCACTTCCAGCAACTGGTGCGGCAGGTCCGGGAATTGCCCCTTGTCCTCGTAACGCTGATATCCCAGACGTTCGCACACCAGACGGTGCAGCGCGGCGCCACGGCTGCGCTCCTGGTCGCGGCCGGGATCGGCAAACCGCTGCCCCACCAGCGACGAGAGACGCTCGAATATCTCGCGGATCGGCAGCAGCTCGCCGCTGACCGCCGCCTGCACCGGGCTGACCGCCGGGTTGAACCTTGCGCCAGGCCGCACGTGCGGCAGCAGCGGCTGGGTATCGTGCGGCGACACCAGTTCGCATGCCCGCGTGCCGAGCTCCAGGCTTGCTTGGTATTTGGTGGTGACGGTTCCGGTGGTATCGAGGGTGGCCAGCTGCGGGCCGCCGACCACTTTCACCTTGGTAATCACGTCGGCTTCCGTCACCTGGATGATCGCGTAACGCCGCGAGGGCGAAAGCTGCTCATTCCATATCTGCAGGTTCAAGGTCTTCTGCACATGAACGTCCAGCTGCTGGCCCAGAAAGCGCGGCTGGGTCCTGCGGAAGGATGCCGGCACCGGGTAGCCGAGCGCTTCGCATACGGCCTCCTTGACGACCTTGGATCGCGTGCGCAGCGGCAGGCCGGCCAGGGACTTGCCGCGCAGCCCGTCGTTCAGCATTTTTTCCAGGCGCTGCGTAGGTATCCAGTGATCGGCATCGCCGATATCGATCGGCTCGTAGATATCCTTGCCGGACGCTGCGATGGCGTTCTTGTAGTCGGGCTGTCTTTCCCTGCTCATAACTCATCTCCTTGAGTTGACCGTTCCACGAACTTCCATATTAAGTCAGCTTAGCGATTGTCCCGCAAACGCAGCGTCAAGCCCTTGAGGAAATTCCGCAGCAGCTGGTCGCCGCACAGGCGAAAATTCTTGTGCCCGGGCTGGCGGAACAGTGCGCTGAGTTCCGGCTTGGAAATCGGGAGGCCCGCGGCCTCCAGGACCTGGTGCATGTCCACGTCCTTCAGCTCGAACGCCACGCGCAACTTCTTCAGCACCACGTTATTGGTGACCCGTTTCTCCACCGGCCGTGGCGGCAGGCTTTCGTCGCGGCCGCGGCGCAGATACACCAGGCCGTCGAGGAAGTGCGCCAGCACCGCGTTGCTGCATTCGGCATAACCCGGCTCCTCGTCCTTCTTCAGGAAAGCCTGCACGTCCTCCTTCGTGATCGGGAAATTGGCATCCGCCAGATGGGTGATCTCCACCACCTTCGCGTCGCTGAGATCGAGCATGTAGCGGATGGCGCGCAGTACGTCGTTGTTGATCATGTCGTTCCGGTAGGTCTTGCCGAGGGCGCCATGCTACCGCGCCGCGGCAGGACGATTAACCCCGTTGATGCCTTGCCGGCGTTTCATCTTGCACGAAGCCGGCTTTCGCGAACTCCAGGAGAACCGCCCCATGACCGAAAGAATCCTGCCGCGTGGCCCGGCCCGTCGCGATACGGCCGCGCGCTGAAGTTTCCGGCCCCGGTGCACGTGCAACGGCTGTGGCTGCAGGCGGCTCCCCCGCGGCGGTCATCCCCCGGCCGCTGCCGCGCATCGGGGCTGGAGCCGGTCACGGCGACAAGGCCTGTCGAATCGGCTGGCGCCTACGCCAGGCGCCCCCAGGCGGATCTGCAGAATTCACGCCTTCCGACCTACCCCGCAGCGGGCGATTTGGCTTAACCTCGCCCCTTATGGATGCTGCGGTCGATCCCGATGCAATGCTGATGCTGGCCTATGCGCGTGGCGACCTGGCTGCGTTCGAGGCGCTGTATGCGCGTCACCGCGGCATGTTGTACCGGTTCCTGTTGCGCAGCGTGCGCGACCCGCATCGCACCGACGAACTGTTCCAGGAAACCTGGAGCCGGGTGATCAGTGCCCGCGCGCGCTACCAGCCACAGGCGAAATTCAGCACCTGGCTGCTGCAGATCGCGCACAACCTGATGATCGACAGCCTGCGGCGCCAGCGGCCGACGGCCGACGGCGACGAGGCCGAAGCCGCACTGGCCAACGTGGCGATGCCCGAGCGGTCCCAGCCCGAACACGTCCTGTCGGAATTCGAACGCCGCCGCAACCTGCAGCGCGCGATCGAACAACTGCCGGAGGACCAGCGTGCCGCCGTGCTGCTGCGACTGGAGCACGAGCTCAGCCTGGAGGAAATTGCCGAGGTGACCGGCGCCGGCCGCGAGACGGTGAAATCGCGCCTGCGCTATGCCATGAATCGTTTACGCGAAGTGCTGTCCGAATGACCGTCCAACTGCCGCCGCAAGAGCCTGACGAGCTGCTGCCCGACGAAGCCGGGCTGGCAGCGCTGTATCGCCAGCTGCCGCAGAACGAGCCCAGCGCAGCACTGGACGCCGCCGTGCTGCGCGCCGCCGCGCAGGCCGTGGCGTCGGGCGCACAGGACGCTGACCATGCCGCCCCCGACCGTCGCAAGCAGCCACGCGAGCGTGGCGACTGGGTGCACCCGAAGCCGGGCTCTGCGGCGGATTCGAACCCGCCTGGCCCAGTGAGTGCGGCACCATCCTTCAACCGGAAAAAAGCCGGGCCGCGCTGGCTGATTGCGTTGAGCAGCGCAGCCACGCTGGTGCTGGCTGCCGGTCTTGCCTGGCATATGCGCGGGATGCCGCCGACTGCGACCTCGCCCAATACTGCAGGCAACCAGGCTGCCATCCGTTCCCCGGCCGACATGGCGTCGCCTGTCGCAGCCGCTGCACCGCTGCCGGCATCGCCGCCTGCAGCCCAACCGGTCGTCGCGCTACCTGCTGCAGTCCAGCCGGCCGAGCACGTCTCCGCCGCAGCGGCAAAGTCACAGGCCGCGCGGATGGCGTCGACCAGCACTGCCATGAAGCTGCGCAGTGCAACGCCTCCGCCACCGGCAGTCGAGGAAGCCAGCGCGGCGGCGGCGCCGGTAGCCGACGCAGGCGTGGGCAGCGCTGCGAATCCTGCCGTGGAGAACCATGCGTCAAAGCCAGCAGCCATGGCTTCAACTGCAGCTGTCGCCGGCAACGCCAGCAGAACTGCGCTGTCCGTAGCGCCCATGCTCGCCTCACCACCGCCTCCTCCGATGCCGGCGCCGATGCCCATGTCGGCAGCCGCTCCCATGCCCGCACTTGCCGCACCAGCCATCGAGAAATCCACGGCCGCGAATCCCGGCGACACGCCGGCACAGGAACTCGGCAAGATCCGGCAGCTGTTCGCCCAGGGCCGTGACGACGAAGCGCGGCAGCGCCTGGTCATCTTCCATCAGGCGCACCCGCAGTGGGCGCTGCCGGCGGAGCTCGACGCCCGACTGCCCAGGCCATGAGCGAGGCGTTGTCCACGCTGGCGCAGCCATGCCGGCATCTGGAAGAGATCAAGAAGAGCCGCTTCCTCGCACTCGCCGCACCGGCGGCATCGACCGCGCAGGCACAGAGCTTCCTGCGCGAAGCGAGCGCCCCGGCCGCCACGCACAACTGCTGGGCATGGCGCATCGGCCAGGACTACCGCTTCAACGACGACGGCGAACCCGGCGGCACCGCCGGCCGGCCGATCCTGCAGGCGATCGAGGGCCAGGGCATGGATCGTGTCGTGGTCGTGGTGACGCGCTGGTACGGCGGCATCAAGCTCGGTGCCGGCGGCCTGGTGCGCGCCTATGGCGGCACCGCCGCGGAATGCCTGCGGCGCGCCGAGCGTGTGCCGATCGTCGCGATGGCCCGGCTCGCCGTGCATTGCGATTTCGCCGGGCTGGCCCTGCTCAAGGCACGCCTGAAAGACCTGCAGGCCGAGGTCGAAAGCGAAGCGTTCGGAGCCGATGGGGTGGAACTGCGGCTGCGCCTGCCGGACCGCCATGCCGTCGAGGCCCAGCTGCGCATCAGCGACCTCAGCCGCGGGCGCAGCGCGGCAAAACGCCTCGATTGAGGCAGGCACTTCGCCGCGCAAGGATTGAATCGGCCATGCCACGCCCCACCTTCAACCACATTGCCTGCTCCACGCAGGCCCAAGTCTTCGATCCCGCCTGCGAGAGCTCATGAGCGACGCCGCCAACGCCACCCCTCGTTCTGCCCGCCGCATTGGCGCCCTGCGTGGGCTATGGCCGTTCCTGAGACCCCACCGCGCGCTGGCGATCGGGTGGCTGGTCTTCCTCGGGCTGTCCTCGGGCGCCTCGCTGGTACTGCCGCTGGCCTTTCGCTACATCATCGACAAGGGCTTCGGGCATTCCAGCCAGGCGGTGATCAACGAGACCTTCATCGCCCTGTTCGGCGTGGCGCTGGTACTCGCCGTCGCCACGGCGGCGCGTTATTTCTGCATCACGCTGCTGAGCGAGCGGGCGCTCGCCTCCCTGCGCGAGACACTGTACGCCCAGGTGATCCGGCTGGACGTGAGCTTCTTCGAGCGCAGCCGCGTGGGCGAACTGCTGTCGCGCCTCAGCGCGGATACCGAAGTGGTGCAGGCACTGATCGGATCCGGTGTGTCGGTGGCGCTGCGCAGCGCGGTGATGCTGATCGGCGCCAGCGCCATGATGATCTGGACCGCGCCGTCGCTGGCCGGCCTCACCGCGCTGGTGATTCCCGCCGTGATGCTGCCGATCCTGGTGTTCGGCCGCCGCGTGCAGAAACTGTCGCGCGCCAGCCAGGATCGCCTCGCCGACGCTGCGGCGATCGCCAACGAAACCCTCAATGCCTCCACCGCGGTGAAGGCATATGCGCGCGAGAACATCGAAAGCACCCGCTACAGCAGCGCGATCATCCGTGCACTGGCCACCGCGCGCCGGCGCATCGGCATGCGCGCCCTGTTGACCATGGCGGTGATCGTGCTGGTGTTCGGCGCGATCACCCTGGTGCTGTGGGCCGGCGCGCGCCACGTGCTGGCCGGCACGCTGGATCCCGGCGTGCTGGGCCAGTTCGTGCTGTACGCGGTGTTCGCCGCCGGCTCGGTGGCCGGCCTGTCCGAAGTATGGGGCGACGTGCTGCGCGCGGCCGGTGCGATGGAACGCCTGGGCGAACTGTTGCAGGAGCGCGCCGAGATCGTCGATCCAGTACACCCGCTGGCACTGCCGCGACCGATCAGCGGTGCGCTGCGTTTCGACGGCGTCAGCTTCCACTACCCGACCCGGCCCGACACCGCCGCCCTGCACGATTTCACGCTCGACGTGCGCCCCGGCGAGACCGTCGCCCTGGTCGGGCCGTCCGGCGCGGGCAAGAGCACCGTGTTCTCGCTGCTGTTGCGCTTCTATGATCCGCAGAGCGGAAGCATCAGCCTGGACGGCATCGACTTGCGCGCAGTCACCCTCGCCGACCTGCGCGGCGCGATCGCGCTGGTGCCGCAGGAAACCGTGATCTTCAGCGGCAGTGCCGCCGACAATATCCGCTTCGGCCGCGACGCCGCCAGCGACGAGGAAGTGCGTGAAGCCGCCCGCGCCGCCGAAGCCCACGACTTCATCAGCGCCCTCGGCGAGGGCTACCAGGCCGAGATGGGCGAGCGCGGCGTGCGCCTGTCCGGCGGCCAGCGCCAGCGCATCGCGATCGCCCGCGCGATCCTGCGCGATGCCCCGCTGCTGTTGCTGGACGAAGCCACCTCGGCATTGGATGCGCAGTCCGAGGCCGCCATCCAGCAGGCACTGGAACGATTGGAAAAGGGCCGCACCATCCTGGTGATCGCCCACCGCCTGGCCACCGTGCAACGCGCCGATCGCATCGTGGTGCTGGACGGCGGCCGCATCGTGGCGCAAGGCACGCACGAGAGTCTGCTGGCCGAAGGTGGTTTGTACGCCGAGCTGGCGCGGCTGCAGTTCGTGGCCTGAACGGTCGGAAAAGGGGCCGGAGAAGATTGATCGGCCTTGCTTCCACCGGCCCGTTTTTCTTGCCCTGCTATCGAGGTGCGCGCAGCGTTGACTCGCGCAACGCGATCTCGTGCTGAACTTCGTCGAAGCAGGCGGTTTCTTCCGTGTCCAACGCGCAATGCGGCGGACGATGCATGCCTGTCGGTGAAATCGTGGCTTCTGCAATACCGATCTTGTTGATATCGGCGTCGACTGTGGCTTTTGTGCTCATGCTTCGGCTCTTGAGGATTCAAGCATCTGTTGATCATTGCAGCGTGCGAAATTTCTTTCCGGGGCTGTCACTGCATATCTAATTTCACCCGATTGAAGAGGCGTTACGAGAGCTGCCGGCTATGGTTGCGGATCGAGCGCGTGAAAGGGAGTGGTCAACATGACTTCCGCGATAATCAAATAACCAATGGCAGCCAGCAATACGCATCCCAGGACAGTGAGCACTAGTCGCAAGACGCCACGACTGATCCAGAGAAACACCTCGTAGCTCATGGAAGGTTTCTCCGGGGCCAAATCCACTCCCGACACCTGCTCTATCCGATACCCACGCGACGCAGCAGCTTGCCAAGCAACTCCACGCATTCCTTGATGCGCATCAGGTAGGTCACGGCGAAATAAGCCACGCCGTAAATGCCAAGCACGTAGACCGCGGTCAGTATCGGACCATGGCTGGGCACTAGGTACTCCGTCCCGCATGCTGCCAGGGCCGCCAGACATGCAGCCGACCAGAGCTTGAACATGATCGAGACCGGGACACCGGTCGGCCCCAGCTTCCTGTTCATCTTCCGCCGCAGCAGATAGAACTCGACCCAGCCGGCCACGCCGGCCGATGCGGTCAGGCCTACCGCGCCCCACTGCGCTGGTACGCCGAGCATCGAAGGCAGCAGCAAGGCACTGGCGAGGCCAAGCACTGCCGTGACAGCCAGCCGGACCAGCGCAAAACGCAACGGCGTCCGCGTATCCCGCATGGCGTAATAGGTCGACGAATACAGACGGCCGAACGTCGAGGCGAGCAGGCCCACGCCCGAGCCGGCGAGGATGGCCCACACGTAGTAGGAATCCTTGCTGGTGAACTCGCCGGACTGGTATAGCGCTGCCACGATCACATTGCCCAGGGCCAGAAACGCCATGGCCGACGGCACGACGAAGAACGCGATGCGTTCCAGGCCGCTGTCCAGTCGCGCGGAAAGACTTGCCGCCGTGGCCCGGTCGAGCTCCTGCCCGGCCATCCGCGACAAGGTCGGCAGCTCCGCGGCCGACACCGCCATGCCGAACAGGCTGATCGGCAGCATGTTGATCGAGGCTGCGGTGGTCATCGCCGCCATCGCACCGCGGCCCAGCAAGGTCGAGATCGCCTGGTCGACGAAGGCGCTGATCTGCACCACGCCGCGCCCGACCGCCACCGACATGAAGCTGCCGACGACCTGCCGCACATGGATGCTGCGCAGGTCGAGGCGCAGCCGCAGGTCGGGCACCAGCTTCAGCACCGAGGGCAGTTGCACCAGGAACTGCAGCAGGCAGCCCAGCACGGTGCCCCAGGCCAGATAGACGATCAGCTTGTCGGACGGCAGGTTCCTGAAGACCAACAGCGTCACGATCATCGACAGGTTCCACACCACCGGCGCGACGTAGGACAGGAAGAACTTATGATGGCTGTTGAGGATGCCCAGGCACCACGCCGACCAGACCAGAATGCCGGTACCGGGAAACAGGATGCGCACGATCAGGATCGTCAACTCGCGCTTCTCGCCGGTGTAACCGGGCGCGATCAGCCACAGCAGCCAGGGTGTCGCCACGACGCCGACGGCGACGATCACCGAGATGACCAGGGCGAGGATGGCGGCGATCGCACCGGCCAGGCGTCCGGCCTCCTCGCGCTTGCCCTGGCCAAGCAGGCCGGCATAGACCGGGATGAAGGACGCCGAGAGCACGCCTTCGCCGAACAGGTTCTGCAGGAAGTTGGGGACGCGCAGTGCCGAGCTGAAGATGTCGGCGGCGTCCGAGAGGCCGAAGTAGTGCGAGAAAACCCGCTGGCGCACCAGGCCGAAGATGCGGCTGCAGAGGATGCCCGCCCCGACCAGTACGGCGTGCTTTCGACCCGCCTCCTTCGCCATGCTCACCCGCCCGCTCAAAACGCCGAGCCTATCATTTACGCGACCGGCGCCTCTACGTCCATCTACAGCAGCTTGCGGTAGACGACGAAGCCGGACTTCTCGGCGACCTGCTCGTAGAGCTGCATGGCGGTCGCATTGGTCTCGTGGGTCTGCCAATAGACACGCGGGCTACCAGCCTCGCGGGCCCGCCGGTAGACCTCCTCGATCAGCGCGCGCCCGATCCCTTTGCCTCTGGCCGCGTCGAGCGTGAACAGATCCTGCAGGTAGCAGCTGGGGCCAAGCTGGGTGGTGCTGCGGTGGTAGAGGAAATGCGCCAGGCCCAGCAGCTGCTCGTTGCTTTCGGCGACGAGGGCATGCACCGGCTCGTAGGCGTCGAAGAATCGCGACCAGGTCATCGACGTGATATCCGCCGGCAACGCGGTCGGGCCGATCCTGCCGTAAAAAGCGTTGTAGCCGTCCCAGAGCCGTTTCCAGGTCGGGAAATCTTCGTGCCGGACCGGCCTTATCGCGACGTTGTGAATCACATGGAGTCCCTGAATTTTCCGCAGCACGAACAGGTTGTGTCATCCGTTGCCAGCAGCTCAATGGCACTTATTTAATTTAAGCACCGTCATTCCCGCGAAAGCGGGAATCCAGTGTGACTGTTGGAGCGAAAGGCACTGGGTTCCCGCTTTCGCGGGAATGACGAAAAAGTCAGGCTTTGCGCTCAAGCAAACACCAGCCCCGCCAGGACTCGATATCGCAGGCCTGATCAACCAGGCAGCCACGGCTGCGCCGCTCACGCCACGGCATCCTCGGCCGCCACGAAGCCGCCGGTCTGCCGCTTCCACAATCGCGCATACAGTCCCTCGTGTGCGATCAGTTCCGCATGGGTGCCGGTTTCCACGACCTGCCCCTTGTCCAGCACCACCAGCCGGTCCATCCGCGCGATGGTGGACAGCCGGTGCGCGATCGCGATCACCGTCTTGCCCTGCATCAGGATGTCGAGGCTGTCCTGGATCGCCGCTTCGGCTTCGGAGTCGAGCGCCGAGGTGGCTTCGTCGAGCACCAGGATCGGCGCGTCCTTCAGCAGCACGCGGGCGATCGCGATGCGCTGGCGCTGGCCACCCGAGAGTTTCACGCCACGCTCGCCGACCAGCGCCTCGTAGCCGATGCGGCCTTCACCGTCGACCAGCTGCGGTATGAATTCGTCGGCGCGCGCCTTGCGCACGGCGTCGAGGATCTGCGCTTCGCTGGCATCGGGGCGACCGTACAGCAGGTTGTCGCGGATCGAGCGGTGCAGCAGCGAGGTGTCCTGGGTCACCACGCCGATCTGCGAGCGCAGGCTTTCCTGGGTGACTTGCGCAATGTCCTGGCCGTCGATCAGGATGCGACCGCCTTCCAGGTCGTACAGCCGCAACAACACGTTGACCAGGGTGGACTTGCCGGCGCCTGACGGCCCCACCACGCCGATTTTCTCGCCGGCGCGCACGGCCAGGTCGAGCCCGGCGATCACGCCGCCCTGTTTCCCGTAGTGGAAATGGATCTGCTCGAAGTGCACCGCGCCGTTGACCACTTCCAGCGGCATCGCGCCTTCGCGGTCCTGCACCGCACGCGGTTGCGCGATCGTGGTGATGCCGTCCTGCACCGTGCCGACGTTCTCGAAGATGCCGTTGACCACCCACATGATCCAGCCCGACATGTTGTTGATGCGGATCACCAGCCCGGTCGACAGCGCGATCGCGCCCACCGTCACCTTGCCCTCGCTCCACAGCCAGATCGCCAGCGCCGAGGTGCCGACGATCAGGAAGCCGTTGAGCGTGGTGATGCTGGCGTCCATCGCGGTGGTGAGCCGGGTCATCCGGCGCAGCTTGGCGGTTTGCTCGGCCATGGCCTCGGCCACATAGCTTTCCTCGCGCCGCGTGTGCGCGAACAGCTTCAGCGTCAGCACGTTGCTGTAGCCGTCGACGATGCGGCCCATCAGCTTCGAGCGCGCCTCCGAGGCCAGCCACGAGCGCTGCTTGGTGCGCGGGATGAAGAACGCCAGCGTGCCGACATAGGCAAACAGCCACAGCACCAGCGGCGCGGCCAGCCAGAAGTCCGCCTGCGCGAACAGCACGATCGCGCTGCCGGTGTAGATGGTGACGTACCAGATCGCATCGACGATCTGCACCGCCGACTCGCGCAATGAGGCGCCGGTCTGCATGATGCGGTTGGCGATGCGTCCGGCGTAGTCGTTCTGGAAAAAGCCCAGGCTTTGCCGGATCACGTAGCGATGGTTCTGCCAGCGAATGCGGTTGGTCAGGCTGGGTGCGATCGACTGGTTTACCAGCAGGTCGTGCGTGCCGATCGCCAGCGGCCGCGCAATGAGCGCCACCAGCCCCATCCACAGCAGCTCGCGGCCGTGCTGCCGGAAGAAATCCGGCGCCGGCGCGCCCTTCGCCATGTCGACGATGCGGCCGATGAAGCCGAACAGCGACACCTCGATGATGGCCACCGCAAAACCCACCACGATCGCCGCCGCGAAGACCGGCCACACCTGACGCAGGTAGAACAGGTAGAACCGCGTCACCGAGGGCGGCGGCATCTCGTCGACCGGCTCCTTGAACGGGTCGATGAAGGATTCGAACCAGCGGAAGATCATCGGACGTTCCAGGCGTGCGTATGCCGATATTGTGCTTGAAGCACGCCCGATGCGGTGTGACGATATCGCGCCATGCAGCCCCATCGACGCGATACGGGAGAGCCTGCCGTAACGACCGACGCACTGGAAGGCGCCTGCACCTGCGGCGCCATCCGCTATCGACTGAGCAGCGAACCGATGTTCGTGCATTGCTGCCATTGCAGCTGGTGCCAGCGCGAAACCGGCACCGCGTTCGCGTTGAATGCGGTGATCGAAACCGATCGCGTGACCCTGCTGCAGGGTGAACCGGTCATGGTCGACACGCCATCGCTAAGCGGCAAGGGCCAGCAGATCGCGCGTTGCGCGCAATGCCATGTCGCGCTGTGAAGCCACTATCCCGGCGGCGGCAAGGCGATGGCGTTCGTCCGGGTCGGCACCTTGAAGGAACCTCACCGGCTGCCACCCGACATCCACATCTACACCTCGACCAGGCTGCCGTGGGTCGTGCTGTCGCCAGACACGCCAGCGGTGAAGGAGTTCTACAAGCTCGGCGAATACTGGCCGGCGGCAAGCCTGGCACGGCGCGAGGCGCTGCTGGCCAGCCTGCCACGCTGAAAGGTCGAGCCGCGTCTTGGTCCGCCAAACCGAGGACGGCGACTTCGCCGCCTCCACCAGAACGCGCAGCCCGCCTGCGCGCGATGGATCGCCCAGGCTGAACACTGCGTCAAAAGCGGAATGCTACGGCGGTCATTTCGATTGACCCACCGCGACCGGGCCGTGATCATCCGCGGATGCCTATCCTGCATCGCTTTCTCTTCATCCTGCTGCTGGCGCTGTCCAGCAGCACGCTGTTGGCGCAAGACACCCCGGATGCCGGCGCAGCCGCGCCGGTGCCGACCACCGCGCAGACGCTGACCCAGCTGCGCACCCAGCTGGACAGCATCAAGGCCACGGTGGATGCCGGCAAGGGCGATGTGCCCCTGACCGACGTGCGTGCCAGCGCGCTCGCCGTGCAGCAGCAGGCGGAGCAACTGGGTGCAGCCCTGTCGCCGCAATCCGCCAGCCTGCAGGCCCGGCTGGATGTCCTCGGGCCACCGCCAGCCAAGGGCGCCCCTGCCGAATCCGCCGAGCTCAGCGCGCAGCGTCGGCAGCTGGGCAAGGCCAAGAATGACCTGGACAGCCAGATCAAGCAGGCCAACTCGCTCGGCACCGAAGCCGCCCAGTTGGCAGCCCATGTCGCCGAACTGCGGGTGGACCAGTTCCAGGCCCAGCTCGCCTCGCGCACGGCCACGCCATTCAGCCGCGTCTTCTGGGCCGACCCGATCAGGGCCTTTCCCGACGATACGGCCCGGGTCGGGCGATTGGGCAACGATGTCCTGGCGGCCATCAAGCAGGCCTGGCAGCCACCGAACCGCACGCCGTTCGTGCTGTGCCTGGTCACGGCCATACTGCTGCTCAGCGTCGGGCGCCGGCTGATCGAGCGAGTCGTGGTGAGCGTGACCACCAACCGCATGCCGGCCGGCCGGCTGCGGCGCAGTGCGTTGACGGTCGCAGCGACCCTGGCCTATACGCTGGCCATCGGCCTGGCCGCGCATGTCGCCTACCTCGCGCTCAACTGGAACGACCTGCTGAACGACGACCTGGACGACCTGGCGCGCAAGATGGTGCGGCTGGTGACGTTCACCGCCTTCATGACCGGCCTTGGCCGCGCCATGTTGTCCAACAAGCGCCCGTCATGGCGACTGTCGGCCCTGTCCGACGATGCCGCGCATCGGTTGCGCGCGTTTCCATGGCTGCTGGGCGCTGCGACCCTGCTGCTCGGCGTCATCGAGAGCGTCAACAACGCGATCGGCGCCAGCCTTGCCGCCACGGTCACGACGCGCGGGCTGCTTGCCGTGATGATCGGGTTGCTGGTGGGCAGCGCGCTGCTGCGCCTGGGCCAGTCCCGGCGCGCCACGCTGGCTGCCGGCGAATTGCCCGCGCAGCGGCCATTGTGGGTTGGCCTGGTGATGGCTGCAGCATACGTCGGCGTCGCCATCACCCTGCTTGGCGTGGCCACGGGCTATATCGCCTTCGCATTCTTCATCGCGCGGCAGATGGTGTGGGTCGGAGTGATCCTCACCACGCTGTATCTGCTGATGTACCTGGTCGACGACATTTTCGACACCGTGTTCGCACCCAAGGGGCGCACCGGCAAGCGCATGCAGAGCAGCTTCGGCCTGCCGGCCAGCGCGCTGGAACAGACCGGCACGCTGCTGTCCGGCATCGTCCGCGCCGTCCTGCTGATCCTGGCCGTGGCGATCGTGCTGGCACCGTTCGGCGCCGGGCCGCAGGAGCTGGTGGGACGCGTCGGCTACCTGCTGAAAGGCGGCTCGCTGGGCTCGATCAAGATCGTGCCCAACGCCATCTTCGATGCCGCACTGGTGTTCGTGTTCGGCCTGATCATCCTGCGCGTGCTCAAGCGCTGGCTGAGCGAACAGCTGTTGCCGAAGACCTCGCTCGACCTCGGCATGCAGAACTCGATGATCACCCTGCTCGGCTACGTCGGTGGCGTACTCGTGTTCGTGCTGGCGCTGGCCGCGCTGCAGGTCGACCTGCAAAGCATCGCCTGGATGGCCAGCGCGCTCTCGGTCGGCATCGGCTTCGGCCTGCAGGCGATCGTGCAGAACTTCATCTCCGGCCTGATCCTGCTGGCCGAGCGCCCGGTGAAGGTGGGCGACTGGGTCAGCATCGGTGGCGTCGAGGGCGACATCCGCCGCATCAACGTGCGCGCCACCGAGATCCAGATGAGCGACCGCTCCACCATGATCGTGCCGAACTCGCAGTTCATCACCCAGAACGTGCGCAACGTGACCCTGGCCAATGCGCAGGGCCGCGTGCAGATCAAGCTGCCGATGCCGCTGGATACCGACGCGGGCAAGGCACGCGAACTGATCCTGGAGGTGCTGCGCGCGCATCACGGCACGCTCAACACGCCGGCGCCCAGCGTGCAGCTGGACAACCTCGATGGCGGCTCGATGCTGTTCAGCTGCACCGCCTACGTCAACAGCCCGCGCGAAGTCAGCAGCGTGAAAAGCGACCTGCTGTTCGAGACGCTCGAGCGCCTGCGCGACGCCAAGCTGCCGATGACGAGCCCGCAGAGCATGGTGGTGCGCAACCTGCCGCCGCTGCCCGAAAGCAGTGACGACAAGGATTGAGTGCGGCTTGCATTGATGGTTTGCATTGATGCGCGGTTGACTCGCAGCACGGCTTCACATGACGGCTAGCTGCCATGGCGCTAGCCTGATGTCCGGTTCCCGCCATCGGAGTCACCGCCGTGCCCGCATCCGCCACCACCGGCAGCACGATCATCCCCGGCCTGCGCTACCGCGACGCCCACGCCGCGATCGACTGGCTGTGCAAGGCCTTCGGTTTCGAAAAGCATGCCGTCTACGAGAACGCGCAAGGCCGTGTCGAGCACGCCCAACTCTCTTACGGCAGCGGCATGATCATGCTCGGCGAGGTGCGCGACAATGATTTCGGTCAGCACATGGCTCAGCCCGAAGAGGTGGGTGGCCGCGAGACGCAATGCCCTTACGTCGTCGTCGCCAACTGCAAGTCGCACTATCGGCAGGCCAAGGACATGGGCGCGGTGATCGTCGACGACTACGCCGAGAAGGATTACGGCGGTGCCGGCTACAGCTGCCGCGACCCGGAGGGCCATCTATGGTCTTTTGGCAGCTACGATCCGTGGCATGCGCCGTGAAAACCACAACGGGCCGGCATGAGCCGGCCCGTTGCGGACAGCTAGCGGTCGAAACCGCGGATTACGAGCACTTCTCGCCCTTGGCCGCGTGATAACCCGCTGCCTGCGCGTCCGATGCGCTCATGTACTTGCCCTCCTTGGTGGTGCCGTACCACTTGCTGCCCTGGCAGTGATACGCCTTGCTCTTGCTGCCGGTATTGACCCATACCTGACCCGGACCACCGCCTGCGGCAGGCGTGGCTGCCGGCGCCGGCATGGCATGGGACGACTTCATGGCGGTGTTCGCGGCCGGAGCCGCCGCTGCAGCGGGCGCTGCTGCTGCGGCAGGTGTGGCAGCGGCCGGTGCGGCAGCCGGCGCTGCGGCCGGCGTGCTGGCCGCGGCATACCACTCCTTCACCCCCTTGTGACCCTTGCATGCACCCTTCTTGGTGGCCTGACTGGAATAGCTGCCGTCCTTGCACTGGCCGGTGGAACCAGCCGGCGCGGAGGCCTGCTGGGCATAAACGGCGGAACCGGCAAACAGGCAAGCCAGTGCCACGGCGAACAAAGCTGACGATTTCATCTTCGGACTCCCTCCAACGTGAATTCGCATAGCGAAACGGGCGACACCGATCTGCTTGTGACGAGCCACCCTCCCGCCTTGTCGGTCCCATGCCTGTTGCCTTCCGCACGAAGCGGGATGCGACTGCCTGCGACGACACCCAGGCACCCGCAACGGCGATGCCTGCGCCGTGACTATGCCGCAAAAGCGTGACGGCGAGGAGTAGATTGCAGCAAGCGTTTATTCGGCAGACGGCCATGCCGCATGAACTTGCGAAGCGGCCGTCCCTAAGATTTCAGCGTACGGCTACCGGCGCCTTCCGGGTCGAATCCGGTCGCGCGAGCGCATACATCTCCCAGCTGATCTGTTTCAGCAACCCCTGGCGATCTTCACCCTGCTTGTACAGGTCGAAGTGCGTGCGATCGGGCAGGAAGTGGAACTCGGACTTCGCATGCAGGCCATCCAGCACGGCCTGCAGCTTGTGCGCGGCGCCGTCCAGATAGAACGTGTCGGCCGTGCCGACGTACAAGTGGATCTTGCCGTCCAGGTCGGCCTTGAGCCGTGGCCATTCCCGTTGCAGTCGATACGCGATGTCGTAGTGCTCGCGCCAGTAGGCGACCACCGCCGGATCGACGGCGCCGGTGTCGCGATCGAACATCGGCTCGGGCCGGCCATCCCTGCCACGTGGCGAGAACACCCACTCGAACGAGGCCAGCTGGCCGCCGTAGGCGCCCAGCACGCGCTCGAGTTTCGCGAACTGCTCGAAGCTGCCGAGCACCTTGGCGTGGTCGCGCACCAGCGGATACGCCGAGCCGTCCGGCCGGTGGTAGGCATTGGCGTTCGGCGCATACAGGTCGATGCCGGTGAAATCATGGAAATCGCTGGGATCGGGCGAGGTCGACCAGGTGCCGCCGAAGATTTTCGGATAGCGCGTCTGCAGCCACAGCGTGGCCCAGCCGCCGGAAGAGTGTCCGTTGAGGAAACGCCCGCTTGTACGCCCGTCCATCCGGTACTGCGACTCCAGCTGCGGGATCAGCTCCTCGGTAAGCGCACGGCCCCACGGCCCGTTGTTCACCGAATCGGCGAACTCGTGCGTGCCGGTCGGGCTCGATTCGTCGAGGAACACCCAGATCATCGGCGGCATCTCGCCCTTCGCCATCGCCGCGTCGACATAGGACAACAGCCCCATCACGCGATCGTTGTTGCCGCCGAAGCCCTGCGTGTAATACACCGTGGGATAGCGCCCGGATGCCTTGGGGTCGTAGCCCGGCGGCGTCAGCACCCAGCCGCGCATGTGAATCGGGCGCCCCCAAAACGCACTCAGCGATGGACTGGTGAAATCCACCAAGGCCGCATGCTGGCGCGCCGCTGCGACCGCCTCGCGCATGGGCGCCGGCGCCGATGCGGGCACCACCCACGGATCGTGTGCCGGCAATGCCTTGACCAAGGTCAGCGTCGGCATGCTGGCGCTCGGCAGATGGACCTTCACCACCTCGCTGACCAGGTCGCCGGCGCCGCGGCCGGTGTAGTTGTAGCTGTGATCGACGTCGAGCACGGCCTGCACGTAGTAGTCGCCCGGCGGCAATTGCGACCAGCCGGCCGGGAAGGCCTGTCCGTCGACGTCGATGTCGAGGCTCTCGCCCGGCACCCAGCGGCTTACTTCGCGCGCGGCCACACTGGTCTCGGTGGCGCGGAACGGGTTGGCGTCCACCTCATCGACTGTGCTGCTCTTGCCTTTGGACTCCGTCTTCGCTTCGGCCTCGGCGGTTTTCGCCTCGATCGCGAACAACAGCAGCCGACCCGAGCTCGGCTGTGCCGATGCCGCGCCAAGCTGCACATGGAAGTAACGATGTGCGAGGGCGGTGTCGGTTCGCGCCTGGGCGGCACCCGCCAACAATCCCAGCGACAGCAATACGGCAACGGCATGATGACGGTAACGCATGGTGATTCCCCTTCGGCGACCCTGCGGAGCATGAGACTGGCCAATCGCGCGGCTCCCCTCGGCGTGATCGGCGGCTCGACCGGATCGATCCCGGCGAGCCGGCGGTGGATCAATCTTCCCCCGTACCGGGCTTGCCAGCCGCTACCGGCACCAGCCGCAGGTCCTGGAAGTCGAAGCTGAAATCGGTCAACGGCGACATCGGCTGCATGCGCATCTCGCGGATATGGCCGTCCATGTCCAGCGTGAAATCGACGAAGGCATCGGCATTGAGCGCACGATCGTCCCAGCGCACGACGAAACTGTCGTGCTGCCACGGCGTCATCGTGCCGATCAGTTGCGCGGTCTTCGAGAAGCGCAGTCGCAGCTTGCCGTTCTCGTAGCCGATGATGACGTCGCCATACCACGGATCGCGGTAGGTGCCGGCGTACTGCGCCAGCGGCAGCGACGGCTTGCTGCTCTTGTCGCGGGCGGCCTCATGCTTGGCCAGGCTGTCGTCGGCCCTGGCTTCGCCTTGCTTCACTGCCTTGTCGTACACTATCACCCAATCCGTCAATGGAGCCACGGTCTTCTGCGCCGTGTTCAGATAAGCATCCAGCACGCGATAGGTCACTGCGTTGAACGCGGCGCCGGATTCGGCATTCGTCAGCACCACCACGCCCAGATGCAGTTCGGGCACCAAGGTCACGCGCGACACCATGCCCGGCCAGCCGCCGGTATGCCAGACCAGCCGCTGGTTGCGATAGTCGGACAGGAACCAGCTCTCGCCGTAGCCGTAGAAGTGCGGCACCAGCGGTGCCAGCTCGGGGATCGGCGGCTTGCCGATGGTGATCGGGGTCAGCATCGACCACATCTGCTGCTGGCTATCCGCGGAGAACAGCCGTACCGGCTTGCCATCCGCGCCCCTGCTCGGCAACACGCCACCGGCCAACTGCACATTCATCCATTTGGCCAGGTCATGCACGCTGGCATAGATGCCGCCGGCGCCGGGATCGTTGAGCCACGCCATCGGCGGCACCGGTTCGAGATCCTTGAAGTTGGCCTTGGCGTGGCCGACCGCGACGTCCATGCCGGGCTTGAGGTAGGTCTTGTCGATCAGCGATTCGTCCATGCCGACCGGCTGGAAGATGTGCTCGCGCACGTAGTCGGCATAGCTCTGGCCGGATGCCTGTTCGATCACCAGGGTGGCCACCGCGAACAGGATGTTGTCGTAGGCGTAGCCGCTGCGGAAGCCGTTCTTGATCGGCACGTTGCGCAGCCGCTCGACCACTTCCTTCGTCGTGTACGAAGTCGGCGGCCAGTACAGCAGATCGCCGGCGCCGAGCGAGAGACCGCTGCGATGCGCCAGCAGGTCGCGGATGCGCATCTCGTGCGTCACGTACGGATCGGACATGCGGAACCATGGCAGGTGGTCGATCACCCGGTCGTCCATCTTCAGCTTGCCCTGCTCGGCCAGCTGCTGCAGCGCCGCGGCGGTGAACGCCTTGGTGTTGGAGGCGATCGCGAACAGCGTGTGCGCGTCGACCGGCTCCGGCTTGCCGATCTCGCGCAGGCCGAAGCCCCGCTCCATCACCACCTGGCCGTCCTTGACGATCGCCACCGCGATGCCCGGCACGTCGAAGGTCTTGCGCGCGCTGTCGACGTAGGCGCCGAAATCCTGCAGCTGCGCCGGCAGCATCGGCTGCACGATGTCACGGGTCGATACCGGCGGCGGCAACGACCTTTCCGCAGGAGCCTGCGCTGCTGCGCCGGCGGCGAACACGAACAGCACGCAACATCCCGCCAGACGCGGGGAAAGGTGGCGCAGGGACATCGGCGACTCCACGGGTTGGAAGCGGGTCACTATCGCGGTAAACGCGGATGGAGGCCAGCGCAGGAAGTCACGGGCCGCCGCGCGGCCTCTCGACGCGCCGGGCGTCAGCACCGATCATGCGCTCCTTTGACGCCGCGCAGACTGCCGTGGCGCACCGAGGATCGAAGGCCGAGATGAATACCCTGGTGGATGGGATCGCCGCCCACGTGCTGCTGTTGTGGGTCATGTTGCCGTTGCTGGCCGTGCTGGGCGGCGACCTGATCGGCCGGCGCGGCGCGCGTCGGCGCATGATCGCCATGGCCGGTGAGCGCCAGCCGGACGTGATGCCGGCGCGCGCCGCAGCCACGCTGGGCGCGCTGGCAATCCTGCTGTTCGCCGGCATCGCTGGCGCCATCGGCACCGGCAGCCCCGGTGCACTGGTGCACTTCGACACCGCGCTTGCCGCCGACATCCACACACGGCTGCCGCCATCCGCGCTGCCCGTGCTTGCCACCGTCAGCCTGCTCGGCGGCACGCCATGGGTGGTCACGGTGTCCATGCTCACCCTGGTGATTCTGCTGCTGCGCCGGCAATGGAACCTGGCGACCTGCTGGGCCATCGCGCAGATCGGCATCATGCCGATCGCCTATGCCATCAAGGCCTGCTTCCAGCGAACCCGCCCACCGCATGACCCCCGCTTCGTCACCGATCTCAGCTGGAGCTTTCCGAGCGGCCACGCGATCAGCTCCGCCGTGCTCTACGGCATGCTCGCCTACGTGCTGCTGCGCCTGCTGCCGGCGCGCTGGCATCGCGTGGCGATCGCCGCCGCCCTGCTGCTGGCCGGCCTGATCGGCCTCAGCCGCATCCTGTTGCAGGCGCACTATTTCAGCGACGTCGTCGCCGGCTACGCCTGCGGCCTGGCGTGGCTGATGCTGTGCATCGGGCTTGCCGAGCATCTGCGTCGACGCGACGCAAGGCGACATCCTGCCGGGAAACCTGGTCGATGAGTCCGTCGAACGGTGACCTTTTCACCCCATCGCCTTCCTGCGGTCCACGCATCCGCGTCGGCATCGGCGGCTGGAACTACGCACCGTGGCGCAACAACTTCTACCCGGCCGCACTGGTGCAGCGGCGCGAGCTGGAATACGCCAGCCGCCAGCTGTGCACGATCGAGATCAATGGCACCTATTACGGCGCGCAGAAGGCGGCGACCTACGCGAAGTGGGCTGCGGAGACTCCGGACGGCTTTGTGTTCTCGCTGAAGGCGCCGCGCTATATCACCGAAGGCAAGCGGCTGGCCGAGACCGGCAAGGGCATCGGCAGCTTCGTGCACGGCGGCCTGGCTGAAATGGGCGACCGGCTGGGACCGATCCTGTGGCAGTTGCCGCCCTCGCGACCGTTCGATGCCGACGACCTGGCGGCATTCCTCGCTGCGCTGCCACGCGAGCTGGATGGCCAACCGCTGCGGCATGTGCTCGAAGTGCGCCACCCCAGTTTCATGGACGAACGCTACGTGGCGCTGGCACGCCGCCATGCCGTGCCGACCGTATTCACCGATTCGCCCGACTACCCGTCGCTGGCCGACCTCACCGGTGATTTCACTTACGCGCGGCTGATGCGCAGCGCCGACGAAATTCCCAGCGGCTATACCGCGCAAGCGCTGGACCGCTGGGCCGGGCACGCACGCAACTGGGCCGCGGGCAACGACATCGGCGAACTGCCGCATGCCGCCGCACTGCAACCGGCAGCCCGGCCGCGCGACGTATTCGTGTTTTTCATCGGCAGCGCCAAGCATCGCAACCCGGCCGCGGCGATGGCGCTGCAGTCACGCGTCGACGGCCGCGGATGAATCCCCTCGTCGCTGTTCGGTACATCGACGGGGACGGCCTGCATTAAGCTCGATACCTGCCCCACACCGGCCCACATGCATGCGTCGACTCAATCCGCTGATCCTGCTCGCTGCGTTGATCGTTGCCATGGTGCTGTGGCGGCAACAGACACCCAGGCCGGTTGGTCCAGCGAATCAGGCCGCAACGACCGCGTCCAGCGGCAATGCGTCCGCGACACTTCCGGCATTCCTGCCACCGGAAGCGCATGCCACGCTGGACCTGATCGCCCGCGGCGGCCCGTTTCCGCACAGCCAGGACGGGGTGGTGTTCGGCAACTACGAACACCTGCTGCCGGAGCAGCCGCGCGGCTACTATCACGAATACACGGTGGAGACCCCGGGTGCGAGCACGCGCGGTACGCGGCGCATCATCACCGGCGGGACGCCGCCGATGATCTATTACTACACCGGCGACCACTACCGCAGTTTCCGCAGCTTCAGGGTGGGCCAGTGAGCACGCACGGCCTCGACCCGGACCTGACCCGGCCGACCCAGAGCGGCGTGTATTTCGTCGGCGCCCACGATCTCGATCGCCTGGCCAAAACCGCCCGGCAACACGAACTGCACGTTTGTCGCATCAATCTGGCCGGCTGCCGCGACAAGGACGCGTTGCTGCAACAGCTGGCCGAATCGTTGCCTTTGCCGGCCTCGTTCGGCCACAACTGGGACGCGCTCGCCGACTGCCTGCGCGACCTGCGTGGGATCCCCGCCTGGGGCCATGTGCTGCTGTTCGAGCATGTCGACGGGTTGCGCCAGGCCGCCGAGGCGGACTTCAATATCCTGCTCGGTATCCTCGATGACGCAGCCACCTTCGGCAGCGACAACGACATGCCGTGGTTCGCTTTTCTGGCGCTGCCCGACAGCGCATTCGACGGCGGCCACCTGCCCGCCTGAAAAGCATGTCACCCTAGTCAGCCCTTTGCTCCCGGACTCCCATGCAAACCATCGACTTTGAACTGGAAGGCATCTACGTCGAGCTCAACATGCTGTTGAAGCTGACCGGCCTGTGCGACAGCGGCGGCGCCGGCAAGGCCATCGTCGCCACCGGCGCGGTCAAAGTCGACGGCGTCACCGAACTGCGCAAGACCTGCAAGATCCACGCAGGCCAGGTCGTCACCATCGACGACGTGGAAATCCACGTGCTGGCCGATCCCGAGGCCTGAAGGGAACCCCGCATAATCGTGCCCCATGCCCGATCCCAGCGAACCCCGAACAGGGGCAAGAGCTGGAATGACGGCTCATGAAAGGTTTCTCGAGGCTTCCTGAACCGGCACGTTGTCCGGCAGGTCCTCCAGCCGCCGATCGAGCTGCGGATGCGCCGGCAGCCTGATCAGGAATTCCCGCTCCAGCGCCTGGCGGATCTCGGCGACGCTGCCCAGCATGCGTCGCTCGGGTTCAAGCCCGATGCGCCGCACGGTAAATTCGCGGTTGCGCAAACTCAGCCGGCTATCCGACGTTGTGCGCGCCACATTCAGGTTGTTGACGAAGAACGAGTCCGGATGCGTCGACACATAGTGATTGGCCACGATGTAGTCGATCAACGGCACCGGGCGCAGGTCGAAGCGATACAACGACAACCACTGCCCGCGCAGCAGCGACTGCATGCGCCAGTCGCCATCCATCTGCACCAGCCGGTATGGCTCCAGCGGGGTCGCCTGCTCGGTATCCGCCTGCAGCCGCATCGCTCCGGCAAGATTCTGTCCGCCGAAGCCGACGTCGACCAGCCAGCTCTCCCCGGACAACTCGACGCGCAACAGCATGTGCGTCTGTGGCGTCACCGCATCCTCGGGTCGCGTCCACAGTACGCGCGCGATCAATCCCGACACTTCGAAACCGATCGTCCGCAACACGGCGGCGAACAGCAGGTTCTGTTCGAAGCAGTAACCGCCGCGGCCGTCCTGCACCAGCTTGCGCTGCAGCGCGGCCAGCTCCAGATCGACCGGCAGGCCGAGCAGCGGATTGAGATTCTCGAACGGGATCGCCGCCACATGGGCGATTGCCAGCGCATGCAGGGTCGGCAACTGCGGTGCGACCGGGCCTGCATGGCCAATGCGCCGGAGATAGGCCTCCAGATCGACGAATTCGCTCATGCTCGGATCCATGAAAATCGTGGCCACGATGGTACCCGGCCGCCGATGGCCGCGGGCCAGGTAACCGGAACCATGTGACCGGCGAAGAGACAGTATCCGAGCATGCACCGGCATCCACCCTGTGCGTCGTTGCATCTGTTGCCGGCGCTTCCACGTAACTGCATGGGCCGGAGGTCGGCCCGATACAAACTCCTGTCAGCGAGGCATACCATGATTCGTCGAACTGCCTTCCACGTTGTCCCCCTGGTCGCCGCCTTGATGGTGGCCGGGCTGAGCGCCTGCCAACCCGCTGCCGCCGCCAACAGTGCACAGGCGTTGCCCTCGCCCACGGTGGATGCGCCAAAGGCCGCAGTCGCGGGCGAGCAGACCGCGGTACTGGCCGGCGGCTGCTTCTGGGGCATCGAGGCCGTGTTCGAGCACGTCAAGGGCGTGCACAAAGTCGTAGCCGGCTTCTCCGGTGGCGCCGCCGACACGGCGCACTACGACGAGGTCAGCGACGGCGATACCGGCCATGCGGAGTCGGTCCGGGTGCAGTTCGATCCCGCCAAGGTCAGCTACGGCCAGTTGCTGCAGGTGTTCTTCTCGGTCGCACTCGATCCCACCGAGCTCAACCGGCAGGGTCCGGACAGCGGCACGCAATACCGCTCGGTGATCTTCTACGGCGACGACGAGCAGAAGAAGATCGCCACCGACTACATCGCCCAGCTGACGGCAGCCAAGTCCTTCCCGGCACCGATCGTGACCCAGGTGGTGCCGCTCAAGGCGTTCTACCCGGCCGAGGCGTACCACCAGCATTACTTCAGCGAGCATCCGGACAATCCGTACATCGTCATCAACGATGCACCCAAAGTCGCGAATCTGCAGAAACTGTTCCCGACGCTGTATCAGCCGGAACAGCAAGTGGTGGATGTGCAGATGCACTGAACCGGATCAGGTTTGACTTGCATGAGGCGGCACGAGCCCCATGTCTGGACTTCCGCGCCCCTCACGCGCCTGCCCTGACATTCTCCCCACGTGCCGCCTCACGCTCCTTCATCGCCAGCCGAATCCACCGAGCTCACCCGCAGCTTCCTGGGTGTGTTCCGCTACAGCGGGCGGGCGCTGGAACTGGTGTGGAGCACCAGTCGCCCGTTGACCGTCGCGCTGGCGCTGCTGACCCTGATTGCCGGTCTGCTGCCGGCCGGCGTGGCCTATGTCGGCGCGCATATCGTCGACGCGGTGGTCACCGCAAGCCGCCAATGGACCAGCAGCGGCCATGCGCCACTGGTATCGGTGTTCCAGTGGGTGGCGCTGGAAGGCATCCTGGTGGCGGCCCTCGCCGGCGCACAGCGTGGCCTGTCGATGTGCCAGTCGCTGCTGCGCGCGCTGCTGGGACAACGCGTCAACGTGATGATCCTGGAGAAGGCGCTGACGCTGGAGCTGGCGCACTTCGAGGATTCGGAGTTCTACGACAAGCTCACCCGGGCCCGCCGCGAGGCATCGACCCGGCCGCTGTCGCTGGTCAACCGCACGTTCGGCCTGGGCCAGAACGCGATCTCGCTGATCAGCTACGGCAGCTTGCTGTTCCATTTCTCGCCATGGGCGGTGGCAGTCTTGCTGCTGGCCGGGCTGCCCTCGTTCCTGTCCGAAACCAAGTTTTCCGGCGATGCGTTCCGGCTGTTCCGCTGGCGTTCGCCGGAAACGCGCATGCAGCTGTATCTGGAAACCGTGCTGGCCCGCGAGGACCACGCCAAGGAGGTCAAGCTGTACGAGCTCGGCCCGCTGCTGCTGGATCGCTACCGCGACATTTTCGACAAGCTCTACGGCGAGGACCGCGACCTGACCGTGCGCCGCGAAAGCTGGGGCTTCGGGCTCGGCCTGCTCGGCACGATCACGCTGTACGGCGCCTACGCATGGATCGCCATGACCACGGTGATCGGCCGCATCACGCTCGGCCAGATGACCATGTATCTGTCGCTGTTCCGGCAGGGCCAGTCGGCGGTCTCCGCGATGCTGTCGGCGATCGGCGGCATGTACGAAGACAATCTGTACCTATCGACCCTCTACGAATATCTGGAAACGCCGGTGCCACCGTCGCAGGGGACGGTCCAGCGCGGTGCGAAGCCGGACGACGGCATCCGCTTCGAACAGGTCAGCTTCACCTATCCCGGCGCCGGCGAGCCAGCGCTGCACGACATCAACCTGCATATCCGCCCCGGCGAATCGCTGGCCCTGGTCGGCCAGAACGGTTCCGGCAAGACCACCCTGATCAAGCTGCTGACCCGGCTGTACTCGCCTGACAGCGGCCGCATCCTGCTCGACGGCACCGACCTGCGCGACTGGGACAAAAGCACCCTGCTGCAGCGCATCGGGGTGATCTTCCAGGATTTCGCGCGCTACCAGATGCGCGTGGGAGAGAACGTCGGCGCCGGCGACGTCGGCCACTTCGAGGACGAGGCGCGCTGGCGCGAGGCCAGCGACAAGGGCATGGCCAGCGAATTCATCGACGACCTGCCGTCCGGCTTCAACACGCAACTTGGCAAGTGGTTTCGCGAAGGGCGCGAACTGTCCGGTGGCCAGTGGCAGAAGATCGCCCTCGCCCGTGCCTTCATGCGCTCGCGCGCGGACATCCTGGTGCTGGACGAACCCACCGCGGCGATGGATGCCCAGGCCGAAGCAAGCATCTTCGCGCATTTCCGCGAGCTGGCCGGCAACCGCATCGCGATCCTGATCTCGCACCGCTTCTCCACCGTGCGCATGGCCGACCAGATCATCGTGATCCAGGACGGCCGCATCATCGAGCACGGCGACCACGAACAGCTGATGGCGCAGGACGGCCACTATGCGCACCTGTTCTCTCTGCAGGCGCAGGGTTATCGCTGATCGGCTTGACCCTGCCCGCCCACGCGCCCCATGCTTCGCTGTCTTGAACCATCCGAAATACACGCATGAGCAGTCGCTACAACGCCGCCGATATCGAAGTCCTCTCCGGCCTGGATCCGGTCAAACGCCGCCCCGGCATGTATACCGACACCACCCGCCCGAACCATCTGGTGCAGGAGGTGGTCGACAACTCGGTGGACGAGGCGCTGGCCGGGCACGCCAGCTCGATCGAGGTGATGCTGTACAACGACGGCTCGGTGGAAGTGAGCGACGACGGTCGCGGCATGCCGGTGGACATCCATCCGGAAGAAGGCGTCTCCGGCGTCGAGCTGATCATGACCCGGCTGCACGCGGGCGGTAAGTTCAGCGGCAAGAACTACAACTTCTCCGGCGGCCTGCACGGCGTCGGCGTGTCGGTGGTCAATGCGCTGTCCGACCGGGTCCAGGTCAACATCCGCCGCGACGGCTCCGAGTACCAGATGGTGTTCGCCCACGGCGACAAGATCAGCCCGCTGGAAGTGATCGGCACGGTGCCGAAGAAGCGCAGCGGTACCACCTTGCGCTTCTGGCCGGAGGCGAAGTATTTCGACTCGCCGAAGGTCTCGCTGTCGAAGCTCAAGCACCTGCTGCGCGCCAAGGCCGTGCTGTGCGCCGGCCTCAACGTCAAGCTCACCGACGAAGCCAGCGGCGAAACGATCGAGTGGCATTACGAGGATGGCCTGCGCGACTACCTGCGCGGCGAACTCGACGGCAGCGAGGCGTTGCCGAACGAGCTGTTCGTGCACCACATGGCTCGCGACGTGGAAGGCCTGGAAGTGGCGTTGGCCTGGTTGCCGGAAGGCGAGCTGGTGCAGGAAAGCTATGTCAACCTGATCCCCACCGCGCAGGGCGGCACCCACGTCAACGGCTTGCGTACCGGCCTCACCACCGCGATCCGCGAGTTCTGCGAGATCCGCAACCTGCTGCCGCGCAGCGTCAAGCTGGCGCCGGAAGACGTGTGGGAGCGGCTCGCCTTCGTGCTGTCGGCCAAGCTGCAGGACCCGCAGTTCGCCGGCCAGACCAAGGAGCGGCTGTCCTCGCGCCAGACCGCCGGCATGGTCGAGAACGTCATCCACGATGCCTTCAGCCTGTGGCTCAACCAGAACGTGGAAATGGGCGAGCGGATTGCCCAGCTGGCGATCGAACGCGCCAGCGCGCGCCTAAAAGCGGCCAAGCAGATCGTGCGCAAGAAGATCACCCAGGGCCCGCAACTGCCCGGCAAGCTGGCCGACTGCACCGCCACCGACATCACCCGCACCGAACTGTTCCTGGTCGAGGGCGACTCCGCCGGCGGCAGCGCCAAGCAGGCGCGTGACAAGGAGTTCCAGGCGATCCTGCCGCTGCGCGGCAAGATCCTCAACACCTGGGAAGTCGAATCGACTTCCGTGTTGGCATCCGAAGAAGTGCACAACCTCGCCGTGGCGATCGGCTGCGATCCGGGCAAGGACGACTTGTCCGGCCTGCGCTACGGCAAGGTGATCATCCTTGCCGATGCGGACTCGGATGGCCTGCACATCGCCACGCTGCTGGCGGCGCTTTTCCTGAAGCATTTCCCGACGCTGGTCAGCGAAGGCCATGTGTTCGTGGCGATGCCACCGCTGTTCCGCGTCGATGTCGGCAAGCAGGTGTTCTACTGCCTCGACGAAAGCGAGAAGGAAGCGATGCTGCAGCGGATCGAGCGCGAGAAGATCAAGGGCGCGGTCAGCACCACCCGCTTCAAGGGCCTGGGCGAGATGAACCCGCCGCAGCTGCGCGAATCGACCATCCATCCGGATACGCGTCGACTGGTGCAACTCACCATCGGCGACGACGACGGCACGTCGAAACTGATGGACATGCTGCTGGCGAAGAAGCGCGCCGGCGACCGCAAGGCATGGCTGGAGGAAAAAGGCGATCTGGCTACGCTTGAGGTTTGAGTGATTGCGGACAGTTCGCTGCCTGCGAGACGTGACTGTCGTTGATGCACACGTTCGCCGATCGCCCAAGATCCACCTTGAGATGGTCCGGACAAGTCTTTGCCGTCACTCCAGCGTCCCCCGAACAGGGGCAGGAGCAGGGTTCAGCGTCTTCCTTGATTTGCAACGGCACCGGATCGCAGCCTCCGCCGCGATGACGAGTTGCCCAGACCATCCCTTGCGAATATTCATCGCCATCAATGCATCCGGATCCACCCGGGCGCCGTATCTCCACATGCTTCCAATCCGGTAAGCGGAAAAGACTTGGAGATACAGATAATGAAGATGAACCATTCCATGCGAACCCTCGCTGTCGGCCTTTGCATCGCCTTGTCCACCGCTGCCGTTGTGCCGATGGCCTTCGCGCAGTCGGATGCCATGGGTTCGATGAGCATGCACAAGGACCCGATGGTCGGCGGTGCCGCGATGTACCCGTCGAAGAACATCATCCAGAACGCGGTCAACTCGAAGGATCACACCACCCTGGTCGCCGCGGTGAAAGCTGCCGGCCTGGTCGACACCCTTTCCGGCACCGGTCCGTTCACCGTGTTTGCCCCGACCAACGAGGCATTTGCCGCCCTGCCCGCAGGCACCGTCGACAACCTGCTGAAGCCGGAAAACAAGGCCACGCTGACCAAGGTCCTCACCTACCATGTGGTGGCCGGCAGAATGACTTCGCATGATCTCGAAAAGGCCGTCATGGCTGGCGGCGGCAAGGCCGTGCTGAAGACTGTCGAAGGCGATTCGATCACGGTCGCGAAAAGCGGCAGTGCCTGGACCGTCACCGACGACAAGGGCAACGTGGCCGACATCACCATCGCGGACGTGATCCAGTCGAATGGCGTGATCTTCGTGATCGACAAGGTGCTAATGCCGTAATCGGCTGTAGCGCTTCGTTGCACCGGCCGCCCCGATTCCCTCGTCGGGGCGGCTTTTTTTGCGGCGACATCGGCGCTAAGGTGCTTGCTGGTTTTCGTGGGAATTTCGCATGGCCCTGCTGCCTCCGCTCGACCTCCAGCGCTGGATCGACGAGCACCGCCACCTGCTCAAGCCACCGGTCGGCAACAAGTGCATCGTCGATGGCGACTTCATCATCATGATCGTGGGCGGCCCGAACGCGCGCACCGATTACCACCATGACGAAGGCCCGGAATTCTTCTACCAGCTCGAGGGCGAGATGGTGCTGAAGGTGCAGGACGATGGCCGGGCGCGCGACATACCCATTCGCGCCGGCGAAATCTTCTACCTGCCTGCACGCGTGCCGCACTCGCCGCAACGCATGCCCGACTCGATCGGCCTGGTGATCGAACGGCGCCGCCTCAATGGCGAGAAGGATGGCCTGCTGTGGTTCTGCGAGCGCTGCAACCACAGGCTGTACGAGGAATATTTCGTGCTCGACAGCATCGAACGCGACTTCCCGCCGGTGTTCGACCGCTTCTATGGTTCACGCGAGGCGCGCACCTGTGACGCCTGCGGCCACCTGAACCCGGCGCCTGCGAAATACGGCTAGGCGGCGCGCTGCGCCAGCCACTTCTGCGCCATCCGGCGCAACGAGCCGTCGAACCCGGCTTGATCGGCGACTTCGGCTACCGGGCGCCAGGCCAGCGCCCGCGACTCCTCGTTGATCACGAAACGATCGTCCGCTCCCGCGCGCACCACGTAGCGCACGTCGTAGTGCCAATGCGCCGGTTCGTTCGCGCGTGCCGGTATGCGATGCCGGTCGATATCGAAAATGCCATGCTCGACCTGCAGCCCCGCCACACCGGTTTCTTCCTGTGCCTCGCGCAACGCCACCCGCGCCAGGTCCGCATCGCCGTCGGCATGCCCTCCCGGCTGCAGCCAGCGGTCCAGCTTGCGGTGATGCATCAGCAGCACGCGCATGCCGTCTGCACTGACCAGCCATGCCGAGCCAGTGAAATGGCCTGACCGATGACTGCGCTCGAACACGGCGGGATGGGACTGCAGGAAACCGGCGAACCGGACAGCCGAGGCGACCTCGCCCGGAACACGCGAGGCGTATTCCCCGAGCTCGACCAGCAATCGCGAAAAATCAGACGGCATGACTTGTGACATGGAATGCGGGAACGGTCCCCATCATAGCTGCGTCGCAGCTTGTTCCCCTTCCCCCACTCCGTTATGGTTGCTCGTCACATCGGCTCGTCGCGTCATATTCGTCGCGGTTACGGACGAGTGTGGTGTTTGTTTCCACGGGGAGTCACCAATGCTTTTCCAGCGCGTCAAGTCGCTCGACCAGATTCTCGCCACCGCCGAGAAAAAAGGCCTCACACGGCAGCTCGGTCCCTTCCAGCTCACCATGCTCGGCATCGGCGCCATCATCGGCACCGGTATTTTCGTGCTGACCGCCGAGGCGGGCCAGAAAGCCGGCCCGGGCATGATGATCGCCTTCGTGATCGCCGCCGTGGTCTGCGCGCTGGCCGCACTGGCCTATGCCGAACTGGCCTCGATGGTACCGGTCGCCGGTTCCGCCTATACCTACACCTACGGCGTGCTTGGCGAAGGTGTGGCCTGGGTCGTCGGCTGGGCACTGGTACTGGAGTACACGATCGCCGCCAGCACGGTCTGCGTCGGCTGGTCGGGCTACGTGAATGGCCTGCTGGCCAACCGCGGGTTCGGGCTGCCGGAATTCCTGCGCACCGGTCCGATGGACGGCGGCACGTTCAACCTGCTCGCTTTCCTGATCGGACTGGCTGTCACCTTCCTGCTGGTCGTGGGTACCTCCAAGTCGGCCAAGGTCAATGCCTTTCTGGTACTGATCAAGGTCGCGGCCCTGACCGTATTCATCTTCGTGGCGCTGCCTGCCGTGAAGGATCCGAACTTCCACCCGTTCGTGCCGAATGGCTGGGGCAGTCCGATGGGAGGTATCGGCGTGCTTGGCGCGGCCGCCTCGATCTTCTTTGCCTACGTCGGCTTCGATGCCGTGTCGACGGCAGCCGAGGAGACCAAGAACCCGAACCGCAACATCCCGATCGGCCTGATCGGCTCGCTGGGTGTGTGCACCGTCTATTACCTGCTGGTGAGTTACGGCGCCGTCGGTTCGGTGGGAGCCCAGCCGATGCTCGGTCCGGACGGCATGGCACTGCAGCCGGGCACGCCCGAAATGGCAGCCGCCTGCCATGCCTCGCAGGCGCTGGTCTGCAGCAAGGAGGCACTGGCGCACGTCGTGCGCATGCTTGACCACAACACGCTGGGCAACCTGATCGGCTTCGCAGCCAGCATCGCGCTGCCGTCGGTCATCCTGACCATGACCTACGGACAGACCCGCATCTTCTTCACCATGGCCCGCGACGGCCTGCTGCCGAGCTCGCTGGCGAAGATCCATCCGCGCTTCCATACACCGCATGTGATCACCCTCATCACCGGCACCTTCGTCTCCCTGTTCGGCGCCATGTTCCCGGTGGGCATCCTGGCTGACGTCACCAACTCGGGCACCCTGTTTGCCTTCATGATGGTGGCGCTCGGCGTGCTGATCCTGCGCAAGAAGCAGCCCGACCGGCATCGCCCGTTCCGCACGCCGATGGCCTGGCTGGTCTGCCCGCTCGCCGTGCTCGGCTGCCTGCTGCTGTTCTTCAACCTTTCGACCAAGACCATTGTCATCTTCTTCAGCTGGGCGGCGATCGGCCTGGTGGTCTACTACCTCTACGGCTACCGCAAGAGCCATCTGGCCAACGGTACCGAGCCGGATTGATCCGACGCCCCTCCATTTGGCCCGCAACATAGCCGGCACGGTAACCACCGTGCCGGTGTCATATCCGGAACGCCCATGCTCAAGCAGCTACTCGCCCGCAAAACCGATTTCTCCAACGTCGATGAAGGTGACGGCCCTGGCCTGAAGCGGACGCTGGGACCCTGGGGTCTCACCGCGCTCGGCATCGGTGCGGTGATCGGCGGCGGCATCTTCGTGATCACCGGCCAGGCTGCCGCCGAGCATGCCGGCCCGGCGATCATCCTTTCGTTCGTGATCGCGGCGATCTGCTGCAGTTTCACCGCGCTGTGCTATGCCGAGTTCGCGACCCTGATCCCGATGTCGGGCAGCTCGTATTCCTACGCGTACGCCACCCTCGGCGAGCTGGTGGCCTGGTTCATCGGCTGGAACATGGTGCTGGAATACGGCGTGTCGGCCTCGGCGGTCGCGGTCAGCTGGACCGGCTATTTCGTCAGCCTGCTGGACAACTGCGGCCTCCATTTGCCCGATGTGCTGACCAATGCACCGCTCGCCTACATGGATGGTCACCTCGTCACGACCGGCGCGCTGTTCAACCTGCCGGCAGTCGCGATCGTGCTGACCCTGACCTGGCTGTGCTATGTCGGCATCCGCGAATCCAGCGGCGCGAATCTCGCGATGGTGATCCTCAAGGTCAGCCTGATCGTGATCGTGATCGTCGCTGGCTGGCATTACGTGAACCCGGATTACTGGCATCCCTTCATCCCGGCGAACCAGAGTCCGGAAAAATACGGCTGGTCCGGCATCATGCGGGCGGCGACCCTGGTGTTCTTCGCCTATATCGGCTTCGAGGCCACCTCGACCGCCGCGCAGGAAGCGAAGAATCCGCAGCGCGACCTGCCGATCGCCACGCTGGCGTCGCTGGCCATCTGCACCGTCCTGTATATCGGCATCGCCGCGGTGATCACCGGGCTGCTGCCGTTCGACCAGCTCGGCACCGCCGAACCCGTGGTGACGGCGGTCAGGGCACATCCCGAACTCGGCTGGCTGCGCTGGGTGGTCGAGATCGGCGCACTGATCGGGCTGTCGTCGGTGATCCTGGTCATGATCATCGCGCAGCCGCGCATCTTCATGATCATGAGCCGCGACGGCATGCTGCCCAAGGTGTTCTCCAGGATCCACCCGCGCTATCGCACGCCGCACATCAACACCGTGATCACCGGCCTCGGCATTGCGGCGCTCGCGGCGGTATTCCCGCTCGACGTGCTGGGCGACCTCGTCTCGATGGGCACCTTGATCGCCTTCGTCGCCGTCTGCGCCGGCGTGCTGATCCTGCGCCACACGCAACCCGACCTGCCGCGCACGTTCCGCGTGCCGTGGGCACCGGTGACCTGCGTGCTCGGCGTGCTCAGCTGCCTGGCCTTGCTGTACTGGGAAAACTGGTACCAGTGGCTGATGCTCGGCATCTGGACGGTGATCGGCATGGCGATCTATTTCGGCTATGGCCGCCGGCATAGCCATCTACGGAACCAGCCATCGGCATGATCGGGGCAACTGCAGCGAATTTCGTCGAATATCATCCAAAATACGCGAATGTCATTGATGTTCGCGAAAATGGGAAGCGCCTCGCCGAGACACTCTCTTAATCAAAATAATCAGAAATTTGAATGCAACTTATTGTTTTTGATGAATTTAACGAGAATTTTTCGATACAAATTCAGTGACTGATCGCCCATTCGCCGATCGCGGGAGTATGATCCTCAGTCCGCGGGTTGATCACTTGGCAGTGGGCCCCGGATCGCCGCCCGGCGCGTCAGGTGAGTCAGCTCCTCAGCCTGATGCGTCGGGCAGCACTTTCTTCGGGCCAGCCGCCCTGCCCCCCCCGGATTGCCTCCTGCTTCGCCGCATGCGCTGCATCGTCGCGGCGCGCATGAAAAGAAAGGCCGGCATGACGCCGGCCTTCGCATGATCTGCATGGGCGACCAACCGCGTCGAGATCAGGCCTTCTTCGGCGTGTGCGACACGCACCAGCCTTTCGCATTCACCGACTTGCCCGGAAACAACTGGCACGGCCCGCGACCGGTGGCAGCGCCGGAATAGAACTGGCAATTGGCGCAGTCGTCGCCGGCCTTGTGCTTCGCGTCGGTGGACTTGCTGGCATCTTCCACATAACCCAGTGCCTTGGCGGTCGGGTCGGCCTCGGTCACCGGTGGCAGGTCGGCGGCACGCGCGAAGCGCGGCAAACCACCGATGACCACGGCAGCCACGGTGGTGCCGGCTGCCACCTTGAGGAATCGGCGACGCGATTCGGTATCTTGTTCGTTCGACATGGGCAAGCCTCCGTCGGAATCTGCCCGGCGCACCCTGCACCGGATCTCCTTCGCATGGTACGCCCGCCTGCGCAATCTTTCCTGACTTGCGCGAATGGCTCTCATTCCAACCGGGCCACCGCCTCGCGCATGCTATGATGGCCGCTCATTTGGACGTCCAAACACCATGAGCCAAGACCTCCCCGCCACGATCGCCGCAGCCACGTTCCATGCCTGTGCCGACGCCATCGCGGACGCGGCGCGCGAGCTGTCCGCGATGGGTTGGACGCCGGCCACCAGCAGCAATTTCTCGATGCGCGTGGACGCGGAACATGCCGCCATCACCATCTCCGGCCGGCACAAGGGGCGGCTCGGCCGCAGCGACATCATGCTGATCGACCTGCACGGCAACGCCGTCGGCACCGACGCCCGTCCCAGCGCCGAAACCGCCCTGCACACCCAGATCTACCGGCGCTGGCCGGACATGTGCGCGGTGCTGCACACGCATTCGCGCACGCAGAGCGTGGCTTCCCGCCTGTTCGCCAGCGACGGCGTGATCCGCCTGCAAGGCTGGGAACTGCAGAAGGCGATCACCGGCTATCACACGCACGAGAGCACGCTGGAGATTCCGGTATTCCCGAACACCCAGCACATGCCCGAGCTGGTCACCCAGGTCGACGCCTGGCTGGACACCGGCAAGCCGTTGCATGCCTACCTGATCGACGGCCACGGCATCTACACCTGGGGCCGCGACATGGCCGAGGCACAACGCCATCTGGAAGCGCTGGAGTTCCTGCTCGGCTGCGAACTGGACCTGAAAAGACTGAGGGCATCATGAGCCGACTGCGCATCTTCGACGAATCCCGCCCACAATCGCCGCTGAGCGAGCATCACGAACACGCCGCGATCGCGCGTGAACTGGGCCAGGTCGGCGTCCGCTTCGAACAGTGGGAAGCCACCCGGCCGATCGCACCGGGCGCCAGCCAGGACGAGGTGATCGCCGCCTACCGCAGCGACATCGACCGCCTGATGGCCGAAAAGGGCTACCAGGCCGTCGACGTGATCAGCCTCGCGCCGGATCATCCCGACCGCGCCGTGCTGCGCCAGAAATTCCTCAGCGAGCACACCCACAGCGAGGACGAAGTACGCTTCTTCGTCGCCGGCTCCGGCCAGTTCACCCTGCATATCGCCGGCAAGGTCTACGACATCCTGTGCGAACAGGGCGACCTGATCGGCGTACCCGACGGCACGCGCCACTGGTTCGACATGAGCGAAGCACCCTATTTCGTGGCGATCCGGCTGTTCACCAACAAGGAAGGCTGGGTCGCGCAGTTCACCGGCGACGACATCGCCCTGCGCTTTCCACGGATGCAGCCGCGCCAGGCGATGACGGGCTGAGGCATCACCGGCCGGGGGATGGCAGGCTGATTGCGGCAACCGCGGCAACGCGCACACTTGCCCGCCCTGCCCGTGACACAACCGGGCAGCCATTCGATTATGCTGATGGTTCATCAACCATCAGCACCTCCCGCCAGCATCGCCATGACCGAAATCCGCGCCATCGTCACCGACATCGAGGGCACCACCAGCTCGATCAGCTTCGTACGCGACGTGCTGTTCCCCTATGCGCGCAAGCGGCTGCCGGCCTTCATCGAGACCCATGGCGACCAGCCCGACGTGCAGCACTGGCTGCATGAAGCAGCCCGGGAAGCCGGCCTGGTCGAAGCCAGCCGCCAGGACATCATCGAGCTGCTGCTGCAATGGATCGATCAGGATCGCAAATCCACGGCATTGAAAGCGCTGCAGGGCATGATCTGGAAGGATGGCTACGAAGCCGGCGACTACCGCGCCCACATGTACCCCGAGGTCGCCGCGCGTTTGCGCGACTGGCGTGCCGACGGCCTGCGCCTTTACGTGTACTCCTCCGGCTCGGTGCCGGCGCAGCAGTTGCTTTTCCGCCACAGCGAAGCCGGTGACCTGACCCCGCTGTTCGCCGGCTACTTCGATACCGAAACCGGCCCGAAACGCGAGACCGAATCCTACCGGCGCATCGCCGAGGCGATCGGCGAGCAGGCCGCGCACATCCTGTTCCTTTCCGACATCGTGGAAGAACTCGATGCCGCGCGGGCCGCCGGCTTCCACACCGGCTGGCTGATCCGCGAACCGCTGGCATGGCCGGACGCGCCACGGCATCCCGTCCACCGCGACTTCAACGCCATCACTCTCTGAACCCGGGCGCAGATTCCGCCATGCGTACAGTCCTTACCGCCCTGCTCGCCTTCGCCGCCGGCGTACTGCTGATGCTCTGGCTGCCGAATCGCTCGGCACCGCTGCCCGGCGCCGGCATGCCGACGCCATCCGCCTCCGCGCCGGCCACCGCGGACAGCAGCGCATCGGACGCGTCGCCAACCGATGCCGCCAGCGGCGATGACTGGCCGAACACCGCGCCGACGCCGGAGCAGGTGCTCTACGCGCAGCCGCGGATGGTGCGTGAGGCGCTGGCCAAACTGACCCCGCGCGTGGCCGGCAAGCCGAACCTGTATGTGGTGACCTTTGCCGGCGACGGTGGCGAGGACGTATTCCGCAATGAGGCCGAGTACGCCGCCCCGTTGTTTGCGGGGCGCTTCGGTGCCTCTGCGCATACCCTGGCGCTGGAAAACAATCCGGCCACCCTCACCACCCATCCGCTGGCCAGCTGGAGCAATCTCGAAGACACCCTCGATGGTCTGGCCAAGGTGATGCAGCCGGATCAGGACATCCTGATGCTGTACGTCACCAGCCATGGCGACGAGGACCACAACCTGCTGGTCGACATGGACCCGCTGCCGCTGGACCAGATCGGCGCGCCGGACCTGGCCGGCATCCTGGCCAAGCGTCCGTTCAAATGGAAGGTGGTCGTGGTCAACGCCTGCTATTCGGGTGGCTTCGTGCCGCCACTGCGGGGCCCGGGCACCCTGGTGCTCACGGCCGCGCGTACCGACCGCAGCTCATTCGGCTGCGGCAGCGATTCGGACATCACCTATTTCGGCAGGGCGTGGCTGGTCGATGCCCTCAACCACACCGACAATTTCGTCGATGCGTTCAAGCAGGCCAGCAGCGAGATCAGCCAATGGGAGCGGCAGGACAAGCTGACCCCGTCCGAACCGCAAATCGATATCGGCAGCGGCATCGAAAACCAGCTCGCCCTGTGGCGCAAGGGCATCACGCCTGGCCGGGCGGTTGCTTTCGCTCCCGTCGCGCCCGCACCGGCGAGCACCACGTCTCTCTCGCAGTGACTCATCCGCGCCCTGGCAAATGGCCCGCGGAACACATGGCGCCCGGCGTCATGCTTCATCGGCCGAATCCAAGCGATGAGGCGCGCATCGGAACCATCTGCGCGAACCTGCGCGATGCGCCCGTGCTGTAGGAAGCCACCGTTTTTACAACACGACGCGACTCAGTGCGTCGATGAATCCCGCTCCGCATCCAGCGCGTGCTTGATGGCAGCAACGAACGCGCTGCGCGCGGCGACCAGCGCGTCGGACGTCGCATGCGGCCACGCACCCACCTGGGCGATCACCAGCTGGCGCGAAGGATCGACGTAGACCATCTGGCCGAAGATGCCGATCGCGGCATAGCTGCCATCGGCATCCGTCCACCACAGATAACCGTAGCCGCGGCCGGGCTCGTCGACGCTTTCCTGGCGGTGCAGCGCACCGTCAAGCCACGCCTTGGCGACCACCGGCTTGCCGCCGATGCGACCGCCGTCGAGCATGAACTGCCCCAGCCGCGCGTAATCGCCCAGCGTGGCCGACAGGCCGCTGCCGCCGGTGTCGCTGCCATCGCATTCGTCCTTGATCCAGTACGCATCGGCGGCCATGCCGTACGGCTGCCAGACCGTCTGCGACAGGTAGGCGGCCAGCGAACGATGCGTGGCCCGCTGCACCAGGATTCCGAGCAGGTCGGTTTCCGCGGTGTTGTAGTTCCAGTGCGTGCCGGCGGGCCATTGCCGCGGCTGTCTGCGCAAGTACGACAGTATGTGCGCCTGGCCGTCGACGCAGGCGCCGAGATACATCTGCGCCACGTCCGACCTGGCGTCGGCGTAGTCCTCGTTCCAGTGCACGCCGGAGGTCATCGTCAGCAACTGCTGCACCGTGACCTTGGCGTAGGCGCTGTCGCGCAGTTCCGGGATGTAGGTGCCCAGCGTGTCGTCGAGGCTGCGGATGTCGCCCCGCTGCAGCGCGATCCCCAGCAAGACGGAGGTCACCGACTTGGCCACCGAGAACGATTCCCAGCGCTGCGCCGGCCCGAAGCCCAGCGCATAACGTTGCAGGCGGATGCGACCGCGCTGCAGCACCAGCACGCCGGCGAGGTGGTGCTGGTCCATGTAGCCAGCCAGCAACCCCGACGCACCCTGACCGCCCAGCAGCAGAGGCTTGCCCTGCGGCAGTTCATGGACATGCGCGTCGTGCGGGGCGCGATCGCTGGGAAACAACTCGTACATCCGCCGGAACTGCGCCTCACGCTGTGCCTGGGGCCAGAACAGCACGGCTTCGCGTTGCTGGCCAATCGTCGGCGTGTGCTGCTCGCTGGCTGCCGTCAGCAGCGTAACGGTCATGCAAAACGCAGCCACCAGCAGGCGAATGAGGATAGTCGGAGACATGGCAGCGCGCGTCGGTGTGGTTGCGGAACCAGCATGTTAGCCGGCCGAGCCGTGCCGCTTGTGGCACGTCATGAAATCGGCTGCGGGGCGTCACCCGGCAATCGACCGTGCCCTGGGCATCCAGCCGTTTTCAATTTTCCTGGCCGAGCGGGTGCCTGCCGTCTTTCCCGGCTATTGGCAGCGCAGCGAAAGTGTCTTGCGTGCGTCGATCTTGTAATCGCACCTGCCGACCCGGTGGGCGAGCTTCTCGTCGACCGCGCTTCCATCGGCATATTTGCATCGAACAGAGACAAACCGGCCGGCGTCGTAGACGTACCCGAGTTGCCAGTAACCGGATCGCTCGTGCGCCTCGTCGGGAACCAGGCTGGCCATCTCCTCCGGCGAACCGTCAAAGACATCCACGGAGCGCAGCGCCGAGTTGCCTTGCGCGGGGCAGACATCCGCCGCACGAAGAGGGGGCGCGGAACAGGCGCAGAGGCACGCAAGCAGCAAGGAAAGAGGCACCCTATTCAACGACATAAAAATTGTCCCCGTTGTTTGACCGCCCGTGTGCTCCCCAGCGCAACACTCTTGGCCCGATCGCCTTCGGGCTTGGCGGGGTGACGTACTGGTCGTAGACAAGCACGCCGGCGGCGTTCTGGCTGACGTAGATCGCGGCATGCCCCTCGTAATGCCCCGAGGCGTTGAATGTTGCGATCACCGTGCCGGAGGCGATGTTCGCATTGTTGCGTACGGCGGCCCCCTTCCTCCACTGGCTCGTGACCGGCAAAGAAGGGCAGACCTTCTTTACATACGATACGCACTGGCCGCACAGATCCGTCCCGCGGGTTTGGCCGTCCATCGGCGCCTGATCGAACGGCCCAAGGCGGGATGTCGGTGCGCACACCCACTTTCCAACGGGCGCATTGAGGTTGCTTGCATAATTGATGGATGTATACGCCATGACAGACTGTCCCTGTTGCATGCGCGAGCTTCGCTGGTGTCGGCATGTTGCCCCGAGTTTCACGCCATGTCACCCGTGGCACGCCACCCAGTGCCGGCTTGGGGCCCGACAGCGGCTCCAGACACGTGAACGCCGGAAACTACGCGATCTCGCCCGGCCAGCTGATGGAAACGTGGCCGCAGACGAACGGGCCGACCTCGAGACAACTCCGCTGGATCGCAGCTCTCCGGCCCAAAATAACGTTGCCTGCTTTTTCCCTTGGCCGAGGCTGCAGGCCCAACGCCGCCTCGACAAAGATGAACCCTCCCCTTCTTTCACCCGAAAGTCACGCGCACATTCACGCCATCGTCCTGAGCCTGATGCTCTGATCTCGGCTGCAAGAGTCGGCGCCGAGTGCGACCTGCCGGCTCGCATCCCTTGAACGACGCCTGCGCAAGCTGGCGATACCGTTCCGTTTCGCCCCCCAAGGAGAGTTCCCCATGATCAAGCGCATGCTTCCCCTTTTGATTGGACTGTCGGTTTGCGGCGCTGCCCTCGCACAGGACATGCCTGCCACCGCCCAGTCGACCACCAGCACCACGACGACGGTGACGACGATCACGTGGCCGGCCCAGCCGCCCACCGGCGGCTCGACCGAGGATGCCGTCAAGACCGCGATCGCCAACGCCGGCTACAAGGAAGTGAAGGGCCTGAAATTCAAGGACGGCGTGTGGCGCAGCGAGGCACGCGGCGGCAACAAGAAGTGGGTCAAGCTCGCGGTCGGGCCGGTCAACGGCAAGGTGTATGCGGCCGATGCGCCATCCAAGCTCAACAAGGACGAGATCAGCGCCAAGCTGGCGAACGCCGGCTACCAGAACGTCAAGGACGTGAAGTTCGACGAAGGCCTGTGGGCCGCCGAAGCCAAGACTCCGCACGGCAACGACGTCGACCTGCTGGTCGATCCGGACGATGGCAGCGTGGTAGCCAAGTCGCACGATTGATTCGTTGCGCCTGCGATGATTGAAGAAGCCCGGCGCGTTGATGGCGTCGGGCTTCTTCGTCTGATGGCCGAGGACGCACTGCATGCGGGGCTGGCGCGATTGCAGTTTGTGGCGTGAGGAGGTCGGCACTCCAGCAGTCGTCAAACTGCGATCCCCGCCTGTGCAGGAAGACGAGCCTGGAACGGAGTGGTCCGAGCTGACTTATAGTGCACTCTGACTGGTTCCGCGCCCTTCGTTTCCCGCTTTGTTTACCCACCCTTTGTTTCCCACGCATCGAACGACAGGAATGACCATGAGCACCGTTCTGGTAACCGGCGGATCAGGCTTCATCGGCAGCCAAGCCATCCTGCAACTGCTGGCGGCAGGCCACCTGGTACGCACCACGGTGCGCAGCCTGAAACGCGAAGGCGACGTACGCGCGATGCTGCAGCAAGGTGGCGCCGAGTCGACCGACCGCCTGTCCTTCGTGGTTGCCGATCTCGAAAGCGACGCCGGCTGGCCGCAAGCCGTCACCGGCTGCGAATACGTGCTGCACATCGCGTCGCCGTTTCCCGCCACCCTGCCCCAGCACGAGGACGAGTTGATCGTGCCGGCGCGCGAAGGGGCGTTGCGGGTCCTGCGCGCCGCGCGCGACGCGGGCGTCAAGCGCGTGGTGCTGACCTCCTCGTTCGCGGCGGTCGGCTACGGGCAGAAAGTGCAGACGGCGCCGTTCGACGAAAGCAACTGGACCGATCCTGCCGGCGAAGACGTGCAGCCCTACGCGAAATCGAAGACCCTGGCCGAGCGCGCGGCCTGGGATTTCATCGCCAGCGAAGGCGGCGCGCTCGAACTTGCCGTGGTCAACCCGGTCGGCGTGTTCGGCCCGGTGCTGGGGCCGGACTACTCGACCTCGATCCTGCTGGTGCAGCGGCTGATGGATGGCGCCATGCCCGGGTGCCCGCAACTCACCTTCGGTGCCGTCGACGTGCGCGACGTCGCCGACCTGCACATCCGCGCCATGACCGATCCCGCCGCCAAGGGCGAGCGATTCCTCGCCGTGGCCGGCGATTTCCTCTCGATCCGCGACATCGCCATGATCTTGAAGAACCGCATGGGCGCAGCGGCCAGACGGGTACCGACCCGGCAATTGCCGAACTGGCTGGTGCGCCTCGCCGCGCTGCGCGACCCGGCGGTGAAACAGATCATCCCCGAACTCGGCAAGCCGAAGAACGCCACCAGCGCAAAGGCCCAACGCGTGCTCGGCTGGGCGCCGCGTACGCGCGAGGAAGCCATCGTCGCCACCGCGGAAAGCCTGTTGCGGCTCGGGCTGCTGAAGGAGAGCCCGGCGGGATCCAAGGACAACTGACGGGACTGGATTCACTTCCCGTCTTCAATGGGCGAACCAGGCCCCAGTTGGACGGGCATCGTCAGTTCGAAAACTTTCTTGGTCCCGATTTTCAGTCCCGCGTTTCGATCATTTCGACCGAGCCAGCGCCACCGCGTCGGGGCCAGCCGGGAAACGGAGTTGCCCGGAGGCATCGTTCGCCGCGCACCAAACCGCTTCGGCCACATCCGATTCGCTCGTAACCACCGTTTGCCTGGCAAATGCAGCGAAGACGGACTGCGCATAGGGTGCATACGCCTCGGGAATCAACCCTTCCATCCGCGGGGCGCCATTCTGGGTGAATCGGGTGGTTGGGCCATAGCCTGGCTCCACCAGTTTGGCGCGAGCGCCGAACGATGCGAGCTCGTGCGCAAGCGACCCGGTGAAACCTTCGATGGCCGCCTTGCTCGCGGTGTACACCGCAACCAGCGGCATCGGCGCCAACGTGGCACTCGATGTCACATTCACGACCACACCTGACCTGCGAGCCCTGAACTGGGGCAGCACCGCCTGCGTCGTCGCCATGACGCCGAAGGTGTTGGTCTCGAATACTTCGCGCGCCGTGGCCATCGGCGTGGCCTCGAACGCGCCCAGGATGCCGATGCCCGCGTTGTTGACGAGGACATCGATGGGGCCACTCGCCTGGAGCGCGGCTGAAATGCTCTCAGGCCTGGTCACGTCCAGCGCCAGCACGCGGAGTCTGTCCGAGTGGGGCAGCACGTCTTCGCGGGGTGTCCGCATGGTGGCAACCACGTTCCAGCCCCGGGAATGGAAGTAGCGCGCGGTCTCCAAACCATAGCCGGACGAGCAGCCGGTAATCAGTACAGTGTTCATTGCAGGTTTTCTCTCGGTTTCGGAGATGCCACGATAGCGAGACGGAAAAGGACGATCTACAATTCAAAGTCCGTATTACGTTGGCGAGAGTCCACAACATGCTTGACCCGCTCTCGGAGATCATCACGCTGCTTCGACCGCGAACCGTGTTTTCGAAGGGCATCAGCGGCGCCGGGCGCTGGGGGGTACGCTACGGCGACTTCGGACAACCAAGCTTCTGCGTCGTGCTCGATGGCCGTTGCCTTCTGGCTGTCGACGGCCAGGACACCGTCACCCTGGAGACGGGCGACTTCGTGTTTCTCCCTGCGACGCCGGGCTTCACCCTGTCCGGGTTCGAGCCAGTGACCCCCGAGCGCATCGATCCGAAGGTAACGCCCGCGCCGACGGGTGAAGTTCGCCACGGCACCCGTGGAGGGCGCCCCGACGTACGCCTGCTCGGCGGTTATTTCGTCTTTGACTCACCCGATACGGCATTGCTGGTGACACTGCTGCCGGCACTGGTGCATGTACGCGATGTGGAACGGCTGTCGGTGCTGGTACGTCTGGTCGGCGAGGAAACCGCCCATCGAAGATCCGGCCGCGACCTGGTGCTCGCGCGCCTAGTGGAAGTGCTGCTGATCGAGGCCCTGCGGTCGACACCGGGCGAAGGTACGCCGCCGGGGCTGCTGCGTGGATTGGCCGATGCCCGGCTCGCGGCTGCGATGCGGCACATGCACGGCGATCCCGCGCGTTCGTGGACCGTGGACCAGCTCGCGAAGAAGGCCGCGTTGTCGCGCTCGGCGTTCTTCGAAAGGTTCACGCGCGCCGTCGGGCTGCCGCCGATGGAATACCTGCTTGCCTGGCGCATGGCTGTCGCGAAGGACTTGCTGCGCAGCCACGACATCAGACTGGCCGAGGTCGCCGAACGCGTCGGCTATGGCTCGGCCAGCACCTTCAGCACCGCCTTCAGCCGCCACGTCGGCCAGTCCCCAAGCAGCTATGCACGCGGGCACTGAAACATCCCGGCGCGAATCCAAGACGACGGCGTCCGGAACAGGCACTGCTGGTGACTGCCTGAGCGTATCGGTGATGTCCACCGACGAAAGCGAACATGCTTGATCACCTATCGGCCTGCAGCGGGAATCATCCCGAGGTTGCTCATCCATGCCTCGGCCAGGGCTGGCCAGCGCGTGATCGGGTCCGACGTTGGCCTCAGTCCAAACGCGTGTCCGCCGTGCGCATACAGGTGCATTTCCGTCGGTACGCCGGCCTCCTTCAGCGCAGCGAAATAAACCAGGGCTTGCTCGACGCCGTCCACGTTGTCGTCTTCCGCCTGCACCAGAAACGTGGGTGGCGTTTCACGGGACACGGGGACATTCGGATTCAACTTGCTGTCGTGATCGACCGCGAGGTGTCCCGGATAAATCGGCATCGCGAAATCCGGGCGGGCGCTTTCCCGGTCGGCAGCGTCGACGGGGGCATACAGGCGCCGGTTGAAGTTGGTGCTGATCTCGGCCACCAGATAGCCGCCCGCGGAAAACCCGATCACGCCCACCTTGTGCGGATCGATATGCCATTCCGCCGCGTGATGGCGCACCAGCCGCAGCGTTCTCTGGGCATCCTGCAATGAAGGTACCGACAACTGGTAATTGTGCGGACGGCAATCGCACTTCCAGACATAGGGCACACTCGGGACGCGATACTTCAGCAAGACGCAGGTGATGCCCCTGGACGTCAGCCAGTCGCAGATTTCCGTGCCCTCGAGGTCCATCGCCAGGATCTGGAAGCCGCCACCCGGAAACACCACGACCGCAGCGCCCGTGTTGTTCCCCTTGGGCGCATACACCGTCATCGTCGGCTCGGTCACGTTGGTCACCGCGGTCACCGGCTTGCCGGCCAGCAACTTGTCGCTCAGCTTCGCCGTTTCCGGACCGGGAACTTGTTTTGCGTCCGGCGCCGCTCCCGGCCAGATCGGTATTTGTGTGTGTCCGGCATCCGGCTGCCAAACCGTCGTCGTTGCATGTGCGCTTGCGCATGCAGCCAGCAGACACAGGGCAAGGGCCCAAAGCTTCATGACGCTCCTCCGTGTTGGCGCTCGCCAAAGTTGTGCGATCGAGGCAGGAAATCAGGACTGACGCAACTTCGCGATACTGCACGCCGCATCGGGCCTGCTGCAGCCGCTTCCGGGGATTTCTTCGGGCAAAGCCTGCTGCAGGCGCGCGGAGTTCAGGTTGCGGGTAGGCCAGGAAAGCCCAGGCGATGCGGGCAACCTCAACCCCGTCGCGCGGGCAAGAACCGGCTGTTGCGCAGCAGTCCCGCCGAGACCAGCGACACCAGCACGCCGACCGGGAAGATCTCCGCGAAGGTCATCGGCAAGCGGTACATCGGGTTGGCGTACTGCACCTTGAAGGCATCCATGTCGGCGCTCAGTTTCGCCAGCGCCTCGGCGCTCGCGCCCTTCGCCTTCTCGCTGGCGATGATGGCGTTCGCGTAGGAGCTGGCGAAATCCATGTGGGTCATCGCCTGCACCGCTTCCCACGCGACCACGTAGAAGATCCCGGCGATGAAGCTGACCCCCAGCCCGACCCCGAGCGCCGGCCAGAACCCGATCACCCCGCCCCGGTCCACGTCCCGGTGCCGCTTGATCCCCACGAACACCGCGCTCAGTGCGATCAGCATCGTCGTGTAGCCGATCAGCATGCCGTATTTCATCGGCGGCATTCCGGAAAACGCGACGAAGGTGACGAACTCGAAGCCGCCGACGACCAGGCCGGCGATCACGCCGTACTTCAGGATGGTGCGCAACATGGTGTACCCCTTGAGTGATGGATCGAGCCGCCATTGACCGCGATCCGGTCCCGCCCGGCAATCGCCCGAACGGGTGATTTCGGCCTATTCATGCCAAATAATCCGGCGTCAGGGCACGATCCCCAGCTCGCGTGCCCGGCGGATCGCCTCGGTGCGCCGCTTCGCGCCCAGCTTCTCGAACACTCGCGCCACATGCGTCTTGACCGTGTTCGGCGAAATGTGGAGGCGCGCGGCGATCTCCTTGTTGGAATGGCCGGCGGCCAGTTCGTGCAGCACCTCCAGCTCCCGCTCGCTGAGCCCCAGCGCCGCCTGCGCCTTCGGGTTGCCGTCGAAGGCGGCCGGCGCCGGCGCGGCGAACACCCGCACGCCCAGCACGATGCCCAGCACCAGGAAGGCCGCCGCGACCAGGAACAGGTAGACGTCGCCCGAATGCATCCGCGCCAGGCGCTGGTAGTCGAGCCACTGCAGGGCGAGCGTGCCCGCCGCCAGCAGCGCCCCGTAACCGACCACCCGCTTCCACATCCCCGCCTCCACTCGCCCCGTGCCAGTTCATCTTAACGCCCGTGCGCGGGCGCCATGCCACCGCCACCGGCTCCTGCGCCACGCTGGATCATCGCGCTGTTCCACCGCCGCCTGGAACGCATCCATGGCGACATGGGGCATCTTGCGCAGGGGCCGCGGATCGGCGGATCGTTCAACCAGACCGAAACCCATTCCGGGGACGCGGAACGGAGCCACACGAGTCGAATGCTGGCCCGTGTCCGCAAGAAAGCGCCCGACAAGCCTCAGCTTTCGTTGTCCCAGAACACGTCGACCGCGTCGCGGTTCATGATGCCCCATATCGGCGTGCCCAGTCGCACCAGGCCAGTGCGTATGCGATGGCTGGATTCGTCGTAAGCAGAGATGCGAAAGATCATCTGGTACTTCGAGGTGGTGAGCCACATCGACAGCGGGACGGACAGCCAGAAAGTGTTGGATTTCGCGTGCAGGATGCGCAAGCCGCTGGCCGCGGCCCAGTCCCGCAGCAGTGCCCTGGCGTTCTGGTAGTGGCGCCAGCTCAGCCAGACGACTCCGACGATCAGCAGCGAAAAGAGCAGTGGCGTGGTTCGGGTCATCATGCCTCCAAAGATCGAAAGATCGTGGTCCGGTTCACTTTCTCACGGCAGTCAGTGAACCGGATCCCGATGCTCTTGAACCAGCGGCTCGATCTGCGTCTTCAGCACCCGGAACTGTGCGTCGACCATGAGCGGATTGGGGTCGTGGCCGACCTTGTCGAGCAGGATGTATTGCTTGGTCGGCGCCTTGATGCGGTCGAAATACGCCTTGGTCACGCTCGGCATGGTGAGGAGGTCTTCCTTGCCCTGGATGATGAAGACCGGCATGGGGAAGGTCGTGCCGAGGGCCGGCAAATCGATGCGCGAGAGCATGCCATCGCCCTTCATGCCCACGAGTTGCACGTACGAGTAGTCCTCACCGTCGGTATACGCCGTCTTGTAGGCCGCGGTGTCGTACTGCGACGGGAAATTCCACCACGTGTCCGGCGCGGGCTGGGTGTTCTTTGCCTCGTACCGGCGCGTGATGCGACGGACGATGCCGAAGGCGCGCGGATTTTCCCACGGTGGTGCACCAAGGGCCTCCAGCGAGGCGACCGCCTCTTTGTCGCCGGCGGCGCGCGTCAGCTCCAAGGCGCGCTTGTAGGTGGCGTTCTGGTTCGCACGGTATTCGACCAATTGCGATGTGCCCTGGTAGGCGGAGAACAGCTCGGGCTTCAGCTTGAGCATGTTGATCGCCAGCGCCGAACCCCAGGAGCCGCCGAACAAAATCACCTGCCGCTTGCCCAGGCGATGCGTGGCATAGGCAGCCACTTCCACGCCATCCCTGGCCATCAGCGCCATCGTCAGCGGGCGAGTGGCTGTATCCGGGTTTCGCGCAAACGTCTTGCCGCTGCCGCGCTGGTCCCACTGCACGAGCGTGAAATCCTTCTCCCACGGGCCGTAGAGATTTTCGGCAAAAGGCGTTGATGGATTACCCGGGCCGCCATGCACGATCAGGACAACGGGATTGGCGCAGTCCGCGCCACCGATGGTGACCCACTGCTCGATGCCATCGATCGGCACGAAGCCTTCTTCCGAGATCCTCATGCCCGGCTTGCATGCCGCGGACGTGTCACCGGCGACCGAAGGGCGGGACGCCAGCAATCCTGCGGCCAAGCCGGCCGCAATCAACCATTTGTTCATACGTTCCCCAAAAGGATCGGGGTCACGTTCACTTTCTTACGGCAATAAGCGAACCTGGCCACCGATAGTCGCCCGAAGCCTAAGCGGTGTTGCATGACCGAGCAAGCCGCCCTGCCGACGGGGACCGATGGCGACGGCGGACGCGCCCGGCCTGATGCGGCGCCCGACGTTTTGAACGGCTGCCATGCGGCGCGCATTTGCGGAGCTCGACTAGTCCTTGTCCGCTCCTGCGGACCCTTGCCTTACATAAACGGCACCGCACTCGTCGAGCGATTCGGACAGTGACGGCAAGCGAAGCTGCACCCGATCGTTCGCATGGGAGCTAAGCCATGTGCTGCATGTCCCGCGGCATGCCCACCCAGGCGTGCATGCGCTCCTCGTATACCGAGACGCCGGGTGCGGGGAAGGACGGATCGGCGAAGGCACCCACCGGGATGGCCATGCTCTCTGCATCGCCTTCGATGGTGTAGTAGACCGTCGAGCCGCAATGCGGGCAGAAGTTGAAGGTCGCTCGCCCCCCTTCGTCGCCGACGCGGACGAACTGCTTTGCGTTTCCGCTGACCGTGACCGCAGCGGCCGGGAAGCGCGCCTGCACGCCAAACACGCTGCCGGTCCGGCGCTGGCACGCGAGACAGTGACAGACCGAGACGCGGACAGGCTCGGCTGAAGTTGTCGCGACCAATTGGCCGCAAGCGCATGAGGCAGAACGAGAAGGCATCGGCGGCTCCCAGGTAGAGAGGAATCGGGATTCTGACAGCGGTGCCGGATTTCTTCAGTCACGGAAAGATCGGGGCCCCGAT
>NZ_MUNV01000012.1 GCF_002001125.1 Rhodanobacter sp. B04 | reverse complement strand
CATGGCACTGACATCAAGAAGGAGACCAAGACCCCGATCTCAACCCCGATCTGAGCTAACCTGCAGCACGAACGGGTGGCTCACTTTTCGATGAAAAACCCGGCTCAGTTTTCGGCGGAAATCAACATTAAATATATTAGAAGGCTTGCGCGGACGTCTTCGGAGCTTCTCGGACGTAGATGTGGTGGGCCCACCAGGACTCGAACCTGGAACCAAAGGATTATGAGTCCTCTGCTCTAACCATTGAGCTATAGGCCCGCGCAAGAGCGGAAGTTTACCGTAGACCTTGCACGCGATGGCACCGTCGTAGCCGCTCGGTTCTTCCAGGCCGTATCCCGAAACGAAACAGCCCCGCGTTGGCGGGGCTGTTTCAGTCTTGCAGGTTGCAACGGCGATCAGTCGACGTCGAGGAACGAGCGCAGCTGTTCGGAGCGGCTCGGGTGGCGCAGCTTGCGCAGCGCCTTGGCTTCGATCTGGCGGATCCGCTCGCGGGTGACGTCGAACTGCTTGCCGACTTCTTCCAGCGTGTGGTCGGTGTTCATGTCGATGCCGAAGCGCATGCGCAATACCTTGGCTTCGCGCGGGGTCAGCCCGGCGAGCACGTCGCGCACGGTTTCCATCAGGCCGGTCTCGGTGGCCGACTCGATCGGCGAGCTGGCGTTGCCGTCCTCGATGAAGTCGCCCAGATGCGAGTCCTCGTCGTCGCCGATCGGGGTCTCCATCGAGATCGGTTCCTTGGCGATCTTCAAGACCTTGCGGATCTTGTCCTCGGGCATCTCCATTTCCTTGGCCAGTTCTTCCGGCGTGGCCTCGCGGCCGAACTGCTGGAGCATCTGGCGGGAAATGCGGTTGAGCTTGTTGATCGTCTCGATCATGTGCACCGGGATGCGGATGGTGCGCGCCTGGTCGGCGATCGAGCGGGTGATCGCCTGGCGGATCCACCAGGTGGCGTAGGTCGAGAACTTGTAGCCGCGGCGGTATTCGAACTTGTCGACCGCCTTCATCAGGCCGATGTTGCCTTCCTGGATCAGGTCGAGGAACTGCAGGCCGCGGTTGGTGTACTTCTTGGCGATCGAGATCACCAGGCGCAGGTTGGCCTCGACCATTTCCTTCTTGGCGCGGCGGGCCTTCGCCTCGCCGCTGGCCATGGCGCGGTTGATGTCCTTGATGTCGATCAGCGGCAGGAACAGCTTGCGCTCGATGGTGGCGAGCTTTTCCTGCTCGGCGTCGATCGCCTCGCGGTAGGTCTTGATGTTCGGCGACCACTTCTGGCGCTTGCGGCCCAGCTCGGCCGCCCACTCGAGGTTGCCCTCGTTGCTGGGGAAGGTCTTGATGAACTCGGCCTTGGGCATCTTCACCTGCTTGACGAAGATGTCCATCAGCACGCGCTCGTGGTGACGGATGTCGTTGACCACTTCGCGCAGCTTGCGCACGAAACCGTCGATCAGCGCGGACGGCAGCTTGAGCTTGAGGAATTCCTCGGCCATCTGGTCACGCAGCTTGACGATCTTCTTGTCGAGGATGCTGGCGGCCTTCGGCGCGGCCTTCTGGAACTTGCCGTAATGGTCGCGCAGCAGTTCCATGCGGCGCTTGACCTCTTCCGGGTCGGGGCCGCTGGAGCCGGCTTCTTCTTCGTCCTCGGTGGCGGTCTCGTCGTCGTCGTCGTCGGCTTCGTCGCCGGGTTCCGGTTCCGGCGCCAGCAGGGCGGCGGCTTCCTTCTCCTTGCGGGCGAGGTCGGCGGCTTCTTCCAGGTCGAGGAAGCCGGCCAGGATTTCGCTGAGGCGGCGCTTGCCGTCCAGGTGCTGGTCGTATTCCTCGAGCAGCAGTTCGATCGTCAGCGGGAAGCTGGCCAGCGCGGTCTGCACCTGGCCGAGGCCTTCCTCGATGCGCTTGGCAATGGCGATCTCGCCTTCGCGGGTGAGCAGTTCGACCGTGCCCATTTCACGCATGTACATGCGCACCGGGTCGGTGGTGCGGCCTACTTCGGCGTCGACGGCGGAGAGCAGCGCCACGGCCTCTTCGGCGGCGGCTTCGTCGTCGGTGCTGCTGCCGGCCTTGTCGGCCAGCGGGTCGGCATCCGGAGCGGCGTCGTGCACTTCGATGCCGACGCCCTTGAGCACCGCCATGATGTCTTCGATCTGCTCCGGGTCGACGATGTCGTCGGGCAGATGGTCGTTGATCTCGGCGTAGGTCAGGTAGCCCTGCTCCAGACCCTTGGAGATAAGTGCCTTGATTTCGGACTGTTGCTCGTGGGGAGCTTTGCTGTTCATTAATTAACCGACCGCCGCGGGGTTCAAGAACCGGACATTATAGCGATGTGCTGCTTTTTTGACCAGTTTTCAAGTGAGAAAAAGTTCAAACAGGCTACGCAAAAATCGCGCCAAATCGCGGTCTTGCGGTGTTTCGCCGGCTGCGCGCCGCGCGCAGCTCATGCATGCCAGCTCAGCCGGTGTCGAGCCAGAAAGTCACCGGACCATCGTTCACCAGCTGGATCACCATATGGGCACCGAAGCGCCCGGTTTCCACCCCCGGATGCGCAGCGCGTGCAAGCTCCAGCAGCCGCTCGAACCAGCGGCGCCCATGCTCGGGCGGCGCGGCACGGGTGAAGCTGGGGCGCATGCCGGAGCGGGTATCGGCGGCCAGGGTGAACTGGCTTACCAGCAGCAGGCCACCGCCGGTATCGGCGAGCGAGCGGTTCATCCGGCCGGCGTCGTCGGCAAACACGCGATAGCCGAGCAGACGCTCCAGCATGCGCTTGGCCTGTACCTCGCCGTCGTCCGGTTGCACCGCCACCAGGGCCAGCAGGCCGGTGCCGATCGCACCGACGGTTTCTTCGTCGACGTCGACGCGGGCGGAAAGGACGCGCTGGATCAGGGCAATCATGGCGGCATGCGGGAGGTGAGGCGATCAGCTTACGGCGCCATCGCGGACGGTGAAAGCCGGCTCCCGTAAACTGGGCGGATGCGTGCCGATATCTATCTCATCTATCTACTTTTGCGCCTGCTGGCGCTGTTGCCGCTGCGTGCGTTGCAAGGTATCGGCAGCGGTCTGGGCAAGCTGATGCTGTGGCGACGCGGCCAGATGGTGCAGAACACCGCAGTGAACCTGCGCATCGTGCGGCCGGCGCTGGATGCTGCAGCGCAGGCGGCGTTGCTGCGGGAGGTGGTGAGCGAGAGCGGCAAGTCGGTCAGCGAGATCGTCAAGGTCTGGGGCGCCGGTGCCGAGCGGGCGTTGGCGCTGGTGCGCGAGGTGCGCGGCGAGGCGTTGCTGGATGCGGCACTGGCCGCCGGCAAGGGCGTGATCATCGCGGCGCCGCACCTGGGCTGCTGGGAGTTGCTGAATTACTGGCTATGCCGCAAGACGCCGATGGCGATCCTGTACCGGCCGCCGCGGATCGCCGCGGTCGAGGGCCTGCTGCGCAAGGTGCGCGGCGCGCTGGCGCCGGAGCAGGTGCGTGCCGACGGCGCCGGCGTGCGCACCTTGTACAAGCGGCTGGCGGCGGGTGGCACGGTCGGCATCCTGCCGGACCAGAAACCGCGAGCGGGGGAGGGTGAGTTCGCGCCCTTCTTCGGCCGCCCGGCGTTGACCATGGTGCTGTTGCCACGTCTGGCCGCACGCACCGGCGCGACCGTGCTGTTTGCGTTTGCCGAACGCCTGCCGCACGGTGCCGGCTATCGCATCCAGATCCTGCCCGCACCCGAACGGTTGGCCGATGCCGACCCGGCCCGCGCCTGCGCTGCATTGAACCAGGGCGTGCAGGACTGCGTCGAGCTGGCGTTTGCACAGTACCAGTGGCAGTACAAGCGCTATTCGGCCGATGGCCTGATCAGTCCGTACGATCGCGAAAGCGAGTAGGGAACACGCAGCGTCGCTACGCTTTTTCCAGCCGGCGCAGGAAGACGGTCATTTCCTTTTCGGCCTGCTTGTCGCCGCGGCTGGCGGCCACGTCGATGCCGCTGCGCCAGGCGTCTGCCGCAGCCTGCAGCTGGCCGGCCTGCTGGCAGGCCTTGCCGAGCAGCTTCCATGCGGCCGAGTAGGCAGGATCGAAATCCAAGGCATGCCGCAGTTCACCGATCGCGGCATCAAGCTCGCCTTCGCCAAGCAGGGCGCTGCCCAGCGAGAAGCGCAGCAAGGCACCGTCGCGCGGGCCATCGCACTGCTTGCGCAGGCTGTCGATCAGGGCGGCATTCACGGCTGCGTGCGGTAGCGCCAGATGTCAGCCGGGTAGACCTGGGTTGGCCGGGCTGGTTCCGGTGGAGCAAGTCCGGCGCGCAGGTCGGCCAGCGAAGCCGCCGGCCAGACCACCAGCCACGACGAACGGAACGGCTGCACCAGCAAGGCATAGCGCAGGGCGTCGGCATCGAGTTTCCCCGGATGCGCCACGATCAGGCCGTCCGGATGGGCGCGGGCAAAGTCCTGCAGCGCCTGATCGCCGAACAGCTCGGTGATCGGCTGGGTCAAGCGCCCTTCGAAGTGGAACTCGCCTTCGTAATTGCCCAGGTAACCGATCGGGTGCTGCGACTGTTCGGCCTCCAGCAGCTTGGCGGTCGGGCGCAGGTCGAAGTGTGGCCACAGGGTCAGGGTGAACAAGGTATTGAGGGTGAGTACGCCGACCAGCCCGGCCACGGCCAGCCGGCGCAGTTCGCCCCGGCCGCGCAGCAGCAGCAGGCCGCCGAGCAGCAGGAAGACCACGCTGAAAAAGCGGCTGTACGGCGCAGCGGCATCCGGCCATTCGCCATGCAGATAATTGCCGGCCACCAGCATGGGCAACGCAAACAGCAGCAGGCCGAAAACGATGCCGCCCACACCCAGCGGCCAGGTGCCGAACCAGCCATTTTCGGCGAGTGCCGGGCGGCGCTCGCGCAGTACCGCGATCGCGCCGGCCATCAACAGCACGATGCCGCCGAACTCAGGCAATGGGTAATACAGCTGTTTGCCGCTGATCAGCGAGAACACGACCAAGCTGGGCAACAGCCAGCACAAGGCGAAGCGCAGGCCCGGTTCCAGCGGCCGGCGCAGGCTGGCCAGGGCCACCCACACGCGCGGCCAGCCGCTGAACGGAAACAGCAGCAACGGCAGGCCGAGCAGGTAGAACCAGACCGGCTCCGCATGGTTCTGCAGGTCCTTGCCCTGCGCCAGCTTGTTGACCACGCGCCCGGCGGTCTGGGTGAAGAACAGCCTTTGCCGATAGGCCTCGCCGCCGGAGAACCCGGCCGGCAACGCCCACGCCAGCAGCATCGCGCCGCCCAGCAACATCGACAGCACGCCGCCGCCGTACCAGCGCGCACGATGCTGGCGCGCCCAGTCGTTCCACAGCGGCCCGAGCAGCCACGGGAACACGATGTGCAGCAGCATCACCGGACCCTTGGTCAGCAGGCCCAGGCCGATGCACAGGCCGAACAGCAGCCAGCGCGGCTCGGCCCGATGCAGCTTCGGGGTCAGGCACAGCAGCGCGGCCAGCGTCCATACCGCCAGCAGCACGTCGTACATGATCTGCAGGCCGAACAGGAAGGCGTAGCCCAGCGCCAACAGCATCCATGGGGTCGCCTTGGCCATCCATGGGCGGTTGGGAAACAGGCGCCGCGCCAGCATCGAGACCAGTACCAGCTGGCTGCCGCCGATCAGCACCTCGAGCACGCGCGGCCAGATGTCGCTGACACCGAACACGAACCAGCCGGCATGGATCAGCCAGAACAGCAACGGTGCCTTCTCGCTGTACGGCTGGCCGTTGATATGCGGCACCAGCCAGTGGCCATGCGTCCACATTTCCCATGCCACCGCCAGTGTCCGGGTGGAATACAGCGGCATCGGCCCGTGCGAAAAGATCGCCAGCAGGGCGACCAGGCTCCATAGCGGCAGCCATGGCCACAGGGCCCGCAGGTGTTCGGAACGACTATACGCGCTGACTGACACGTGGCTGGCTCTTGGCGGATTGGGAAGGATTCTAGCTTGCGTCAGGTACGCACATGGCGATGGCGTCGGCGCCAGACGTTCAGGCTGGCCCCCAGTAGCCGATGCGGCGGCGGATCTTCAGCTTGCGCCACAGGTTCAGCGGTTTGCGCCGGCGGTTCTTGGCGCCGCCGGCGATGAACGCGTCGATCGCATCGAGCACGCGTTCGCTGGAGCGGCCGTCGCGGTACGGATGGATCGCGTCGGCATAGTCGCGGATCGCCTGGAGCAATTGCGGCGGCCGCGCCAGCGCGCGTTGGATCGCCGGCTCGAATTGCGCCGGCGCGTCGATGTCGATCAGCTGCGGGCCCGGCCGGCGGTTCTTGAACGTCACCACCGGCTTGCCGGTGAGCAGGAATTCGTTGAGCGCGGAGGAGGTATCCGAGCACATCAGGTCGACCTGCGGAAACAGTTCGAGGATGTTGTCGTTCTCTGCGAAGCTCAGGTACTCGTTCTGCAGTGCCTTGTACTTGGCCGTGGTCTCCGGGTTCATCTTCGGGTGGAAGGTGACGATCCAGCGCCAGCGGCCGTCGCGCGACAACCGCTTCACCTCTTCGTACAACGTCTCGGCCGCACTCCACGAAGGCGAGAACGTCGAGTGATAGAGGATCACCGGTGGCTTGCGCACCGCCGGCAGCGGGCCGGTGATCTCCTGCATGAAGGGGTCGAGCTTGGGAAAGCCGGTCTCGATCACCGTGAAATGGCCGACGCGATCGGCGATTTCCTGGAACTTGGCCGTGTCGCGTGGCCCGGTCGTGCAATACAGGTCGAAGAAGCCGCGGACGTAGATATGCCGCGGCTTGCCGGCATCGAAGCCGTGGAACGTCTCCACCTTCACGCCGGGAAAGAAGTGCGGCACCGCGTTGCTGGAGGTGATCACAGCGATCGGCTTCCAGCGGCGCACTTCGTCCACCGTGAGCAGCCGTTCGCCGGCGACCAGATCTTCCGCGCCAGGGCCATCGAAGAACCACGCGGCCTCATCGCCGCGCGCGCGGATCGCCTGCTGCAGCGGCCGCAGGATCGCCAGCGCGTAGCGCTCCGAGCCGTACAGTAAATAATGCTTTTTGTTGCTGCTCATCAGCGATCGATGCCGTGGTGGGTGAGGATGTGCGCCGCGCGCGACACCGACTCCGGATGGTTAACCATTTCGTAATAGCGCATGCGCTTGTACAGCGCATAGCTGGCCGCGGTCTGCGCGATGATGAAGCCGCGCCAGCCGTCCAGGAATGCGAGCCGGAACACATAATCCTTGAGGAAGGCCAGGACGTAGACGAACGGTGCCTGCCACATGCGTACCGGCTTGCCCTTGTCCAGCCAGTCGCGGCATTTCAGTTCGGCATAGCGCAGCACTTTCAGCTGCTTGTGAGGCAGGGTCGGATTGTTGACGTGGTTGAAGGGTGCCTGCAGTGTCGGCGCGTTGCCTTCGAAGCGCAGCGATTCGTGCACGCGCGCGTCGCTCCAGCGGGCGCGGTCACGGTGATACAGCCGCGCCATCTGCTCGCCCACGGCTGGGCGGTACCAGCGCATCGGCCGGCCCATGTAGATCGTGCTGCGCCGCAGATACGCCGCCGGCATGCTGCCGGCCATCAAGTCAGGCAGGCGTTGCTGCAGTTCGGCGGCGAGTTCCGGGGTGAGGTACTCGTCGGCATCCAGCGCAAGAATCCATGCATGGGTGCACGCCGTCGTGGCGAAATTGCGCTGCGGCCCGAAGCCGAGCCAGTCCTGATGCAGCACGCGTGCGCCGTGTGCCTGCGCAATGCTCACGGTGTCGTCGTCGCTGCCCGAGTCGACCACCAGCTTCTCGGCCGCGAACGTGACGCTGTCGAGGCAGCGCGCGATATTGTCGGCCTCGTTGTGGGTGATGACGACGAGAGTCAGCGGGAAAGTGGACATGCGAAGGATTCTAGCCGATCCATTCAGGAAGCCGATCGCGACATCCGTCGGTTGGCGCCGGGATGGGCGATGGCCGATGTCGGCGGCTATGTCATTGCGAGTCCGATATGATGGGGCACTGGCATGAGCTGCCGGCAACTAGTGTGGGGACACGTTGTCACATCGGGCAGCAGTGATCTCGCGGAGTGGATGCAAATGAGCGACATCGTGGGCGAAGACGACCTGGCCGAGCCGCCGTTGCCGCAGGAACCCGCGGTCGACCCGGCAGCCGCTCGCAACGAGAGCGGTGCGGGCAGCCGGACGACGTTCGCGGTGGTCATCACCAGCTACAACTATCGCGACTTCGTGCTGGAGGCGGTGGAGAGTGCGCTGGCACAGAGTCGCAAGGCATTGCAGGTCATCGTGGTCGATGATGGTTCCACCGATGGATCGGATGTGCTGCTGCGCGAACGCTATGCCGATGACGAGCGTGTCACCCTGATCAGCGGCATCAATGGCGGCCAGCTCAGCGCATTCCAGCGTGGCGTGAACGCGGCGCATGCGGATGTGATCAGTTTCCTCGACTCCGACGATCGCTGGGAGCCGGATTACCTGGCCCGTCTCGGCGTCTTGTACGACGCGCGCGCGGATATCGACTTCGTGTTTTCCGACCTGCAGCTGTTCGACCAGCAGGATCGGGTGATGCGTTTTCACGGCAGCGAGGTCGATCTCGGCTACACCGCGATCAGCACCTACGTGCTGACCCAGTGGTACGGCGCGCCGACTTCCGCGCTGTCGATGCGTGCGTCATGGGCGCGGCAGGCGCTGGATCTGCCCGAATCCTTCCAGCGCACCTGGCGGTTGTCGGCCGACAATTGCCTGGTGTTCGGCTGCAGTGTGCTCGGCGCGCACAAGTACTACCTGCCGACCGGCTGCGTCCGCTACCGCATCCACGGCAAGAACGGCTGGTGGTCGAACCAGTCCGCGCGGATCGAATACATCAACAAGATGACTTCCAGTGCGCTGATCCGGCATTACGCCGCCAGGATCGGCATGGGCCCGGAATGCATCGAGTTCAGCAAGCTGGAGTTCATGACCAAGCCGCGGCCACCGTGGAGCGAAACCAAGCGTTACGCCAGGCTGGTGATGATGCGACGGGTATCGCCGTGGCGGAAATGGGAGCGTGCCTTGAACATCCTGCGCCGTGGCTGGAGGCTGCGTGGCTGATGTGGCGAATACGCACGACGGGGCCGCATTGATGCGCATCAGTGTCGCGGTGATCACCTACAACTGGCCTGCGGCACTGGAGCTGGTGCTGCGTGCGCTGGCTGCGCAGAGCGAGCTTCCCTTCGAAGTCATCGTCACCGACGATGGCTCGCAGCCGGCGACGCGCGAGCTGCTCGAGCGGGTGGCGGCGGATTATCCGGTACGTCTGGTGCACCTGTGGCAACCGGACGACGGCGCACGCATGAGCCGTGCACGCAACCGTGCGATTGCCGCCGCGCAGGGCGATTACGTCATTCTGCTCGATGGCGACATGGTGGCCGAGCGCCATTTCATTGCCGACCACCGTAAGTTCGCGCGGCAGGGCTGCTTTGCACAGGGTTCGCGCGTGCTGACCGACGCCGGCCTGACCGCCCGCATGCTGGCGCACGAAGTGGGCATGCCGGGTTTCTTCAGCCGTGGCATCGAGCGACGGCGGCATACGCTGCGCCTGCCGCCACTGGCGCACTGGTATGCACGGCCCGGCACCAAGCGGCGCGGCATCAAGAGCTGCAACATGGCGTTCTGGCGTGACGACCTGCTGCACATCAACGGCTTCAACGAGGCGATGACCGGCTGGGGCCGCGAGGACACGGAGCTGGCTGCGCGCGCCTTCCACGCGGGCTTGCTGCGGCGTGATATCCGCTTCAGCGCACTGGCGACGCATCTCTACCATCACAGCCGCAAGCATGTGGTCGACAATCCCAACGACCGCATCGTGGACGATACGCGGGCGCGCCGGCTGATCCGCTGCCAGCTCGGCATCGACCAGCATCTGGCCGAGTTTGCCGCCGCACCGGTCGATCTGCGCGCTGCGCTGCGCGACCTCGCGGTGCTTCAGAGCAGCTGACGCAGGGCCGCGTCCAGCCGGGTGGCGAAGCTTGCCTCGTTCGAGGTGAACCAGCTGCGTGCGCGTTCGCCCAAGGTCGCTTGCTCCGACTCGGGCATCTGCATCAGGCGTTCTACGGTCGCTTCCAGCGCTGTTTCATCGAAGCGGTGCAGGGTCGTCATGTTGAACGGACGGGTGTCGGCGGTGCGCACCAGCATGCCGCGTTCGGTGGTGACCAGCTCATTCATCGGTGCGGCATCGCAGGTGATCACGACCGCCTTGCAACTCATCGCCTCGACGATGTAGTGCCCCCAGCCTTCGGTTTCCGACAGGCACAGATGGAACCTGTATGCGTTCTGCAGATTCCGGATCTGCCGGATGTCGTTCAGATAGCCGACCCGGTGCTCGATGTTGGCCGGGGTCGGGCCGGTCGCGGGGGTTGCCGTCTTGGGCGATTGCAGCAGCAACAGCTTTGGCCATTCCGGGTGGCGCTGCCATAGCTCGAGCAGGCGCTGCGTCCCCTTCATCCGGCTGGCGCCGGCCAGGTGCAGGAAGGTCGCCTGGCGCGGAACATTCTCGTCCAGGCAATCGCTGCTGCGGAAACCGATATGGATCGCGCGGCAACCACGCGCGTTGAACAGGTCGACGCCATAGTGAGTCTTGCACAGGATCGCGTCGAAGCGCGTCAGGTAGCGCTGGCTGCGCGGCGACAGCCATTCCGGATTGGGTACCAGCAGGTTCACCTTGGCCAGTCCGAAATAACAGGGGCGCACGTGTTCCAGCGCGATGTTCACGTCGAACAGCTTGGCCTGGCGGCCACCGCTGCGCAGCCATTGCCACAGCATGCGCAGGTACATCGGCAGGCTTTTCCAGCGACCATCCTGCCGGTGCGAGCCGAGTCGGGTCACCTGTACCTGATGGCCGAGAGCGACAAGTGCCTCCGACAGCAAACGAATGTCGTGGGTGAGTCCGCGCTGATTGTCCCAAGCGAGCAGATTGATACGGGCCATGGAGGATCGACGGTCAGCGGGTTGGCGTGTGGCGCAGCCGGCGACCGATGTCGACGGCCAGGCCAAGCACGAGGAACAGATAGAGCGACTGCGGCATGGCCCGATAAAACACATTGTCGCTGAACGCACATAGAGCGTAGATGCCGATCACCATCAGCCCGGCGACGGCAGATACCGCAACCGACTCCTGCGAATGGTTGGCATGCCGGGCGAAATAGGCCAGCGGAACGCCAAGGAAAAGCAACAGCACGAGCAGGGCGGGCAGGCCGCCGGCGAACATGGATTCGAGGTATTCGCTGTGCGGGTGCACGTATTTGGCGATCGCTGGGTCGGCATGGCCGAGCGCGACCTGATGACGCACGTACGGACCGAACTGCTCCAGGCCGTTGCCGGCCAGCGGATGCTCGCGGAAGGCCTGCCATGCAACACGCCACATCTCCAGCCGTTCGCGGATCGCGATGGCCGCAGGGGAGTCATCGGTGCTGTAGCTGCTGATGTCGGTGGATACGACGGCGAGCCGATCGACCATCTCCTTGTGCAAGGTGGCGGTCACCGCGAGCATGCCGACCACGGTCACCCCGGACAGCACGAGCATGCGTCGCCACAGATGCGAGCGCACCGCGTACCAGAGCATCAGCCCGAGATAGACCGGGGCAAAGGCCAGCAGCGGGCCGCGACTCTGGGTCAGCACGGCGCCGTACAGGCCAACCACCACGGCCGCGATGTGCAGCCAGCGATCGCTGCGATGGGTGCTGGTGCGCAGTGCCTGCAGCATCGACAGCAGCACCAGGAGCAACACGAACATCGCAAATTCGACCGCAGCCCAGTCACCGCCATTCAGTCCGGCCGGGCGGTCGACACCCTGCGCATAGCGCTGGAACAGGCAGATAAGACCGAGCAGCAGGGTGGTCAGGCTGAAGCCGATGGCGAGCACGCGATCGCGCAACGGTAACGCGAACACCGCTGCGGCAGCCAGGAACAACAGTGTCTGCGCCGGCAGGCCGATGGTGTCCCAGTCGAGGTGATGTCCGAGAAAGTTGCCGATGTCGTACAGCAGCCGCAGCGCGCAGACGGCGACCACCGGCCATGCGGTGCGACAACTGAGACGAATGTCCTTGCGCGTGATCAGCAGGGTGAGGCCGGCCAGGAGCAGCACGGTCATCGGTATCAGCTTGATGCGCGAGGATACGGCGAAGCACGCCGGCATGGCGGCTACAAGTGCGGAAAGCGTCCAGATTCGCCAGGAAACGGAATCTGCGCGCACATCGTCGACTTGTCGAGCCAATCGTGAACTCCCTTTCTGGCCATAAGCTACGGGCCAGCGGGGTTGCGATGGCGTGCGTGCTCGGCACTCTAGCGCAAGGTTAAACTTGGCAACGTGAACGCCGTCTGGCGGTCGTTATGCGGCTTCAGGGCGCATCGTCCGCATCCTCGCTGTCGCTCGCGGCCGGAACGCAGCCGGGCACCACCGCATCGGCCCTGAACATCCACCATTCGCGGCGGTTGGCGTGGCCGACATAGGTGGCGCGCTGGCGATTCACGCAGCTGCCCATCGCTTCGTCGAGGCTGAAGATCCAGCGCCGTGCGGGATCATTCCGCTGCCACGCCACCGCCTCGGCGTACTGTCGTGACCACGGCGCCAGGAAGCCGAATTCCGCCACCGGCCCGTCGGCCATCAGCAGGTTCTGCTCTTTCCAGGCGAGCAGGCCGATGGTCGCATCGGGCCCGGCGATCGCGCGTGCGTGCAGCATCACGTCGCGTGCCGAGCGGTCGCCGTTGAGCATCGGGTAGCCCCACAGGCCGTACATGCCCCACAGCATGAAGGCGAACAGCAGCCAGCCCAGCGGGGCGTGACGCACGCGCGTGACCGCGGCGATCAGCAGGCCGGCCAGCCCGATGCCGAGCAGCAGCCACCAGATCTGCGGCGCCAGGCTTTGTTCGATCTTCACGGCCCAGGCCGGGTGCCGGTGCAGCGCCAGCACGGCGGCAACCGTCAGTGCCGTCGCCAGCAGCAAGGTCAGTGCAAGCACCGCCCGCTGCACGCCGCGCCGGCGCAGCAGCCCCGGCAGCAGCGGCGCCAATGCCAGTGCAGCCATGGGGAGCGCCGGCAGGATGTAGACGTCACGCTTGCCCGGACTGAACGAAAAGAACAGCAACAGCAGCACGATCCAGCCGAGCGGCAGCAGGAAGCGCGCGTCGCGTCGCTTCAGCCGACGCCACCAAGCCGGCAGCGCCCACGGCAGCAGCAGCGACAACGGCAGCCAGTCGACCACGATGATGCCGAGGAAATAGAACGGCGAATGGAGATGCCCGCTGGGCGCGGCATAGCGGTGCACGGTCTGCCCGAACAGGATGTTCTGCACGTATTCGGCGTGCTGCGGATCGCCGTCGGCGCGCGCGACCAGCAGCATCGGCAGCAGCCACGCCAGGACCGGCAGCAGGAACAGCATCAGCCCGCCGGCCCAGCGCCAGCCACCGTTTGGCAGCGCCAGTCGGCGCCAGTGGCCGCGCCGGGCGACCAGGTAGGGAATCAGCAGCAGCAAGGCCAGCACACCGACGCCCTTGGTCACCACGCCGACACCGGCGAAGAAACAGCCCACGGCAAACCAGCGCCACGCCGGGCCCAGCAGCAGGTGGCGCAGCAGACCGTAATTGGCCAGGGTGATCCAGCCCAGCAGCAGCGGATCGATCTGCGCGTTGCGCATCTGGTAGCTGAAGTGGATGGTCACCAGCAGGATGGCTGCGGCGAGCAGGGCGCTGCGGTGGTTCCACAAGCGACGGGCCAAGTCGTAGACGAGCGCCAACGTCCCCAGGGCGGCAGCCAGCGACGGCAGCAGGAAAGCCACCCGCCAGGAGCGGGTAACCAGGTAGGCGAGCGCCTGCAGCCACATGAATACCGGGGGCTTGTCCGGATACAGCTCGTGGCCGCGATGCGGAAACAGCCACTGGCCGTGCTCGACCATCCAGTGCGCAACCAGCGCGAAGCGCGGTTCGTCGGATGGCCACGGGTCGCGCAGGCCGATGCCGAGGCCAAGCAGCAGCAGGGCGAACACGCCGAACAGCAGCAGTTCCCGGCGGGCGCTGCTCAGCCATAGCGGGCGGGCGTGGGAAAGAGGTGCGCAGGGTTTCACGGGTCGGGTGGTTTCTGTCAGCAGGCCAATGTTGCCAAGCATAGCCCGGTGGCCGTGAGTCGTTCGCGCCGGCGTGCGGCGGTGTTGGACAGGGTGGCGCGACCGGCTAAGGATTGGCTTGGGAGCGTTTTTGCAGCACCGCGTAATACATGCCGTCGAGGTCGCCATCACCGGGCAGGATCTGCCAGCCCACTGCCGCGGCTTCGCCTGCAGGCAGCGTGAAGGCCATGGCTTGCGCATCCGGCTGGGCGGCCAGCAGTTCGCCGACAATCGCCTCGTTTTCGGCGCGCAACACCGAGCAGGTGATGTAGACCAGCCGCCCGCCCGGCGCCAGCAGCGGCCATAGCGCGGACAGGATCCTGCGCTGCTGCGCGTGCATCGCGGCGATATCGCTTTCGCGCCGATGCAGGCGTACGTCCGGCCGTCGCCGCAGCACGCCGGTAGCCGAACATGGCGCGTCGATCAGGATGCGATCGAACGGCTGGCGTTTCCACCAGCCGGCCGGCGCGCCGGCGTCGCCGATCACCAGCTTGGCATTCAGTCGCAGCCGCATCAGGTTCTGGCGGATCCGCTCGGCGCGCTTGGCATCGAACTCCAGCGCGGTCAGGTCGATATCGGCGCGTTCCAGCAGGTGGCAGGCCTTGCCGCCGGGCGCGGCGCAGGCGTCGAGCACGCGCAAACCGTCCCGCAGATCGGCCAGGTCGGCTGCGACCTGCGCGGAGCCGTCCTGTACCGCAAACAGGCCATCCTCGAAACCGGGCAGGCGGGTGACATCGGTGCTGTGCGGCAGGATCACCGCATCGCTCAGCCAGGGATGGGGCGTGGCCATCTGGCCGGCGGCTTGCAGCCGTTCGATCAAGGCCTGCCGCTCGCTGCGCTGGCGATTGACGCGCAGCATCAACGGCGGCTCGCCGTTGTCGGCAGTCATCACCGCATCGGCCTGTGCTGGCCAGTCGCGCTGCAGTGCCGCAGCCAGCCATGCCGGGTGCGCGTGGCGCGTCTGTGGCCGGGCGTCGAGCCTGGCGATCAGGGTTTCGCGTTCGCGTTGCCAGCGGCGCAGCACGGCGTTGACGAGGCCGGCCAGCTGTGGCCGCTGCAGCGAGCGCACCGCTTCGACCGTGGCCGCCACCGCGGCGTAATCCCGCAGCTCGAGGATTTCCAGCTGGACCAGGCCCAAGACCAACAGGGCATGGATGGCCGGGTCCTTGTGGCGCAAGGATTTTTCCAGCAAACCGTCGATCGCGGCATCGAAGCGCAGCCACCAGCGGGCGCCTTCGCTGAGCAAGGCCATCAGCAAGGCACGGTCGCGCGGGTCGCCGAGCTTTGGCGCAGCGCGCTCCATCACGTCGCGCAGCGAGGCGCCACGCAAGGCGACCTCGGCCAGCCCTTTGGCGGCCAGCGCGCGGGTATCGGTCTTCATCGGGCGTAGGTCATCGGGACATGCTTCATCGGAGCTGGCTTCATCGGGGCTGGCGCAGCTCGGGGCGCGCGTTGAGGTAGTCGAGCGCGCCGATGCGCTTGCCGCCGGCGCGCTGCAGCGCGGTGATGCGCAGCGCGCCCTGACGGCAGGCGAGCTCGATGCCATCGCGGCCCGCGGCGATCACCTCGCCCGGCGCGGCGTGGTGGTCGAGTTCGATCGCCTGCGCGGCCCAGATCCGCACCGGCTCACCGGCAATCACGCCCTCGGCGACGGGCCAGGGATCGAAGGCGCGCACCTGGCGTTCCAGCTCCGGTGCAGCGCGGGTGAAATCGAGCTTTGCCTCGGCCTTGTCCAGCTTGTGCGCGTAGAGGATGCCTTCCTCCGGCTGCGGCGTGGCGGCCAACGTCTCGCCGGCCAGTGTTCGGCGCAGGCCTTCGGCCAGCACCTCGGCGCCCAGCATGGACAGGCGATCGTGCAGCGAGCCGCCGGTATCGTCGCGGGCAATCGGCGTGCGCCGTTCCAGCAGCACCGGGCCGGTATCCAGGCCGGCCTCCATCAGCATCAGGTCGACGCCGCTTTCGCGGTCACCGGCGAGGATGGCGCGCTGGATCGGCGCCGCGCCGCGCCAGCGCGGCAGCAGGCTGGCATGCACGTTCCAGCAGCCCAGCCGCGGGGTCGCCAGTACCTTGCGCGGCAGGATCAGGCCGTAGGCGACCACCACCAGCAAATCGGGCCGGTATGCCGCCAGCGTCTGCCGGGCCTCGATGGATTTCAGCGACTCGGGCTGTTCGACCGTCATGCCGGCAACCAGCGCTGCCTGCTTCACCGGACTCGGTGTGAGCTTGCGGCCGCGGCCCGCCGGGCGATCCGGCTGGGTATACACGGCCACCACCTCGGCGCCGCTGGCGCGGCAGGCTTCAAGGCAGGGAACGGAAAACTCCGGGGTGCCGGCAAAGACCAGCCTCAGACCTGGGCTATTCAAGCACTCGCCGCCTGCTTGCGCTGCTTGTCCAGCCGCTTCAGCAGCAGCGCGCGTTTCAGCGACGACAGGTAGTCGACGAACACCTTGCCATCCAGGTGGTCCAGCTCATGCTGGATGCACACCGCCAGCGGGCCCTCGGCCTCGACGACGATTTCCTTGCCGTCGGCATCCTGCGCCCTGACCTTCACCTTCAGCGCACGGGTGACATCGGCATACAGGCCGGGAAACGACAGGCAGCCCTCCTGATAGACCTGCGAGCCCTCCTTTTCGAGGATCTGCGCATTGATCAGGGCCAGCGGCTGTTTGCGGTCGTCGCTCATGTCGGCCACCAGCACGCGCTGGTGCACATTGACCTGGGTGGCCGCCAGGCCGACGCCATTGGCGGCGTACATGGTTTCGAACATGTCGGCGACGAACTGCTTCAGTTTGGCGTCGAACACGGTTACCGGCTCGGCGCGGGTACGCAGGCGCGGGTCGGGGAATTCAAGGATGGGAAGGACGGACATGGATTTCACCTCGGCGCCGAAAATGCGGGCGGTTTGGTAAAAACCACTCCCGGCGCGAACTAGAATGTGCCTCATTGTACGTCGGCAAACATCCGAGCGCAGACGATTTTTGCCAACTGAAACCTGTTGCGCGCGTTAACCATTCGGTTACACTCGACCGAGCTCTGGGGAAGGGGGATTCCCACCAATGATCAGAAAGCTAATCGTGTTGCTGGCCGGCATGCTGGTTACCGTGGCCGTCTATGCGGCCGGCGCGCAACTGCGAGCCGATCATCCCGATTCCTACACGGTGCGCCGCGGCGACACCCTGTGGGGTATCTCCGCCAAGTTCCTGTCCAAGCCATGGCTATGGCCGGAGATCTGGCAGGCCAATCCGCAGGTGCGCAACCCGCATCTGATCTATCCCGGCGATGTGCTCAACCTGTCCTTCATCAACGGGCCAAGACTGCGGCTGGAGCCGGGTGTTCACGCCGAAGGCGAGGCCGTGCCGGCGATTCCGCTGTCCCAGCTGAAGATGTTCCTCAAGGACATGCGGGTGATGGATGCCAATACCGTCAACGCAGCGCCGTATGTGGTGGGCCTCGAAGAAGCGCGCCTGCGCGGCACGGTGGGCCAGAACATCTATGTACGCGGCCTGCAGGGCGAGCCGGGCCAGCGCTGGGCGATCGTGCGTCCGACCCACGTGTTCCGCGGCTTCAATCAGAACGATCCGAGCAAGGCCGATCTGGTCGGCCATGAGCTGGACAGCAATGCGGCGATGGTCAATGCGCCGTGGGATGAAGACACCCGCAACGACGGACACTACGGTTTCGGCGACGGTCTCGGTGTCGAGGTCAGCGTGATCGGTACCGCCGAGACGCTGCGCATGGGCGATCCGTCGACCTTGCTGCTGCTCGATTCGACCATGGAGATTCGCAGCGGCGACCGCATCATGCCGGTCGACGACACGCCCTACGATCCTTATTACTACCCGCATGCGCCGAAGTCGGTGCCGGCCAATGCCAAGGTGGTGGCCTTTGCCGACGCGATGGACGCCGCTGGTCCGCGCCAGGTGGTGGTGCTGTCGATCGGTGCCAGGGACGGGGTCGACAATGGCCAGACGTTCTCGATTTCCGAGCCGGGCGAGACCATCCATGACGATGTCGCCAGCAACAGCTGGAATCGCGGCGTCGGCAAGACGGTCACCCTGCCGGACGAATACGTCGCCCATGTGATGGTGTTCCGCACCTTCGACCGGGTCAGTTACGGCCTGGTGATGGACGGCCTGCGGCCGGTACATGTCGGCGGCCGTTTGAGCATGCCGCAATGACCAGCTAACCGGTTTCGGCACTTTCCTACAGCACGGCGCGGTCATCACCGCGCCGTTTCTGTTTGCGGCTGTTCATTAAACTGCGCCGCATGGAGCGGCAAGGCATGGATGGCATGGATGATGAGCTGCGCACATGGATGATCGCGCTGCGGACGCCGGGGCTTGGTCCCGGTGGGCTGCGCGAACGGCTTGCCGCGGCCGAGGGCGATATCCGTCGGGTACTGGCGGACCTGCGCCATGATGCCGCGCGGCTAGGCGAGCCGGCACGCGCGTGGCTGGCGCAACCGGATGAAGCGCAGCTCGCCGCTGACATGGTCTGGCTGGCTGCACCGGGTCATCGCCTGCTGCGTTGTACCGACGCGGATTTTCCGCCACAGCTGGAGAACATCCCGCAGCCGCCAGCCGCGCTGTTCGTCGCCGGAGATGCCAGTTTGCTGCTGTTTCCGCAGGTGGCCATCGTCGGCGCGCGCAATGCCAGTGCGGCCGGGCTGGCGCATGCCCGTGCATTCTCCCGGGCGTTGGCGCAGGCAGGCCTGCTCGTCACCAGCGGCATGGCCGATGGCATCGACGGTGCGGCGCATGTAGCGGCGCTCGACGTCGGCGCGGCGACGCTGGCGGTGATCGGTACCGGGCCGGACCGGGTGTACCCGCGCAAGCACCATGGGCTGGCCCAGCGCATCGCGATGCATGGCGCGCTGGTCAGCGAGTTTCCGCCCGGCACGCCCGCGCGTGCGGATCATTTTCCGCGACGCAACCGGCTGATTGCCGGTCTTGCGCTGGGCACGCTGGTGATCGAGGCGGGGCTGCAGTCGGGTTCGCTGATCACGGCACGACTGGCCGCAGAGCAGGGGCGCGAGGTGTTCGCGCTGCCCGGCTCCATCCATAGTCCGCTCGCACGTGGCTGCCACCGTCTGATTCGGGAAGGTGCCCGGCTGGTCGAGAGCGCAGCCGAAATAGTCGAGACTCTGGCGCCGATGGCGCGCATGCTAGGGGATGAACTGGCGACTAGGCTGCAGACGGAAACCGCTGGCGCGGCGGCCGGATTGTCGAAGGATATGGGGCCCTTGGGCCGTTTATCCGGGCAGCTTGAAGATTCTGGGTATCGCCGGCTCTTGCTCGAACTTGGTCATGAACCGACGACATTGGACGAACTTGTGCAACGTACGGGACAATCCGCGGCTGCCCTGTCCTCGATGCTGCTAATGCTGGAACTGGAGGGCGGGATTGAAAGCCTGCCGGGCAATCGCTATCAATGTTTGCCGGCTGGATTCCCTGACGATTGAACGCTCGCGCGGCATGGCTTGGCCATCTTGCACGATGGCCCGGGCTTGACAGCCGCTGGCACGGCGTGGTTTCAACTATATATATGTCCGGCGCCGCAAGTGCCGGTGGTTCGCTTCCGGAAATCCCGCTTCATGGCAAAAAACCTGCTCATCGTCGAATCACCGGCCAAGGCCAAGACGATCAATAAATACCTCGGCAAGGACTTCCAGGTCCTCGCCTCCTACGGTCACGTGCGTGACCTGAAGCCCAAGGAGGGGGCGGTCGACACCGAGCACGGTTTCACCATGGCCTACGAGGTGATCGAGCGCAATGAGAAGCATGTCGACGCGATCGCCAAGGCCGCCAAGCTGGCCGACGACATCTATCTGGCGACCGACTTGGATCGCGAAGGCGAGGCGATCAGCTGGCACATCAGCGAGATCCTGAAGGAACGCGGCCTGACCAAGGGCAAGCAGCTGCACCGGGTGGTGTTCTCGGAGATCACGCCGAAGGCGATCAAGGCTGCGGTGGCCGCGCCGCGCCAGCTCTCGCACGACCTGGTCGATGCACAGCAGGCGCGGCGTGCACTGGACTACCTGGTCGGCTTCAACCTGTCGCCGGTGCTGTGGCGCAAGGTGCAGCGCGGTCTGTCCGCCGGCCGCGTGCAGTCGCCGGCATTGCGCATGATCGTCGAGCGCGAGGAAGAGATCGAGGCGTTCCAGGCGCGCGAATACTGGACGATCGAGGCACAGCTGAAGCACGCCGATGGCGATTTCAGCGCACGCCTGAGCCGGCTCAACGGCAAGAAGTTCGAGCAGTTCGACCTCACCAATGAAGCGGACGCGCACGCCGCCCGTGCGGCGCTGAAGCAGGCCGCCCATGGTCGCCTCACCGTCAGTGACGTCGGTTCCAAGGAGCGCAAGCGTCGCCCGGCTGCGCCGTTCACCACTTCCACCCTGCAGCAGGAGGCCGCGCGCAAGCTCGGCTTCACCACCAGCCGCACGATGAAGGTGGCGCAGGGGCTGTACGAGGGCGTGGCGCTCGGCGACGAGGGCAACGTCGGCCTGATCACCTACATGCGTACCGACTCCACCATGCTCGGCGACGACGCGCTGGCCGAGCTGCGCCAGCTGATCGTGCGCGATTTCGGCGCGCACGCGCTGCCGGACGCGCCGCAGGTCTACAAGACCAAGTCGAAGAACGCGCAGGAAGCGCATGAGGCGATCCGCCCGACCTCGGCAATGTACACGCCGAAGTCGATTGCCGCCTACCTCAACGACGACCAGCGCAAGCTGTACGAGTTGATCTGGAAGCGCACCGTCGCCTGCCAGATGATCCACGCCACGCTGAACACCGTCTCGGTGGAATTTGCACTGCGCGATGTGGCGGGCGGCGACGCCTCGTTCCGCGCCAGCGGCACCACCGTGATCGATCCGGGTTTCCTCGCCGTATACGAGGAAGGTCGCGACCAGAAAACCGAAGAAGACGACGACGAAGGCCGACGCCTGCCGCGGCTGGCCGTGGGTGAGCAGGTGCCGTTGCACGAGATCGCCGCCGACCAGCATTTCACCGAGCCGCCGCCGCGCTATTCCGAAGCGAGCCTGGTCAAGGCGCTGGAAGAACACGGCATCGGTCGCCCGTCGACCTATGCCAGCATCATCCAGGTGCTGCAGAACCGCGAATACGTCCTGCTCGACAGCCGCCGCTTCAAGCCCAGCGACGTCGGCCGCGCGGTCAGCAAGTTCCTCACTGCGCATTTCACCCGCTACGTCGACTACGACTTCACCGCGAAGATGGAAGACGAGCTCGACGCGGTCAGCCGCGGCGAGGAAGCCTGGGTGCCGCTGATGGAGCGCTTCTGGCTGCCGTTCAAGCAGCAGGTGGACGAGAAGACCGAGTCGGTCGATCGCAGCGAGGCCACCGGCGCGCGCGAACTCGGTAGCGACCCGAAAACCGGCAAGCCGGTGTCGGTGCGGCTGGGCCGGTTCGGGCCGTATGCCGCGATCGGCACCAAGGACGACGAGGACAAGCCGACGTTTGCCTCGCTGCGCCCGGGCCAGAGCATGCACACGATCACCCTGGCCGAGGCGCTGGAGCTGTTCAAGCTGCCGCGCCAGCTCGGCCACGCGGAAAACGGCGACGAAGTCAGTGTGGCGATCGGCCGCTTCGGCCCGTTCGTGAAGCAGGGCGGCACCTATGCCTCGCTCAAGGCCGAGGACGATCCGTACACGATCGAACTGCCGCGTGCGCTGCAGATCGTGCAGGAAAAGCTGGAGATGCTGGCGAACCGCCTGATCCTTGATTTCGGCAACGGCGTGCAGGTGGTGAACGGCCGCTACGGCGCGTACATCACCGATGGCGAAAAGAACGCGCGCATCCCGAAGGAGCAGGAGCCGAAGGAGCTGACCGAGAAACAGTGCCTCGAGCTGCTGGCCGCGGCGCCGGTAAAGAAGGGGCGCTTCGGCAAGAAGACCGCGACGAAGAAGGCGGCTGCAAAGAAGGCGCCGGTCGCGAAGAAGGCTGCCGCCAAGAAGGCCGCCACGAAAAAGGTCGCGAGCAAGAAGACTGCCGCGAAAAAAGCCACCGCCAAGAAGACAGCCACCAAGAAGGCTGCCGTGAAGAAGGCGGTGGCGAGCAAGGTCGGCGCCTGAGTGCTGCGCCGGTTCACTCTTGCCGAGCTGGATGCCGCTGCCGCGCTGCTGCACGGCGGTGGCGTGCTGGCCTATCCCACCGAGGCGGTATTCGGCCTCGGTTGCGATCCACACAACCGTGCCGCGTTCGAGCGGCTGTTTGCGCTGAAGCAGCGGCCAGCCACCCAAGGCGTGCTGCTGATCGCTGCGGAGTTCGCCCAGGTCGAGCGTTACATCGACCTCGCCGCCGTACCGCAGAACGTGCTGGCACAGGTGCGGGCGAGCTGGCCCGGGCCGTATACCTGGATCTTTCCACGCACGGCCGAGGTGCCGGCCTGGGTCGCCGGTGACCATGCCGGCATCGCGTTGCGGATCAGCGCGCATGAGCCGGTAGCTGCATTGTGCCGGGCGTTCGGCGGCGCGCTGGTGTCGACCAGCGCCAACCCGCACGGCCACCCGCCGGCGCGTTCGGCGACCGTGGTGCGCGACTACTTCGGCGTTGCGCTGGATGGCGTGCTGGACGCGCCCTTGGGGGGGCAGGCCAGCCCGACGGTGATCCGGGATGCGCTGTCGGGCGCTATCATCCGTGGCTGAACGTCCAGGGGACGCGTCGGATCGAAAGTCGCCATGCGACAGCTGAACCGTTGCGGGACGATCACCGCTGCCGTTCACGCCCGCGTCCATCCGCGGGGGCGATGCTGTTGCCCTGGCACAACGATTCGATAAGTCAGGGAGACGTGCGTGGCCATCGTTTACGACACTTACCGGCGTGAAGCGCCATCGCGGTTGCCGTTGCTGAGCGCAGCCGATGCCGCGCGGGTGCTGGCATGGCGCAACGGCCGGGCGGTGAGTGCCGCGCAGTTTCTGGCGCATGTGCACCTCGTGGCCGCCGGGCTGCCCGCAGCCACGGCTGCCGTGAACCTGTGCGAGGACCGCTACGCTTTCCTGGTGGCGTTCTGCGCGATCGTGCTGCGCGGCCAGACCAACCTGCTGCCTTCGTCGCGTGCGCCGCAAGCCGTGGATGAGGTGATGGCCGCCCATCCGGGTTGCTACGCGCTGGGCGAGCTGGCGCTGGATCCGGCCCCGCAGGGTTACCGGCAGATGCCATCGCTGGAGACCGAACTGCCGGGCGCGATGGATGCGACATGGCCGTTGATTCCGGCCGACCAAGTGGTGGCGATCGGCTATACCTCAGGCTCCACCGGCACGCCGAGCGCAAACCGCAAGACCTGGCGCAGCTTCCATGCCAGCAATGCCGGCAACCTGGCGATGCTTCGTGCAGCCGTCGGATCGCATTTCACGGTGGTCGCCACCGTGCCGTCACAGCACATGTACGGCATGGAGATGTCGGTGCTGCTGCCGCTGCTCGGCGAAGTCGGCGTGCATGCGGGGCGACCGTTCTTTCCGGCCGATGTGGCCGCTGCGCTGGCGGCGGTACCGGCGCCAAGGGTGCTGGTGACCACGCCGGTGCATTTGCGTGCGCTGGTGGAGTCGGGCATGGCGTTCCCGCCGATCGCCGCGATGGTATCGGCCACCGCGCCGTTGCCGGTCGAGCTGGCCCAGGCTGCCGAGCAGTGCTTTGGCGCGCCGCTGTTCGAGGTGTTCGGTTCCACCGAGACCTGTGTCTTCGCCAGCCGTCGTCCCACCGCGGACGAGGATTGGCTGTTGTACGACGGCGCCGTCCTGCATCCGCAGCCGGACGGTACCGCGGTCGAGGCGCCGCAGCTGACGGCGCCGATCACCCTGGCCGATATCGTCAGCCTGTCGGACGGTGGACGCCGTTTCCGCCTGCGTGGTCGGCATGCCGACATGCTGGAGATCGCCGGCAAGCGGGCTTCGCTGAGTGACCTCAGCCGGCGCCTGCTGGCGATACCCGGGGTGGAGGACGGCGTGGTGTTCCAGCTCGATGGCGGCGACGCGCTCGGTATCCATCGGATTGCGGCGCTGGCGGTGGCGCCGGGGCTGGACGAGCACGTGATCCTTGACGCGTTGCGCCGCGCGATCGACCCGTTGTTCCTGCCGCGCCCGCTGCGCCTGGTGGCCGCGCTGCCGCGCAACGAGACCGGCAAGCTGCCGCGGGCGGCGCTGCTGGAGCTGCTGCAACATCACGACTGAAGGCCAGCACGACTGAAGGCACGCACGATTGAGGGCACGCGGCAGCGTTGCGCGGGCGATCCGCCGCAGCCGCTACAATGCGCGCCTGCGTCGCGTGGCGCATCGGTGGTTCTCGGAGTGCGGGCATGAAGGTTCTGGTGATCGGTAGCGGCGGGCGCGAGCACGCCTTGGCGTGGAAACTCAGGCAATCGTCGCAGGTCGACGAAGTGATCGTCGCGCCCGGCAATGCCGGCACCGCGCATGAGCCGGGCGTGCGCAATGCCGATGTCGCGATGGACGATCTCGACGGGCTGCTGCAGCTGGCTAAGCGTGAAAAGATCGGGCTGACCGTGGTCGGCCCCGAAGTGCCGCTGGTGGCCGGTGTGGTCGACCGCTTCCGCGGTGCCGGCCTGCGCATCTTCGGCCCGCGTGCGATTGCCGCGCAGCTGGAGGGCTCCAAGGCGTTCGCCAAGGATTTCCTGCAGCGCCACAACATTCCGACGGCGCGTTACGCGGTGTTCACCGAGTTGAATCCAGCCCTGGCCTACGTGCGCCAGCACGGCGCGCCGATCGTGATCAAGGCCGACGGCCTCGCCGCCGGCAAGGGCGTGGTGGTTGCGCTGACCTTGTCCGATGCGGAGCTGGCGCTGCACGACATGCTCGGTGCGCACAGTTTCGGCGACGCCTCTGCGCGGGTGGTGATCGAGGAATTCCTCGATGGCGAGGAGGCCAGCTACATCGTGATGAGCGACGGCAGCCATGCGCTGCCGATGGCCTCGAGCCAGGACCACAAGCGCCGCGACGAGGGCGATCTGGGCCCCAACACCGGCGGCATGGGCGCGTACTCGCCGGCGCCGGTGGTCACGCCCGAGGTGGAGCAGCGCATCCTGCGCGAAGTGATCGAGCCGACCTTGCACGGGATGGCGGCCGAGGGTGCGCCGTTCATCGGTTTCCTGTATGCCGGCCTGATGATCGACAAGGCCGGCAACCCCAAGGTGATCGAGTTCAACGTGCGCTTCGGCGATCCGGAAACCCAGCCGATCATGCTGCGGTTGAAATCCGATCTGGTCGAGCTGATCGATGCGGCACTGGACGGTCGCCTGGAACACACCCAGGCACGCTGGGACGCGCGTCCGGCGATTGGTGTGGTGATGGCCGCCGCGGGTTATCCCGGCAGGGTGCGCAGCGGTGACTTGATCGATGGTCTCGATGCCGCCGCCGAGGGCGACTGCAAGGTCTTCCACGCAGGTACCCGGCTCGATGGCCAGGGCCGTGCCGTCACAGCGGGCGGCCGCGTGCTGACGGTGTGCGCGTTGGGTCGCGACATCGCGGCCGCCCGCGAGCAGGCTTATGACGTGGTCAGGCAGATTCGCTACGAAGGAGCCTTCTGCCGCCGGGACATCGCCTATCGGGCCTTGCATCGCCCATGAAGCTTGCCTGGCCGCCGAATTCGCGGCGGCGATCGGTGCGGATTCGCCGCGGACCTGGCCAAGCAGGAACTTGCGTACGCCTACGCATGGTAGGCCATTGGCTGGGTTGACTTTTCCGTGCCGAGTCTTTTGGGCTATGCTAGGAACTTCCCCCGCGTAGAGCCGCGGCGCACAGGCGCCTGACAGCTTTCGTGCTTGCTTTCACGTTTGATGAGGTTTTCCCATGCGCAAGAAGGTTTTGTCGCTGATGTCGATTGCAGCGTTGGCATTGGCCGGCTGCAACAACGCTCCTTCCACGTCGTCGGATGCGGGCGCAGCTTCTTCCGCCTCGACGGATACGGCTACGGCTACGACAGCCAAGATTGCCAATGAGGTAAGCGGCACGATCTCGGTGCGTGGATCCATCCAGCCATCGGCCACGGCCCAGCTGGTGATCAACCTGCTCGACGTGTCGTCCGATGCGGCAGGCGCTGCCCCTCTGGCGAGCAAGACCTCCCCTGCAGGCACGTTCCCGCAACCGTTCCAGCTGACCTTCAACCCGGCCGATGTGAAGCCGGATCATCTGTACGTGGTGAAGGCCGTCCTGACCGACGGCGAGCGTCACTACGTGATGCCGATCCAGGCGCCGGTGCTGGCCAAGGGCGAAAAGAACGACGGCGTCTCGATCGAACTGGTCGCCGAGCAGACCGAAGGCGAGAAGGTGCTGGCGGCGTTCACCGCGGACCAGAAACAGCTCGGTGCGATGAAGGTCACCCATGGCACCAAGCTCGAGCCGAATGCCTCGCGTGGCTGGCAGCTGTTCCGCCAGGGCGGCGAAATACAGTTCATCCGTGAACTGGTCGACTACGGCGACAAGGGTTTCACCAGCACCGACTATGCCTTCAAGGGCGGCAAGGTGTGGGCGATCGTGCAGCAGACCATGGCCAGTAGCGGTGCCAAGCCGAGCTCGATCGATCGCGCCGGCTGGAGCGACGACGGCAACCTGGTGCTGAAGCAGCATCAGGTCGGCAACGACGTGCAGGTGCTCGACGACGATGCGGCGGCGAAGCTGCACAAGCAGGCGATGGACATTCTCAGCCTGGCGACCGGCGGCAAGAACAAGTAAGCCGTCTGGACCACTGGATATGAAAAGGCCGCCCGCATTTGCGGGCGGCCTTTTTGTTGCCAAGACGGGCAGCGGTCAGAAGCCGATCTTGAAGCCCATGTTGAGGCTGTTGTATTTCTGGCTGTTGTCGCTGAAGCGGCCGCTGTAGCCGATCCAGCTGCTCACGTTGGGCGTGAGCTGGGCGGACAGCCCGAAGCTGGCGGTGCCCCAGGTCTTGTCCGGCACGAAGCCGGCCAGCGCGAACGAGCCGTTCATGGTGTTCAGGCCGGTGCTGATCTCGCGCGGATCGGCCTTGCTGTCGTGGTTCCAGGCCAGCTCCACGTACGGCGCCATGACCAGGTTGCTGACCTGCCATTGGCCCTGCAGGCGCCATCCGAGGGTGGAGATCAACGCCTGGCGGTGCTGGCTGCCGAACCACATGGCGGTGGCGTCGCTGCCGTTCTCGCTGTAGCTGTCGACGTCGATGTCCTGCCACTCGAGGTTCGCGAACGGACCGGTCTTGAGGCTGCCGACATCGAACCACCAGCCACCGGTGAGGCCGACACCGCGATGCGAGCCATTGGTGTTGCCGGTCTCCACGGTGCGTGCCGCGCCGATCTGGAAGCTGCGATCGATGTCGTCGAAGCTGGATTCGCCATAGCTGGCGTAGCCGCCGACATAACCGCCACCGGCATGGTAAGTGAGGTAGCCCAGGCCGGAGTAGTCCTTCAGCGTGTAGCCTCCGTTGCCCGGCATGTTGGCATTGTTGCGCGCCATGCCGAAGGCGACGCCGCCCGAGAGATTGTCGCTGGGCTTCAGGTCGACGCCGAGGGTGAGGTTCAGGTTGTTGCTGTTGGTCTGCGGCGAGCTGAGGCTGCCATCGAAGCGCTGCTGGGCGTAATCGATGTTGACGAAGGCGCGCTGGGTCGCGCCCAGGCTGTCTTTCAGCATCTGGTCGCGCAATACGCCGGTCTGTTCGGTGGCAGAGGCCAGCGGCGCCTCGCCGAGCAGCGAGACCTGTCCGGGCGCGGCCAGTTCCGACAGCACCACTTGCGACAGCATGGCGTGTGCGGCCGTGGTCGGGTGCACGCCATCGGCAAACAGATAGGTCTGATCCGCGCCGGGTGCGACCAGGGTGCTGCCATCGCAATCGTGCGAGCTGGAGGTGGTGCAGGCCGGCGTGGTGATGTTGGTGAAACCGTACTTGGAGGGGTCGGCCACCACCTGTTCGAACAACGCATAGGTATTGACCGCCAGCGTGTGCGAGCCCAATCCGGCATTCAGTGTCTGGTTGTAGGACTGCGACACGCTGGTGAGGAAAGCCTCGATGCCCGGCACCACCGCTTCATTCTGGTGTGCCGAGGGCGTATCCCCGATATTGGGCAGGTTGAACACCACCAGGTAATTCGCGCCGGCCTGCTTGAGCTGGTTGATCAATGCCAGCTCCTGGGTGGCGGCGGCATTGATGTTGGCGGTTGCCTGCGCTGCGGTTTCGCCGGCCCCGGGAATGATGGTGCCGATGCCGTACTGGGTCGAGTGGTAGAAAATGTCGTTCGCGCCGCCCCAGATCATGTAGAGGCTGTTCGGGTCGGCCTTGGCGCCATTGGCAAGGTAGCCGGTGACCTGCTGGGTGATCGTCGGGATCGACGGATCGGGACCGTCATCGTCGGTCACCACGCCGGCACCGCCGTAGGCAAAGTCACTGCCGCTCACGCGCGACGGCTGCAGGTTGAAACCGTAGTGGCCGGCGACCAGCTGCACGGTGACCGCACCGGGATTCGTGGTGAACTTGGAATACTCGTTGAGCGAGGTCGAGAAGAACTGGCCGGTATCGCTCAGGCTGTCGCCGAATACCACAACGTTGTCGAACGGACTCGACCCGGCGTGCGCGACACCAACACAACCCAATGCCAGAGCCAGGGCGCTGGCGATTTTGCGCGGATGGAACATGGTGACACTCCTGTATTCGTTAACGAGAAGTTAGGCAGGACGTATCCTGAAGCATTCCATACGTAAGCGCATGCTGCGCTGCAGCCAGGAATGCCGATCATCCGGACGGGGGCCTGGAGGTCCTCGTTCAGCGTTTTATGGCGCGCGACAAGGCATCGGCAAAGGCGCTGTTGGCCGGCGCCGCGACAGGTTTCGGAGCACCGCCCGAAGACGCGCCACGCGTCGCGCGCTGGCCACCGGGATGATCGCTGCCGCTGGCCGGGCGCCCCGGGCGTGCCTGCCCGGGCTCGTCGTCGAGCCGCATGCTCAGGCCGATGCGCTGGCGCGGCAGGTCGACCTCCATCACCTTGACCTTGACGATGTCGCCGGCTTTCACCGCGTCGCGCGGATCCTTGACGAAGGTGTGCGACAGCGCGGAGACGTGCACCAGGCCATCCTGGTGCACGCCGATGTCGACGAACGCGCCGAACGCGGCGACGTTGGTGACGCGGCCTTCCAGGATCATCCCGGGCCTGAGGTCCTTCACGTCCTCGACGCCCTCGGCGAAGCTCGGCGCGACGAATTCAGGGCGTGGGTCGCGGCCGGGCTTTTCCAGTTCCTTCAGGATGTCGCGCACGGTGGGCACGCCGAATTTATCGTCGGTGAACTGCTCGGGTTTCAGGCCACGCAGGAAGCCGCTGTCGCCGATGATGCTTTTCACCTCGCGGCCGCATTGCGCGATGATCCGCTCAACCACCGGATAGGCTTCCGGATGCACCGAACTGGCGTCCAGCGGGTTGTCGCCGTTCGGCACGCGCAGGAAGCCGGCGCACTGCTCGAACGCCTTGTCGCCCAGGCGCGGCACCTTGAGCAACGCCTTGCGGTTGGGGAACGGACCATTCGCGTCGCGGTGCTTGACCACGTTCTCGGCGACCGACGCGGACAGGCCGGCCACGCGCGACAGCAGCGCGGCGGAGGCGGTGTTCACGTCCACCCCGACCGCGTTGACGCAGTCCTCGACGCGCGCATCCAGCGCGCGCGCCAGCTTGATCTGGTTCACGTCGTGCTGGTACTGGCCGACGCCGATCGCCTTCGGCTCGATCTTCACCAGTTCGGCCAGCGGATCCTGCAGGCGGCGTGCGATGGAGACCGCACCGCGCAGGCTCACGTCCAGCTGCGGGAATTCCTTGGCCGCCAACTCCGACGCGGAATACACCGATGCCCCGGCTTCGCTCACCACGATCTTGGACAGCTTGGCGTCGGCAAGCTTCTTGATCAGCTCGCCGGCCAGCTTGTCGGTCTCGCGCGAGGCGGTGCCGTTGCCGATCGCGATCAGGTTCACGCCGTGCAGCTTGCACAGCTTCGCCAGCGAGACCAGCGACTCGTTCCACTGCCGGCGCGGTTCATGCGGGTAGATCGTGTCGGTGGCAAGCAGCTTGCCGGTGGCATCGACCACGGCCACCTTCACGCCGGTGCGAATGCCGGGATCGAGGCCCATCACGGTCTTCGCACCAGCCGGCGCGGCCAGCATCAGGTCCTTGAGGTTGTCGCCGAACACGCGGATCGCTTCGTCCTCGGCGCCTTCGCGCACGCGGCCGAACAGGTCGAGGGTGAGATGCAGGTGCAGCTTCACCCGCCAGGTCAGGCGCACGGTCTCACGCAGCCACGCATCGGCGGCACGGCCGCGGTTGTGGATGCTGGCGCGCGCGGCGACACGGCCTTCGCCTTCGACATGGCCCTGTTCGCTGTCGGCCGCCGGTGCCAGCTCCAGTTCGATGATCCCTTCGTTGCGCGCTCGCATCAGCGCCAGCAGGCGGTGCGAGGGAATCTTGCCGATCGGCTCGACGTGATCGAAATAGTCGCGGAATTTCGCGCCTTCGTTCTCCTTGCCCTCGACCAGCTTGGCGCGGATCTGGCCCTGCGCCCACAGCCAGTCGCGCAACTCGCCGACCAGGTGCGCATCCTCGGCGATCGACTCCATCAGGATCGCGCGCGCGCCATCGAGCGCGGCGCGTGCGTCGGCAACGCCTTTCTCGGCATCGACGAACTTTTCGGCGAATGCCTCGGGCGTCAGCGTGGGGTCTTCACGCAGGCCCAGTGCCAGCGGCTCCAGCCCGGCCTCGCGCGCGATCTGCGCCTTGGTGCGCCGCTTCGGCTTGTATGGCAGATACAGATCCTCCAGCCGTGCCTTGGTGTCGGCGGCGAGGATGTCGCTCTTCAACGCGTCGCTCAGCTTGCCCTGTTCCTCGATGCTGGCGAGGATCGCGTCGCGGCGATCCTCCAGTTCGCGCAGGTAGTGCAGGCGCTCTTCCAGCAGGCGCAGCTGGGTGTCGTCGAGGCCGCCGGTGACTTCCTTGCGGTAGCGCGCGATGAACGGCACGGTGGCGCCGCCATCGAGCAGGTCGACGGCCGCGTGAACCTGCTCGGGCTTGGCGGCGATGTCCAGGGCAATGCGTTGTTCGATGCTGAGCATGGGTGGCTTTCTGTTCCTTGCAACGGCGCGCCGCGCCGCGGTGAATGGGATCGAGCCAGCGATGATAGCAAGCCGTCTTCGGGCCTCATCGGCACAGGCTGGTGCACAAATGAGAACGGCGCCACAGCTGGACTGCGGCGCCGTGCATGGACAGCGCCGAATCAGGCGTTGAACGAGTTGCGCTTGTCGGGCGAGGTCTCGATCGGCTTGAACTCGCTGGCCCGGCCGTTGAGCACGAGGGTGCTGCAGATGATGTCGTGCAGGCCCTGCTTGCGCTGGGTCCAGGCGACCATCAGGAAGCCGATGAAAAAGATGATGGCACTGAGGAACTTGGCCGGGTAACGACCCAGCGCACGCAGAAAGCTGATCCGGTTGCCCTGCAGGTCGGTGACCCGGATACCGAGTGCCAATTTGCCCACGGTGGCCTGCCAAGCCGAGCTTTCGCACAAGGCAAAGTACAGCAGCGCCAGTGCAAAGGTGACCAGGGATGTCCCCGCCATCGACGAGTAGAACTGACCATAGGCTGCCAGCATCGCATGCGGGTCACCCGGTGCGGCCAGTATGGCCTGCCGCAATGTTGCTTGAGCCGCATCCCCGCCCATGGCCTTCATGATGAGCATGTTCGGTATGTACAGGATGATCACATCGAGGATGTAGGCAGCCACCCGCTTCCAGAAACCGGCATAGTCCTCCAGCGCGGCGGCGGTGGTCTGCGGCAGCGACTGCAGAGGTGCGGAGGGTGCTGAATATGGGTTGTCGGCCGCTGGTGGCGCACTGCGCACCTCATCGGGAAACAACACGGAAAGCGGTTGCCAATCGGCCAGGCCTTCATACCAGGCCAGATCCTCGCGGCTGATCTGGCCGCTGCGCAGCCACTGACGTACGTCCTCTTCCTTGTAGGGGCCGTGCCGTTCACCGTCCCGACCGATCCAGATTTCCATCGTGCGCGCTCCCCATGCTGGTCAAAGTGGGCATGATGCCATGAGTGTCGCCGGATGCTGCATGCCGTAAGTCCCTGTGGCTTGGGCAACGAACAGACTCAGGCCGCGTGGCGTTTCAGGTGCACCAGCAGCAACGAGATCGCGGCGGGGGTGACGCCGCTGACGCGCGCTGCCTGCCCGATCGTGGCCGGCTGCGAGCGCTTCAGCTTCAGCAGTACTTCGGCGGAGAGGCCGCGGACCTTGTCGTAGTCGAAGCTGGCGGGAATCGTCATGTGCTCGTGCCTGCGCTGGCGCTCGACCTCTTCGCGCTGGCGCTCCAGATAACCGGAATACTTGGTCTGCACCTCGACCTGGGCGGCGACGTCGTCGCGCTCCACGGCGGGGCCGAGTCCGTCGACGCTGGCGAGTTTCGCGTAGTCCAGTTCCGGCCGACGCAGCAGGTCCAGTGCATTGGTCTCGCGGCTCACCGCGATGCCGAGTTGGCGTTCGATCGCCGCGCCCAAGGCATTGTTCGGTGCGGCCCACAGCGCGCCGAGGCGCTGCGTCTCGCGCTCGACCGCCGCGCGCTTCATGCGCAGCGCGTCGAAACGCGCCTGCGGCACCACGCCCAGCGCATGGCCCGTCTCGGTAAGCCGCAAATCGGCGTTGTCCTCGCGCAGGTGCAGCCGGTATTCGGCGCGCGAGGTGAACATGCGATACGGCTCGATGGTGCCGTTGCTGGTGAGGTCATCGATCAGCACGCCGATATAGGCTTCGTCGCGGCGCGGATACCACGGTGCGTCGCCCTTGACGGCGAGTGCCGCGTTGAGACCGGCGATCAGGCCTTGCGCGCCGGCTTCCTCGTAGCCGGTGGTGCCGTTGATCTGGCCGGCGAAGTACAGGCCGGGAATCGTCTTCGTCTCCAGCCACGGATGGAGACCGCGCGGATCGAAGTAGTCGTATTCGATCGCGTAGCCCGGGCGCGTGATGTGGGCATGCTCGAAGCCCTTGATCGAGTGCACCAGCGCCAGCTGCACGTCGTACGGCAGCGAGGTGGAGATGCCGTTCGGGTAGATCTCGAAGGTGTCCAGCCCTTCCGGCTCGATGAAGATCTGGTGCGAGGATTTCTCGGCGAAGCGCACCACCTTGTCCTCGATCGACGGGCAGTAGCGTGGGCCGATGCCTTCGATCTGGCCGGTGTACAGCGGCGAACGATCCAGCGCGCCGCGGATCAGCTCATGCGTGCGTTCGCTGGTGTGGGTGATCCAGCAGCTGACTTGGCGCGGGTGGTCGCCGCGTGAGCCGAGATAGGAGAACACCGGTGCCGGATCGTCGCCACGCTGTTCTTCCAGTTCGCTGAAGTCGATGCTGCGCAGGTCGATGCGCGGAGGCGTACCGGTCTTCAGCCGGTCGGCGGCCACCGCCAGCTCGCGCAGTTTGGCAGCCAGCGTGCTGGCTGGCGGATCGCCGGCACGGCCGCCGGCGTACTGGGCCGGGCCAATATGGATCTTGCCGGCCAGGAAGGTGCCGGCGGTAAGCACCACCGTGCGTGCGCCGAACGAAAGGCCCATCTGGGTCACCACGCCGGTGACGCGGCCGTTCTCGATGATCAGGTCGTCGACCGCCTGCTGGAACAACTCCAGGTTCGGCTGGGTCTCGACGATGCGGCGAATGGCCGCCTTGTAGAGGGCGCGGTCGGCCTGGCAGCGGGTGGCGCGCACGGCCGGGCCTTTCGAGGCGTTGAGCGTGCGCCATTGAATACCGGCGCGATCCGCCGCCTGCGCCATCGCGCCGCCCAGCGCATCGATTTCCTTGACCAGGTGACCCTTGCCGATGCCGCCGATGGCCGGGTTGCAGCTCATCTGGCCGATCGTCTCGATGTTGTGGCTGAGCAGCAGGGTACGTGCGCCGACACGCGCGGACGCCAGCGCCGCCTCGGTGCCGGCGTGGCCGCCGCCGATCACGATGACGTCGTAGTGGGTCGGATGGCGCATGGAATTGCCCTGGTCGTGCAAAAAGTGACAAAACGGGGCGCTATGGTAACGCCATCAACACTTTGCCGGCTGATACCAGTGGCTGGCATGCTTCCTGCTTGATAAAACCAGCACTTCCACGGGCAGACGCTGCGCGACTACGCGCGCCGAGATCGAACGGACAGGGGTTCGATCGCGTACCGGGGAAGGAAGCAAGACGGCACCTTTCGGGGTGCCGTCGTCTTTTGCGGGATCCGAAAAAAATTTGACGAGGCCCAAAAGACAAGGCCCCGCGGTTGCTGGCCGCGGGGCCTTGTGCTGATAGATCTGGCGCCCGGCGGTCTCAGGAACAGGGGGAATCCAGGATGACCGTATTGCCGAGCGCCAGAAACCGGAATCTTGCTGGCGCAGACAGCGAACGCTGTCGCGGAACGTGGGTCGATCTTCACCGAGTACGCGTGAACAAGGGGTGACTGAAAAGGGGGTTTGTGTCGGGCCGCGGCAGCAGCTGACGTGCCGCGTCAGTCGCGTGATGAAGCCTGCTTATCGACTGTGATGCGCATCACACATTGGCACGGGCGATGCATTCTCCTCATCACCAACACGAACCCACGCGAAGGAGACATACCATGGACATGAACTTCAACTTCGAACCGGTTTATCCGCATCACGATCTGCTGATCGAGATTGGCCAGGTCGAGATGGCGATGGACAGCCTGGGCGACCGCGAAGAGAAAGAGCGCGGTGCATTGCAGCCGGGTCTGGAGTCGCGCATGCACAGCCTGCTCGAAGCGCTGGATCATCTGGCCGTCTGAATCATCGGCTGCCAAGGTGTGGCGTGAGCTAGCCACGCACACCGGGAAGACAAGCCAGGGAAGACCGCCCAAGGCAGGGGAACGACCCGCCTGCCCCGGCCCAGCTCAGTGATTGAGCACGTTGCCGATGATCTCGGCCAGGTTGCGCGAAAGGCCCTCACGTCCGGCCAGTCCGGCAATCGCGGCACGGGCTGCCTCGCGCCGTTGCGGTTCAAGCCGCTGCCAGCCGTTGAATGCCGTGGCCAGTCGCGCCGCAACCTGGGGATTCAGTGCATCGAGTGTGACCAGCCGCTCGGCAAGCAGGCCGTAACCGGCACCGTCGGCGCGGTGGAAGCCGCTGGGATTGCCGCGCACGAAGGCGCCCAGCAGCGCCTGCACCCGGTTCGGGTTCTTCAGGGTGAACGCGGTGTCGCGTTCCAGCAGCAGTACGCGTTCCAGTGCCGCATCGCCGGGCAGCTGCGCCTGCACCGCAAACCACTTGTCCAGCGCCAGGGCGTTGTCGGCATAGCGTGCGCGATAGTCCGACAGGGCCATGGTTGCCTGTGCTGCATGGCCGCGCACCAGTACGGTGAGCGCGGCGAGCCGGTCGGTCATGCCGGGCGCGTCGCGATACTGGGCTGCCGCCAGGGTGCTGGCATGGGCGCTGTCCAGCAGGGCCAGCAGCTCCAGCACGCGGCGCTTGAGCCGGCGCTGCGCCTGGCTGAGCGCATCGAGCCCGATGCTGGTATGCGTGGCGAGTAGCTGATAGCGCTCGCGCAGGGCTTCGGCGCCCAACTCCTCGGCAAGCCGCAGCTGCAGGTTCTGGCGCAGCGCATGGATGTGCTGCGGGTCGATCGCCATCTCGCGTTCGGCCAGCTCGATCTCGCCCGGCGGGGTCAGCAGGTCGGCCAGCAGTGCATCGTCGATGGCGCTGTCGTGGAACAGCTGTGCCAGCGTTGCGCACCAGGCCTGCAGGGCGCCATCGGCACTGCCGTCGCGCAGGTTTTCATAGGCGCGGGTAGCGAGCTGCTGGCCAGCCTCCCAGCGATTGAAGCCGTCGACGTCATGGCGAAGCAGCAGGGCCAGCTCGTCCGGCGTGTAGTCGTACTCCAGGATCACCGGTGCCGAGAATCCGCGCAGCAGGGAGGGCACCGGGGACGTGACGACATTGCTGAAGACGAAGCTCTGCCGCGCCTGCGTCAGCACGACGATGCATTCGCTTTCGTTGCCGGACGTCTGGCCGTCCAGACGCAAGGGCAGCATGTCGCCGTTGTGCGTGAACAGGGCCAGCTTGACCGGAATCGGCAAAGGCAGCCTGGATTCATGGTCGACGCCCGCGGCGGGCGTGTGCTGTGCCAGCGTAAGCGTGAATTCATGGCCGGCGGCGTCATAGTGGCCGTGCGCCTTCAGGTGCGGCGTGCCGGCCTGGGCGTACCAGGCCAGATAGGGGGAGAGGTCGATCCCGTTGGCGTCGCCCAGGGCAGCGAGAAAATCTTCCAGCGTGGCGGCGCTGCCGTCGTTGCGATCGAAGTAGCGATCCATGCCACGCCGAAAGCCGTCCTTGCCCAGCGCGCCGGCGAGCATGCGCACCAGCTCGGCGCCCTTCTCGTACACCGTGGCGGTGTAGAAATTGTTGATCTCGCTGTATTGCGCGGGACGTACCGGATGCGCGAGCGGGCCGGCGTCTTCCGGGAATTGCGCGCGGCGCAGCAGGGCGACGTCCTCGATGCGTTTCAGTGGTGCCGAGTTCATGTCGGCCGAAAAGCTCTGTTCACGGAACACGGTGAGGCCTTCCTTCAACGACAGCTGGAACCAGTCGCGACAGGTGACCCGGTTGCCGCTCCAGTTGTGGAAGTATTCGTGCGCGACCACCGCCTCGACATGCCGGTATTCGTCGTCGGTGGTCGAGTCCGGATCGGCCAGCAGGCATTTCGCGTTGAAGATGTTGAGGCCCTTGTTCTCCATCGCGCCCATGTTGAAGTCATGCGTGGCGACGACGTGGAACACGTCCAGGTCGTAGTTGCGGCCATAGGCCTGCTCGTCCCAGCGCATCGAGCGTTCCAGCGCGTCCATCGCGTAATGGCAGCGGTCGATCGCATCGGCTTCGGCCCAGATCTTCAGCTGCACGGCGCGGCCGTCGGCGGTGACATAGTCGCGCTCGATGTTCTCAAGCCGGCCTGCGACCAGCGCGAACAGGTAGCTGGGTTTCGGGTGTGGATCGACAAAACGCGCCCAGTGCCGGCCGCCTTCCAGTTCACCGTCGCCATCGGGGTTGCCGCCGGCCAGCAGCACCGGAAAACGCGTACGGTCGGCACGCAAGGTGACGGTGTAGCGCGACTGCACGTCGGGCCGGTCGGGAAAGAAGGTGATGTGGCGGAAGCCTTCGGCCTCGCACTGGGTCAGCAGGAAGCCTGCCTCACGTGAGCCGGACAGGTACAGGCCTTCCAGCGCGGTGTTCGCAGCCGGGCGCAGCCGCACGCGGGTTTCCAGCACGCTGCCGTCGCGCGCACCGTCGACCTCCAGCACGTTGCCGACGTAGCGGTACGCCGTGGCTGGCAGCGACTGGCCATCCAGGGCGATCGACAGCAGTTGCAGGCTTGCGCCGTCCAACCGCAGCGGCGTGGCCTGCGTGGGATCTCGTCGAAGCAGCAGGCGGGCGAACACTTCGCTGGCGTCGATGCCGAGATCGAAATCCAGCTCGACCGTCTCGACGCGCCAGGCAGGTGCGCGGTAATCGCCAAGACGGATCAGCGCAGGGGTTTGCTCGGAAGGTGCGTGCATGCGGACAACAGTGGGTGGGGGATTGATCAGGCTAACATGGGGCGCTTTAACGGCAGGAGAACCCCGAGATGCCATCGAACGCAACGCGATATGCCGCCGAGCGTGCCCAGCTCGGCGATCAGGAGATTGTGGTGCTGGCCGATCCCGCTGGTGGGCGGCGCCTGCGCATCGCTCGGCATGGCGCGGTACTGCTCAGCTTCGAGGTGGCACGGGATGGAGCCATGCACGATCTGGCCGACGGCTACCGCGACGCGGCCGAAGTGGCCAGCCGGCCCGGCTCGCGTTTCGCGATCATGGTGCCGTTCGCCGGGCGGATTGCCGATGCACGCTATCGTTTCGACGGGCAGCCGCAGGACCTGCAGCCCGGCGTCGTCGGTGCCGCGCGCGCCAGTCGGCATGGCTTTGTGCGCGACGCGGAGTTCGACATCACGACACTCGAGGCGGATGAGCATGCCGCACGGGTGACGCTGGCGACCGCCATGATCCGGCCGCAACCGGGTTATCCGCACGCGATCGATCTGGCGGTGACCTTCACGCTGGATGCCGGCGGCCTCACGCTGGAGGCGCGCATGCGCAATGTGGGCAACGGCGTGGCGCCCTGCTTCTTCGGCTGGCATCCGTACTTCCGCGTGGCCGAGCACAGTACGGTCGACGGCTGGCAACTGCAGATCCCCGCGCAGGCGCTGATCCGCACCGATGCCGACTTGATCGCGCTGCCCGGCATGGCCGCGTATGTGGCGCTGGACGAGGCGCCGGCGCTGGATTTCCGCGAGCCAAGACTGCTCGGCGACAGCATTCTCGACCAGGGCTACACCGATCTGGAAGCCGATGCCGATGGCCGTATCCGCACCCGTCTGCGCGATCCGTCCAGCGGACTGGCCATTGCAGTGTGGCAGGAGCGCGGCGTGATGCATGCGTTCACCGCCGACACGATCAGCCGCGATGCGCGCCGCGCGATCGCGCTGGAGCCGATGGAATGCATGGCCGATGCATTCAACCGGCCCGAATGCGCCGAGGCGATCCGTCTGCTGCCCGGTGCCGAGCGCAGTTTCCGTTGTGGCGTGGAGGTCGAGTTGTCATGAGTCATGAACTGGGTGCGTTGCCGAGTTTCGAACAGATCCGCGATGCCGCCGCGCGCATCGCGCCGCATGCGCGGGTCACGCCGGTATTGCGCAGCGATGCGTTGGATGCGCTGAGCGGCGCCGAGCTGCACTTCAAGTGCGAGAACCTGCAGCACGGTGGCGCGTTCAAATTCCGCGGAGCCTGCAATGCGGTATGGGCGCTGGGTGACGCACAGGCCGCGCACGGCGTAGTCACGCATTCCTCCGGCAATCATGGCAATGCGCTGGCGATGGCCGCGGCCACCCGCGGCATCGCCGCACATGTGGTGGTGCCGGAAGGCGCGGTGCGCGCGAAGATCGCGGCGATCGAGCGCGCCGGCGCGATCCTGCATCGCTGTGCGCCGACCCAGGCCGCCCGCGAGGCGATGACCGCCGAAGTGGAAAAGACCACCGGCGCGGTGCTGGTGCATCCGTATGCCGACACCCAGGTGATGGCCGGGCAGGGCACCGTCGTGTTGGAGTTGTTGCAACAGGTGCGCGGACTGGATGCGCTGATCACGCCTGTGGGTGGCGGCGGTCTGGCCAGCGGTGCGGCAATCGCGGCGCATGCGATCCAGCCGGCGCTTGCCCTGTTCGGCGCCGAGCCACTAGGTGCCGACGATGCCGCGCAATCGCTGGCGCACGGTGCCCGCGTCACCAGCGTGGTACCCGATACGCTGTGCGACGGCCTGCGTGCGCTGGTCGGCGAACGCAACCTCGATGCCTTGCGCGCCCATCGGGTGGACGTGATCACCGTCAGCGACGCGGAAACCATCGCGGCGATGCAGCTGCTGTGGTCGGAGCTCAAACAGGTGGTGGAAGTGTCCAGCGCCACCGTGCTGGCGGCGATCCTGCAGCAGCGCGAGCGCTTCGCCGGACGCCGCGTCGGTGTGGTGCTGACCGGCGGCAACGTCGATCTGCAGGCATTGCCCTGGTATTAGAGCCTGCCATGCGAAAACCGGGGTCAGGCCACCTCGGCTGACGTGGCGTTGCCGGTTTGGCCCGCGTCGGCGACGGTTGCGACTGGTGCTGGCGACTTGTGTTCGAAGATATGCAGATCCAGCTGGCTGACCGGAATCGGCCGGTAGCCTTCACCGAACGCCACTTCGCGGGGCGTCCAGCCCTCGATGCAGCGTACCGCGCCCCAGAAGCGCTTCAGCGCCGCCCAGTGCAGGCCGACCAGGCCGTGGTCGTTGTCGGCATCGACGACCGGGTCGCCCACACCGGTCGGCCGCAACGGTTCGCCGTACAGCGAGGTGCCGAACAGCACGTCCCAGATCGAGAACACCTGGCCGTAGTTGCAGTTGTGCAGCGTGGGCCGTTCGGGATCGACCAGCATGTGATGCAGGCGGTGGAATTTCGGATCGACGAACACCCGCTCGAACACGCGGCCGAAACCGATGCGCGTGTTCGTATGCGAGAAGTTCTGCACCAGTTCGCCGAGCAGCATCAGCCACGCGAACTCGTCCGGATCCACGCCGATCACCAGACCCACCACGGCCAGGAGCATCGACTGGATGAAGCCATCGACCAGACTGCCGCGATCGTTGGTCCAGCAGCTCATCTGGCGCGTGCTGTGATGCATGCTGTGCAGCGCCCACCACCACGGGATCGCGTGCTGGGTGCGGTGCATCCAGTAGTACACGAAGTCGTAGATGACGTAATAGACCCCGAACAGCACGAACGGGTGCTGGTTGAACCACGGCACCCAGTGCGTCAGCGCCAGCGGCGAGCCGGTGCTCGAGGTGGTGCTGTCGGCACCGCCGAACAGATGGCTGAACGGGGTCAGCACCAGGTAGGTGAACAGCGGGAAGATGCCCAGCAGCATCAGCAGCGTGTAGTTGCGATCGACCAGGGTCAGCCTGCGATCGGCCCACTTTTCGGCCGGAAACCAGGTCTCCAGCGGACGGAACAGGAAACCGATGATGCCCACCTGCAGCGCGGCGATCATCAGCGACGCGGCGATGTCGTCGGGATCGCCGGCCAGCCCGTCCAGATGCAGCACATCCAGGAAGGGCACGACTGCATGGCTGCTCAGCCAGCTGACCCCGTGAGCCCACCATTGAGACAAATCGAACATCGGCATTTCTTCGGTTTCGGCAGCGTTGCATGATATCGCTGCACGCAGGCCCGCAGGCTGAATGGCGGGCTCAGCCGCGTTGTCGTGCACCGATGCCGCTGACCGCCACCAGCCCCAGCAACACCAGCGCAATGCCGAACACTTCCAGCATGGACAGTTGCTCGTGCAGGATCATCCAGGCCAGCAGCACGCTGACGATCGGCACGCCGAGGCTGGACAGGCTGGCCACCGTGGTGGGCAGTCGTTGCAGCACGATCGACCACAGCCACCAGGCCACGGCGGAGGCCAGCACCACGCTGTAGGCGAGGGCGCCGACGAAGGCCCAGTTCCAGTCGATCGGGCGCTGCGGCACCGCCAGCGCCACGATGCCCAGCGCCATGCCACCGGCCAGCATCTGCCACGCGGTCAGGTTGAGCACCGAGAGCGCCTGCGTGCGGAACAGGCGCTTGCTGAGCACGGTGCCGGCCGCCCAGGCGGCACCGCCGGCAATCGCCAGCGCGGTGCTCACCACGCTGCCCATGCGATGCCATGGCTCGATGATGCACAGCAGCCCGAGCGCGGCCAGCGCCAGCCCCAGCCAGTGCCGTCGGGTCGGCCTGTCGCCGAGCAGCAGCCACGCCAGCAGCACGGCCCAGAACGGCATGGTATAGGCCAGCAATGCCACATGGCCGGCGCCGCCGTCGAGCAGCGCCCACTGCTCCAGTCCCTGGAACGCGGCGGTCTGGCACAGGCCGATCAGGATCGTCGGCAGCAACGGCGGCGGCTGCATCGATTGCCGCGAAACCAGCAGGGCTGCGAATAGAACGGCCGCGCCGAGCAGATAACGCAACGCGGCGAAATCGAACGGCCCCGCATGCGCCAGTACCTGTTTCATCACGACCCAGCTGTAGGCCCAGATCAGAATGGTGACGAGCAACGCGGGCACGGCACTGCGCCGCGGTGATGAAAGAAGGGACATGACGGAACAGCCGGAAGGGAGCGACAAGTCTAGCGGTGTCGGCTAGGGTGTGTCGGCGTACCCACACCTAACGTTGCCTTTCTCACTCCATGCCTGCCATGACCAAGCCATCCGATCTGCCACGCTGCCACTGGGCCACCAGCAGCGATGCCCTGATGTGCGACTACCACGACACCGAATGGGGCACGCCGCTGCACGACGATCGCGCGCTGTTCGAGTTCCTGTGCCTGGAAGGCGCGCAGGCCGGTCTGTCCTGGCGCACCGTGCTGGCCAAGCGCGAGAACTACCGCAAGGCCTTCCACAACTTCGAGATCGCCCGCGTCGCGGCGATGAAGGATCGCGAACTGGAAAAGCTGCTGCTCGACCCCGGCATCATCCGCAACCGCCTGAAGGTCACGGCGACGCGCGACAACGCGAGAGTCGCGCTGGAAGTGATCGAGGAGTTCGGCAGCCTGGACGCCTATCTGTGGTCATTCGTCGACGGCAAACCATTGGTCAATCGCTGGCGCGACAAGAGCGAAGTGCCCGCCAGCACCGAGTTGTCCGACCGCATGAGCAAGGCGCTGAAGAAGCGCGGCTTCCGCTTCGTCGGCACCACGATCTGCTATTCGCTGCTGCAGGCCACCGGGATGATCAACGATCATCTTCTGGGGTGTTTCCGTCACCGGGGCTGCAAGGTCTAGCAATCGGATTGCGGATCGTGCGGCCGAGCATGGATGGCTGTGACGAAGCATCCGGTCATCTCGAATGACTGGCTTGAAGCACCTCGCCGGAATGACGATGCAGGTTGGGTTTTCGAGGCTCCCGTCAGCGCTTCTGCAAGCCCATCTGCACCAACAACGGCGCAAAGCGCGCGTCGTTGCGCCATTGGTCCGCACTCGATACAACGGCAGGCAGCATCAGGTGGTCGTGATCGGCCACGGCACGCGACAGGCTTGCCAGTGACTTGCGGTCATCGCCCAGTTGCGCATACAGCAAGGACAGCGAAACCCCGGAGACGTATTGCGTGCGGCTGCGCGATTCCAATGTCGCCAGCTGCTCCCTTGCGCCGCCCTGGTTGCCGGTGAGGCTTTGCGCCAGTCCCAGCACGGCCAGATAGCTCGATGGGTGTGGTGTCGGCGTCAAGGCAATCGCGGCCTGTGTTTCCTGCAAGGCCTCGCTGTCATGGTTTTGCGCCATGTAGGCCTGGGCCAGGAACAGATGCGTCAGTGCAAAGCGGGGATCAAGCGCAATGGCATCACGGTATTGCGCCACGGCGGCATCGACCTGGCCGGTATACAGCAGCGCCCGGCCCAGGTCGGCATTGATGATCGGTGACAGCGGATCCAGGTCGTGCGCACTGCGCATCTGCGCCAGTGCGGTATTCACGTCGCCGACGAACCACAGGTACATGGCGTACCACTGGTGGGTGGTGGCATCGCTTGGGTCGAGCTGCAGCGCCAGCTTGAATTCGCGTTGTGCCGGTGTCCATTCCCAGTGCTCCTCGTACAGCAGGCCGAGCACGGCATGCGCGCTCGCCAGCTGCCCATCGAGGGCAATCGCCTTGTTCGCTGCGGCCAGGGCATCGGCGTAATGCGTGTCGGGCGGGGCGTCGCTGTTGTAGTCGCGCAGTATCGCGTAGGCGACGGCCACGCCGCTCCATGCCGGCGCATAGCCCGGATCGGAGAGGATCGCGCGCTGGAAATACACGATGGCCTTTTCGATGTCGGGCGTGGTGCGCCGATTCAGGTACTCCAGCCCGACCAGGTAGAAATCGTGGGCGGCGGGATTGATGCCCGAGTGGGTCTGCAATGCGGCTAGGGTGCGCGTGTCCAGTTTCGGGCGCAGTTCGGTGATCACCGCCTTGGCAATCTCGCCCTCGACGTTGAGCAGGTCGCCCGAAGCGGCGTCGTATTCGTCCGACCATGATTCGTAGCCGTTGCCGGCATTGACCAGCGCCACGCGCACCCGGATGCGTGCACCCGAGCGCTGCACGCTGCCCTCCAGCACATTGGCCACGCCCAGCGCGCGAGCCGCTTCGCGAACGTCGACCGGCCTGTCGCGGAACAGGAAGGTCGAGGTGCGTGCGGCGACGCGCAATTGCGGAAACCGGCCAAGCTGGTTGATCAGCTCCTCGGTCAGTCCGTCGCTGAGATACGGCATGTCGTGCCCGGCGTCCATGTCCAGGAATGGAAGTACGGCGATGGTCACCGCGCCCGTGACGTCGGCAGGGATCACGGCCTGCCGCGTTGCGGCCGCCGATGGTCGTGGTGCCGGATGCTGCCACCACAACAGGCTGGCACCCGCCGCCAGCAGCACTATCAGCACCATCAGCAATCCGGGCCAACTGCGCCAGCGGGAGTGATGCGACATCCTGCGGGACCGATCCGGTACTGCAGCAACGGGCAACACGGCCCGGGCCGGATCGGCGGACGTCGGAATATCCACCGGCAACGGTGTCGCTGCCGCGGGATCTTCACGCATTGCCTCGACGGGCGTTGGCCGCAGTGCCGGTTCCGTTGCCACGGTGGGCATGCTCGCCGTTTCGACCGGAGCGACCCATTGCAGGCTGCGGCCGTACAGCGTGCGGATCACCGATTGATGCTCGCCGTCGTCGTCGAGCGTGCGACGCGCCTTGTGCACCAGTTGCCGCAGGGTGGCGTCGCTGACCGGCCGCGGTCCCCACAATGTATCGATGATCTCGCGCCGGTCCAGTGCGCGATCCCGATGTCGAATCAGCAGCACGATGAGGTCGAGGACCCGGTCCTCGACCTTGATCTCCACCCCGTCACGCAACAGCCGGCGCTGCCCAGGCTCCACCACGAAGTCACGGCAACGCCAGCAAGCCGACGCCGGCACCGATACCGGGTCATGAGACGTCCGCTCCATGAACCACCCCCCGCTATGCCCCCATCATGCCACCGCAAGCGCAGGCTGGCGTAGTGACTGTCCGCGCGCGAATACGGTTGTCATGACGGGTAATAACGCGACATAACGCTGGGTAACGCTTCGTGACGTGACATCCGGCGGATATCGCACGAAGTTGCAGTACCGGCGAAGCCAGGCCCGGCCGCGGGTGGAATCAGCCCGCCGCCGGTCGCGCGCCGAATCGGTGAAGACGCAAATCCGTCACTGCACAGGAGCCATCCATGAGCCGCCAAAGCATGATCGCCACGCTAGCCTCGTTGCTCTGCTTGACCGTCGCCGCCCAGGCGGCTGCAGGTGCCGCGGGCAAGCGCATCCTGTCGCTGAAGAAGACCTGCGCGATATCCGTGCCGGCCGATTGGCAGGTCGACAAATGGGTCAGCAGCGACGCTTTTGCACCCGACAAATCCGGCAGCGCCGTCATCGACAGCAACACCAGCGTCGGTTCGCTGGCCGAGGTCAAGCCGATCGTGCAGTCCATGCTCAAGCCGACCAAGATCTTCGAGGACAGTCCGCAACGGCTCTGGTACCAATACGAAGGCAGCGGTGGAGGCAGCACCAGCTGGTACGTGGGCGTGCCCGGCAATGGTGGCATCTGCGCCGCGCAGATCACGTTCAGAAAAACACTGCAGGCCGAACTCGCCCGGCAGATCGCCATGTCGGTCGGCCCTGCAACGTGACCAGCCAAATCCCTCGTTTTTCGATCCGCTCGCAGACTGCAGTGAACGATTGATTGCCCGGAGCACGCCCATGAACTTTCGCATCGTCCTGAACCTTGGTTGCATCAGCATGCTTGCACTGGCTTCGGGCCCGGTACCGGCACAGAGCGAGCCGGGCAACCTGATGAAGGTAACCGACGTCGTCAACATGCAGATGCCGGGCATGAGCGTGCCGCCACGCACGCAGACCTCGCAGGTGTGCACGTCGGCGAAGAAGCCCGATCCGCGCCAGATCGCGCAGCACATGGAAGGCTGCGCGATCAGCAACTACTCGCAGAGTGCCGACCACGTCAGCTACCACATGGTCTGCGACCGCAACGGGCAGCAGATGGTGGGCGACGCCAGCTTCGCGATACTCCCGGGCAGCGGCATGCATGGCACGATCCATTCCGTCAGCAACGTGCAGGGCCGGGGCATGACCATGGACATGACCATCGACGCCGCGCGTGTCGGCAGTTGCGACTACACGCCGGCGAAGCCGATGCCGTAGCGCCGATGGCAACGACGAATCCGTCGGGGAGCGGAGAGATGCCACGCAAAGACGATACGGATGCGGTCTGGCGGCATGTTCGCAAGGCGCTGGCGATGGCTCGCGATTATGCCTGGAGCAACGGTTACGGGTGGCGCGGCGAGAGCTGCTGTGCGATCAGCACGCTGGCACTGGGCGCGATCATCCGCACCCGTCGCGGCGAGCGGGGCGAGCTGACGATCGCGACGGGCGACCCGGACGATCCGGGCCTGGCTTGCGCCGACCACTATCTGCAGACCCGGATGGACCTGGGCCAGCACGGATGCGGTGTTGCTGGCATCTGGCGAAAACGCGAGGAGGTCATGATCCAGACCTACGACTCGTTGAAACGCATCGCGCTGCGTGGCCAGCCCGTACCGGGTCGGCCGATGTCCGCCGCGGCGTTCGCGTGGATCAGCGCGTGGCTCGATCGCAAGCTGCGCGAGAAGCCGGATCGGCCGTTGTCGATGCCCGCCGCAGAGGCCAGGCAGTGGGCTGGACAGGGCATCGTCGACGGCATCGCGGACTTCGACGCCAATCCCGACCTCGACAACCAGCCGGCCTGGCTGCTGGCGCTGGTGCGGCGGTTGTTCATGCCGCAATAGCGGCGGCGGTTACTTCCGCATCATGTCGGTGCGTCAGCGTCGCCGCGAGCCGCGCAGGTTGTCGATCGAGAAGCTGGCGATTTCGCCACCATCGGAACCGCGTCGTGGTTGGCCGACGGGCGGGCCCCACGCATGTGCAGTTACGACTTCCCAGGTGGCCGGAATACGGCCATCCACGCGCATCGCCTCGTAGGCGGCGAGCATGCGCCGGTAGCGTGACTTGCCGGTGAGGCCGCGTTCGCGCGCGCTGTCGGCGTTGGTCGCGCCGAGGCCTTGCAGTTCCTCGAGCAGCTTGCGCGGTTCACTGTAGGTCAGGGTGTAGCGGAACACGTCCAGTACCGGGTCGCGCAGGCCGGCGGCGAGCATGGCGTCGCCGACGTCGTGCATGTCGAGGAAACGGCTGACGTGCGGCTGCTGGTCGGCTTCGGCCCACGACGCGCGCAGTTCCTTCAGCGTGTCCGGACCGAAGGTGGAGAACGCCAGCAGGCCGCCGGGTTTCAGCACGCGCACGCATTCGTTGAACAGCGCGGGCAGCTCGTCGATCCACTGGAAGCACAGGTTGGAATGCAGCACGTCGACGCTGTGGTCGGGCAGTGGCAGTGCGGTGGCCTCCGCACAGATGCGCTGAAACGGCTTGAGCCAGCTAGCGTGCTGTTTCGCCGCGCGCAGCATCGGCAGCGCCAGGTCGACGGCGATCACCTCGGCCTTGGCATAGCGCTGCTTCAGCAGCGCGCTGCCGCGGCCGGTACCGGCGCCCACGTCGATCACGCGTTGCGGTGCCTGCGTATAGAAGTCCAGGCGCTCCAGCAGGGCGGCCTGCACTTCACGCTGCAGCACGTCGTGCTGCTCGTAGCTTTTGGCGGCGCGGCCGAAGTGACGGCGCACCAACTGGCGGTCGAGGTGGAACGTATCCATCAGATCAGGCTCGTCGCTTGGGTGGATGCCAGCAAGGGGCGCAGTGCCTGCGCGACCGCGTCGGCATGGCCGAAGAACGGTGCATGGCCGGCGCGTTCGATTTCGTCGTAGCTGCCGGCACACTGGCTGGCCGACCATTGCATCGCCTGCGGATGCACCAGCCGGTCGCGGCGGCCGGCGATCCATGCACTCGGTACACCGAGGTCAGGCAAGCCGGCGCGGCGGTCGCCGGTGTCCAGGATGCGGATGCCTTCCTGCAACACGCGCAGATCGGGTTCGCCGCGGGCGAATACCAGCGTGCGCAGCTGGCGCAGTTCGGCACGAGGATCGGCACTGCCCATCGCTTCCAGCGCCAGAAAGCGTTCGATCGTGGCGTGGTAATCGGTTTCCAGATCGGTGGCCAGCTGCTGCACCATCGCGGCATCGTTGCCATACGGCCAGCCGGCATCGCGCACGAAGCGCGGCGTGGCGCACAGCATCGCCAGGCCGCGCACCTGCTGCGGCAGGTCCAGCGCTGCGGTCAACGCGATCAGTCCGCCCAGCGACCAGCCCAGCCAGATCGCCGGCGGGGTGATCGCGGCAATCGCCGCGGCGCAGGCGCTCGGTTCCAGCGGCAGCCCGCAATCGCGTGAGTAGCCATGGCCGGGCAGGTCGACCACGTACATCGTGCAATGTTCCTCCAGCGCCTCGACCAGCGGCGCCAGCACGCCACCGTGCATTGCCCAGCCATGCAGCAGCACCATCGGCACCGGGCCGTGGCCATGCGTCTCCATGTACAGGCTCATGCGCCGGGATCCTTGTCCTTGGCGCGCGGTGCGGGCATCGGAATGCCGGTCGGGGTCAGTGCGCTGTCCACCGCAACGCGTCCGTCGAACACGAAGCAGTCGCCGCGCCAGTGCGCGCCGTCGGTCTGTTCCAGGTATTTCAGGATGCCGCCTTCGAGCTGATAGACGTGCGGCATGCCGAGGTCCTGCATGTGCAGCGCAGCCTTCTCGCAGCGGATGCCGCCGGTGCAGTACGAGACGATGGTCTTGCCCTCGTAACGCGCGCGGTCGGCGGCGATCGCCGCGGGAAACTCGGTGAAGCTGGCGATGCGGTAATCCACCGCCTGCGGGAACTTGCCGACAGCGACCTCGTAGTCGTTGCGGGTGTCCAGCAGCACGACTTCGCGGCCCTCGTCATCATGGCCCTGGTCGAGCCAGCGCTGCAGGGTGGGTGCGTCCACTGCCGGCGCGCGACCGCCTTCGGGACGGACCGTCGGCAGCCGCATGGTGATGATTTCCTGTTTCAGCCGTACCCGCATGCGGCCGAATGGCACCTCGTCGGACAGCGATTCCTTCGGCTCGATATCGGTGAAGCGCGAGTCTTCGTGCAGGGCGGCGATGAAGCCGTCGATCGATGCGCGACTGCCGGCGAGGAACAGGTTGATGCCTTCCGACGCCAGCAGGATCGTGCCTTTCAGCCCCAGCGCTTCGCAGCGTTCACGCAGCCGCTCGCGCAGCGTGGGCAAGTCGTCCAGGCTGATGAATTTGTAGGCGGAGATGTTGACGATCGACATGCGGGGGTATCGGCAGAGCAAGCGGGCAATTATACGCGGCGGCGGTAAAGCGCTCGTGGAGGGTCATCCGCATTAGGCTGGATGTGGGGAAGGCGCCGGTAATCGCAGAATTTCCAGCGCGGCCAGCAACTGGTCGACATGATCTTCTTCATGCGCTGCCGAGAGCGTGATGCGCAGGCGTGCGTGGCCTTGGGGTACTGTGGGCGGACGGATCGCGCTGACCAGTAAACCCTGCCGCTCCAGGGTCAGTGCGGCGGTCAGGGCTGCATCGGCACTCCCCAGCAGCAGCGGCTGGATCGCGCTGGTAGAAGCCGATAGCGGCAAGCCGAGTTCGGCGGCACCGCGCCGGAAACGATCGATCAGTGCGGTGAGCTTCTGCCGCCGCCACGCTTCGGTCTGGGCCAGTTCTACGGCGGTGAGTGCGGCGGCGGCCAGAGCTGGTGGCATTGCGGTGGTGTAGATGTAGGGGCGCGCGAACTGCATCAGTCCATCGATCAGCGCAGCCGGGCCGGCGACAAACGCGCCGGCGCAACCGAGCGCCTTGCCCAGCGTGGCCATCAGCACCGGCACGTCGCGCTCGCCGAGCCCGGCGGCGCGCACGCTGCCCGAACCGCCCTCACCCAGCACACCCAGGCCATGCGCATCGTCGACCATCAAGGTGGCCTGTTCACGGGCACACAAGGCGGCCAGCTCGCGCAGCGGCGCGACATCGCCATCCATGCTGAACACGCCGTCGGTGGCCAGCAACGCCGCCGCTTCGCTGCGCGATGCCAGCTGGCGCGCGGCGGCGGCCACATCGGCATGCGGATAGCGCTTCAGTTCGGCACCGGAAAGCTGTGCCCCATCCAGCAGGCAGGCATGGTTGAGCTTGTCCTGCACGCAGATGTCGCCACGCGCCAGCAACGTTTGCAGCACGCCGAGGTTGGCCATGTAGCCGGTGGAAAACAGCAGGGCGCGCTCACGTCCGGTCCAGGCGGCCAGCGCTTCCTCGAGTGCCGCGTGCTCGGCGCGATGACCACAGATCAAATGCGCCGAGGTGCTGCCCACGCCTTCGTCATCGGCCACCCGCTTGAACGCCGCGATCAGCTGCGGGTGCTGCGCGAGACCGAGGTAATCGTTGCTGCAGAACGACAGCAGGCGCCGGCCCCCGGTTTCCACCCAAGGGCCATCGGCGTGTTCGATCGTGCGCAGTCGGCGCAGCAGCTGTGTACGATCACGCCCGGTGGTCTGGATCGCCAGCCGGTCGAGCAGGTCAGGCCGCGGCGCTGCAGCCACAGCCCTGTCCGCAGCTGGCCTGATCGATACCGGGATGATCCGTTTCGAGGATGTCCGCATGCACGGTGTTGGCTTCCTCGATCACCTGCAGCGGATGCAGGTCGAGCCGGCGGAACAGCGCGCGGTCGTGCTCCACGTCCGGGTTGCCGGTGGTCAGCAGTTTCTCGCCATAGAAGATCGAGTTGGCGCCGGCGAAGAAGCACAGCGCCTGTACCGCATCGTCCATCTGCTGGCGACCGGCCGACAGGCGCACCATCGAGGCCGGCATCAGCAAGCGCGCTACCGCGATCGTGCGCACGAATTCGAACGGATCCAGCGCCGCCGTGCCGGCCAGCGGCGTGCCTTCGACCTGCACCAGCTGGTTGATCGGCACCGATTGCGGATGCTCGGGCAGGTTGGCCAGGGTCTGTAGCAGGCCGGCGCGCTGGTCGCGCGATTCGCCCATGCCGACGATGCCGCCGCAGCAGGTCTTCATGCCGGCGGCGCGTACATGATCGAGCGTGTCGAGCCGGTCCTGGTACTGGCGCGTGTGGATCACCTCGCCGTAGAACTCCGGCGCGGTGTCGAGGTTGTGGTTGTAGTAGTCGAGCCCGGCCGCCTTCAAGCTGTCGGCCTGCGATCCGCTCAGCATGCCCAGCGTGGCGCAGGTCTCCAGGCCAAGACCTTTCACCGCGCGAACGATCTCGGCGACCTTCACCACGTCGCGATCCTTCGGACCACGCCAGGCCGCGCCCATGCAAAAGCGGCTGGCGCCGGCATCCTTGGCCGCCTGCGCGCGTTCCAGCACGGCTTCCACGCTCATCAGTTTCTGCGCCTGCACGCCGGTGTCGTAGCGTGCCGCCTGCGGGCAATACGCGCAGTCTTCCGGGCAGCCGCCGGTCTTGATCGACAGCAGGGTGGAGACCTGCACCGCGTTCGGATCGTGATGCTCGCGGTGTGTCGAATGCGCGCGATGCAGCAACTCGTTGAACGGCAGCGCAAACAACGCGGCCACTTCGGCGCGGGTCCAGTCGTGGCGGATGACGGTGTCGGCCATGGATCAGCAACTCCCATACATGAAGCGGGAGAGTGTGGAAGTCGCCCTGGAACGTGTCAACTCGATACATTGGCGAATGGTTGACGCAAGCATGAACGCCGCCCAGTCGCTAACATCGCTTTACTGAAGGCCATATGGCGATGGAGTGGACATGCGCATGGATGCGCTGAAGGCACCCTGGCGACGACTGCAGTGCTTCGTGCTGCCATGGCGTTGCCTGCTTTGTGGCGCTGCCGGCGACGATGGGGTCGATCTCTGCGCCGCTTGTTCGGCCGAGCTGCCGCGCAACCGCAGTTGTTGCGCCCGCTGCGCACTGCCGCTGGCGGCACCAGCGCTGATGTGCGGCGAATGCCAGCGCCGGGCGCCACCGTGGGACGCAGCTTGGGCACCGTTCCGTTATGGCTGGCCGCTGGATCGGCTGGAGTCACGCTACAAGTTCGGCGCTGATCTCGCCGCCGGCCGCGTGCTGTCGACGTTGTGGCGGCGCGAGCCTTGCCCGATCGACCTGCCGCAGCGTCTGCTGACGGTGCCGCTGCATCGCAGCCGCTTACGCCAGCGCGGTTACAACCAGGCGCTGGAACTGGGTCGTCCACTGTCGCGCGAACTGGGTGTGTCCTTGCACCACGACGCGTTGCAACGCTCGCGCCGTACGGACGCGCAAACCGAACTCGATGCCCGCGGCCGCCGTCGCAACGTACGCGACGCATTCGCGATGCGTCCAGGCATCGAGCTGCCTGCGCATGTCGCGATTCTGGATGACGTCATGACCACCGGCGCGACCCTGGCCGAGTGTGTCCGTGTACTCAAGCGCGCCGGCGTGCAGCGGGTGGATGTGTGGGCGCTGGCGCGGGCGCCCTCACCGCGCGGCTGATGCTTATCAGCGCACCGCCAGCGCCAGCGCGATGCTGATCCATACCGCCAGTCCCAGCCAGTTGTTGTGGCGGAACGCGGCGAGGCAGGCATCGCGGCCACGGCCGCGGATCAGCCACAGCTGATAGCCGAACAGGCCGGCCGCGGCGGCGAGGCCCAGCCAGTACGGCCAGCCCAGCGCCGCGCGCTGGCCGACGAACAGCATCGCCAGTAAGAAGGTACCCATCAGCACGCCGAGAATCGGCAGGTCGGCGTCGCCGAACAGGATCGCCGTGGACTTGGCGCCGGCCTTGAGGTCGTCCTCGCGATCGACCATCGCATACTCGGTATCGTAGATCACCGACCATAGGATGTTGCCGATGAACAGCAGCCAGCCTACCGGCGGCACGGCGTGGGTCACGGCGGCGAACGCCATCGGGATCGACCAGCCGAACGCGGTGCCGAGCACCACCTGCGGCATATAGGTGTAGCGCTTGGTGAACGGATAGATCGCCGCCAGCGCGGCACCGGCGAACGACAGCTCGATGGTCAGCCGGTTGGTGAACAGCACCAGCACGAAGGCGAACACCAGCAAGGCGGCGAACACGAGCAAAGCTTCGCGCGGCGTGACCCGGCCCGACGCGATCGGCCGCCCGGCTGTGCGCGCTACCTGCGGATCCAGCTTGCGATCGGCAAAGTCATTGATCGCGCAGCCAGCCGCGCGCATCGCGAACACGCCGAGGGTGAAGATGATCAAGGGCTTCCAAGGCGGGAAATCGCCAGCAGCCAACCACAGCGCCCACCAAGTCGGCCACAGCAGTAGCAGCGCGCCGATCGGCCGATCCATCCGGGTCAGTACCAGATAGTGCAGCGCTTTTTCGCGCTGCCTTGCCGGCAGCTTTTGCAGCAGCCAATTGAGCACACGCGTGGCGCGGGTCGAACTGTCGGCCGGCTGGACTGGCTTGACAACGGGCTTCGCCACACCGGGCCGTGGCCGGGCGCTGGCGGCAGGCGGGGCATTGCGTCGCTGGCGTTTGCGGGGAGGAGGGGCCATCCGCCGAGTTTAGCGTGGCCACTGTGCTCTGTTCGCGTGCTGGATCACTTCATTGGATGCAGCCTGATTGCTGCGGCCAGCATCGCGCCGTCCTGTTCACTGCCGCAGCAGCAGCCGGTAGGCGGGGTGGTCGCTTTCGTCCCAATGCGGGTAACCGAGTGCGGCCAGAAACGATAGCAGCAGGGCGTGCTCATCGGTTGGCACCTGGATACCAACCAGGATGCGGCCGTAATCGGCGCCGTGGTTGCGGTAATGGAACAGGCTGATGTTCCAGTCCGGGTGCAACTGGCCGAGGAAGTGGGTGAGCGCGCCGGGGCGTTCGGGGAATTCGAAGCGGTACAGCCGCTCATTTTGGGCCAGCGGGGAACGGCCGCCGATCATGTGGCGCAGGTGCAGCTTGGCCAACTCGTCGTCGGTGAGGTCGAGCACGTCGAAGGACTGCGCGCGGAAAGCGGAGACCAGCGCCTCGCGTTCGTCGCGGCTGGCGATCTGCACGCCAACGAAGATATGCGCTGAGCTGGCATCGCCGATGCGGTAGTTGAATTCGGTGATGCTGTGCCGTCCCAGGGTGGCGCAGAAGCGGCGGAAGCTGCCGCGTTCCTCCGGGATCGTCACTGCGAACACCGCCTCGCGCTGCTCGCCGACCTCGGCGCGTTCGGCGACGAAGCGCAAACGGTCGAAATTCATGTTGGCGCCGGAGACGATCGCCACCAGCGCGCCACTGCCGTCGCCATGAGCAGCCGCATATTGCTTCAGCCCGGCCAGCGCCAGCGCACCGGACGGCTCCGGTACGCTGCGGGTTTCCTGGTAGATGTCGCGGATCGCCGCGCAGATCGCGTCGGTATCCACCCGCAGCATCGCGTCCACATGCTGCCGGCACAGCGCGAAGGTGAGTGCACCGACCTGCTTCACCGCGGTGCCGTCGGCGAACAGGCCGACTTCGTCCAGCGTCACGCGCACGCCGCTTTCCAGCGAACGCGCCATCGCGTCGGCATCGACAGCCTGCACGCCGATCACCTGCACTTGCGGTCGCAGCGCCTTGATGCACGCGGCCACGCCGGCCAGCAGGCCGCCGCCGCCGACCGGCACGAACACCGCGTGCAGCGGCCCCGGGTGTTGGCGCAGGATTTCCAGCGCCACGGTGCCCTGGCCGGCGATCACCGCCGGATCGTCGAACGGATGCACGAAGGTGGCGCCGCGTTCTCCCTGCAGGCGTGCCGCTTCGGCCTGTGCATCGCTAAAGGAGTCGCCGGCCAGCACGATCTCTACCATCGCACCGCCGTGTCGGCGCACCGCATCCACCTTCACCCGCGGTGCGGTCACCGGCATCACGATGGTGGCGTGGATGCCGAGTTTCGCCGCGGCCAGTGCCACACCCTGCGCGTGGTTGCCGGCGGAAGCGGCGATCACCCCGCGCGCGCGTTGCGCCGGATCCAGTTGCACCATGCGGTTGTACGCGCCGCGCAGCTTGAACGAGAACACTGCTTGCTGGTCCTCGCGCTTGAGCAGCACCGGTTGGCCGAGTCGGACGCTGAGCAGCGCTGCCGGTTCCAGCGCCGACTCGTGCGCCACGTCGTAAACGCGCGCCGCGCGGACCTGCGCCAGCAGATCGTCGGCGGCTAGCGCCTCGTCATCGGCAGCGGGCGCGACGACTGCATTCATGCCGCCAGTGCCGTCGCCGGATGCGCCACCTGCAGCACGTCGACCAGCTTGCGCGTCTGCTGCAGGATCTGCGCGACGCCGGCATCGTCGCACTGCAGGCTCAGGGTCAGGCGCGAAACGGCGGGATCGTGGGTGGCGCAGACGGTCAACGTGTCGATGTTGTAGCCGCGCGCGGCGAACAGCCCGGCGACGCGCACCAGTGCGCCGGCTTCGTTCTGCAGCAAGATGGATAAAGTGTGGTTCATGTCTCGCTCCTTTCATGCTCGTCATCCCGGCGAAAGCCGGAATCCAGAGGCTTTGCGCGTCGACGACACTGGGTTCCGGCTTGACCAGCCACTCGGCTGTCAAAAGCCGCCGGAACGACGATCAAAATGGTTTGCTCAAAACATGTGCGATGGCTGCACCTCGCGCGCGGCGGGCGCATCGCGCGAAGCGATGAACTCGCCAGTGATCATCTGCGCGTAGCTGGCGCCGGGGCCGACCATCGGATACACGCCGGCATCCGGATCGATCATCACTTCCAGGAACGCCGGGCCATCGAACGCGAGGAACGCGGCGATCGTCGCCTCCAGTTCCTCGGCGTGTTCCAGCCGCTGCGCCCAGGCGAAGCCGTCGGCCTGTGCGGCCAGCACGAAGTCCTTCTTGTGCAGGCTCTTGTCGGAGGAGGCGAAGCGGCCCTTGAAGTACAGCTTCTGCCACTGCCGCACCATGCCGTCGCCGACGTTGTTGAGCACCACTACCTTGATCGGCAGGTTGTAGGTGGTGACGGTTTCCAGCTCGCCGAGGTTCATGCGGATGCTGGCGTCGCCGTCGATGTCGATGACCAGCTTGTCGCGGTGCGCGAACTGCGCGCCGACCGCCGCCGGCAGTCCGAAACCCATCGTGCCCATCGAACCGGAAGTGAGCCAATGCCGCGGCGCGCGGAAGTCGAAGTACTGCGCCGCCCACATCTGGTGCTGGCCGACCCCGGTGCTGATGATCGCGCGGCCGTCGGTATGCCGGTTGATCGCTTCCAGCACGGCGTAGGGCTGGATCAACCTGCTGCTGCGGTCATAGTTCAACGCGTGCACGCGTTTCAGTTCGGCGACGTGCGCATGCCAGGCATCGAGCGAGGGCCGCAACCCGTGTGCACGGCCGTAACTGTTCAGGCGTTCCAGCGCGCGCACCAGCGGGCCGACATGATGCCAGTGCACCGGTTTCACCTTGCCGATCTCAGCCGGGTCGATGTCGATGTGTGCGATGAACTTAGCGCGCGGTGCGAACTTGTCCGGCACGCCGGCCACGCGGTCGTCGAAGCGTGCGCCCAGCGCCAGCACGAAGTCGCAATCCTCCACCGCGTAATTCGCATACGCGGTGCCGTGCATGCCGAGCATGTGCAGGGCCAACGGGTCGGTGGTGTCGAACGCGCCCAGGCCCATCAAGGTGGTGGTGACCGGCAACCCGAACGTGTCGACGAATGCACGCAATGCGGTGGCCGCACCGGCTGCGATCACGCCGCCGCCGGCGTAGATCAGTGGACGTCTGGCCTGCATCAATGCCGTGAAGAAGGCGGCGCAGTCGGCGTCGCTCAACGTCGACTGTTCCACCGCACGCAGGCGTGCGCGATAGCCGGTCAGCGCCAGCTCGCCGTTGCCATGAAACTTCAGCGCGGTGTTCTGCACGTCCTTCGGGACATCCACCACCACCGGTCCGGGGCGACCGCTGCGGGCGAGGGTGAATGCGGTGCGCAGGGTCGCTTCCAGCTGCGCCGGATCGGTGACCAGGAACACATGCTTGGCGCAGGCGCCCATGATGTTGCTGATCGGTGCCTCCTGGAACGCATCGCTGCCGATTGCCACGGTACTCACCTGGCCGCAGATCACCACCAGCGGAATCGAATCGGCCATCGAGTCGCGCACCGGCGTGACCATGTTGGTGGCGCCGGGGCCGGAGGTGACCACCGCCACGCCGACCTTGCCGGAGGCGCGCGCATAGCCCGCCGCCATGAAACCTGCGCCCTGTTCGTTGGCCGGCACGATCAGCGGCATCGGCTCGTCGCCGTTGTCCTTCAGGTGGGTCGCGTTGTAGCGGAACACGGCGTCGTATACCGGCAGGATCGCGCCGCCGGAATAGCCGAACATCACCTCGACGCTTTGGTCGGCGAATACCTGCACGATCACGTCGGCGCCACTCATCGTGTGGCCGGCAAGCGGATGCTGGTCGATGGCGGTGGCCTGGGCAGGCTGCGTCGTCTGCGCTGAAGTCGTCACGTCTGGTTCCTGGTGGATGGGGTGCGCAATGGCATTCGGTTCTCCGCGTCGTCATTCCGGCGCAGGCCGGAAGCCAGTGGCTTTGAATGCAGATGCTGCCAAGGCACCGGATCCCGGCTTGACCAGCCTTCGGCTGTTGCGAAGCGCCTCGCTGGGATGACGGGCGAAGGTCGGGGTACTTTTGCGGCCCATCAATTGCGGATCAGGTCGCGCTCGACCGCCGGATGCACCGGCACGCCAAAGGTGGCGATGATCTGCAGGTCCTGCTCCAGTGTGGAAAAACGTTCCCATGCGATGCCGTTCACGTCGGTGCTGCTGGTGAAGCCCTGCGCGATGTCGTCCTCGAAGCCGAGCTGGCAGATCTGGCCGGCCTTTTCGGGTTGCTGGCGGATCGAGAAATTGAGGTTGTCGGTGCGCCACATCGCGTAAACGCCGTAAACCACGGCCTGCGGTGGCTGGCCGAGTCGGGCGCTGTAGTCGGCGATCGAGGCCTCCAGGTCGGCGACGGCCAGGGCGATATGGAAACGTTTCATGACGAACCTCTCTCATTGTTCAGTGCTAGGGGTAGTGACTGCTGTGCCCCTTCCCTGCGAAGCAGGGGGAGGGGCAAGGCGGTTTTCAGCCGACCTTCTTCAGCGGCATGGCTTCGGTCTTGGCTGCGGACGGCTGCAGCCACGGCATCTGTGCGCGCAGCTTGGCGCCGACCACTTCGATCGGATGATCGAGGTCGGCCTGCTTCAGGCGCTTGTAGTTGGGCAGGCCGGCGGCATATTCGGCCGTCCAGTTGCGCGCGAACGTGCCGTCCTGGATATCGGTGAGGACTTCCTTCATGCGCGCCTTGGTGCCGGCGTCGACCACGCGCGGACCGCTGACGTAGTCGCCGTATTGCGCGGTTTCGGAGACGAATTCCAGCATCCGCTTGAGGCCGCCTTCGTAGAACAGGTCGACGATCAGCTTCAGCTCGTGCATCACCTCGTAGTAGGCGATCTCCGGCTGGTAGCCGGCCTCGACCAGGGTCTCGAAGCCCTTGATCACCAGCTCGCTGGTGCCGCCGCACAACACCGCCTGCTCGCCGAACAGGTCGGTCTCGGTCTCTTCCTTGAAGTCGGTCTTGATGATCATCGCGCGGCCGCCACCGATGCCGTCGGCGTAGCCCTTGGTCTTCGCCTCGGCGTGGCCACTGACATCCTGGTGCACCGCCCAGATGCACGGCACACCACGGCCACGCTCGTATTCGCTGCGCACCAGCGCGCCGGGGCCCTTCGGGGCGACCAGGATCACGTCGATGTCGGCGCGTGGGGTGATCTGCTTGAAGTGCACGTTGAAGCCGTGCGCGAACAACAGCGCGGCGCCCGGCTTGATGTTCGGTTCGATCACTTCCTTGTACAGCGCCGGCTGCACCATGTCCGGGGTCAGCACGGCGACCAGGTCGGCGCCACGCACCGCGTTGGCCGGTTCGACCACCGCGAAGCCATCGGCCTCGGCGCGTTTCCATGTGGGGCCGCCGGGGCGCAGGCCGACCACGACGTCGAGGCCGGAGTCGCGCAGGTTCAGCGCATGCGCGCGGCCCTGGCTGCCGTAGCCGAGTACGGCGATGCGGGATTGGGCGAGTGCGTTGGTGGGGGCGGTACTCATGCGGCAACTCCTTCGGTGGTTTCGGTGTGGGTATGCTTGGATGAGGCGATGGCGGCATGCAGCTGGGTGGTGGCGCCGTCGGAGGCGGAGCCGACCAGGCGCGCGTACTTGGCCAGTGCGCCCTGGGTGACTTTCGGTTTCGGTGGCTGCCAGCTGGCGCGGCGACTGGCCAGGTCGGCCGTGGTGCGCAGCTCGCGGTGTTCGGCATCGATCACCACGCGGTCGCCGTCGCGCAGCAGGGCGATCGGGCCACCACGCACTGCTTCGGGTGCGATGTGGCCGACCATGAAACCGTGGGTGGCGCCGGAGAAGCGGCCGTCGGTGATCAGCGCCACGTCGTTGCCGAGGCCGCGGCCGACCAGCGCCGCGGTGACGCCGAGCATCTCGCGCATGCCGGGACCGCCGGCGGGACCTTCGTTGCGGATCACGATGACGTCGCCGGCGTGGATGCGATCGCCCTGCACGGCGGCGAACGCTTCCTCCTCGCTCTCGAACACGCAGGCGCTGCCTTCGAAGTGGCCGCTCTTGCCGGCGAGCTTGAGGATGCAGCCTTCCGGCGCGAGGTTGCCGTACAGGATCGAGTAGCCGCCGCGCGGTTTCAGCGGCCGGGTGACTGGATGCACCACGTCCTGTGTCTCGGCGCGTGGTGCGGCCGCGGCTTCGGCGAACAGGCTGCGACCGGTGACGGTAGGCGCGTCGTCCAGCATGCCGGCGGCGATCAGCTCCTGCGCCACCCGCGCGCTGCCACCGGCGCCGAACAGCTCGACCGCGGTATAGCGGCCGCCGGGCAGCAGGTCGGCGATCACCGGCGTGTGCACCGAGGCGGGCTCGAAATCTTCCAGCGCCCACTCGACGCCGGCTTCGCGCGCGATCGCCAGCAGGTGCAGCACCGCGTTGGTGGAACCCGCAGTGGCGGCGACCATGCGGGCAGCGTTGCGGAATGATGTACGCGTCAGCATGTCGCGCGGCGTGCGCCCGGCCTTGAGGCATTCCATCACCAGCTCGCCGCATCGATAGGCGGCGGCGCCCTTGGCCGGATGCGTGGCGGGAATGTCGTTGTAACCCATCGGCGACAGGCCCAGCGTGGTCAGCACCATCGCCATCGTGTTGGCGGTGAACTGGCCGCCGCAGGCGCCGGCACCGGGGCAGGCATCGCGCTCGACCGAGGCGAGTTCGGCGTCGTCGATCTTGCCGGCGCCGTGCGCACCAACGGCTTCGAACACCTGCTGGATGGTGATCGGATGATTGTCGTGCGTGCCGTGCGCGATGCTGCCGCCGTACAGCGCGACACCGGGGATGTTCAGCCGCGCCAGCGCCATCGCCGCGGCCGGGATGGTCTTGTCGCAGCCGCACAGCACCACCATCGCGTCGAGGCAGTGACCATCCACCGCCAGCTCGATCGAGTCGGTGATCACCTCGCGGCTGATCAGCGAGGCACGCATGCCCGGCGTACCCATCGCGATGCCGTCGGTGACGGCGATCGTATTGAATTCGATCGGCGTGCCGCCGGCGGCACGGATGCCGGCGGCGGCTTCGACCGCCAGCTCGCGCAGGTTGAGGTTGCACGGGCTCACGTTCGACCAGGTGTGCACCACCGCAACCAGCGGTCGGGCAATCGCCGCGTCGTCCAGTCCGGTGGCGCGCAGCATCGCGCGGGCGGGGGCGCGGTCGGGGCCGCTCTTGATCAGGTCACTGCGCATCAAAAAATCTCCAAAGGACTGAATCCCTTCTCCCCACCGGGGAGAAGGTGCCCCGAAGGGGCGGATGAGGGGCGCGTGCTCGCCGCGGCGCTGATCGAAGCGCAAGGAAAAAGCGTCCCCTGCGTGCAAGGAAAGTTGGCGAAGCGGATGGGAACGTGCGCCTTGGGAACGCATGGAGGGCATCCGATACCGGAAGCACGCAGGGGACGGCAGAAAATACGGACACGTCCATGTGGCCGTTGGGAAAGTGTCGAGGGGAGCTGGGGGACTGCATCAGCCGCATGCGCGTGCTCCGCAGAAGAACGCGGCGGCGTTGTCGGCGTACTCCTCGATCGCGGCCAGCACGGCGTCGCATACGGCGGCGGTGCCGGCGCTGCCGCCGATGTCGCGGGTGTGCGGGCCATGGCGCAGCACCTGGTCGACCGCCGCCTCGACGGCCGCCGCTTCGGCTTCCAGTCCCAGCGAATGACGCAGCAGCAACGCTGCGGAGAGGATCGCGCCGACCGGATTGGCCACGCCGTGGCCGGCGATGTCAGGCGCCGAGCCGTGGATCGGTTCGTACAGGCCGGCCTTGCCCTCGCCCAGGGACGCCGACGGCAGCAGGCCGAGCGAACCGGCCAGCGCAGCGGCTTCGTCGGTGAGGATGTCGCCGAACAGGTTCTCGGTGACCACCACGTCGTAGCGGCTCGGCTGGGTCAGCAGCAGCATCGCCATCGAGTCGACCAGCTGGTGCTCGACCTTCACGTCGGGATAGTCGGCGGCGATGCGTTGCACCGTGCTGCGCCACAGGCGCGAGGTCTCCAGCACGTTGGCCTTGTCCACCGAGGTGACGTGGTGGCGGCGGCCGCGCGCTAGTTCGAACGCGCGGCGCACCACGCGCTCGACTTCGGCTACCGTGTATTTGCACTCGTCGGTGGCGGTATCGGCCGTGCGCGTCTTGGCGCCGAAGTAGGCGCCGCCGGTGAGTTCGCGCACGAACAGCACGTCGACGTTTTCCAGCTTCTCGTTCTTCAGCGGCGACAGGTCGGCCAGCGCGGGATGCACCTGCAGCGGACGCAGGTTCGCATACACACCCAGCGCGGCGCGCAACGCCAGCAAACCCTGCTCGGGGCGCACCGGCGCATTCGGGTCGGACCACTTCGGGCCACCGACGGCGCCGAGCAGCACCGCATCGGCGCTCTGACATACGGCCAGCGCAGCGGCTGGCAGCGGTTCGCCGGTGGCGTCGATCGCAGCACCGCCGATCAAGTGCTCATCGAAGGTGAACACGTGCTCATAACGCGCGGCGACGGTTTTCAATACGGCGACCGCGGCCGCGGTGACCTCGGGGCCGACGCCGTCGCCGGGCAGGGTGACGATGTGTGCCTTCATGCCGCTTTCTCCGATTGTTCGTAATGACTGATGGCGTCGCTGTGTTGCAGCAGGTAGCCGAGCTGGTCGACGCCGTTGAGCAGGCAGTGCCGCGCGAACGGTTCCAGCCGGAACGAAATGCGGCCGCCGTCGGGCAGTGCGATGAACTGTTCACGCACGTCGATCACCAGCTCGATACCGGGATGCTTGAGCAGCCAGCGGTGCTCCAGTTCGTCGATGACGATCGCCAGCAGGCCGTTCTTCAACGCGTTGCCACGGAAGATGTCCGCGATCTCGCTGCACAGCACCGCCTGCACGCCGTAATCGAGCAGGGCCCACGGCGCGTGTTCGCGCGAGGAGCCGCAGCCGAAATTGCGTCCGGCCACCACGATCGAGCAGCCCTGCGCCTGCGGCTGGTTCAACGGAAACGCCGGGTTGTCGCTGCCATCGGCCCGATAGCGCCAGTCGTGGAAGCACAGCTTGCCCAGCCCTTCGCGGGTGGTGGTGGTGAGGAAGCGTGCCGGGATGATGCGGTCGGTGTCGATGTTCTCGTCAGCCAGCACCGCGGTGCGCGAGTGGATGCGGGTGATGGGTTTCATGGCAGGCTCTTATGAGGTGTTAGTAGAGAGGAGTGAGGAGTGAGGAGTGAGATAAAGCGAACGGCAAGGGCGCGAGGGGAAGAGCCGCCAAGCCTCGGCGCCTGCTCTCTCTCGCTCCCCACTTCTCTCCACTTACTTCTGCTCTTCATGCTGCCTCCACCAGGTACTCGCGTGGATCGGCAATGCGCCCAGCCAGTGCAGATGCCGCGGCGGTGGCCGGGCTGGCCAGCACGGTGCGTGCGCCCTTGCCCTGGCGGCCTTCGAAGTTGCGGTTGGAGGTGCTCACTACCAGCTGGCCTGGCTGGGCCAGGTCGCCGTTCATCGCGATGCACATCGAACAGCCCGGCACGCGCCACTCGGCGCCGGCGGCGGTGAATACCTGATGCAGGCCTTCGCGTTCGGCGTCGCGGCGCACCGCTTCGGAACCCGGCACCACCAGCATGCGCACGCCGTCGGCGACGCGGCGGCCACGCAGCACGTTGGCGGCCTCGCGCAGATCGGACAGCCGCGAGTTGGTGCAGCTGCCGACAAACACCACGTCGACCGGCGTGCCCTGCATCGGCTGGCCGGGCTTGCTCTGCATGTAGTCGAGCGCACGATGTTCCTGGGCATTGGTCGCGGCCGGTACCGGCGCGTCCATCGCGATAGCCATGCCCGGATGGGTGCCGTAGGTGACGGTGGGTTTCACCGCGTTGGCGTCGATGCGCACTTCGCGGTCGTAGGTGGCGCCGTCATCGCTGCGCAGCGCACGCCACGTCGCCACGGCGGCATCCCACGCGGCGCCCTGCGGTGTGCGGGGGCGACCTTTCAACCATGCGAACGCGGTGTCGTCCGGCGCGATCAGGCCTGCGCGTGCGCCGGCTTCGATCGACATGTTGCAGACGGTCATGCGCTCGTCCATCGACAGCGCTTCGATCGCCGCGCCGCGGTACTCCAGCACGTAGCCGGTGCCGCCATCGACGCCGATCGTGCCGATGATGTGCAGGATCAGATCCTTCGCACTGATGCCGGCGGGCAACTGGCCGTCCACATGGATCGCCATCGTCTTCGGCTTGCGCTGCAGCAGGCACTGCGTCGCCATCACGTGGCCGACCTCGGTGGTGCCGATGCCAAATGCCAGCGCGCCGAACGCACCGTGGGTGGAGGTGTGGCTGTCGCCGCAGACGATCGTCATGCCGGGCTGGGTGGCGCCCAGCTCCGGGCCGATCACGTGCACGATGCCGCGGTCGGCACTGTCCCAGCCGTGCAGCTCGACGCCGAACTCGCGGCAATTCGTTTCCAGCTGGGTCACCTGTGCCTGCGCCTCGGCGTTCGCATACGGGCGGCTGCCGTCCGCGTTGGTCGGCAAGGTCGGGGTGGAGTGGTCCAGCGTGGCCAGCATGCGATCCGGGCGACGCAGCTGCAGGCCGCGCTCGCGCAGTTCGCTGAACGCCTGCGGCGAGGTCACCTCATGCACCAGATGCAGGTCGACGTAGAGCACGGCCGGCGTGTCGGTGGTTTCGGGTACGACGACGTGCGCGTCCCATACTTTCTCGAAGAGTGTCTTGGCCATCACGCGGCCTCCTGCGCAGTGACTTCGTTGCGCACCGGCGTTAGCCAGTTCCAGCGGTCCTCGGTACGGCCATCGAACAGGCCGAAGAACGCCTGCTGCAGTTGTTTCGTGATCGGACCGGGCATGCCTGCGCCGACGAGCTTGCGATCGACCGAGCGTACCGGCGTGATCTCGGCGGCGGTGCCGGTCATGAACACTTCGTCGGCGGTGTACAGCGCCTCGCGCGGCAGGTCGCGCTCATCCACCGTGATGCCGAGATCGGCGGCCAGCGTGAGCACGCTGTCACGGGTGATGCCGGCGAGGATGCCGGCGCTCGACGGCGGCGTGAGCAGCTTGCCGCGCTTGACCAGGAACAGGTTCTCGCCGGCGCCCTCGCTGAGCAGGCCGTTGTGGCCCAGCGCGATGCCTTCGTCGTAACCGCCGCGGCGTGCTTCCAGCCCGATCAACTGGCTGTTGAGGTAATTGCCGCCGGCCTTGGCCCAGCTCGGCAAGGTGTTCGGTGCGGGGCGATGCCACGAGGACACGCAGACGTCCGCGCCTTTTTCCACCGCATCGCCCAGGTACGCGCCCCAGTCCAGCGCCATGATCGCCACCTCGACCGGTGCGCCATTTTTCGGCAGCACGCCCAGTCCACCTGCGCCGCGGAACACGATCGGCCGTACGTAGGCCGAACGCATCGCGTTGGCGTGGATCAGCTCGATGCAGGCGGTGTTGATCTCGTCTTCGCTGTAGCCGATCTCGATCTCGTAGATCGCGGCGGATTCGAACAGCCGGCGCGTGTGCTCGGCCAGCCGGAAATACGCCGGGCCCTGCGGCGTGGCGTACACGCGCTCGCCCTCGAACACTGAGGAGCCGTAGTGCAGGGCATGCGTGCTGACATGGACGGAGGCATCGGCCCAAGGCTTGATGCGACCGTTGTGCCAGAGGAAGGGCGTGTTGCTCATGGAGGCTCCTCGGAGGATTACAGGTTGGCGACGGCGACCGGCGCGGCAGCCGGTGCCTGTCGTTCGATGCGGTTGACGATGGCCAGCGCGGCCTGCGCGGTGGCCTCGACGATGTCGGTGCTGACGCCATGGCCGCGCCATTCGCGCGCGGCATGGCGCGCGGTGAGCTGGGCATGGCCCTGGGCATCGCCGCCTTCGCTGACCGCGCGTACCTTGAAGTCGCTCAGCTGCAGCGCGTTGCCGGTGGCGCGCTCGATCGCACGCAACACGGCATCGACCGGGCCATCGCCGATCGCCGCCTCGCCGACTTCACGGCCGTCGTCATGACGCAGCTTCACCGAGGCCGAGGCGCTGCCGCCCAGGTGCGTGCTGGTGTTGAGCTGCACCAACCGCCATGGACCGGCGGCATCCGGATCCAGGCCCAGCGCGATCGCTTCCAGATCCTCGTCGTGCACTTCGCGCTTCTTGTCGGCCAGCGTCTTGAAGCGCGCGAAGACCACGTCCAGCGCCGCATCGTCCGGCGTGTGGCCCAGGGTTTCCAGACGCTGGCGCAGCGCGGACCGACCGGAGTGCTTGCCCAGCACCAGCCGCGTCTCGGCGATGCCGACGTCCTGCGGACGCATGATTTCGTAGGTGCCGCGGTGCTTGAGCATGCCGTGCTGGTGGATGCCCGATTCGTGCGCAAACGCGTTGTCGCCCACGATCGCCTTGTTGCGCGGCACCGCCTGCCCGGTCAGCTGGGTCAGCAGGCGCGAGGTGGGATAGAGCCGGCGCGTGTCGATGCGCGTGCCCACGCCGAAGTGCGGCGAGCGCACCTTCAGCGCCATCACGATCTCCTCCAGCGCGGCGTTGCCGGCACGCTCGCCGATGCCGTTGATCGTGCATTCCACCTGGCGCGCACCCGAGCTCACCGCGGCCAGGCTGTTCGCCACCGCCATGCCCAGGTCGTCATGGCAATGGCTGGAGAAGATCACCTTGTCCGCACCGCGCACATGTCGGCGCAGATAGGTGAACAGCTCGACGATCTCGGCCGGGGTGGTATAGCCCACCGTGTCCGGCGCATTCAGCGTGGTGGCGCCGGCGGCGACCGCGGCGCTGAACACTTCGGCAAGGAACTCGGGTTCGGTGCGCAGCGCGTCCTCGGCGGAGAACTCCACCTCGTGACACAGACCGCGGGCGCGTTCGACGGCAGCCACCGCAGCATCGACCACCTGCGTCTTGCTCATGCCCAGCTTGTGCTCGCGGTGCAGCGGACTGGTCGACAGGAACACATGGATGCGCGCCTGCCGCGCCTGTTCCAGTGCGCGCGCGGCGCTGTCGATGTCGCCGCTCTGGCAACGCGCCAGCGCGCATACCGTGGTGCTTCTCAGCGTGCGGGCGATTTCGGCCACCGCGGCGAAATCATCCGGCGAGGCCTGCGGGAAACCCGCTTCCAACACGTCGACACCGAGCGCCTCCAGCGCTTGTGCGATGCGCAATTTCGTGCGCCGGTCCATCGAGAAACCGGGCGCCTGCTCGCCATCACGCAAGGTGGTGTCGAAGATGCGCACGCGATCGGCGTCAGCGTGGCCGCTGCCGGATGCGGTTGCTGTTACGTCTGGGGCTGTTGTCGCTTGGGGGTTCATCGCTGGCTCCGCTGATGCGAGCCGAGGGCAACAAAAAACCCCGCGCCGTTGCCGGTGCGGGGTTCTTTGGGAGTCTTCAGGTTTCTTGCTTAGTTACCTGGACACATGCCCTCAGCCCGCACCTCCGTTGGTAATAAGGAGTACGAGTACGAGGGCAAGAAGGAGCGTGCCGCGAGCCTGCAGCAGGCCGGCAACCATCACGAGACGGTTGTTTTTGGCGATGCGGCGGTGGCTGTTGCGTTGCGACATGCGACCAACCATACGCGAGGTCGAAACTGCGCGTCAATGGTTTTATTTGAAATTATTTTTCGGCGCCTGATCCTGGTGGTATGGATGGCTAGCCATCCATACGTCGATCAATCTCAACGCCACGCGCGTGAGCTTCCCGATGCGAAGAGCGCTTTTGGACGCGCAGGCCCGGACGGCGATGCCATCCAGCCCGATGGGTGCGGTGGACACCGAGATCGGCAGGATGCTTGCGCGATCAGATGATCTGTCCGTGCCACAATCCGGTCAGCCCCGAACCGAGTAGCCATCCATGAAACGAATGTTGGCAGCGTTGCTCGTCTGCTTGATGGTGGTTGGGTTTTCCTGCCGAGCTGCGGATATCGAGATTTCGCGTTTCATTGCCAGGCAGGTGCGCATCGACGGCCACAGCTATGCCTACCGGGTATTCCTGCCGGCTGGCTGGGACCGCAAGCGGAGCTGGCCGGTCGTCCTGTTCCTGCATGGCAGCGGCGAGCGCGGCAGCGACAATCGCGCGTCGTTGAGCCAGGGGCTGCCGCCGTGGCTGCAGGAACATGGCGCCGATTTCCCGGCCGTGGTGGTGATCCCGCAGGCGCCCGGGGACACCCTCTGGCACGGGACCCCCGAAAAGATGGCGCTGGCAGCGTTGCAGGACAGCATCGCGGCATACCATGGCGATCGCGACCGGCTTTACCTGACCGGCCTGTCCATGGGCGGCTATGGCGCCTGGCAGATCGCAGCCGATCATCCGCGCATGTTTGCGGCCGCGGCGATCATCTGTGGCGGCGTGCTGGCTTTGTCCGATGAGCCTGAGTTGCATCTCTACGGCGTGCCGGCGGACAAGAGCCCGTATGCGTGGCTGGCCCAGCGCATCACGCCCTTGCCGGTATGGATTTTTCACGGCGCAGCGGACGAGGTGGTGCCGCCGCAAGGTTCGCGCGACATGTATGCCGCGTTGCGAGCGCAAGGCGACGACGTGCGTTACACCGAATTTCCCGGGGTGAACCACGGCTCCTGGGTCCCTGCTTATGCCACGCCGGAACTGTGGCCATGGATGTTCAGTCGTCGACGGGATCATTCCCGCTAGTGCAGGGCCGCTGCTGCGGCTCGTTTCGCTTTTGGCCTGCGGCTGCGGAACGTTCGTGAGCTGAAAAAAATCGCCCCCCGATTGTTGCGTTGCCATATCCGGGTGGCGCGATGCCGCATGCCTGACGCGGGTTTGCGTTTTCGTGGTTTATCCCGGGCAAAGCCGTCGGAGGGCCGAGTTTCCTGCCGCAGTGCAGCGAAAATATTCGGATTTAACAGCTTTACAAGACTTCATGAAAACGTTTACGTTGCGTCCGGACGCGTAGCGTGGGGCTGCGCTGCAAGCGGGACGGTGTTGTGGCATCCAGGACCGTAACCATCAAAGATGTGGCGCGCGAAGCCATGCTTTCCGTGGCTTCGGTGTCGCGTGCGCTCAACGGCAGCGGCGGGGTAACCCCGGAAACCGTGAAGATCGTGCGTGAAGTCGCCGCCCGCCTTCGCTACGTGCCGGACAACGCAGCGCGCAGCCTGATTACCCGGCGCACCCACACCATCGGTGTCCTGCTGCCGGATCTGTATGGCGAGTTCTTTTCCGAGCTGATTCGCGGCATCGATCTGGCCGCCCGCGCCCGCGGCCTGCACATCCTGGTATCCAGTTCGCACGACGATGCCGATGAAGCGGCGATTGCGTTGCGCTCAATGCACGGGCGGGTCGATGGCCTGTTGGTGATGTCGCCGCATGCCGATGAGGATTTCCTGCGTCGCAACCTGCAAGTGAGCCTTCCCAGCGTGCTGATGAACACGCTGGAAACGAATCATGACTACGCCACGCTTTCGGTGGACAACAAGAGCGGGGTCAAGCTGGTGCTCGATCACCTGCTGGGCTGCGGGTGCAAACGGATTGCCTTCATCCAGGGGCCGGTCAAGAACCAGGACGTGCGCGAGCGTGAGCAAGCCTTTCGCGAAGTGCTTGCCGCGCATGCGGCGGACGCCGCTGCGGTGATCCTCCCGGGTGACTTCAGCGAGCAGTCCGGCTACGCCGCCGGGCAACAGTTGCTGGCAATGCACCCGCGACCGAATGCGGTATTCGCTGCCAACGACATGATGGCGATCGGCTGCATGGCGGCTCTGCGCGAGGCTGGCGTGCGCATTCCCGACGAGGTGGCCGTCGCCGGTTTCGATGATGTGCCGATGGCGCGGTATGTCACTCCGCCGCTGACGACGGTGCGCGTGCGCATTGCCGAATTGGGCACCTTGGCGCTGGAACAGCTCTGCGCGCAGATCGCCGATCCCGCCAGTCGGATACCGGTGCACCGGCGCGTCACGGCCACCTTGGTGGCGCGGGGCTCGACCCCGTCCCGTGGCGGCGAGCATGCACCGACACGGACAACGACGGCGGATGCGAAGCGGCATCCATCCAAAGCGATCTAGCGTCGAGAAGTATTGCTGCAGGCAGGCGAAAGGGCTCGCTCGCATTCATTGCACAGGACTGCAGCCACGGCTGGCTCCACTTGAAGCTTGTTGAGGAAGGGCGTCAGGTCATGAAAAAGAGCAACGCATTATCCGGTGCACATTTCGCGGGCGTGTGCAGCGCTGCCTGTCGCGGCGGTAGCTGAAAGCATTCCCAGTACGTCAAATCGGCTTTTGAGCGGGAGGGGAATCATGAAACCAAATACGAATTTCAAAAAGAGGCTGCTCGCAAGTCTCATCAAGGCGTCGATCGTGACGCTCGCCATCGGCACATCGGCGATTTCGATTGCGGCAAGCTCGGATGCGAACCTGCGTGGCCATGCGGCGGCTGGCGCGGTGGTGACAGCCAAACAGATCGCCACCGGCGCGGTGCGACGTACCAAGGCAGACGCGGATGGCAGCTACGCGCTGGTTGGCCTGCCGCCAGGTACCTACCAGGTGGATGCGGGCGCGGGTACCGAGCGGACGGTTACGCTAACGGTGGCCTCCACCGCCACGCTCGATCTGACCGCTACGGCGGCAGTGGCCGCCAACGCCACTAACCTCAATGCCGTCACGGTCACCGCCTCGGCCGTTACGCTGCAGGAAGTCAAGACGTCCGAGGTGGGTACCGATGTCTCATTGCGGCAGATCGATACTACGCCGCAGGCCTCGCGCAACTTCCTGCAATTCGCCGACATCGTGCCGGGCGTAGTGTTTACCCGAGATGGCCAAACCGGAAATACCAGCCTGCGCTCCGGCGCCCAGGCCAGCAGCGCCATCAATGTCTATATCGATGGCGTGGGCCAGAAAAACTACGTATTGCCCGGTGGCGTCACCGGCCAGAACGGCAGCGTGGGAAACCCGTTCCCGCAGCTGGCGATCGGCGAATATAAGGTGATCACATCCAACTACAAGGCGGAATACGACCAGGTATCCAGCGCTGCGCTGGTTGCCCAGACCAAGTCGGGTACCAACGAATTCCACGGAGACGTATTCGGCGATTTCACCGATACCGCGATGCGGGCGGAGACTCCTGCCGAAGAAGCTGCGGGCAAGAAGACCTCGTCGCACGAGAAGAACTACGGCTTCGACCTGGGTGGCCCGATCATCCAGGACAAGGCGCATTTCTTCATCGCCTACGAAGGCAAGGAATTTGTTACTCCGACCACAGTGGTGCCGGGGGTTACGGGGGTCACCGACCTGTTGCCGGCCAGCGTGCAGTCGCAGATCGGACCGGCAGCTCAGCCGTTCAGGGAGAACGATTGGTTCGGCAAGATCGACTACGAACCCACCGACAAGGACCGCTTCGAAATCAGCGGAAAATACCGCGACGAAACCCAGGTTACCGGAGTCGGTGGCATCACCACCGCATCGGCGGCGCTCAACGTCATCAACTACGACAAGCGCTTCGACATGCGCTGGGACCACAGTGCATACAGCTGGTTCAATCGGTTGCAGGTGACTTTCGAGGACGCTTCCTACGAGCCGACGCCGGCGGTGCTTGGTGCGGGCAACAGCTACACATTGACTGGAGCGCAGCTGAACACCACGATCCTGCAGACCGGCAATTCGCCACTCGCCCAACAGAACAAAGGCCAAAAGGGGCCGTCGCTGCAGGACGACCTGACTTTCAATGATTTCGAGTGGCATGGCGACCACGTCATCAAGATGGGCGTCAAGTACAAGGCCGTGGATCTGACTGCACTTGATGCGGGCGACTCCAACGCACTGTTCAATTACGCGGTGACCACTGCGGGCGGTACCGAAGCAATTCCATATTCGGTGCAATTCGGTTCGCCGACGCCCGGACAGAGCCCGGTGGCCAGGAGCTCGGACAAGCAGTTCGGCACCTATATCCAGGACGACTGGGCAGTCAACGATAAGCTGACCCTGAATCTGGGCATCCGCTGGGACTACGAGGAGACCCCTTCGTATCTCAACTATGTCACGCCGGCCAATGTGGTCGCCGCCTTCAACAGCCAGGATCCAAATGCCCCGGCTGGCCAGACCTATGCGCAGACCCTGGCCAAGGGCGGCGTAAATATCAACGATTACATCAGCACCGGCAACAATCGCAGTGCGCCGAAAAACAACTTCGCGCCGCGCTTCGGTTTCTCCTACGACCTCAACGGTGACGAGAATCATGTGATTTTCGGCGGTATCGGCCGCTCATACGACCGCAACCTGTACGAGAGCCTGCAGGTGGAGCAAACCAAGTCGGTGCTGTCGCAACCCACGCTCTACTTCAATACACCGGATGTGCCGTGCACGGTCGGCGTCAACTCCTGCTACACCTTCGATCCGTCCTTCCTCGACATCAGCGCCCTGCAGGCACTGGTGGCCGGTAGCAATACCGGGAAGGAAGTCGACATGGTCAACAACAACATCAAGACGCCGTACTCCGACCAATTCAGCATTGGCATGCGCAACAAGATCGGCGAGTGGAATACGAGTGCCACCGTGGCCGTGGTCAGAAGCTACGATGGACTGGTCTATACCCTCGGCAACCGCTATCCCGATGGCAGCTTCTGGCAGAACGGCAGTCAGCCATGGGGCAATGGCATCCCCGGCTTCGGCAGCCTGATCATCGGCAACAACGGCCTGGAAACCCGCACTACCCAGCTGCTGCTGTCGGCCGAAAAGCCATACACCAAGGAATCGCATTGGGGCGCCACGATTGCCTACACCTACAGCCACTCGCGCCAGAACAACGACAACAGCGATCCCACCGACCAGTACGCGTTTGACTATGAAACCATCGGCCACTACCCGTTCATCGGCTCCGGGGTGGCCAAGCAACGTCTGGTGATGACCGGCAATCTCGACGGTCCCTGGGGTTTCGTGTTCGGCGGCAAGTTGACCTTGTCGACCCCCATACCTGATGTGAACATCGCCTTCTACGGTCTCCCGGCGACCAACCAGGACATGGGTGCCGTCAGCGGCGGTGGCGGCCAGCCGGTTGCGATCGCACCGCCGGGTAACGGACGTTTCCTGATCGGCGGCAAGATTTTCGGCTATCGCGACATCGACCTGCAGGCGACCAAGAACTTCAAGATCTACGGCAACCTCAACGGGTTCGTCCGCATCGATCTGCTCAACGCGTTCAACTGGAACAATTACGTCAACTATCTGGAGACGTGGGGCTCGAACGGTGTACTGAACAAGACGCCGGTGATCTACAACCCGACCGGCAATATCTCCGGATACCCACGTACGCTGCGGGTCTCATTGGGCATGAATTTCTAGGTTCGTCCTTGCTGGCTGACAACGGCAACGATATACAGGCTTCACGCAAAGCCCGCACCCGCGGGCTTTGTTTTCGGAGCGGCCCGTTCCATGCAGAAACAGGTGTTCCATGGGTGATCCACAGATCAAGAACATTGTCATCGTCGGTGGTGGCACCGCAGGCTGGATGGCCGCGGCGGCGTTTGCCAAGGTACTTGGCCCCGCTTACGCGATCCGGCTGATCGAGTCGGACGAAATCGGCATCGTCGGTGTAGGCGAGGCGACGGTGCCGCACCTGAAGCTGTTCAACAATCTGCTCGAAATCGACGAGATCGAGTTCGTCAAGCAGGTGCAGGGTACGTTCAAGCTCGGCATCCAGTTCAACGACTGGGGCCGAATCGGCGATTCGTACATCCACGGTTTCGGCACCATCGGCCACGACGTGAGCCTGCTGCCGTTCCATCAGTTCTGGATCAAGGCCCGCCAGCAGGGCATCGCTGACGACATCGGCGCCTATTCTCTGAATACGGTGGCCGCGCCGCTCGGCAAGTTCATGGCCTCGGCCACCGACGTGCCGGCCAGCTCGCCGCTGGCTAACATCGCGTATGCCTACCATTTCGATGCCGGGCTCTATGCGAAATATCTGCGCGGCTATGCGGAAAAGCGCGGTGTGCGCCGCACCGAGGGCAAGATTGCGCAGACCACGTTGCGTGCGCACGACGGCTTTGTCGAGGCGGTGATCCTGGAAAACGGCGAGCGCATCGAGGGCGAGCTGTTCATCGATTGCTCCGGCTTTCGCGGGCTGCTGATCGAGCAGGCGCTGCACACCGGCTACCACGATTTCACCCACTGGTTGCCCTGCGACCGTGCCATGGCCGTGCCCTGCGAAAGGGTGGGACCGCCCACGCCATACACGCGCTCGACCGCCCGCGACGCAGGCTGGCAATGGCGCATTCCGCTGCAGCACCGCACCGGCAACGGCTATGTGTATTCCAGCGCGCACCTCAGCGACGACGAGGCGGCGGCGATGCTGCTCGCCAACCTGGACGGGCGTGCGTTGGGCGATCCACGCGCGCTGCGCTTCACCACGGGCATGCGCAAGAAGTTCTGGCACAGGAATGTGGTGGCGCTGGGCCTGGCCAGCGGCTTTCTGGAACCGCTGGAATCGACCAGCATCTACATGATCCAGTCGGGCATCGCGCGGCTGCTGAACCTGTTCCCGCAGCGCGACTTCAGCGAGGTGGTGATCGAGCGTTACAACGCGCAGGCTGTATTCGAGTACGAGCGCATCCGCGATTTCCTGATCCTTCATTATCACGCCACCGCACGCGACGATACGCCGTTCTGGAACCAGTGCCGCACGATGTCGATTCCCGACCGGCTGCGCGACACCATCGAGCTGTTCCGCGACAGCGGCCGCTTCTTCCGCGATGCTGAGGAAATGTTCGCCACGGTCAGCTGGGTGCAGGTGATGATCGGCCAGGGCATCCTGCCACGCGGCTACCATCCGCTGGTCGACCAGATGCCGGAGCAGGACCTGCGCCGGTTCATCACCGGCGTCGCCAAGGTGATCGCCAGCTGCGTCGATTCGATGCCGATGCACCAGGTTTTCATCGATCGCTACTGCGCCGCACCCGACATGGCAGCCTGACCATTTTCCCGGGAGTCGCCAGGCAGGTGACCGCACGCGACGGCTCCGCACGAAATCCCCATCGTGAGACAGAGCGCTTCCACCATGACCGGCAAGTTGTCCCGTTTACTGCGAACCACGGCATTCACCGCGCTGCTGGTACTCGGCGCCACCTGGCAGTCGCCTGCAACAGCGCGGACAGCGGAGCATGGCTACGCCGCGTTGCCCAAGCAGCAACAGCAGCTGATCGACGACCTGGAGCAACGCACGTTCGAATGGTTCTGGCACAGCGCCGATCCGAAGACCGGACTGGTACCCGACTCCGCGCCCGGCCATTCGTTTTCCAGTATCGCTGCGGTCGGTTTCGGCCTGACCGCCTATGGTGTCGGCGTCGAGCGCGGCTACATCACGCGTGCGCAGGCGATCGAACGCACGCTTGCGACCCTAAGGTTCTTCAGCAATGCGCCGCAGAACGACAGCGAGGACGATGCTGCCGGCTATCACGGGTTCTACTACCACTTCCTCGACATGCGGACCGGCAAGCGGGCGATGCGCTCCGTCGAACTTTCCAGCGTCGACACCACCCTGCTGCTCGGCGGCGTGCTGTTCGCGGCGTCGTACTACGACCGCGACACGCCGCAGGAGAAAGAAATCCGCCAGCTCGCCGACGCGATCTACCGCGACGTCGACTGGACCTGGATGCAGCCGCGCAAGCCGCTGATCAGCATGGGCTGGACACCCGGCGGCCGGTTCATCCCGGCCGACTGGAAAGGCTACGACGAAGGCATGCTGGTCTACATCCTTGCGCTCGGCTCGCCGACGCACCCAGTCGGATCCGAAGCCTGGCAGGCGTGGCTGTCCACCAATCACCTGACCTGGGGCGCGTTCCAGGGCCAGACATTCCTCAACTTCGCGCCGCTGTTCGGCCACCAGTACACCGAGGTGTGGGTCGACTTCCGCGGCATCCGCGACGCCTGGAGCCGCGAGCACCACCTCGACTATTTCGAGAACAGCCGCCGCGCCGTCTACAGCCAGCGCAGTTATGCCATCGCCAACCCAGGCCACTGGACCGGTTACGGCAAGAATGTCTGGGGCCTGACCGCCAGCAACGGTCCTGGCGATTTCGTGGAGAAGAGCGGGACGGGCGAACACCAGTTCAACGGATACACCGCACGCGGCGCAGGCCTGGATTACATTTCCGACGACGGCACCATCGCACCGACCGCGGCCGGAGGCTCGATCGCCTTCGCGCCGGAAATCGTGATACCCGCGCTGCAGGAAATGAAGCAGCGCTATGGCCAGTGGATCTACAACGAGTACGGCTTCGTCGATGCGTTCAATCCGAGCTTCCACATCAAGACCGACTTGCGCACCGGCAAGCTGGTACCCGGCCTGGGCTGGGTGGACACGTTGCAGTTGGGTATCGACCAGGGACCGATCGTGCTGATGATCGAGAATTGGCGCAGCGATTTCGTGTGGAAGGTGATGAAGAAGAATCCGTATGTGCGCAAGGGACTCGAGCGCGCCGGCTTCGCGGGTGGCTGGCTGGGCACGGGAACACCGGCGCAATGAGCCACGGCAGCCGCCCGCGTCGATGGCTCCATCTGCGCTCGATGCGATGCGGTTTGCTGCTGGCCTGCGTTGTCCTAGGCACGCCGCTGATCGGTGGTTGCGGACCTGCCGCCGCGGAAAACCACCAGCTCACGCTCTGGACGATCGGCCGCGAAGGCGAGGCGATCATCCAGCTGCTGCCGGATTTCGAGCGTGCGCACCCCGATATCCATGTGAACGTGCAGCAGCTGCCACTGACCGCGGCGCACCAGAAACTGCTCACCGCCTTCGCCGGCGGCTCGACGCCGGACTTGACCCAGCTCGGCAACACCTGGCTGCCGGAAATGGTGGCGCTGGATGCACTGGAACCGCTGCAGGCGCGCGTCGACCGCTCCACGGTGATCAGGCAGGACGATTACTTCGCCAGCATCTGGGCGACCAACGTCATCGGCGGCAAGCTCTATGGCGTGCCGTGGTACGTCGATACACGGCTGCTGTTCTATCGCACGGATCTGCTCAGGGCCGCCGGTTTCGATGCGCCACCGCGCGACTGGGCCGAATGGCGGCGCATGCTCGCTGCGTTGAGCGACCCACAGCGGCATGCCTACGGCATCCTGCTGCCGACCAACGAATACGAGCAGCTGATGTCGCTGGCGCTGCAGGAGCCCGATCCGTTGCTGCGCGACAACGACCGCTACGGCAATTTCGAGAGCGCCGGCTTCAAGCGCGCGCTGACGTTCTACGTGGATACCTTCCGCCTGCATCAGGCGCCGCCGATCACCAATGTGGAAGCCGGCAACCCGTGGTCGGAATTCGGCCGCGGCGCTTACGCCTTCTATCTGTCTGGCCCATGGAATATCGGCGAGTTCCGCAAGCGCCTTCCCGCGGCCGAGCAGGACGACTGGTCGACCGCGCCGCTGCCCGGCCCGCACGATGCCGGCATCGGCGCAGCGGGCGGCTCCAGCCTGGTGATTTTTCGCGCGGCGAAGCACAAGGATGCGGCGTGGCAGTTGATCGAATACCTGTCGCAACCGCAGGTACAGCAGCGCTTCTATGACCTGCTTGGCGACATGCCGCCGCGGCGCTCGTCGTGGGCGGGTGGCGCCTTGCATGTCGATCCGAAGGCACGTGCGTTCCGCGAACAACTGGAGCGGGTGCGGCCGACGCCGGCGGTACCGGAATGGGAGCGCATCGCCAACGAGATGCAGCTGGTCGCCGCACAGGCGATTGCCGGCGAGCTGACGATCGACCAGGCTACCGCGGAGATGGATCGTCGCACCGACCGCATCCTGGAGAAGCGCCGCTGGATTCTCGATCATGCGCATCCGATGACCGGAGCTGCTCGATGAACCCGCAACGCGCCGCGTGGCTGTTCCTTGCGCCCGCCCTGCTGGTGCTTGGCGTGTTTTTCCTGCTGCCGGTGATCGCCGCACTGGCGCTCAGCCTCACCGACTACGACCTCTATGCGCTGGCGAATATCCACAACCTGCGCTTCGTCGCGTTGCAGAATTACTGGACGTTGCTGCACCAGCCATTGTTCTGGTCCGCGCTGGCGCATACGACGTACTTCGTGGCGATCGGCGTGCCGCTGTCGATGGGCACCTCGCTCGGCGCCGCACTGCTGCTCAATTCGCCGCTGGCGCGCTGCAAGCCGTTCTTCCGCACCGCGCTGTTCGCGCCGGTGGTGACCACGGTGGTGGCGGTGGCGGTGATCTGGCGTTATCTGTTCAACACCAAGTACGGCATGGTGAACTTCGTGCTCGGCCACCTTGGCATCCACCCGGTCGACTGGCTCGGCGATCCGCACTGGGCGATGCCGACGATCATCCTGTTCGCGGTGTGGAAAAACTTCGGCTACAACATGATCATCTTCCTCGCCGGCCTGCAGGCGATTCCGGCCGACCTGTACGAAGCCGCACACATCGACGGCGCGTCGGCATGGCGACAGTTCCGCCACATCACCCTGCCGATGCTCGGGCCGACGCTGTTGATGGTGAGCATCCTCACCGTGTCGGGTTATTTCCAGCTGTTCGCCGAGCCTTATGTGATGACCGAGGGCGGCCCGCTGCAGAGCACCACCAGCGTGCTGTACCTGATGTACGACGAGGGCTTCAAATGGTGGAACCTCGGTTCCGCCTCGGCGGTGGCATTCCTGCTGTTCCTGATCATGTTCGCGGTGACTGCGCTGATGCTCAAGTTTGCGCGGCGCGGCAACGATGGAGAGCCGGCATGAACCCGCGCCTGGCGAAAGCCCTGATCAATGGCTTGCTGATCGGTGGTGCGGTGGTGGCGCTGTTCCCGCTGCTGTGGATGCTGTCGGTGTCGTTCATGCAGCCGGGCGAAGCCAGTGCATTGCCGCCGCCGCTGCTGCCAGTACACGCCACCTTGGGTAACTACCGCGAACTGTTCGTGCATGCCGGCATGGGCCGCTACCTGCTCAACAGCTTGGCTGTATCAAGCGCGATCACCGTGTTGTCGCTGGCGTTCAACCTGATGGCCGGCTACGCCTTCGCCAAGCTGCGCTTCGCCGGTCGCGAGCGGCTGTTCCAGGCATTGATCGGCGCGCTGGTGATTCCGGCCCAGGTGGCGATGCTGCCGCTGTTCCTGCTGCTGAAATACCTTGGCCTGGTCAACAGCTACGCCTGCGTGATCGTGCCGGCGATGGCCACCGTGTTCGGCATCTTCCTGGTGCGCCAGTACGCACGCGGCATTCCGGATGAGCTGATGGAGGCGGCGCGCATCGACGGCGCGGGCGAGTGGCGCATCTTCGCGCAGATCGTGCTGCCGCTGCTGAAGCCGATCATGGTGACGCTGGCGATCTTCAGTTTCCTCGCCGCATGGAACGACTTCATGTGGCCGCTGATCGTGCTGACCGGGCAGGAGCACTACACCTTGCCGATCGGACTGGCCTCGCTGGCGCGCGAGCACGCGCAGGACAGCGAGCTGATGATGGCGGGTTCGGTTGTCACCGTACTGCCGGTGCTGCTGCTGTTCCTGGCGCTGCAACGCCATTACCTGGAAGGGCTGCTGCTGGGCAGTGTGAAGGGCTGAGACGATGGGGTGGCGATGTGGGCAACGCCGCGCCTAGTCCGCGGCGGCGATGCGCTCACCTTGCACCGGATCGAAAAAGTGCAGCCGCTCCGAGGCGAAGCCGAACTGCAGCGTGCTGCCGGGTTCGGGAAGTGGGCGTGGCGGGGTACGCGCGACCAAGGCCTGGTTGCCATAGCGCAGGTTGAGAAAGACCTCGTTGCCGACCGGTTCGATCACCTCGAGCCTGGCCTCGAGCGCGGCATCGGTGCCGGCGTCGAGCAGGTGCAGATCCTCGGGACGCACGCCGAGCACGATCTCGCGATCCAGCCGGCGTTCCAGCGCACCGGCCTGCCGCACGGAGCCGAGTGCGATGTCACCCTGCGCGGTGACCAGCCTGAGCCCGTTCCCGGTGCGCAAGGTGCCGGGCAACAGGTTCATCGAGGGACTGCCCAGGAAGCCGGCGACGAACAGGTTGGCCGGCCGCTCGTACAGGTTCATCGGCGTGTCGATCTGCTGGATCACGCCACCGTCGAGCACCACGATGCGCTGGCCCAGCGTCATCGCCTCGACCTGGTCGTGGGTGACGTAGATCATGGTGGCGCGCAGCTGGCGGTGCAGCCGGGCGATCTCCACCCGCATGCTCAGGCGCAGTTTGGCGTCGAGGTTGGACAGCGGCTCGTCGAGCAGGAACACCTTCGGATCGCGCACCAGGGCGCGGCCCAGCGCGACGCGCTGGCGCTGGCCGCCGGAGAGTGCGGCGGGTCGCGAATCCAGCCGCTGCTCCAGCTCCAGCGTCTTCGCCGCCCCGCGCACCCGCTGTTCGATCTCGGCCGGCTTGTGCCCGCGCAGGCGCAGGCCGAAGCCAAGGTTCTCGGCCACGGTCATGTGCGGGTACAGCGCGTAGTTCTGGAACACCATCGCGATGTCGCGTTCCTTGGGCGCCACGTCGTTGACCACGCGGCCGTCGATGCTGAGCGTGCCGTCGCTGATCGATTCCAGTCCGGCGATCATCCGCAGCAAGGTGGTCTTGCCGCAGCCGGAAGGGCCGACCAGGACCAGCAGTTCGCCATCGGCGATCTCGAAACTGGCGCCCGCCACGCCGATATGGCCGTTCGGATAAACCTTGCGCACTCGGTCCAGGCGTACGGTTGCCATTGATGCGGGCCCCTCCCATGCAGCCGAGCTGCGTCAGCCCGCGGCGTTGTAATGTGCAGGGTATCTGCACATCGATTCGACGTTGGGTTATTCTCGCCATGTAATCGTTTACTTCAAGCCGCAGTGCGGCATCGAGAGCAACTGCCCATGACTCGCAGTTTCCGCTTTCCCGAGAACTTCCTCTGGGGGGCCTCGACGTCGGCCTATCAGATCGAAGGCTCGCCGCTGGCTGACGGTGCCGGTCCCAGTATCTGGCAGCGCTTCGCCCACACGCCGGGCATGATGGTGAACGGCGATACCGGCGACATCGCCTGCGACCACTACCGGCGCTACAAGGGCGACGTGCAGTTGATGAAGGCGCTGGGCCTGCAGGGTTATCGCTTCAGCATCAACTGGGCGCGCGTGCTGCCGGAGGGCACCGGCCGGGTCAATCGGAAAGGGTTGGATTTCTATTCGCGGCTGGTCGACGAGCTGCTGGAAAACGGCATCGCGCCGAACGCCACCTTGTTCCACTGGGATCTGCCGGCGGCGCTGGACGACCGCGGCGGCTGGCTCAATCGCGACAGCGCGCACTGGTTCGGCGAATACGCCGAGGTGATGTTCAAGGCACTGGATGGCCGCGTGCAGAAGTGGGCCACGCTCAACGAGCCGTGGGTGGTTACCGATGGCGGCTATCTGCACGGTGCGCTGGCGCCGGGGCACCGCAGCAAGTACGAGGCGCCGATCGCCGCGCACAACCTGATGCGCGCCAGCGGCGCCGGCATCCAGGCGTATCGCGCGCATGGCAAGCACCAGATCGGCGTGGTGTTCAACATCGAGCCGAAGTACCCGCATTCGGACAGCGCCGAGGATCTCGCCGCCACGCGCCGTGCGCATGCCTACATGAACGAGCAGTTCGCCGATCCGGCCCTGCTCGGCAGTTACCCGCCCGAGCTGAAGGAGATCTTCGGCGACGCGTGGCCGGATTTCCCGGACGACGATTTCAAGCTGACCCGGCAGAAAGTCGATTTCGTCGGCATCAACTACTACACCCGCGCGGTGGTGAAGCACGATCCGAACCATTACCCATTGAAGGCCGCGCCGGTACACCAGCCGAACAAGACCTATACCGAGACCGGCTGGGAAGTGTTCGAGCAGGGCCTGGTCGACACGCTGACCTGGTTCAAGGGTCGCTACGGCGACATCCCGCTGTACATCACCGAGAACGGTTCGGCGTTCTACGACCCGCCGGTGGCCGAAGGCGGCGTGCTGGACGATCCGCTGCGCAGCGGTTATCTGCGCAAGCACCTGCGCGCGCTGCATTACGCGATCGAGGCCGGGGTGAACCTGCAGGGCTATTACGCGTGGTCGCTGATGGACAATCTGGAGTGGTCGCTGGGCTTCTCCAAGCGCTTCGGCCTGTACCACGTCGACTTCGCCACCCAGCAGCGCACGCCCAAGGCCACGGCGCAACTCTACGCCCGGGTGATCGAGAGCAACGGCACCGCGCTGGACGAATGAGCCCGCAGCGGGCCGGGCATGCACACAGACCATGGAGAGAACGACGATGAAATGGCTCACCGGATGGTTGCTCGCGTTCCTGACGATGCTGCTGCCTGCGACGGGCATGGCACAGGCGACGGCATCCGCCAGTGACAGCGTAGGGATCCAGGTCGACGCCAAGGCGCCGGGCCAGCCTTTCCCGCATTTCTGGGAACAGATGTTCGGTTCCGGCCGCGCGGTGCTGGCCTTGCGCGACGACTATCGCGCCGACCTGACCGCGGTGCGGCAGGCGACGGGCTTCGACTATGTGCGCTTCCACGGCATCCTCGATGACGACGTCGGCCTGTTCCAGCTGGGCAAGAGCGGCCAGCCGTTCTACAACGCCACCGACAAGTCCGCCGGGGAAGGCCAGCCGGTCTACAACTTCTCCTACGTGGACCAGATCTACGACGGCCTGCTGGAACGCGGCGTGCGCCCCTTCGTGGAGCTGGGCTTCATGCCGAGGGACCTGAGCTCCGATCCCAAGGCGCTGCAGGACTTCTGGTATCACCCCAACGTCGCGCCGCCGAAGGACTACGCGCTGTGGGACGGCATGATCCGCGCTTTCGCGCAGCACCTGATCGCGCGTTACGGCATTGATGAGGTGTCGACGTGGTACTTCGAGGTGTGGAACGAGCCGAACATCGGCTTCTGGGCCGGCAACCCCAAGATGCCGACCTACTATGCGCTGTACGACCACACCGCGCGCGCGCTGAAGTCGGTCAGCCCGCGCCTGCGCGTGGGCGGCCCGGCCACGGCGCAGGCCGCGGAGGTCGCCGGTTTCCTCAGGCACGTGCACGCGGCGAACGTGCCGGTGGATTTCGTCAGTACCCACGTCTACGGCGACGACACCGCGGACAACGTGTTCCACACCGACGAGCACATCCCACGCAAGGACATGGTGTGCCGTGCGGTGGACAAGGTGCACAAGGAAGTCCTGGCCTCGGCGTATCCGAAGCTGCCGTTCTTCATGAGCGAGTACAACGCCTCCTACGCCAACCTGCCGAACGTCACCGACACGGTGTACATGGGCCCGTGGCTGGCCAACACCATCCGCGCCTGCGCCGGCAAGGTGGACGCGATGAGCTACTGGACCTTTTCCGACGTGTTCGAGGAAGGCGGCGTGGTGCGCAAGCCATTCTATGGCGGCTTCGGGCTGATCGCCGCCGGACGCATTCCCAAGCCGGCCTACAACGCCTTCGCGATGCTGCACCGGCTGGGCGAGCAGCAGCTGCAGGTGGCGTCCGATTCGGCGCTGGTCACCCGCCGTGCCGACGGCAGCCTGGTGCTGGCGCTGTGGAACTACGCGCCGCCGCTCGGTGACGGCGCCAGCTACACGCCGGGTCAGCCGACCGGCCCGGCGCGGCACTTCCGCATCGACATCACGGGGATCAAGGCGGACGCGCAGGCGACCGTATGGCGGCTGGACCAGACCCACGGCAATGCGGTGGGCGCCTTCGACCGCATGGGGCGACCGGACTTTCCCAGCCGCGAGCAATTGGTGCAGTTGCGCACGGCGGCCAAGCTGGGCGAGCCCGAGCACCTGGCCGTGCGCGCCGGCAAGCTCGATCTCGATGTGCCGCCGCAAGGCCTGGTGGTGATCGAGGTGCGTTGATCGTCGACGACGGATCAGCCGTGTGCCAACAGCCAGTCGCACAGTGCGTCGTCGGTGGGTGCCAGCGGTTCGCTCGCGGCTGGGCGCGCCAGCATTGCGGCGAGTGATGCGGGCACTGCCAGCGGATGTCCGATCAGCGGCTCGACCACACTCTCGAACTTGGCCGGATGCGCGGTGGCGACCACCGCCCATGGCGCATTGTTGCCTTCGCTGCGCAGCCGATCGAGCGAGTGGATCGCGGTGGCGGTATGCGGGCAGAACACCTCATCGTATTCGCGTGCGTGGCGGGCGATGGCCTGCTGGATCGTGGCATCGTCGACGCTGTGCGCCTGCAGTTGCACGCGCAGTGCCGCTTCGTCGGGAAAGGTCCAGCGCAGTCGCTCGAAGTTGCTCGGTGCGCCCACGTCCATCGCGTTGGCCAGCGTGGCGATCGCCTCGCGTGGCGCATACGCCGCGCCGGCAAAATAATCCGGCAGGGTGGGGTTGGCGTTGCACGCCAGCCGCACTGTGCCGATCGGCAGGCCTATCTCGTGCACCCACAGGCCGGCCACGGCATTGCCGAGGTTGCCGGTCGGCACGATGAAGTTCAGCGGCGTGCCGTGCTCGCGCCACCAGCCCAGCGCGGCGTGCGCGTAGTAGCTCATCTGCGGCAGAAGGCGGCCGAGGCTGATGCTGTTGGCCGAGGCCAACGGCAGCTGTGCCTGCAACGCCGTATCGTTGAGAGCGGCTTTCACCATGCGTTGGCAATCATCGAAGCGGCCGGCCACGCGCAGTGCCATGACGTTGTCGCCGAAGCAGCCGAGTTGGCGCGCTTGCCGCGGCGAAACCCGTCCGTCGGGATAAAGGATCGCCACGCGTACGTTCGGCTGGCGGTGGAACGCCGCGGCCACCGCGGCGCCGGTGTCGCCCGAGGTGGCGACCAGGATGGTCAGTGGCCGTGCATCGGCACGTGGCAGCCGACGCAGGCAGGCGGCGAGGAAGCGTGCGCCGAAATCCTTGAAGGCCGAGGTGGGGCCATGAAACAGCTCCAGCATCACGGTATCCGGGTGTGCCGGCAGCGCCCGCAGCGGGGCGGCGAAGGTGAATGCCTCGGCGCAGATCCCCGGCAATTCGCTGGCCAGCGGATCACCGGCAAAGAACGGCGCCAGCAGGGTGGCCGCCGTGTCGGCCAGCGCGCCCTGCGGATCGAACGCGCCAGGATCGATCGACGGTAGCGCCTCCGGCACGTAGAGCCCGCCATCGGGCGCCAGCCCGGCGGCAATCGCCTGGCTGATCGGCACGGCCGGCCCGGCGCCGCGGGTGCTGTGATAGCGCAGCGGCTCGACATCGCTCATGCGTCGGCCTCAAGCGAGGCGATCAACGTGGCGGCCGGCCCAGCGATCGGGGACACCCAGGCATCGCTGTCCAGGGCGGCTTCGGCGAAGGCGGCCTGCATTGCGGCGGCGGCGGCTTCGGCATCGCGGCGGTTGTCGTACCAGCCGAACACGCTGGGCCCGGCGCCGGAGATGCTGGCGCCGAGGGCGCGATGATCCAGCGCAGCCTGCTTCACCCGCGCGAAGTGCGGGATCAGCGGTGCGCGGCGTGGTTCCACCAGTACGTCCTTGAGGCCTTCGCGCACCAGCGCCGCATCGCCCCGATAGCAGCCGGCCAGCACCAGCGCGAGGTTGCTGCTTTGCGCGACGAACTCGCCGAGTTCGTAATGTCCGGCCAATGCCGCACGTGCCTTGCGCGTCTCCAGCACGTAGTGCGGATGCACCAGCGCACAGTGCCAGCCGGCCGGCACCGGAATGCGCAGCAGGCGTTCGTGGGTGGCCAGCACCAGGCCGCCGAGCAGCATCGAGCCGAGGTTGTCGCCATGCCGGCTGCCGCTGGCCACCGTTTCGCCATCCAGTGCGAAGCCATACAGCGATTCGCGCGGCAACGGCTGCGCCAGCAAGGCGTTGGCGGCCACCAGGGCGGCCACGCAGGACGCGGCCGAACCGCCCATGCCCGAACCCAGCGCGATGCCCTTGTGCAGCACCAGCTCGAAACCGTGCCGTAGCCCGAGCGCCTTGCGCAAGGCGAGCAGCGCGGTGCCGGCGGTGTTCTGGCGTGGATCGGTCGGCAGTCCGGTGACGCAGCCGCGGATCGCCGCAATGCGCACCACCGGCTCATCGATGCGGCGCACTTCGGCGCGATCGCCGGCACCGGCCACGCTGTGGCCGAGCAGATCGAAACCCACGCCGACATTGCCGACGCTGGCGGGCGCGAAGGCACAGGCGACCTGCGGAAGTTTGGGGTGACGCGGTGAAGCCATGGCCGGTTCCAGCAGATCGTTGCTCATGAGATCGGAATTCATGCGCGCACCTCCAGCGATTCGGCGATGCGCAGCAGGTCGGTGAACACGCCGGCGGCGGTCACTTCGGGACCGGCGCCGGGGCCCTGCACCGACAGCGGATTGTCGCAGTAACGGCGTGTCGTGAACTGCACGATGTTGTCGGTCAGCCGCGTATGCGCGAACAAGTGCTTCGCCGGCAGCACGACCAGCTTCACGCGGGCGCGGCCGTGGCGGTCCAGGCTGGCGACATGCCGCAGCACGCCATGGGTGGCCCGCGCCTCGGCCAGCCGCGCGGACATCAGCGGATCCAGTTCGTGCAGTCGCTGCATGCAGGCTTCGAGCGGCAACGCCGCCAGCGCGGGCGGCACCAGGCTCTCCACCGCGACTTCCTCCAGCGACAGCGGCCAGCCCGCCTCGCGCGCCAGGATCACCAGTTTGCGCGCCACGTCGAGGCCGGACAGGTCGTCGCGCGGATCGGGTTCGGTGTAGCCCAGCGCATGCGCCTCGCGTACCAGCGCCGAGAACGGCTGGCGGCCATCGTGGCGATTGCACAGCCACGCCAGCGTGCCGGAGAACATACCTTCCACCGCCAGCAGTTCGTCGCCGGTATCGAGCAGGTCGCGCAAGGTCTGCACCACCGGCAGGCCCGCGCACACGGTGGCCTCGTAGCGGAAGCGCATGCCGTCGGCGCAGGCGGCGCGGATCGCCTGCCAGCGCGGCAGCGGCCCGCTGCTGGCGAGCTTGTTCGGCGTCACCACGTGCAGTCCGGCGGCGAGCCAGCGCGCGTAGTGTCCGGCCACCACTTCGCTGGCGCTGCAGTCGATCAGCAGCGCGTGGCGGCCATCGCTGCCGCGCACATGCGCGGCGAATTCGTCGAGATTGCCCGGTCGCCAAGTCTGCGCACTGTGGCAGCGCGCATTGAGCTGGGGATCGTCGCAGTCCAGCCACATCCGCCGGCTGGCGGCGACGCCGCACAGCTGCAGATCCAGCCCGCTTTCGCGCGCCAGCCTGGGCTGCGCCGCGCGTAACTGTTCGAGCAGGGCGCTGCCGACGCGGCCGGGGCCGATCAGTCCAACCGCCAGCACGCGCCGCCCCCGCCGCGAAGCTGGCATGGCGAACGTGGCTGGTGGCGATGAGACAGCAGGTTGTGGCGCACAGATGTTCACGATGACCTCCGGATGAGGCCCGTGCTCGCTGGAGGTTCGGCTTGTCTCGGGGTGCATGCCGGCCCGCCTCATCGAGGGCGGGGCCGTTGCGTGGAAGAAGCTATTCGCGCACGGACACCCACCCCGACCGAGTCGTGGTGGTAGTCGTAATCGTGGTGGCGATGGAACGGATGTCGACGCCTGCCGGCAACGCCGCACGCCCGGCGGCAGCCGGGGCGAAGTGCATGTGTGCTGGCATGGAAAACGGCGACATGGCAGCGACCTTAGAGGGATTGTTGCACTGCGGTCAACAGGTTCATTTGCAACTTTTGGCTATAAGCGTATCCGCGCCGCTCAATCCGCGGCCTGGGCGATGAAGATCACCGAGGCGGGTTTGCGCGTCAGCGGGTGCAACGGCTCGCGCATTTCCAGCAGGCGCAGTCCATGCTTCGCGAAAAGCCCGATCCAGCTTTCCAGCGTCCTGAAATACCAGGGGGCCGGATCGCTGAAGTCGGCATGGAATCCTGCCCAGGAACCCGCTCGCCAGCCGTCTTCGTAAGGGTGGTCGCCGCATGCGGTGGACGGGTGCAGCGTCTGTACCAGCAAGCTGCCGCGCGGCTCGAGCAGCGAGCGGATGACGCCGAACAGACCGGCCACGGATTCATTGCCGAGCAGCGAGAAATTGCAGACGGCAGCATCGACGGACAGCGTGATCCGGCCTGCCATCACGTCTTCATAGGAGGCCACGCGAAAGTCGCCTCCACCAGCCTGCTGCGCCTGCTCGATCAGCGCGGGAACGGCATCGATGCCGACCACCGAGATGCCGCTGGCGGCAAGGGTGCGGGCCAGCCAGCCCTCGCCGCAGCCGATGTCGAGCACCGATCGTGGCGAGCGCCCGAGCGTGGCGTCGACGATCGCCCGATCGGTGACCAGCCGGCGGCTCTCGATCTGCCGTTCGCGCACGGCGGCGATCCAGGGCGCAGCATTCTTGCCCCATGAATCGAGAATCTTCTTCTCGCTGAGCGGATCGATGCCCATCCGGTTTCCCGATGGCCAGGATTCGCGCAGGCGGCTTCGGCGAAGCTGCCTGCGCTTCATGGCCGACAGGGGTCAGCGCATGATCCCGGTGTGACCCAGCGAATAGCGTCCAGGCTGCGGCCAGACGGCCAGTCCATGCGGCTCCGCACCGACCTTGATCGATCTGACCGCACCGGTCGTGGTGTTGAACGCATAGACGACGTCGTCGAAGCGGCCCGACAGCCACAGCAGCTTGCCGTCGGCGCTGACATTGCCCATGTCCGGGCTGCCGCCGCGCGGAATCGGCCAGTTCGCCACGACCTTGCGCGTGGCGAAGTCGATCACCGACACGCTGCCCTTGCCATGGCGCGGCCCGTGGATGCGGTTGGAGCCACGGTTGGCGACATACAGTTTCGTGCCATCCCGGCTCGGATACATCCCGTGCGTGCCGACGCCGGTCTTGATGAAGCCGATCCGGGTGAAGCTGTCGCCGTCGACCAGGAACACGCCATTGGCCATCATGTCGGCGACATAGAACACCTTGCCGTCCGGCGAGACGCGGATGTCCTGCGGCATGCCCTTCTTGTCGAGCAGCAGATAGCCCACCACCTTGCGCTTGACCATGTCGATCTTGGCCAGCTTGCCGCCGAATTCGCAGGTGAAGATCGCGTAGCGGCCGTCGATCGAGAAATCGGCGTGGTTGATGCCCTTGCACTCCGGCACCTGCAGGCTGTTGTGCAAGGCCATCGTATGCGCATCGCGGAAGTCCAGCCGCGCCCGCGACTCCGCCACCACGATCGCTTCCTTGCCGTCGGGCGTGAAGTACATGTTGTAGGGATCGTCGACCGCCACCGCCTTGCCCGGCTTGCCGGTCTTCGGATCGATCGGGGTGAGGCTGCCGTCGTTATGGCCCTCGGCGTTGTTGGTCACCCACAGCGTCTGCAGATCCCAGGACGGAACGACATGCTGCGGGCTCTGGCCGACGGGGAAGGTGTCGACCACCTTGAACGTGGCGGGGTCGATCACGGAAACGCTGTTCGAACGCAGGTTCGGCACATAGATCCGCGGCAACGCACCGGCTACTGCGGGACTGAAGTGATTGAAACCGGCCTCGCTGTACATATTGCTGGCATCCACGACCCGCGGCATGCCGGCGACAGTCGTGACCGACTGCGCGGCAGCGGCGATGGAGGCGGTGCAGGCAGCTGCCAAGGCGACGCCAATACACGCGGCGATCCGGAAAAAACGAGGGGAGCGTGGAGTCATGGTGATTTCATCATCAAGGGATGGGGGAAGATGCCAGCTGGAACATTATCGCCCAGCGGTGTCCTTCCTGAGCGCATCGACGGTTCGCGACACGATCGCGTCGATACCCAAGCGGCCGAGTTCGGCACTGGAACGGCGTGGGTCGCCGCCGTAGACACCGTCCGCCGGGCCAAGCTTCGCACTGCCGTGCAGCCGATCCAGCCTGACCATCTGCGGCGCGACGGCAAGCTGCAGGGAAGTATCGGCGAGTCCCGCATGGGTGCCGATCTCGTCATCGCGAAAGCCGCGCTGGCGCAGGATCTGTGCGTAGCCGTCCGAGCTGGTCGCGTAGTATTCCGGCGGCACGAAGGCCCGGGTCGCCGAGCCGGCCCAGCTCTTGTTGAGGTGGGCCACCACCCGCTGGAGATCCTTCTGGTAGCCGCCGTGGTCGCCCAGGAAGACGATGTTGCGGAAGCCGTGCACCGCAAAACTGTTGGCGGCGGATTCCAGCGTTTTCTCGAACACGTCGTCCGGGATGGTGATGGTGCCGGGAAAGCGCATGTGCGACGTCGGCGGCGCATAGCTGCCCTCCGGGACATACGCGATCACCGGCGCCACGAGGGCGTTGCCCAGTCCTTCGGCAATCCGTTGAGACAACCACGCCACGCGCGCATTGTGCTTGCCCAGTGCGACATCCGGCCCGCTCTGCTCGGTGGCGCCGATCGGAATGATGATGGTGGTCTTGCCGGCCTGGATCCGGTCGCGCAGCTCGGTCCAGGTGAGGTCCTGCAGCAGCACGGTTTTCGGCGTCTGCGCGAGCGCGGTCTGCGCGGCGACGAAAAAAATGACGGCCGCGAAAACGGGTCGCAGTGAATGACGCATCATGAACAGTCCTTGCGGGTAGACGCCGCCGAATGCAGGCGGAAAGGGCGCCGATGGTTCGACACATCATTGCCGTTTGCGTGTCGATTAACTACCTGCGGCCCGTACCCCGGTCAGCTGCTGTCATGGTTCGCCTGCATTTGTCGCAAGCTCTGCCATGGGCCACGGGGCGAGAGCAGCCTGCCCTGGAAAGCGCAGGGAGCCACACGGCCGCGGCAGGTCGCATGCCTGCAGCGGCCATCTCGATCGTGCCGAAGTCGGATGACTTCCAACGTCAAAACGGCACGCCTTCGAGCCGTCCCATGCGGCCACCGGCAAAGTCGCGCTTCGCCCGTTCGAGCCGTTCGGGCCTATCCATCACGAACGGGCCGGAGAGCAGCACATCGCCCTGCACCGGCTGGCCGCCGAGCAACGCCCGCTCGACCGTCTCGTCGCCGTGCGCCGCAAGGTGCACCTTTGGTGCCGCCGCCCAGGATGCCAAGTGCACCGGTAGCCAGGCGGGCGCCGCCGACATCGACCTGGCCCTGCAATACGTAGATCCCCGGCTCGGGCGCGGGCTCGACGTCCAGCATGATGCCCGCGCCCGCATCGAGTCGGCGGCGCGGGAACCCTGCAGCGCGTCCTGCCGGACTGGCGCCGCTGAGCAGCATCGTGCACGCCATCTTCCCGTCGCGCCGCGGGCTGCTGCCGGCGGCGCGTCAGCTGATCGATTGCCTGACGGCCGAGTTCGAGCAGCTGGCCGGCGAGGATCAGCCTCCCCGATAGCGCAATGCCTCCACCAGCAGCGAAAACGCAGGCGAGTGCTGCCGCCTGCTCGGGTAGTAGAGATGATAGCCGGGAAACGGCGGGCACCAGTCGCCCAGCAGGCGCTGCAGCCTGCCTGCCGCGATATCCGCCAGAACCATGTCTTCCGGCAGACAGGCGAGGCCGAAGCCATCGAGCGCCGCGGTACGGATCTGCCGGCTGTTGTTGAAGGCCAGCCGCCCCTCCACGCGGACGTTGAGCGCGTGGCCGTCCTGCTCGAACTCCCAAGCGTAAAGCCCACCGTGGGTGAGGAAGCGGATATTGATGCAGTCATGCCCGGTGAGGTCGCGCGGGGTATGCACCGGTGGTCGTGAGGCGAGGTAGCCGGCCGCGCCGACGACGGCCATCCGCATCGGCGGACCGATCGGCGTGGCGACCATGTCCTTGGCCACCTGCTCGCCCAGCCGGATGCCAGCATCGAAGCGCTCGGCGACGATGTCGGTCAAAGTTGAATCACTGATCACCTCGACGCGGATGTCCGGATACTCCGGCAACAGCTTGCGCAGTGCCGGCCACAGGATCGTGGTGGCAGCGTGCTCGCCGGTGGTGATGCGCAGCGTGCCGCCGGGCTTGTCGCGCAGCTCGCTCAGGTTCGCCACGGCCGCATCGATGTCGCCGAAATTGGGTGCCAGTTCCCGGAACAGACGCTCGCCCGCCTCGGTGGGGGCGACATGGCGGGTGGTGCGGGTGAGCAGGCGCAGGCCGAGCCGGGCCTCCAGCCCGCGAATGGTGTGGCTGAGCGCGGACTGGGACACGCCCAACTGCGCGGCGGCACGGGTGAAGCTGCGCTCGCGCGCCACGGCCAGGAAGGCCAGCAGGTCGTTGTAGTTCTCGCGGGGCATGCGCGGACCCAACTGATTAATGAATAAAGATCATAAAAGCATTCGTATTGCCTCGTCTAATCAAGGCAAACATCCGCGCACAAACTACCTGCATCCCGATCTGCGGCAGGAACATCATGCAAACGCGCACGCTTGGAAACAGCGGCCTCACGGTCTCGGCCCTTGGTCTGGGCTGTATGGGCATGAACCATCACCGTGGCCCGGCACCGGACCGGAAGGAAATGATCGCCCTGATCCGCGCGGCGGTGGAGCGCGGCGTCACCTTCTTCGACACCGCTGAAATCTATGGCCCCTTCACCAACGAGGAACTGGTCGGTGAGGCGCTAGAGCCGTTCCGGAAAGACGTTGTCATCGCCACCAAGTTCGGCTTTGACCTCGGTCCTGGCGGATCCGGCGGACTGGACAGCCATCCTGAACGCATTCGTCAGGTCGCCGAGGACTCGCTCAGACGGCTGCGGGTCGACGCCATCGATCTCTTCTATCAGCACCGTGTCGACCCCAACATTCCGATCGAGGTGGTCGCCGCCGCAGTCAGGGATCTGATCGCCGAGGGCAAGGTCAAGCATTTCGGCCTGTCCGAGCCGGGTGCCGAGACCATTCGGCGGGCTCATGCGGTGCAGCCGCTGACCGCCATCCAGAGCGAGTATTCCCTCTGGTGGCGTGCCCCCGAAGAGGAGGTGTTGCCGACCTGCGAGGCACTGGGTATCGGCTTCGTCCCCTACAGCCCACTGGGCAGGGGCTTCCTCACCGGCAAGATCGACGAGACCACGACCTTCGGCAGCAACGACAATCGCAGCACGTTGCCGCGCTTTACACCGGAGGCTCGAAAAGCGAACCGTCCCGTGGTCGACCTGCTGGAAGAGATCGGAAACCGGAAGCAGGCAACGTCGGCGCAGATCGCACTCGCCTGGTTGCTGGCGCAGAAGCCGTGGATCGTGCCGATTCCCGGCACCACCAAGCTGCACCGGCTTGACGAAAACCTGGGCGCGTTCGCCGTCGACCTCACCGCCGGCGACCTTCGCGAGATCGACGAAGCCGCATCGAAAATCACGCTGCAGGGAGCACGCCTGCCCGAGAGCGTACTGAAAATGACCGGACTGTAATCGCTGGATCATCGGAGCCAATGAAATGAAAAGCCGCACATTGGGAAACAGCCAGCTCGAAGTCTCCGCGCTCGGCTTTGGCTGCATGGGACTGAACCACGCCTATGGCGCTGCGATGGAGAAACAGGACGCGATCGCCTTGCTTCGACAGGCTGTCGAAGTCGGCGTGACTTTCTTCGATACCGCCGAGGCCTATGGCCCGTTCACCAACGAGGAACTGGTTGGCGAGGCGTTGGCGCCGTTCCGCGACGACGTGGTCATCGCGACCAAGTTCGGTTTCAGGAATGGCGATTCGAAGACCGGCGTGGACAGCCGGCCGGAGCGCATCCGCGCCGTCGCCGAGGCCTCGCTCAAACGTCTCCGGACGGATCGGATCGACTTGTTCTACCAGCATCGCGTCGATCCGAACGTACCGATGGAAGACGTGGCCGGCACGGTCAAGGAGCTGATCGCCGAAGGCAAGGTGAAACACTTCGGCCTGTCGGAAGCCGGCATGCAGTCGATCCGCCGCGCGCATGCGGTGCAGCCGGTCGCCGTGCTGCAAAGCGAGTATTCGCTGTGGTGGCGTGAACCGGAGCAGGAAGTGCTGCCGACCTGCGCGGAACTGGGCATCGGCTTCGTGCCGTTCAGTCCGCTGGGGCGGGGTTTCCTCGCGGGAAAGATCGACGCAAGCACCACGTTCGCCAAGGACGATTTCCGCAACAACGTGCCGCGCTTCTCGCCCGAGGCGCGCCAGGCCAATCAGACGCTGGTCGACCTGCTGGGGCGCATCGCGGCCGGCAAGCAGGCGACTCCGGCGCAGATCGCGTTGGCGTGGCTGCTGGCGCAGCAGCCGTGGATCGTGCCGATTCCGGGCACGACGAAGCTGCATCGGTTGAAGGAGAACATCGGTGCCGCGGATATCGCGCTGAGTGCCGACGATCTTCGGCAGATCGCCGAATCATTGGCGCAGATCCGGGTGCAGGGCGACCGCTACCCGGCGCACCTGGCAGCGCAGGCGGGCAGGTGAACGAACAGGATCCATGAGGCGACACGATGGCAATCACTGAAGCAGCACAGCGCAATCACGAGCAACTGTTCCACGGCCACATCTCGACGCTGAAGGTCAGCGATCCCGAGCTGGTCGAGATTTTCGACAATTGGGCATTCGACGAGGTGATCAAAGCCAGCGACATGGATATCCGTCTGCGCCTGATGGTGCAACTGGCAGCGCTGATCGCCTGCCATGCAGTCGGCGAGTACCGCGCCATGCTGGACGGTGCGTTGAACGTCGGCGTGACGCCGGTGGAAGTGAAGGAGATCGTCTATCAGGCCGTGCCCTATGCCGGCATGGGCAGGGTGTTCGATTTCATCCACGCCACCCATGAAGTCTTCCGCAACCGCGGCATCGCGCTGCCGCTGGAAGCACAGTCGACCACGACGGCACAGACACGGCATGCGGAGGGGCTGGCGATACAGCAGCGCTTCTTCGGCGAACGCATCGACGCAATGGTTGCGCAATCGCCGAAGGATCAGCTGCACATCCAGCACTTCCTGTCCGCCAACTGCTTCGGCGACTACTACACCCGAAACGGCCTGGACCTGAAAACCCGCGAACTGCTGACCTTCGCGATGCTGGCGGCGCTGGGCGGCTGCGAACCGCAACTGGCCGGTCACGTTGCCGGCAACCTGGCCATCGGCAACGATCGCCAGCTGCTGATCGACACGCTGACTCAGTTGCTGCCGTTCATCGGCTATCCGCGCACGCTCAATGCTTTGCGAGTGGTCAGCGAAGGCACGTCGGCGTAAGCGAACAGGTTTGTCACACCCGGCCCCATACACTCATCTCTTCGCAGGAACATCCCACATGGAAATCATCCGCAACGGCTCGCAGCCCTCTGTCACCGGACCAGCCGAGTACTTCACCGGCAAGGTCCGCATCGACTCGCCATTCAAGGGCATCGGCGGCGCGAACGTGTCCGGCGGCATCGTCACTTTCGAACCCGGCGCGCGTAGCGCCTGGCACACGCATCCGCTGGGACAGATCCTGATCGTCACCGCCGGCAAGGGCTGGACCCAGTGCGAAGGCGGCCCGATCGTGGAGATCAACGCCGGCGACATCGTCTGCTGCCCGTCCAACCACCGGCACTGGCACGGTGCCACACCGACCACCGCGATGACCCACGTCGCCGTCCAGGAAGCGAAGGACGGCAAGGTGGTCGAGTGGATGGAGAAGGTGACCGATGAGGAATATCTTGCAGGATCGGCATCCTGACCCCATTGCTTCCATCCCCAGCAAGGAAAACGTCATGACCATCAAAGCCTACGGCGCACACGCCGCCGACAAGCCGCTGCAGTCCATCGACATCGAGCGTCGTCCGCCCGGTCCGCAGGATGTGCAGATCGACATCGCCTATTGCGGCGTCTGCCATTCCGACCTGCACACCGTGCGCTCCGAGTGGGGCGGCACGCTTTATCCGTGCGTACCGGGCCACGAGATCGTCGGCCACGTCAGCGCCGTGGGCAGCGGCGTGACCGGCTTCAAGCTCGGCGACACCGTGGGCGTGGGGTGCCTGGTCGGCAGCTGCCAGCATTGCGCGGCCTGCGACGAGGGGCTGGAGCAGTATTGCGAGAACGGCTTCGTCGGTACCTACAACGGCCCGACCGCGGACGCGCCCGGGCACACGCTGGGCGGCTATTCGCAGCGCATCGTGGTCGATGAAAAGTTCGTACTGAAGATCCGCCACCCCGAAGCGCAGCTCGCCGCGGTCGCGCCGCTGCTGTGCGCCGGCATCACCACCTACTCGCCGTTGCGTCACTGGAAGGTCGGTCCCGGCAGCAAGGTCGGCGTGGTCGGCATCGGCGGACTGGGCCATATGGGGGTGAAGCTCGCGCATGCGATGGGCGCGCACGTGGTGGCCTTCACCACCTCGGACAGCAAGCGCCAGGCGGCGCTGGACCTGGGCGCGAACGAGGTGGTGGTATCGCGCAACGCCGACGAGATGAAGGCGCACGTCAACAGCTTCGACTTCATCCTCAACACCGTGGCCGCCAGCCATTCGCTGGATGCCTTCACCGGGCTGCTCAAGCGCGACGGCACGTTGGTGCTGGTCGGCGTGCCGGAGCATCCGCATCCGTCGCCGAGCGTGGCCAACCTGATCTTCAAGCGCCGGGCGATCGCCGGTTCGCTGATCGGCGGCATCGCCGAAACGCAGGAGATGCTGGATTTCTGCGCCGAGAAAGGCATCGTCTCCGACATCGAGATGATCCCGGCGCAGAAGATCGACGAGGCCTACGACCGCATGGTGAAGGGTGACGTGAAGTACCGCTTCGTCATCGACAATGCGTCGTTGGGCAGATGAGCGGATCTCCCTGCGTCGAATGACTTCGGCGTAGGTACTGAAACGCAGAGTTTGCCTTGATCTCCTCGATCGACCGCATGCTGCAATGCCAGTCGCGGTCCGCAAGGGTAGATCGCTTCCGCCCCTGCCAGGCCAGCTGGCAACGGGCGGAATGCATCGGCGCTTGATGTCCGCCTTTGCTGTTGAAGATCGCCGCCGGCGCCAACCGCTTGCTTCGCCGCTTGTACGCCAGTCGCCAGGCAGCGGTCGCCACCCGGTTAGCGTGTAAAATGGCGGTTTTTCAGCCAGAAATATGGTGCAAGCTTCTCAACGGACCAGTATCCGTGGCCCGACCTTCATTCGTTTGCTTGCTCGCCTGACGGACGTTGACGTTTCCCCCTCCAGGCAATCGCTCTCGGACCGGCTGGGCCAATGGCTCGGCTGGACGTACGCCGTTGCGCTGTCCACATCGCTCGACGGCAAGCCGTCTGCGGTGGGCTCGGACGTGCCTGCCTTTGGCCGTGCTGAAGAGAGCGAATGCGCGCGTGTGCGTATCGCGCTGGCAAAGAGCATCGCCGACGATCCTGTATTCGCCACCTCGAGGCAGTGCGGGGCTGAACCGGCGTCCGCCGAAGAAGGTGGCGCGGACGCGGCGGTCGATTACGCGGTGTTTCGTCAGCGCTATCTCGCCATGCAGCGGTCGATGCAGGCGGCCACCGGCAATCTGCGCGGGCGTCTGCGGGACATGCTTGTCCAGGGAACGGCCGACATGGCGCGATTGGCGGAGGTTGATGCGGTCATGGAACGTGTACTGAGCCCGCGCGAGCAGACGCTGTTGGCCCACGTGCCTGCGCTACTCGGGGACCATTTCGAGCGCTTGCGTCAGGCCGAGCCGAAGGCGCCGGCCGGCGCGCAAGTATCCGAGGATGCCCCGGCGATAGCGCCTGGGGCATGGCTGGACGTGTTTCGCAAGGACGTGCAGAGCGTGCTGCTCGCCGAACTGGACGTTCGTTTTCACCCGGTCGAAGGCCTGCTTGCAGCGCTTCGCAGCCACTCATTGGGACGCCATGTTCAGAAATCTGCTTAATCTCGCGGTGTTTTTCACAGGTCTGGTGGCAGTGTGCTGGATCGGCGCCGGCTACGTCGGCTCCAATCCGCTGGCGACGGCCGTCACGATGGTGATTGGCGCGTGCTACCTGGCGGGCGCGCTTGAGCTGCACCGCTATCGGCAAGCCACGTCCACGCTGGCGCACGCCGTGACGGATCTGTCCGCCGCGCCGACCAGCCTGGATGACTGGCTGGGCCGCTTGCATCCCAGCCTGCGCAACGCGACACGCCTGCGCATCGAGGGTGAGCGTGTGGCCTTGCCGCTGCCGGCGCTGACGCCGTATCTGGTGGGCTTGCTCGTCCTGCTGGGCATGCTGGGCACGCTGCTGGGCATGCTGGCGACCCTTCGCGGCACCGGCATGGCGCTGGAAAGCGCGACGGATCTGCAGGCTATCCGCGGCTCGCTCGCCGCACCGGTCAAGGGGCTTGGGTTTGCGTTCGGCACCTCGATCGCGGGCGTGGCCAGCTCGGCGATGCTCGGGCTGCTCTCCGCGCTATGCCGGCGCGAGCGGCTGCACGCGGTGCAGTTGCTGGACCTGAAGATCGCGACGACGCTGCGCATCCATTCGCAGAGCCATCGGCGCGAGGAATCGTTCAAGCTCCTGCAGCGGCAGACCGCACTGATGCCTGCCCTGGTCGATCGCCTGCAGGCGATGATGGCGAGCATCGAACAGCAAAGCGTGGCCGCGAACGAACGGCAGATCGCCAATCAGGACGCATTCCTCGGCAAGACCGAAGCCAGCTACACGCGCCTGGCCGCCTCCGTCGAGCTGTCGTTGAAGGAGAGCGTCGCCGAGAGCGCACGTGCCGCCGGGGCCGCGCTGGAACCCGTCATGCAGGCCACGATGGCAGGGCTCGCACGCGAGTCGGCTGCACTGCACGACACCGTGACAGATGCCGTGCAACGGCAGTTGCAAGGACTGTCGGCTGGTTTCGAGGCGACCACCACCGCCGTGGCGGATATCTGGAACCAGGCACTGGCCGGGCATCGGCGATCGAGCGAGGCGCTTGTTCAGGATTTGCGCAGCTCGCTGGAGCGATTCACCGAAACCTTCGAGCAACGCTCGGCTGGTCTGTTGGAAGGCGTTTCTGCACGCCTCGACGCCACGGCGTGCAACATGGCCGACGCGTGGAATCAGGCGCTGTCGCAGCAAGCAGGCGTCAATGAGAAGCTCGCCGCCCACAACCAACAGGCCCTGTCGGTGGCTGCGGCAGCCTTTGAGCAGCACTCGGCGTCGCTGGTCCGCACCGTCGGCCAATCGCACACGGACTTGCAGGCGACGCTGGCCTCGCAGGACCAGCAACGGCTGGCCGCATGGGCCGACACGCTCGAAACGACGACCGCAATGCTGCGCCAGGAGTGGGAACGAACGAGCGCGCGCACCGCGAGCCGGCAGCAGGAGATCTGCGAGACCCTGGCGAAGACCGCGTGCGACATCTCGGCACGGACACAGGCACACGCCAGCGACACGATCGCGGAGATTTCCCGGCTCGTGGAAGCTGCGTCCGAAGCACCCAAGGCGGCGGCCGAAGTCGTCACCGAGCTGCGCCAGAAACTTTCCGACAGCATGGTCCGCGATACCGCCATGCTGGAGGAGCGCAGCCGTCTGATGGCCACGCTCGATACCCTGCTCGATGCCGTGAACCACGCCTCCACCGAGCAACGGGTGGCCGTCGATGCGCTGGTGGCCACGTCGGCGGATCTGCTCGAGCGTGTCGGCACCCGGTTCACCGACCACATCGAGGTCGAGACCGGCAAGCTCGGTGCAGTGGCCGCGCAAGTCACCGGCAGCGCCGTCGAGGTGGCCAGCCTTGGCGAAGTATTCGGCGTGGCCGTACAGGCGTTCGGCGAGTCGAGCAGCCTGTTGATGGAGCACCTGCAACGCATCGAAGCCGCACTGGACAAATCGCTCGCGCGCAGCGACGAACAGCTGGGCTATTACGTCGCGCAGGCCAGGGATGTGATCGACCTGAGCATGCTGTCACAGAGGCAGATCATCGAGGAAATGCAGCAGCTCGCCGGCCAGCGGGCGCTCGCCGGAGCCGAAATGGCATGAGCGACGAACTTGACGGTGTCGAGGAGTCGAGCGCACCGGTCTGGGCCGCCTTCGGCGACCTGATGTCGGTGCTGCTGGGTGTGTTCGTGCTGATCCTGGTGGGCGTGATCGGCGTGCAACTGCAACTTTCCAACAGGCTGGATGAAGCGGTCAAACAACGACAGGCCGAGGCGCAACGTCGCATGACGCTAGAGCACGCTTTGGCGGTTCCGCTGGCCGCTGGCCGGGTGACGCTCGTCGATGGGCGCATCGGCATTCGCGGCAGCGTGTTGTTCGCGCTGAACTCCGATCGGCTGCAGCCCGAAGGGCGCGAGGTGTTGAAGAGCCTGGCGGCCCCGCTTGCCGACTACCTCAAGTCACGCGACGAAATCCTGATGGTGAGCGGCTTCACCGACGACCGGCAAGTGCGCGACGGCAACCGGCAGTTCGCCGACAACTGGGAGCTGTCGGCCGAACGCGCGTTGACCGTGACCCGTGCCTTGATCGCCGATGGCCTCCCGGCTTCCTCGGTATTCGCCGCCGCGTTCGGTGCCGAGCAGCCAGTGAGCTCGAACGCCGATGACGAGGGACGGGCGCGGAACCGGCGCGTGGAAATTTCACCGATCCCGAAGCAGCCGACGGCAACCGTGACGCCTCATGAGTGATAGCGGAACACGCGCACGGGCGATACTCGACGCGTGGCGCGAGCAGCACGCCGATCGCATGAATCCCCTGCGATTTCATTTCATCGAGGCGCTGGAGCGGCGTGCGGCAGGTCATGACGGCGAGGCGCGACGACTGCTGGACGACAGGCTGTCCAGGCTGATCGGGACCTATGCCGGCGATCTCGAAATGGCCGCATTCAACGCAGGCGCTTCGGATAGTGCGACAACGCCATGTGTGCCTGCTCGTGGAGCGCTGGGTGCACTGCTCGATCACTTCGCCAATCGCGCGGCGCGGCACGGCGACGATCCCGCCACAATCGACGCTGTTACCCAGCCTGCCACGTTGCCGACCATGGACGCGCTCGGCGAGTTCCAAAAAATCTGGTCCCAGGTCCGCACGGATAGCCAGATACGGCAGTCGCTGGAACAAGTGCCCGCCAACGCCGGTCCGCTCAACTCGGGCAGCCTCGTACATCGGTCGCTTGCCCTCATGCGCGAGCTTTCGCCAGGATATCTCCAGCAGTTCCTGGCATACGTCGACACCTTGTCGTGGATGGAACAGATGAGCGATGGCGGCGCCTTGGCAGCCAAAGAAGCTCCCCGCGCCGCGAGTGCCAGAAAGCGCACACGGAGTAAACGCGCGTATCCTGATTGAAGCTGGCTTTGCAAGGTTGCCGAGCAGATACGCGCCAGCGACGAAAGCCTGGGCATGCAGCAGGAACGGTACGCCATCCAGGACGCGCTCAGCGGCCATAGCATTGCCGCTACGGGACAGCGCCAGGAAGCGCTGCACCTTTGCGACGGCGTCGGATAAGTCGTACTCCTTCCGATGTCGTCGAGAACGCCAGCGACGGTGCGTAGTGCAATGCGTCGCGATCACGTATGGTGCAGAGGCTGGCCTGCGATACCCCAACGATTTCCTTGAGGACACGAAGCGATGGCCGACTCGGTGGACTATCTCGTGGTGGGCGCCGGCCCGGCCGGCTGCGCGGTAGCTGCAAGACTGGCCGAAGCCCGGCCCGGCCTGACCGTCGCGATCCTCGAGACCGGGCCGGAACGCACGCTGTTGCGCTCGAAAGTGCCGCTGGGCATCGCGGCCCTGGTGAGCCTGAAAGGCTCGGCCAATTACGCCTACACCACGACACCGCAGGCGGGGCTGCAGGGGCGTCAGGGCTTCCAGCCGCGCGGCCGCGGCGTCGGTGGTTCGAGCCTGATCAACGCGATGATCTACATGCGCGGCCAGCCGCAGGATTACGACGACTGGGCCGCGTTGGGCTGCCACGGCTGGGGCTGGAACGACGTGCTGCCGTATTTCAAGCGCGGCGAGGACAACGCGCGCGGCGCCTCGGCGCTGCACGGCGTCGGCGGTCCATTGCGGGTCGAGGATCTGCGCGAGAAAAATCCGGCGACCCAGGCCTTTATCGATGCCGCCTTGCAGGCAGGTTGCCCGCGCAATGACGATTTCAATGGCGCCGTGCAGGAAGGCATCGGCGCCTATCAGGTGTTCCAGAAGGCCGGTCGCCGCTTCAACGCCGCCGAGGCCTATCTCGGTGTGGCCGGCGCACGGCCCGCCAACCTGCAAGTGATCGCCAATGCCCAGGTTCGGCGCATCCGCTTCGACGGCAAGCGAGCCACCGGCGTGGTCTATCGCAAGGGCGGGGTCGAGCATTCGCTGGGCGCACGCGGCGAGGTGATTCTTTCAGCCGGTGCGTTCGGCTCGCCGCAACTACTGATGGCCTCGGGCGTGGGTCCGGCCGAACACCTGCGCGGGCACGGCATCGATGTCGTGTCGGATCGCGGGCAGGTCGGGCAAAACCTGCAGGACCACGTCGACTACACCTTGAACGTGCGCGCGAAGGCGCCGGGTCTGTTCGGCATCAGTTTGCCGGTGCTGTACCAGGGCATGATGAGCATGCGCGCGTGGAGTCGCGACGGGCGCGGCATGCTGACCACGAACGTGGCCGAGGCCGGCGGCTTCCTCAGGAGCGATCCGTCGCTCGACCGGCCGGACCTGCAGCTGCACTTCTGCATCGGCATCGTCGACGACCACAACCGCAAGCTGCACCTGGGCTCGGGCTATTCGATCCACGTCTGCGTATTGCGCCCGCACAGCCGCGGCCAGGTTCGCCTGGCCAGCGCCGACATGGGCAAGGCACCGCTGATCGATCCGAATTTCCTCAGCGACCCGCGCGACCTCGACACCCTGGTCGCTGGTACGAAGATCAGCCAGCGCATCATGGCCGCACCCATCCTGGCCAGTTGGAACGGGCGCACGATCTACGGTACGGGACGCGATGACGATGAAACCCTGCGCCAGCTGATCCGCGCCCACGCCGACACGATCTATCACCCGGTCGGCACCTGCCGCATGGGCGACGACGCGGAATCCGTGGTCGATCCCGAATTGCGCGTGCGCGGTGTCGAAGGCCTGCGCGTGGTCGATGCCTCGGTCATGCCGCGCGTGATCAGCGGCAACACCCAGGCGCCTTGCGCGATGATCGGAGAGAAGGCTGCAGACATGATTCTTGCGGTGGGTCGCACCGGCTATTAAGCAAGTATCGTTCGTGCTGTTTTCCCGTTGTGCTGCGCGCTGTCGTATGGTGTGCGCCGGTGTTACGCGCTTGGCCCTTGATTTATTTACCTCCGTCCCTGGGTATCGGTAAGCATGCGGGATGCAACCCGCGACAAGCGAACTCTCTCGCGGAAGCTGTAAGCAGCGGCGGTCGCTGTCGTCGAGGAAGTAAGACAATCATTATTGCCGCGCTGGACAACGTGTTTTGGTAAGGACGCATGGCGATTTACGGTTTCGCAATGCCCATGTGGTTCATCAAGTCAGCAAGTTGCGACACCTGCGCCCTGGCTTTGTCCAACACATCGCGGCTGAGCAGCCTCTCCATCCATTCGGGTTCATGCGCTTCGACACCAGTGTGCGCCTGGAACTTCTGCTTGACGTGTCGGGTATCGCCTTCGGTTTCGGCGCCGAGGATTTGCAGCAGCCACGATTCCAGGCAGGGATCAGCCTCGATCACGCTGATTGGGTGTTTGCCAACGCGGGATTTTCGCGTTCTTGGGCGTAGCTCATCGTTCCAGTCTTGATCTGTATCCAACAGCAGAACTACCTTGTCGTAGGCGCGGTTGTTCTTCGCGCGGCGCAATCCGGTTTCCAATACATGCTTACCGCCTTTGCCTTTCGCGTTGTGTTCCTGTACGGCACGCCCCAGTGCATCGGCATAAGTTCGCTTCACAAAACGGACGAAAGCGATCTCTGCATCGCCTTCACAGACGATGAGCAGGGTTTCCTTGACTGTGCGAGTTTTGGTGGGTAGCAGCGGAGTCATAGTTGCGGCACTGCTCCATAAGCGCCGCTCATGTATTTCGCATACAGATTGTCCTGAACGCGCACGCCATCCATCGTATCCAGGCGCCAAGCTTCACTCTCGCAATCCTTCTTCTCGACAAGAAAGACCTGCGATTTGCCGAGCAGTCCTATCACTTCAATCGAGTGGCTGGTAAAGATGATTTGCGCGTTGTGCGGGTTGGTATGTGGGCTGGCAAACAGATCAAGCAAAGGTTCGATCATGTGCGGGTGCATGTCGCTTTCCAGTTCGTCGATCGCGGCGATGCCTCCATTGGCCAGCACGCTCAACAAATACCAGAGCTGCGTGAATGCCATCCGCGTGCCGCTGGACTCTTCCAACATCTGAAGTTCGTGTCTGGAACCATCCTTCAAGGTGTGGACGCCCATAACCTGATATTGCGACGGTAACTTCGTGCCATCCGGGAGCTTCATGTCCGGTGGCATGGTCATATCCAGTTTCCTGATCTCCACGCCGGACAGGCCGAAATCCAGGTTGTGCAGCAAGGTTTCCATCTGCTTCTTCAACGCGGCATTTTCATGGAAGAAGATAGATGCATTGATGAAACCCAGGTTGGGATCGACTCGGCCAACCTGCATGATGTTGCTGGCGACATTCGCGCCGATCAGGTGCTGCGCGACTTCCACGCCATACTGCGCCGCCGTCGAAATCAGCGAGGCGTTCGGGCGAACCTTTTTCGCCTCGGTAGGGTTGAGGCCAAAGCCATCCTGTTTGATGACGTATTCCCTCGTGGCCTCATCCCAGTCCCGCTCGAACACATAGGAAAACCTCGCACGCTTTTTGTTCGGGCGCTTGTAAATGGCCTCGTGTAGTACGCGCTCTGGCGTGGCCTTCAACACATAGCGCCAAAGAATGCCGTCCAAGTCATCGGCTTCAATCTCGAACTCCACCGGTTCGTTCGGTGCGGAGAAATGCGGCTTGATCGGGATTTGCGCGTTCGGCGCGCTTTGCAGGAACGAGTGATTGATGAACCAACTCAAAAACGCCACGGGCTTGATCAGCGAGGTCTTGCCCGCGCCATTGGCACCGATCACGGCCAAGGCCGTGGCAAGACGCTGGCCGCCCGGCGACGGCGCATCCCAACCGTGCGAACTGGCCTTTTGGGTCAGGGCAAAGGACACCTCGGTTCGTTCCTTGAACGAGAGGAAATTCTTGAGCGCAAAGGAGTGAAGCATGACTGGGCCCGTCGAAACGGCCACCATAGGGCCGTGAAACTCATTTTCAGACAGAATATTGTCTATATTCAAGTTTATGGTCGAAAAGAGGCTGGAACTGGCTGAAGGTCTGCTGGCAGCTAGGTTGCACGCCTGAGCTTGGGGTCCCGCAGGGTCAGGTTCAATTACTGCAATATCCGTTTGATTGGCGGCTTCAATGCGACAGATCGATCATGTAAGTCGCCGTACCATCACCGTGATCCTTGAGCTGGCGGATATCGTCGAGGCCGGCTGCATGCGCCAGCGCCTGCTTGTCGCCGGCGCCCTTGAACACCACCGGGCCACGCGTCTTCAGCCGCGCGAACTTCCACGAAGTCGGTTCGAGATCCTTCGCGCCGATCGTGCGATGCCGCTCCAGCCATTTCGCCAGGATCTCGCGGGTGCCATCCGGTGCGGCCAGCACGATGTTCTTGCCGTCGAGGCCGGGGAAGTTGCCGCCGCCGCTGGCGCGGTAGTTGTTCGTGACGACGATGAAGGGTTCGGCCGGGGTGACCGGCTTGCCGTGAAACGTCAATGAGGTGATGCGCTCGCCGACCGGTTTCGACACGTCGATGACGTAGTGGACGCCGCCCTGGATCTGGTCGAAGTTGAAGCCGGGGTAGTGGTCGTTGATCAGCGCCTGTTCATTGGCGTCGCCCGGGTCGATGCGGTTGAAGCGTTCGGCGGATTTTTCCAGCCAGGCCTTCAGGCCGGCGCCGTCGATCTTCACCGCGGCCAGCGTGTTCGGATAGAAGTACAGGTCCGCAGCACTGCGCAGGGTCATCGGGCCGGCTGCGACGTCGGTGTAGTCGTCGGGGCCGCCGAAGCCGGTGCGGAACGCGGCGGCGGCGGACAGCACCGGCACGTTCGCCAGTTCCGGATGCAACCGCGGCAATTCGCTGCGTACGTAGTCGGCCTGTGCCGCGTTGACCGCAGCCAGCGCGGTCATGTTGCCTTCGTCGGCGAAATAGCTGCTCATGCGCAGCGTGCTCGCGCCGATCGGCGTGTTGACGTAGGCAATCGCCGCTTCATGCGCCTGCTGCACCAGCGGTGCGATCTCGGGATCGGCGGCCATACACTGATCCTTTTGCGGACAGATCGGGCGCACTTCGCTGTGAGTATTGTCGAGGTCGACCACCCAGCGGCCGTTCTGGCGGTTCAGCACCAGCTGGATCACGCCAAGGTCCTTGCCGAAGAAGCCGCCCATCACCGCAGGCACGTTGCGCACGAAACCAAGCCGGGCGTCGACGTCCTTCATGCCTGCGTAGTGCGGGCCGGGGAACTCGGTATGCGAGTGACCGAGCAGCAGCACGTCGATGCCCTTCACGCCGGCCAGGTACCAGCCTGCGTTTTCCATCTGCGCGGTATACGGCGCGGTGTCGAGGCCGCCGTGCAGGATCGCCACGACCAGGTCGGGATGCTGCGCCTCGAGTTGCGGCAGGTATTTCTGCGCGGCCTCGACCACGCCGCTGACGGTGACCTTGCCGGCCAGGTTCTGCTTGTCCCACTGCATGATCGGCGGCGGGGTGAAGCCGATGATGCCGATCTTCAGTGGTACGCGGATCTTGCTGCCGTCCGGCGTATACGCCTCGACGTCCTTGGTCACCACCGCCCATGGCTTGAAGATCGGCTGACCGTCACGCGCGCTGTCGACGTTGGACAGCACCAGCGGGAAATGCGGGCCGGCGCAGTGGTTGGCGTGGCCGCCATCCACGTTCATCGGCGTGCCGGTGACCTGCGACAAAAAGCCGAGTCCGTAGTTGAACTCGTGGTTGCCGGCGGTGCCGCCGTCGTAGCCGAGCGCATCCATCGCCTTGTAGATCGCCAGTTCCTGGTCGCAGCCGACCGGTTTCACCAGCGCCTGGTAATCGGCCAGCACGCTCCCCTGGATGGTGTCGCCGCTGTCGAACAGGAAGGTGTTGGGATACTCGGTGCGGGCGTGGCGGATCAGCGTGGCGGTGCGCTCATAGCCGAGCGAGGGATCGGTCTTGAGCTTGTAGTAGTCGTAGCTCAGCACGTTGGCGTGGATGTCGGTGGTTTCCAGGATCGCCACGTTGGTGCGGGAGCCATCGATCAACAGACCGGGCTTGTGCGCCTGGTTGGCGCAGCCGGCGAGCAGGGCGATGAGGGCGGCGAGGAGGAGCTGACGTGATGACATGGCGGTTCCATGGAGCGTGTGCAGATTCAAACCGATGAAATTAGCAGATCAGGATGACCGGGGCTGCCTGCAGCCCGTGTTGCCGGGAGGCCGGGCTGCATGGTCAGCCTGACGCCGATACCCAACGCCGGTGGAACGGTGTATCGGGCAAGCCGCCCGTTGCCGGTGCAAGACCGTAAGATGGCGCCCTGGTGACACACCGGGTCCTTACAGGGGGACTTTCAACTGATGCGTCGAATCTCTTCGTATGTCACACGCGCCCGTGCGATGTCGCTGGGTGCGCTGGTGCTTTTTGCCGGCTGCCTTGTGCTGACCGCGCTGCGCGAACCCGAGCCGATGCAGCGCGTATTCATCGCGGGCCTGATGCTGTCCACGGTGATCGTGCTGCTGTTCGTGTTCGCGCGGGTGGCCACGGCGCTGGTGGTCGGCGGCGGGTTGTTCGTGGCGCTGCGCTTCATCTCGGAGTTGAAGCAGCGTTATCTCGAATCGCAGCTGATGCCATCGGACTTCATCTATTACGCCAGCACCAGCCTGGTCGATACGCTGAAACATTATCCGCATCTGTACGCGCTGGGCATCGGCATCTGCGTGGTGGTGCCGCCGCTGCTGTACCTGGTATGGCGCTGGGACTGGCGTGTGCTGGTCGGCTTGCGGCGCTGGCCGGCGCTGGGCATGCGCGCGGGCGGCATCGTGCTTGGCGTGTTCGCCTTCTGGTTGTGCATGTTGCCTACGGGCCCGTTCGCACAGGTGCATTCGCGCAATGTGTGGGAGAAGCTGTCCGACGACGCGCAGCTGACCAACTTCTTCGTCAATTTCCGCGACTCCGCGGTGACGATGCCGGCGATGTCGAGCGACGCCGTCGCCGAACAGCAGTGGGGATCGACCGCCGCGGGCGAGCCGGGCGCCGCCCCGCCGTATCCGGACATCGTGCAGGTGCTGGAGGAAAGCACCTTCGATCCGTCCAACTACACCGTGTGCACCGTGCCGGCCTGCCGGCTGGCGATGTTCCAGGCCGATGCGCGCACCCGCGGCACCGGCGTGCTGCGCACGCATACCTTCGGCGGCGGCACCTGGGTCAGCGAGTTCGCCACGCTGACCGGTATGCCGCAGGACATCTTCGGCCCCGGCGGCATGTACGCGCCGTTCGTGCTGGCGCCGCACGTGCATGATGCGCTGGCACTGCAACTGCGCCGGCTCGGCTACCTCACCATCGCGATCTACCCGACCGATGGCGCCTTCATCAACGGCCGCAACGCGTACGCGGCGTACGGCTTCGATCATCTGTACGACGTCAACGAACTCGGCCTGGAAGAGTGGGAGGAGACCGACAAGCAGATGTTCGACGCGGCCAAGCGCGTCTACGACAAGGTCAAGAAGCCGGGCCAGCCGGTGTTCGTGATGATCCTGACGATCAACCAGCACGGCCCGCACGACGATCCGATGTCGACCCTGCCGCTGCCGTTCCAGAACCTGCTGCACGGCCTGAAGGCCACCCCGGCGCTCAACTTCGATACCTACCTGTCGCGCCTGCACGATTCGGATGTGGCGATGAGCGGGCTGGAGCGCGACTTCCTCGACCGCGAACAGCCGACCGTGCTGGTGCATTTCGGCGACCACCAGCCGTCGTTCGACGGATTGATCCGCGGCCTGCAGCGCACGTTGCCGCAACCGCTGCAGCCATACCGCGATTACCTCACCTACTACATGATCAAGAGCAACTTCGCCGGCCCGCCGCTGCCGAGCTACCCGATGCTCGACATCGCCTTCCTGCCCAGCATGGTGCTGCAGGCCGCCGGCCTGCCGAAGGATCCGTACTTTTCCGCGGAGACCGAATTGCGCACGCGCTGCAACGGCCTCTACGACGACTGCGCGATACCTGGCCTGATCGACTCCTACCACGCCTGGACCTTCGGGCGGCTGCATGTGTATCAGTGATCGGCGCACGGTTGCATCGACGGCAGGGAAGCCCGCCTGACACGCAAGTGTCAGGCAGCGGCAGTTTTTGTCGTCATCCGGCTCCGGCCGGATCGAAAGATCGCACGACGGCTTCACGCCTGGATGCAGGCATCTCTTGCCGCAATGGGTATTTACGCGGCACGCGGACGCATTGCTGCTGCAGGGTCTTGCGGATCAGGCCGTCGTCGCGTTCAGGTTCGTGCTGGCAAGTGTCTTGCTTGATGGCTGTCATGAACGACATCACCACCGACATGCCCATGCCCTCCGAAGTCACAGCGAAGAATCAGCAGGCACTCACTGCCGCCAACGATGCAAACCTGGAACAGAAGATGGCCGATCTGGGCCTCTCGAACGACACCAAGCGGTTCCTGCGCAATCTTCGCCACGCCGAAAAACTGCTCAACGATGCCTTCAATACGGCGCGTCAGGGCGGCGAGCTGGAAGAGCGTGTCAGTCAGGTCTATCACGACCTGTACGGCGCGGGTTGCGCGCGGTCAGCTTCGCGCTGAGGGATGTGGCGGTTTTCTCCGCCGGACCGGTTGCTTGAACGATCCCGGCGAACGCCTGCGTGCCAGCGCAAGGCGACTCCAGCCGTGCCGACTCGATGACGATGCGGGTTTCTTCGCATGGCAGGGCGCGCGGCAGGATTTGCCGTCACGCCGGCAACGGCATCTTGTGTCCGGCGGCCTCATCCAAGCATGCTGTCGCGGTTCACGGCCAGCCGAACCAGGTTGCAATCGCCACATCACACCATGCGCCATGGGGATCACATGAAGAATTTGCTACTGGGCGGCAGCGCAGGCCTTGCAGGAGGCCTGCGCACCGGGAAGATCGTTGCTGCCCTTGCTATCGTTGTCTTGCTCCTGAACAGTGTTTTCGTGATCTCGCCCAGTGAGGAAGCCGGCACGCGCTGGCTGGGCGGCACGCCGATGACGACGGCGCCACTTACCACCGGCATGCATTTCAAGGTCCCGTTCTTCGAGAATGTCGACCGCATCCAGACCAGTCGTTCGGTCTATACGCTCAACTCGCTGGACGTCTATACCAATGACAACCAGAAAGTCACCATCGACGTCAGCATCATCTACCAGATTCCCAGCGCGGCCGTGATGAACCTGCTCTACCACGTCGGCCGGGCGGGCAACTTCGATATCGACGGCACGATTCTTCCGGTCGTGCGGGATCGCGCCCTCGCCGCGTTTGCCCAGTACAACACCCTGACCATCTCCGACCAGCGCGCGCAGATTACCCTGCAGATGCGAAAGGACATCAGCGAGGCGCTGCGGCGGCTGTTCAACGTGGATACGATCGACGTACAGCTGACCGGCATCCACTACTCGCCCGTGTTCGATCAGTCGATCGAGGAAGCGGTGCGTGCCAAGAACCTCGCGGTGCAGGCGGAAAACACCGTCGCGCAAAAGAAATTCGAGGGCCAGCAGAAGACCGTGACGGCAGCGGCCGAAGCCCAGGCCGCGGTTGAACGTGCAAATGGCGAGGCCCAGGCCATCGTCCTGCAGGCCGATGCGCAAGCCAAGGCGATCGCCTCCGTGGGCAACGCGCTCAAGTCCAATCCGGACTACGTGCATTTCTACGGCATGCAGCGCTGGAACGGCATCCTGCCCCAGGTCGTGGGAGCGGGATCCATACCGATGATTGATCTGCACGCTGGAGATGCCGCGAAGTAGGCGCGGCGTCAACGTCAGCAGCGCTGGTCCATGCATTGATGGTCCAGCGCTGCTGATGTCGATTCTCCTGCTGAATATGGGGACTATCGCCGTATCCGTCATTCATCAAGGTTTCGCCATTATGCAGAAGATTCGCGTTGCGCGCTTACTTGCAGCCGCTGCTTCAGTGAGCTTTTTTGCGGTCGCTGCAAGTGCAGATGCCGGTGTTCCAATGCTGTTCGTGACCTTTCCTGCCATGGTTGTGGCTCTTGTACCAATCGTCCTATTAGAGACCGTAGTGCTTGCGCGAACTCTTAAGGCGCGAGCCATTCCACTGGCAAAATCCGCGGCGATCGCCAATGTGGTTTCTACAATTATCGGGATTCCCTTGACTTGGGTTGCGTTGGTAATTCTGGAGCTTGTCACGGACGGTGGATCTGCACACGGCTTGGCCACACCTCTGCAGAAATTCCTCGCGGTGACATGGCAGGCGCCATGGCTCATTCCATACGAACGAGAGTTGTATTGGATGGTTCTGGCGGCATCGCTCGTTCTTCTCGTTCCATTTTTTTTCGCGTCATATTTTATCGAAGCACCGATAGTGGCTCGCATTGAACGAAGGTTTCCGGCACCGCAAGTAAGGGCAGCAGTATTTCGCGCCAACGTTGCCAGCTACATAGGCTTGGCGATTTTTAATCTCGTGTGGCTGGCATGGTCAATCGAGCATGCGCCAAGGATGTAACGGACGATTTCTAAAAACGGTCAACTGCAGTTAGAGCGAGGGTGAAACCCAAGCCTTGAACATCCGCTTTTGGCGACCGCCTTAACCGGTCGATGATTCAACTGGCCGAGCTCGCCACTGCTGCAACGGGAGCGTGACTCGTTGCAATGCTCGACACCGGCACCTGTGTCGTGAGCATCGCGCCCAGGGTCAGCAGGCAGATCAGCAGGCAGGCGGTGAACAGGGTCTGCAGCATCAGGGTTTCGAATTTCATGAGGGATCTCCGCGAGTGAAGTCAGGAAGCTTTCACCAGGTATGTAGCAAGGCCCGTGCCAATGCTTCGAATCCACGGCAGGCCGCATTCCCAAGCCATTTCGCTCATCGCTACTCGGCGTAACACATCTGTCCGCGGACGGTGTCGCTGTTGTCCGGACAGGCGCGGACAGCGGACATTTGCCATCGAGCCGCGGCGAACATGGCTCCCAGCCTGAGACATGCCTGCGGTTATCCTGCTCAAGCGGTGTATTTTCAGTCTCTTCTCGAAACTGCCTGTCCGGGGAGCCCGTCATGGCCAGCTACAACCCGATCGATGTGACGCCAAGTCGCGAACAGGCGTTGCATGCGCTGTACGAGGCGGCGGAGCTCGAGCATTGCCTCATGTGCACTTATCTGTATGCCGCCTTCTCGCTGAAGGCGTCGGTGGAGGAAGGCCTGACGGCGGAACAGCTCGATGCCGTGACGCGCTGGCGGCGCACCATCCTGCAGATCGCCACGGAGGAGATGGGGCACCTGGCTTCGGTGTGGAACATCACCGTGGCGCTCGGCGGCGCGCCACGCATCGGGCGATCGAACTTTCCGCTCGATCCCGGCTACCTGCCGGCCGGCGTGGTGGTGAAGCTGGCGCCTTTCAACGCGGCCACGCTGCAGCATTTCATCTACCTGGAACGGCCTGCCGATTCCACCGAGCCGGATGGTGCAGGCTTCGCACCCGAACGCGTCTTCGTGCGCGGTGTCGACGGCCCTCGTCTCACTCCGATGGGACTGGATTACGACACCGTCGGGGTGTTCTACCAGAAGCTGAGCGAAGGTCTGTGCAAACTGGTCGAAGCGCACGGCGAGGCCGCTGCGTTGTGCGGTGACCCTGCGTTGCAGTTGTCCGGCGCCGACGTGTCGCTTCCCGGCGCCAAGCGCGTGATCTGCCTGAAGACCGCGCTGATCGCCTTCAACGCGATCATCACCCAGGGCGAAGGCGCGCAGCAGAACAGCGAGGACTCGCACTACCAGAAATTCGCGCGGATACGCGCCGAATACCAAGCCTTGCTCGCCGCCGATCCGTCCTTCGTGCCGGCGTTTCCCGCAGCCACCAACCCGGTGCTGCGGCGGCCGCCGCGCCCGGAAGGCCGCGTGTGGATCGAGGATGCCCACGCCATCGCGACGGTCGATCTGGCCAACAGCGCCTATGGCCTGATGCAGCGCCTGCTCGCCTATAGCTACGCCGTGCCGACGCCGGATCCGGACAAGATGCTGGCGCTGGACCTGTCGATCGGCCTGATGCACGCCTTGGCGCCGCTGGCCGAGCGCGCCGCGCGACTGCCGGCGGGCCCGTCGAATCCGGCGTGCCATGCGGGGGTGTCGTTCATTACCTTGCGCGACGCCTCGGCGTTGCCGCCCGGCCCGGGTGCGCGTCGCTTTTTCCGCGAGCGGATGCAGCAACTCGCGGGTGCGGCCGCGCGCCTGAACGAAGCCGGCGATGCGCGCACCGCGGCTGCGGCGTCGCTCCTCTCCCGGCTTGCGCAAGACGCGATGCAGGGTTTCGATCTGTCCAGGCCGGCGCCATCGGCCGCGTCTCAGGCGTTGCCTGAAGTCACGCCCGCCACACAAACTGCATCACCGGCATCCGAGCACGATGGCATCGAACAGGTCGAGGGTGAAAAGCTGACCTTGCTGTTCGAATCGAAGCGCTGCATCCATGCGCGCTTCTGCGTGACCGGTGCGCCCACCGTGTTCCTCGCCAACGTGCAAGGCCCGTGGATCCATCCCGACACGATGGATGCGGAGCGGCTGGTGGACATCGCCCATGCCTGTCCCTCCGGTGCGATCCGCTACAAGCGGCGCGATGGCCGTCCCGATGAGGCCGCGCCGCCGGTGAACCTCGCGGCCACGCGTGAGGCCGGCCCGTACGCGTTTCGCGGCGATCTGCATCTGAACGGCGCGCCGGCGGGATATCGCGCCACGCTGTGCCGCTGCGGGGCATCTAAGAACAAGCCGTTCTGCGACGGCTCGCACCATGACGTCCACTTCACCGCCACCGGCGAACCGCCGACGGGAACGTCGACCGATGCGCTGCCCGTGCGCGATGGGCCGCTGCACGTCGAGCCACAGGCCAATGGCCCGTTGAAGGTGCGCGGCAACCTAGAGATCACCAGCGGCACCGGCCGCATGGTGGCGCGGACCACGGGCACGTTCCTGTGCCGCTGCGGCGCCAGCCAGAACAAGCCGTTCTGCGATGGCAGTCACGCCAGGATAGGATTCGTGGCGCAGTGATGTTGCACACGAGCGGTACGTCGTGTGCTCGATGACCGTCATCGGCGGGCTATTGCTTGCGCGAAGTTCGGCCATGTCCTTTTTTGGCGGATGCAACCGATCGCTGCGGTTCGATCCGCGCTCAATGCCGCTCCGGCCCCGCCTGGTCGAAGTAGGTCCAGCTCTTGCCGTCGGTGCTGAGCTGCTTGAGCTTCACGGCGAAGTCGAAGTGGGTGGTGTTCAGCGGGCTGCCGTCGATGCGTTGCATGGACAACCCCGTGGCCGGCTGTTTCGGCTGCAACACGGCCGCTTTCACCCGATAGCCGGACAGCGGGCGCATCAAGGCGCCGGTCAGTGCCTCGTGCAGTGCGCGACCCTGCGCCTTCGGCAGCGACAGTCCGAGCAGGGCGGCGATGGTGGGGGCGACGTCGACATTGCCGCTGGGTAGCGGATCGTGGAAGCCCTGCTGGAAGCCGGGGCCGGCGGCGAGCAGGGTGTTGTGCACATCGATCGGGCTGAAGCTGCCGTGCTCGCCGCGCTCGTTCGCCTGGCTGGCGTATTCGGTGCCGCGGAAACCCTGGATCACCGCGTCGGCATCCCAGGCGTAGCTGATGATGATGTCCGGCCCGCGCGCGGCGTTTTCCAGATGCACGCTTTCCGCCGGCAAGGTGCCGGGGATGTCGCCGTAGCGTTTCGCCACGAAGATCGCGCCGATGTATTCGCGCGACTGCAGGAAGCGCACCGTGCGCCTGACCAGGGCCGCGTCGTGTCCGGGCAGGTAGAGGTATTCGGTGCCGCCGTTGGAGGCGATCACCAGCGCGTTCTTCGGCAGGGTCTGCGGCACAAGGTAGCTGGGCGTGGTGTACGCGCCGGGCTTGCCGCACAGGCGGCCGTCATCGTCGTAGCGGGTCGGCTGCAACGGGCTGCCGTCGGCGCGCAGTCCGCTCATCACCGGCACGTACATGCAGCCGCTGCCGTCGAATGCGCTGAAGCCGGCCTGTGCGAGCTGGTCGGCCAGGCGGATGCCGCCGGAGACGGAATAGCCCCAGTCGTTGTCGATGCCGGCGACGCGGCCATCGTTGATCTGGCGCAGCGGAAACAGGTCGCGCGGGCCGGCGATGTTGCTGTGGCCGTGGTCGGACACCACGATGATGTCCGTGTCCTGCGCCATGCCGAGTTGCTGCAGCCGGGCCTCCAACTGGCCGAGCAGCTCGTCCTGCGCGCGCAGCGCCAGATGGAATTCCGGCGAGCCGACGCCGTACAGATGCTGGGTGGTGTCCGGGTTGCGCAGCCACACCACGCTGAGATCGGGCCGGTGCTTCGGCAGGATCACGTCGAGGTACACCTTCATCATCCAGGCATTGGCCGGTGCCGGCGTGGTCTCCGCGGCGGCGGTGGCATCGGCGGTGACGCCATCCTTCAGCGTCACCATCTTGCCCTGCTCGGTGGGCGAGTCGTTGTCCTCGCGCAGGCTGAGCTGGCGGGCCGGATAGGTGTTGGCGGCATGCGCGGGCAACGGATAACCGGCCTGCTGCAGTTCCTTGGCGAAGGCCAGCGGCAGCGCGGTGTTCTCGTCGAGGATCACGCCGCCTTGCCTGTAGTCCTGCAGGAACGCGGGGCCGGACTTGCCGACCGCGGCCGTGGTCAGGCCGGCCTTCTGCGCGGCGGCGAACAGCGTGGGCAGTTCCAGCAGCTCGTGCTCGAAGTGTGCATCCAGATCGCGCAGCACCGCATAGTCTTCGGTGTAGATCGGGTCGCGGAAATCCGCAGCCGCACCCTTGGCGTTGAGACCGCTGGCGCCCGGTGCCCAGAAGCGGTTGCCATAGAAACCGAGCGGGCCGGGGAAGGCGCCGGTGGCGAAGCTCGATGCGTTCGCCATGGTGAAGGTGGGATAGGTCGAATGGTTGTCATCGAAGCGGCTGCCACGCTGTGCCAGCGCCAGCAGGTTCGGCGTGTCCTCGGCGCTGAGCGCATCCGGCCGCATGCCGTCCCACACGAACAGGATCACCCGGTGCGGCCTCGACCCCGTGCTGGCGGAGGCCGCCTGCGTGCCAGGCAGCGCGGACAGCAGGGCAAGGGCAAGCAGGAAGGGCGACAGGCGGCGGAACGCAGTGCTCATGAGGCAACCCGGATGGCGGTGAACGCGACATGCTGCCTTGCGCATGTTGCAGTTTGCGGTCGACGGCACGGCCCATGCCCGAATGGGCGAAACGCGGGCCTGCATGTATTGCTGCCCTGCGGCATGGACTGTCATGGACAGCGGATAGCGCGGCGGGCCAAACTTCGGGTCGCCATTCCATGGGGCATCAAGGGGAAAACATGTTGATCCAGGTCGCCAGCAACTTGCTGTGGGCGCCGCGCCGTCGCAGCCTCTCTCTGACCATTTCCTGCCTGTTGCTGGGCATGCCGCTGCTGGTGCATGCGCAGCCGGACAGCCCCGATGCGCCGGCGGCGGCCTCCAGCGCGCCGCCATCCAGCAGCGCCGTCAACCTGAACACCATCGTGGTGACGGCGCAGAAGCGCGAACAGCAGGAAAAGGATGTGCCGATATCGATCTCGGCGTATTCCGGCAATTTCCTGAAGACGCTCGGCATCACCCACATGGACGACCTGGGCCGTTACGCGCCGGGCGTGCAGGTGCAGGTGCAGAGTCCGAACACACCCAGCATAGCGATACGCGGCATCACCACCGACGACACCTCGGCCAACACGCCTGGGCGTGTGTCGGTGTTCCAGGACGGGGTGGACATCAGCCGTGCGGTCGGCTCGATCGTGGCCTTGTACGACATGGACCGGATCGAGGTATTGCGCGGCCCGCAGGGCACCCTGTTCGGCCGTGGCGCCGAGAGCGGCGCGCTCTCGCTGATCGACAACAAGGCCAACGACACCACCTCGGGCGGCTTCACCGCCGAGTTCGGCAATTACTCCAGCCGCATGCTCACCGGCTTCTTCAATACGCCGCTCGGCGCCGACGTGGATGCGCGCGTGGCGGTCTACGACAGCGAGCACGACGGCTACATCAAGAACCTCGCCGGCGGCACGCTCAATGGCGAGGACACCCGGGCGATCCGCGCCAGCGTGCACATCAAGACCGGTGAACAGAGCGCCATCGACGTGGTCGCCAACTACCAGTACGACACGCCGCCGGGCACCGATTTCCGCAGCCTGCTGCCCAACAGCCAGGGCTCGACCAACCTGTTCGGTGCCGCCGATCTCAACGAAGGCAGTGCGCTGGGCATCCACCGCAAGGTCTACAGCCTCGCCGCGCTGGGCAGCTTCCGGCTCAGCGACGACTGGACGCTGAACACCACTACCGGTCTGCGCAAGTTGACTTCCGACGAACAGTTCGATGCCGACGGTTCGCAGCTCGACATGCTCAATTTCGGCAACCATTCCAACAGCCACCAGGCCAGCCAGGAAATCCGCTTCAACTACGACAGCGGCGGTCGCTTCACCGGTTTCGTCGGCGCCAACTTCTTCTACGAGAACGGCAGCCAGACGGTGCCGTTCAGCACCGACGAACGCAGCCTGCTGCTGGCCCTGCTGCCGATCGCGCGCGGGCTCGATCCTGGCCTGGTCAATCTGCTCTTCGGGCCGAACAACCCGCCGCTGCTTACCTCGAACTACCAGCCGAACCAGCCTTACGCCGCCATCCCGCTGCTCAACGCGCCGCTCAACCCGGACGAGCGCGAGGGCTTCCAGAACCGCGGCAGCACGCGCTCGTACGAGCTGTTCATGGATGGCACCTACCACCTCACCGACAGCTTCGACATCACCGGCGGCCTGCGTGCGTCGCACGAGGACATCACTGCCGGCTACCAGGTGTTCAATGCCACCGGTTCCCACGCGGCCAGCATCGGCCCGGCGCTGGCGCTGTTCGGTGCCGGCGTCAACGGCATCACGGCGCCGAACGACCTGTTCGCGCCGACCAACGGCCTGCTCACCGATGCGAAGAGCACCAACTCGGTGGTCGGCCGCCTGATCGGCAGCTGGCGCGTCAACGACGACATCAATGCCTATGTCAGCGTGTCGCGCGGGCGCCGGCCGGATGCGCTGCAGTTCAACGTCAATCCCGACGGCAGCTATTCGAAGGTGGTGCTGCCGGCGGAAACCCTGTGGAACTACGAGGTCGGCGTCAAGGGCTCGGCGGACGAGGGCAAGTTCGCCTATGACCTGTCCGCGTTCTATTACGACTACACCAATTTCCAGAGTCAGGTGTACCAGAACGGCCAGTACATCGCGGTGAACTCCGGCCGTGCGCATGCGCCGGGTTTCGAGGCTTCGCTGCAACAGGCGTTTACCGACGACTTCAGCGCCTTCCTCAACTACAGCTACCTGCACGCGCGTTTCGACGACACCGACCAGAACGGCAACCCGCAGCAGTACGCCGGCAACCACCTGCGCCTGGCACCGGACAACTCGGTGTCGCTGGGCGTGCTGTGGAACGTCCCGCTGGCCGACAGTCGCGCGTTCTATTTCCGGCCCAGCTACACCTGGCGCTCGAAGGTATTCTTCGAGGACAGCAACAATCCCAGCTATGTGCAGGCCGCGTATGGGCTGCTCAACCTGCGCACCGGCGTGACCTTCGACCACGGCCGCTGGGATGTGGGTCTCTGGGGCAGCAATCTTGCCAACAAGAAATACCTGATCGATGGCGGCAACACCGGCGAGGACTTTGGACTGCCAACCTATATTCCCGGTGCGCCGCGGACGTTCGGGATCAGCATCTCCGGCAAGTTCTGAGGCTGGGCGTTTGCGGGGCTGAAACGCCGGCGGCTTTGTGGGTGTGCAGGCCGTGGGCACACCTTGCCGCCGCCGCGGTGTCTGCCGCCAGCCACGACTCTCTGCGGCAGGTGGCCGAGCGGAATGCGGAGCGACGCGGATCATGTCAACGCCGTTGCATATGTCGTGGGCACGATGCTGCACGTGTCGCGTGCTGCCCCGAGTGGACCCATGAAACATCTATGCTTGACCATCGCCCTTGCCGCCGGAGTCCTGGCCATGCTGCCCGTTGCCGCGCCTGCCCATGAAAAGCCGCTGGCCGCGAAGGTGCTGGTGATCGGCCATCGCGGCGCGCCGGCGTGGCGGCCGGAACACACGCTGGCCTCCTACGGCAGGGCGATCGCCGATGGCGCCGACTTCGTCGAGCCGGACCTGGTGATGACCCGGGACGGCGTGCTGGTGGCGCGCCACGAGAACGAGATCGGCGGCACCACCGACGTGGCCGATCATCCGGAGTTCGCCGCGCGCAAGACCACCAAGACAATCGACGGCCATGCCGAGACCGGCTGGTTCACCGAGGATTTCACCCTGGCCGAGCTGAAGACGCTGCGCGCGCGCGAACGCCTGCCGCAGCTGCGCAGCACGAAGTATGACGGCGAGTTCCAAGTCCCCGCGCTGGCCGAGATCATCGACTTCGTCGCTGCCGAATCGACCGTGCTCGGGCGGCCGATCGGGATCATTCCCGAGATCAAGCACGGCAGCTATTTCCAGCGGCTGGGCCTGCCGATGGAAGACCGGCTGCTGGCCACGCTGGCGGCGCACGGCTACACGCGCACGGCACCGGTGGAGATCCAGTCGTTCGAGGTCGCCAACCTGAAATATCTACGCGGCAAGCTGGGCAGCGCGCATCCCAACATCCGCCTGCTGCAGCTGATCGATGATGCCGATCAACAGCCTTATGACGTCGTCATCGCGGGTGGCGAGCTCAGCTATGGCGAGATGCTGAAGCCGGCCGGCCTGCACGAGGTCGCGCGCTACGCGGATGCGATCGGCCCGAACATCGAGGCGATCATCCCGCGCACGGCCGACGGCCACCTGGGTACGCCGACCACGCTGGTGCACGATGCGCATGCGGCAGGACTGGAGCTGCATCCGTACACCTTCCGTCCGGAGAACCAGTTCCTGGCGAAGGATTTCTGGCTGGGCAGCGATCCGAAAACGTACAACGAAGCCGGGCTGATCGCGCAGATCCGCGTCTATCTCGATGCCGGCATCGATGCGTTCTTCACCGACGATCCGGCGATCGGCCGCAAGGCGCTCTCCATACGCTGAGCGGAATCGACGCATGCCTGTCACGCGACTGCAGCGTGGCTGCCCGAGCATGCGCGGCACCTTCGTCCTACGCTGGAATCTGCATGCGCCGTCTTCTGCTCGCGTTGTCCTTCGGTGTGTCTGCCGTGTTGTCGTGCGCGCAGGCGATCGCCACACCGGTGCTGCTGATCTCGATCGATGGCCTGCGTCCGGCCGACGTGCTGCAGGCGCGCCAGCACGGCCTGGCGTTGCCGAATCTCGAGGCGTTCCTGCAGCGCGGCGCGCATGCGCATGACGTGCGCGGCGTGCTGCCCACGTTGACCTATCCCAGCCACACCACCCTGATCACCGGCGTGTCGCCGCAGCTGCACGGCATCGGCGGCAATCTCACCTTCGACCCTTACAACAAGAACCAGCAGGGCTGGGACTGGTACGCCAGCGACATCAAGGTGCCCACCTTGTGGGACGCCGCGCATGCGGCCGGCCTGAGCACGGCGAACGTGCACTGGCCGGTCAGCGTGGGCGCGCAGGTGGACTGGAACCTGCCGCAGATCTGGCGCACCGGCACCGCGGACGACCGCAAGCTGCTCGCTGCGCTGGCCACGCCCGGCTTGCTGCCGTCCCTGGAGCGGGACCTCGGCCCGTATGCCGACGGCATCGCCGAGGACTTGCCCGGCGACCGGAACCGCACGCGCTTCGCGATCAAGCTGCTGGAAACGCGCAAGCCGTACTTCATGACCGCCTACCTCACCGCGCTGGACACCCAGCAGCATGCGAGCGGGCCGGATACGCCTGCATCACGTGAGGTGCTCGAAGGCATCGACCGGCTGATCGGCGAGCTGGTGGCGGCCGCGCAGCGCGTGCATCCGGATGGCGTCGTGGCGATCGTGTCCGATCACGGCTTCGCGCCGGTGCAGCACGACGTCAACCTCTACCTGCCGTTCATCCAGGCCGGGCTGATCACGCTGAAGGACGGCGAAGTGAGCGACTGGCAGGCGATGCCTTGGAACGACGGCGGCAGCGCGGCGATCGTGCTGCGCGATCCTGCCAATGACACGATCAAGCTGAAGGTCGCGGCGTTGCTGAAGCGATTGCAGGGCGACCCGCAGTACGGCATCGCGCAGGTGCTGGACCATTCGCAGGTCATGGCACAGGGCGGCACGTCGATGGCCAGCTGGTTCGTGCAATTCCGGCTGGGCTATGAAATGGCCATCAAGCCGGATGTGCCGCTGCTGTCGCCCGGACACTACCTGGGCATGCATGGCTATGCGGCAGCGCTGCCGGAGATGCGCTCGACCTTCCTGATCGCCGGGCAGGGCGTACCCGCCGGCAAGGACTTCGGCTCGATCGACATGCGCGACATCGCACCCACGCTGGCCATGCTGCTGGGTGTGCAGCTGCCGCAGGCGCAGGGCAAGGCCTTGCTCGGCGGACCATCGCGTCAGCAGTGATTTGCGCGAAGGGAGTTCAGGCGGCTGGTCCAGCGGTGACCGGCGAGGCGCCGGCCGCTGCGGTACGCAGGGCAAGCGCGGTGGCGCAGCCTAGCAGCGCTCCGGCAAGCTGGGCAAGCATGAAGCCGCCGACATCCTCGGGCCGGATGCCGGCGAATGTGCGGGTCAATGAGCGTGCCAGGGTCACCGCCGGGTTCGCGAACGAGGTGCTGGCGGTGAACCAGTAGGCGGCGAAGATGTAGCTTGCCACCAGGGCGGGAATCGCCGCGGGTCGGTGGCGACGCCCCAGCAGGATGGTCAGCAGCAAGCCGTAGGTCGCCACGCCTTCGCTGATCCATAGCGCCGCGCCCGTGCGGACATGCGTGCCAGGCTGGATCAGCGGCAGGTCAAACATGGCGTGCGCCAGCATCACGCCAACTATCGCGGCGACGATCTGCACGGCGACATAGGCCGCCATCTCGCGGCTGCTGATCTCGCCATGGATGCGCATCGCGAGGGTGACGACCGGGTTGAAGTGCGCGCCCGAGAGCGGCCCGAACAACACGATGAGAACGTAGAGCGCGCCTGCGGTGGCGGCGGCATTGGCGAGCAGGGCGACCGCATCGTTGCCGCCGGCCAGGGCCACACCCATGATGCCGGAGCCGACCACGGCGGCCAGCAGCAGCGTGGTGCCGATGAACTCGGCCAGCAGTTTGCGCCATAGGTTCATCGGAGCGCGGCCAGCAGGGTGCGCACGCGCACGGCGATCTCGTCGCGAACGGCCCGATAGGCGTCATCGTCCATCTGCCCGGGGTCAGGCAAGGCCCAGTCCTCGCGGCGTCTGGCCGGCACCAGCGGGCAGGCATCGCCGCAGCCCATGGTGATCACCGCGTCGAATTCGCCCTCGACTTCATCGAGCGATTTCGAGGTGTGCGTGGTGAGGTCATACCCCAGTTCCTGCATGAACCGGATCGCCTTGGGGTTGATCACGCCCGACGGTCGCGAGCCTGCACTCAGGGCCACGACGCCGTCGCCCCCGTGGATGTGCGCGAACGCCTCCGCCATCTGGCTGCGGTTGGAATTCTCGACGCATACGAAAAGCACGCGCTTCATGTCGGTTGGTGGGTGCATGCGATGGTTGTTCATCGCGGTTTCCGGGTTGGCTTGCACGCGACTGCGGTTGTGCAGCAGCCCGTGTCATCCGTTCCCGCACAGCAGTTCTCGGTGAGGAAGCCGAGCAGCGCGTTCATCTGCCGGTAGTTCGCACGGCACTGGATGACGCGGCCCTGGCGTTCATCGCTGACCATGCCGGCCCTTCGCAGGATGTGCAGGTGGTTGGTGAGCGTGGCTCCGGGCAGGCCGCTGGCCGCAGCCAGTTCGCCCACGGCCATGCCGTCTTCGCCAGCCTGGACGAGCAGGCGGAACAGGTTCAGGCGGTGCTCCTGGGACAGGGCGTTGAGACAGGCAAGAGCGTCATTGGATTTCATATTTCTAGAATCGTGGAAATATATTGATGGGTCAAGTCCCGGTGCTCGACCAGTGAAATGCCTGCACATGGCCGAACGAAGGCCCGGATGCGCCACCCGGATTTCAGTCGGCATGAATCCGCAACATCCTGCTGCAGGCGGATCGGATATGGACGTCCATACGCATTCGTACATACAGGTGTAACGGCCGTATCACATGCGCACATCAAGCTTTGCGGACACCCACCGGAGGGGCTCCGGTGGACTCCCTCACCATGTGACGTGGGCATTCATGGCGAATGCCTGCGCGAAGGATTCTGCATGTCTATCCGCACGGTTTCGATTCGCCGGACAGCGTTCGCGCTGGCCATCTCGAGTGTGCTTTACGGCGGGGCGCTGCTTGCCGCCACCACGGACGGAACGGCGTTGCCGGCCAGCACATCCGCGCCGAACGACGCCGCCAGCGCCGCGCCCGACAGCGGCAAGGCTAAGACGATGGAGGCGGTCACCGTGGTGGCCGCCGGTGAAACCCGGCAGATCCAGAAGGTCACCAGCGAGGACATCAAGGTGCTTGCGCCGGGCAGCAGCCCGCTGAAGGCGATCGACAAGCTGCCGGGCGTGAACTTCCAGTCGTCCGATCCGTGGGGTGCTTACGAGTGGTCCACCCAGATCACCCTGCATGGCTTCGACCAGAGCCGTCTCGGCTTCACGCTCGACGGCATTCCGCTCGGCAACATGAGTTACGGCGTCACCAACGGCCTGCAGATCACCCGCGCGATCACCAGCGACAACATCAGCACGGTGGAACTGGCGCAGGGCGCCGGTGCGCTGGGTACGGCATCCAGCTCCAACCTCGGCGGCACCATCCAGTTCTTCTCGGCCGACCCGGACAGCGTGGCCGGCGCGCGCGTCAACCAGATGTTCGGCTCAGACAGCACCCACCGCAGCTTCGTGCGGCTGGATACCGGCGACTACAACGGCTTCTCGACGTATCTGTCGTACGACCACGCCGATACCGGCAAATGGAAGGGCTACGGCGACCAGAAATCGGACCAGATCAACCTGAAGAGCGTCTACCAGTGGGGCGACGGCAACCGCATCAGCCTGTTCGTCGACGATTCCAGGCGCAAGGAATACGACTACCAGGATCTGTCGCTGACCAGCCAGCGCGTGCTGGGCTGGAACTACGACTACTGGCAGCCGGACTGGGCGCAGGCCGTGCAGGTGGCCAATGCGATCGCGGGCAAGGGTCCCTATCCCGCCTCGTTGAACGGTCTGCCGGCGGACTACGACAAGGGCGACGTGAACTACTACGCCGGCGGCGGCATCCGCCACGACAAGCTGGCGGCCTTGAGCGGCTCGTTCAACCTCGGCGGCAGTACCACGCTGAACGTGGGCGCGTACAACCACGACGACCGTGGCGAAGGGCAGTGGGCCACGCCGTACCTGGCCTCGTCGCCCACCGTGCCGATCGCCATGCGCACCACCGACTACGGCCTCGACCGCACCGGCGCTACCGGCTCGCTGCAGTTCGCGCTGGGCAACAACGAGATCGAGCTTGGCGTGTGGGGCGAAAGCGCCAACAACAACCAGGAGCGCAACTATTTCGCGCTGAGCGGCCAGTACACCTATCTCAGCGATTTCTACGCAAGCGAGGCGCCGATGGCGCGCGGCTTCTTCCAGAACTACGACACCACCACCCGCATGGGCTACGTGGAAGACACCATCCACCTGCTGGATGACAGGCTGACCGTCAACTTCGGCAGCAAGGCGCTGAACACCACCACCACCGCCACGTCGCTGTTCCCCAGCAGCTATGCCGCGGGGCGCATCGTCGCCAGCAACGGCTTCCTGCCGCAGGCCGGCGTCGACTACAAGCTGGACAGCCAGCAGGATGTCTATGCCTCGTACAGCAAGAACATGGACTCCTACGGCATCTTGCCGTTCACCCAGTCGCAGAAGGCGTTCGATGCCAGCAAGGACACGCTGAAGCCGGAACAGTCGCAGACCCTGGAACTGGGCTACCGCGTGCATGGCGACACTTTCGAGGCCTCGGCCGATGCCTACCTCACCCACTTCAGCAACCGCCTGCTGTCGGTGACGCCGTGCCCGGCCGTGGTGACCTGTTCGGCCGTGCTCAACAACGTCGGTTCGGTAAAGAGCACCGGTCTCGACCTGGCGGTGATCTGGAAGCCGGTCGCGCACGTGCGCTGGCTCAACTCGCTGTCGTACGACAGCTCGAAGTACCAGGACAACTACCTCGACAATGGCGTGGTGGCCACCGCCGGCAAGTACGTGGTGGGCATCCCGACCTGGATGTTCACCAGCGACTTGAGCTACAGCTACGGGGCGTGGAGCGCCAACCTCGACGGCAAGTACACTGGCCGGCGCTACATCACCTACATCAACGACTCCGAGGTGCCGTCGTACTGGCTGTTCAATGCCGGCCTGAACTACGACCTCGGCGCGGTCTCGGTGCTGAAGAACGTCAGCGTGGGCCTGAACATCAGCAACCTGCTGAACAAGCATTACTTCGCCACCACCGGCACCAACGGTTACGTGGCTTCCGATCCGAACGGCTACAACCAGACCCTGCAGGCGGGTGCGCCGCGGCAGTTCTTCATCAACATCAACGCGAAGCTCTGAGCGGGTCGTCCATGCACGGCGGCGTGGTCCTTGCGGGTCACGCCGTTTGCGTGTGGGCGGCACGGGACGCTGCCGCTGTGAATCGCGGTCGACTCGTGACTATGATCGGCGGATTCGGTTTCGCAAGGATCGTGCATGTCGGTGATGTCATCAGCCACCTGGCCAGCGAAGAAGCGTGCAGGGCTCGCTGCTTTCACGCTGATCGCAGCGGTGGCGGCGATCCTTGGCGCCCTGCTGGCCGGCCCGGCGCCGGTCGATCGCTGGCGAGTGCTGCACTGGCTGTGCAAGCCGCTGGCCACGGTGCTGATTCTGCTGCTCGCATGGCGTGCACAACCGGCGCTGTCGACGCGCTACCGGCGCTGGATTTCGGCCGGCATCGCCTGTTCGCTGCTCGGCGACGTGCTGTTGATGTTGCCGCAGGACCTGTTCGTGCCGGGGCTGCTGGCCTTCCTGTTCGGCCACCTGTGCTTTCTTGCGGCGTTTCTCGGCGACAGCCGTTTTGCCGTGCGCCCGCGGTGGCTGATCGCCGCCTGGGGCTATGCGGCGATCAAACTGTGTCTGCTGTGGGGTTCGATCGGTGCGGCGCTGCGGCTGCCGGTGATCGTCTACGTCGTGGTGCTTCCCAGCATGGGCGGACAGGCGCTGGCGCGTGCGGGGATGTTCGCGCGGCGCGGCGATGCGCGGCGTGGCGGCGCGCGCCGTGCCGCCATCGGTGCCGTGCTGTTCATGCTCAGCGACAGCCTGCTGGCGTGGAACCGTTTCCACGCCGCGATCCCGTTATCGAGCCTGTGGGTGTTATCGACGTATTATCTGGCCCTGTGGTGGATCGCGCGCTCGGTGCAGCGCGACGACACTCTGGTCGAGGCAGGTGCTGCGCAGTGAACACGCCGGAACTCATCATCACCTGGGCCACCCCGGTGTTCTTCCTGCTTATCGGGATCGAACTGCTGGTGGCGAAGCTGCGTGGCCGGCGCGCGTACGCTACCAATGACGCGATGAACAGCATCGGGCTCGGGGTGATCTCGCAGATCGTCGGGGTATTCAGCAAGCTGCTGACGTTCGGCATCTATGCCTGGTGCGTGCAGCATCTGGCGCTGTTCACGCTATCGGCGGACAGCCTGTGGGTATGGGCTGGTGCATTGCTGATGTACGACTTCTGCTACTACTGGCTGCATCGCTGCGGCCACGAGGTGAACATCCTGTGGGCCGCGCACGTGGTGCATCACCAGAGCGAGCACTACAACCTGTCCACCGCGCTGCGCCAGACCGGCAGCGGTGCGTTGCTGGGCTGGCTGTTCTATCTGCCGCTGGCCGTGCTCGGTGTGCCGCTCAAGGTCTTCGTGATCGTGGCGCTGATCGACCTGCTGTACCAGTTCTGGGTGCATACCGAACAGATCGGCCGGCTTGGCTGGTTCGACCGGGTGTTCTGCTCGCCGTCGAACCATCGTGCGCACCACGCGGTGAACGACCGCTATCTCGACCGCAACTATGGCGGCATCCTGATCCTGTGGGACCGGCTGTTCGGCAGTTTCGTCGAGGAAGACGACAACGACCCGCCGGTGTACGGCACCCGTTCACCGCTGCGCAGCTGGAATCCGTTGTGGGCGAATGCGGAGGTGTACTGGCATACGGCCGTGGATGCGTGGCATGCGCAGCGCTGGCGCGACAAGCTGCTGCTGTGGCTGAAGCCGCCGGGCTGGCGGCCGGCTGACGTGGCGGCGCGCTATCCGAAGCCGGCCTTCGTGATGCCTAGCGAGCGCTTCGATCCGCCGGTGCCGAAGGCCGTGATGCTCTATGCGCTGGTGCAGTTTGCGCTGCTGCTGGGGATGACCACGCAATTCCTCGGCATGGCCGGTGCAGCCAGCCTGTCGGCGCTGCTGGCCTACGCGCTGTATCTGGTGGCTGGCCTCTGTGTGCTGGGTGCATTGATGGAAGGACGACGCTGGGCACGGTGGGTGGAAGGGTTGCGCGTGCTGGCGACGGCGCTGGTGCCACTGCTGCTGGGTCGCTGGTTCGGTATCGGTCATCTTGATGGCCGGATTGCGCTGGTCATCGCAGTAGTGTTCGGCCTCAGTGCGCTGGCGTTGCCGTGGCTGCATCAGTCGTCCCGCTTTGGCGGAGCGGCTCCAGCCGGGCTGAGTCGATAGCGCATCGACAGGTGTGCCGCCGGGTCTTTGCTGTCGCCGATTTACCGATCCGTTGGCCTGCGTGTTGCACTGCGCTGTGTGCGCCCTGACGCATTCGCTATGATCGCCGCTTGTTTCCGAGGGTCATGCGATGGGTTTCTTCAGCAAGCTGGTGCGTCACAAGTCGGTCGAGCAGTTGCAGGCGGAGGTGGGCTCGCGTGGCGATTTCCGCCGCGTGCTGGGGCTGTGGCAGCTCACCGCGATCGGCATCGGCGGCATCATCGGCGTCGGCATCTTCGTGCTGGCCGGCCAGCAGGCGGCGACCAATGCCGGGCCGGCGGTGGCGCTCAGCTTCATCATCGCCGGTCTCGGCAGCGCCTGTGCGGCCCTGTGCTACGCCGAGTTCGCCGGGCTGATCCCGGTCACCGGCAGCGCCTACACCTATGGCTATGCGGTGCTCGGCGAATTCGTCGCCTGGATCATCGGCTGGGACCTGCTGCTGGAATACGCGCTGGTGGTCGCGGTGGTGGCGATCGGCTGGTCCGGCTACGTGCAGGTGTTGCTGAACTCCGCCGGCGTGCATCTGCCCGAATGGGCGCAGCAGAGCATGAGCGCGCAGACCATGCAGTACTACCTGCAGCAGGCGTTCGGCGCGCACGGCGCGACCGCGATTGCCGCGCCGAGCGATGGCCACCGCTTCAACGTGATCGCCGCTGGCGTGTCGCTGGCCGTCGCCCTGCTGCTGACGGTGCGCACCGAATGGGGTGCGCGCTTCAACACGGCGGTGGTGACGATCAAGGTGATCGGCGTGCTGCTGGTGGTGCTGGTGGGCGTGTTCTACATCAACACCGCGAACTGGCATCCGTTCATCCCCGCGCGCATCGTCGACGCCACCACCGGGCTCGGCCACTTCGGCTGGCAGGGCGTGCTGACCGGCGCCAGCGTGGTGTTCTTCGCGGTGTTCGGCTACGACACGTTGACCACGGCGGCGGAGGAGGCCAAGCATCCCCAGCGCGACCTGCCGCGTGCGGTGCTGCTGTCGCTCGCGATCGCGATGGTGCTGTACATCGCGGTGTCGCTGGTGCTCACTGGCATCACGCCGTACAGCCACCTCGGCGGCGATGCGTCGGTGTCCGATGCGTTCGAATCGATCGGGCTGCACTGGCTCAGCATCATCATCGCGATCGCCGCGGTGATCGGCGTCACCAGCGTGTTGTTCGCCTTCATGCTGGGCGCGGCGCGGATCTGGTTCGCGCTGGCGCGCGACGGCCTGCTGCCGGGCTGGTTCGCGAAAGTCAGCCCGCGCTTCGGCACGCCGGCGCGACCAACCATCATCCTTGGCCTGTTCACGGCGCTGGTCGCCGGCCTGCTGCCGATCGGCGAGGTGGCCGAGCTGGTGAACATCGGCACGCTCAGCGCCTTCATCATCATTTGCGGCTCGATCATGTTGCTGCGTGCGCGGCGGCCGGAACTGCAGCGCAACTTCCGCACGCCGGCGGTGTGGTTCACCGCGCCGCTGGGCATCCTGTTCTCCGCCGTTCTGATCTACGGCCTGCCGTGGGTGACCTACGAGCGGTTTGTCTACTGGATGCTGTTCGGTTGCCTGATCTATTTCGGCTACGGCATCCGCCACAGCAAGCTGGCGCCATAGGCTAGCCTGCACCAGCGCGCCGCTTGCGCTGGTGTTCAATGCCCTGCAGCCGGCGGCGGTGCTGCTGCGCAGCGCGGTTGCGCAGCAACGCCGCCAGCGTGATCAGGCGTTGACGATACGGTCGCGCCCGCCGTTCTTGGCGCGGCGCATGGCTTGATCGGCGCGTGCCAGCAGGGTTTCGACTACCTCGCCGGGATGGCTGCATTCGGCGATGCCGATGCTGACGGTCAGCATGCCATCCGGACGCGGGATCGAATGCACGGCCAGCCGCAGCTGCTCGGCCCGCTGGCTGGCCTGGGTCAGATTGAGGCCGGGCAGCAGCAGGGCGAATTCCTCGCCGCCGATGCGGCCGATCAGGTCGGTCGCCCGCGTCTGCGCGCGCAGGGTCGCGGCCAAGGCCACCAGCGCGGCGTCGCCGGCGGCATGGCCGTGGTCGTCGTTGAGCTGCTTGAAGTGGTCGGCGTCCAGGAACAGCATGCACACCGGTTTCTGCTCGCGGCAGATATCAGCCAGGGCGAGTCGCGCCAGTTCGAGGAAACGGTTGCGCAACAGCAAGCCGGTGAGGCCGTCGGTGTTGGCTTGCTCGCGCAGCCGGCGTTCCAGCCGGTATTGCTCGAACAGGATGTGTGTCACGAATGCACGCAGCACGGCCGACAGTGCAATGGCGATCGCCATGTAGACCAGGTACTGGACGACGTAGACGCCGTGCGTGCTGCGCAACAGCAGCATCGGCAGCGGCCCGAAGGCGCACAGTGCCATCGCGATGGCGAAGTCCCAGCTACCGAGCCAGATCACCGACGTGGCCACCGGCAGCAACAGGCCCGGCATGATCCAGGGTTGCCCCTGCACGTGGCCGATGCCGTTGAAGTTGATGCCGATTTCCAGCAGCAGCACGCACAGGAGGGTCAGCAGGCTGAGCAGCCATGGCCGCTCCACACGCCGGGTTGCCGCCGCCACCAGCAATAGCGGCAGGATCGGCAGCAGGCGCAGCGGCAGCGGCAACATCGAAACGCCGAAGAGCGTGCCGGCAACGGTCGCTATGACATAGGCCAGCACGCCCAGCAGCATCAGCGCGTGGATCAGCGGCCCCATCTGCTGCGCCAGATAGCGGGTGTACTCGCGGTGCTGATCCGGGTCAGCGGCGCGCTGATGGTGGGTGAACAGGGCGGACATGCATCTACCAGTGACTGTGGGGAAGTAGGGGTGTCGGCATGTGCGCAGCAAGATGAATGCCATGATCGCGACAGCATGCATACGGCGACCGGTCCGGTCCAGGATCATGACCTTCGGCATGGGGTAAGCGCGGCGCTGGAGGTCTAGCATCGACGCCTTGAATCCGTGTCGTGACAGCTATCACGGCGCGGTTTGCCTGTGCCTGACCGGCTTCACGGCCTGGTTGACCGTTCCGGATCCATCCTCATGCCCTTGCTGGAGAATGCTTTGAAAGTCACCCGTCTCGCTTCCGCCCTTGTCGCCACCGCCTTCGGGCTGGCCAGCTTCGCCGCGCTGGCGGATGTCCCGGTGCCGCAGGATGTGCCGTATCAGGGCACATTGAAGATCAGCGTGGATGCCACCGACGTGGCCCATCGCATCTTCCGCGTGCACGAGGTGGTGCCGGCGCAGCCGGGTCCGCTGACCCTGCTGTATCCGCAGTGGCTGCCGGGCAACCATTCGCCGACCGGCCCGATCGACAAGCTGGCCGGACTGGTGGTGACCGCCAACGGCAAGGTGCTGCCGTGGAAGCGCGACACGCTGAACGTCTACGCGTTCCACGTCGAGGTGCCGCAGGATGCCAGCAGCATCGAGGTGGATTTCCAGTTCCTGTCGCCGCAGAGCACCCGCGAGGGCCGCGTGGTGATGACGCCGGAAATGCTCAACCTGCAGTGGAATGCCAACACGCTGTATCCGGCCGGCTACTACAGCCGCCGCATCATGGCGGAGGCCAGCGTGAAATTTCCCGCCGGCTGGCAGTTCGGCAGCGCGCTGGAGGTAGCCTCGCGCGATGGCGACACCGTGCATTTCAAGCCGATCAGCTACAACGACCTGGTCGATTCGCCGATCTACGCCGGCAAGTATTTCAAGCGCGTCGACCTGGATCCGGGCGCGAAGGCGCCGGTGCACATGGACATCGTGGCGGATGCGCCGAAGTACCTGGAGATCTCCCCGGCGCAGCTGAAGGCACACCAGAACCTGGTGCAGCAGATGTACAAGCTGTACGGCGCGCACCACTATGATCACTACGACTTCCTGTTCTCGCTCAGCGACAAGATGAGCGGCAACGGCCTGGAGCATCACCGCTCCAGCGAGGATGGCGTCGGCACCAGCTACTTCACCGAATGGGACAAGAACGCGGTGCTGCGCGACCTGCTGCCGCACGAATTCAACCATTCGTGGGACGGCAAGTACCGCCGCCCGGCCGACCTGTGGACGCCGAATTTCAACGTGGCGATGCAGGATTCGCTGCTGTGGGTGTACGAGGGCCAAACCCAGTTCTGGGGTTACGTGATGGCTGCGCGCTCGGGTCTGTGGACCGAAGATCAGGCCCGCGACATGCTTGCCTTCGTCGCCGCCACCTACGACCAGGGCCGTCCCGGCCTCGCCAGCTGGCGCAATATCCAGGACACCACCAACGATCCGATCATCGCCGAGCGCGCACCGTTGCCGTACCGCAACTACCAGGGCAGCGAGGACTATTACTCCGGCGGCCAGATGATCTGGCTCGATGTCGACGCCAAGCTGCGCGAGCTGAGCAAGGGCAGGCATTCCATCGACGATTTCGGCAAGGCGTTCTTCGGCATGGCCAACGGCGAGTGGGCCGCCAATACCTATACCTTCGACGACGTGGTGAAGACGCTCAACGGCATCGAGCCGTTCGACTGGGCCAGCTACCTGCGCACGCGCCTGGACGGCCATGGTCCGTTGATCGGCGGCATCGAGGGCCACGGCTGGAAGCTGGTCTACACCGACCAGCCATCTCCGGCGGTGAAGGCGGTGGAGGCGCGCCGTCATTTCGCCGACCTCACCTATTCGCTCGGCCTCTCGGTCGGCAAGGACGGCGCCATCGGCGACGTGCTGTGGGACGGCCCGGCGTTCAAGGCCGGCATCTCGCCCAGCATGAGCGTGGTCGCCGTCAACGGCCACGACTACGACGCCGATGCACTCAAGGATGCAGTCACCGCCGCCGCGAAGGACAAGAGCCAGGGCATCGAGCTGCTGGTGAAGAACTTCGACCAGTACAAGACCATCCGCGTCGACTACCACGGCGGCCTGAAATACCCGCACCTGGTACGCGACAGCAGCAAGCCCGACACGCTGGCCGACCTGCTCAAGGCCCGCTGAGGCCGCCTTCCCCTCTCCCTTGGCGGGGAGAGGGCGAGGGGGTGAGTGGCTCGCGGCGGACTGTCGCCTCACCGCCCGCATGGGCGCGTCTTGCCAACTCCGCTATACTGCGCCCTCGTGGTGCCGGCCTCTTCGCCGGCCACCGCGCGGCCATACATGCGCCCGTAGCTCAGCTGGATAGAGTACTGCCCTCCGAAGGCAGGGGTCGTGGGTTCGAATCCCGCCGGGCGCACCAATTCTGCCTCTACGATATTTCCAATGCCATGCTGCCGCTGGCGGAGCGGCTGCGTGGATCCGTGCAATGCATGCTGCGTGGCAGGCGAATGCCCCTCGTGGAACTGCACAGGCACTAGGATCGATATACGCTCGTTGCAGGATGCCAACCAGCCTGCACCGCATCATGCTTCGGGGGGAAGTGGGGGAAACTCATGCACCGGCATTTCGTTCTTGTTGCGGCACTTTGTCTTGCGTGCGCGGTTGCCCGGGCAGTGCCGGCGGACCAGCGGGCGTCGGCAACAGCAGTTGCCTCCGTTGCTGCCGAACCCGTGCGCGACAAGGCGCCGAGTTCGGATGCCCTGGTCGGTCTGATCGGGACCCTGGTCGGCGCCGCCATCGGTGCCGTCATATCGATCGTCGCGGTTCGCCTTGCCGCCAGAACGCAGCGCGAACAGGAGCGGGCGGCAAGGATCGCGCGCACGCAAACAGCCAGGGCGTTGGTGACGGCCGAAATTGACCACAATCTCCACGCGCTCGAAGGCTATCTGGCGCAGACCGACCTCGAGAATCCGCTGCGCACGTACAGCAATCTGAGTGGCCGTGAATGGATCGCGGTACATCCGACGCCGAACTGGTCCACGATCGCCTGGGAGCGCGCGCTGGGCGATCTCCTGAGTGGCGCTTCACCCGCCGAGATGCTGCATGTCTTTTCGCTCTATAACGATCTGAAGGCCTATTCCCTGGCCACCGAGCTCGCGGTGAGGTATCACACGATGCAATTGGAAGGCAAAGTGGATGATGCGCTGGTTGCGGCGACCTACGGCGTGCAGGGAGGATTGGCGCGCAAGATCCGGCAGGCAGGCAATCCACTGCGCCCTGAGGCGGTGGCATAGAACGCTACCTGGCGGACTCCCGGTCGAGCCCAAGGCAGCGGTCGGTGGCGTGGCAGCTGTGCCGACTCGTTAGCCATACCTGCGGCGCCACGGGGTACCGCAGGTCAACCAGGGAGCTGCGCGGATCAGGGCTTGGCGATTTCGAAGTTCTGCGTGGCGACCGGCTTGCCGTCGAGCGAGATCTCGACCTTGTACTTGCCTTCCGGCCACAGGTCCGGGTTCTGCACCATGAAGGTGGTGACGGCCGGGCCATCGGTGGCGATCGCCTGGCTGAAGTTGTTGACCAGCAGGCCCTGGCCTTCCAGATAGCTCCATCTGGCGTTGAGTGTCGCTCCGCTGCTGCGGCCGGTGGTGGCGACGCTGGCGTAGATGACCTTGTCGCCGGGCGCGAAGCGGTCGCTGGCCTGATCCACCTGATGCGCCGCATTGACCGCGTTGCCGAGCGTCACACTGGCCACGCTGAGCGCAGCACTGGCTGCCATGGCCGGTGCGACGGGGTTGGCCGCGGTACCGCTATGGGCTGGTGGCGTGGTGGCGCTTGACGCAGGTTTGGCGGCAGGCGTCGTGACGGTGGGCCTGGCGGCGGGTTGGCTGGCTGGCGCCGGCGCCGGTGCCGGTGCCGGATGCTTGCCGCAGGCACTGAGCAGGAGTCCGGCAAGACAGGCGCTGCATAGCGCGGCATAGCGTGCGGAACGTGTCATGCGAAACTCCAGTGGCGGTGACGCGGCGATGCTGGTGCGCTCTCACGCGCTGCCTCGATCAGTCTGCCGAGGCTAGCGCCGACCACGTGAAGCGTGGATTACCGGATGATCGTGCGTTGCGTCGGCCGCGTGGCGCTTATTGGCGAACCGTGCGCGGATTGCCCGGCGTGGCCGGCGTGCTGCTGCGGAAGGGATTGATGTCCAGGCCGCCGCGGCGGGTGTAGCGCGCATAAACGCTGAGTTCTTGCGGGGCGCAACGCTGCATCACGTCGACGAAGATCCGCTCCACGCATTGTTCGTGGAATTCGTTGTGATCGCGGAACGAGACCAGGTAACGCAGCAGGCCGGCGCGATCGATCGGCGCGCCCCGATAGGCGATCTGCACGCTGCCCCAGTCCGGCTGGCCGGTGACCGGGCAGTTCGAGCGCAGCAGGTGCGAGACGAGGGTTTCCGCGACCGGGCCGGCACCGGCATCCGTATGCAGGAAATCCGCTTGCGGCGGGCCGTAGTGATCGATGGCGATATCCTGCCGGTCGAGCGAATGGCCGTCCAGATCGGCGACGGCGTATGCCGCCGCATTCGCGTCACGGAGTTGCACCTCGACCGCGGCGCCCGCCGCGGCGGACAGGTCGCGTGCCAGCGTGGCGACAAGCGTGGCGGTGTCGGCGATGCGTTCCTGCGCAAAACCGTTCAAGTAGAGCTTGAACGACTTCGATTCGATGATGTTCGGCGAAGCCGCCGGTACGCGGAACTCGGCCAGCGCCACCACGGGCTTGCCGCGCGGGTCGAGCCACGACAGTTCGTAGGCGTTCCAGATGTCGACGCCATGGAACGGCAGCGGTTCGGCCACGCCGATCTCCGCGCGCTTGATCTCGCGCGGTATCGGAAACAGCAGGCTGGGGTCGTAGCGGTCGGCGTAGACGGTGCTCTTGCCGAGCGGGGAATGTTCAGGAGTGCTCATGCCGCGCAGTTTATCCCGTCCCACTCATTTCCTTGGCATGCAGGCCGGCTCTTGCGCCTCTCCCGGCCGTGGGAAACGGCACAGAGAGGTGTTGCACATGCCGCCAGGCACGCCGGGGACAGGCCTTGCCCCGGCCTTTGGCCATGCGCATGGGGTCGCGCGTTACACGTTCACCATATGCATCATCGCCGCGGCATAGCGTTCGCCTGCGGCGGCGTCGGGCGGAAACACCGCATCGATCGCGGCCAGTTCGCTCGCGCCGAGTTGCACGTCGAGTGCGCCGAGGTTTTCGTCCAGTCGCGAGCGGCGCTTGGTGCCAGGTATCGCCAGCACCTCCGGACCTTGCGCCAGTACCCATGCCAACGCCAACTGCGCCGGCGAGCAACCCTTGTCGGCGGCGAGTGCCTTGATCTTGTCGACCAGCAGCAGGTTGCGCTTGAAGTTGTCGCCGATGAAACGCGGGTTGCTACGACGGTAATCGTCGGCGTCGAAATCTTCCGGCGAACGGATCGCGCCGGTGAGAAAGCCGCGGCCGAGCGGCGAGTAGGCGACCAGGCTGACCCCCAGCTTGCGGCACGCATCGAGCATGCCGTTGCTCTGCGGATCGCGTGTCCACAGTGAGAACTCGCTTTGCAGCGCGGCGATCGGATGCACTTTGTACGCGCGCTCCAGGGTCGTGCCGGAGGCTTCGCTCAGGCCGAGGTGGCGCACCTTCCCGGCCTTGACCAGCTCGGCCATGGCGCCGACGGTTTCCTCGATCGGCACGTTCGGGTCGACGCGATGCTGGTAGTACAGGTCGATGGTTTCGATGCCGAGCCGTTTCAGGCTGGCGTCGCAGGATGCGCGCACATACTCCGGCCGGCCGTTGACGCCGCGTGCCTGCGGGTTGGCGGGGTCGCGCACGATGCCGAACTTGGTCGCGATGAAGGCCTGCGCGCGGCGACCCTCGATCGCCTTGCCGACCAGTTCCTCGTTCAGATACGGGCCATACATGTCCGCGGTGTCGAGCAGGGTGAGTCCGCGATCCAGCGCGTGGTGGATGGTGGCAAGCGATTCGGCATCGTCGCGCGGGCCGTAGAACGCGCTCATGCCCATGCAGCCGAGGCCAAGGGCGGAAACGTCCGGGCCGTGCCGGCCGAGGGTGCGGGTCTGCATGTTCATCGCTCCGGTGGGTCAAAATGGAGGCATGGCGCGCCGTGCCGGTGTCCGGACAAAGGCCCGATGATGGGCAATACCATCCAACCAATGACGACCATCATCCATCATCGTGGATGCCTGGGGTGCCCGGCTGTGGCTTGAAGGGTTTGCGCCTGGCTCACGCCCAACTCGATGCCGATGATGGCCGATCCCCCGGGGCATGTACCCGCGGCTCAACGCGCGCACACAGTTGTCCCTCATGCAGCGAAAGGTTGAGCCGAATCCCCTGGGCGCGGGCCGCCGCTGCCGCCAGGGCCACGCCAAGGCCGGTGTGCACGCCCGTGGCCTTGTCCTTGCGCCAGAAGCGCTGGCTCATGAGCGCCACATCGCCGGCGGTCAGGTCGGATGCCGCGTTGCTGAGGCGCCACGCCTGCGATTCGCAGTCCAGTGATATGCGACTGCCGGCAGGCGCATAGGCCACGGCATTGCCCAGCAGGTTGCCGAGCAGCACGTCGAGCAGGGTGACATCGCCGTGCCATCTCACACCGGGTTCAATCCGGGCATCCATGTCCAGTTGGCGCAGATTGATGTCGCGCTGGTGACGCTCCAGCAATTTCCGGGTAAGCGCCGCGACGTCGACGGACTGCGTCTGCACCTGCTCGATGCCGGCCTCGATGCGGGTAAGCAGCAGCAAGGCATTGACCATGCACTCCATCTCGATGCCGATGTTGCCGATGTCGGCGAGCATGGCGCGCAGATCGCGGTCGCTTGGATAACGCAGTTCCACCTCGACCAGCGTGCGCAACTCGGCCAGCGGCGTGCGCAGCTCGTGCGCCACGCCGCTGGCGAATTGCCGCTCACGGACCAAACCATCCTCCATGCGCGTCAGCACCTCGTTGAAGCGTGTCATCAATGGCTTCAGTTCATGTGCATTGGCCCCTGCCAGGCGACGCTCGGGCGTCTCCGGCCCGATGCCGCGCATGGCTTCGGCAAGCTGCGACAGCGGGCGCAGGCCGCGGGATACCAGCAGCGGCACAAGAACCACGACCACCATCATGGCCAGCATGAGGCTGCCGACGAAGATGGTATCCATCGAGCCCTGGAAGTCTTCCACCTCGCTGCGGTCGACCGCCAGGCCGAGGCTGCAGGAAGACCCGGCATGTCCGTTCGCATGCGCCGCCGCATGCTTGTCGCTGAGGATGCTGTGCCGGGTCAGGGCGGATTCGGGCACGAAGGGCAGCACCACAGCGCGGAGCTCCGAGCCTCGCGGGTCGGACAGGTCCGCGAAGTGAGGCTTCCCATCGGCGGCGACCGGCCACCGCAGTGCGGCCGCGGCTGCGGAAGATGCGACATCCTGCCCATCGCAGTGGATGACGAAATAGACGAGTCCGTCATCAGCGAGAAACTCCGGCAATTGGCCGGAAGGGAAGGTCGTCATGTCGCTGATGCGCCCGACCCGGAAAATATCCGACAGCGCCTGTGCCCGTTCCAGCAGGTTTGCATCGGCGCGCTGGGATACCTCGGTGTCGATCCGCGAATCGATCACCCAGATGGCGGCACCAAGCGTGAGCATGATGGCCGTGGCCAGGAACAGCGTGATGCGCAGGCGCAGCGAGATGGCCTGTTTCATGGATCGGTTCTCGGCGCCCTGCATGTCATGGGATCAGATAGCCTGCGCCCCGGCGCGTTTCCACCAGTCCGGCCATGCCTGCCTGGTCCAGCTTGCGCCGCAGACCGAACACAAGCACCTCGATGCTGCGGTCCGAAGCGCAGGAATCGCTGCCTGCCAGGCGGTCGAGTATCTCGCCACGGGTGAATACGCGCCCGCGGTGACGCATCAGCAACTCGAGCAGGGCGAGTTCGCGTGGCGTAAGCACCAGTGCGACGCCATCTATGTCGGCCTTGCGCGATTGCGGATTGAGGCTGAGCCGGCCCAGGGTCAGGCTCAGCGGGCGAGCCTCCTGCGGGCGTCGCGCCAGCGCATGCAGGCGTGCCAGCAGTTCGTCGAAGGCAAAGGGTTTGACCAGGTAGTCGTCCGCGCCTTTGTTGAGCGCTCCCACCCGATCCGCCACCAGGTCACGCGCGGACAGCACCAGTACGCGGGGGCGCGCAGTGCGTCCGCGGATGTGCTGCAGCACGGCCAGGCCATCCTTGCGTGGCAGGCCGAGATCGAGCACGACCAGTTCGTAATCGTAGGTATCCACGAAGTGGCAGGCAGCCACGCCGTCGGCGGCCACATCCACATTGAATCCCGCGGCGGCGAGGCCGCGGGCCAGCGAATCGCGCAGACGTGCCGAATCCTCGACGATCAGGACATTCAGGGCAGTTCTCCCATTGGCGTGGCCGTGAAGCTCACATGCACTCCCAGCATGGCCTGTTGACAGCGTCGGGCAAGACAAGTGCCCGCGCCGCACCATTACAAAGATCTAACGGGTGTCTAAGTACAGCCTAAGCGAGCCGTGAACAATGGGCACGCTGGCGCGAATCCATGAATCCAGGCATTCGTCTGCGCAGCTGCGGTCGATGCACGGAGCATCCGCCAAATTGGCGTGCCTCGACAAGGCCGTCGCCTATCGTCACGGTGAATCTTGAACATTGCCTGCTCCGCCCCTCTCCCCGGGCTTCTGCCGAGAGACGGGATCTACCGCATCCTGGTGTGCCGGCCGAATCATCGTCTCGGCAATATTCTTCTGGTCACGCCACTGATTGCCGAGCTGGAGCGGCTCTACAAGGGGGCCGAGATCGATATTGTCGCGGAAGGTCCGGCGGCCTCCGACGTGTTCGCCACGTTTTTCAGCGTCAAGAACATCTACTGCCTGCCGACACGTGGCTTCAAGCATCCGCTCGCATTCGTCTCGCTGCTGTCGAAAGTACGGAAAAACCGCTACGACCTGGTCATCGACCCTTGCATCGGCTCGAATTTCAGTCGCATCCTGACGAAGGTGTTCCGTGGACGCTACAAGCTCGGTTTCGACGATGCGCCAAGTCCCCGTGGCCTGACCCACGTCGTGCCGGAGTCGCTGGCGCCACGCCACATGGCCAAGCGCCCGGTAAGCCTCGTGCGGCTGCATGGATCATCCGGGCACGACGAAATCAGGGATTTCCCGTCGCTGGACATTCGCCTGAGTGACACGGAGCGCGCGCAGGGCCGTTCCATCGTGCGCGAACTGCTCGATGCGTCGAATCAATCTGCCGCAAAGCTCGCCATCGGCATCTTCGCCAACGCGACCGGTGCCAAGCGCTATCCGGGTGAATGGTGGGCTGACTTCATTGCCACCCTGACGGAAGCGTGCCCGCATGCCGGTCTGGTCGAGATCATTCCGGCAAATGGCCGCTCGATGCTCGATTCGCGCTGGCCGGGTTATTACTCCAGCAAGATCCGGCGGATGGGTGCTGTCATGTCGGGGCTCGATCTGATGATCAGTGCCGACTGCGGCGTCATGCATCTGGCGGTGGCGTCGCATGTGCCGACTGTCGGCCTGTTCTCGGTCACCGATGCCAACGTGTATGGCCCCTACGGCCTCGGCAATCGCCTGCTGGTCACCAACGACAGCACCGCCGGCGACATGGCAAGAAGCGTGATCGCAGCGTGCCCGCAGTTGACGAACCCATGCGCGGCGATCGCGGCACATGTCACCCAGGCATTGAACCAGATCCAGGCTGCGGCTGATCCGGCACTTGGCGAGCAGGTGCTCTAGCCACCCCGTCTCGTGGCTGCTGGGGCCGGATCGCCGACGGCGTCAGTGGGCAAGGCCCGTTACGGAATGCACGTATGAGCCCTTTGGTGGAACTTGATTGCACGACCGGGCAGATTGCCGCAGACGACTCGCGACGGTCTGCCCGTGCATGGCTTCGGTATGCGCTGCCGATCGCGTGGCTGAGCGTGTGGTTTGCAGGCTTGGGCATGCGCCCGCTGGGCGAGCCGGACGAGGGGCGCTATGCCGAGGTCGCACGGGAAATGTTTGCCAGCGGCGACTGGCTGACGCCAAGGCTCGATGGCTTCAATTTCTTTGACAAGCCGATACTGCACTACTGGGCCACCAGCTTTTTCTTCACCCTGTTCGGCGTACACGAGTGGACTGCACGGCTGTGGGTTTGCCTGACGGGACTGCTGGCGATCGTCGTCGCCGGATGGGCGGCCATGCGCCTGTACGGCGAGCGCACCGGCTGGGTGGCCGCCACCGCGCTCGGCAGCACGCTGCTGTTCTTCGCCGGCGCCCGGATCAGCACGATGGACATGAGTGTCGCCGCCTTCCTGTCCGTTGCGATCGGTTTGTTCATGGTCGCGCAATTCGATCCAGCCGCCGAACCGCAACGCGTGCGTCTGAATCTGCTTGGCTGGGCGAGCCTCGCGCTTGCCGTGCTGTCAAAGGGTCTGATCGGCCTGGTATTGCCTGCCATGGCGCTGCTGGCCTTCATGTGCTGGGAGCGCAGTGCGGGCATTCTCCGCCGGATGACGTTGGGTTGGGGACTGGCTGCCGTTGCCGCGATCAGCGCGCCGTGGTTCATCGCGATCTGCATCAAGCATCCCGATTTCTTTGACTATTTCTTCATCAGGGAACATTTCAGGCGCTTTCTCACCGGGGCCGACGACCGCAGGCAGCCGGCCTGGTTCTTCCTCGGGGTCGTGCTGCTCGGCCTGTTCCCGTGGGTCGCGTTTCTTCCCTTCCGCCTGGCAAGCTGGCGCAAGTGGTGTGCTGCGGGCCGCTCCGAGCGTTTTCTGCTGTGCTGGATCGTCGTGGTGCTGGTGTTCTTCTCCACGTCGCATTCGAAACTGCCCTTCTACATCCTGCCGATATTCCCGGGGCTTGCGATTCTTGTCGCAAGAAGGATATCGATGCTCACCGACCGCGAGCTTGCCTGGCGCTTTTTGTCGATCGCGGTCATGGCTGTCGCGTTGGCTCTGGCCGCCTTGCTGCATCCGATGGGCACCCGGCATTTGTCGCAATACACGGACATGCACCCTCTCCTGATCTGGTTCGCGCGCGGGCTTGCGGCGTTGGCCGGAGTCAGCGTGCTGTGTATCGTCGCGCTGGCCGGCTGGCGGCAGCGCCAGCTTGCGCTGGTGCTGCTCGGCTTGGGTGCGTTGTGCATGTGGCAACTGTTGTTCATGAATGCCGGTGAAGTGGCCGGCGAGCTTTCGGCGAGGCCTGTCGTGCGGCTCATGCTCCCGCAAATGCACGATGGCACCGAAGTGTTCACGGTGCATGCCTATCTGCGCGGGTTGCCCTTCAGCCTGCAACGGCTGGTCACGGTCGTCGACGAAGACCCCGCCGATATCGTGCCGGGAAGGATGTCGCGACCCGACGGCTTTGTGCCGTCGCTCGGCGCCTTTGAAGCGCGCTGGTCCGCGGCACCGAGCGCGGTGGCGCTGGTCGATCCGAGCTTGCTGCCGAGATTGCGCAGGGACGAACTGCCGATGCAGGTCGTTGGATCCGCGCCAAGCGGCACGGTGATCAGGCGACCCGCAGCTGGCCATGCAGCGGGTCGGTGAGGGGTGCAAGGTGCTGCCGCGTTTGCCCTTCGGCAAGCTGGCGTCGATCACTCGCGCGTTGGGCTCCGGCGTGGCGTGGCGGTGCCGTAGGTGTCGACGCTCAGCGGGGCGCCGATCGTGTTGAGGGCGGCACGCTGTTCGGCCAGCGGAAGACGGATCATGCAGTCTTCGTAACGTGCGAGTTTCTGGAACACCGGTTGCGACTGCACCAGCTCGACCAGGGCCGCCGTGCGCGGCCAGCGCGCGGCGTCGATCGTGTAACGCACGAAGGAAGCGGTGCGGAAGAAGCTGGCGATGCTGATGTCCGCGATCGAAAGCGTGCGGAACAGGAAGCCGTCGTCCGGCATCTGGTTTTCGAGGTAGTCGAGTGCGGCCGGAATCGTCACCTCGCGCGCCTGCTGCACGACGGCTTCGTCGGCGGCCTCGCCGAAGATGTGGCGGCGGATCGCCAGCTGATAGAACAGCCGCCAGATCAGCCCGTCGGCGAGCCGCGTATCGGCGTATTCCTCCAGCCAGCGCGCCAGCGCTCGCTCGTTGATGTCGCGCGGATACAACGCGGGCGTCGGGCAACTGTCTTCCAGGTATTGGCAGATCACCGAGGAGTCGTTCAGCACGAAACCGTCATCGATCAGTACCGGGACGCGCCGCAGCGGGCTCAACCGCGTGAAATGGTCGTCGCCGACGAAGGGAGCGATCGGGTCGATCTCGTAATCGATGCCCTTAAGTTCCAGGCATACCAGGACCTTGCGCACGTAGGGCGAAAGGTAATTGCCGATAATCTTCAGGCGAGCCATCGCAGCATTCCATGCGGTATGAAGGTGGTCAGCGTGGGCGACACCGAAAGCATGCGTCAAGCGGGAAACGCGCGCTCAAGATCCTGCGTTCAGACTGGCGACAGGGAGCGCCGGCACCGCCGTCGGCGAACCGTTGGAATCCAGCGCGATCATCACGAAGCGGCCGGTGGTGCACACGCGGCGGTCCCCGGTGAGCGGGTCCTCGGCGGTCATCTCCACCTCGACCTGCATCGAGCTGTGCCCGACCGCCACCACGCGGGCGACCAGTTCCACCAGCTGGCCGGTGCGTACCGGTACACGGAAGTTCACTTCCTCCGAGCGCGCAGTGACCACGCTGCGTCGCGCATGGCGCGAGGCGACGATGAAGGCGGCCTTGTCCATCCACGCCAGCGCCTGGCCGCCGAACAGGGTACCGAGGTGATTGGCGTGATCGGGGAAAACCATTTCCAGCAGGCGGGCTTCGGGCAAGGCGGTCATCGGGGCGGTTCCGTGCAAGGGGATGGCATCATCTGCGCAAGCGGGCGATGCGGCCAGAGATTGTGCGGCAAGCAGCAAAGTCCTGCGTCGGATCGGGACCTCTGGCAGGGGTTACCGGCGATCCGCGGGGTTAGCATCGGCGATTCGGTACCATCGACGCCATCATCCCGGCGCATGCCGGCCTGGCGGCCAACAACACAGGCGGGATCTGCAATGAATTCAACGATCGGCAAGTCGCGCCTGTTCGGTGCGGTGGTGATGGGGTTGCTGTCGGCCGGTGTCGCCGCGCAGGGCCGGACGCTGGGCACGAGCGACTACGCGCAGGCCGAGCGCTTCATGAGCTACAACGTCGCGCCACTGGTCGACCATGCGGTGCAGAAGGTCGACTGGCTGGATGACGCGCATTTCTGGTATCGCGACCACGACAGCCACGGCGACCATTTCATGCAGATGGATGCGGTCAGCGGCAAGGCCGCGCCGTTGTTCGACCAGGCCGCGCTCGCCAGCGCGCTCGGCAAGCTCACCGGCAAACCGGTCGATGCGGACAAGTTGCCGCTCACCGGCTACAGCGTGAAGCCGGATGGCCGGCTCGGGATCACACTCCGCGACAAACAGTACCTGTGCGACATGAAAGCGCCTGCGTGCGTGGCCGACAAGGGTGTGCAGGCCGCGAACAACGAACCTGTCGTGCTGTCGCCGGACAGGAAATCCGCGGCCTTCATCCGCCACTGGAATCTGTGGCTGCGCGATATGGCGACGGGCAAGGAAACCCAGCTCACCACCGACGGCGTGGAGAACTTCGGCTACGCCACCGACAACGCCGGCTGGAAGCACACCGACAACGCGATCCTGGTGTGGTCGCCGGATTCGACCCGGATCGCCACCTTCCAGCAGGACCAGCGCAAGACCGGTGACATGTACATGATCAGCACCAATGTCGGGCACCCCAGGCTGGAGGCATGGAAATATCCGCTGGTCGGCGACAAGGACGTGACCATGATCGAGCGCGTCATCATCGACGTGCCGACGCGCCAGGTCGTGCGCCTGCAGATGCCGCCGGACCAGCATCGCTCCACCCTGTGCGACGACGTCAGCTGCGGCCCGGACGGTGGCTGGGACGACGTGCAGTGGGCGCCGGACGGCAAGACGCTGGCCTTCGTCTCCACCTCGCGCGACCACAAGAGCGCCACCCTGCGCGTGGCCGATGTGACCACCGGCAAGGTGCACGACGTGCTCAACGAAACCGTGCCGACCTATTACGAGAGCGGCAACGACAAGGTCAACTGGACCTATCTGCCGCAGTCGAACGAGGTGATCTGGTTCAGCGAGCGCAGCAACTGGGGCAATCTGTATCTGTACGACCTCGCCAGCGGCAAGCTCAAGCACGCGATCACCACCGGCGAAGGCAATGTCACCCAGGTGCTGCGCGTGGACGACAAGAGCCGCACCCTGTGGTTCCGCGGGGTCGGCCGCGAGCCGGGACAGAACCCCTATTACCAGCAGTTCTACAAGGTGGGTTTCGACGGCGGCCAGCCAACCCGGCTTACCCCGGAGGACGCCGATCACACGGTGATGCTGTCGCCGGATGGCACCTATTTCGTCGATGCGTATTCCACCACCGCCACCCCGTCGGTGACCGTCCTGCGGCGCAGTGACGACGGCAGGACCGCGGCCAGCGTGGCCAGGGGTGACATCTCGCGCCTGCGTGCCGCCGGCTGGGTGCCGCCGCAGGTATTCACGGTGAAGGCACGCGACGGCAAGACCGATCTGTACGGGGTGATGTTCAAGCCGACCCACTTCGATCCGCACAAGAAGTATCCGGTCATCGACTACATCTATCCCGGCCCGCAGACCGGCTCGGTGCGCAGTTTCGGCTTTCTGGCCGCCAACGGCGACAACCAGTCGCTGGCCGAGCTCGGTTTCATCGTGGTCGCGATCGACGGCATGGGCACGCCGTGGCGCTCGAAGGCCTTCCACGACGCGTACTACGCCAACATGGGCGACAACACGCTGCCGGATCAGGTTGCCGGCATCAAGCAGCTGGGCAGGCAGCATGCCTGGATCGACCTGGATCGCGTCGGCATCTGGGGTCACTCCGGCGGCGGCAATGCCACCGCCGATGCGATGTTCCGCTATCCCGATTTCTTCAAGGTGGGTTGGGCCGAAAGCGGCAACCACGACAACCGCAACTACGAGGACGACTGGGCCGAAAAGTGGCAGGGTCTGTTGATCGCGAACAAGGACGGCAGCAGCAATTACGACGACCAGGCCAACCAGAACCTGGCGAAGAACCTCAAGGGTCATCTGATGCTGGTACACGGCACCATGGACGACAACGTGCCGACCAGCAACACGCTGCTGGTCGTCGACGCGCTGATCAAGGCCAACAAGGACTTCGACCTGCTGCTGATTCCGAATGCCCATCATGGCTACGCTGCCGCCACGCCATATGCCACGCGCCGGCGCTGGGATTATTTCGTGCGCAACCTGGCCGGCGATACGCCGCCGAAAGAATACGAGTTGAAGGCGTGGCCCTGGATGTGAGTTCGCCCGTGAGGCCAGCAGCATCGGCGCAAGCCAGAGCGGCTGCGCCGATGCTTCGCCAGCATGCCCGTCAGTCTGCCCGCGTGGCCACCACCGGCGGCACCGCTGCCGCGCGCAGCGCTGGGCCGAGCACCGCGCCCTGGCCGAGCAGCCACAGCAATACGGCGCCTGCGGGCAGGTAGAGGAACGGCAGTCGCGGCAGTTCGTAATGCGTCATCAGCAGCAGGTTGAGCGCATAGGCCAGCAGCATGCCCGGCACGATGCCGCCGCTGACGATCAGGAAATTCTCGGCCTGCACATAGCGCAGGATGTCGCCGCGGGTGGCGCCGATGGCGCGGCGAATGCCGATCGAGCGTCGTCGTTGCTGCACCCAGAAACTGGCCAGGCCGGCGATGCCCAGCGCGGTGACGAACAGCAACCCGGTGGCGGCGGCCAGCAGCAGGCCGATCATGGTGCGGTTGCGGCGGAAATAGTCGTCACGCAACTGGGTGAAGGTCTGCGGTTTGCGCAGGATGCGATTGCCATTGAGCCGGTCAAGCACATCGCTGACCTGCCTCAGCACGCGTTCGCGTTCCTGCGGTTTGGTGTGCAGGACATAGGTGACATCGGCGCTGTCCGGCAACAGGGGCAGCAGGGTGCTGTACTCGTTGCTTGCGGCTTCGCGCAGTTGCGGCCGCAGCAGGTGATCGACCACGCCGACGACGCGCACCGGGTTGTCGCCGGGATAGATGTCCTTGCCCAGCGCACTCCGGCCCGGGAACAGCTGTTCGGCCAGCGCGCGGGTAATGATGGTGACCGGCACATGATTGATGCCGGCCCAGTCGTGGGCGCTGTCCATCGGCAGGTATTCGTCGGGCCGGAAATCGCGCCCCTCGACCAGATGCAGGCCGAGCGTGCCGAGTTCGCCCGGTGTGCCGTTGTAGGCGGTAGCGGTGAGGTTGGTCTCCGCATTCGGCGTGGTGGCGATGCCATTGCTCCAGTCGTTGCCATTGAACGGCAGCGCGTCGATTGCGACGGCGGAGGTCACGCCGGGGATCTGGCGCAGCGCAGCCAGATCCCCGGCGTGCCGGGTCAGCGGGTTTTCGTTCTCGTCCAGGCCGATGCTTTCGATCATCACCAGCTGGTCCTCGTCCAGTCCGCTGGGCTGGCGCAGCTGGGCGGTGCGGTTGACGATCATGAACACCACATTGCAGACGATGGCGCAGGTCAGGCCGACCTGCAGCACCAGCAGCAGCACGGTGAGCTTGTGGCGGGTAAGGCTGGAAAGCAGCGGTCGCAGTGGCATCGGGTCACCTCATTGGGTCTTGAGCTGCAGGGCGGGCGCGATGTGGCAGGCGCGCCACGCCGGCAGCAGTCCGGCCAGCACGCTGGCGCACACCGCCAGTGCGAACGTGCCCAGCAACATGGCGGCATCCATCTGCGCCAGTTGCGCATAGCCGTCGGGGCGCTGGCGCACGCTCAACAGACCGAGTTCGGCGATGCCCAGGCCAAGTACGCCGCCGGCGATGCCGATCACGGCCGACTCGATGCCGAACTGCAGAAAGATGTCACGTCGCTGCGCGCCCAAGGCCCGGCGCACGCTGACCTCACTGCCGCGGCGCAGGAATTTCGCCAACAGCAGGCCAACGATGTTGAGCATGCATACGCCGAGAAAACCCAGTGCAAGCCACAGCTGCAGGCGCAGGTCGGAGGGAATCACCTGCTGCCGGGTGAGCCAGTCCATCAGGCCGTAGAGCTGTGCGTCCACGGGGCGTGGAAAGCGGCCATGCGCCTGTTGTTCGCGCCAGTAGTCGCCGAGAAAGCGGCGATAGTCCTGCGCCTTGGCCGGACTGTCCAACTGGACCCAGAACTGCAGCCAGTTGCAGTGGTCGCTGGTGCGGGCATCGCCGCCGTTGCCCCAGCACATGAAATTTCCGCCAAAACTGAGCTGCAGATCCAGGGCGGTTTGCAGCGGCAGGAAAAACTGGTCGGTCTTGCCGAAGGCGCGGTCGTTGACCTGCGCGTAGAAGGTCGGCTGCGGATACCAGTCGTCGAGTACGCCGATCACGCGGAAGTCGGTGTTCTTCAGCCGCACCGTGCGGCCGATGCCGGGCGCGTCGCCGAACAGCTTGCGGTTGAGCTCGGCGTTGAGCACGATCACGCGTGCGCGCTGCTCGTCCTCCTGTGCGGTCCAGCCGCCGCCGGCACGGAACGGCACGTCGAACATCGGAAAGAAGTCCGCCGTCACGTAGTGTCCGGGCTGGAAGAACGGTCGCAGCGAACCTTGCAGGGGGCGGATCGGTGCCGAGCCCGACGCCATCGCGGCCTGCCGATCCGCGCGGTGGGCGCGCAGCAAGTTCATTGCATCCGGCCAGGTCAGGTTGCCGTTGGGCGCACTGTCCTTGCTGCTCTTGTTGCGCACCAGCGGACGGGCGTCGAGCTGCGGTACGAACAGCTGCGCGCTGCGGCCGGGCAGCGGATCGCCCGACATCACATGCAGCACGGTGATCATCGTCATGCTGGCGCCGATGCCCAGGCCGATCGCGAGGATCATCAGCGCGGTAAGCACCTTGCTGCGTTTCAGGCTGCGCAGCGCCAGCGCGAAGTAATAGCCAAACATCGTAGCCTCCCGTATGCAGTGTGGGGCTTGGTGGACACAAGCCGTCCCCGTCGCCTGCCGAAGCAGGCGCTATGTGGGTTCCAACGAGCGGTGGCACGCACTGGTTCCGCGTGCCGAGGATCAGTCAACGCAACGGCTGCTCAGCGGCGGCTGACTTCCTGTGCCACGCCCTTGCGGAGCGCTTCGTCGATCAATTGCGAGGCCTGCTGGTTGGCCTGGGCCACGATCTGTTGCTCGCGTTGCGCCATCGCGTCCCGTTGCGGCTTCAGCGCAGCCAATTGCCGGTTGAGGTCGGCCATCTGTGCGGTGATCTCGCGTTGCTGCGCATCCAGGCTGGCCAGGCGCTGCGCGGCGGCGGGTGCCTGCGGGTCGGCGAGCAGGTCGCGACGTTGTTCCTCGACACTGCGTTGCTGGCTGTGCAGACCTTCCAGCGGCCCCTTCAGTTTCCACGTCTCACCTTCGAACTTGCCCGCATCGCGCCAGTACGCACTTACCGGGGCGTAGGCGGCGCTGGCGCGGTCGACATAGGCGGGATCACGGACCAGGTAGGCCTGATCACCGCGACGGAACCAGAACATCGGTGCCGTATCCGTGGCGTGCAGCCGCTTGGCCGTCGCGACATCGGTATGGTCACCGTTGATCAGCACGGTTTCGCCGCGGGCGTTGTTGTCGTACAGGGCATAGGCATATTTGCTGCCGGGTTCCACCGTGGTGATGTCGCTGTCGCGGCGCCGGGTCTGATCGGTGGATGTCGTGGTGGTTGCCGGCGGCGGTGGTGGCGGCGCGATCGGCAGCGGTGGCGCGGGTGGCGCCGGTGGCGGCGCCGGCATTTTCGCCATTGGCGGCATCAGTGACATCGGCGGTGTGGGTGGCAAACCGCGAAGCTGTCTTGCCTGCGTGGAACCAAGCGGCGACAGCGGGTTCATGCCGAGCTTTTGCGCGGCGCCGTGCTCAATCGCCTCCTCCAGCAATTTCCGGATCTGCTGATTCGCCTGTTCGGTAGCCTGTTGCTGGCGTTTGCCCAGCGCTTCCTGCTGCGCGCCAAGGGCTTCCTGTTGCTTGCCCAGGGCTTGCTGTTGGCGGCTGAGTTCATCCTGCTGCCGGCCGAGTTCGCCCTGGCTGGCCTCCAGCCGGGCCCGCTGGGCTTCAAGTGCGGCCGAAGGCTGATTCTGGGCGGACCGCGCGGCCAGCGCGGCTTCCTGGCTGGCCAGTTGCCCCTGCCTGCTGCCGAGCGCGCCTTGGCGTGCGCCCAGTGCACCCTGTTTGCCGCCGAGCTGCCCCTGTTGAGCGCCGAGCTGGCTCTGCTGCCTGGCCAGCGCCGCGACCGGCGCGTAAGCGGCCCTGGCGCGCTGGATGTAGCCGGCCTCACGGATCACGTACGCCTGGTCGCCGCGGCGGAACCACAGCATCGGCTCGCTGCCTCGGTGCAGCTGTTTCGCGATGGCCAGGTCGTTGTCCGTACCGTTGATGGTGACCGAATCGCCATCGAACAACGCGAAGCCATCGCGGGCATCGCTATGGGTGGTGATGTCGACATGATGGGCTGAGAAGTCGCTGGCAAAGCGTGGCGGCGGCGGTGCAGGCGGTGGCATGGCCGGCGGCGCGGGTGGTGCGGGCGGAGGAGGTGGCGGTGCTGCCGGCGAGTCACCCGTCTGGGTGCCGGTTTGCGCAGCGGCCATGCTGGTCGCATTGGTGGCCGTTACCCGGTAGGGCAGCACGCCGACGAGGGCAATCGGCACGACGAGCCACCAGCCACGCGTGCGCCACTGCGAATGGTTCGTGCCTTGCTGCAACATGGTCAGCCGCCTTTTCAGGTTCTGGAAGGTGGGGGATGCTCCGGCGAGGCCGGAGTGCATGGGCTGGGCCACGCCGAGGCGCAATAGCAGGCGGCCATAGTCCTGCGGTGCTGCGCGATGCTGTAGCAGCACCTGCGCATCGCAGGCGGCCTCGCGATGGAGCGCGTACTCGCGCATCGCCCACGCCACCAGCGGGTGGAAAAAGAACAGCCGTTGCGCAATCGCCGGTGCCCAACCCAGCCAGAGATCGCCGCGACGCAGATGGGCCAGCTCATGGGCGAGCGCCAGCGATGATTCCTCGGCGGTGAGTACCTGGCTGGCCGGCAACAGGACGGTGGCGCGCCACAGGCCGGTTACCTGCGGCGAGGTGATCGCATGTGACACGCGAAGCTGCGGGCAGCGGCGCAAGCCGAGCATGCGCGCCTGTTGCGAGCACGCTGCCTGCAACGTTGCATCGCGCAGTGTCGTGGATTCGCGGAGTACCTGCCGCGTTTTCCGCCACTGCCGCGCGACCAGCAGCAGCTGCGCAAGCAGGCCGGCGAGCCACAACGTCACCACGAGCGAGCGCCAGGGGAACGGGTGTGCCGGCATCGACGCATGCACAGGCGTCTGCGCCATCGTCATTGCCGAGGCAGCCGGCGGGGACGGCGCGATGATCTCCAAGGGCGTGGCGGCTTCGTCCGATGGCGTGGTCGAGACGACCTGCGGGCTGAGCGTTGCCGCGATCGGATCGGCCTGTGCTGCAGGCGACAGCAGCGGCAGTTTTACCGGTGTACTGGCGGCCAGGCCGATGATCAACTGCAGGCTGATGACCCACCAGAGCAAGCAGCGGATCGCCGGCGACAATCGCGGCATGCAGCGGCCCAGCAGCCACAGCGCGCTGATCAGCAGCGTGGCTTGCGCGGATGTCCAGGCGAGGCGGACGAGCAGGGTGTCGGCCAGAATGTGGATCGCGTCCATCTCATGACTCCTTGCGCTTCGACTGCAGCTGCGTCACCAGTGCTTCCAGTTCCGCCAATTCGGTGTCGGAGACCTTGGCGTGCTCGGACATCCACGCCACGAACGGCGAGACCGAGCCGCTCAGCGTCTTCTCGACGAAGCTGCCGACGGCGCTGCGCATTGCCTCGCCGGGCCCGGTGGCGGTGCTGTAGCGGTACATGCCCTTGACCTGCCGGCGCTTGAGATAACCCTTGCCGCGCAGGCGTTCCATCATGGTCAGCACGGTGGAGCGCGCCAGCCCGCGCGGCTCGCCATAGCTGGCGGCCACTTCACCTACCGAGGCGTGGCCGCATTCCTCGACGTGATGCAGCAGCGCCAGTTCCTGGTCGCCGATGGTGGATTTGCGCATGGCCGGAGGTCCGCGTGACTACAGTTGTAGTCACGCTACGCCATGCCTACACGTGTAGTCAATAGGTCGGACGACACCCCGCCGCCGCCGCGTGGCGCAACGGGGGCGACCAACGAAGCAGGCGCGTCAGAACGCCATATCGAACGCCACTTCACCCTGCACGCCAACCTGATACGCCGATACCCGGCGTTCGAAGAAGTTGGTGACTTCCTGCACGTCCTGCAGATCCATGAAGTCGAACGGGTTCTTCGCGCCGTACTTCTTCGGCATGTCCAGTTGCGCCAGGCGCTGGTCGGCGCAGTATTCGAGGTACTGGCGCATGTCCTTCACCGACAGCCCGACCACGCCGCCGGAGAGCACGTCCTCGGCGAACAGGGTTTCGCAGGCGATCGCGTCCTCCATCATCTGCTCGACCTGTACGCGCATGGCGTCGTCGAACAGCTCGGGTTCCTGCTCGCGCACGGTGCGCACGACATCGAAGGCGAACGCCATGTGGCCGCTCTCGTCGCGGAACACCCAGTTGGTACCCGCAGCCAGCCCATGCAGCAGGCCGCGCGAACGCAGGTAGTAGACGTAGGCGAAGGCCGCATAGAAGAACAGGCCTTCGATGCAGGCGGCGAAGCAGATCAGGTTGAGCAGGAACTGCCGACGCTGCTCGCGCGTCTCCAGCCGGCGCAGGTCCTGCACCGAGTCGATCCACTTGAAGCAGAACTCGCCCTTGGCGCGGATCGAGGGGATGTTCTCGATCGCCGCGAATGCCTTGTTGCGCTCGGCCGGATCGGGAATGTAGGTGTCGAGCAAGGTGAGGTAGAACTGCACATGCAGCGCCTCCTCGTACAGCTGGCGCGACAGGTACATGCGCGCTTCGGGCGAATTGATGTGCTGATACAGATTCAGCACCAGGTTGTTCGACACGATGGTGTCGCCGGTGGCGAAGAACGCCACCAGGCGATGGATCAGGTGGCGATCGGCGGCTGACATCTTGGATGAGAGGTCGGCCGTGTCCATCGAGAAATCCACTTCCTCGACCGTCCATGTGTTCTTGATCGCGTTGCGGTACATCTCGTAGAAGCCGGGATAACGCATCGGGCGAAGCGTGAGCTCGAATCCGGGGTCGAGGATGTGGGCGTTGCGGACAGGTTGAGCGGACATGGGTTTTCCTTGTGTGGTTCGCAGCCGGTGAGGCGCGAGTGCTCTGGCTCGTCATCCCAGCGAAAGCTGGGACCCAGTGACTTCAGTTTTCATTGCGCCGCCACGTAGGCCAAAGGCTCTGGATCCCAGCTTTCGCTGGGATGACGGTCGTTTCATGGGTAGATTTCTGGACACTTTGAACTGCGGGAATGGATTTACTGCATGCAAGAACGAACACCCTGTGTTTACCTTCTCGCCAGTAGTCGCAACGGCACGCTGTATACCGGCGTTACTTCCAACCTGCCTGCGCGCATCTGGCAGCATCGAAACAACGTGGTCGAAGGCTTCACCCAACGTCATCACGTGCACAACCTTGTCTGGTTCGAGTTGCACGAGACGATGGATTCCGCGATCACCCGCGAGAAGGCGATCAAGGCGTGCAAGCGGGCGTGGAAGATCGAGCTCATCGAGAAGTCCAATCCGTACTGGCGGGATCTGTATGCGGAGGTTTGCGACTGAGTACCTATTCCCCACCGTCATTCCAGCGAAAGCTGGAATCCAGCGCCTTTCTTCCGGGCAGGCAGTGGCACTGGATCCCAGCTTTCGCTGGGATGACGGGCGTGGTGCTATTGGCAAGCTTCGCAGTACTCGGGGTTTTCCAGCGAGCAGAACACCGCGGCATTCGCCTGCGCCTGATCCACGACCAGCACGGTCTTGTCCATCGACACGGTGGTCTTGGCGATCTTGGTGGCTGGGCGCGAGCGCAGGTAATAGGTGGTCTTGATGCCGGCCTTCCACGCGTACATGTACATCGAGCTGAGCTGGCCGATGTTCGGGTTTTCCATGAACAGGTTCAGCGACTGGCTCTGATCGATATAGGCGCCACGCGCGGCACCGAGTTCGATCAGTGCCTTCTGCGGCAGCTCCCACACTGTGCGATAGATCGCGCGCAGGCGTTCCGGAATCGCCGCTATGCCCTGGATCGAACCATCCGCCAGCTTGATCGCGTCGCGAATTTCGGATGTCCACAGGCCAAGTGTCTTCAGTTCGTCGGCGAGGTAACGATTGACCTGCAGGAAATCGCCCGACAGCGTCTCGCGCTTGAACAGGTTGCTGACCTGCGGCTCGATGCACTCGTAGCAGCCGGCGATCGAGGCGATCGTGGCGGTCGGGGCAATCGCGATCAGCAGCGAGTTGCGCAGGCCATGCTGCTTGATGCGTTCGCGCAGGGCATCCCAGCGCGCGCTGTCATGCGGCGTGGCATTCGGCCAGTAGTCGAACTGCAGTTCGCCGTTCGCCGCGCGGCTCTCGGCAAAGCCCGGGTGCACGCCTTCGACCGCGGCCAGTTCGGTCGACATCGACAGCGCGTGGAAATAGATCTCCTCGGCGATGCGGGTGGACAGTGCCAGGGCTTCGGTTGAATCGAACGGCAGCCGCAGTTTGAAGAACACGTCCTGCAGGCCCATCACGCCGAGGCCGACCGGGCGCCACTTCATGTTGGCGGTGCGCGCGGTGTCGATCGGATAGAAGTTGAGGTCGATCACCCGGTTGAGCTGGCGCACGGCGGTACGCACGGTCGAGGCAAGCTGTTCGAAATCGAAGACGCCATCGCTGACATGACGTGCAAGGTTGATCGAACCCAGATTGCACACGGCCGTCTCGCTGGCCGAGCTCACTTCGAGGATCTCGGTGCACAGGTTGGACAGGTGGATCACATTGTCGGGATGGGCGGTCTGGTTGCTGGTGGCGTTGCAACGATCCTTGAACGTCATCCAGCCGTTGCCGGTCTGCGCCAGCGTGCGCATCATGCGGGCATACAACTCGCGCGCCTTCACCGTCTTCACGGCGAGGCCGTTCGCTTCGGCTTCGCGATAGGCGCAATCGAACGTTTCGCCCCAGCTGTCGACCAGATGCGGCATCACCTTCGGATCGAACAGCGACCAGTCGCCATCGCTTTCGACGCGGCGCATGAATTCGTCGGGAATCCAGTTCGCGATATTGAGGTTGTGCGCGCGGCGCGCGTCGTCGCCGGTGTTGTCGCGCAGCGCGAGGAAGTCCTCGATGTCGGCGTGCCACGATTCGAGATACACGCACGCGGCGCCCTTGCGCTTGCCGCCCTGGTTGACCGCGGCGACCGAGGCATCCAGCGTCTTCAGCCACGGCAGCAAGCCGTTGGAATGGCCGTTGGTGCCCTTGATCAGCGAGCCGCGCGAACGCACCCGCGAATAAGCCAGGCCGATGCCGCCGGCGAACTTGCTGAGCTTGGCGACGTCGGCATACTTGTCGTAGATCGACTCCAGCGAGTCGAGCGGCGAGTCGAGCAGGTAGCACGAGCTCAGCTGCTCGTGTGCGGTGCCGGCGTTGAACAGGGTGGGCGAGCTGGCGATGTATTCCAGCGAGGACAGCAGCCGATAGAGTTCCAGCGTTTCGCCGATCTCGTTGCCGCCGAGCGCGCAGGCGATGCGCATGAAGAAATGCTGCGGCGTCTCGATCACGAAGCGCAGCTGCGGATGGCGCAGCAGGTAACGGTCGTACACCGTGCGCAGGCCGAAGTATTCGAAGCGGCGGGTGGCGAGCGGATCGATCGCGTCGTTCAACTTGCGTGCGTTGATGGCGACGAAGTCGCGCAGACGCGTGTTGAGGATGCCCAGTTCCGCGCCGCGCGCGATCGATTGCGAGAAGCTCTGGATTTCCTGGCCGCTCACTTCCTTGTCGATGTAGGCGCCGAGCAGGCGTGCGGCGAGCTGGCCGTACTCAGGCTCTTCGGCCGTCAATGCCGCGGCGGTGCGGATCGAAAGCTGGTCCAGCTCCTGGGTGGTGGCGCCGTCGTACAGGCCGCCGATGGTCTTCAGCGCCACGCGCAGCGGGTCTACGCCATGCAGGCCTTCGCTGCTGCGGGTCACCGCGCGCACGATCTTGTTGACGTCGACGGTTTCCTGGCCGCCGTTGCGCTTGGTCACGCGCATCTGCGCGGGGTTGTGTGGCGGGGTCAGCGTGAAGGCGGTTTCGGTTGAGGGCGCTACGGCCGCTTCAGTAGCGGGTGAGTCGACACGCGCGACGGTTCGCTCGCGCGCTGCGGTATTGAGGGGTTGCATGGCTGGTGGCTCCCGGCATGGACATCAAACACCTGCTCCCGCGCGCAGGGCCTGAAGCGATGGATTCCGGGAACGGGTCACAATGCAGGCGCCATGCGGCCTACTGCACTGCGACGTGCCTCCCCGCGGAAGCCGTCACTACGCACCGGGACACGTTCGTCCCGATGTGCCGGCAGGTCTTCGGACTTGCGGACATGGATCTTGCGATCCGCCTACTTGTCGCCGCTTCCCAGTCGTGGACGACCAGTGCATGTGGCGACGTTCGTTTCCGCTTTACCGCTGCGGGGCAGTTCCGGAATTACACCGGATTCCCTTTTAAGCCCGACCGACGATCGCGTCTGGACGGGCACCGACGGACACAACATATCGGGTGCATCGGGCAGGGTCAACCCAACAAGTTGTGCACAAGTCGGGGGATAAGCCGCACGCGGCTAGGCGCGGCGCGGGCTGTCACGGGATCACTTTTTCATGGTTTGGGTTACTGCGGGGCCGGAACCATCCGCCGCGTCAGGCTGCGCTGACAGGGATCAGAGCGCGTCGTGATCCAGTTCGCCGGTGCGGATGCGGATCACCTGTTCCAGCGTGCTGACGAAGATCTTGCCATCGCCGATCTTGCCGGTGCGGGCGGAATGCTGGATCGCCTCCAGCACGCGATCGAGCTGGTCGTCCGCAATCGCCACCTCCAGCTTGATCTTGGGCAGGAAGTCGACCACGTATTCGGCGCCGCGGTACAGTTCGGTGTGGCCTTTCTGGCGGCCGAAGCCCTTCACCTCGGTTACCGTCACGCCCTGCACGCCGACCTCGGCCAGCGCTTCGCGCACATCGTCCAGCTTGAATGGCTTGATGATCGCCACGACCAGCTTCATGGGCTATTCCTTGAATCGACCGATATAGACACGATAGACCCGCATTCTGCCTGCCTCGCGGTGTGTTGTCGCCTCAGGGAGGCTCGTGTAGGACAATCCTTACGCTGATTGATGGAGCATACCGATGGTGCACCCGAATTCCATTCACCTAGACTTCATTTCGACGAGTTCGAGGTGCTATCCATGATGGATAGGCAGGATATCGACCAGATTGCCCTGCGACTTGTGTCGTTGGTACCGCCAGGACTGGCACAGGCGCATCAGGATTTGCGAGCCAACTTCCAAGATGTTCTGGCGCAAGGATTGCGCCGCCTCGACCTGGTCACCCGCGAGGAATTCGAAGTCCAGACGCAAGTGCTGGCGCGTACGCGCGCCAAGGTCGACGAATTGGAGCGACGCGTAGCCGAACTCGAGGCTGCTGTGGCTGCCCGCGGGGGCTAGCAACAACCAACCTCCCGGGAGCCGCCCCCGATCCGTCACCTCACCCCGAGAGTGATCGGGGGCGGTTATTTTTCAGTACTGCGGATGGAGTCGCCCGATGTCCCTGCATGGCAGCGACCCTTCCGTGCAGCAGCGACCGTCGGCCGCATGAGTCTTGCCGTCACCCTCAGCCGCGCCCAGGAAGGCATCGCCGCGCCGCAGGTGATGGTCGAGGTGCATCTCTCCGGTGGCTTGCCTGCCACGAATATCGTCGGCCTGCCCGAGGCTGCGGTACGCGAGGCGCGCGATCGCGTGCGCGTCGCGATCCAGAACACCGCCTTCGAATACCCCAACCGTCGTGTCACCGTGAACCTGGCGCCGGCCGAGCTGCCGAAGGACGGCGGCCGCTTTGACCTCTCGATTGCCTTGGGCATTCTTGCGGCCAGCGGCCAGGTGCCGCGCGAGAAGCTGGACGATTGCGAATTCCTCGGCGAGCTGGCGCTGACCGGCACCCTGCGTAGCGTCTCCGGCGTGCTGCCGGCGCTGCTCCGCGCGCGCGCGCGCGGCCGCCGGATGGTGGTGCCGCGTGAGAACGCCGCCGAAGCCGCGCTGGTGCCGGACGTGGATGTGCGGGTGGCCGACACGCTGGCTGAAGTATGCGGCTGGTTGCGCGGCGTGCAGGAATTGTCCGCGCCGGTCGGCATTCCCAGCGATGGCGGTGCGGACAGTGGCCCGGATCTGCGTGATGTGCGCGGCCAGTTGCAGGCGCGGCGCGCATTGGAGATCGCGGCCGTCGGCGGTCATCATCTGTTGCTGATGGGGCCGCCGGGCACAGGCAAGACCATGCTGGCCGAACGCTTGCCCGGCATCCTGCCGCCGCTGTCGCAATCGGAGGCGCTGGAGACCTGCGCGGTGCTTTCGGTGGCGGGGCAGAATACCGATCTGGCGCAATGGCGGCGCCGACCGTTCCGGGCGCCGCATCACACCGCCTCGGCGGTGGCGCTGGTCGGCGGCGGTTCGTATCCGCGGCCGGGCGAGATTTCGCTGGCGCACAATGGCGTACTGTTCCTGGACGAACTGCCGGAATTCAGCCGGCATGTGCTGGAGGTGCTGCGCGAGCCGATGGAGTCGGGCCATATCGTGATCTCGCGGGCGGCGCGGCAATCGACGTTTCCGGCGCAGTTCCAGCTGGTCGGGGCGATGAACCCGTGTCCGTGCGGTTATGCCGGCGATCCACGCCAGCGCTGCCATTGCACGCCGGACCAGATCCAGCGTTACCGTGCCCGCATCTCCGGCCCGCTGCTCGACCGTATTGATCTCTGCGTGGAAGTGCCGCCGGTGCCACTGGCCGACCTCGGCTCGCCGCGCGGCGAGCACGACGAGGATTCCGCCACCGTGCGCGCCCGGGTACTGAAGGCGCGGCGACAATCGCTGATGCGGGCGGGCCGGCCGAATGCCGAAATCAGCACGCGCGAACTGGAGCGTGACTGCGCGCTGGGACCGGCCGAGCGGCGCTGGTTCGAAACCGCGCTGGAACGGCTGGGTCTTTCCGCGCGCGCCTATCACCGCGTGTTGCGGGTCGCCCGCACCATCGCCGATCTCGATGGCGGCGCAGCCTTGCTGGAGCGTGAGCATCTGGCCGAAGCGCTGCAGTACCGGAGGCTGTGAAGCGGGAGTGAGCGGAGAGGAGCGAGAAATGAGAGAAAGCAAGACCATGGCGTGCCCCGGCTTTTCTCTCGCTTCTGATTCTTCTCCCGCCGCTTCTCGCTCTAGACGCGCAAGGTGGCGCGTGCTCCGATAGCGCTCCGACCTTGGCCCAGGGACAGCGATGACTATCGAACTCGGCCTGATGCTCGCCGGCATGCTGATGATCGGCTTCCTGTCGCAGTGGCTGGCCTGGCGGGTGAAGTTGCCGGCGATCCTGTTCCTGCTGCTGGCCGGGATTCTGCTCGGGCCGGTCGGTGGTGTGCTCGATCCGGACAAGTTGCTGGGCAGCCTGTTGTTCCCGATCGTGTCGCTGGCGGTGGCATTGATCCTGTTCGAGGGCAGCCTGACCTTGCGCTTTCATGAGCTGCCGGGCATTGGTCACGTGGTGCGTGGGCTGGTCAGCTATGGCGCAGTAACCGCGTTGTTGCTGCTGGCGCTGGCAGCCCATTTGGTGGCCGGTCTGAGCTGGTCGATCGCCTTGCTGTTCGGCGCGCTGGCCTGCGTCACCGGGCCGACGGTGATTGCGCCGATGCTGCGCACGCTGCGGCCCAACGCACGCATCGCCAACACCTTGCGCTGGGAAGGCATCGTGATCGATCCGCTGGGCGCGCTGTTCGCGGTGCTGATCTTCGAGGCGATCGTATCGCGGCAGGAAGGTCACACCATCGGCATCTTCGTCGCCACGATCGGCTGCGGTGCGGTGACCGGCGCGCTGAGCGCATGGCTGACCGGATTCCTGCTGCGCCGGCAGCTGATTCCCGAATACCTGCAGAACTATGCGGTGCTGGCCGCGGTGCTGCTCGCTTTCAGCGTCTCCAACGTGATCACGCATGAATCGGGCCTGCTGGCGGTGACCATCATGGGTATCGCGCTGGGCAACATGCGCGGCGTGCACATCGACGACATCCTAGACTTCAAGGAAAGCCTCACCACCGTGCTGGTGTCGGTGCTGTTCATCCTGCTGGCGGCGCGGCTGCACTGGCCGTTGCCGGACGGCATGCTGGGCGCGGGCATCGCGCTGTTCGCGATTGCGCAATTGGTCGTGCGTCCGCTGACGGTGCTGTTGTCGAGTCTGGGCAGTGCATTGAGCTGGCGCGAACGTGCGCTGATCGGCTGGGTGGCTCCGCGCGGCATCGTGGCGGCGTCGGTGTCCGCGCTGTTTGCCCTGCGTCTTAATGCACTGGGCGTGGCGGGAGCCGGAGCATTGGTGCCGCTGGTCTTCATCCTTATCATCGGCACCGTCGTGCTGCAGAGTGCGACCGCGCGGCCGCTGGCGAAGTGGCTGAAGGTGGCGGAGCCGGAGCCGCGCGGCCTGCTTATCTTCGGCTCCGACGAGGTGGCCCGTGCCATCGGCAAGGCGCTGGACGAAGCCGGATTTCGCGTGATGCTGGCCGACGATGACTGGGACGGTATCCGCCAGGCGCGCATGGACGGCTTGCCCACGTTCTTCGGCAATCCGGCGTCGCCGCATGCCGAGCGTCATCTGGATCTGACCGGCATCGGCCGCCTGCTGGCGGTGTCCACCCATCGCGAGCGCAATTCACTGGCCTGCGTGCATTACCGGCAGGAGTTCGGCCGCGACAAGATCTACCGATTGCGCAACCTGACGCCGCAGGAGAACACCGATCGCGCGGCCTTGTCGGGCAGTCTGCTGGCGCCGGCGCTGTTCGACGAGGAGATGACGCATGGCCGTTTTGCCGAGATGCTCGGACAGGGCTGGCGGATCAAGTCGACCCGATTGAGCAGCACGTTCGACTGGCCGCATTTCATCGAGCAATATGGCTCTAATGCCGTGCTGATGTTCGGCGTGGAGGAAAAAGGGGCGTTGCGGGTGGCATCGACCAAGCGTGAGCTGGAGCCGAAGCCGGGCTGGACGGTGATTGCGCTGGTGCCGGAGAACAGGAGTGAGAAATGAGGAGTGAAAGGTGATGGGTGAAAGAAAGCAGGTGCGCAGCACGCCGCCAGCTCTCTCTCACCTCTCACTCCTTTCTCCTCACTACTCGCCCTTACGCCACGGCTTGGCGGAACTGTGACTCCTCGGTCGAGCCCTTCAGCGCGGTGGTCGAGGACTGGCCCTGCTGGATCGTCTGCGTCACCGCGTCGAAGTAGCCGGTGCCGACCTCGCGTTGGTGCTTCACCGCGGTGAAGCCATGCTCGGCGGCGGCGAACTCCTTTTCCTGCAGCTCGACGAAGGCCGTCATCTGGCGCCGTGCGTAGCCGCGGGCCAGTTCGAACATGCCGTAGTTCAGGCTGTGGAAGCCGGCCAAGGTGATGAACTGGAACTTGTAGCCCATCGCACCCAGTTCGCACTGGAAGCGGGCGATGGTGGCGTCGTCCAGGTTCTTCTTCCAGTTGAAGCTGGGCGAGCAGTTGTAGGCGAGCAGTTTGCCCGGGAACTTGGCGTGAATCGCTTCGGCGAACTTGCGTGCGTCTTCCAGGTTCGGCTTGCTGGTCTCGCACCAGATCAGGTCGGCATATGGCGCGTAGGCGAGGCCGCGGCTGATCGCCTGATCCAGGCCCGGACGCACGCGATAGAAGCCTTCGACGGTGCGCTCGCCGGTGATGAACGGCTTGTCATTGTCGTCGATGTCCGAAGTCAGCAGGTCGGCGGCATCGGCATCGGTGCGTGCCACCAGCAGGGTCGGTACGCCGGCGACGTCGGCGGCTAGGCGCGCGGCATTCAATTTGTCGACTGCCTCGCGGGTCGGCACCAGCACCTTGCCGCCCATGTGGCCACACTTCTTCACCGAGGCCAGCTGGTCCTCGAAGTGCACGCCGGCGGCGCCGGCCTCGATCATCGCCTTCATCAGTTCGAACGCGTTCAACACGCCGCCGAAGCCGGCTTCGGCGTCGGCCACGATCGGCACCAGCCAGTCGGTATCGTCCTTGCCTTCGGCATGGTGCAGCTGGTCGGCGCGCAGCAGGGTGTTGTTGATGCGCTTGACCACCAGCGGCACCGAGTTCGCCGGGTACAGCGACTGGTCGGGATACATCTCGCCGGCCACGTTGGCGTCGGCGGCGACTTGCCAGCCGCTGAGGTAGATCGCCTGCAGGCCGGCCTTGACCTGCTGCATCGCCTGGTTGCCGGTCAGCGCGCCGAGCGCATTGACGAAGTCTTCCTTGTGCAGCGACTTCCACAGCCGCTCGGCACCGCGGCGGGCCAGCGAGTGCTCGACCGCGACGGTGCCGCGCAGGCGCACCACGTCCTCGGCGGAGTAGTTGCGCTGGATACCGCTCCAGCGGGTGTTGTTGTTCCAGTCCAGGGTGATCTGTTCGGCGGTGGGCAGCGTGGTGTTTTTCATGGCGTGGCTCCGTGGAATCGAAGGTGGTGCGAGGCTCGGCGGCCTGGCGTCAGCCGAGCTGGTCGTAGGCGGGCAGGGTCAGGAAGTCGCCGAGTTGGTCGGCATGGGTCAGGGCGGACAGCAGGGCGGCAGCGGCATCGACGCGATCGGCGCCGGGTACGTCGCTGTCGCGCAGGCGATGGGCATGCGCGGCGAGCGCGTGATCGAACAGCGCGAAGTCGATCGGCGCGTGGTCGGGAAATTCGAGCGCGCCCCCGGTCGGCGCCCCGCCGGCCGGAATGCCGGCGTGATGCAGCCACTGCCACAGCTGCGCGCGAGCGATCTCGGCGGTGGCGGCGTCTTCCATCAGGTGATGGATCGGCACGCAGCCCAGGCCACCCAGCCATGCCGCGGTGTAGCGCAGGCAGACCTCGACGTTGTTGTCGAAACCGATGCGGCTGATGGTGCCGTTCGGTGTGGCGAGCAACTGCTCGCGGCTCACCTGCACATCCGTGCGCAGCACGTCGAGCTGGTTCGGTGTCGGCATGTACTGGTCGAAGATCTGCTGCGCCACCGGCACCAGTGCCGGGTGTGCCACCCAGGTGCCGTCATGGCCGGCCTGCACTTCGCGCAGCTTGTCGCTGCGCACTTTGGCCAGTGCGGCCTCGTTCGCCGTGTCATCGCCCTTGATCGGGATCTGCGCCGCCATGCCGCCCATCGCGAACGCGCCGCGGCGATGGCAGGTCTGGATCAGCAGCTCCGAATACGCCTTCAGGAACGGCACGGTCATCAACACCTGGCCGCGTTCCGGCAGCAGGCGGTCGCGGTGGCCGCGCAGGGTTTTCAGATACGAGAAGATGTAATCCCAGCGGCCGCAGTTGAGGCCGACGATGCGGCCACGCAGGGCGTGCAGGATCTCGTGCATCTGGAACGCGGCCGGCAAGGTCTCGATCAGCACGGTGGCCTTCATGCAGCCGGTCGGCAGGTTCAGCTCAGCCTCGGCCATCGCCATCGCCTCGTCCCACAGCGCGGCTTCTTCCATCGCCTCCAGCTTGGGCAGGTAGAAGTACGGGCCGCGGTCGCGCGCCTGCAGCGCGCGGGCGTTGTGGAACACGAACAGGCCGAAGTCGACCAGCGCGCCGGCCATCGCCTCGCCGTCCACGCTGAAGTGCTTGTCGTGCAGGTGCCAGCCGCGCGGACGCACCACCAGCACGGCGGGATTGGCATTGACACGGTAGTGCTTGCCTTCGGCCGTGGTGAGTTCGATCGTGCCGTTCACCGCATCGCGCAGGTTGAGCTGGCCATCGAGCTGGTTGGTGAAGGTGGGGGCCGAGGAATCCTCGAAGTCGGCCATGAACACCTTCGCGCCGGAGTTCAGCGCGTTGATGATCATCTTGCGTTCGACCGGGCCGGTGATCTCGACGCGGCGATCCTGCAGCGCCGCCGGGATCGGCGCCACGCGCCAGTCCGATTCGCGGATCGCGACAGTATCGGCGCGGAAATCCGGCAGCGCGCCGGCGTCGTAGCCGGCCTGGCGGACGCGGCGGGCCTGCAGCAGGCGCTGCCGCGTGGACTCGAACCGACGATGCAGCTGCGCCAGGAAATCCAAGGCGTCAGGCGTCAGGATGCTTGCGTAACCGCTGGGGTCGGCATGGATTTCAAGCGTGCCTGGGTCGAGTCGTTCCCTGGGTACTGCCATGACTTCGCTCCGTTCTCTGGGTGGCTCGAAGCTAGGTCATGAATCAACTATTTGACAAAGTGAATGTTTCAATTATTAACATGAGCATTGACAATAACTTTGCTAAAGTATTGAAATGCTGGGATGAAATCTCCTGCCGTTGCGCTGAACAAGGCAAAAAAAAGCCGCCGCGGTGCAGCAAAAAAGCCCGTGGGCGTTGAGTCGACGCATGAGGGTAGCGGTCGTTTCTACTACAAGGGCAACCGCCACAAGCAGCTGCGCGCCTTCGTCAGCGTGGTGAAACTGGGTACGCTGACCCGTGCCGCGGAGGCGCTGTATCTGTCGCAGCCCACGGTCAGCCTGCTGTTGCAGGCGCTTGAGCGGGAGCTGGGCGTGAGCCTGGTCGAACGCCGGCGCCGCCGCATCAACCTCACCGATGCCGGCGAGGCGCTATACGAGCTGGCGCGGCCGCTGGTCGAGGGTTGGGAAACCCTCGATCGCGACTTTCAGGCCCGGGTGCAGGGATTGCAGGGTGGCCGGCTGACCATTGCCGCCGGTACCTCGACCATCCAGTACCTGCTGCCCGAACTGGTGCGCCGTTTTCGCGAACGCTTTCCCGCGGTACAGCTGCAGCTGGCCAATGTCACTGGCAAGGACGGCATGGCGCTGCTGCGTGCGGACGATGCCGATTTCGCAGTGGGTTCGATGCTCGACGTGCCGAACGACATCGCCTGGGCGCCGGTGCATCACTACGACCCGATGCTGATCATGCCGCCGGATCATCCGCTGGCCGCCAAGGAGAAGGTCACGCTGGAGGATCTGTCGCCGTATGGGCTGATCCTGCCGCCGCAGCGGCTGTCCACCTACCGGCTGGTCGACCTGGTATTCCAGCAGCGCCAGGTGCCGTACCACGTCGCGATCGAGGTGGGCGGCTGGGACGTGATCAAGGAATACGTGGCGATGGGCATGGGCATCTCGATCGTCACCGGCATCTGCATCACCGAGGCCGACCACAAGCGGCTGGCCGTGCGCAACATGAAGCAGTATTTCCCGCAGCGCAGTTACGGCGTGGTGATGCGCAAGGGCAAGTTCCTCAGCGCCGAGGCGCGCGCCTTCATCGACCTGATCCGTCCCGGCCTGTTGACCCACCGTGATTACGACGAGTCGGGACACTCGCAGCGTTGAACGCGTGCTTCAGCTGCGTTGTTGCAACGCCAGTTTCAATCCGAAGCCCAGCAGTACCGCGCCGCACAAGCGATCCATCCAGCGTCCGATCTGCGGCTTGCGCTGCAGCAGCCGATGGATGCGCCCGCCGAGCAGGGCGAGCAGCAGCGACCAGCACAGTCCGGTGCCGATGAAGCTCAAGCCCAGCACCAGCAGCCCGAGCTGCGCATGGGCGGCATGCAGCGAGACGAACTGCGGCAGGAAGGCAAGATAGAACAGCGCCACCTTCGGGTTCAGCACATTGGTCAGCATGCCCTGCCGGAAGGCGGCGGCGCAGCCGTGGCCGCGCGTGACGGTCGGGGCGTGCGCGCCCTGCCGGCTCAACAGCATGCGCAGACCGATCCAGATCAGATAGGCGGCGCCGAGGTATTTCAGCACGGTGAATGCGGTGGCCGAGGTCGTCAGGATCGCGGACAGTCCCAACACCGCCGTTAGCGTATGCACCACGCAACCGGCGTTGATGCCCAGTGCGGCACCGAGGCCGACGGCATGGCCTTCGCGGCCGCTGCGCGCGAGGATGTAGAACGTGTCCAGCCCCGGCGTGAGATTCAGCGCGATGCAGGCGAGCAGGAAGGCGCCGTAGTGCTGGATGCCGAGCATGGAAGTGTCCGCTGCGAGTGACATGCGGGAGCGGGATAGCCAGGGCGGGCCAGCTCAGATGCCATGGTATTTGCCCTGGAACGGCGCGTAGTACGCACGCAGCCGGGCGACGTCGGCTGCCATGTCGTCCGTGGTGTCGAACAGCGGGCCAAGCCGGATGATCTTTTCCGGATAATGGAAGGCCACCGGAAAGACCGGTACGCCGGCATCATGGGCGATGTGCCAGAAGCCGCTTTTCCACCGGGTCACCGGTTTGCGCGTACCTTCCGGTGCAATGCCCAGCCATAAGCTGTCGCGTCGGTGGAACTGGTCGATCATCTGCTCGACCACGCCCTTGGCGGCACCACGATCGATGGCCATGCCGCCGAGCCGGCGCAGCAGGCCGCCGAGCGGCCCGCGGAACAGCTCCTGCTTGGCCATGAAATGCACGTCGGCACCGATCGCCACCTTGATCAGCAGGCCCCAGACACCGTCCCACCAGGACGAGTGTGGCGCGGCGATCAGCACCAACTTGGGGACGTCAGGAAAGTCGCCGAGCAGGCTCCAACCGCCCAGGCGAAGCACGCCACGGCAGATGCGGCGCTGCCATCCGTCGCGCAGTTTCGGCATCCGCGGTGGCAGTTGATTGGGCGCCAGAAGATGACCGTTCATTCGAAATCCGGTTTGCGCGAACGAGCCTGCTTGATCTTGCCACGTTGCTGCTTGCCGACCAGGCGGCGTTCTTGCGAGGCCCGGGTCGGTTTGGTGGCGACACGTTTCCTCGGTGGAATCAGGACGCCGCGAATGATCTCGACCAGCCGCTCGCGCACGTCGTCGCGATTGCGCGCCTGATCGCGGAAGCGGCGTGCCTGGATCACCAGCACCCCTTCGCCGGTCAACCGGCGGTCGCGCCGCGCCAGCAAACGCATGCGGATTTCCTCCGGCAGCGACGGCGAATTGATCACGTCGAAGCGCAGCTCCACCGCACTCTCGGTGCGGTTCACATGCTGCCCGCCGGGACCGTCCGCGCGCAGGAAGCGTTCGACCAGTTCGGACTCGGGCAGGGTGATGCTGGGACTGACGATCAACATGCGGGGAGTGTAGAGGGCAAGAAGTGAGTAGGTGAAGCGAGGAGTGCGGAGTGAGAGAAAAGCGGCGCTGAATCCTGCCCCTACTTGCTCTCACTTCTCACTCTTCTTCACTCACTCCAGGCAACACCCAGCCGAAGCGATCAAGCAACCCGGCAAACGCGGCATCCAGCGGAGCCTCGAACTCCATCGCAACGCCGGTCAGCGGATGCGCAAAGCGCAACCGCCACGCGTGCAGCAACATTCGATGGCAGCCGAAGTACTGCTTGTACAGCCGGTTGTGGTCGCCGCGGCCGTGCTGGCAGTCGCCGATGACCGGGTGGTGGATGTGCGCCAGATGCTTGCGGATCTGCCGGAAGCGGCCACTTTCCGGCTCGGCCAGCACCAGTGCGTAACGCTGCTGCGGATAGCGGCCCAGCTCGATCGGTACCTCGATCGTGGCCAGTCGCCGGTATTGCGTGCGCGCCTCGCGCCGCGGGCCGGTCTCGCGCGAGCCGGGCAGCGGATAGTCGATCACGCCTTCCAGCGGGTCGGGCCAACCGCGCACCACGACCAGATACCGCTTGCGCACCGAGCGGCCCATGAACTGTTCGCCGAGCCTGGCGGCGACGTCCTTGCTGCGCGCGATCAGCAACACGCCGCTGGTGGCACGATCGAGCCGGTGCGCCAGATATACGTTGTCGCCGATCTGTTCACGCAACTGGTCGATCAGGAATTCTTCGGCGTTGCCGACCATCTTCGAACGATGCACGGCGAGGTTCGCCGGCTTGTTCACCGCGATCAGCGCGTCGTCCTGGTAGAGAATTTCAAGCATGGTTTCGTTCTGCTAGGAGCGTGCTTTGTGCGCGATGAGACTTGCGGCATCGTCGATCGCGCACAAGGCGCGCTCCTGCAGGTTCAGCGCGAGCGCGGCCAGCCGACGGCGAAGGTCAGCAGGCCGGCGCCGCCGGCAAGCAGCGGTGGCCAATTGCCGTGTTGCGGCGCCATCGTCCACAGCAGTGCGGCGGCGACCAGCAAGGCGCTGCCCAGCATGCCGCAGGCGAGCAACCGGTGCAGGCCCCGGGCGTTCTCGCGCAGCAACTGGAGTGCTTGCGGATCGCTCACGCTGCGTTGTTCGCCGCGGCCGATCTGACGCAGCGCGTCGCGCACCAGCTCGGGGAACTGCGGGGCGTTGTGCAGCCACTCGGGCAGGCGCTTGCGCACCTCGCGCAAGGTGCGCAGCGGGCTGTAGCGTTCGCGCAGGATGCGCTTGAGCACCGGGTGCGCTACCGCCCAGATATCGATCTCCGGGTCGAGCATGCGGCCGACGCCTTCGATGTTGAGCAGGGTCTTCTGCAGCAGGATCAGCTGTGGTTGCAGGGTCAGCTCGAAGCGGCGCGCGGTCTGAAAGAGTTTGACCACCAGTTCGGCCAGCGAGATCTGCGACAGCGGGCGGGTGAAGTAGGGCTCGCATACCGTGCGCACCGCGGCTTCCAGTTCGTCCAGTCGCACGTCGGCCGGCATCCAGCCGGCGGCGACGTGCAGCTGCGCGATGCGCGCGTAGTCGCGCTCGAACAGCGCGATGAAGTTCTGCGCCAGCCAGTACTGGTCTGCTTCCGGCAGCGAACCCATGATGCCGAAGTCCAGCGCGATGAAGCGCGGCTCGCCGGTGCGCGTCGGATCGACCCAGATATTGCCGGGGTGCGCGTCGGCGTGGAAGAAGTTGTCGCGGAACACCTGCTCGTAGAACACCCGCACGCCTTTGGCGGCGAGCGCCTTGCGGTCGAGGCCGGCGGCGTCGATCGCGGCGATGTCGTCGCTGCTGATGCCGTGCACGCGTTCCAGCGTCAGCACGCGTTGCGCAGTCAGCTCCCAGTGCACGGCCGGCACGTAGAGATCCACGCCATTGTCGAAGTTGCGCTTGAGCAGGCTGGCGCTGGCGCCTTCGCGCTGCAGGTCCAGCTCGTTCTCCAGCATCTTCTCGACTTCGGCGACCACGTCGAGCGGACGGATCTTGTCGGCGTTCGGATGCCAGCGTTGGGCCAGCTCGCCGAGCGAGCGCAGCAGTTTCACATCGCGCGCGATCTGCGCGTCGATGCCGGGCCGCAGCACTTTCACCACCACCTCGCGGCCGTCGTGCAGGGTGGCGGCATGGACCTGGGCGATCGAGGCCGAGGCCAGCGGCGTTTCATCGAACTGCGCGTAGAGCGAACCGATCGACGATTTCAGTTCGCGCTCGACGATCGTGCGCGCCTCGCTGCCGGAGAAAGGCGCGACCCGATCCTGCAGCAGGGCGAGTTCGTCGGCGATGTCGGCCGGGACCAGGTCGCGGCGGGTCGACAACACCTGGCCGGCCTTGACGAAGATCGGCCCCAGCTCGGTCAGCGCCAGCCGCAAGCGTTCGCCGCGCGGAAGCTGCGCCACGTTCGCGCGCGGGCGCGCCAGCAGCGGGCGCAGCAGTTTCAGCGGCCGGTACAGGTGCGCGGCGTCGACCAGTTCGTCGAGCCGGTAGGCCAGCAGGACCGAGGCGACCCGCAGCAGTCGCGGCACCACCTTCAGCGGCGTCACGCGGCGTTGCCTTGCAGGCGCTGGATCAATCGCTGCACGCGCGATTCCAGCCGCTCGCTGCGTTCGCGCAAGTGGTCCACGCCATCGAGGAAACCCTCGACTTCGCCTGGCGCCAGCGCGATGCGGGCTTCATCGCGCAGCCAATCGGCGCTGTCCTCGGTGAGATGCGTGGCGGTTTCGCGCGCGTGGGCGAGGCCTTTGCGTACCGCCTTGGCCAGCGGTACGCCAAGCACGTCACCGAAGGTGCGGGCGAACGCCTCCTCGAAATCCGGGGCGAACTTGCTGGCGAGTTTCTCCAGCCGGCGTGCCAGCTCGGCGTCGCCGGCGATCTCCACCTTGCCCGGCGCGATGCCGTCGTCGTCGCGGCGGAACATCATCGCCAGCAGGCTGCCCGGGGTGGCGGCGACGCGCAGCTGGCTGTCGTCCTGCGGCGGTCCGACCTTCAGGCGCGCGTCTTCGACGGTCACCGCCAGGGCGATTTCCGGTCCGCGCAGATGCAGTTGCACGCTGCGGCCTTCCAGCGCGGCCAGCCGCTGTCGGGTGTCCGGATCCAGCGACAAGGTGTGGTTCAGCGCGGTTTCCAGCGCGCGGCCGGCGAGCTTGCGCAGCGGTTGTGGCAACCAGGAGTTGGGAATGGCGGCATTCATCCGGCGATTGTAGCCCGGTGGCCGCTGCTAGACGTCCGCGGCCCCGGCAAAGCCGAGCTGGCGCCAGGCTTCGTACACCGCCACGGCGACCGTGTTCGACAGGTTCAGGCTGCGGCTGTCCGCACGCATCGGCAGGCGCAGGCGTTGTTCGGCGGGGATCGTCTCCAGCACATCTGCCGGCAAGCCGGCCGTCTCGCAACCGAACAGCAAGGCATCCCCATCGGCAAAGCCGGCATCGATGTGGGCGACTCGACCGCGGGTGGTGAAGGCGAACACCCGTGGCATGCCGATCGCAGCGAGGCAACTGGCCAGCTCGTCATGCACCGCGACGCGGGCGTACTCGTGGTAATCCAGGCCGGCGCGGCGCAAGCGTGCATCGTCAAGCTCGAAACCGAGCGGTCGGATCAGGTGCAGCGCGGCGCCGGTGTTCGCGCACAGGCGAATCACGTTGCCGGTGTTCGGCGGGATCTCGGGACGGAACAGGATGACGTGGAGCATCCGGTGATTATCGCGTACCTGCCATGCTCCGCGGTGATTCGCGTGGCGTGCTCAGCCATTCTGCCGCGGGCAGACCACACCGTCCGGCGGCAACGCGCAGGTGGTCGGTGCGGACAGCAGGATGGAACTCACGCTGCGGTTGGCAGCCAGCTGTGCCGAGGGTGTGGTGGTCGTGAGCATGGCGCCCATGATCAGCGAGCAGACGGCCATGCAGGCAACGAACAGCGTGCGCAACATCAAGGTTTCGAATTTCATGGTCATTCTCCGATGAAGGGGCAGGTCCCTGTATCCATGAAAAGCAATCGCCGTGCCAAGAGGAATATGGATGTAAGTGTTTGATAATAAAGGTTGAACCTGGCTTGGCAGGGGGCGCTTGATTGTCCGCGGACAGTCTGGCGGCACGATCGGACAGCGGCCGGACAATGCGCGGGATTTCACTGCAAGTTATTGCGATGGGTCTATTGCGTCGTTAGTCTCGGGGATCACATTCATGAAACGGGAAGTTCATAGTGGCTAGAAAGCCTTCGGCTCTGATCCTTGCTGGTCTGATCACTCTGGCAGTTGGCGGATTGCCTGCGCGGGCGGCCCCGGCGGCGGCGCCTGGCGCGACATCCAGCCAGATTCCGGACATCGCCTACACCCGTTTCACCCTGCCGAACGGCCTGACCGTGGTGGTGCATGAAGACCACAAGGCGCCGGTGGTGGCGGTGAGCATCTGGTACCACATCGGTTCTGCCGACGAGCCTAAGGGCAAGACCGGGTTTGCGCATCTGTTCGAGCACCTGATGTTCTCCGGCTCGGAAAACCACAAGGGCACGTATTTCGAACCGTTCGAGAAGGCCGGTGCCACCGACATGAACGGCACGACCTGGTTCGACCGCACCAATTATTTCGAGACCGTGCCGACCACCGCGCTGGACATGGCGCTGTGGATGGAATCGGACCGCATGGGCCACCTGCTCGGTGCGATCGGCCAGAAGGAACTCGATACCCAGCGCGGCGTGGTGCAGAACGAAAAGCGTCAGGGTGAAAACCGCCCGTACGGTCGCGTCGACGAGAACATCCTGGCCAACACCTATCCGGCCAACCATCCGTACCAGCACGACACGATCGGCTCGATGGCCGATCTCGACGCCGCTTCGCTGGACGATGTGAAGTCGTGGTTCCACAGCAATTACGGTGCCGCCAACACCACTCTGGTCCTGGCCGGCGACATCACCGTGGCGCAGGCCAAGGAAAAGGCCGCGAAGTATTTCGGCGACATTCCGGCCGGCCCGGCGGTAGCGCGTCAGCAGGCGTGGATCACCCCGCTGCCGGCATCCACCCGCGGCGTGCAGCACGATCACGTGGCGCAGCCGCGCATCATCCGCACCTGGGTGGTGCCTCAGCTGGGCAGCGACGATGCGATCCAGCTCGACCTCGCCGCTTTCGCACTGGGCGGCGGCAAGACCTCGCGGCTGTACCAGCGCCTGGTCTACCAGGACAAGCTGGTCGACCACATCTCTGCCGATATCGGCGAATTCGCATTGGCCAGCCAGTTCCAGATCCAGGCCGATGTAAAGCAAGGTGTCGATCCGGCCAAGGTGGAGGCGGTGATCAATGAGGAGCTGAGGAAGTTCCTCGCCAGCGGCCCGACCCAGGATGAACTCGATCGCGCCAAGGTGGCCAACCGCGCCGGCTTCGTGCGAGGCCTGGAGAAGGTCGGTGGTTTCGGCGGCAAGGCGGTGATTCTCGCTGAGGGGCAGGTCTATCGCGGCGATCCGGGTGCCTACAAGAAGGACCTCGTGCGTTCCGCAGCGGCCAGCATCGCCAGCGTCAAGGCTGCGTCAGACAAGTGGCTGAGCAAGGGCGATTACCTGCTCACCGTGCTGCCGGCCGACAAGGGTTTCGATCCGGCCGTCGAAGATGCCAAGGTGATGGCGCTGGGCGCGGCGGCGGGTCGACCGCAGCCGAAATTGCCGCCCGCGCATGTCTACAGCGTGAGCAAGAGCGATCTGGATCGCAGCGCCGGCGTGCCGCAGGTCAGCCGGTTCCCCGAGTTGAGTTTCCCCAAACTCGAGCACGGCAAGTTGAAGAACGGCATCGAGGTGATCCTGGCCGAGCGCCACACCATTCCCGTGACCCAGATGCAGTTGCTGTTCGATTCGGGCTACGCCGCCGATCAGGGTCGCAAGCTTGGCACCGCCAGTTTCACCACCCGCCTGATGAACGAAAGCACGAGGGATCTCGACTCGGTGGAAGTGGCCAGGCGCAGGCAGCGACTGGGTGCGATCACCAATGTCGGCTGCGGCCTGGATAGCTGTGTCGCCTCGCTTGATGCATTGAACGATCAGTTGCAGCCTTCGCTGAGCCTGTTCTCCGATATCGTGCGCAACCCGGCCTTCAAGGCAGCGGACATCGACCGCGTGCGCGGCCAGTGGCTGGCCGGTATTGCACAGGAAAAAACCCAGCCCACCGGGCTGGCCCTGCGCACGTTGCCGCCGCTGCTGTATGGCGAGCATCACGCCTATGGCATTCCGTTCACCGGCTCGGGTACCGAAAGCGAGATCAAGGCGTTGACCGATGCGGATCTGGTCGCGTTCCAGCACGACTGGCTGCGCCCGGACAACGTGAAGATCCTGGTCGCCGGCGATACCACGCTGGCGCAGATCATCCCGCAGCTCGATGCCGTGTTCGGCGACTGGAAGGCTCCCGCCACGGCGGTGCCGAAGAAGAACATCGCCAAGGTGGCGGCACAGGCCAAGCCGCGGGTGTTCCTGATCAACCGCGCCGATGCGCCGCAGTCGCTGATCCTCGCCGGGCTGCTGGCGCCTTCGACCCGCGCCGACAATAACCTGGCGATCCAGGCGGCCAACGGGGCGTTCGGCGGCACCTTCACCTCGCGCCTGAACATGAATCTCCGTGAGGACAAGCGCTGGGCGTATGGCGCAAACAGCATGCTGATGGATGCGCAGGGTCAGCGGCCGTTCCTGTTCTTCGCGCCGGTGCAGACCGACAAGACCGCCGAGTCGGCAGCCGAGGTGCTGAAGGAGGCGCGCGCGGTCATCAGTGACAGGCCGCTGACCGCCGCCGAGATCGCCAAGATCAAGGACCAGCGCGTGCGTGCGTTGCCGGGCAGCTACGAGACCACCAGTGCCGTGCTCGGTGCGATCAGCGGCATCGTGCAGTACGGCCGTCCGGACGACTACGTGCAGACCTTGAAGTCGCAGCTGGAAGCGGTCACGCCCGCGGCGGCGGAGACGGCGATCAAGGAAATCGTGCAGCCCGCGGCGATGACCTGGGTGATCGTCGGCGACCTCGGCAAGATCGAGGTGCCGGTGCGCGCACTGAACCTCGGCGAGGTGCAGGTGATCGATGCCGATGGTCAGTTGATGAAGTGAGGGAGTAAGCCGGCGTACAGCACGCCGGTACATCCCCGCGTTAGGATGGAGGCCGGGCCGGCAAGGGTCTGGCCTCTCTTTCATGTCACTGCGGAGCCTTTACATGCGCAAGTCCCTGTTGTTGCTCGTCCCCGTCTTGTTGAGCGCCTGCAGCTGGGGCATCACCCTGGACGATGCCGCCAGGAACGTCCGCACCGCGTGGAGCGGCGATGTCTCCAGCTGCCGCGATCTGGGCAAGGTCACCGTATCGGTGATGGATCACGTCGGTCCGGTCGACCGCAACGGCATCACCGTGCGCGACGAACTGGAAGTGCTGGCGCGCAACGAGGCGGCCAAGATGCATGCGGACACCATCAAGCCGCTGGCCGAACCGGTCGATGGCTCGCAGCCGTGGGGCGCCTATCAGTGCGGTGCACGCCAGATCAATCCGGTGCGTTCGTCGAACGCTCCCGCAACCCCGAACTCCACGCCAGGCAATGCGCAAACCTTCCCGATACATGGCGGCTGAGACCGCACGGTCTTTCTGAAATGATGGGCGCCTTGATGGCGCCTTTTTCTTACCCGTCCGACGGCAGGCTTGTGCACATTCGCGCGCCGGCATAAAATACACAAATAGATATTACATTTATGTATTAAATGTTGGTGAGCCACCCCATGGCCAGCTTTTTCCACACCGAACAGCGTCTGGCAATTACCCGCCAGCGGCATCCTGCATTTCCCCGTGAACCGGCCGTGCTGGTGCGCTTGATCAAGCACATCTACAAGCGCGTGCACGACGATGCGAATGCGTTGCTCAAGCCATGGGGCATCAATCATCCGGAGTACAACCTGTTGATGATGCTGTACGGCACCGACGGGTATACGCTGAACCCGACGCAGCTGGCCGAGGCAGCTGGCGAGAAATCCGCCAACATCACCCGGCTGACGAACGAGCTGTGCGACAAGGGGCTGATCGAGCGCACCGCCAGCGACGAGGATCGTCGAAAAATTGCGCTCACCCTGAGCAAGGCAGGCATCGCGATGATCGAGAGCTTTCTGCCTGACATCTGCAGCTTGCTGCAACGCCAGGCCTCCGGCCTGCAGCCGCGTGAGATGGCGCAGCTGGAAAAGCTGTTGAAGAAATTCCTCGGCCGGCTCGAGCAGGTCTGAACAGTGTCGACTGTGCCCGCCACCGAACCCGTGCCGGCCTCGTCGCGTTGGCCGTGGCTGGGCGATTTTGTTGCCGGCGAATGGCGCGCCTGGATCTTCGTGGGCAAGTCGCTGCTGGCGATCTATCTGGCCGCGTGGCTGGCGATGTGGCTGCAGCTGGAGCAGCCCTCGACGACCATGATCACGGTGTCGATCGTGATGCATCCGCACAGCGGCATGGTGCTGGCGAAGAGCTTCTACCGCGCGATCGGCACGCTGGCCGGCAGTCTGTTCGGATTGGCCCTGATGTCGCTGTTTCCGCAGCAGCGCGAACTGTTCCTGCTGAGCCTGTCGGTATGGGTGGCGTTATGTGCCGGTGGCGCCACGCTGTACCGCAATTTCATGTCCTATGGTTTCGTGCTGGCCGGTTACACCGCCGCGATCGTCACCTTGCCGGCGATCAACAATCCGCTCGGCGTATTCGACTCGGCAGTGATGCGCGTCAGCGAGGTCCTGCTCGGCATCCTGGTGGCCGCCGTGGTCAGCGATCTGGTCTGGCCCGAACGGCTGCGCCTGCTGCTGCGGCAAAGTGCGCAAGCGCAATTCAATCTGTTCATCGACTTCGTGCGCGACAGCACGGCCGGCAACATGCCGCGCGAGCGGATGGAGCACGCGAACCTCGCGCTGGCACGCGCCGCGGTGCGCCTGGAGGACATGCGCGCATCGGTGATCTTCGAGGATCCGGAAGTACACGCGCGCAGCACCCGCATGCGGCTGCTCAACCAGCGCTACATGGCTGCCGCGACCAGTTTCCAGTCGTTGCATCACCTGATCAACCGCTTGCAGCGCAGCGGCAGTCCCACCGTTGCCGATGCGTTGATCTCGCTTTACCGGCCGCTGGCTGCGGCGCTCTCGCCCGGGCTGGCGCAGCAACATCAGTCCGCCGTGCTGGCGGCGCGTCTGGGCGAATACGTGGCGCGGTTGCCTGCGCAGGTGGTGGCCTTGCGCGCGCCGCTGCCTGCGCCGCTGGCGCAGCTGGAATTCGACACCGGTGCCACGCTGCTGCAGCGTTTTGCCGCCGAGTTGCGCGATTTCGCCACGCTCGAAGGCTCGCTGCGTGAGGCGCAGGTGCGTGGCAGCGTGGAGAAGGTGCACTTTCTGCGTGGCAACGATATTCCCGGTGCCTTGGTCGGCGTGCTGCGCACCTTCCTCACGATGGTGGCGCTCAGCGCCTTCTGGCTGGCCAGCGGCTGGCCCTTCGGCGCCAGCGCGATGTTGCTGGCGACGATCTTCAGTGGCCTGCTGGCCGCTTCGCCGAATCCGGTGAGTGCCGCGACGCACACCTTTTACGGCTATGCGTCCGGCATGCTGGCAGCCTTCGTGGTGGTGTACGGGCTGCTGCCGGGCAGCAACGATTTCGCTTCGCTGATGGGTGCCAGCGCGGGCTTCATGTTGATCGGCCCGTACCTGAGCACGCGCGATACGCTGCCGGGCGTTGGTGCCGGCTATACGCTGGGCTTCGTCTACATCCTCGCGCTGAAGAATCCGATGGTGTACGACCCGACGCACTTCCTCAACGACGGCATTGCGCAGGTTGCTGGCCTCGCGCTGGCGGGTGCCGCCTTCATCCTGCTGCCGAGCGTGATTGGCAGCGGCTGGCAACGCACGCGCCAGTTCCGGCGTTTGCGCGAGCAGGCGGTATTGGCGGCGACCGCTCCGCTGGAAGGTCTGGCGTGGCGCTTCGAAAGCCTGGTTCGCGATTTGTTCCAGCAAGTGGTGACCTATACGCGGCCGGGCAGTGACGAGTCGCGCAGCCTGCTGGCCTGGGCGCTGGCCGTGCAGGAAAGTGGCCGCACGATGATCGAGCTGCGCCAGCAGCTGGCCTCGGGCGGCGACATCGCGCCTGCCGCGCGTCGTGCGGCAACGACGGCAATGCACGCGATCGCGCGGCTGTACCGCGAGCCCGATGCCGCGCGCTGGCGCGAAGCGGACGCTGCCGTGCATGCGGCGATCATCGCCGCCGCCGGGCAACCGGTCCGCCTGCATCTGTACCAGTTGCGCAGCGCGCTACGTGATGATGAGTCGCCCTTCGCCAGGTACATCCCGTCATCTTCGCCGGAGTCCGTTCATGCCGCATGAAATCGCCATCTATGGCGTGCTGGTGCCGGGCTTGCTGCCGGTGTTCCTTGTTTGCCTGCTGCTGATGGTGCTGCTCGACATGCTGGTCGGTCGCCTTGGGTTGTATCGCCAGGTGTGGCATCCCTCGTTGTTCCGGCTTGCCCTGTTCGTCTGTCTGTTCGGCATCGCCGGACTGTTGCTGATCCACTGAGTCATCCCATGAAAACCCAATCGCTGTTGCGCTTCCTGATCACCGCCGTCGTTGTCGTCATCGCGCTGCTGCTCGGCCATGCGCTGTGGAAGCACTACCTGTATTCACCGTGGACGCGCGACGGCCGCGTGCGTGCCGAAGTGGTGCGCATCGCGCCGGATGTGTCCGGGCTGGTGACCCGGGTGGCGGTGCTCGACAACCAGGCCGTGCACAAGGGCGACCTGTTGTTCACGATCGATCCGGACCGCTACAAGTACGCGGTGGCGCAGGCGGAGGCCAACCTTGCCGCCGCGGAAGCAAGTGCGCGTGCCGCCGGGGCCAGCATCAATGCCGCGCTGGCCGCCGCCGCCGCGCGCAAGACCGAGTTCGAGATGCGCCAGCAGCAGGCCGCGCGACGCCAGCAGCTCAGCGACGTGATCGCCAAGGAAACGCGTACCGATGCCGCCTCTGCCGCCGAAGCCGCCCGCGCCAGCTGGCAGCAGGCGCAGGCCAGCGGCAGCCAGGCCAGTGCCGCGCGCGAACAGGCGCTCGCCGCGGTGGAGCAGGCACAGGTCGCGCTGGATACCGCCAGGCTCAACCTCGCCCGCACCGACGTGCGCGCGCCGACGGACGGCTACGTCACCAACCTCGACGTGCGCGTCGGCGACTATGCTGCCGTCGGCAGTCCACGGTTGGCCTTGATCGACAGCCACAGCTATTACATCTACGGCTATTTCGAGGAAACCAAGTTGCCGCAGTTGCGTATCGGCGATCCGGTCGATATCCGCCTGATGGCCGGTGGCGTACATCTCAAGGGCACGATCACCGGTATCGCACGCGGCATCGGTGATCGTGACAACCCGACCGGCAGCGACCTGCTCTCCAACGTCAATCCCACCTTCAACTGGGTGCGGCTCGCGCAGCGCGTGCCAGTGCGCATTGCGATCGACAGCGACCACCTGCCAGCCAACCTTGTGCTTGCCGCCGGCATGACTGCCACGATCGAGGTGCAGCCCGACACGGGCAGGCGATAGATGCTGGCGAAAGTCCGCGCCTGGTTCGACGCCGCATGCGATTACTCGTGTGCCGGCGCGGCCACGGTCGAGGCTTGCGGTATCCAGAATTCGATCACGTCGGATCGGCCACGCAGCCGCACCGGAAGAGGCATGGCAGCGGCCTTGGCTTTTCCAAAGCCCGGTTGCAGATCAAGCCAGTTTGCCATCGCCAGCGCGCAAGCTTGCCCCTGTTCGCTGTAGCTGCTGTAGAGAAACACCGGCTTGTCCCATGCGATCGGCGGTTTGCGACCTGCGCGTGCGGCGGTGGCCATGACGTTCTCGATGCCGGCGGTCGTCAGGCCCATGTCGTCGAGTTGCTGCAACAGAGGCTTGATGCTCTCGCGCTGTGCCTCGGTGTAAATCTGCGTGTAGAGGACAAATCGTTGCGGCGGCACCAGCCCGGTTTTGTTGCATGCGGCGAGCACCGTGCTGGCGGCATCTCCGGCGGTGGCAGTCTGTCCGACGATGCCCGGTTCCGGGGCGGGTGCCGCAGGTGGTGCCGGCGCGGTTGGGCCGGCTGCTGCGCTACCCGGAGATGCGGTAGTGGCCATCCGTGATGACTGATCCATTAAACGCCATCCATGCATCCAGTCGCGCCAGGTTGAAGACGTCGCCGCCGAAGCCTGATACTGGCTGGCCAGGCTTGCCCAGCCGGAGGGAGGGCTGGCTATGGCCGCCAGTCCATGGCTGTCCTGCGTGCAGTCGTTCAGAAGCGGATCGTCCGCGTGCAGCTTGCCGCAGGCGGCGCCGATCTCGGTGGACAGACTGATCAAGGCAGCCTTTACGTTCTCATCGATCTGCAGGCCATCGGAATTCCGCATGAGTCGATAGACCTCGTCATGCAGCGGTTTGTACGGCGAGTTGCTGTCCATGGTCGCCAACTCGGTGTGCAGGCTGTTCATGGCGATCTGGATGGAAGCGACGTCCTGGTGCAGCGCCTTCTGTTGGGATTGGACTGCGCCGAGATGAGCATCCCAGGCCTGCCAGCCGGCAAACAGCGCGGTGACCAGCGCGCCCGCGCTCAACGAGGCGCCTATGGTTGCGCCGATGCGTTGGCGTCGCGTGAGACCGCTTTTCTGTTCCTCGCTGCTGACGGCATTGGCTTGCACGATGACGCCTTTCTTGACCAGCGCCGGCAGGATGTGCAGCAGGGCGTCGTCGATCGGTTCACCGAGTACCGTGCCCAGCTTGCAGTAACTCTCCCACTGGGCTTCGTCGAAGAACTGGTCCGCGGTGCTTTGCTGCGGGAAGTCCTGATTGCGGTCGGCGTAACCTGCCACGTCCAGCGGCAGCTCGCAGGTAAGGCGAGGCTTGACTACCAGCAGGTATCCGGTGGCGTCGCCCGGGTAGCTGATCCGTGCCAGCAGCAGATGCTGCGAGCCGGGGCCGGGCATGATGCTGTCCGGCGTGCCGAAGCAATCACGAAGCACCTGGCGAACGGAAAGGCTGGCCGGATCGATGAACTCGATCCTGGTGTCCAGATCGATGCGCGCCTTGCGCACGAGATTCTCGATGTCGGCGAAGACGTAGCTCGGGTCGGCGCCGCAATCGGCCAGCACGATCAATTCGAGTTTTCGCTTCAGCAGCGGGTAGACGCCGGTATTGTCGAAATGCCCGCCATCGGACAGATACCAGACCGGGCTGCGCACGCCCGGAAAGCGGGCCAGCATCTCCTGCAGGGCGGCCCGCGATTTTCCGAGCCACGACCATGAGAACGAAGCTGCACCCACGGGATTGCGCCACCAGTAGCCCAGGCGAAAACCGCTGAGGAAACACAACGCCGCCAGTCCGGTCCGGGTCAGCGAACCCATGCCCGAGCCGGCAGCCGCACCCGAGATGGCGATCCACTCGGCCAGCGTCGTTCCAGCCAGCGGATGCGCAGGTCCTGGCTGCGCCGGCTGGAACGGCGAGGAGCCGATTTCCATGCCCAGCGAACTCAGACTCAGATAGACGCCCTTGCGGTCGGCGCTATAGACATCGGTGCGGTCGTCGATGGTCTGGTTGATGCAGCAGTTGATCAGGTGGATGGGGCCGCCATGCTCGTGCGGCGCGTAGTCGGGCAGGGCGATATCGTCCCCTTCCAGCAATTCGCTGAGCTTGGCGATCCCGCTGGCCATGCCGGAGGCCTTGCTGGACAGCGGCGACGCCGGAAAGCGGGTGTGCCCCGGCTTGCCGGTGGGTGGGCTATTGCCGACCGAGACATAGGTGCGCGCCAGCCGCGAACGGTAGAACGGATGCAGCGACGAGCGATTGATCTGTTGCAGGTTGCGCCCGGTGAGGATGATGTAGAGCAGGCTAGTGGCGAGGATCATCATCCAGCGCAGCGGCAGACTCCAGAACGACGCGAAGAAGACGAAATACTGCAGCGCGCCCAGCCAGAGCATCGCCAGCAAGACCAGCAACACCATGCCGCTGATATTCGCGATCAGCATGAGTGGAGGCCGGCCAAGCGATGGCTTGCCGTGTGGTTGCAGCAGCGGCAGCGTGAAGCGTCCGAGGGCGGCCAGGATCGCCGTCACGCCGGTCCCGCCGATGATCTGCGCGTGCAACGTACCCTGGGCGAGCTGATCGGCCAGGAACCAGCTGAACAGATCGGCCGCGCCCGCGACCAGCAGGCCGAACAGGCATAGCAGCGTCGCGCTCAACGCGGAGGTGTAGCGAATCCGGCCCTGGGCAGGATTGTCCAGCAGCGTTTTTCCCCGTAGCCATGTCCATATCCTGGCGAGCGGCGCCGCCAGGAGGGCGAGCGCGATCAGCGTCAGGCTCCAGGCGGCGTCATGCCAGCCTTTCGTCAACAGGCACAGGCCAGGTACGAGCGTGAGCAGGCAGATGGCCAGATCGCTCAAGACCGACGCAGGCGAAACGTCCTCGGGGTCCCGCAACCACCAGTAGGCAAAGCCCATGAACATGCCGAGCCAGCCGGGCAGCAGCATGGCCAGCCACCAGAAGGTGATCGGTAGCGGCAACGTGCTGTCCAGCGCGGCATAGCCAAGCAGATGGGGCAGCACGATCAGGACCGATGCCAGCACGATGAGTGCGGCCACTTCGAACTGGGTGGCAAGAAACCCCCGCAGTTGTGCCGCCCATGCCCGCATCAGGTCGCCGGCGCCGGCAGGCGTCAGATAGCGCCCGTTGCTGCGCAACCACCAGAGCAGCAGCGAGGTGTCGTCACGCAAACCTTGCTCGACGCTTGGCTGTGTCGATGTGGGCGCTGGGGGCACCGGATCTGCCGGCGGCACCTGTTGGTTGAACAGCCGTCCAAACGCTGCGCCGGTGTAGCCTCCGCCGGAGACTGTGGACAGATAATCGAAGCGGTGCAGCACACCGTTTCTGGCCAGCGCCCGCAACAGGCCGAGGCAGAAGGTCGCGCTGCGGATGCCGCCGCCGGACAGGGCCAGGCCCATGCCGGGGGCGCCTGGCGGGACGCCGGCCTTTTCCCGTCGATGCCAGAAAGCCTGTTCCTCGCCCGTGGCGGGCAGGGCGCCCGTAAAGGGTTGCGCTTCCGTTACCTGCCCCATGATCGGCCCTCCCGTCTGGCGTCGGTAATGCGCTATCGCAGATTGCCCCCGCGGCAGTTATGCGCCGGCAGGGAACGGCCTGCAAGTGCCGTGCTGGTGCATAGTGACGACGGCTTGGATCGCCTCGCGACGGGCCTGGTCGGGGCGTGTGCTGGCTGCAGCTATGCGCATCTGCAAGGGTTTGCGATGATGCGCGGTGCCCTGGACGCCATGCTTCCCATGAACAAGTTGATGACCACTCCACGTCGCCTGGCGCGGCGCATGCTGTCGCCGCTGCGCAGGCCGGCAACGCAGGCGCTGCTGGAGACGTTGCCGGCGTATGCGGTGCCGGCCATGGCGATCGATGTGCTGCCCGATCCAGCCGCGTTCCGGCAGGCCTTGCTGCGACACATTGCGCAGGCCACCCGCCGTATCGTGATCGTCGCGCTGTACCTGCAGGATGACGAGGGTGGGCGTGAAGTGCTGGATGCGCTGTATGCGGCAAAGGCGCGGCATCCGGCGCTGCAGGTTTCGGTGTTCGTCGACTGGCATCGCGCGCAGCGCGGGCTGATCGGCAAGCAGAAGAGCGAAGGCAACGCGAGCATGTACCGCGATTACGCCGCGCGGCTCGGGCCGGGCGTCGACATCTACGGCGTGCCGGTGCAGAACCGCGAGCTGTTAGGCGTGCTGCACCTGAAGGGTTTCGTGATCGACGACGCCGTGCTGTACAGCGGTGCGAGTCTCAATGATGTCTACCTGCAGCGGCATGGACGCTACCGGCTCGACCGCTATCACCTGCTGCGGCATCAGGGTCTGGCCGATGCGATGGCGGATTTCGTGCAGCGTTGTTTCGCCAAGAGCGATGCGGTGCGTCGATTGAACGTGCCGGACGTTCCCGCCACGCGTGCGCTGCAGACGGCGATCCGCGAATTCCGTCAGCTGCTGCAGCAAGCCCACTATGACGTGCCGCATGCCGCACGGGGGGCGGATGACGTGGCGGTGACGCCATTGCTTGGTTTCGGCCGCGGCGCCAACGCACTCAACGACACCATGCTGGCCTTGCTGCGCAGCACGCGCGAGCGGGCGATCCTGCTGACGCCGTATTTCAACCTGCCGCGGCCGGTGCGGGTCGTGCTCGGCCAGTTGCTGCGGCGAGGCTGCACGATCGACATCATGGTCGGCGACAAGACCGCCAACGATTTCTACATTCCGCCGGGGCAACCGTTCAAGACGATCGGGTTGCTGCCCTACCTGTACGAGAACAATCTGCGGCGCTTCGCACGGGCGCATCGCCGGCAGATCGCCAGCGGCCAGCTCAACCTGCATCTGTGGCGCGACGGCGACAACAGCTATCACCTGAAAGGCCTGTTCGTCGACGACGACATGGCCATGCTGACCGGCAACAACCTCAACCCGCGTGCATGGGCTCTGGACCTGGAAAACGGATTGCTGCTGCATGATCCGGCGCGCCTGCTGCATGCAAGGCATCAGGCCGAGTGGGTGGCGTTGCGACGGCATGCCACCCGGCTATCCGATCATCTGGCGCTGGAAAGCCCGCGGCATTATCCGGCGGAAGTGCGCAAGCAGCTGAAGCGGCTCAATCGCACGAGCCTCGACCGGCTGGTCAATCGCCTGCTGTAGCCGTGCCTGCCGTGGTTGTCCGCGTGTCGCTCAGGCGCTCCAGCCGCAACCCCAGCCATCGATCCACATCCGGCCATTCGCGGGCGAGAATCGAGTAGCAGACGGTGTCGCGCAGCGTCCCGTCGGGACGTCGCTTGTGGGCGCGAAGCACGCCTTCACGCTGCGCGCCGAGGCGCTCGATCGCGCGCTGCGAATCGAGATTGCGGTGGTCGGTGTGGAGCTCCACCGCCACGCAGTCCAGCGCCTCGAACGCGTGCCTGAGCAGCAAGCGTTTGCAGGCGGTGTTGAGATGGCTCTTCTGCCAGCGCTTTGCATACCAGGTATAGCCAATCGCCAGCCGCGGCAGCTCGGGAACAAAGTCGTAATAGCGGGTGGTGCCGACGATGTCGCCGCTCGACCGTTCGCGTACGGCGAACGGCAGCATCACACCGGTGGCCTGGCCTTGCAGGGCCTTCTCGACATAGGCATGCGCCTGGCCCGGTGCCGGTGCGCTGGTGAACCACAGGTTCCACAGTTCGCCGTCTGCGGCGGCGGCTTCCAGGGCTGCCGCGTGATCGAGGCCCAGCGGCTCCAGTACGACGTATTCGTCCTGCAGGCAGGTCGGGGTCAGGCGGTTCATCGATAGTCCGGCGGGCGAGGCGGATGGCGTTCAGGCGTCGAGGTCGGGGATCAGCTTGCTCTCGAGCCGGGCGATGTGGTCCTTCAGCAGGAGCTTGCGCTTCTTCAACCGGGTCAGCTGCAGCTCGTCGCGGCCGATCGCGGAGGCCAGTTGCTCGATGGCCGCATCCAGATCGCGATGCTCCATCTTCAGCTCGGCGAGCAGATGGACGATTTCGGCGTGATCCTGAACCTGCATGGCGGCGGCAACGGCTAGGGAGAACCGCCTTAGTCTAGCGCCGTTTGGCATCTCCGGAAGTCGATCGGCCAGCCGGCTACAATGGCGGTTCCTTTTGCCCGATTGGTCGTCATGTCCGCCCACCCTCATCGTTCCCGCACGCCAGCCGCCGAGGCCGACAAACTGGCCGCGCGCTTACGTCGCCAGGTGGGGCAGGCGATCGGCGACTTCGGCATGATCGGGGACGGCGACAAGGTGATGGTATGCCTGTCCGGCGGCAAGGATTCCTACACCTTGCTGGACATCCTGCTGCAGCTGCAGGCGAAGGCGCCGGTGCGCTTCGAGCTGATCGCGGTGAACCTGGACCAGAAGCAGCCGGACTTCCCCGAACACGTGCTGCCGGAGTACCTGACGGCACGCGGCGTGCCGTTCCACATCATCGAGCAGGACACCTACAGCACGGTGACGCGGGTGATCCCTGCCGGCAAGACCATGTGCAGCCTGTGCTCGCGGCTGCGCCGCGGTGCGCTGTACAGCTGGGCGGCGGCCAACGGCATCAGCAAGATCGCGCTCGGGCATCATCGCGACGACATCCTTGCCACGTTCTTCCTCAACATGTTCTACCAGGCACAGCTGAAGGCGATGCCGCCTAAGTTGCGTTCGGACGACGGTCGCCATGTGGTGATCCGGCCGCTGGCGTATTGCCGCGAGAACGACATTGCCGAGTACGCGGCGCAGCAGCGGTTCCCGATCATTCCGTGCAACTTGTGCGGCTCGCAGGACAATCTGCAGCGCAAGGCGGTGCAGCGCATGCTGGCCGAGTGGGAACAGCTGCAGCCTGGTCGCAGCGAGAACATTTTCCGCGCGCTCGGCCATGTGTCACCCTCGCAACTGGCCGATCGCAAGCTGTTCGATTTCAGTCTGGGCGCGCCGGCGGCGGAAATGTCGGCATGGACGGCCGACGCAGCGGATGAGACCGTGGCCGCGCAAGCTTGAACACCCCGCCTACCTTTCCACACCACCAGCCGAGTAATCACCGTGTCCTTCTTTGCATCCGTTGAAATGGCCCCGGGCGATCCGATCCTGGGTTTGACCGAGACCTACCTGGCCGATCCGCGTCCGGGCAAGATCAATCTGGGCGTGGGCATCTACATCGACGAACAGGGCCGCATCCCGCTGCTGCCGACCGTGCACGAAGTGGAGCAGGCGCTGGTCGCGGCCGGCAAGCCGCGCGGCTACCTGCCGATCGACGGCCTGCCGGCGTACAACCTGCTCACCCAGCAACTGCTGTTTGGTGCCGAATCGCCACTGCTGGCAGCGGGTCGGGTGGCGACCGCGCAGACCATCGGTGGTAGCGCCGCGTTGCGTGTGGCGGCCGATCTGCTGAAGCAGGTGGCCGGCGCTGGCGCGAAGATCGCGATCAGCAACCCGAGCTGGGGCAACCATCATGTGGTGTTCCGCACCGCCGGCTTCGAGTTGCTCGAGTACCGCTATTACGACCCGACCAGCCATGGCCTGGATTTCACCGGCATGCTGGAGGATCTCGGCAAACTGCAGCCGGGCACCGTGGTGCTGCTGCACGCGTGCTGCCACAACCCGACCGGCGTGGATCTGGATGCGGCGCAATGGCAGCAGGTGATCGCACTGCTGCAGGAACGCCGGTTGCTGCCGTTCATCGACATGGCCTACCAGGGTTTCGATCAGGGTACCGAGCAGGATGCCCTCGCGGTGCGCCTGCTTGCGGCGTCGGGGATCGAGGCGTTCGTGGTCGCGAACTCCTATTCCAAGTCGTTCTCCCTGTATGGCGAGCGCGTCGGCGCGCTATCGATGGTCGGTGCCGATCGCGACGAGGCAGTGCGGCTGCTGTCGAAGATCAAGCAGACCATCCGCGCGAACTATTCCAGCCCGTCCACGCACGGCGCCAGCCTGGTCGCCGGCGTCCTCGGCAGTGCCGAGTTGCGCGCGCGCTGGGAGCAGGAACTGGGCGAGATGCGCTCGCGCATCCATGCGATGCGTGCCGGCTTCGTCGACAAGCTGGCCGCGCTTGAGGCACCGGATTTCAGCTTCATCAACAAGCAGGCCGGCATGTTCTCCTATTCGGGCCTGAGCAAGGCGCAGGTGCACCGGCTGCGCGACGAGTACGCGATCTACGCGCTCGACAGCGGCCGCATCTGCGTGGCGGCGTTGAATCGTGCCAACCTCGATACCGTGGCCGCTGCCGTAGCTGCTGTCAGCGGCTGATCCTCTCACCCGTCATCATGCGGTCATTCCGGCCTGGACCAGAATGACCGCATGGCAAACTTCGCCTTCGGGCCGCACCTCATCCGGATCTTGAATGTTCTTTCGCAATCTCACGCTGTTCCGCTTTTCCCCCGCCGTTGCCACCGATCTGAAACGCCTCGATGAAGCGCTGGCCGAACACCGGCTGCGTCCGTGCGGGCCACTCGAGATGTTCACCAAGGGCTTCGTGCCACCGGTTGGTCGCGGCGAAGGCGAGCCGCTCACGCATACGGTGAAACACTGCACCCTGCTCACCGTGGGCGGTGAGGACAAACTGCTACCGGCCGCGGTGATCAACGACGAGCTGCACCGCAAGGTGCAGAAGATCGCCGAGGAGGAAGGCCGCAAGGTCGGCGGCCGCGAGCGCAAGCGGATCAAGGAGGATCTGCTGAACGAGCTGCTGCCGCGCGCGTTCGTGCGCAACTCGCGGATGTCCGCCTATGTCGACACGAAAAACGGCTGGCTGGTGCTGGATACCTCCAGTCGCAAGTCGGCCGAGAACGCCCTGACCCAGGTCCGCGAGGCGCTGGGCAGCTTCCCGGCGGTGCCGCTGGCGCCGGAGGAAGGCCCGCGCGTGCTGATGACCGACTGGCTGGCCACCGGCAACCTGCCGGCCGGGCTGGCCTTGGGCGACGAATGCGAGCTGCGCGACCCGGCCACCGCCGCCGGTGCGATCGCCCGCTGCCGCCGGCAGGACCTGGACGCCGAGGAAGTGAAGGAGCATCTGCGCAACGGCAAGCAGGTCTTCCTGCTCGGTCTCACGTTCGATGAGCGGATCAGCTTCGTGCTGGGCGAGGATCTGATCATCCGCAAGCTGAAGTTCCTCGACGTGGTGATGGACGAGCTGGGCGACAGCCAGCAGGACGCCCAGGCCGAGCTGGACGCCAGTTTCGCCCTGCTGACGCTGGAACTGGAGCGGCTGCTGGGCAAGCTGGAGGAATGGTTCGGGCTGCCGCGCCCCGCCGACAGCTGAACGAATGGCCCATTCCCGTTTGGCCTGCCGCAGCGGCATACTGGTCGTCCGCCCGCTTGCGGGCGGTGCGGACTTCCTGATTTCCAATACCGACAGGCCGGGGTAAGAACGGGCAGGCTCATGGCGCAGCATCTGGAAGGCGATTGGCTGGAACTGGCGACCGTAGGCGGCAGCATCATTCGGGTGCTGAAGGCCGCCCATCCGCGCGCGCGCCGGTTGCGGCTCACCGTCACGCCCAAGGGTGCGCGGGTGACCTATCCGTACGGCACCCACCCTGCCCAGGTCAGCGCGTTCCTGCGCAGCCACGCCGAGTGGCTGGAACAGAAGCTCGACGAGCTGCACCTGATCGTGAAGCCGCTGCCGCCGCTGCGGCTGGGTTATCCCTGCAGCTTCCCGCTGCGCGGCGAGATGGCGGAGCTGGACTGGGCCGAAGGTGCCTATCCGAAGATCGAGCCGCATGCCACGGGGCTGACCCTGGTGATTCCGCGCCCGCATACCCGCGCATTGCCGATCGCCCGCGGCCTGCTCGCTTCACACCTGGAGGCGTTGATCCGCCGTGACGTCTCGCGCTGGCTGGCCGGCTACGTGCCGCAGCTGGGGCTGGCACCGACCGCGCTGAAGATCCGCCCGATGAAAAGCCTGTGGGGCAGCCTCGACACGCGCGACCGCATCAATCTCGATCTGGCGCTGGCGCTGGCGCCGCCGGCTGCCTTGCGTTACGTGCTGGTGCACGAGTTGTGTCATCTCAAGGTGCGCAATCATTCGCCGCGGTTCTGGGCGCAGGTCGGCAACCTGTTTCCGGACTGGCGCGAGCAGCGCGACTGGCTGCGCCAGCATGGCGCGGTGCTGAAGGCGGAACTCGACCGGCTGATCGACGACGTCGCCGATTGAAGCCGGGGCTTTTGCCCGCGGGCGCAGCTGCGCGGGGACGGTAGAGCGGCCGAATCGGGACTTCATGTGGCAGGGGGCGTCTGAGGTCGATGATGGATATCTCGTTCACGACATTGGCAGTGGCGGCGTGGCTGTTCTTCCTGGCCTACTGGCTGTGGAGTGCCCGGCGGCTGAAGCCGTCCACGCGCGCGGAGCCGGCGCTGCCGCGATTCTTCAAATACTGGTTGCCGATCATCCTGGCGATCCTGCTGATGTGGCCGTCAACCTGGCTCGACGGCACGCTGCTAGGCGGGCATTTGCTGCCGGATACCTATGCGACGGCGCTGGGCGGCCTGCTGCTGATCGTGGCCGGCGTGCTGTTCGCCTGCTGGGCACGTTACATCCTCGGCAGCAACTGGAGCAGCGAAGTGCAGCTGAAACAGGATCACGAGCTGATCGAGCGTGGGCCGTATCGCTGGGTGCGCCACCCGATCTACACCGGCATCCTGTTGGCGCTGCTGGGCACCGTGGTGCTGCTGGGCGAATGGCGCGCGTTGTTGGGCTTCGCCATCATGTTCGTGTCGTTCTGGCGCAAGCTGCGACTGGAGGAAACCTGGCTGGGCGAACACTTCGGCCCGGCCTACGCCGACTACATGCGGCGGGTCAAGGCGCTGATACCCGGCATTCTCTGAGAGCCCGGCTCAGCCCTTGCGCGGCTGCCGCACGTAGCGCGTACCCAGCAGCACGTCCCACAGCGGCGTGGTGACCCCGAAATTGCTGTCGGGGTGATAGTGATGGACATGGTGCGACGCGGCCCAGCGGCGCAGCAGCGGTTGCCGGAAGCGTACGTGGTGGATGGTGAAGTGGCTCAGGCCGTAGGCGATGTAGCCAAAGGTCATCGCACCGGCCATCAGCAGTGCGACGCCGAGTGGCATGACCAGCACCAGCAGGCCGGTCAGGCACAGCAGCACCGCCGACGGCAGGAAGAACGGCAGCGAGTCGTAGCCCAGCGGTTGCGCGTGATGCATGCGGTGACCCTGCTCGAACAGCGGGATCCGGGTGTGGAACATCCACCGGTGGAAGAAGTACTCGATGAAGCTGAAAGCGAGCAGGCCGAGGGCGAGCGCCAGCAGCGAAGTCAGCGGGCTGGTGCGGTGCATCCAGCCTTCCACCAGCAGGACCAGGCACAGTGTGACGTCCAGGGCCACCTCGGCCCAGTAGTTCGCCCGGGTGGAGGACATCCGCACGATGGCGTCCACGCCCGTGCGTAGCAGGTTTCGTTTCATCGGTCGCTGCATGGTTCCGTTTTCTTGCATGAAAGCACGCCGCCCTTGGAGGCTGTGCCCGCATTCTCCCATGTTGTCACCGGCAATTCACAATGATGTGCTCCGCCAAGCTGACTCGCATATGACCGGAGGGTCCGATTTTCCAGGCCGGATCAATGCGAAAGCGCGAATCCGGTGAGGATTTGCGCGGTTTCCTCGGGCTTTTCCAGCATCGGCATGTGGTTGCAGCCACTGAGCACGCTGGTGCCGATCGAGCTGGCATGGGTCAGGTTGCTGCGCAGACTGTCCAGCGCCGAGATGTCGGCGATCTTGTCGTCGTGGCACCACAGGCCGAGTACCGGCATGCCCAGCTGGCCCAACCGGTTCTGCAGCGCCAGGTATTGCGACGGGTCGCGCAGTTCATTGAAGTTCCGCTCGATGAAGGTTCGATCCCGCTGGTTGCGTTTGACCAGCACGTCCACGAAGCGGCCAGGGAGGTCGAGCGGCTTCTCGAAGGCCAGCGCGGAGGCACGTGCAAAGCCGGCGCGGTCGTCGAACAGGAATGGGTTCTTGCCGGCGAGTGCTTCGCGGGCAAACGCGTTCTCCTGGGACTTCAGGCCGTAGGCGTCGACCAGCGCCAGTTCCCGCACGTGCTCCGGGTTTTCGCTCGCGTAGACGCCGGCCACGGCGCCACCCAGCGAATGGCCGACCAGCACGAAGTTCTGCAGTCCGAGCGTCTGCGCGAACGCCTGCAGCCGCGCCGCCTGGGCATCGACGTTGTAGCTGGCACCGGTGTTGCGCGAGGACTCGCCCCAGCCGGGCAGGTCGGGAATGATCAGGTGGAAATGCGGCGTCAGCCGTTGCGCGACCTCCAACCATACTTCCTTGTTGGCGGCAAAGCCGTGCAGCAGCACGATGGTCGGGCCGTCGCCGCCCTCGTAGTAAACCCAGCGGGTATCGCCAGCCTGCACGGAATGCTTTGCCAGATGTGCGGCCATTGCCTCGCGCATGAAGTTGGCACGCATCAGCAGCTGCGGCGCAAACAGATAGCTGCCGCCCAGCACGATCGCCAGCACGGCAACCAGCCATGCTAGGAATTTCAGCCGGCGCAGCAGCATGCGTTTCCATAGCGGCGTGGTCGTGGGGTTTGCGGATGACGGCATGGGCAAGTCTTGAAGTGGGGGGAAGGTGGGGCGCGCCCGCATGGCGGACGGACGCGCCATGGACGTCTTACTTTCCGGCTTTCCTGGCCTTGGCAAAGATCGCGTCCACCGCCTGCTGGGTCAGCGGGTGGTAACCGTCCTTCGCCTTGGCGTAGACCTGCTCGGCATAGCTCAGGCCGGCCGGTGTTTTCACCAGCGCCTGGTAGAGCGGCAGGGTGAGATACAGCCGGCCGATCCGCGTCATGTGCTCGGCGGCGGCGGGCCACACGGCCTTGTCGCCGGCGGCGATCGCATGGCTGTACCAGCGCATGCCGATCTCGGCGTTCGGGGTGCCGGTGAGATGCCAGGCGGCATCGAGTTCCTGCATCTTCGCCAGCGGCGGGGCGTCGGGCAGGCGATCGAGGAAGTACATCCATTCCTGCGTGTTCCAGTCTTTGGCGCCGAGCTTGTCGGCCGCCATCTGGCCGGCGAGGAAGGCGCTGCGCTCCTGGTCGATGGTGTCGAAATGCGGCGACTCGGGCAGCGGCGCATCCTTCGGGATGCCGGTGCCGTAGACCCAGTCCTGCACTTCGGCCCAGCTCATCTTGCCGGGGTATTTCTCGATCAGGTTCGGCTTCATGTAGCCGAGCATCTGCTCGGTGGTGATGCTCTGGAACGCGAAGTGGTCGAAGTAGCCCTTGAGGTAGTTGTCGAACGCATCGCGGCCGAAGCGCTGCTCCAGCGTGCGCAGGAACCACGAGCCCTTGTCGTAGGCGACGTCGGACAGCGAATCATCGGCATCGATGCCGCGCGGATCGGGAGCCAGCTTCTGCGAATTCGCGGGCATGTCGCCGATCTCCTTCTGCAGCGCATGGGCCGACAGCAGCGCTTCTTCGTCGGCCAGGCCCTTGCCGTACAGCGCTTCGGTAATGCGGCCCTGCACGTAGGTGGTGACGCCTTCGTTGAGCCAGATGTCGCGCCACGATGCAGCGGTGATCAGGTTGCCCGACCACGAATGCGCCAGCTCGTGCGCGACCAGCGAGACCAGGCTCTTGTCGCCGACCAGCACGGTCGGCGTGGCGAAGGTCATGTCCGGGTTTTCCATGCCGCCATACGGGAACGACGGCGGCAGCACCAGGATATCGTAGCGACCCCAGCGGTACGGGCCGTACAGCTTCTCCGCGGTGGCGATCATCTGCTCGGTGTCCTCGAACTCGTGCGCCGCCTTGCCGACCACCGATGGCTCGGCATACACGGCCGAGCGCGGACCGGTCTCCTTCACCGCGATGTCGCCTGCGCCGATCGCCAGCAGATAGGACGGAATCGGGTGCGGCTGGTCGAAGTGGAAGTCGCCGTTCAACGGATGCTTGGCATCGTTGAGCGCGCTCATCACCACGCGGATGTCCTTCGGTGCACTGACATGGGCGTCGTAGGTGAAGCGGATCGCCGGCGAATCCTGCAGCGGCACCCACGAACGCGCATGGATCGACTCGGACTGCGAGAACATGAAAGGCAGCTTCTTGTCCGCCGTCTGCGCCGGGGTCAACCATTGCAGGCCGGAGGCGCCGGGCGAAGTGGCATAGACGATGCGCACCTGGGCCGGATGCGCGGGCGCGGCGATGGTGAGTTTCTGGCCGAGCTGCTTGTCGCGCGGCGCCAGCGCATATTTCAGCGGCGTGACCTTGCCATCGGTGCCGACTGCTTCGATTTTCGCGATCTTCAGGTCACGCGTGTCCAGCACCAGCGATGGCGCCTGCGGGTTTTTCCAGTCCAGTTTCAGCGTGGCCTGACCGTCGAGTTGCTTGTGCGGAAAATCAATCTTCAGGTCGAGATCGAGATGGGTCACGACCACCTGGTCGGGCTGCGCATACGAATGCGGCTCGCTGGCATAAGCTGTCAGCGGCAACACAAGCACCCCCAGGGTGAAGGCGGAAAGCAGGCGCATGATGAAACTCCGATGCAGGGGGATGACGTAAACCCCGAGTATGCCACCGCCGCGCGGTTGCCCGCCTGTGACGGAAGGCCCGTCAGGTCCAGCCGTCCATGCGAGGTACGGCTGGAAATTCCGGCGGCGCCTCGAGCTTGGTAACCCACGCACGAAAGTTCGCATGCGACATTCCGATGCCTACGGTCCACGTGATTCAGGCGAGGATGGCCATGCCGCCGATGGTGTAGCCCTCATCAGCGATGAATGGCCGCGTCGACGGCCTGCGCCTCAACGCGCCGTGCATTCTTGCGCATGGCTTCGGTCGGATCATGCGGCCGGCATGGTCATTCGCCGGCATGCCTCCAAGTGCTGCGGCGTGCCGATCGCGCTCCTGTTCGAAGCTCATCCAGGGCAGCACTTTGCTGCGTTCGGCCGGCAGATAGTGCCGGAGGCTCGGCCGATTCGTGCGACCGGGTCAACCTGTCATATACATGAACGTTAGAGTAACGATTCGCAAGTTTTTGCTGTGCCGATCCCGATGCCTGCATTCGGGAAGTCGGGCGTCCGGGTAAGTGTGAAGAGGGAGCGACAAGGCATGAAACACCATTTGTTGATCGCAGGGACAGGGCGGGCGGGAACCACGTTTCTTGTGCAGTATCTACACGGTTGCGGGCTGGAAACGCATCTGACGCAGCATCCGAAGGCTTCGTTGTTCAAGCATGCGAACGCCGGGCTGGAAGACATTCCGACCCCGGGAAAGAAGCTGCCGTATGTCATCAAGACACCTTGGCTGTACGAGTTCGTCGACCGCCTTTTGAATCGCGGCGACATCACCATTGATGTCGCCGTATTGCCGATGCGCGATCTGGTCGAAGCCGCATCCAGCCGGGTCACTCTCGAAATGCGCCAGCGTTACGCAACCCTGCGTGACCCCGAGCTGATGGAGGAGTGCACAAAATGGGAAACCTGGGGCAAGACGCCCGGCGGCGTGGTCTATTCCCTGAATCCCATCGATCAGGCGCGAATACTGGCGGTCGGCTTCCATCAGGTGATCCATGCCCTGGTCGGGCGCAGGGTGCCGATCGTGTTCCTGGATTTTCCAAGAATGGTCGAGGACGGCGAATACCTCTACGAGCAGCTCAAACCGTATCTGGGTTCTGCGATCGATCAGGAGGCCGCGTTGGAGTTGCACAGGTCTCTGGCGAATCCCGATCTGGTGAGAGTCGGGAGCGAGCTCAACCCCGAATCATCCGTAGCGCCAGCGAATGAGGCAGCGCAGGCATTCCCATCGGTGGAGTCGCTCGATCGGATGGCGCTGCTGCGCGAATTGAAGGCGGCGAAAAATGCGCGTTCGCCGCTGCTCAAGAGATTGTTCAAACGACGCCAATAAGGTCGTCGAGGCAGTCGCGCCGGTGGGCGCAAGGGTGTTTGCCGGCTTTGGCGCGCAGCCTTGGGAGAATTCACCGGCACCGCGTGCGCCGAAGGCTGCAGCCGGCGCACGACACCCGTTTCTTGCGCCGCATTCGGATATTCAGGTGTAGCGATCCGCCAACCGGTCGGTAGCCTGCACCAGCTGATCGATGATCGCCGGTTCCGACGCGGCATGTCCGGCCAGCACGATGTGGAAGTCGGCCTCTGGCCAAGCGGCGTGAAGGTCGCAGGCGCTCCTTGCCGGGCAGATGATGTCGTAGCGGCCGTGCACGATCGTGGCGGGAATGTGGCGGATCTTCGCCACGTCGCGCAGCAGCTGGCCGGGCTCGAACCAGCCGTGATGGCGGAAGTAGTGCGCCTCGATGCGCGCCAGGCTCAGCGCGACGTCGGGTGTGGCGAAGCTGGCCTCGGTGCCGGGGCTTTCCTCCAGCGTGATGCTGCCGCCCTCCCAGGCGCCCCATGCCTGCGCGGCGGCGAGCTGCACCACCTCGTCGGTCGAGCTGAGCCGGCGCCAGTAGGCTTCCATCATCTCGCCGCGCTCTTCGGGCGGAATCGCTGCGGCGTAGCGTTGCCACTTCTCGGGCAGGATCCACGACGCGCCGCCTTCCTCGTAGAACCAGCGGATCTCTTCAGGCCGGCACAGGAAGATGCCGCGCAGCACCAGGCCGAGCACGCGTTCCGGATGCGTCTGCGCGTAGGCCAGCCCCAGGGTGGAACCCCACGAGCCGCCGAACACCACCCAGCGTTCGATACCCAACTGCTCACGGATCACCTCGATGTCGGCGACCAGATGCCAGGTGGTGTTGTCGGTGAGGTTGGCGAATGGCTTGGAGCGTCCGGCGCCGCGCTGGTCGAACAGCACGATGCGGTAGCGCGCCGGATCGAAGAAGCGGCGGTGGTAACTCGCCAGTCCCGCACCCGGGCCGCCATGCAGAAACACCACCGGCACACCGGCGGGATTGCCGCACTCTTCCACATAAAGCGTGTGGATCGCATCGACCGCAAGGCGATGCGTGCGGTATGGCTCGATTTCGGGGTACATCTCGCGCATGGGGAATTCTCGATATTCCGCTGCAGGAAGGGGCTGGCGGTCAGCCTTGCGGTGGCGCGGTGAGTTCCTGTGCGTTGAGGTAGCCGTGGTGGTGACGGTCGAGCTTGTGGAACTGGCGGCGCAGGTTTTCCTGGTATTCCTTCAGCGTGATCGGCTTGCCGCGGCCGCCCGGCAGCTCGTTGGCCTCCAGGATACCGTCGTGGTTGGCGTCCATGCGGTAGAAGCCCTGGCTCATGTAGGCCACGTATTCGGCCTCGCTGACCTTGCCGTCACCATTGGTGTCGAACTGCCTGAGGTATTCGGCTGGCGTGCTCTGCGCGAACGTGGCGCAGGGAACCGCCAGCGCCAGCGCAAGCAACAGGCGGTGCATCAGCGCACGCCGCCGTGGATGCCGATGAACTGCAGGAATTCCGCGCGGGTACGCGCGTCGTCGCGGAAGGTGCCGAGCATCTGGCTGGTCACCATCGACACGCCGCGCTTGTGCACGCCGCGGGTGGTCATGCATTCGTGGCTGGCGTCGATCACCACCGCCACGCCGGCCGGCTGCAGGGTTTCCTGGATGCACTGGGCGATCTGCGCGGTGAGCTTCTCCTGCACCTGGAAGCGGCGTGCAAAACCCTCGACTACGCGCGCCAGCTTGCTGATGCCGACCACGCGGTTGGTCGGCAGGTAACCCACATGGGCGCGGCCGATGATCGGCGCCATGTGATGCTCGCAATGGCTTTCGAACTCGATGTCGCGCAATACCACCATCTCGTCGTAACCATTCACCTCCTTGAAGGTGCGGCGCAGGTAGTCGCCCGGGTCGCTTTCGTAACCGCTGAACCAGTCGCGGTACGCCTTGACCACGCGCTTGGGCGTGTCGAGCAGGCCCTCGCGGGCCGGGTCCTCGCCGGCCCAGCGCAGCAGGATGCGCACCGCCTCTTCAGCCTGTTCGCGGGTGACGTCGTGCTGGTCGCTCATGGGGATTCCTTCGGTTCTGCGGATTCCCGCCAGTTTAGCGAATGCGCCAGGCAATACCCGTATTTCCACCCTGCAAGGGCATCCCCGCGGTGATGCGCTGGTGCTCAGGGATCGGGCACGAAATGCTCCGGGAACGGTTCCGGCGTGCGCGGGCGCGGCGTCGGCACCACGCCGCGGGCAAGCAGGTGTTCCCAGGTGTCGTAGTACAGCGTGATCACTTCGTCCGGCGTGCGGGAGGCGCGCTCGAAGTCGACGTAGGTGATCGAGGAGTCCTCGCGCTGGCCGTGGCCGGTACCGAGCGGGCCATCGGCCTGGGCCTTGGCCTGCGGCAACAGATTCATGGAAGTTCGGGTGGTCGGTGCAGCCATCGACGGACTGGGAGCGGCGGCGGAACGGGACATCGATTCCGCGGCTGGAGCCTGGGCTGGAGCAGGTGCGGGCATCGGTGCATAGGTTTCACGAGATGCCGCATCGGCCACGGGTGCCGGCATCACCTGCAGAGGGTATACGCGCTGGCGGCGGAACACCGCCACGCCGATCACGCCGACATTGTCGGGGCGACCGGTGCGCACCGCGTAGCTCTGCGCGTAATCCGCAAACACGAAATCGGCGACCTGCGACATGCTCTTGCGCCAGCCGAGCACGTCGGTACTGGCGTAGGGGTCCAGCACATAGCCGGTTTGCGACCAGTCCGCGTTGTCGCCGGAGATCGCATTCACCGCATCGACCGAGAGCACTGCCATCACGTCGGCACCGGCACGGTTGCGCAGGCTGATCTGGTAGCGATGCCCCGGTTCACCGGCGATGTAGTAGCGGCCATCGTGCCGGTACACCGGCAGTGCGCGCTGGCTGTCGCGGTCATACACGCTCAGATCGACCAGGCGGCCCACCGCCAGGGCGGACGAGGCATCGGCCAGGCTCGCCGCGAAGGCGAGCGCGAGCAACAGGGTTTTCATGGGGCGCCTCCGGCATGCATCGCGAACCGATGCATGGGTTGAAACGCCGTAGCGCTGTCGATGGGGTTAACCCACGATCGGATTTCGGCGACGTCCGCCGGGGTCAAGTCGTCTTTACGATGAGGCGCGACCGGCGAACAGGCGTCGTTCAAGCATGTCGAACACGAGCGTCACCAGCAGGGCCGCAGCGGCACCGAGGGTGACTTCGCCCAGCCGGAACAGGGCGAATTGCCAGAATGCACCGGTGTGCGGCACCAGCATGATGATGGTGGTGGTGGTGCCGCTGATGCGGCCGGCGGCGCCTAGGTTGAAGGCCGAGCAGAGCATCATGCCGGCGATCACCGCCAGCACGTAGGCCAGGTAGTGATCATGGCCGAGCATCGCGGCGCCCATGCCGATCAGGCCGCCCATGATCGCGCCGACGAACTGGTCGCGCGACGAGTTGCGCACTTCCGCATAGCTGCTCTGGCTGACCGAGATGGCGGTGATCGCGGCCCAGAAGCCCTGGCCCAAGCCCAGCCCGAGCGCACCGTAGTAGCTCAGGCTCGCAGCCAGCACGGCGCGCAGTGCGTGCGTGAATCCGACGATCAGGCGGTCCCTCGCCGGCAGCGCCTGCCGCAGCCGCAACAACTCATCGGCCAGAAGTCCAAGCTGGAAACGATGTGCAGCCAGCGGTCGTTGCGGTTCGTTCATGCTTCTTCGTCCGCTTCGGTGTCGGGGCCCGTGTCGCCGCCGTCGTCTTCGATCAAGGTCTGGCCGAGAAGTTGGGTGGTGTCTTCGGCAGACAGAGACTCCACACCGCGAAGTTTCTTTTCGATCGTGCGGGTCTTCTTGCCGGCATCGCTGATGCTCTTGCTCACCGTGTTGAGCTGGCGTTCGGCCTTTTCCAGCACGAGGCCGAACTTGCCGAACTCGTTTTTCACCGCCCCAAGCAGCTTCCACACCTCGCTGCTGCGCTTGGCGATCGCCAGCGTACGGAAGCCCATCTGCAGGCTGTTGAGCAGGGCGCTCAGGGTAGTGGGGCCGGCCACGGTGACGCGATGGTCGCGCTGCAGGCTCTCGAACAGCCCGGGCCGGCGCAGCACCTCGGCATACAAACCTTCGGTCGGCAGAAACAGCACGGCGAAATCCGTGGTGTGCGGCGGCGCGACGTACTTGGACCGGATGCGCTTGGCTTCCTCGCGCACGCGGACTTCCAGTGCGCGCCCTGCGGCGGCCGCTCCGTCAGCGTCAGCCGCGTCCTGGGCTTCGAGCAGGCGCTGGTAGTCCTCGACCGGGAATTTCGAATCGATCGGCAGGTAGACGTTCTCACCATCACTCTGGCCCGGCATGCGGATCGCGTACTCGACCCGTTCGCTGCTGCCGGGCACGGTGGCGACGTTGGCGGCGTATTGCTCGTTGGTCAGCAGGTCTTCCAGCAGGCCGCCGAGCTGCACTTCGCCGAGGATGCCGCGGCGCTTCACGTTGGTGAGCACGCGCTTCAGGTCGCCCACGCCGATCGCCAGATTCTGCATTTCGCCGAGTCCGCGCTGCACCGCCTCAAGCCGCTCGGAAACCAGCTGGAACGATTGGCCCAGCCGTGTCTCCAGGGTGCTCTGCAACTTCTCGTCGACGGTGGCTCGCATCTGTTCGAGCTTGGCGGCGTTGTCCTGCTGGATCGCGCCGAGCTTCGCTTCCAGCGTGGCGCGTACTTCGCCCATGCGCTTCTCGTTGTCGCCGGTAAGCGCGGCCAGGCGCTGCTGCTGCTGCTCGCCGAAACGGTTGAGTGACAGGGTGACTTCCTCGCGACTCCTGTGCGCATCTTCGGCGAGGCGTTGCGCCAGCGATTGCAAGCCGTTGTCGGTACGTTCGGTGAGCAGGTTCAACCGCTGGCCGAAGCCGTCGATGCGTTCGGCCTGCTGCTGGTTCATTCCCGCCAACTGTTCGCCGACATGGCCACGGAAGCGATCGAAGCCCTGTTGCAGTTCCTCGCGGCCCGCGCGCTGTTCGTCGCGCAAGCTGCGCTGCAGGCGCTCGTTGTCATCCTTCAAAGCATCCAGCCGGGGACTCAGGCCGGCATCGCCACGACCGCGCAGCAGCGACGCCAGCTGCAGCAGCAACACGGCGGTGACAATCACGACGAGGACGATCAGCAGTGTTTCAGTCGATGGCATGGATGGTTTCCCTGATTCTGGCTGCCAAGTGTACGTGGCGGCGTCTCATCCGCTGCGTTTTGCCGGGTACTTCGCAGGCGCGCGGCTCGGCGCATCATGAGCCATGGGCGGGCATGGAGCACGTCCACGATTATCTGATTGTGGGTGCCGGCAGGACTGCGGATGCGGCCGTGGCCGAGCAGGCCGGTTTGCAAGTCGATGACGGCATCGTGGCCGATGCGCGGTTGCTCACCCGCGCCTCGACATCTGGGCGGCCGGCGACGTCGCCAATTTCTTCAATCCCGTACTCGATCACCGCCTGCGGGTGGAGCACGAGGGCGCAGCGGTCGGCATGGGGCGGCACGCGGGTCGCCCCATGGCGGCCATCGGCGATTTCTGTACCACGTTGCCGTACTTCTATTCGGACCTGTTCGATACTCGGCTGGAGGCGGTCGAGGACTGGTGCGAGCCGCACCGGGTAGGTGTGGTGTATTACCTTGACGCAGGTCGGGTGCGCGGCGTGCTGCCGTGGAACGTGTGGGAGCAGGTGGAAGCCGCGCTTCATGGTCGCGCAGCCGGGGCGATTCGATTCGGCAGTGTTGCGTGGGCGCTTGCCACACGGTTGAGTGCAGGCTGTAGGGGGTGTTATTCCACCCGGCAGAACACCGCCTTCAGATAACGCCCTTCCGGTACATCGGTGCGGAACGGATGGTCGGCCCCGGCGCCACGCACTTCCAGTACCTGGATCTCACGGCCGGCGTTGAGCGCGACCCGGCGCAGCATTTCCAGGAATTCGCTTTCGCCGACCAGGCCGGTACACGAGCAGGTCAGCAGCAGGCCGCCCGGCGGGATGATGTCCAGTGCCATGCGGTTCATCGCGAAGTATTTCTTCAGCGCGTCCATCACCTTGCTGCGGTCGCGGGTGAGCTTGGCCGGGTCGAGGATCACTGCGTCGTACTGCTCGCCGCGCGCGACCGCAGCGCGCACCCAGTCGAAGATGTCGGACTGCTCGAAACTCACGGTGACATTGTTGGCGTTGGCGTTGGCGCGGGCGATCTCCAGGATGCCTGCATCCAGATCGACCCCGACCGCTTCGCGCGCGCCGGCCGCCATCGCATGCACGGCGAAACCGCCGGCGTTGCAGCACAGGTCGAGCACGCGGCGCCCCTTGGCCAGTTCGGCGAAGCGCTTGCGGTTGTCGCGCTGGTCGGCGAAGAAGCCGGTCTTGTGGCCGGAGCCGGGCGCGGCATGGAAGCGCAGGCCGTGCTCGTGCACCTCGAACGCTGCCGGCACGTCGGGGCTGCGACAGTCGAACGATTCCTGCTTCTGCACATGCGACTCGGCGAACCAGTACAACTGGGCGCCGGGGAAATGGTCGAGCAGCGCGGCGTGGATCGCCTCGCGGAAACGCCACATGCCGGCGGCAAAGTATTCGATCACGAGGACGTCGGCGTAACGGTCGACGATCAGTCCGGACAGGCCGTCGCCTTCGCTGTGCACCACGCGCCAGGCATCGCTGAGCTGGTCGAGCTGCAGCCACTCGCGGCGCAGCTGCACGGCACGGGCGATGCGTGCGGCGATCCAGTCCGCATCGATCGCCTGGCCCGGATGACTGTCGAGCAGGCGCAAGGCAATCCGCGCATGGCCGTTCCAGAACGCGCGGCCGACGAAACGGTCCTTCGCGTCCTGCACCTCGACCACGCTGCCCGGCGGCAGCTTCGATTCCGGCTTGTAGATCTGCGCCGACCACACCCACGGGTGACCGGGGTTGCGATCGGATTTCAGGCGAATGACGGGCAGGCTCGGTGCCTGCGGCAACTGGTCGGGAGATTTCATTCGCCCATGATAGCGTGCGCGCCCCGTCGAGCAGGCCTCAATCGGCCTGCATCACCGCCAGCTCATTGCCGTGCGGATCGAGAAACTGGAAGCGGCGACCACCGGGAAATCCGAAGATCGGCCGCACGATACGGGCCCCGGCCGCAATGACCGCGGCCAGCGCGGCCTCCAGGTCGTCCACCGCGATCACCGGCAACGGCGCGCGGGCGGCTTCGGCCAAGTCGCCTTGCAGGCCGATATCAACATCGCCGGTCATGGTGCAGGCGTAGGTCGGTCCGAAACCGGTCAGCTCCCAGCCGAATGCCTGAGTGTAGAAGGCTTTGGCCGCCGCGATATCGCTGGCTGGCAGTTCGATGTAATTGGGACGCGCCATGCTCGGCTCCGGTGCGTGAACGATCGAATTGAGTGAATGGCTCAGCGCAGCCGGAGTACCAGCCACGACAGCAGGGCCAGCAGGTTGATGCCCAGCCGCGAGACGCCAGGGCCGGCCAAGGCCAGCACAAAACCCTGGCTGCCGAAATGCCAGTCGATGCCCAGCCGCGGCGCGGCTTGCAGCGTGGCGAACACATTCACGAAAGCGCCGCAATGCAGCGCATAGCTGAACACCGGCAGCGCGATCAGCGGCAGCTGCAGCAGCTGCGCCCAGCCGGACATGCGCACGCCACGATCGCTGCCATCGAGCAACTGCACGCCGGATGCCAGCACAAACCCGTACAGCGCCAGGCCGAGCAGCGCGATCACGCTTTCGTGGGCCGGGCCGAACGGCAGCAGCCGATGCAGCATCGCCGCCACGCCATACAGGCCGCCGCCGATTTCGAGGATGCCGATCAGGCGGAACAGGATGGTGCGCATGCATGGCCTCGCTGACAAAGACGCAAGCTTAGCCGAGCCGCCAGGCGATCAGCACGACACATGCTTCCTCGATGGTCGCATGCGGCACGAAGCACACGAGTGCAGAGAGGTTCTTGCGACAGCCGTGCAGCTATTCGCATGCCCGCGGTAGTGGCGGAGGCTGCGGAGAGGGCATCAGATCGACGCGCAGGAGTACGCCCAGCATGGCGATTGCCAGCACATTGGCGCCGATAATGAAGTGGACTTCCGACGTGGCACCGGGACGAATGGCCAGCATGAACGACGAACCGAGCAGGCCGCGCAGGCCGAATTCGCTGCCGCCATAAAGCAGGCCGATCGCGCCGGTGTAGAACACGTAGGTGAAGCCGGTCGATTGGATCACGGGAATCTGCGCGAGCAGCAGCAGGCGCGTCCACTGCAGCCCGAGGTCTTCGCCGAACCAGAGTCCTACGGCCGCCGCGCCAATGGTCAGATACATCAGGACGGCCATTGCGCATATCAATCGCGCCCCGAGTTGGGGTGCACCCATGGCCATGATGCCGAGCATGATGCCAATCACCGCGCCCGCGCCCAGCGTCACGCAGATGGCACGCACCAGCTAGTGGGTTTCATGGATCGTCGTCATCGGTTATTTCCCCCTGCGCCTATTCCATCACGTGGCGAGTTCGTCAACCAGTTCATGCAGGTCGGCGATGTGCTGCTCCCACCAGCGCGACTCGGCGGCGAACGGGAACGCGGCGGGAAACGCCGGGTCATGCCAGCGCGCAGCGATCCAGCCGGCGTAGTGCAGCTGGCGCATGGCGCGTAGCGCCGGGATCAGCAGCAGTTCGCCGTCGTCGAAATCGCGGAACTGGCGATAGCCCTCGAGCACTGCATTCATCGCACGCTCGTCGCCGGCGAGCATCCACAGGTCCTGCACCGCCGGGCCGGTGCGCGCATCGTCGAGGTCGACGAAGTGCGGGCCCTCATCGGTCCACAGCACGTTGCCGGGATGGCAGTCGCCGTGCAGGCGCAGCTGCCGCACCGGGCCGACCGCTTCAAGGCGCAAGGCAATCGCGGCATCGATGCGCATCGCCGCCGCCCGGTAATTCGTCTGCAGCGATGCCGGCAGCAAGGACGACTCGAGTACTGCCTGCATCGGTTGCTGCACCATGGTGTCGCGATCGAGCCGACCGCGATGAGCAAACGGCTGGCGCGCACCGACGACGTGCATGCGCGCGATCAGTCGCCCCAGCCATTGCAGTTGATCGGACGCTTCCAGTTCCGGTGCGCGACCACCGCGGCGCGGGGTCAGCGCGTAGCGGAAACCGTCGTGCAGCAGCATGGTGCGGCCACCGAACACGAGCGGCGCGACCACCGGCAACTCGGCCGCCGCCAGTTCCTGGGCAAACGTGTGCTCCTCGACGATCGCCGCGTCGCTCCAGCGGCCGGGGCGGTAGAACTTCGCAATCACCGGCGCGGTATCTTCCAGCCCAACTTGCCACACCCGGTTTTCGTAGCTGTTCAGCGCAAGCAAACGGCCGTCCGGCCACAAGCCGCAGGCGGCGACCGCATCGAGTACGAGGTCGGGGCTGAGGTTGGCGTACGGCGTGTCGTTCAACGCGGGCCCACGACGCGTGCCGGCACCACCGCCATGGTGATGCGCGAGATGCATACCAGCGCGCCTTCCTCGCTCTCGATGCGGATTTCCCACACCTGGGTGGAGCGACCGATATGCAGCATCTTCGCGGTGCCGGTGACGATGCCGCTGCGCACGCCGCGGATATGGTTGGCGTTGATGTCGAGGCCGACCGCGAGCTCCTTCTCCGGATCGAGCGTTAGCATCGCCGCGCTGCTGCCCAAGGTCTCGGCCAGCACCACCGAGGCGCCGCCGTGCAGCAGGCCGTACGGCTGGTGGGTGCGATGGTCGACCGGCATGGTGCCCTGCAGCCAGTCGTCGCCGATCGCGGTGATGCGTATGCCCAGCGTCTCCATCATCGTATTCGCGCTCCAGGCGTTGATCCGCGCCAGGTCGGTGGGCTGTTTCCAGAGGCTCATCGTTGATTCCTGTTTGCCGAGCCCGCATTGTTGTCCGCTGCGATCGCAACGACAATGCACCTGGTGTTTACCGTTACCCTTAAATCCTCCGGCCGCCAGTTTTCGGTCGCCACCGGTGAGACCGTGCTGGAAGCGGCGCAGCGGGCAGGCGTGGCGTTGCCGTATTCCTGCCGGGCCGGTGTCTGCGGCAGCTGCAAGGCGACCTTGCTGCAGGGGTATTGCGAGTACCCGCGCAATCCGCCGCTGGCATTGAGCGCCAGCGCACTGGCACACCATGCGGTGCTGTTGTGCCAGGCGGTGCCGAGCAGCGACCTGCTGCTGGAGGCGCGCGAAGTGACCTCGGTCGAGGACATCGCGCGGCGCCAGCTCGGCATGGTGGTGACCGAAAAATGGCAGCTGGCACCCGATGTGATCGGCCTACGCCTGCTGCCTGCGCACGGCGAGCGCCGGCTCAACCGGTTGCCCGGCCAGTATGTGGACGTGTTGCTGGAGGACGGCAAACGGCGACCGTTCTCGATCGCCAACGGCCCGCAGGCGGACGGCATGATCGAACTGCATGTGCGGCACGTGGCGGGCGGCGGCTTCACCTCGTGGGTCAACGACACGCTGAAAGTGGGCGACCACCTGCGCATCGAGGGTCCGCTGGGCACCTTCGTGCCGCGCGAGGATTCGGAGCGGCCGATGCTGTTCATGGCCGGCGGCACCGGTTTCGCGCCGGTCAAGGCGATCGTCGAGCATTTCATCGCGCTGGGCACGCGCCGGCCGATGCAGGTGTACTGGGGTGCGCGCACGGCGGCGGATCTGTACCTGCTTCCGTTGGCCGAGCACTGGGCGCGCGAGGTGCCGAACCTGCAGTTCCACGCGGTGGTGTCCGATCCGGATCAGGCCGAGGGTCTGCGCACGGGTCTGGTGCATGAGGCGGTGCTGCGGGATCAGCCTGACCTGTCCGGCCACGATCTGTACATGAGCGGGCCGCCGGCGATGATCGATGCGGGTCACCCGCTGTTTCTGGATGCCGGCCTGCCGGAAGAGCGGCTTTACTACGACTCGTTCGACTACGCGCCGGACGTGCTGGCGCAGATCATTGCCGCTCGCGCTGGGATCCATGACAGCGGAGAAGTGAGAGAAAAGGAGTGAGGAGTGAGAGAAGAGCGTCGCTGTGCATGCCTTCTCTCACTCCTCACTCCTCTCAACGCACTCCTGCTACTTGTTGCCCTTGGCCACCGGCAGCTGCGCCGCGTGCCAGGCCAGCACGCCGCCGCCGAGCGTATGCACCTTGACGAAGCCGGCCTTGACCAGCCGCTGCGCGGCCTTGATCGAATTGCCGCGGCCATCCTTGTCCATCACCACCACCGGCAGTTCCTTGGCCTTGGCCAGATCCTTGTTTTCCGGATCGAACTGGCTCATCGCCACGTGCTTCGCACCGGGCACGTGCATCTTCTCGAAGTCGGCGATCGAGGACAGGTCGATCAGCAGCGGTGTCTCGCGGTTGATCAGCAGGGTCAGGCCGGCCGGGGTCAGCTCCTTGGTCTTGCCGAACAGTTCGGCGATCTGCATGGCGATCAACGCCACCAGCAGGATCGCGAACAGGGCCGCCAGGGCCGCATGATTGCCGATAAATTCGGGCAGCTTGTGCAGGATGTCGTTCATCGTCAGTCCACGGGTGCGTGGGTCGCACCGACTCGGGTAAACCGGCGATTATACGGGCAGGACGCGACCGGCAGGCGGCCAGCTGACCGAATCGGCGCAGAGGGTTCAGTCCTGCGTGATATCCGGCAGGCCGCTGATCAACCACCAGTGCTTGCTTTTCTCGTCGTAGTGCCAGGTCTGGTGATCAATGATGGTGCGCTCGGTCTGGGTGTGGATGTTGACCAGGCTGATGTGCACGGTCTGCTTCACCTGACCCTCGCCGGCCGGCACCGGGCCGGCGCCTTCGTCGTATCCGCTGACCTTCACCTGCTGGTAGCGCTCCATGTCCAGCTTGCTCAGCGGATGATCGGCGCGGATCTTCGGGTCGATGAACTGCACGGCGCTCTGGAAATCACCCCAGCGCAGCGTGCTGCTGTAGGCGGTGAGCGTGGTGGTCAGTGTATCGCTGCGCGACTGGGTGGCACAGCCGGCCAGCAGCACGGCGGACAGGACAATCAGAAGGCTCAGGATGCGGCGCATGGGTGGACTTCCCCGATGAATGGCGCGCCCATTCTGCCGCAAGCGACGGTCTGCGTCTGTGCCGGCTCAACCGCGCCGCTTGGCGACAAAGCGCGCGTTCAGCGTGGCAGCGGGCTTGCCATCCTCGCCGGGGATCAAGCAATCGACCTCGATACGTGCCCTGCCGCGTGCGTTCAGCGTGCCGAAGAACGTGCTCCAGTCGGCCTCGGCAGCCAGCCGCGATTCGCTGCGGAAGTCCTGCCACAACGGCGCCAGGTAGCGCACGCTGGATTCGGCCACGAACACGTCACAGTCATGGCCTTGCCGACGCAGTGCCAGTTCCACCAGCGCCCAGCCGCTGAGCGTCATCAGGCTGACCAGGCTGCCGCCGAACGCACAACCCTTGTCGTTGACGTTCGGCGGCAGCGGTGCCAGCAGGCTGAGCATGTCGTCGTTGCATTCACCCAGTTGCAGATCCATCGCGCGGGCCAGCGGAATCTCGTCACGGATGAACTGGATCAGCTGCTGCGCTGGTGTGGTTGCGTCGTCAATGGCGCTCACGTCGATCAAGGCCGTACCGGGGAAGGGACCTACCAGTGTAGGGCGACCGTTACACTGGGGCCATGGCCATGACGGATGCGATGTGCGGATGCAGCGGCAATCCTGGGTGAACAACGAGGGCCTGTGTGGCCGAACCGTGGTGATCACCCGCCCCGCGGGCACCGCGGCGGCGTTGGCGCGCCGGATCCGCGTGCGCGGCGGCGTACCCTTGCTGTTGCCCGGGCTGGCCCTGCGTGGCGTGGCCGATGAAACCCGGGTGAGCAAGGATCTCCGGGCCGCCCTGCGGGACGAGGTCGTGATCTTTACCAGTCCGGCCGCGGTGCGTTTCGCCGCGGCGTTGTTGCCGCTGCGGACCAGGGCGGTGCTACTGGCCGTGGGCCAAGGTACGGCGCGGGCCTTGCAGCGGCACGGTGTCCGCATGCCGCTGGTGCCGCCGCGGCAGGATAGCGAGGGCCTGCTGGATCACCCGGCCCTGCATGACCTGCGTGATCGTCGCGTGGCCCTGATCGGCGCGCAAGGCGGTCGTGGCCTGCTGCGGGAACAGATCGCCGCACGCTGCGCACGGCTGGATGAGCTGCATGTGTATCGGCGGGTGCCGCCGCGGCTGGACCGTCGGCATGTCGATGCAGTGCTGCAGTTGCCGGCGTCTGCCCAGGTGCTGCTGTCCAGTGCGGAGGCCTTGCAGAACCTGCAGCAGCTGCTGCCGCCGCCGGCATGGGCACGACTGTGCGCGGCGACCGCCGTGGTCAGCAGCGAGCGACTGGCCGCAGCCGCCCGTGACCGCGGTTTCTCGCGCATCGCACGGGCTGCTTCGGCACTGCCGGCCGATCTGCTCGACGCGGCCATCCGCGCGGGCTGAGCCTTCACATCAAGCCGCTACGAACGCGGGCGTATGGGCTGTTAGCATGCGCATATGAGCAACGTAGACAAGCCCAACGAGTCCGCTGCGCCCACGGGCGCCCGTCCTGATGTGTCGTCGGCACGAGCCGCGACAGCTACGCGCGAGCCACGACCACGCGGTGGTGGCAGCCTGGCGCTGGCCTTGCTGCTGTCGCTGGTCGCCGCAGGGGCTTGCGGCTATGTTGCCTGGCGCCAGTGGCAGCAGGAACAGGGCAATGCTGCCGACAGCCGGAACGTGACCAGCCTGCAGCAGCGGGTGGCTGCGCTGGAAACCACGTTGTCCGGCGTCAGTGGCGAGCGTACAAGCCTCAACCAGCGCTTGAATGACGCCGCCGCGGTCAACCGCTCATTGCGTGAGGAATTGCTGGGCCAGGCCGAGCGCACGCGCAATCTCGAGGACGCCGTGGCCAAGCTCGCCGAGAAGAGCCTGTCGGGCCACGATGCCACGCTGCTGGACGAGACCGAGTCGCTGCTGCGCATGGCAGGCGAACGTTACACCCTGTTCCATGATGCCCAGGGCGCGGCCGCTGCCTATACCCTGGCCGACCAGGCCCTGGCGGCGGTCAACGATGGCGCATTCTCCGCAGTGCGCCAGAGCATCGAGGCCGAACGCGACGCGCTGGCGAAAAGCCAGCCGGCCACCCAGGCCAGCGCGTTGCAGCAGCTGACCGTTTTGCGCGGCACGCTGGCAACACTGCCGCTGAAGCCGCTGGATGCGCCGGACACCACGCGGGCGCCGGATGCCTGGTCGCGCATCCGCCATGCCCTGGCCGGCGTGATCAGCGTGCAGCGCGACAACGGCGCGCCGCTGGCGGTGGCGGATGCACGCTTTGCGCGCGAACTGGCGGAACTGGATCTGGCCCAGGCGCAGGTCGCGCTGATGGCCTACGACGGCCCGACATATGCCGCTGCGTTGCAGCGCGCGGATACCGCCTTGTCGACCCAGTTCGACGGCCACGCCGCCGAAGTGCAGCAAGCAAGCGCCTCGCTCAGGCAACTTGCCGCTGCGCTGCCGGTGAATGCGACGGTGCAGTTGGGCGCCGCACTGAGTGAGTTGCGCAATCTGCGCACGGTGCATGCGCTGAAACCGGAGGCGGACAATGCCGTGCCGGCGGCACTCGGCAACACGACCAAGCCGGCTGTCGGAGCCAAGCCATGAGGGTATGGCGCTGGATCCTGCTGCTGGTGATCGTCGCCGCGCTGGCCGCGTTCGGCTGGCACTGGGTAGCGGCCGATCCCGGTTATGTTTTGCTGCGTCTGCGCGGCTGGCGGGTGGAAACCACGGTGGTCGCTGCCGTGCTGATCCTGCTGTTGGCGTGGGCGCTGCTCACCGTGCTGTGGCGCTTGCTGCGCTGGCCGTTCGGCGCGTTCTCGCGGCGCCATCGCCGGCTCAGCCAGCAGCGCATGGGCGAGGGCCTGGTCGCCCTGGTCGAGGGTCGTCACGGCGATGCCGAGCGTGACCTCAACCGCGCCTCGCGACTGCACAGCCTGCACGGGCCGGCCCTGCTGGCCGCCGCCGAAGCGGCCTCGCGCCGCGGAGAACACGGTCGCGCGCTGGAAGCCTTGAACCAGGCCTCGCAGTCCGCTCCGCAAGCGGCCCGTGTGCTGCGCGCCCGCGTGCTGCGCCGCGATGGCAAGCCGGCCGAGGCGCTGGCACTGCTGGCGCCGGAAGCCGACAAGGGTACGTTGACGCCAGGCGGTTGGCGCGAAGTGGCGCTGGCGGCGCTGGCCAGTGGCGATATCCGGCGCGCGCGCGACGCGCTCGATCCGCTGCAGAAGAGCGGCGCACTCGGCAGCCGTCCGTACGCTGCGCTGGAGGCAAGGATACTCATCGCGACAATCAACGCCGCAGCGGATGGCGCCGCCCTGAACACACTGTGGTCGCAACTGCCCAAGGCGCAGCGTCGGGTACCTGCCGTGATCGATGCGTATGCGCGCCGTGCGGCGGGCTTCGGCCTGATCCTGCCGGCGATGGACGAGGTCGAATCGGCGCTGCGCCGCGAATGGTCGCCATTGCTGATCGAAACCTACGGCACTCTCGGCGGCGACGATATCGAGGCGCGCCTGCGTCGCGCCGAAAGCTGGTACGACGGCCACCCGAATGACGCCGTGCTCCTGCTCACGCTCGGTCGCATGTGCGTGCGGCTGAAACTGTGGGGCAAGGCACAGCAGCACCTGCAGCGTTCGCTGGCGCTGGCGCCCAGCGCTGGCGCGTGGGAAGCGCTAGGCGATACGTTTGCCGGACAAGGAGAGGCGGAACAGGCGCAGCGCTGTTATCGCAATGCGCTGGCGATCGGTCGCGGTGATGCGCTGACGCCGCTGGCGCAGCGCGCGCAAACTGGCCAACTCGATACCCAACCGATCGCGATCGAGGAGCGCGATGTGCATGGTGTGCCGCGGCTGCGGGAGTAGTCATGCCAGGCAAGCCATTCCTTCGCATCTCAATAGTCAAATCGCTGCTGCTTTTGTCCCGGCTTCCTTACCGGTGGAATGGTTTTCGGCCAGGCGTGGTACCTGCGGAGTTCCTATCAGGAGATCTACGACCGTGCCTTGGTTGTCAGCGTCACTGCGCTCGGAGCTGAGTACGAGAAGCAGTTGAATGGGGAGATGATGAACAAGTCGATCGGCACAATCATTTGCGAAATGCGCGCGAAGTCGTCCGCAGGCGAATGCAGCTGTATATACGGTGGTCGGCTATATTCTTAGCGACGGGAAAATGATCAATCCTCTGGCATTGCCAGCCAATGACGTTGCCTTTTGTTTGAGTCAAGGCATCAGCACGCTGGCTTTTCCGCCGCCACCTGCCCAATACACACCCTATGCCATTGCGATCCGGTTCGATGGCAAGACAGCGCATCGAGTCTCGCCCTTCCCATCGTTCGATCAGCCACCGCCTTCACGCTAATAGAGCTGGCGCATACGACAAAGTGCGGGAATGGGCGTTGCCATCGGTTGGCCGAGGCAAATATGCGGTTTCCAATGGATAAGGGGGAGCGGAAGACAGGAAACATTCACAGCGGCGTCAGATTCGCATAAGCCGCCACCAGCCATTTGCTGCCCGCGCCTTCGAAATTCACCTGCAGCCGCGTATGCGCGCCGCTGCCTTCGGCGCTTAACACCACACCTTCGCCGAAGCTGGGGTGGCTGACGCGCTGGCCGAGTTTCACCGGCAGGGCTTCCTCAAGCGATGACGAGGTTGCGCGCGGGCGGCCGGCATACATCGGGCGGGTGACCTGCACGCGCGGGCGCACTTCGTCGATCAGTTCGGCCGGGATTTCGCCAAGGAAACGCGAGGGCCGCGCCAGCATCTCGGTGCCGTGCATGCGCCGCGATTCGGCATGGGTTACGAACAGTTTTTCGCGGGCGCGGGTGATGCCGACGTAGGCGAGTCGGCGTTCCTCTTCCAGCCGGCCTTCGTCATCGACCGAGCGCTGGCTGGGAAACAGGCCCTCCTCCATGCCGACCAGGAACACCGCCGGAAACTCCAGTCCCTTGGCCGAGTGCAGGGTCATCAGCTGCACGCAGTCGTCCCAGGCCTCGCCCTGGTTCTCGCCGGCCTCCAGGGTGGCGTGCGACAGGAACGCGGACAGTTCGCTCAAGCCCGCGTCGATATCTTCCTGGGTCGGTTCGAAGCGGCTGGCGACGTTGACCAGCTCGTCGAGATTCTCGACGCGCGACTCGGCATTGCCGCGCGAATCCTTCTCGTAGAAGTCGCGCAGGCCGGTATGGGTGATCGCGTGGTCGATCTGTTCGGCGAGGGTGAGCGCTTCGCCGCCGCCATGTCCGACGAAGGCTTGCGCCATCTCCTCGATCAAGGCGAGAAACGCCTTCACCGCATTCTTCGCGCGGCCGGCCAGCTCGCCGCCGCTGCTCAATTCGGTGAGCACGGCCTCCCACATCGAGGTGTTGTCGCCACGCGCGCGGCGACGCAGCGCATCCAGCGTGCGATCGCCGATACCGCGTGGCGGCGTGTTCACCGCGCGCTCGAACGCCGCATCGTCGTGGCGGTTCGCGCTGAGGCGCAGATAGGCCAGTGCATCCTTGACCTCGGCGCGCTCGAAGAAGCGCTGGCCGCCGTAGACGCGATACTTGATGCTGTGCTGGGTCAGCTGCTCCTCGAAGTTGCGCGACTGCGCGTTGGAGCGATACAGGATCGCGCAGTCTTTCGCGTGGCCATGCTCGGCGATGTATTCACGGATGCGCTCGATCACGAAACGCGCTTCGTCCTGTTCGTTGTAGGCGGCGTACAGCGAGATGCGCTCGCCGTCCTCGCCAGCGGTCCACAGCTGCTTGCCGAGGCGGCTGCCGTTGCGCTGGATCACGCTGTTGGCGGCTTTCAGGATGGTCGAGGTGGAGCGGTAGTTCTGTTCCAGCTTGATCGTGCGGGCGCCGGGGAAATCGCGCAGGAACTGCTGCATGTTCTCCACCTTGGCGCCGCGCCAGCCATAGATCGACTGGTCGTCGTCACCCACGGCAAAGACCTTGCTGGTGTTGCCGGCGAGTACGCGGATCCACGCGTACTGCAGCGTGTTGGTGTCCTGGAATTCGTCGATCAGCAGGTGGCGCCAGCGCTGCTGGTAATGCTCCAGCACGGCCGGGTTCTTCAGCCACAGTTCGTGCGCGCGCAGCAGCAGCTCGGCGAAATCGACCAGGCCGGCGCGGCGGCAGGCGTCTTCATAGGCCTTGTAGATGTTGACGAACGTATGCGTGACCGGGTGATCGCGATGCTCGATGCTGTCCGGGCGCTTGCCCTCGTCCTTCCAGTTGTTGATCTGCCAGCTGGCCTGGCGCGGCGGATACTTCGCATCGTCCAGCCCGAGCCCGGCGACGACGCGCTTGACCAGCCGCAGCTGATCGTCGGCATCGAGGATCTGGAAGGTTTCCGGCAGGCCTGCTTCACGCCAGTGCCGGCGCAGCAGCCGATGCGCGATGCCGTGGAAGGTACCCACGGTGAGGCCTTGGGTCCCGCCGGGAATCAGCGCGTCGAGCCGCGCGCGCATTTCGCCGGCAGCCTTGTTGGTGAAGGTGACGGCGAGGATCGCCCACGGCGGCACGCGTTCGACCTGGTTGAGCCAGCCGATGCGGTGAGTGAGTACGCGGGTCTTGCCGGAGCCGGCGCCGGCCAGTACCAGGTAATGGCCAGGCGGGGCGCAGACGGCTTCGCGCTGCGCGTCGTTGAGCAGGTCGATCAGGTACGAGACATCCATCCTGCCCATTCTAGCGGGCCGCACATGAAAACCGCCGCGAAGGCGGCGGTTTTCCATGAGGCCAGCGAACGCATTCAGCGCTTGCTGATGAAGCCGCCGACCGCCAGCAGGCCACCGATCACGATGCCGGCGATGCCGATCCATTGCGGTACGCCCTTGTCATGCGTGGCGGTGATCTTGGCCGAGCCGACCTGCAGCAGCGTATCGGTGTCCTGGTAACTGGCATGGCCGGCGACGATCCAGATGCCGGCCGCCAGCAAGATGATGCCGACGATGATCAGTCCTGCGCGCATGAATGTTTCCCCTCGATGGATGTGGCCCGAGTATGCCGGCTGCCGGTGTGCACAAAAAGTACACGTTGAACGTACCGGCCAAAACGCAGGCAAAAAAAGGCCCCGAAGGTTAGGGGGAACCTTCGGGGCCGGGCGGACGCGAGGGACCCAGGGGAGAGGTTCGCGTCCGTGGCTGCTCAGGGAGGTAAGCTCGCCGTGGATGCCGTTGCGTGCATCCGAAGACTTAGATGCGGATTCGGTGGGAAAGTTTCAACGGCTGACGGAAAAATTTATTGCCGGTTCAGCTGATGAAACCTTAACGCGCAAGCCGTTGTTGCATATGCGATGCTCCGCATCGAGTGCGCGAGCTCAATGTGCCTCGTCCCAGTTCGCGCCCACACCGACATCGACCAGCAACGGCACCGCCAGTTCCGCGGCACCGGACATGCGCTCGATCACGGCAGCGCGGACCACGTCGACTGCATCGGCGCGTACCTCGAACACCAGTTCATCGTGCACCTGCATCAGCATGTTTACGTCATCGCGCCCGTCGATCCATGCGGCCACCGCAATCATCGCGCGCTTGATGATGTCGGCCGCGCTGCCCTGCATCGGCGCGTTGACCGCGGCACGTTCGGCGCCCTGGCGCAGGCCCTGGTTGCGCGAGGCGAGATTTTCCAGATACAGCCGGCGACCGAAGATCGTTTCGACGTAGCCGTCGCGATGCGCCTGCGCGCGGGTGGCCTCCATGAACGCATGCACGCCGGGATAGCGGGCGAAGTAGCGCGCCATGTAATCGCTGGCTTCGCCGCGATCCACGCCGAGCTGACGTGCCAGCCCGAACGCGCTCATGCCGTACATCAGGCCGAAGTTGATCGCCTTGGCGGCGCGACGCTGGTTGGTGCTGACCTCCTCCGGCCTGAGCCCGAACACTTCCGCCGCGGTGGCTCGATGCACGTCGCCGCCTTCACGGAACGCGCGCAGCAGGCCTTCGTCGCCGGACAGGTGCGCCATGATGCGCAGCTCGATTTGCGAGTAATCCGCCGCCATCACCTTCCAGCCCGGCGGTGCGATGAAGGCCTGGCGGATGCGCCGGCCTTCCTCGGTGCGCACCGGGATGTTCTGCAGGTTAGGGTCGGACGAGGATATCCGCCCGGTCGCCACCGCGCCCTGGTGGTAGCTGGTGTGCACCCGGCCGGTGCGCGGATTGACGATGCCGGACAGCTTGTCGGTATAGGTGGAGCGCAGCTTGGCGAGGCCGCGATAATCGAGGATCAGCCGTGGCAATTCGTGCGTATCGGCAATCGCCTCCAGCGCTTCCTCGTTGGTGGACGGCTGGCCGGTCGGCGTCTTCAGCTTGGCCTGTAGGCCTAGTTCGTCGAACAGGATGGCCTGCAGCTGTTTGGGCGAATCGAGATTGAATTCGCGGCCGGCCAGGGCGTATGCCTGTCGCTGCAGTTCCAGCATGCGCTTGCCGAGCTGTTGGCTCTGCTTGCGCAGTTCGTCACCATCGATCAGCACGCCGCGGCGTTCCATCGCGGCCAGCACCGGTACCAGCGGGATCTCGATGTCCTCATAGACCTTGCGCAAGGTCGGTACGCTTTCCAGCTTCGGCCACAGCGCATGGTGCAGGCGCAAGGTGATGTCGGCGTCCTCGGCGGCGTAGCGGCAGGCGGTGTCCAGATCGACCTGCGAGAACGAAATCTGCTTGGCGCCCTTGCCGGCGACCTGTTCGTACTTGATCGTCTCGTAGCCGAGGTACAGCTTCGCCAGCGAGTCCATGTCGTGGCGCGTGGCAGTGGCGTTCCACACGTAGGATTCCAGCATCGAATCGTGCTTCAGGCCCTGCACGGCGATGCCGTAATGCCACAGGATGTTGATGTCGTACTTCGCGTGCTGGCCGAGCTTGGGTTTGTTCGCGTCCTCGAAGATCGGTTTCAGCGCGGCCAGCACGCTGTCGCGATTGAGTTGCCTCGGCGCACCGGGATAGTCGTGACCCAGCGGGATATAGCAGGCATGTCCGGGTTTGATGGAGAGGCTGAGACCGACGATGTCCGCACGCATCGCGTCGATGCTGGTGGTTTCGGTGTCAAACGCGATCAGCTCGGCGCCGTGCAATTTTTCCAGCCATGCGTCGAGTTGCGGCTGGGCAGTGACGAGTTCGTATTCGCCCGGCGCGGACCATGCCGGTTGCAGGAGCCCACCCTGTGCGCGATCTGCTTGCGCAGAAATCTGCGGTTCGGCGTGATCGCGCACAGGCTGCGCTGCTACAGGTACCGCCACGGCGTCGAGTTCCTTCAGCGCCGCCTTGAACCCATAACGCTCGTACAGCTCGCGCAACTGCGCGGTATCGGCCTCGCGCTGGGCCAGCTCGGTCGGGCCGAACTCGAGCGCCACGTCGGTCTTGATCGTCACCAGTTCGCGCGACAGTGGCAGTTGCGGCAGGGCGGCGCGCAGGCTTTCGCCGATCTTGCCGCCGATCTTGTCGGCGTTCGCGATCACACCATCCAGCGTGGCGTATTCGGCGAGCCACTTGGCGGCGGTCTTCGGGCCGCACTTTGGCACGCCCGGCACGTTGTCGACGGTGTCGCCGGTGAGCGCGAGGAAGTCGATGATCTGGTCCGGCCGCACGCCGAATTTCTCCATCACGCCGGCGCTGTCCATCACCGTATTGCTCATGGTGTTGACCAGGGTGACGTGCGGGTTCACCAGCTGCGCCATGTCCTTGTCGCCGGTGGATATCTCCACCTCGATGCCGAGCGCCTGCGCCTGCACGGCCAGCGTGCCGATCACGTCGTCGGCTTCGACGCCGGGCACGCGCAGGATCGGAAAACCCAGTGCGCCGACGATCGCCAGCATCGGTTCGACCTGCGCGCGCAAGTCGTCCGGCATCGGCGGCCGGTTCGCCTTGTACTGGTCGTACAACGTGTCGCGGAAGGTAGGGCCGGGCGCGTCGCTGACGAAAGCGAGATAATCCGGCTTCGCCTTCAGCGTGGCACGCAGCATGTTGACCACGCCGAACAGTGCACCGGTGGGCTCGCCCTGGGCATTGCTCAGTGGCGGCAGCGCGTGGAACGCGCGGTACAGGTAGGAGGAGCCGTCGATCAGGATGAGTTTGGCCATGCACCATTCTCGCATGCAGGGAACGTCATGCTTCACGGAAGGTCTGCTGGTGCACTGCTATGCTCTTGCCATCCGATCGAGGCCTCCGCCATGAAAATCCCTGTTCTGCTGGCTGCGGCCAGCGCTCTGCTCGCTTCGCACGCTTTTGCGCAATCCGCACCGACCAATGTGCCGCCACCCCCTGGCATCAATGATCCGGGCGTGAAGGCGGTGGCGCCAGCGACCGCAGCATCGCAGGGTGGCAATCCGATGACCCGGGAGCCGCCGGCGCTGCCGGCGATGCAGGATGCCGGTAACGGCAGGCAGGCGTCGCTGCCGCAGATCAGGGTGCGCCAGGAAGGCGACAACACCATCCAGGAATACAGCCACAGTGGGCAGGTCTACATGGTGGTGGTCACGCCCAAGCACGGCATACAGCAGACCTACATGGTCGATCCCCAAGGGCGGCTGGTCGACGAGCATGGCAAGAAACCGGTGGGGCCGGCGATGTACAAGGTGCTGGAATGGGGCAAGAGCAAACCGGCCGCCGCGGACTCGAGCGAGACGCCGGCGGACGACGGCAGCCACTGAGTCGGGTGTTGCGTATCGTCACCGGTGCATGGCCTGGTGACGATGCTTGAGACGGATCCCGGGCGGGGAGTACGGCGCAATGCAACTGCGTGAAAGCTGGCTGCTGTTTGCCTTGGGCTCGGCTCTGTTCGCTGCGCTCACCGCCTTGTTCGGCAAGCTCGGCGTGGTCGGCATCAATTCCAACCTCGCCACCTTCATCCGTACCGTCGTGATCCTGGTTGTCACCGCCGGCATCCTCAGCCTGCGCCAGGAATGGGCCAAACCGACCGGGTTGCCGCTGCACAGCTGGTTGTTCCTGGTGCTGTCCGGCATTGCCACCGGCCTGTCCTGGCTGTGCTATTACCGTGCGCTGCAACTGGGGCCGGTAAGCAAGGTGGCGCCGATCGACAAGCTCAGCGTGGCGATGGCGATCGTGCTGGCGCTGGTGTTCCTTGGAGAAAAGCCGAGCCTGCCGCTGCTGATCGGCGGCGGCCTGATCGTGGCCGGTGCGATGGTGATCGCGCTGGCCTGATCCGCATGAGCTGATCAGCCTGGTTTCGACGATGCACGGTGGATCGGCGTCAGCCGTGCTGCCGTTTCGCGGATCTGCGCCCAGACCAGCTCGGCCACCGGCGACAGCGAGCGGTGCCGTCGGCGGATCAGGGTGACGGCGCGTTTGGCCGTGGGAGTCAGCGGGCGTACGGTGAGCTGCTCCGATGCCGGCAGTGACAGGCTGGGCGAGACGCTGATGCCCAGGCCTGCCTCGACCATACGGAAGGCCGTGTGCGTATGCCCGGTCTGCTGCATCACGCGGGCCTCCACACGATGCGCGGCCAGCTGCTGGTCGATCAGCCGGCGGCTGCCCGAGGCGTAGTCGAGCAGCACCAACGGTTCGCCTTGCAGCTTCTTCCATGGCACAGCCGCCAGCCTGGCCAGCGGATGCTCACGCCGGCAGATCAGCACGAACGGATCGTGCAGGATCGTCTCGCTGTCGAAAGCCTCGCTGTCGGCCGGTTCGATCGCCAAGCCGAAATCCACTTCGCCGCCACGCACGCTGTCCAGCACCAGGCTCTGCACTCGGTCGTGCAATTGCACGGTCAGTGCGGGATAGCGGCTGGTGCAGGCGGCAATGCATTGCGGCATCAGTCCGGCCGAAAGCGTGGGCACGGCGGCGACACGCACCTTGCCTTGCTTGCGTTCACTTTCGGAATGGACGTGGGTCAGCACGCCATCGAGTTCCTCGAGTACGCGTTCCACCGCACTTTGCAGATAGCGGCCGGCGTCGGTGGGGATGACCTCGCGCGTGTTGCGGTCGAACAACCGCACGCCGAGTTCGGCTTCCAGGTCCGCGATGTGCCGGCTGATCGCCGGCTGGGTCAGGTGCAGGCTTTCGGCGGCACGGCGGAAATGCTGCAGTCTGGCAACGGCCAGGAAGGCTCGCAGTTGGCGCAGGCTGACATTCATATTCAAATTGTATCAGTGAATAAGATAAAGCGATTTGATTTATCAATGTGATGACGTTGCAATAGTGGCATCCCAATGCCACGCCGTCGTTCGTACGGCATGCAGCCAACCGATGCTCAAACGATTTCTTCCCGATCGCTTCACCTGCGCACTGTTGTGTACCGTGCTGCTGGCCAGCCTGTTGCCGTGCCGCGGAGTGGCAGCGCAGGTGTTCGGCGTGCTCACCGATGTGGCGATTGCGCTGCTGTTCTTCCTGCACGGCGCCAAGCTGTCGCGCGCGGCGGTGGTTGCCGGCGTCACCAACTGGCGGCTGCACGTGACCGTGCTGGCCAGCACCTTCGTGCTGTTTCCCCTGCTGGGTCTGCTGCTGCGGCCGGTTTTGTCGCCATTGGTGACGCCGGATCTGTATCTGGGCGTGATGTTCCTGTGCGCATTGCCGTCGACGGTGCAATCGTCGATCGCATTCACCTCGATCGCACGCGGCAATGTCTCTGCGGCGGTCTGTTCGGCGTCCGCCTCCAGCCTGCTCGGCATCTTCATCACCCCATTGCTGGTGGGCGTGCTGCTGGAGGCGCATGGACATGGCGGCATGTCGTGGGGTGCGGTGGGCGGCATCGTGCTGCAGCTGCTGGTGCCGTTCGTGGCCGGTCAGGTGGCGCAGCATTGGATCGGCAGCTGGGTGCAGCAGCACAAGCCGCTGGTCGGGCTGGTCGACCAGGGCTCGATCCTGCTGGTGGTCTACAGCGCGTTCAGCGCGGCCGTGCTGGAAGGGTTGTGGAAGCAGGCGCCGCTGCCGGTGCTGCTCGGCTTGCTGGCGATCAACGCGGTACTGCTGGCGCTGGCGCTGCTGATCACCTGCTACGGCTCACGTGCGCTCGGTTTTGGCAGGGAGGACGAGATCACCATCGTGTTCTGCGGGTCCAAGAAGAGCCTGGCCAGCGGCGTGCCGATGGCCAAGGTGCTGTTCGCCGGTCATCCGCTGGGGATGATCGTGCTGCCGATCATGCTGTTCCATCAGATCCAGCTGATGACCTGTGCGGTGCTGGCGCGGCGTTACGCGCGGCGCATCGAGGCCGGGGCGCGAGTCTTGGAGGTGGATACGGCACCCGCGGACTGAGGCCTGTCGGATGCGCCAACGAACAAGGCCCGGGTTTGCCCCGGGCCTTGCCGTGTTAGATGCGTGGCTCATTTCCGTCACTTTCAGCGACGAGCCAGTTGGATTTACTTCTGCCACTCAGTGACGGAAGTGGCGCATCCCGGTGAATACCATCGCCATGTCATGTTCGTCGGCGGCGGCGATCACCTCGGCGTCGCGCATCGAGCCGCCGGGCTGGATCACCGCGGCAATGCCGGCCGCGGCGGCGGCGTCGATGCCGTCACGGAACGGGAAGAACGCATCGGAGGCCATCACCGAGCCGCGTACTTCGAGCTTTTCGTCGGCTGCCTTGATGCCGGCGATCTTGGCGCTGTAGACGCGGCTCATCTGGCCGGCGCCGATGCCGATGGTCTGGCGGTCCTTCGCATAGACGATGGCGTTGCTCTTGACGAACTTGGCCACCTTCCAGGCGAAGATCAGATCGTGGATCTGCGCTTCGGTCGGCGCGCGGCGGGTGACGATCTTCAGATCCTCGGCGCCGACCATGCCGAGGTCGGCGCTCTGGATCAACAAGCCTGAGCCGACACGCTTGGAGTTGTTGCCTGGATGGGCGTGCAGCAGGCTGCCATCGGCGGGCAGCGGAATCACCAGTACACGCACGTTGCCCTTCTTGGCGAACGCCTTCAGCGCCTCGTCGGCGTAACCCGGCGCCAGCACCACCTCGACGAACTGGCGCGCCACGATGGCCTGCGCGGTGGCGCCGTCCACCTCGCGGTTGAACGCGATGATGCCGCCGAAGGCCGAAGTGGGATCGGTCTGGTAGGCAAGGTCATAGGCCTTGCCGATACCGTCCAGGCTTACAGCGACGCCGCACGGGTTGGCGTGCTTGACGATCACGCAGGCCGGCTTGGTGAAGCTGCGTACGCACTCCCACGCCGCGTCGGCATCGGCGATGTTGTTGAACGACAGCTCCTTGCCCTGCAGCTGGCGGAACGTGGCGAGCGTGCCCGGCGCCGGATACAGGTCGCGGTAGAACGCCGCCTGTTGGTGCGGATTCTCCCCGTAACGCAGGTCCATCAGCTTCACGAAGCGGCCGTTGGCCTGGCCGGGGAAGGCGTCATGTCCTGCGATGGCGTCCTGCGTCTCGTTGAGCTGCAGCGCCGACAGGTAGTCGCTGATCGCGCCGTCGTAGTTGGAGACGTTGTTGAACGCGGCGACCGCCAGCTTGAAGCGGGTGGGCCGGCTGAGGCCGCCATGCTGTTCGATTTCGGCCAGCGCGGCGTCGTATTGATCGGGCGAGGTCAGCACGCCGACATCGTTCCAGTTCTTCGCCGCCGAGCGCAGCATCGCCGGGCCGCCGATGTCGATGTTCTCGATCGCGTCTTCCAGTGTGCAGCCGGGCTTGGCCACGGTGCTTTCGAACGGGTACAGGTTCAGCACCAGCAGGTCGATCGGCGCGATGCCGAGCTCGGTCATGACGGCATCGTCCGTGCCGCGCCGGCCGAGCAGGCCACCGTGCACCTTCGGATGCAGCGTCTTGACGCGGCCGTCCATGATTTCCGGGAAACCGGTGACCTCGCTGACGTCGGTGACCGCAATGCCGGCCTCGCGCAGGGCCTTGGCGCTGCCGCCGGTGGAAAGCAGTTCAATGCCCTTGGCGGCCAACCGTTGGCCCAGGTCGATCAGGCCGGTCTTGTCGGAGACGCTGAGCAGGGCGCGTCGGACCGGGACGAGCTGGGGCGTGGGCATGAGCGGGTTTCCAGGAGGGGAAAGCCGCTCATTATAGCCGTCTGATTGGTCGACGGCTTCGGCAGGCGTTACAGCAGGCCGTGGGCGGCCAGCTTCTTGCGCAGCGTGGCGCGATTGATGCCGAGTGCGCTGGCGGCGCGGCTCTGGTTGCCGTCATGGAATGCCAGGACCTCGCGCAGCAGCGGCACTTCGACTTCGCGCAGCACCAACGCGTGCAGGCCTTCGGCGCATTCGGTATCGCCGATATCGGCGAGATAGCGGCGCACCGTACGGCTGACGCATTCGCTCAGTGCGCTATGAGAGCCGGCATTCTGCGAGCCGACACCCTTCGAATCGGCGTCCTGCAACGAGGTCTGTTTTGCGGCCTCGACAGCAGGCAGTCTTACGGCATTCACGGACATCTTCCCTCACGGACAAGGCCGCGGCTACATGGGCCGCTGCGTATGGTTATGACTATTGCTGCAGGGTACGCTGCGTATTGAGCGGCGGTTGGCAGTCTGCGCGAAGGGTCGAGTCTACCCGTGCGTGCCGATAATTTTAAGTGCTATTCGAAACCAAATTCGAAGGCCACGGCTTTGTCGCCGGGATCCTCCACCTCCAGCAGCAGCACGGCGCTGGTGCCTGGAGCGAGGCCCCGGCGCAGAATCGCAGGGTCATCGAGGTATTCGTTCGGCTGCAGCCGGCGCATCGCGATGCGCTGTCCATGCGCGTCGGACAGGGTGATCGTGAGCACCGGGTACGGTTGGGCGAATGCGGCATCGTTGCGCACGCTGGCGCTGATCATCAAGGCGCCGGCGACGCTGGGATGCGCCTGCACATTGCTGGCGAGCAGCCGCAGCTGCCGTGGTGCCGAGACCAGCGGAAGCTCGCAGTTGAGCACGTTGCAGCTGCTGCGCAGCCAGCCGCCTACCGTGGGATCGCGGATCAGCGGACTGCGTTCGGCCCAGGCCAGTTGAATAGCGAGCAGCAAGGCGAGCACGCTGCATGCGACAACCCATGGCCAGCGGCGCTCGCCCGGTGCAGGGTTGCGCCGTCGGCGCGCCGGACGTGCGGGTCGGCGCGCGCGCGCCTCGCGGGCAAAGCGTGGCGCAAATACCAGTTGCGAGAAATCTTCGGCGGCAGGTGCTTCCGCTGCCACCGCCTCGCTTTCGATGACCGCAGGCGGATCGGGGCGTGGCCGGTAGACCACCAGATCCACGCACGGCGGCTCGAATGCGGGTTCGTTAACCGGCAATTCGTGGAAGGGTTCCGGCGGCAGTTGTTCGGTCAGCGTGGCGATGCTGTCGAAGCCGGCCTTGCAGTGCCCGCACACCACGTGGCCGTGTGCCTGCACGAGCGTGTGCACATCCAGCGAAAACACGGACAGGCATTCGGGGCATTGGGCGTACATGCGGGCCGCTTCAATCAGTATGCGGCAAGCTTAGCAGGGAGCCCCGACGGGTTCGTGCGCGCACTAGGCAGGCAGAGTGGCGTGGCAACAAACCCACGGCGTGATGCTGCGGTGTTCAGGCGCGGCGGCGGCCGCTGATGCGTACCCAGTCTTCGCGAGTGTCCACGCGCAATTCGTCGAACCATTCGGCATAACGTTGCAGCAGTTCGCCCTGTTGCCCTTGCAGGATGCCGGAGATCGCGAACGGCGCGCCGGGTTTCGCGGCGGCAGCAAAGGTCGGTGCCAGGGCGCCGAGCGGCCCGGCCAGGATGTTGGCGATGAACACGTCGGCTTCCGGCGCGCATGGATGCGCTAGTGCCGCGCGCGCAGAATGCGCAGGAGCGGCCTGCATGTTGAAATCCTCGGGCAGGAACACGGCAAGGCGATCGGCGACCTCGTTGCGTTCGGCGTTGTCGATGGAGGCAATGAGCGCCTGCGGGTCGTTGTCGACTCCGATCGCGCTGGCCGCACCGAGCTTCAGCGCTGCGATCGCGAGGATGCCGGAGCCGCAGCCGTAGTCGGTGACCGTCTTGCCGGCCAGGTCGAGGCCGTCCAGCCATTCCAGGCACAGTGCGGTCGTCGGGTGCGTGCCGCTGCCGAAGGCCAGGCCGGGATCGAGGCGCACCACGACCAGTTCGTCATCGGCCGGCGGTTCGATGTTCCATGGATAGATCCACAGCCGGCGACCGAACGGCATCGGCTTGAACTGGTCCATCCAGGCACGCTCCCAGTCCTGGTCGGCGACCTCGCGGAACGTCAGCTGGTCCGGCTCCAGCCAGGGCAGCAGCTCGCCGAGTGCTTCGGTGAGGCCGCGACGGTCGGTGTGCTCGTCGAACAGTGCGTTCAGCGTGATCGTCGGCCACAGCGGCAATTCGCCCACACCTGGCTCGAAGATCGCCTGTTCGTCCGGTGTCTCCGCATTGGCGTCCTGCAGCGTGATCGACAACGCACCGAGATCGTCCAGCGATTCTTCCGCGTGCGGCTGCTGCTCGACGCGGATGCTGAGGGAGAGTTCGAGAAAGGGCATAGGGTTGAGGAGTGAGTGAGGACGAGTGAATTGAAAGAGGCGCGGGCACAGTGACGAGTGTGTCGGGCTGGAGAGAGACACTTCGGTCCATGGCGAGAAGCGGGGCGTGCCTGCTTCTTCTCAACTCCTCACTCCTCTTCACTCACTTCTTTTCCTTCGGTCAGTGTCCGGTGGCGGGGTGTTCCTTCTGCTCCGCCATGCGCTTCTCCAGATAGTGGATGTTCTGGCCACCATGCTGGAAGCCGACATCGGCCATGATCCGCTGCTGCAGCGGGATGTTGCACTTGACCCCTTCGATGACTGTCTCGGCCAGTGCCAGGCGCATGCGCGCGATCGCGGTTTCGCGATCCGGTCCGTGCACGATCAGCTTGCCGATCATCGAGTCGTAGTTCGGCGGGATCTTGTAACCGTCGTAAAGGTGCGTGTCGACGCGCACGCCGGGGCCGCCGGGTGCCTCGAAGCGCTTCACCGTGCCGGGGCTCGGCATGAAGGTGTCGGGATCCTCGGCATTGATGCGGCATTCGATCGCGTGGCCGCGGATGACGATGTCTTCCTGCCGGATCGACAGCTTCTCGCCGCCGGCGATCAGCAGCTGTTCGCGCACCAGGTCGACGCCGGTGATCAGCTCGGTCACCGGGTGCTCGACCTGGATGCGGGTGTTCATCTCGATGAAGTAGAAGCGGCCGTTTTCGTACAGGAACTCGAACGTGCCGGCGCCGCGGTAGTTGATGCGGATACAGGCATCGACACAGACCTTGCCGATCGCGGCACGCTGCTCCGGCGTGATGCCCGGTGCCGGCGCTTCCTCGACCACCTTTTGGTGCCGACGCTGCATCGAGCAGTCGCGTTCACCCAGATGGATCGCGTTGCCCTGACCATCGGCGAGCACCTGGATCTCCACGTGGCGCGGATTCTCCAGGAACTTCTCCATGTAGACCTGCTCGTTGCCGAACGCGGCCTTGGCCTCGGCCTTGGTCATGGTGATCGCGTTGCCCAGGTGCGCCTCGGTGCGCACCACGCGCATGCCGCGGCCACCGCCGCCGCCGGCGGCCTTGATGATCACCGGGTAGCCGATCTCGCGGGCGATCTTGATATTGGTGTCGACATCCTCGCCGAGCGGGCCGCCGGAGCCGGGCACGCACGGCACGCCAGCCGCCTTCATCGCGCGGATCGCCTCGACCTTGTCGCCCATCAGGCGGATCACGTCCGCGGTGGGGCCGATGAAGATGAAGCCGGACTGCTCCACCTGCTCGGCGAAGTCGGCGCGCTCGGACAGGAAGCCGTAGCCCGGATGGATCGCCTGGGCATCGGTGATTTCCGCTGCCGCGATGATGCGCGGGATGTTGAGATAGCTGTCGACCGACGGGCCTGGGCCGATGCAGATCGACTCGTCGGCGAGGCCGACGTGCTTCAGATTGCGGTCCACGGTGGAGTGCACCGCCACGGTCTTGATGCCCAGACTGTGGCAGGCGCGCAACACGCGCAACGCGATTTCGCCGCGGTTGGCGATGACGACCTTCTCGAGCATCCGGGCGGCCTCAGGCAATCACGAACATGGGTTCGTCGAATTCCACCGGCTGGCCGTTCTCGACCAGGATCGCCTGCACGGTGCCGGCCACGTCGGCCTCGATCTGGTTGAACATCTTCATCGCCTCGATGATGCCCAGCGTTTCGCCGGCCTTGACCTGCTGGCCGACCTTGACGAAGGCCGGGGTGCCGGGCGTGGCGGACGCGTAGAACGTGCCGACCATCGGCGCCTTGACGACGTGGCCGGCTGGCAGCGCGGCCGCCGCCGGTGCTTCAACAGCGGCGGCGACAGGTGCCGAAGCCACCGCGATCGGAGCGGGCGCGGCGGCCACGGCCGCCGGTGCAACGGCCGGCGCGGTGTTCTTGGGTACCCGCGACAGGCGGACGACTTCTTCGCCCTCCTTGATCTCCAGTTCGGCGAGGTTGGATTCCTCGAGCAGGTCGATGAGTTTCTTGATTTTGCGCAAATCCATCGGATCAGCCTTTTCAGTCATGCCACCGCAGGTGGCCGGAAGGGTAGGGGTTGGCCGTGCGGGCCGGGTTTCGCTCTATGCCGCGGCGGGCGCTGGCGTGCGCAAGCGCTGGATTGCCGCTTCCAGGGCCAGTTGATAGCTGTCGCTGCCGAAGCCGCAGATCACGCCGACGGCGAGATCCGCCAGATAGGAGTGATGGCGGAACGGCTCGCGTGCGAACACGTTGGACAGGTGTACCTCGATGAACGGGATCGCCACCGACGCCAGCGCATCGCGCAGGGCAATGCTGGTATGGGTAAACGCGCCGGCATTGATCAGGATCATCGCGGTCCGGTCGTCGCGACCCTGATGGATGCGACCGATCAGCTCATGTTCGGCGTTGGACTGGCACCAGGCCAGCTCATGCCCGGCGGCCTGCGCGCGTTCGGCCAGCCGCTGGTTGATATCGGTCAGCGTGTCGCGGCCATAGATCTCCGGCTCGCGTACACCCAGCAGGTTGAGGTTCGGTCCATGCAGGACCAGGATTTTTGCCACGACATCGTCCAGCTTGCGTCCGGCGGCTCCGGAACCCGGCGCAGTGTGCGCGCAGTCGTGGATGATGTCCAGTTCGCGGCAGATCGACGATGTTTGGCGGAGAAGTCCGGTGTTTCCGTGCGGCAGCGTATGTCGGCGATGATTCAGCGCCTGACTGGCGCAGGTGCCAGCCACTGTTCCAGCTCCGGTGCAGGCAAGGCCCCCGCTTGCGTGGCCAGGATGCTGCCATTTGCATCGATCAGGACGCTATATGGCAGTACTTCATGCGCATCGCCAAATTCCACCGTGGTGCTGGGAGAGTCGAGCTGACCCAGTAAAATCGGGTAATTCACCGGATGTGTGGCCAGAAAGGCGCGGATCCGGGCCGGTTCATCCATCGCAATTCCGAGCACGATCGCTCCCTGTTCGCCGAACTTGGCTTGTGCCCGGTTCAGTGCCGGCATCTCGTCCAGGCATGGGCCGCACCAGCTGGCCCAGAAATTGAGCAGCACGCGGTGGCCGCGATAGTCGCTCAGCGGGTGTGGCTTGCCGTCGAGATCGGCCAGGATCATCGCAGGTGCCGGCTGGCCGATCAGCTTGGAATCCGTGGACACAGGCTGCCGGTGGCGATGCTCTGCATATCCGCCAAGGGCGGCAGCCAGCACGGCCAGGCCGAGGATCAGCCTGTTGCTGCGATCGAGCATCAGCGGGCCGCCTCGGTCAGCGCCTGTTCGACCATCGAGGAAGTCAGCACGGTCGACAGCTGCTTGCCCGGGCCGCCATGTTTTGGAAACACCACGTAGAGCGGCACACCGGGCGAGTGGTACTGCTGCAGGAAGGCGCCGATGGTCGGGTTGACGTCGGTCCAGTCGCCTTTCATGTAGACCGCGCCGGTGCGCTTGAGCAGGTCGCGGAACGCCTCGGTATCCAGCACGGTATGCTCGTTCGCCTTGCAGGTGACGCACCAGTCGGCGGTCATGTCGACGAACACCGGCGTGCCGGCGGCGCGCAGTTCGGCCAGTTTGTCCGGGCTGTACGCGACAACGCCGTCCTCGCTCGCGGCAACCCTGGACGGCGCTGGCACGTGGGCGAGCAGATACATCGGAACCAGGGTGGCCAGCGCGAGGAGTGCGACCAGCGACCGACTGACCGCGCCGCCCGAGCGGTTGCGCTCGAACCACCACAACGTCATCGCCAGCAACACCATCGCCACCAGCACCAGGCCCACCGCGTCGGCGCCGCGCTGGTTGGCCAGTACCCAGACCAGCCACGCCGCGGTCAGGTACATCGGGAACGCCAGCACCTGCTTCAGGGTTTCCATCCAGCGTCCCGGCCGCGGCAGCAGACGTGCCAGTGCGGGCACGAAACCGATCAGCAGGAATGGCAACGCCAATCCGATGCCCAGCGCCAGGAACACCAGCAGGGCGGACAGCATCGGTGCGGCAAACGCATATGCCAGCGCGCTGCCCATGTACGGCGCGGTGCAAGGGCTGGCCACCACCACCGCCAGCACGCCGGTGAAGAAGTCGCCGCTCGGCCCGGAGCGCGTGGCAAGCGAGGCACCGGTATTGCCCAGCGTGGCGCCGAACTGCACCACGCCGGACATCGACAGCCCGACCGCCAGCATCACCAGCGCCAGTGCGCCAACTACGAGAGGCTGTTGCAGCTGCGTGCCCCAGCCCAGCGCGTGGCCGGCCGAGCGCAAGGCCAGGATGCCCAGCCCCAGCGCGGCGAAACTGCACACTACGCCGGCGGTATAGAACAAGGCATGGCGGCGCGCTGTCGCACGGTTCTCGCCGCTTTCCAGCACGCTGACCGCCTTGATCGACAGCACCGGCAGCACGCACGGCATCAGGTTCAGCACCAGGCCGCCGCCGAGCGCGAGCAGCAGCGCGGCGATCAGGCCGACCTGCAACGGAGCCTCGCCGAGATCGGCTGGCGGCGCTGCCGCTGCCGTGGTCTGGCTTGTGGCTGCAACCCCGCTGCCGAGGTCGATGCTTAGCGCACGCGTCATCAGCGGATAGCACAGGCCGCCGTCCTGGCAGCCCTGGAAGCTGGCCTCCAGCGTCAGTTGCCGGCGATCACCGAGATCACCCTCGACCGTTACCGGCAGTTCGACCTGGTCGAAGTACACAGTGACATCGCCGTAATGCGTGTCGTGATGTGCGGTGCCGGCCGGCCACGCCGGTTTCAGGCTGAGGCTGGCGGCATCCTTGAGTTTCAGCGCGGTCTGGTCGCGATACAGGTAGTAGCCTTTCGGCATTGTCCAGCGCAGCAACAACTGATGCGGGTCATGCGCCAGCGCTTCGAGGCGGAACGCCTGTTCGGCTGGCAACGGTGCGCTGTCCATGCCGGCGGGTGCGCCGCGTGCGCGGCTGCCTAGTCGCGCGAGCGCGGCGTCGAGTGGATTGTTGCCGGCAGATGGGTTGGTGCTGCCGAGGGGCGCCGGCAGCGGCAGATCCAGCTGTTCGGTATGCGGCGGGTAGCAGATCTTCGGATCGACCTCGTGGCAGCCCTGATACTGCACGCTCAGTTTCAGCCGCGTGGTGCCGGCAGCGACGGCGTACGGCAATATGGCGTCGATGCCGTGGTGGTACGTCTCGACATCGCCCAGGTATTCGTCGTGGTGCTTCTCGCCATCCGGCAGCTGAGGCTCGCCCAGCGTCACGCCGACGCCGGCCTTGAATTTCATGCGGCCGCGATAGAGGTAATAGTCCGGCGCGATCGCCCAGTGCAGCTTCAGCACGCCTGGCGTGGCGGCATCAGCAGCCAGCTTGTACGCCTCGGTGACCGGCAACAGGTCGGCGGTGTCCTGCGCCAGAGCGGTCTGCGTGCCCGCCAGCAGGACGAGCAGGATCGACAACAGCGCGGCCCGGTGGCCGTGGAAAATCGAGCGCATTGCAACTCCGCAGTTCTGGATCGTGTTTCGACGTGAACGCGGATTATGGCCCAGCTTTCGATCGGTGCCCTGATATGCGGCCTTATGCCTTTTCGGCCTGATCGAGCGGGGCGATGGTGCCCGCCCCGAAATGCAGCATGCCGGTGGTCAGCGCCACGCCGAGCAGGATCACCACGCAGCCGCCGGCCATGGCGACGGTGACCGTCTCGCCGAGGAACAGCGCGCCCCACAGCACGCCGAATACCGGAATCAGGTACAGCACCGCCATCGAGCGGGTCGAGCCGATGCGCGCCATCAGTCGGTAAAACAGCACGTAGGCTAGCGAAGTGCAGGCTGCAGCGAGGCCGAACATGGCGAACCATGCCTGCACCGTCGGCGCTTTCGCCGGCCATAGCCAGACGGTGAAGGGCAGCAGCAGGAGCGCGGCGGCGAACTGGCTGCCGATCGCCACGGTCATCGGCGTCACCACCTGCAGGCGGCGATGGCTGTAATGGGCGCCGACGGTGTAGCAGAGATTGGCGCCGACACAGGCGGCCATCGCCCAGCCGACCGAGCTGCCGCCATGACCGAAACCCAGGCTGCCGCCGATCAGCCACACCACGCCGACCAAACCGATCAGCAGGCCGCTTGCGCGTGAAAGGTCGAGCCTTTCGCCCAGCCATAGCCAGCCGGAGGCCGCCACCAGCAACGGCGCGATCGCGTCGAAGATGGCCGAGAGGCCGGCCGGCAGGCTTTGCGCGGCGTAGGAGAACAGGATGAACGGCAGCGCCGAATTGGCGATGCCGACGATGAGCACCGAGCGCCAGTGCGTGCGCAGCTCGGCCAGGCGCTCACGTGAGTTCAGCAACGGGATGGAGCAGATGGCCGCGCCGATCGCGCGCATGCCGGCCAGCGCCATGCCACCGAACTGGTTGGCACCCATGCGCATGAACAGGAACGAGGCGCCCCACAAGGCGCCAAGCAGCAACAGGGCGGCGGCGTCGGACTTTTTCATGGCATCGGTCGGAATGTGGCGGAGCACACAGGCTAATTCCGCGCACTGACAGGATCTGTCAGCAGTCTTGCCCGGACGCATGCTTGAGGCATGGGGTGTGCGGGACAGACGCCGCATCAGCCGCCGACGGTCTGCCGCACCCAGTCCAGATAAGCGGTGTGACCGAACTCCACCGGTACGGCGATCAGCTCCGGCAGTTCGTAGGGGTGCAGTTGCAGCAGGCGGCCTTTCAGCGCCTCGAAGCGTCCGGCGGTAGTCTTGATCAGCAGCAGTTCCTCGTCGTCGGTGGCCACGCCGCCTTGCCAGCGATAGGTAGAGCGGATGCCGGGCACACGATTGACGCAGGCGGCCAGCCGTTCACCCACCAGCGTTTCGGCGAGCACCTGGGCGCTGGCTGCATCAGGGCAGCTGCAGTAACAAAGCAGGACGGTGTCGTGCATGCCTTCAGCCTAGCGTGCGTTCGTGCGCTCCTCCAAATTTGTGGAGGCATGGAGCCGACGGCCCTTGAAACCCGTCCCTGCCCACCCAATTAGCTGTGCATCCCCGGTTCAAATGTTCTTGCAGCGGCGTGGCATACCCGTAAAATTGGCACTCATTAACCCCGAGTGCTAACAAGACTGCCGATCCGGGTCTTCAAAGCCTTGTCCCACCTCAATAGTCAGCTGGAGTTGTCCATGAGCACACTGCGTCCGTTGCACGACCGAGTCATCGTCAAGCGCCTGGAAGAGGAGCGCGTCTCCGCCGGCGGCATCGTCATCCCCGACAGCGCCACCGAAAAGCCCACCCGCGGCAAGGTCGTCGCCGCCGGCACCGGCCTGATCATGGCCGACGGCAAGGTGCGCCCGATGTCGCTGAAGGCTGGCGACACCGTGCTGTTCGGCAAGTACGCCGGCCAGGAAATCAAGATCGACGGCGAAGATCTGGTCTTCCTGAAGGAAGACGACATCGTGGCCGTGATCGAAGGCTGATAGTCGGGTTTGGGGATTCGCAAGAGCGCGTACCCGCAGCACGCTGATCCTCATACGGCTTCTGATCCTTCTGCTTTAAAAGCAAACCCCATTCTTATTCAATTTTTTGAGGCAAGAAAATTATGTCCGCTAAAGAAGTACGTTTCGGCGAAGACGCCCGCGCCCGCATGCTCAAGGGCGTGAACACCCTGGCCAACGCGGTCAAGGTCACCCTCGGCCCGAAGGGCCGCAACGTCGTGCTCGAGAAGAGCTTCGGCGCGCCGACGATCACCAAGGACGGCGTGTCCGTGGCGAAAGAGATCGAACTGGCCGACAAGTACGAGAACCTCGGCGCGCAGATCGTCAAGGAAGCCGCTTCCAAGACCTCCGACGTCGCCGGTGACGGCACCACCACCGCGACCGTGCTGGCCCAGGCGTTCATCCAGGAAGGCCTCAAGGCCGTTGCCGCCGGCATCAACCCGATGGATCTGAAGCGCGGCATCGACAAGGCCGTGGCGGCCGCCGTCGGCGAGCTGAAGAAGCTGTCGAACCCGACCGCCGACGACAAGGCGATCGCCCAGGTCGGCACGATCTCGGCCAACTCCGACACCAACATCGGCGACATCATCGCCACCGCGATGAAGAAGGTCGGCAAGGAAGGCGTGATCACGGTCGAGGAAGGCTCGGGTCTCGAGAACGAGCTCGACGTGGTCGAGGGCATGCAGTTCGACCGCGGCTACCTGTCGCCGTACTTCATCAACAACCAGCAGAGCCAGCAGGTCGAGCTGGACGATCCGTACATCCTGATCCACGACAAGAAAGTGTCGAACGTGCGCGAGCTGCTGCCGGTGCTGGAAGCCGTCGCCAAGGCCGGCAAGCCGCTGCTGATCGTCGCCGAGGAAGTGGAAGGCGAGGCACTGGCCACCCTGGTGGTCAACACCATCCGCGGCATCGTCAAGGTCGCCGCCGTCAAGGCGCCGGGCTTCGGTGACCGTCGCAAGGCGATCCTGGAAGACATCGCGGTGCTGACCAACGGTCAGGTCGTGTCCGAGGAAGTGGGCCTGTCGCTGGAGAAGACCACGATCGCCGACCTGGGTCGCGCCAAGCGCATCGTCATCACCAAGGAAAACACCACGATCATCGATGGTGCCGGCGACGCGGAGAAGATCCAGTCGCGCATCGGCCAGATCAAGGCGCAGATCGAGGAGACCTCGTCCGACTACGACCGCGAGAAGCTGCAGGAGCGCGTGGCCAAGCTGGCCGGCGGCGTGGCGGTGATCAAGGTCGGTGCCGGCACCGAGATCGAAATGAAGGAAAAGAAGGCCCGCGTCGAAGACGCCCTGCACGCCACGCGCGCAGCCGTCGAAGAAGGCGTGGTCCCGGGCGGCGGCGTGGCGCTGATCCGCGCGCTGAAGGCCGTCGAAGGCCTGAAGGGCGACAACACCGACCAGGACCTGGGCATCGCGATCACCCGCCGCGCGCTGGAAGCGCCGCTGCGTGCGATCGTCGCCAACGCCGGCGAAGAGCCGTCGGTGATCCTCAACAAGGTGAAGGAAGGTCAGGGCAACTTCGGCTACAACGCCGCCACCGGCGAGTTCGGTGACATGGTCGCGATGGGCATCCTGGATCCGACCAAGGTGACCCGTTCGGCCCTGCAACACGCCTCGTCGGTCGCCGGTCTGGCGATCACCACCGAAGCGATCGTTGCCGAGCTGCCGAAGAAGGACGAAGGCCACGGCCATGGCGGCGGTGGCATGGGCGGCGGCATGGGTGGCATGGGCGGCATGGACTTCTAAGTCCACCGTACAATGCAGTAAAGAGAAAACCCCGCCTTGGCGGGGTTTTCTTTTCTGCGGCAGCCGGACCGTGTCGTGTTGTTGTGCGCAGGAGTCGTCAGTGCCGCTCAATGGCCACTGGTATTGGCCGGAGCGCTGGCCGGGCTGACCGTCGCATTGCTGTTCATGGTCGCGGCGCTATCCATGGTGGCACCGGCATCCACGGTGGCACCGGCATCCACCGTCGCGCCGGCATCTATCGTGGCGCCCGCATCCACGGTGGCGCCGCGGTCGACGGTTGCCGAATGGGTGCCGAGGGTTTGCGCGCTCGTCGTCGTGCTGCCGCCGCGTGCCTGGGAGAGGATCTGGCTGAGCGTGCGTGTCGTGCTGGAAGGGGGCGTGCCGGCTTTTGCGCTGGTCGCAATTCTGCCGCTACTGCCCAGATTCACTTGGGCGAATGCGGGGGCGGCGAGTACGCAGGCGCCGACAACGAAGGCAGCTAGCATGGTTGTGCGCATCGGATGAATCTCCAGGATAAGTGTTTGCCGTGAAGTGCACAGTGCGAGGTTGCCTCATGGCATGTGGCGCATGCTAGGCCTTGCCCGCCCCAAGATGTCTGAACAAGGCGATCTGCGATTCAGTCGACAGACAGCCCGGCAGCATCGCATCGTTCGATCGTTAAAAGTCTTGATCAGGGCGGCAGCGCGGCAGGAAGCGGTTGTCCGGATGGCGGGTTGTCGATGTGGGCAATGCCGCCGGCAGAGGGTGTTTCGGCCTTCGGCAGCAGCTTGTCGAGTTTGCCGCTCATGCGCAGCTGGTTGACGCTGGCCATGGCATCGTCGAGTTTCCGTTGCTCGCTGTCTTCGTCCGGTGGCGTGGCTCCGGGTGCTTCGGTCAGTGCGGCGAGCTGCGGGCCGACCAGGCCAGTCAGTGCGAAGTAGGCATCATCATGGATGCCGGCCTGTGCGAGCAATCTGCCGGGAAGCAGCCATGCGGCCGTATCCTCATGCAGCGGCTGGCCCTGATAGTGCGGGTCGACCAGCAGCCACGTGCCTGCCTGGCTCAGCATGTCCTTGTCGTCGACGAAACCGGTGACCTCGTAGCTGCTGCTGAGCGCCGGCAGGTGATCGCCATAGAACAGCACCAGGCTCGGCCGCTGGCGCTGCGCCAGCCATGTCACCAGCCGGCCGAGTTCGGCGTCGGCGTGTTGCAGGTGGTAGAGATAGGTCTGCAGCTCCTGCTTGTCCGTGCCGGCGATGCCGTCCGGCACCGGGATGGCATCGCGCTCGGCACGGTTGGCCGGTTCGACATCGTAGGGGCCATGCGCCTCGATGCTGATCGCGAAGATGAATTGCGGCGGCCCGCTGTCCTTCAGCTGGCGCATGATCTGGTCGGTCATCGCGCTGTCGGCCATGTACTTGCCGTCCGTCGGCGCATGGGTGGGGAAGGATGCTTGCGACACGAAGCGGCTGAAGCCCAGCGACTTGAACGCCGTGGTACGGTTCCAGAAGGCGGGGTCGTTGCCATGCAGCGCGGTGGTTTCGTAGCCATGTGCGTTCAGCGCACGCACCAGGCTCGGCACGGCCTTGTGGCTCATCTGCAGGTAGGGGAATTGCAGGTTTTCGAAGTAGCGCAGCGACAGTCCGGTGAGCACCTCGAACTCGGTGCGGATGGTGCCGCCGCCGAAGGTCGGCACATGCAGGGCGCCGCTGATGCCGTGCGCGGCCAGCCGGCGCAGGTTGGGCGCGAAGTTGCTCTGCTCGTAGCCGCGCATGATGGTGGGGTCGAAGAACGATTCGCTCTGTATCACCACGATGTCGGGCAGCGCCTCGCCCGTGCCGGGGGTGTGCATCGACTGCTGCAGTGCGGCGGCGGACTGGCCGATCAATCGCGTCGCAGCGGCGCCGTCGAGCTTGCGCCTGCCCTGGCCATATTGCAGGTGAAACATCACCAGTGAGCTGATCAGGCCGGAATGCTCGCTGGTGGACGAGGCCGACCACGGCTCCAGCCAGAGTACTTTGCCGTTGTAGATATTCGCCCAGGCGGACTGGCCGACCAGCAAGCTGGCCAGCGTCGCCGCCAGCACGCTGCCGGCCAGCAATCGCTTGCCGCGGGTGCGTGGCGGGAACAGCGGTGGCTCATGGCGCCACATCGCGACGATCAGGGCCAGCCCGGCCAGCAGGCCGAGGTATGGCCACGGGCTGTGCGGCAGGTAGCCGAATAGCAGGTGTGCGCCACCTTTGCGCAACTGGCCCACCATGCGGAAATCATCCGGCAACAGCGGGGTGCCCAGGTTCGCCACCTTCAGCAGGTTGACGGCATACACCAGGCCTTGCAGCAGGAACGCCAGCCCGAACGACAGCAGTGCGCGACGACTGATCATCAGCAGGACGCCGGCCAGCAGCAGGCCGGGCCACGCATTGGCCAGCGGGAAACGTGGTTGATCGAGTATCTGCGACGGGGCCACGCCGATGCCGCCATCCAGCAGGCCGGTCAGCAGCACGAATGCCAGCGCCAGCAACAGCAGCAGCGCGCTGCGGGTCGCCAGCGCGCGCCAGGGGCGAGAGTGGCCAGTGGAATTCAACGACATGGCAGTCCTGCGGTTGCTGTCATGGAGTGGACACAAAAATGTAATTGCATCCAGATGAACCAAGTGTTGGCGCCGGACCGGCAAGTTTCGAGCCGGTGGGTGACGTTGTACAACGTGCCGTCGCGGCAACGGTGTACCCGGACTCCCGGCACTCATTCGGCGCAGCATCCCTTGCCGCACTGCGGCACAATGGCTGGATGCCTGTTCATGAATCCGCTGCGCTGCGAGCGCTGATCGACGACCGCTACGGCGAACTGGTGGCCCGCTGCCGTGCCGCGGGCGTGCCCCTGCACGACGATGCCGGCGTGGCTGAACGCATACGTCGCACCCTGCTGGCCAGCGACTTCGCTTTCGATGTGTGGTGCCGCCAGCCGCAATGGCTGGCGCCGCAGGGGCTGGAGCGCCTGCGCTCGGGCGGCGATGCCAGCGTGCGCATCGATGCCATCAAGCTTTCCGGCGACGAAGCCACCAGCATGGCGGCATTGCGGCGCTTCCGGCACGCCGAGGCGTTGCGGCTGGTGTTCCGCGACGTCAATGGGCTGGACGAACTGCCGGAAACCCTGTCGGCCACCAGCGTGCTCTACGAGGCCCTGCTCGGCGTATCGCTGGACTGGTCCGAGCATGCGCTGGCGACGCGCTACGGGCATAGCCGCACGCATGAAGGCGTGCGGCAGCGGCTGCTGGTGATCGGCTTCGGCAAGCTCGGTGGCAGCGAACTGAACTTCTCCTCCGACATCGACCTGGTGCTGGCCTACCCGCACGGTGGCCAGACCGACGGTGCACGCCCGCTCGACAACAGCGAGTACTTCATCCGGCTCGGCCGCCAGCTGGTGCGCCTGTTGAACGAGCCGACCGTGGACGGCATCTGCGCGCGGGTCGACCTCCGGCTGCGTCCGTTCGGCAACGCCGGCCGGCTGGCATTGTCCTTTTCCGCGATGGAGCAGTACTACCAGAGCGAGGGGCGCGATTGGGAACGCTATGCCTGGATCAAGGCGCGCCCGGTCGCCGGCGACCTTGCCGCCGGCAAGCAGCTGCAGGAGCTGCTGCGTCCGTTCGTGTATCGCAAGTACCTCGACTACACCGCCTTCGCCGGCCTGCGCGAGATGAAGGCGTTGATCGATGCCGAAGTCGCACGCAAGGACCTGGCCGACAACCTCAAGCTCGGCCCTGGCGGCATCCGCGAGATCGAGTTCATCGTGCAGCTGACCCAGCTGATCCGCGGCGGCCGCGAACCCAGCCTGCGCGTGCGCGGCCTGTTGCCGGCGCTCACCGCCTGCGAGGCGCGCGGGCACATCGGCGCGGCGCGCGCGCGCATGTTGCGCGAGGCGTACATGTTGTTGCGCCGGGTGGAGAACCGCGTGCAGATGCTGCGCGACGCACAGACCCATGACGTTCCCGATGACGCATTGAGCCGCGAGCGCCTTGCACTGAGCCTCGACTATCCCGACTGGGACAGCTTGAATGCGGCGCTGGCCAAGCATCGCGCCATCGTCAGCGAGGAATTCGCCGCGGTGCTGATGCCGCAAGGCGGTGCCGCTGCCAGCGTGCCGGCCGCCGATCGCGTGCTGTGGCAGCGCGCCTGTGCCGAGTCGCTCGATGCCGGCGTGCTGGAAGCTTCCGGTTTCACGCCTGGCGCCGAGCTGGCCGAGGCCTTATTGAAACTGCCGCAGGCCGCGCCGGTGCGCGCGATGTCGGCGCGCTCGCGTGAACGGCTGGACCAGCTGATGCCGCAGCTGTTCGCCGCTGCCCGCAGCAGTGCCGCGCCGGTAGCGTGCCTGCTGCGGCTGTGCCGGCTGATGCAGGCGGTGGCACGCCGGTCGTCGTATCTTGCCCTGCTGGAAGAACAGCCTGCCGCGCGCAAGCGGCTGGTACGCCTGTTCGGCGACAGTGCCTTCCTGGCTGAACGGGTGATCGTGCAGCCGTTGCTGCTGGACGACGTGCTCGATCCACGCATCGACCAGCTGCCGTTCAAGCGCGCCGACATTGCGGCGGAAATTGCCCGCGTGCTGACCACGCTGGAGGAGCGTGAGGCCGAGGCGGAACTCGATCGGGTGAACGAATTCAAGGCATCCACCGCATTCCGGCTCGGCCTTGCCTTCAACGACGGCCGGGCCGATGCGGTGGCCACCGCGCGCCGACTGGCAGCCTTGGCCGAATCGGTGGTGGGGGCCGTGCTGGCGCTGGCGGAGCGCGAGTTGATCGTCCAGCACGGTCGCTTGCCTGGTGCAGGTTCCGGTTTCTCCGTACTCGGCTATGGCAGCCTGGGCGGGGAGGAGCTGGGTTTCGCTTCCGATCTGGATCTGGTGTTCGTCTTCGACGGTCGCCGTGCGCAGGCGTTGAGCGACGGCGCGCGCCCGATCGAGGGTTCGCGCTGGTACCAGCGATTGGCCCAGCGCGTGATGAACTGGTTGACCGTGCTGACCCGCGGCGGACGTTTGTACGAAGTCGATGCACGACTGCGTCCGGACGGTTCCAAGGGGCTGCTGGTCAGCAGTCTCGATGCCTTCGCGGCCTACCAGAAAAGCCGGGCATGGACGTGGGAGCACCAGGCGCTGCTGCGCGCTCGCCCGGTGGCTGGAGATGTGGCGCTCAATCACGAGTTGGCCGAAGTGCGCCGCGAAATCCTCGCGGTGCCGCGTGAGCGCAGCACCGTGCTGGAAGAGGTCAGCAGCATGCGCTCACGCTGGCGTGCCGAACGCGATCGTTCGGATGCGAACCAGTTCGATCTGAAGCAAGGCCACGGTGGTCTGCTCGATATCGAATTCGCCCTGCAAGGTCTGGTGCTGGCGCACGCGGCGCAGCATCCCGAGTTGCTGGCGGTCACCGCCAACGCCGCACTGATCGAGGCCTGTCGCGCTGCCGGTCTGCTCGACGCCAATCAGGCTGCCATCCTGACCGTGGCGCATGCCGACCTGTTGCGGCGTGCACTGGCCTGCACGCTCGATCTGCGCTCGCGCATCACGCCGCGCGATGCCGGGCTGCAACAACTGTGCGGCAGTGTGCGAGATGTCACGGATGCGCTCGGCTTCGCATTCGGCCGATCCGCTCATGCGGTGTAGCCCGTCCGGAGCACGAGGTTAGTTGTGCGGGGCGGAGATATCTCGAGTGCCGTCAAGATGCGCAGGCATTCCCTGCAGGATCCTGCGTGCCTTCCTTTCGAAAATGGTCATGTCACGCAACGACTCACGAGGCTGTTGCGTTGGCGGCACTGCGAAAGAGCCGGCGGACGGATCAGTGCCGATGTTGATCCGTCGTCATGTCGGCCCGGTCTGGTGACCGAGCAGGCGGAACTGCCGGCGAGAACGCTTGTATGGCACCTCGCCGACAGGGCAAGATCGCCGCAAGCAAGCTGCGCACTTCGGCTGGAGCGTAGCTTCGGCAAGGGGGAACATGGCTCGGACGTTGTACGCGGTCCTGTTCGCGATACTGATCTGCATATTCGGTATGCGGTCGGCTGTTGCCTTGGATCCACAGACGCCGATTCATGCCTTTGTGGTGGATCACTGGAGCATCGAACAAGGCCTGCCGCAGATCACCGTCCTCGGCATTGCCCAGGATCGCGCGGGCTTTCTGTGGGTCAACACGCAGACCGCGGTGGCGCGTTTCGATGGTGCGCAATTCGTCACGTTTGACCGCGCCGGCACCGGCATCGACACCAGCATGCTCTCGGCGGTGTGGGCGGATCCGCTGGGACAGGTATGGTTCGGCGGAGCACACGGCCTGCTGCTCGAGCATGACGGTCGCTTCACCGCGCTGGGCGGCAATGCGGTCAATGCGATCATCGATGCCGGTGACGGCACGCCGCTGCTGGCCACGTCCCAAGGGCTGGCGCGTATGCAACATGGCCGGATCGTGCCGGTGCCCGGCTACAGCGGCCCAGCCTACAGTTTGCTGCGCCAAGGCGACGGGGTGTGGATTGGCGGCCTGGGGCGTGTGTGTCGTCTTGCTGCCGTGATGAATCCGCCGGCGGCCACATGCACGCAGCAAGACAGCGCCGCCGCGCAGCCGACAGCCATCAACCAGTTGGCGAGTACCCGCGGCAGCCTGTGGCTGGGGACGCACCTTGGACTGATGCGCCTGGACGGAAGGCGCATCGTCCGTTCGGGACTGAGCCCCGAGCTGGATGCCACGTCGATTGAAAGTCTGCTGACCGATCGCGATGGTGCGTTGTGGATCGGTACGGTGCCAGCGGTATACCGGCGCTTGCCTGATGGCACCCTGGAGCACGCGGACGACAGCGATATCGCCCATCACCCATGGGTCGAGGCCTTGTACGAGGATCACGCCGGCAACCTGTGGATGGGTACCCACATCGGAGGCCTGTACCGGGTCTGGAACGGCTGGACGCGACGTGTGTCGCTGCGCGATGGATTGGCCGATGCCCTGGTGTGGAGCGTGGTGCGCGCACCGCAGGGCGGGATCGTGCTTGGCACCAATTCCGATGTGGAAATCTTCGACGGCAAGCACGTAAAGCCGCTGATTCCCGGCAAGGCGCTGCCGAATCCGTCCGCCTACGAGCTCTACTACGACCATCGGGGGCGGCTGTGGATCGGCACGCGCGCCGGCATCGCAGTTTACGAGCATGGCCGCGATGTGACTCCGCCAGCGCTCACTGCGCTGGCCAGCTGGCAGATCAACGATGTGCGCGAACTGACGGAGGACGACATCTGGATCGGCACATCCGGCGGCCTGTACCGCTGGCACGACAGCATCCTCGATCGCGTCGATCCCGGGGCGTCGGTAGCCGCCGCAACCATCCGCTCGATCCTGCCGCTGGCACCGAACCACCTGTATCTGGGTACCGAGGATGGGGTGCGCGAGTGGCGTGACGGCAAACTGAGCGAGCCTGCCTGGGCCGAACCCCTACGCGGCCACTTCGTCTCCCGCGTGGCGCTGCTGACTCCGGGCATGCTGGGTGTGGCCACCACCGATGCAGGCATCGGCGTCATGGTGAACGGCCAGCTGCGCATGATCACCCAGCAGGATGGTTTACCCAGCGACAATGCGTGGACACTCGACATACACGATGGCGAGCTCTACGTCGGCTCGATTGCCGGTGCATGGCGGTTGCCGCTGGCGCAACTGCCGCTGCCGGGCATGCCCGCGCAGCCGCTGGTGCCGCAGCTGCTGGCCGGCGAAGAACGTGCCACCAGCCTGCACAATACGCACTGCTGCAACGGCGGTGCCGGCGCACGCAGCCTGATCGTCGGCGATGTCGTCTGGTACAGCACGACGGACGGAGCCCTCGGGCTGGATACACGGGCACTCGGCACACAGCCGAAATCGCCGCAGGCGCTGATCGAATCGATCGAGCACCAAGGCCACCAGCTTCCGGGCGAGGCCTTCGATCTGCGCCAGGGCGCGCGCGATCTGGCCATCCATTACACCGCGCCATACTTGCGCATGGGCTCGGTGCGCTTCCGCTACCAGCTGGAAGGCTATGACACGGGCTGGCAGGACGTGGGCGCTCGGCGCACCGCGTTCTATACGCATTTGCCGCCGGGGAAATATCGTTTCCGTGTCGCCGCGGCGCTTTCCGGGGGCGCCGCGTTTGGCCCCGAGACGAGCCTGGCGATCCAGGTAGAGCCGCATTGGTATGAGCGCCTGTTGGTGCGGGTCGCTGCGATCCTGCTGTTGTGTCTGGTGATCGCCCTGCTGGTCGGGTGGAGCCTGCGCGCGCAACGTCGCCGCAATGCACGACTGGAAGCGCAGGTCGTGCAGCGCACCGAGCAGCTTGCGCGCGCGATCGAACGCCTGCGCGTGGCCAATCTCGCGCTGGCCGAAGAGAGCCACACCGACGCATTGACCGCCTTGCACAACCGGCGTTACTTGCTGGCCCGATTGCCCGAGGTGCTTTCCGGCGACGAGTGCACCGGGGTGCTGCAGATCGATATCGACTACTTCAAGCAGGTCAACGATGGTTACGGTCATGCGGCGGGCGATGCGGTTCTGCGTGCACTCGGCCGCGTACTTGCGGCTGCGCGACGGGGCAGCGATATCACCGTGCGCTGGGGCGGCGAGGAATTTCTGCTGCTGCTGTCCGGCGTCGATGCTGCCGGTGCGCTGAGCATTGCGGAGCGCCTGCGCCGGGACATCGCGATGCAGGATTTCACGGACGGTCGCGGCGGCAAGATCCGATTGACCTGCTCGATCGGCTTCAGCCTGCATCCACTCGCCCTGCATGCCGACAGCAAGACGTTCGATGCCGCGCTGGAACTGGCCGACCTTGCCCTCTACCGGGCCAAGCAGGATGGGCGCAATACCTGCGTCGGGCTGGTGGCCGCCAGTCCGTTGTCGACCGAAATCCTGTCTAGCCCGCTCGCGCCGCAACTCGATGCGTTGCTTGCCGACGGTCGACTGCGCTGGGTACGTGAAGCGCCATGAAGCATCTTGGGCAGCTGATCGCCGCCTTGAATGGCGTGCCTAACCAGGTTTGCGGCGCAGGATTCGTTCGCGCAGCTCGGTGGCGATCACGGCGGTTTCGCGCAAGGGCGCAGCCGGTTCAGGTGGTGCTGGCGCATCGAGATCCTGCAGCAGCCCGGCTTCGCGCAGCGAATGGTGGAAGCGCGCGATCTTCGGCGGCAGCGATCCCATGACAAAGGTTTGCACCGGGCAGCCGACGGCACAGGCTTCGCTGAGCATGTTGACCGAGTCGGGCGTGACGATGAGGCGATCGGCCCAGCCGAGCACGCCCGGATAGGGATTGCGGCCGTCATCGCGGCCGGCCCAGACCAGGCCGGGCACGCCTTGCAGGTGCTGCCGGAACATATCGATCAGTGCGGGTGGAGTGCGTCGCGAGGCGAGCACCAACAGGCTGCCTCCTGCCTGTCGCTGGCGGGCCAGCAGACGGGTAGCCAGCTGTTGGGCGTAACCGGCATCCAGCGCGATGCCCTTGCGCGGGCCGCCCAGGAGCACGCCGATGCGCGGCTGTGGCAGTTCGGCGAACTGCGGGCAGGATTCGCGACCGTCGGCCAGCCAGGTGTCGTCCACGTTATTCAACGAGCCGAGCGGTTGCAACACATTGGCGCCGTCGAGCTGGTCATGCCGTGGCGCGATCACTGTATCCCAGTGCGCCGGGTCGATGCGCGGATCGAGGATCTGCACGGTATAGCACTGCCCAAGAGACAGCCGACGCAGCAGGCGGGTGAACAGGGCGGCGGCCCGACCGCAGCCGATCGCCACACTTGGCCACGGGGGGGCAAACAACTTGCGTTGGCTGGCTGGCAGGACAAGTGGTTCGCCCAAGCTGAAGCGCGGCGCCAGCCACGACCATGGCGCGCGCGGTGTCAGCACCAGGTGGCGGAACGGTGTCTGCAGGTGTTCGGCCAGTGCCAGTGCCTGCCGCTGGTTGCCGGCGGCGGCATCGGTGATCACCCAGCATTCACCCTGAAGCTTCAGCATGGGCGCTGGCGGCGTGTCATTGTTTCCCTGGTCAACACAGTACGTTCCCCAAGTCGTGATCTGTTGGCGCTCGCGCGCCTATACACTTGCAAGTTGCAGCGCCATATCGGCGCGTCGATTCAGCAGAGGATACCCATGAGCGAGTTGCTTTCCGAGACCGGCCTCGACCAGTTGTTCCGCAACGCCCGCACGTTCAATGCGTGGCAGCCCAAGGACGTGAGCGATGCCCAGCTGCACCAGCTCTATGAACTGGCCAAGTTCGGTCCGACCAGCGCGAACGCGTCGCCGATGCGGGTGGTGTTCGTGAAGTCGAAGGAAGCCAAGGAGAAATTGGCGCCGTTTCTGTCCGAGGGCAACCGTGCCAAAAGCATGGAGGCACCGGTGACGGCGATCATCGCCACCGATCACGAGTTCTACGAGCAGCTGCCGAAGCTGTTCCCGCACGCCGATGCGCGCAGCTGGTTCGTCGGCAACCAGCCGCTGATCGACACCACTGCCTTTCGCAACGCCACCCTGCAGGGTGCCTATGTGTTGATGGCCGCACGCGCGCTCGGGCTCGATTGTGGCCCGATGTCCGGTTACGACCAGGCTGGTGTGGACGCGGCGTTCTTCGCCGGCACCGCCATCAAATCCAATTTCCTGATCAACATCGGTTACGGCGACGCCGACCGCAACCTGTTTCCACGCAGTCCCCGCCTCACGTTTGACGAAGCCTGCACCATCGCCTGAAGCAACATTGCCTTCCCCGTCCTCAAGGAGTCATTAGCCATGCGCGCACTGAAATATCTCGCTCTCGCCGGTCTGCTCGGCGCCGCCGTATCGGTGCAGGCCGCGCCGGTCACCTACAAGCTCGATCCGGGCCACACGATGGTGCTGTTCAGCTGGAACCATTTCGGCTACTCCAACCCCGTTGCCGACTTCGGCCTGGGTGACGGCACCCTGGTGTTCGACGAGCAGCATCCGGCCCGGTCCAGCGTCGAGGTGACGCTGCCGCTGGCCAACCTCGACACCCATGTGCCGGCGCTCGACAAGCATTTGAAGGAAGCCGATTTCTTCGACGCCGACAAATACCCGACAGTGACCTTCAAGAGCACCAAGGTGCAGCCGCTGGGCGGCGGCAAGTTCAAGGTCACCGGCGACCTGACCGTGCATGGCGTGACCAAGTCGGTGGTGCTGGACGCCACCTTGAACAAGGTCGGCCCGCACCCGATGACCAAGGCCCAGGCGATCGGCTTCGATGCCACCGCCACCTTGAAGCGTTCGGATTTCGGTGTCGGCGCGTACGTGCCGAAAGTCAGCGACGAGATCAAGATCCGCATCACCACCGAAGGTGAAGTGCCGAAGGCCGACGCGGCGAAATAAGCACTCGCAGTGTTCATGAAAAAACCGCGCCGGTATGGCGCGGTTTTTTTATGGACCATGCCGCTGGATCAGTTGGATTTCACGCCCGCATCCTTCAGCGATTCCAGTTTGCTCAGGTCGATGCTGGTGACGGCCTGCTTCAGCTGATCGATGCTGTCAGGGTTGCCGTTCGCCTTGACCGTGAAGCGCTGGCCGAGCACCACGCTGTATTCGCCGGACTTGGACTGGGTATCCCATGCCTCGTGCACCATATTGCCGTCGACGGTGTGGGTCTTCTCATAGCTGTGGTCGGTCTCCTTGTCCTCTTCGGGCGCCATCGCGGCGGCCATCGCCACAAAGCCCTTGGCGCCGCCGGTATCGGTGACCTCCAGCGTGATGTGCTGGCCGCTGTCGTTGCCGTACTCGGCGCTGGCATCGGAGACCTGCATGCCCATCGCGTTGTTGCGCTGGGCCGAGATGCTGGTGCGCTTGAGGCTGCCGAGGCTGTCGGGCAGGAAAGCCTTGATCTGATCCGGCGCAAGCGCCTCGACACTGCCGTTGGTGCCGGATACCGCGCCCATCATCTTACCCATCGCGGCCTGCTGCGCGGCGTTGTCGCCGGATTTCTGCGCAGCGTCGAGTTCCTTGCTGGCCTGTTCCGCCTGCTGACCCATCGCGGCCAGCTTGCCGAGGGCGCTGTTGCCGTCGACGCTGACGCTGCTACCGTCGCTGCTGGTGATTTGCATGCCGCTCATCGCGCCGCCGCCTAGCGCGGCAACTGCGAAGACGGAACCGATGACGATGCTGATGATCCAGCCCAGCACGATGGCGATGATCACGCTCACCGCCGTGTAGCCGGCCGCCTTGTCCGACGGGCATTTCATGGTATGCGGCAAGCCCACGTAGAGCAGATAGATCGAGTAGATGCCACCGAGGATCGCGATAAGCCAGCCCAGCCAGGGCACGATCAGGGCAATGCCAGCTACCCAGTAGGCCGTCCAGGCGTAGGCGACGGTCTTCAATCCCTGCGTGGTGTCCTTCTGGCCGCCGAAGCTGGGTGCCAACAGGCTGATGATCAGCGCGACGACATAGGCGAGCACCAGGGTCAGCACATAGCGCAGCAGCATCTCGCCGATGCCAAAACCGATCGGCATGCGTACCGTGATGCCAAATGCGCCGGTGCCGATCAGACTGCCCTTGATGAAGCCGGCGATGGCCGGCAACGCCGCGAGAATCGCGATATAGCCACTGTACAACCCGCTGACCGTCGCCGGTTCGGCCGCAGCCACCGGCCATTCGGTCTGGGGTGTCGTCAAGATGCCCTTGACACGTTCAATGATCTTTCCAGAGTCCATGGTTTGCTCCTGAACGAGTGAATCCCGGCGCATGGCGCCGGGGCGAGGATGTATGTCCGTGCCTGATGAAATTCACATGAATCCAGCCAGCAGACATGGCTGCCGGCTCCCCACGAGCCCCTTCCGTCGCCCCCCGACAGAAGGCTTCAGCCTGCTACCATTTGCGGCCTGATGTCCAGTCTGGAGTTCCCTCATGTCGCGTCCCCTTTCCGCGGCCGTGCCGCTGGTGCCGGCAAATGCCGAAAATCGTTACGAAGTGACGCGTACGGACCTGCCGTTGTCCTGCCCGATGCCGGGCATGGAGCTGTGGAATTCGCACCCGAAGGTGTATCTGCCGATCGTCGATGACGGTGGTGAGTCAACCTGCGCCTACTGCGGCGCGCATTACGTGCTGCGCGATTGACCGGTTGAGTTCATTCGAGCAGCTGGCGGCATTGTTTTTGCTTGCCTCTGGGAATGAAAGCGTCCAGTCCAGAGCTCATGTCCAGCATTGTCGTACCCGCCAGGCTGCTGACTGTGGTCCAGTTGATCCCCGCGCTGCATTCGGGCGGCGCGGAGCGCTCGGCGCTGGAGATCGCACGGGCGCTGGTGCAGGCGGGTCATCGCTCGGTCGTGATCTCGGCCGGCGGCCGGCTGACCGAGCAACTGCTGGCCGAGGGCAGCGAACACATCACGCTCGATCTCGGGCGCAAGTCGCTGGGTACGCTGACCCGCCTTGGCGCCTTGCGGCGTGTGCTGCACGAACTCAAGCCCGACATCGTGCATGCCCGCTCGCGGTTGCCGGCATGGATGGGCTGGTGGGCCCTGAAAGGGATGGCAGTGCGGCCGCATTTCATCACCACCGTGCACGGGCTGAATTCGCCGGGCAGTTACAGCGCGATCCTGTTGCGCGGTGAGCGGGTGATCGCGGTTTCGCAAACCGTGCGTGACTACGTGCTCAGCCATTACCGCTGGCTGGAGCCGGGCAAAGTGAAGGTGATTCCGCGTGGGATCGACCCGGCGGCGTTTCCTTACGGGCATCGCCCGGACGATGCGTGGCAAAAGGCCTTCTTTGCGGAATTTCCGGCACTGATCGGTGCGCCGATGCTGACCCTACCCGGGCGCGGTACACGGCTGAAGGGTCATCACGACGCGATCGAACTGCTGGCCGACCTGAAACGTCGCGGGATCGAGGCACGCCTGTTGCTGCTGGGCGTGATCGAGCCCGGTCGCGAAGCCTACGTGAAGGAACTGCGCGAGCTGATCAGCATGCGCGGGGTCACCACGCAGGTGGTGCTGACGCCGCCGCGTAGCGACATCCGCGACATTTATGCGGTGTCGTCGCTGGTTTTGCAGCTGTCGAACAAGCCCGAATCGTTCGGGCGAACCGTGATCGAGGCCTTGTCGCTGTGCCGGCCGGTACTCGGCTATGCGCACGGTGGCGTCGGCGAATTGCTGGCCGAGCTGTATCCGGCCGGGCGCGTACCGCCGGGTGATCGCGAGCGGCTGGTCGAGCGTGCCGCCGAGTTGTTGCGGGTGGCGCCGTCCATCTCTCCGTTGCAGAGCTATCGCCTGATCGACATGCAGCACAGCACGCTGGCGCTTTACGACGAAGTGGCCGGCAGCTGAAGTCTTGGCGGGCTCCGGGTCCGCGGCTGTGCCCGGTCGCCTACAATGCCGGATCGCCTTCGCCTCGATCCGCGCATGAATTCCTTCGGTACCTCGCTCAAGGCAGCACTGCGTTCCCCGCTGTTGCCGTACTGGCTGGTGGTCGCCTTGCTGCCGTTCGGGCGAAGTTCCGAACTGGGTACCTTTCTTTGCCTGCTCGGAGTGCTGCTGCTGTTTGCACGTGAGCCGTGGGCCTGGCGGCAGCATCCGGGGGCGCGACTGTTGTTGTGGTTGCTGGCGGCTTATGCGGGGGCTGCGCTGTTGTCTGCGTTCGGCTCCGTGGTGCCGGGCAAGAGCTGGGGCACCGTGCTGGCGCTGCTGCGCTATGCGCCGCTCGGCCTGTATGCGTGCTTTGCGATCCGCCGTGACAGCAAGCTGCAGGCGCTGTATGCGGCGGTCGCGCTGGTGCTCGCGCTGTGGACCGTGGATGCCTGGATGCAGGCGCTGACCGGCTGGAGCGTGGCCGGACATGCCGAGGCCGAGCGCATCTCCGGTATCTTCGGCGCCACCGATCTCAAGCTGGGTCCAACCCTTGCCGTGCTGTCGCCGTTTGCGTTGTGGGCGGCGCGCCGGCGCTGGGGCCGGGCAGGTCTGTTGCTTGCGTTCGTGCTGGTGCTGGGCCCGGTGCTTCTGGCCGGCTCGCGTGCGGCGTGGGTGAGTTACGCGCTGGTGGCGCTCGGTTTTGCCTGGCGCGAAGCGCGCTCGCCGCTGCGCTTTGCCGGGCTCTGCGCGATCGGTGCATTGCTGCTGGTGCTTGCCGGCGGCATCGCCTGGAGAACCTCGACGCGCTTTCAGATGCGGATGGATCGCACCCTGCTGGCCTTGCAAGGCACGGGGCAGTCCGTCGATACCGCGCTCAGCGGCCGGCTGGATATCTGGCGTACCAGCGTGAAGATGGTTGCAGCGCATCCGGTCGATGGCGTCGGCGTGCGCGGTTTCCGCTATGCCTATCCGCGTTACGCACCGGCAAATGATCACTTCCTTACCGCGGAGTCCTGCGGCGTGGGCGAGGGCGCGTGTCACCCGCATCAACTGGTGCTGGAGATACTCACCGAAACCGGCGTGCTTGGCTTGTCATTGTGGCTGGCCGCCGGCGTGCTGGCATGGCGTGCATGGCGCAGGGTAGGCGAAGCGGCGCGCATGCGCGCGTTCCCCGCCACTCTGGCGCTGGCTGTCATGCTGTTTCCGTTGAACACCCATCTGGCCTTCTATTCGGCATGGTGGGGTCTGCTGTTCGGCTGGCTGCTCGGGCTATGGTGTGCCGCACTGTATGTGGTGGGAGGTGACGATGAGCCAGCGTGAACCGTTGTCGGTCGTGGTGACCACAATGAACAACGCCGGCACGCTCGACGCCTGCCTGCGCTCGGTAGCCTGGGCCGACGAGATCGTGGTGCTGGATTCGGGCTCGACGGACGCCACGTTGGCGATTGCCGCGCACTACGGTGCACATATCCATAGCCAGCCGTTTGCGGGCTACAGCGCGCAGAAGCAGGCAGCCATCGACCTGGCCAGCCAGCGCTGGGTGTTGCTGCTCGACTCCGATGAGTCGCTCACGCCGGCGGGCGCCGCCATCCTGCAGCAGGCATTGCAGGCACCAGTCCATGCGGGCTATCAGCTATGGCGCCGCGAGTGGCAGTTCTGGCGCTGGCAGTCATTGCACAGCCGGCTCAATCATTACGTGCGGCTGTTCGATCGCCAGCGCGCGCGGATGAGCGATCACCAGGTGCATGAGTCGGTGCTGGTGGATGGTCCGATCGGGGTACTCGACGTGGTGATTGATCATGCCGGCGAACCCGATATAGCCGGACGTGTTGCCAAGGCCAACCGCTACTCCACCATGCAGCTGGCGGATCTGGCTCCGCGCAAGCTGTCCTGGCTGCGTCTGCGCATGGTGCTCTATCCGGCAGTGGCCTTCCTGCGTTACTACGTGCTGCGTGGACATTACCGCTCGGGCTGGGCCGGCTTCATCGCCGCCCGCATCCACGCGTTCTACGCGTTCCTGAAATACGCCAAGTTGTACGAGCTGCGGCGATCTGCTCAGCGAGTGGATCGTTAATGGGGTCTAGAAAAATCGTGCCCTTGCTTGTCATCCCTGCGAACGCGCCGCACAGGATGGTGATGGTTCTGCGAGGTTCGCCGATGCGCATGCGATAACCTTTGGTTATATCAAATGCTGCGCAATTGCTTGCGGATATTTGGCTGCGTGTTGACTACACACTCGCTGGTTTATGCCATTGATTATAATGGCGTGGGAAATTGTTGCTGACGTATTGCCGACGCAATTTATTTCGACACGGGCGAAGCACCATTCCGGATCCATCACGAATGGCTTTGCCTATGCCATTGACTTGCTGGCACATTTGAAATTGATGCCATGAGCTTCGCCGCAATATTTATCTGCAATTATTTTCGCCCATGACGTGAAATCGCAATTTATTGCAATGCGATGACTTTATTGGGATAACGAATTTGGCGATCGAGTTCATGGAAAATTGCCTGCAAATAGCATTGCAGGCATTAATTGGTCGGCGCACACTTCAAGCGGCAACTTGAGACGTTTCCTCATCGGTCTTTATGAAGGCAACGCTACGCAGGGCATGTATCCGGGTGATCGGTGAGGGAATCGGATTTGTATGAATTGCACATGGCTCGTTGCCGTGGGGGGTTCTTTTTTTTCATTGTTGAGCAACGGCAGATCAACACGCGGGAGTTGCTGTTGCCTACGGTGCAGTAAAGGCGAATGAACGGCGTCCCCGTTCATTCGCAGTGGAGGGTGGGGAAGTTTCGGTAGTAGTGGGCGTAGGTGTGCACGCAAGGTGCAGTTCGCAAAGTGGATCTGGCAAGTGCGCCATCGACTTTTTGACCAACTTACATAGGGAGCTACAAAGATGAAACAAAGATATTTCATTCTCAGTGCGTCGATTGCGGCAGCGCTTGCCAGTACGCCAGCCATGTTGCTTGCGCAGGCACCGGTTTCCGTGAAAAACCTGGCTTTGGCGGGTATCAATACCACGGAGGCCTCGAGGGTCACCGGCACGGTCAATAACAACACGCTGGTAGCGCTCCCGAACACGCATCTGGGATTCGTCACCAAGGCGGCAAGCAATCATGTTCCCGATACGGCCAAGATGAACCATATGCAGCTGGTTCTCCGGCCCAGTGCGCAGCGCCAGGCAGCGCTGAAGCAGCTCATCGCAGACCAGCATGATCCGAAATCGGGCAAGTTCCGTCAGTGGCTTACGCCGCAGCAGTTCGGCGAGAATTTCGGCGTGACCGACGGCGATATCGCTGCGGTGACCAGCTGGCTGACCTCGCAGGGTTTCAAGGTCAACAGCGTCTACCCGAACAAGACGCAGATTGATTTCAGCGGTACCGCTGGCCAGGTGCGCCAGGCGTTCCATACCCAGGAGAATGCCTACACGATCAACAAGGTGAAGCACCTGGCGAATGCCACCGACATTGCCATTCCGGTGGCGCTGAAGGACGTGGTGGTTGGCGTGATGGGCCTGAACGATTTCCATGCGACGGCGCAACATGTGAAGCCGAAGATCGCGCAATGGAATGCTTCCACGAAGAAGTTCGATCTCAAATCCGCAGCGGATGTAGCGTCCCAGAAGGCACTTCAGCAAGTGGCGAAGGTGCAGGCAGCCACTGGACAGGCGATCAAGCCACAAGCGATCAACTTCGTGGGTGGCGCACGTGGCCTGGTGCCCTTCGATCTCAACCAGATGTACAACGCCAATGTGTTGCGCAAAGCAGGCGTGACCGGTGCAGGCGTGACCATTGCCGTCGTCGAAGACCAGGACATGGTGCCCGCAGACTGGACCAACTTCGTCAGTACATTCAATCTCACCCAGTACAACGGCACCTTCAGTCAGATCAATCCGGCACCGACCAGCGGCCCGACCAACTGCAATGACCCCTCCGTCGCCGACTTTGGCGAGTCGGGCGAGACCCTGCTTGATGCAGAGTGGTCCACCGCGATGGCTCCGGGTGCAAATATCGAGGTCGCCAGCTGTTCCGATTACACCGCTGATTTTTCGGGCTACGCGACGACGAATTTCTTCGGCGGCGTTTTCATTGCGGCGACCAACCTGATCAACGGTACGACTCTGCCGAACATCATCAGCGCCAGCTATGGCTATGGTGAATATTTCACGGATTCCACCAGCAAGACGGCGATTGATGCCATGTGGGCACAGGCCGATGCCGAGGGTATTTCCGTCTTCGTGTCGACCGGTGACTCCGGTTCCAATCCGAGCTTCAATGGCGGTCTCATTAATGGCTACAACGGCGCTTCGGGCGTCGATGCCAACTCGTTTGCCACCTCACCCAACGTGACGGCTGTGGGCGGCACGGATACCGCTGACGTCCTCGACGGTACCACCAGCAAATACTTTGCCAGCACCACGAACGCCTATGGCGGTTCGGCATGGGGTTATGTGCCGGAGATCCCGTGGAACCAGTCCTGCGGCAATGGCGTGGCTGCCCAATCTTTCGGTTTCAGCTCGGTTCTGGCGTTCTGTCAGGAATACCTGAAGTACGATCCAGAAGGGTATTACGCGACCTCCGAGGCCGGCAGTGGTGGTCCTTCGTCGGTGGATGCCAAGCCAGCATGGCAGTCGGCGGTATACGACGCTGCGCTGGATACATCGCGCGACCTGCCGGATGTGGCCCTGTTTGCCGGCTCGTATGGCGGCGCCACCTGGGTGGTGACTTGCACATCCTATTATCCCTGCACACCCGACTTCTCGGGTCCGGTGGCGCTCAGTGGCGGCACCTCGCTGTCTTCGCCGATGTTCGCCGGCATCCAGGCGTTGATCGATCAGGGCCTGGGCACCGCCGGCAGTCCGGTCAGTTCAGGCAATGCGGCACCCACTCTGTACGCTCTGGCGGGTCAGGAGTACGGCACCAGTACCTCCAATGATCCGGTGCCGACGGCCTGCGCCAGTACGGATCCTGCTCCCGGGAACATCAGCGGTTGCGTGTTCCACAACATCACTCGCAGCGCGATTTCCTCGCAGTGCTATCAGCCGAGCAATCTGGCGTTCACCACGGCGAACTGTTACTACTATGGGACAGTGGAGCAAGGTGCATTCCAGCTGGGTCTGACTACCCGGGACGCGGCGCCCACCAGCTATACCGTCAACAACCGGGCCTTCGGGGCTCGGCCGGGCTGGAGCTTCGCTTCTGGCCTGGGTTCTGTAAATGCGGCGAACCTGTTGGCCGCATGGAAGATCTATGCTGCCACGCCGCCACCAACTGTGGCAGCAACGAAGTAATCGTTTAGCCGCTGCGCGTTTTCAGGCGGCCACCACGAAGCAAAAAATCCCCGGCGGTTCGCTGCCGGGGATTTTTTGTGGTGCGTCCGGAAGGGCGCGCCAGCTTTGAGGTGAAAGTCCGCGTTCAGTCGGATGTTCGGCGTAGCCAAAGGCTTCCGCCATTCATGGGGTTATCGCCAAGCAGCGCGGCCAGCGAGGCGGTATGGCATTCACGGGCTATGGCACTCCCGTAGACCACCTTGAAGCGTGGATTGAAGGCGAGAAAGGCGTGCAGCAGATATTGTTCGTTCCACGAAAAGCCCAATTCGCAAACCCATCGTTGCGGGTAATCGCAAGGCAGAAAAATATCGTGGAAGTGCACGTAGACGCCCGGCGCGAGTATCGGAAGGATATCCAGCACCAGTCGATTCACGTCACTGCCGGTTTTGGCGACATGCGAGGAGTCGATGAACAGGATGTCTCCATCACGCAGGTCCGCGAACATGCCTTCGTCGACTTCCTGCACGCGCTGGCGCAGAAGCGCGATATGTCCGGCTGAGCAGGCCCGAGCCAGGAAAGGGCGGGGATATGGCTCGATGCACGTGATTGCCGCGGTGCCATCCAGGAAGCGATGGTTGACGTCGGTCATGAGAAGCGTGGAATAACCCGAACCCACCTCGACGATGCGTCGAGGTCGAATCATGCGCAACAGGCAGAAGAGTACACGTGGATCCTGCCGGTCGAACTGGCCATTGAAGTCATAGAAGTGATCCAGTTCCTCATCTGGCGATCCGCTGGCGGGGTAGCTGAAGTCTTTGAGCAATGGCGGGAAAACCGTGCCGAGAAGCTCCTCATGCCCTGCAGGATTGAGGTCGACCCCCCTGGTCACTCTTCCCGTTGGCCAGATGCGTTGTGCGTCACGCATTGCCTCATCGGGATCAACGACTGGAGAGTAGAAGTGACCGTCAGGAAAAGCTGGCTGTGCCATTCAATACAATTTCCAGAAATTGCGGACTGGCGAATTGACGTTGTCGCTGGTGATCGCTTGATACCGCCGGTCGTCGTTCCGCGACATCAGGCGATGCGCTTGATGAACTGGATCCATCTGTAGCGAGTTGCCCATTTTTTCCAAAGCTGCGCGGGAACGCGTTTGAGCTTGAGCGCAGGTTTTTCAATGGCATGCCAGGACAATATGCCAAGACTCAGGGCCAGGGGAAATGCCATCAGCGAGTTGGCCAACGGCGGAAGCGTCGGGAAATGGTGCGCAATCACCTGCTGCATGGGGAAACCCCAGATGTAGAGGCCGTAGGAATAATCGCCAAAACGATTGTAGCCATGCCATGGCGTGCAGTAGGCGAATGAAAAACAGAATTGGGCCAGAGTGATGCCAAACGCATACGGATAGACAGCGGTATCTCGCAGCAGGTACGCCGTCACCCCGAGTACAGCGACGCATGGCCAGCCGATAGGAATGATGCACCGATGGAGATAGCACAGCGCACCTAGTGCAAACATGGCAGCAATGTGCAAATAGATATCAGGCAGCATCAGAATGGCGCTGTTCGGCAGGAAGATACCCAGCAGTAGCAGTGCGGCAATCACCAGGCTGCCGAGCCATCGTCGGGACAGCGCGCCAAATAGACCCAACGCGGCGGCCCATAGATACATGCGGGCTTCGGCGGGAAGGGTCCAGATCGAACCATTGATGGTGTCCAACTTTGGATTGTCGACAAATACTCCCGGAAGCTGCCACGCCATGTGAGTCTGCAGCTTGATGTTCTGTATCACATAGTTCAGGACGACCGGATCTTTTAAATAGGCACTGGTGGGCATGTTTGTGTATACCGCACCCAAGACGAAACTGGACACGACAAGACAGAACAAGTAAGCCGGGAAAATTCGCAGAATGCGTGCCCACAGGAAATCGAACAGATGTTTCCGGCGCAAATAGCTTCCGGTAATCATGAAGCCGCTGACCACAAAGAACATGTCGACGGCTAGCTTGCCCGAGTCGATGCCCCATCCCAGCCATGGAAGCAGGTCGCGAAAGCCGCTGCCTCCGGTTACGGCGCCGCCATGGCGATAGATCACCAGGGCGGCGGCCAGGAGTCTCAGCAAGAGAAAATTGTCCTGTTTACCTCGCAGCCCGGTGTCCAGTGCCTTGACTGATTTCAGTATCCGCAACTTGCCGGGATACCTGGACTGATCCGTTTGCTCAGGAGCATGGGTCATGAAAATTCCGGGGTGCCATGATGGCTGAGGTGACCAGAACCAAGCTGATCCTGGCCGCTCGAACAGCAATGTGCAGCCGCTGCATGGAGATCGCGTCTTTGCTGGGGTAAGACCGCCGGCTGCAGTGGCGAAAGTAGGCCTCATTCTGCCGCCGGTGATCAAGCACCTTGTCCGGCCATCGGCATCGTGGCCGGGCTCATGCGGTGCTTGAACCCATAAAACTTGTACATGCCTTGGCGGCAGCCCTCGGATTGGCTCGATGAAGCCATCAGCCCTCGGCCAGTATCCGCTGGAGCTCGTTGGCGATCACGCAAGTGCTGAAGCGTTGCTGCACGTATTGATGTGCAGCCGCGCCCATCGATTCGCGCACGGATGCGTCGCACAACTTCAGTATCGCCACGCGCCACGCGGACACGTCGCCTGGGGGCAACAGCAGCCCGGTCACGCCGGCCTGCAGTGTCTCGGGAATTCCACCGATATCGCTGCCAAGTACAGGAATCCCGGCCGCCTGTGCTTCGATCGAGACCCGTCCGAAGGTTTCGGTCGCGATCGACGGGAAGGCCAGCATCGAGAAGGCGCTGTAATAGGGATGGACATCATGGATCCAGCCGGGGAAATGGTGTCGCCCCGTGGTGGGATGCGCGGCAGCGAGGTCGCGCAGGGCCGCTGCATCCGGTCCATCGCCCAGCCACAGGCAGTGCAATCGTGGCTCCACGGCCATGGCGGCGGTGGCGGCTTCGAACAGCGGGAAAATGCCCTTGCCGTCGTGCATGCGGCCGGTATAACCGAGCACGATCGCGTCCTCGCTGATTCCAAGCGAACGCAGGATCTCGCTGCGTTGCTGCGGATCGAACCGGCACAGTTCCATGTTGACCGGGTTGTACAGCACGCGTACCAGGTGTTCCGGGGTGCCGCGGTCCAGGTAAGCCTGGCGTGCATGTTGCGAAACGGCGAAGAAGCGTTGGGCGAGGCGCGGAATCAGGTAGGCGGAAAGTCGCTTCATGGGCGGCGTGCGATGTCGGAACAGTGCGACCGGCACGCCCAGCAACCGTCCGGCCAGGATCAGCGGCCAGTATTCCTTGCCGAAATTGCCGACCAGCCAGTCGGGTTTCAGATCCCGCGCGGCCTTGAAGACGGCGGCATAGCCGCGCAGGTCGAGCACGTTGCGGAATTTCGCCTTGTACAGCCGCACCCGCGACTGCGCCAGTCCCTGCCAGATCAGGCCGTCGGGATAGATCACCGCACTGACCTCATGTCCGGCTTCGGCCATGGCCTGCACCAGGGCGACGAAGTGGCTGGCGGCCCCGGTGTTCTCGGGATTGGTGCCGACAAAGAGCAGTTTCACCCGCGGCGATCCTCATAACCCGACATCACGCGCATGGCGAACTGTGGCAGCAGGTGATGGCGGGCGATCTGCACCCGCGGCAACTGCCACAGGTCCATGCCGGCGCTGGCCCGGCCACGCGCGGTGGTGGTGGCAGCGGCGAAACCCGCTTCGCGCACCACGCCGGCCACGCGGTGGTCGGCATCGCCGTAGGGATAGCAGAACTGCGTGACCGGCATGCCGAGGCGATCCTCCAGCGTCGCCTTGCTGCCGTGGATCTCGTCACGCAGCTGTACGTCGCTGCATTGAGTCAGGCGAGGATGGCTGTGGGTATGCGCGCCGATCTCCATGCCGCCGCGATGCCACTCGCGCAGCTGCTCCACCGACATCAGCGGCTTGCGCACGCCAAGCCGTTCGGCATCCCACTGGTTGTACTGGCCGATGCTGCCACTGACCACGTAACAGGTCGCGCTGAAGCCGTGTTGCTGCAGGAGCGGCAGGGCGTGCTCGAGGTTGTCCGCATAGCCGTCGTCCAGGGTGATCACCGCGACCCGGCCGCTGCGTTCACCGCGCAGATAGGGCATGGCGGCGGACATGGACAGCCCGGCGTAGCCGAATCGGCGCAGCAGCCACAGTTGCCGCGCGAACGCCCCGGGGCTCACGTACAGGCTGCGCCAGCGGCGGATTCCGCGCGGTGCGCGCGCGATGTTGTGGTAGGTGAGGATCGGCAGGGCGTTGGCCCGCGGCAACGTATCGTGGCTCATGCGGCTAAGCGCCTCAAGCAGGATGTGTGCTGCAGGCAAGCGACGCCGCGCCGGCAGCCACAGCCGCACGGATGCGGTCGCGGCTGGCGCGGGCAGGAATGGATGGGCATGGCGGATAAGGCTGGTGGGACGGCGGGCGCCATTTCACACGCGGCCGCCTTTCGCCCGCCTGTCGAACTCAGTACACCGCCGGCGTATCCGGCGGCCGCGTCTTGAAGCGCTTGTGCACCCACAGGTACTGCTCGGGTGCCTCGCGCACCATCTGCTCGATGCAGGCATTGACGCGGGCGGTATCGGCCAGCACGTCCGGGCTCGGGAAATCCGCCAGCGGCGCGCCCAGGCGCAGTGCATAGCCCTGGTTGCCGGGCAGGCGGCGGTGGAAGAACGGGATCACTATCGCGCCGGACAGCCGCGCCAGGTGATGGGTGGCGGTGATGGTGGCTGCAGGCACGCCGAAGAACGGCACGAACACGCTGTCCTTGCTGCGCATGTCCTGGTCCGGCGCATACCAAAGCGTACCGCCGCCGCGCAGGTATTTCACCGTGCCGCGGATGTCGTCCTTGTCGAACATCGCCTCGGCGTAATGCAGCCGGGAGCGCAGCACGGTCCACTCGAATACCGTCGAATCCATCTTCCGGTACATCCCGGCAATCCGGATGCGCTGCGAGACCAGCCGTGCGCACAGCTCCAGGTGCGAGAAGTGGCCGCCCACCAGCAGCACTCCCTTGCTCTGCGCACGCGCCGCTTCCAGGTGCCGCAGTCCCTCGATGCGGGTCGGGATGCGTGCCATGCGGCGATCGCTGCCCATCCAGCCCAGCGCGAATTCCACCAGCATCATGCCGATGTCGCGCAGGTTGGCATCGACCAGCGCGGCTTGTGCGGCGGCATCGAGTTCCGGAAAACACAGCGCGATATTCGTTTCGGCAATGTGTCGCCGTTGCGACGGAACGCGCAGCACCAGCGCGCCGAGCCGGCGGCCGAGCCACAGCAGCGCCGCCTGCGGCAGCTGCGCGATCAGCCAGATCACGGCCACGCCCAGCCATGCCGGCCAGTGGCGCGGCGCAAGCAGTGAGCGGGTGAAGGTGGGGCGGAACATGCCGGGCATCGTCGGCATTGTAGCGGGCCGCACCTAAACAGGCTCGTGGCGGTCGCTCTCGTTATACTCGCGCGTTGCCGGCAAGGAGCGACTGTTGCGCTATCTCTATACCCTAGCGATGTTCCTGGTGACGCCGTTGCTGGTGCTGCGACTGCTTGCGCGTGGCGTGCGGTCGCGGCCTTATCACCGGCGTTGGCCGGAGCGATTCGGATTCTTCCATGCGCCAGGCTTCAACGGCAGCCTGTGGGTGCATGCCGTGTCGGTGGGCGAGGTGAATGCGGCCGAGCCGCTGATCAAGGCGCTGCGCCGGGATTACCCGGACGCGCCGCTGGTGATCACCACGGTGACGCCAACCGGCACGGCACGCGTGCACCAGCTGTTTGGCGACAGCGTGTTCCATGTCTACCTGCCCTACGACTTGCCTTATTCGGTGGCGCGCTTCCTGAAGAAAATCCGGCCGCGTCTTGCCCTGATCGTGGAAACCGAGATCTGGCCCAACCTGTATTTTGCCTGCCGCCGTCGCGGCATCCCGTTGATGATCGTCAATGCGCGCCTGTCGGAGCGCTCGATGCGCGGCTACAAGCCGATGCGCGGCATGGTGCGTTCGGCGCTGCGTTGCGTGCGGCAGATTGCGGCGCAGTCACGTACGGATGCCGCACGCTACCGGTTGCTCGGCGCTGATCCACAGCAGATCGTGGTGGCCGGCAACATGAAATTCGACATGCCGATCCCGGAAGGCGCGGTGGCCGATGGTGCGGTCATGCGTGAACATTGGGGAGCACGGCGACCGGTGTGGATGGCCGCGAGCACGCATGAAGGCGAGGAGCAGGCGGTGCTTGAGGCGCACCTGCAGGTACTCAGGCACTTGCCGGACGCGTTGCTGCTGCTGGCGCCTCGACATCCGGAACGTTTCCGCCTGGTCGAGTATTCGGTGCGCAGCCTGGGCTTCAACGTCGCCACGCGCAGCGTCGACGGTATTCCGCTGCAGCACACCCAGGTGTTCCTGATCGATGCGATGGGTCAGTTGATGCCGTTCTTCGCGGCGGCCGATGTGGCCTTCGTGGGCGGCAGTCTGGTGCCGATCGGCGGCCACAACGTGCTGGAGCCGGCGGCCTTGTCCATTCCGGTGCTGGTCGGGCCGCATACTTTCAATTTCCAGGAAATCACGCACAGCCTGATCCAGCAAGGGGGCGCCCTGCGTGTGAAAGGGTGCGCCGAACTCGGTCCGGACTTGCTGCAGCTGCTGTGCGATGCGGCGCGACGCGAGCGTATGGGGCTCGCGGCACAACAGGTGTTCGAGCGTGAACGTGGTGCCGTGAAGCGGATCATGCAGCTGATCGATGCCTTGCTGCAGGAGTAGCCACAAAAGCCAACGGCCGGGGGTGAGCCCGGCCGTTGCGCTGATGTGATGCGCGCAGGTGGCTTACTGCAGCAGCGCGTTGATCTCTTCGAGATCCTTGAAGTCGGCGGTGCCGGCCGCCTGTTTAAGCAGCAGCTTGTTCAGGATGAACTGGTGGCGGGCCTGCGAATAGCTGCTCTCCGACGAGGTCAGGGTCTGGATCGCCAGCAGCACGTCGGTCATGGTCTGGGTGCCTACCGAGTAGCCGGCGCGGGTGGCGTCCAGCGCTTCCTGGCCCGATTGCACGGAGGCCTTGCCCGACTGCACCTGGGCGATGCCGGAAAGCACCGAGCGGTAATAGTTCAGCGTGCTGGCCTTGACCTGGCGGCGCTGGGATTCCAGCGAGTCCTGGGCGGCATCGCGCTGGTAGATCGATTGGCGCACCTGCGACTGGGTGAGCCCACCGGAGAAGATCGGCACGCTCAGGGTCAGCCCGATCGTGGTCGAGGCCGGGGTGTTCGAGTGGATGTCGGAGTTCTGGTACCAGCTCGCGCTCTTGCCGTAGCTGAGGTTGGCGCTGATCGTCGGCAGGTGGCCGGCACGGGCTGAAGTAATGTTGTGCTCGGCCGTCTCCACGTTGTCCTTCTGTGCGAGCAGGCTGGGGTTGGATTCCAGTGCGGTCCTTACCCACTCATCCGGATCATTCGGCGCCGGCGGGGTGAGCGGCAGGTCATCGCGCAGCTTTTTCAGGTCGCCGGTCGGCTTGCCGGTGATCTGGCTCAGCGCCTCGCGGTCGTTGTCGAGTGTGTTCTGTGCGGCAATCGTCTGGGCCTTGGCTGCCTCGTAGGCGGCCTTGGCTTGGTAGGAGCCGGTAATCGCCGCAATGCCGACCTTGTACTGCTGATCGGCCTGGTCATACTGCCGCTTGAGGGCTTCTTCGTTGGCCTTGGCAAAGGTCAGCTGATCCTCGTCGGTCAGCACGGTGAAATAGGCCGTGGTGACGCGCACGAACAGGTCCTGCACGGCGGCCTGGTAGGTCTGGTCCTGTGCCGCTGCGGCGGAGTGGGCAGCCTTGAGGTTGGCGTACTTGCTGAAGTCGAACACGCTCTGGCTGAGCTGGCCGCTGATGTCCCGCGTGCGGGTATGGCCGAAACCGCTGGTGCTGATGAATTGGCCGGGATTGTTCGGATCCTCGAAGGTCTGGCTGCCCGAGCTCTTGCTCTGGCTCAGCGTCATGCCGGCGGAAATCTGCGGCAGCAGCAGCGCACGGGCCTGATCCACACCTTCGCCGGTGGACATGCGGGTTGCATCGGCTTGCGCCAGCACCGGGTCGTTGGCACGCGCTTGCTGGTAGGCATCGAGCAGATCTTCGCCATGACTGGGCAGCGAAGTGGCGGCCAGTGCCAAGGCCAGGGTGAGCAGCTTCAAACGCATGGGTTGCCTCGTGGGAAATCGGTCGGGGGCGTAATCAGAAGACAAACCGTTGTGCTGGTTCGGCGTGAGTCAGATAGGGCAGGTCGGTTTCGAACAGGGTTTCTTCGCGGTAGCGGCCTGCGCCCTCCTGGGTCAGCAAGGTGACCTGCTGCACCGGCGACTGGCCATGCACGACCAGCGCGCGACCACCGGGCTTGAGCCAGGTCAGCCAGCGTGGGGGAATTTCGGACACGGCGCCGGTCGCCACCAGCACGTCGAACAGCCCCTGCGGCTGCCAGGCCTCGACTGCTTCGCCAGTGACCAGGGCGGTGTTGGCGATGCCGGCGGCGAGCAGGCGCTGGGTGGCGGCGGCAATGAAGTCGGCGTGGATGTCCAGGCTGGTCACCTGGGCCGACAGTGCCGCCATGCAGGCGGTGAGAAAACCTGAGCCTGTGCCGATTTCAAGCACGTGATCGGCCGGCTGCAAGTCCAGTGCCTGCAATACGCGGCCTTCGACCACCGGCTTCATCATGACCTCGCCATGGCCCAGCGGCAGGCACAGGTCGGCGAAGGCCAGCTGGCGGTGCGCGGCATCGACGAAATCCTCGCGGCGTACACGGCTTAGGACGTCCAGCACCCGGGCGTCCAGCACCTCCCACGGGCGAACCTGGTTTTCCACCATGTTCAGACGCGCCTGTTCGAAGTTCATAGCCATTTGCTGAAGTCCCGTGCGGATCGAAAAAGGTCAAAAAGGATAAGCGCTTGAGCCTGGCCCCACAACGATGATCTGCAATGGTGGCAAGCCTGCCGCTTGTAATCCGGGTCACGAAGTGCCGGAAGTCATCGCGAGCAGCTGACGGCCGTCATCTCGCGCCATCGCTCCGGAATGGAGCGTTGAGAAGTCTGGTGAAGAGCTGTTCTGGAAAATAATTGAACCGCGCCGTATAATAAAGTCTGGCTATTCATTTGTGAAGGTGCGGGCATGGCAATCAGCGCGCAAATCAGCTCCCAGCAAGGTCCTGGTCGCCCGAAGGACATGGAGAAGCGTGCGGCGATCCTGGCGGCGGCCAAGGCACTGTTCATCCGCAATGCGTTTGCCGGCACCAGCATGGATGCCATCGCAGCGGACGCCGGGGTGTCCAAGCTCACGGTGTACAGCCATTTCGGTGACAAGGACAACTTGTTCCGCGAGGTGATCCGCTCGCGCATCCAGGATCTGCTGCCGGAGGAAACGTATGCCTTCGATGCACACGTCGATATCCGCGAGACCTTGCTGCGGGTGGCGTTGACGCATGCCCACCTGGACTGCAATGCGGAAACCGTAGGTACCTTCCGGGCCATTCTCAGCGACTGTCGGCAGGGCAATCCACGCTATGGCCGGCTGATCTGGGAGGAAGGGGAGACACGCACGCATGCCCTGATGGAACGTCTGCTGCAACAGGCGGTTGACGCCGGCCAGCTGGAGATCGAGGACGTGCCGCGTGCCTGCGTGCAGTTCCTCACCCTGATCAAGGGCAATCTGATGATGCGCCAGATGTTCGGCTGTACCGATTGTCCCGACAGCTATGCCCAGGAAATCGAGGCCACCGCGCGGGCCGGCGTCACCATGTTCCTGCGCGCCTATCAGACGCGCTGAACCACGACACTCGCCGATCACGCCGCTTCATGCTTGAATACTCCGGTTGAAGCGGGGGTGCCGGCAGCAAGCCGGCTGAGAGAGTCCCTTTGAACCTGATCCGGTTAGCACCGGTGTAGGGAGCTTCGTCGCACGAGGTCAGCCATCGTGCGTCCGGCGCCGTCGCTTCTGTTGTTGCATGCGAGTTGCTCGCAACCGCACTTTCACGTGTGGAACTTTCAACAGACGCCGGACACCTGCCGATGAATGCCCAACCCTCCGACCTTGCGCGCGCCGCGCAGGAACTCTCCGAAGCCGTTGTTCGCCCGATCCCCGGTTCGCGCAAGATCCACGTGCAGGGCAGCCGGTCCGACCTGAAGGTGCCGCTGCGCGAGGTCTGCCAGGCGCAGACGCCGACCCTGTTCGGCGGCGAAGCGAATCCGCCGATCACCGTTTACGACACCTCCGGCCCGTACACCGATCCGGACTATGTGGTTGACCTGGCCAGCGGCCTGCCCGCACACCGTGCCGCGTGGATCGCCGAACGCGGCGATACCGAGCAGCTCGACGGGCTAAGCTCCGAATTCGGTCGCAAGCGCGCTACCGATGCCAGGCTAGATCCGCTGCGCTTCGCCGCCACCCGTGTGCCGCGTCGGGCCAAGGCCGGCGCCAACGTGACGCAGATGCACTACGCCCGGCGCGGCATCATCACGCCGGAGATGGAATACATCGCGATCCGCGAGAACCAGAAGATCGAGGCACTGAAAGGTAGTGCCCTGCTCGACCAGCATCCGGGCCAGTCGTTCGGCGCCGCGCTGCCGAAGCTGATCACGGCCGAGTTCGTGCGCGACGAAGTGGCGCGCGGCCGCGCCATCATCCCGGCCAACATCAACCATCCGGAAAGCGAGCCGATGATCATCGGCCGCAACTTCCTCACCAAGATCAACGCGAACATCGGCAACAGCGCGGTGAGCTCGGGCATCGCCGAGGAGGTGGAGAAGCTGGTGTGGTCGATCCGCTGGGGCGCGGACAACGTGATGGACCTGTCCACCGGCAAGCACATTCACGAGACGCGCGAATGGATCATCCGCAACTCGCCGGTGCCGATCGGCACCGTGCCGATCTACCAGGCGCTGGAGAAGGTTGATGGCGTGGCCGAGAACCTCACCTGGGAAATCTATCGCGACACCTTGATCGAGCAGGCCGAGCAGGGCGTGGATTACTTCACCATCCACGCCGGCGTGCTGCTGCGTTTCGTGCCGCTGACCGCCAAGCGCGTCACCGGCATCGTCTCGCGCGGCGGCTCGATCATGGCCAAGTGGTGCCTGGCGCATCACAAGGAGAACTTCCTCTACACGCATTTCGAAGAGATCTGCGAGATCATGAAGGCGTACGATGTATCCTTCAGTCTTGGCGATGGCCTTCGTCCGGGCTGCATCGCGGATGCCAACGATGCCGCGCAGTTCGGTGAGCTGGACACCTTGGGCGAGCTGACCCAGATCGCCTGGAAGCACGACGTGCAGGTGATGATCGAAGGTCCCGGCCACGTGCCGATGCACCTGATCAAGGAAAACATGGATCGCCAGCTGGAGAAGTGCGGCGAGGCGCCGTTCTACACGCTGGGGCCGCTGACCACCGACATCGCGCCGGGCTACGACCACATCACCAGCGCGATCGGCGCGGCGATGATCGGCTGGTTCGGCACCGCGATGCTCTGCTACGTGACGCCGAAGGAACATCTCGGGTTGCCGAACAAGCAGGACGTGCGTGACGGCATCATCGCCTACAAGATCGCCGCGCATGCGGCGGATCTGGCCAAGGGCCATCCGGGTGCGCAGGTGCGCGACAACGCGCTGAGCAAGGCACGCTTCGAGTTCCGCTGGGACGACCAGTTCAACCTGGGTCTGGATCCGGAGAAGGCCAAGGAATTTCACGACGAAACCCTGCCGAAGGATGCGCACAAGAGTGCGCACTTCTGCTCGATGTGCGGCCCGAAGTTCTGCTCGATGAAGATCACCCAGGACGTGCGCGACTACGCCGCTGAGCATGGCGTCGAGGCCTTCGAGGCGATCGACGAAGGCATGGCCGAGAAGGCGGCCGAGTTCCGCGCGACCGGCGCCGAGGTGTATCACAAGGCCTGATCAAACGAAGCGTCATGCGGTGAATCCCAGCCAGGTGAGGTTACCATCACCTGGCTTTTTCACGCCCGCACTTACGCTCGGCGGACTGTCACGGCATTGATGGGTGCCGTCGGTGCCACCTTCCCACGTTCGCCGGAGCAAGCCATGGCCAAGAGCAAGCCGTTCGTCAGCGACATCGAGAACATCCGCAAGCGCGCCCGCAAGGACATCGAAAAAGGCGCGATGACCGCGGGCTACAGCGCCGACCGCGCTACCGTGGTCAAGCTGCTCAACCATGCGCTGGCGACCGAACTGGTCTGCGTGCTGCGTTACAAGTACCACTACTACATGGCGTCGGGGATCAACTCGCAAAGCGTCAAGGCCGAGTTCCTGCAGCATGCGAACGAGGAGCAGGCGCACGCCGACCTGATCGCCGAACGCATCACCCAGCTCGACGGCAAGCCGAACCTGTCTCCGGACGGCCTGCTCAGCCGCAGTCATTCCGACTACGTCGAGGGCGACGACCTGGTCGACATGATCAAGGAGAACCTGGTCGCCGAACGCATCGCGATCGACAGCTATCGCGAGATCATCAACTACATCGGCACGGACGACTCGACCACGCGGCGGATGCTGGAAGGCATTCTCGCGATGGAAGAGGAGCACGCCGAAGACATGAACACCTTGCTGGAGCAGCTGGGCAAGAAAGGCGAGCCGGCCAAGCCGGCGCCGGACAAGAAGCCGGCGACCAAACGCGGTTGATCGAATCGGTGCGGCCGGCGCGCGTCTGCGTGCCAGCCGTCATTCGACAGTGATCACCAACCGGCCAAAGCCAGCTTGCCGATCGTCGTGCCTGACTCCAGTCGGCGATGCGCCTCGCGCAGATTCGTGGCATTGATCGGTGACAGCGTTTCGGTACGCGTGCCGCGCAGTTCGCCGGCATCGATCAATACCGCGATGCGCTCGAGAATGCGTCCCTGCTCGGCCTGATCCGCCGTCTTGAAGCGCGGGCGGGCGAACATCATTTCCCAGTGGATGCCGATGCACTTGGCCTTGTACGGGTCGCCAATCTTAAGCGCGCCACTGGGCTCCACGATCAGGCCAACATGGCCTTGCGGCGCCAGCAACTCGCCCAGCGGTTCCCAGTAACGCGAGGTGTCGGCGAGATTGATCGCTGCATCAATCTGCGTGAAACCCAACGCGGCCAGTTGCGGCGCCAACGGCTCACGATGATTGATCACATGCTGCGCGCCCATCGTGCGGCACCACGCGATGGTCTCGGGACGCGAGGCCGTGGCAATCACCGTGAAGCCGGCGCGACGCGCCAGCTGTATCGCGATCGAACCGACACCGCCGGCACCACCAATGACCAGCAGTGACTTGCCTTCGCCACCGTGCTCGCTGTCGAACGGCATGCGCTGGAACAGCAGTTCCCATGCCGTGATCGCCGTCAGCGGCAGCGCCGCCGCGTCGGCCAGATCCAGCGACTGTGGCGCATGGCCGACCAGTCGCGCATCGACCACCTGGTACTCGGCATTGCTGCCCGGGCGGGTGACATCGCCAGCGTAGTACACGCGGTCGCCCGGCTTGAAGCCGGTGACGTCAGTGCCGATCGCTTCGACCGTACCGGCGGCGTCATAGCCGAGCACTTTCGGCTGCGCCTCGACCTGCGGTTTCGGCGAGCGGATCTTGGTGTCGACCGGATTCACCGAGACGGCGGCGACGCGAACCAGCAGATCGTGTACGCCGGCAACCGGTTTGGGGAGCTCGACATCGACCAGGGATTCGGGGTTGTCGACGGGCAAATAGCGGGTGAGGGCGACGGCTTTCATGGCGGAACTCCAATGGCGCCGATGTGGCATGGAGAAGCAATCCGGGCGGCCGGCGGATTGCATTCGGCAAACGGGTCATTTCAACACGGGTGGCACCGCCAAGACGGCGGGATGGTGCAGGTGGCATCGCATCGCGTATCTGTGCGTGACGGAAGGACAAGGTGGCTGAGGGGAGTCGGAATGTCCACGCCTTCAGACCTCGGTACATGCGCACGCGGCGCCGGGCAATGCGCACTGGCGCGCGCTTTCCAGTCGCGAGCCGCTGGCGGCGGCAACGAGACCCAGCAGTGTGACGAGGGCTGCGACCCAGGTCACCGCGCCGAGGCCGGGGCCGTGCTCGATCACCACGCCGCCGAGCCACGCACCCAGCGCATTGCCGAGATTGAAGGCGCCGATATTGAGGCTGGAAGCCAAACTCTGCGCGCCTTCGGCGTTGTGCAGCACCCATAGCTGCAGCGGCGGCACAGTGGCGAACGCAGCCACGCCGAGCAAGCCGGTGAAGATCACCGTCAGCATCTGGTTATGCAGGACAAAACCCATCACGCCCAGTACCGCCGCCAGTGTCGCCAGTGTCAGCAACAAGGCAGGCATCAATCGGCGATCGGCGAGGCGGCCACCGAGCAGGTTGCCGGCGATCATGCCGACGCCGAACACCAGCAGGATCGGCGATACCGCGCTTTCGCCGAATCCGCTGACCTGGGTGAGAATCGGCTGGATGTAGGTGTAGACCGTGAACACGCCGGCGAAACCCAGCACCGTCATCAACAAGCCGAGCAGTACCGGCCGACGGGCGATCGCCTTCAATTCCTCGCGCACCGCAATCGGCGCGGTGTCGGCGTGACCGGGCGGCACCTGGGTGGCGATCACGAGGGTGGCGATCACGCCGATCGCGCTCACCGCCCAGAACGTGGCGCGCCAGCCGAAGTGCAGGCCCAGCCAGGCGCCAGCCGGCACACCGAGCAGGGTCGCCACGGTGAGCCCGGTGAACATGATCGAGATCGCCGAAGCCCTGCGGTCGGCAGGAACCAGACCGGTGGCCACCACCGCGCCGACACCGAAGAAGGTGCCGTGCGCCAGCGAGGTGATCACCCGCGCGAGCATCAGCAGCGGGTAATCCGGCGCCAGCGCACAGGCGAGGTTGCCCAGCGTGAAGATCACCATCAGCGCCACCAACACCGCCTTGCGCGGCATCCGGCTGGTCGCCACGGTGAGCAGCGGTGCACCGACGAACACGCCCAGCGCATAGCCGGAGATCAGCAGGCCGGCGGCGGTGATGCTGACATGCAGGTCGGCGGCGACCTGCATCAACAAACCCATGATCACGAATTCGGTGGTGCCGATGCCGAACGCGCCGACCGTCAGTGCATAAATCGCCAGCGGCGTGCGGGGTTTGGAGTTGGCAGGGATGGCCATGACGAGGTGTCCGGAATATTGCGATGCAACAGGCTAGGCCGTGACATCCTTTTGAAAAACCCGCAGCATGGCTAATAATTTTCAACAAATGATTGATAATCATGGATCGCGTCGGCGACCTCAGCCTGTTTCTGCGCGTACTCGATCTGGGCTCGATCAGCGCGGCTGCACGCAGCCTGGACCTGTCGGTGGCGGTGGCCAGCCAGCGCCTGAAACGGCTGGAGCGCGACCTCGGCGTGCGCCTGCTGCATCGGACCACGCGCCAGCTGCACCCGACACCGGAGGGGGTGGCACTGGCCGAGCGAGGTCGGGTCCTGGTGGAGGACCTGGAAGCGTTGACCGGTGGCCTGCGCCAGAGCGCCACCGAGGTTACCGGTACCTTGCGAGTCACCATGTCGGCCTCGTTCGGTCGTCAGTATGTTTCACCCTTGCTGCCGGAATTCCTGGACCTGCACCCGCGGGTGAAGCTCAGCGTCAACCTCAACGACCAGATGCTGGATCTGGTGGCCTCCGGTTTCGATCTGGCGATACGCGTCGGTGCGCTGGGCGACTCCGGCCTGGTGGCGCGCAAGCTGGCGGCGAACCAGCGCGTGCTGTGTGCGTCACCGGATTACCTGCGTCGACACGGCACGCCACGCGCGCCAGCGGATCTGGCTGAGCACGACTGCCTGTTGCTGGTCGGCAGTCAGGGTCGACAGGACGTGTGGCATTTCGGTGATGGCAAGGGCGGCGAAATCGCGCAGCGAGTGCACGGGCGTTTCGAAAGCAATCTGGGTGAACTGCTGCGAGATGCCGTGGTGGCCGGGCTTGGCATTGCCCTGCACTCGGTCTGGCATGTGCATGAGGAACTGCGTGCGCAGCGGCTGCACGTCGTGCTGCCGGATTATCCGATCGTGGAAACCGGTATCTACGCGGTGATGCCGCAGCGTCGGCTGGTGCCGCCGCGAGTACGCGCCTTCGTCGATTTTCTGGCCGAACGGCTGGGTGAGGTTCCGCCGTGGGAGCGGACGCGCCACCGTTGAAGGGGGGCGCGCCGCCGATCGGTCAGGCCTCAGGCCTTGGCAGGCTGGCTTGCCTGGTAACGCTCGACACCGGCCAGGATCTCTGCCTTCGCCTCATCGGCGCCGGCCCAGCCTTCGACCTTCACCCACTTGCCCTTCTCCAGGTCCTTGTAGTGCTCGAAGAAGTGGCCGATGCGCTCCAGCCAGTGCGGCGAAACGCCCTTCATGTCGTTGATGTGCGCATAGCCCGGGAACACCTTGGGCGACGGGATCACGATCAGCTTCTCGTCGCTGCCGGCCTCGTCGGTCATCTTCAGCATGCCGACCGGATGGCAGCGGATCACCGAACCGGGGATCAGCGACAGCGGCAGGATCACCAGCGCGTCCAGCGGATCGCCGTCGCCGCCCAGGGTGCCCGGCACATAGCCGTAGTTGCACGGGTAACGCATCGGAGTGGACAGGATGCGGTCGACGAAGATCGCGCCGCTTTCCTTCTCCACCTCGTACTTGACCGGCTCGGCATCCTTGGGAATTTCGATGACGACGTTGATTTCGTTCGGCACGTCGCGGCCGGCGGAGACAAGATGCAGACCCATGGGATGTCCTTGCACTGATGAGAAAGTTGGCCTGCAAGGATACGCCAAACGCTGCTGCGTCGCAGCAATAAAGCGAAGATCAGCAGGAGGGCTTATGCCCGTGGTTACTTACGGAAGGGGCGTTCGCGCAGCCATTTGGTGGCGATCCACTTCTCGCCGCGCAGCACCGGCAGGCCGGCATGCAACGAGCTGCGGTCGCCAGTTTCATAGGCGAAATAGACGGCCGAGCCGCGTCGCGCGGTGACCGTCAAGCCGATCTCGGGGAAGGCGGTGCCGCCGCCTTGCTCCGGCGTATTCAGATACATCACCACGCTGGCGATGCGCTGGCCGCCGATCTCGGTGACCGGGCCGTAGCCGGGCTGCTCCGGATCGAACCAGTCGAAATGCGGTTCATATTCCTGGCCGGGCAGGTAATGCAGGATTTGCAGCCCCTCGCCGTGGGCCACCGGCATGCCTAGCAGGGCCGCCAGCCGTTGCTCGATCCGGCCGACCAGTGGCAGCTCGTTCAGCCTGAAGAACATGCCTTCGCTGGTGCGCCGCTGATCCACCTGCTGCTTGCCTTCGGGATCGACGGTGAGCGCGCGCTGCATTCGAGGCTGCGCCAGCGCGATCAGCTCGGTGCACTCCTGTTCGGTGAGGATGCCGTCCAGCACGCGCAGCGTCGGGGTGTCGACGCTGAGCGTGACATGGACCGCGTGGCCGTTGACGGTGACGGTGGGCGCCTCGGGTGGCGTTGTGCGCAGTCCTTGCGGAGCCGCCTTGTCGGTGCCGGCGAGCAAGGCAGCCAGCGGCAGTTTCAGCACTTCGGCGACGATGCTGCGGCTCTGCCGCGGGTCGTAGCCGTTGTCCTTCATCAGCTTGAGCACGTCCGGCACGCCATGTCCGGCTCGCGTGGTGGCGAGAATCCATTCGCGCAGTTCGGGGCTGATCGTGGTGCGTGGGTGCATGGCGATGCGCGTGGATCGAGGAGGTTGAAAGGTTACTTCACGCACGGCGGCAGGCGAAGTTCGACGGGTATCCCAATGACGCGAGCCGGCAACAGCCGGCTCGCGTGGAAGGCTGACGGCGAGGGTGGCCTTATTTCAACTGGTCCCACAGGAAGTCGTAAGCCAGCGCGTGCATCAGCGCCGCCTGCTTGTTGTCGGCGCCGGCGCCATGGCCGCCTTCGAGGTTCTCGTAGAACCACACGTTCGAAATGCCCATCGCCTGCATCTTCGCGGCCATCTTGCGTGCCTGCACCGGGCCGACGCGGTCGTCGCTGGTGGTGGTGTAGAACAGCACCGGCGGATAGTGCGCGTCCTTGTGCAGGTTCTGGTACGGCGAGAAGGTCTTGATGAAGTTCCAGTCGGCGGTATCCGGATTGCCATACTCGGCCATCCACGACGCACCCGCGGACAGGTGGCTGTAGCGCTTCATGTCGAGCAGCGGCACCTCGCTGGCGATCGCGCCGAACAGCTGGGGGTACATCGTCAGCATGTTGCCCATCAGCAGGCCGCCGTTGCTGCCGCCCTCGGCACCGAGATGCTTGGCGGAGGTCACGCCGCGCTTGACCAGATCCTCGGCCACCGCGGCGAAGTCTTCGTAGGCCCGCGGGCGATTCGCCTTCAGTGCAGCCTGGTGCCATTGCGGGCCGTACTCGCCGCCGCCGCGGATGTTGGCCACGACATAGACGCCACCACGGTTCAGCCATGCGCGGCCGATGCTGCCGCTGTAATGTGGCTGCAGCGAGACTTCGAAACCGCCGTAACCGTACAAGAGGGTGCGGTTGGAACCATCCAGCTTCATGCCTTTCGGGGCGATCTCGAAGTACGGCACGCGGGTCCCGTCCTTCGAGCTGACAAAGTGCTGGCTGACCTCGAACTTCGCGGCATCGAAGAACGCGGGTTCGTGCTTGATGGTCTCGGCCGGCACGTTGCCGAGCACGCCGCGCTGCAGCGACGACGGCGTGAGAAAGCCGGTGACGCCGAGCCAGTATTCGTCACTGTGATCCGGGTCGGTGTCGACCACGCCGATCGTGCTCATTGCCGGTGCGCCCGGCATCGCCTCGCGCTTCCAGTCGCCCTCGGGCGTCTCCATCAGCGGCGGGGTCAATACTTCCAGCCGGCTCTTGACGTCGTCCAGCACGTCGAGGATCAGGTGATGCCGGGTCCAGTTGTACGAAGCCAGTGAGGTATGCGCATCCGGCTTGAACAACACGCTGAAGGCCCGCTTGCCGGCCATGAAGTCGTCGAACTTCGTCGCCAGCAGGGCGCCCGATGGATAAGTGGACCCACCGACTGTCCACGGCGAGCGCGTCAATACAAGCAACCACTCCCGATGGGCATCGGCACTGGCGTCGGTCGGTACGTCGACGCGAGTGAGCTTGTCGCCGCTGCGCTGGTACAGCTCGCTGTGGAAGAAATCCTTGGCGACGGAAACGAAGTCGCGCTCGTAGCCTGGCGTACGGTCGTGCGAGGCGCTGACCGCAAGATCGGTCGGCTTGCCCTCGTACACGGTCACGGCGGACGAGAGCGGTGTGCCGCGCTTCCATTGCTTGACGATGCGCGGATAGCTCGACTCGGTCATCGAGCCGGGGCCGAAGTCGGTACCGACGTAGATCGTGTTGTCGTCGATCCAGTCGACCTCGGTCTTGGCCACCGGCAGGTCGAAGCCGCCCTTCACGAAGGACCTGTCGGCGATGTCGAACTCGCGCACGTTCACCGCATCGCCACCGTCCGGCGACAGCGAGATCAGGCAGCGGTCGAACTTCGGCTTCAGGCACTGCACGCCCTTGAATACCCAGCGCTTGTTCTCGGCCTTGTTCAGCGCATCGATATCCAGCAGCAGCTGCCACTTCGGCTCGGCCTTGCGGTATTCGTCCAGCGTGGTGCGCCGCCAGATGCCGCGTGGATGCGCCTGGTCGCGCCAGAAGTTGTACAGCCAGCCGTCCATCCGGCTGACCTCGGGAATGCGCGCATCCGAGTCGAGTACCTCGAGGATGCTGTCGCGGGTCCTGGTGAACTCGGCATTGTCGACGAACTGTTTCGTCGTCACCGCATTCTGCTGCTTCACCCAGTCCATCGAGCGGGTGCCGTGGATGTCCTCCAGCCACAGGTAGGGATCGTCGGTCGCCTGGGTGTCCGCGGGCGCCTTGGCGGGTTTGTCATTCTGGGCATGAGCAGGGTTCATGCCGGTGAGTGTGACGCCGAGCGCCAGCATCAGCCAGACCGATTTCATCATGTGCCCTCAGTGTGCGAATGGACGTGCGTGGGATGCGGCGGACAAGATCCGCGCCGATCGAGCGTAGCCGCATGATCATACGGCTGCCTGTGACTAAAGTCAGGGTGATACGGGTCAGTTTGGTATAAACGAAAAGTCCCGCCGGGGCGGGACTTTCGCTGTCACGGTAACGCGTGGCTTACAGCAGCGGAATCAGCAGCAGCGCCACGATGTTGATGATCTTGATCAGCGGGTTTACCGCCGGACCCGCGGTGTCCTTGTACGGATCGCCCACGGTATCGCCGGTGACCGCGGCCTTGTGCGCCTCGGAGCCCTTGCCGCCGTGGTGGCCGTCCTCGATGTACTTCTTCGCGTTGTCCCAGGCGCCGCCGCCGGTGGTCATCGAGATCGCCACGAACAGGCCGGTGACGATGGTGCCGATCAGCACGCCGCCGAGCGCCTGTGCGCCGGCGACGGACGAGCCGGCGAGCCACTTGAAGCCGAACGCGACCACCACCGGTACCAGCACCGGCAGCAGCGAGGGCACGATCATTTCCTTGATGGCGGACTTGGTCAGCATGTCCACCGCCTTGTCGTACTGCGGCTTGCCGGTGCCTTCCATGATGCCGGGGATGTCGCGGAACTGGCGGCGCACCTCCTCGACCACCGCACCCGCCGCACGGCCGACCGCTTCCATCGCCATCGCGCCGAACAGGTACGGGATCAGGCCACCGATCAGCAGGCCGATGATCACGTAGTGGTTCGACAGGTCGAACAGCGTGTCGGTGCCGAAGTGGGTCTTGAGGTTGTGCGTGTAGTCGGCGAACAGCACCAGCGCGGCCAGTGCGGCCGAACCGATCGCATAGCCCTTGGTCACCGCCTTGGTGGTGTTGCCGACTGCATCGAGCGGATCGGTGACGCCGCGCACTTCGGGCGGCAGGTCGGCCATTTCGGCGATGCCGCCGGCGTTGTCGGTGATCGGGCCGTAGGCATCCAGCGCCACGATCATGCCGGCCATCGACAGCATCGCGGTCGCGGCGATCGCTATGCCGTAAAGGCCACCGAGTGCAAACGCGCTCCAGATCGCGGCGCAGATCACGATCACCGGCAGCGCAGTGGACTTCATCGAGATGCCGAGGCCCGCGATGATATTGGTGCCGTGGCCGGTGGTCGATGCCGCGGCGATGTGCTGCACCGGGCTGTACTGCGTGCCGGTATAGAACTCGGTGATCCACACGATCAGGCCGGTCAGCACCAGCCCGATCAGCGAGCAGTGGAACAGCGCGTGGTTGGAAATCACCAGGCCGTCGCCGGTGGTCAGGCCGTCCGGCAGCAGGTTGCCGGTCACGAACCAGAACGCGACGGCCGACAGCACGGCCGATACGATCACGCCCTTGTACAACGCCCCCATGATCGAGCCGCCTTGCTTCACCTTGACGAAGAAGGTCGCGATGATCGAGGCGATGATGGACACGGCGCCGATGACCAGCGGATACAGCACGGCATTGAGGTTGTTGGCGAAGGTGAGGCCGGCCAGCAGCATCGTGGCGATCACGGTCACCGCATAGGTTTCGAACAGGTCGGCCGCCATGCCGGCGCAGTCGCCCACGTTGTCACCGACGTTGTCGGCGATCACCGCCGGGTTGCGCGGGTCATCCTCGGGAATGCCGGCTTCGACCTTGCCGACCAGGTCGGCACCGACGTCGGCACCCTTGGTGAAGATGCCGCCACCGAGGCGGGCGAAGATCGAGATCAGCGAACTGCCGAAGGCCAGCCCCACCAGCGCGTGCAGGGCCAGTTCGCCGCTGATGCCCATGTGGTTGAGCACCAGCCAGTAGCCGGTCACGCCAAGCAGGGCCAGACCGACCACCAGCATGCCGGTGATCGCGCCGCCACGGAATGCCACATCCATCGCCGCGCTCAGGCCGCGTCGCGCCGCCTCGGCGGTACGCACGTTGGCGCGCACGGATACGTTCATGCCGACGTAGCCGGCAGCGCCCGAGAGGACGGCGCCGACCAGGAAACCGATCGCCGTCGGCCAGTTCAGGAAAAAGCCGATCAGCAGCAGCAGTACCACGCCGACCATCCCGATGGTGGTGTACTGGCGGTTGAGGTAAGCGCGTGCGCCTTCCTGGATGGCCGCTGCAATCTCCTGCATCCGATCGTTGCCCGGCGATTGCGCCAGGATCCAGCGCGCGGAAACCGCGCCATACAAAATCGCCACTACCGCACACGCCAGAACGATCCAGCCATACTGCTGCAACATCTGAGCCTCCCCATGGGTTGTAAGCGGCCGCCCGGAACAGGCGGTCTCATGGAGTATAGGCAGACCTTGTTGCACAGGCTGTTGTGCGGCGCAGCGCGTCGATGCGGGCCATCCGTGGGGCAAAGAAAAGGCCATGCACAGGGCACGGCCTGGGGCATCCGGGCGGACGCGGGCTCAGTGCAGCGCAACGTCGAGGATGATGCCGGTGGCGACTGCTACCAGCAGGAAGTCGTTGTCCGCACGCACCCAGTGATAGCCACGCGGGGGCTGACGCAGGCGGTAGTGGCCATAGTCGCGCACGACATAGGTCGGGCCGTTGTAGCGATGGCCACGTTCCCAGTGCAGCCGTCCGTGATGGCGCGGACCGGCATCGTGATAGCCGTGGCCACGACGATCGCCGCCGTGCCGGCTGCGGTCGTCGTGGCGCCGGTCGTGTCCGTGGCGATCGCGGTCATGGCGGCCATGATCGTCACGATCGGGGGCGGCCAGCGCAAGGCTGCCGGTGGTGAGCAGGGCGGCGGCAACGAGCAGGCGGCTGATGGGTTTCATCACGATCTCCTCCGCGAAAGGTCGTGACCGCAACCGTGCGGTCATCGACTCGGGCAGGATGGAGCGTAAAAACATGCGACTGAACGCAAGGCAGCTGGCGCGCTGCCACTTCAGCCCGGACTCAGCAGGCCGTGATGCGCCGCATGGAATTGCGGATCAGCGCAGGAACGGCGGCAGCTTCTTCGCCACCGCCGTGTTCTTCAGCCGCACATAGCGCGGCAGGCCGTCCTTGCCGTAGGGCAGCTCGGCTTCGCCGCGGATCAGTGGCGCGAGGTAACGGCGTGCGGCGGCGGTGATGCCGAAACCGTCGCGGCTGATGAAGTTCTTCGGCATCTTCTTTTCGCGGTTGGCGATCTTCGCCAGCGCTGCCGGCTCGACCTTCCAGCGATACGGTGCGTCGCTGCTGCGAATGATCACCGGCATCACCGCATTCATCCCGGCCAGCGCGTACTCGACCGCGGCCTTGCCGACGGCGAAGGCCTGCTCGGCGTCGACCTTGGACGCGGCATGCCGCGCGGAGCGCTGCAGATAATCGGGCAACGCCCAGTGGTATTTGTAGCCGAGCTTTTCCTTGACGAGGGCGGCAAGCACCGGCGCCACACCGCCGAGCTGCGCGTGACCGAAGGCGTCGCGGGTACCGGCCTCCGCGAGGAACTGCCCGGCTGCATTGCGCACGCCTTCGGAGGCGACCACGGTGCACCAGCCCACGCGCTCGACGGTGGCTTTCACCTTCGCCAGGAACGTTTTTTCATCGAACACGTTTTCGGGGAACAGGATGATGTGCGGCGCCGCGTCCGCACCTTCGCCGGCGAGCCCGGCGGCGGCGGCGATCCAGCCGGCGTGGCGGCCCATCACTTCGAGGATGAACACCTTGGTCGAGGTCTCGGCCATCGAGGCGACGTCGAGGCTCGCCTCCAGCGTGGAGATCGCGGTGTATTTCGCCACCGAGCCGAAGCCAGGGCAGCAGTCGGTGACGGCCAGGTCGTTGTCCACCGTCTTCGGCACGCCGATGCAGCGGATGTCGTAGCCCATCGCCTTGCCCAGCTGCGAGATCTTCAGCGCGGTATCGGCCGAGTCGTTGCCGCCGTTGTAGAGGAACCAGCGGATGTCGTGGGCGCGGAACACATCGATGAGGCGTGCGTATTCGGCGCGGTTGTCCTCCAGCGATTTCAGCTTGTAGCGGCAGGAGCCGAAGGCACCGCCCGGTGTATGCCGCAACGCCGTGATGGCGCCGGCCGCCTCCTTCGAGGTGTCGATCAACTCCTCGCGCAGCGCGCCGAGGATGCCGTTGCGTGCCGCGTATACCTTCACGCCCTTGGCACGGGCAGCCTCGATCACGCCGGCGGCGGTGGCGTTGATCACGGCGGTGACGCCGCCGGACTGGGCATACAGCAAGTTGCCGGCAACGGTGGACGGGCGGCGTTTCGGGCTCATGGGCATCCTCAAATCAGGCAGTGGCGGGTGGATTGACGATCAACGGCAAAGCTTTTCGCAACAATCACTTGGTCGAAGCCTGCCCATGCCGCTGTTTGACGGCATCGGGTGCAGCGGCTAATTTGACGGTCAATTCTGGCAATCTGGCGTGCTGCCGCAGTGTGCGGCAGCACGCCGAACTTGTGGAGCATTATGCGACTCGTCCTACTTGGTGCGCCCGGCTCGGGCAAAGGTACGCAGGCTGCGCGGCTGAAGGTGGAGCTGGGCGTGCCGCATATCTCGACCGGCGACATGCTGCGCGCCGCGGTCGCGGCAGGCACCGCGATGGGACTGAAGGCCAAGGCCGTGATGGATGCCGGCCAGCTGGTTTCCGACGACATCCTGCTCGGCATGCTGGAAGAGCGTCTGGCCCAGGACGACGCCAGGGCCGGTTTCATTCTCGACGGTTACCCGCGCAACCTGGCCCAGGCCGATGCGCTCGACCACCTGCTGGCCAAGCTGGCCCAGCCGCTGGATGCGGTGGTGAAGCTCGAGGTGCCGAACGAGGCGATCATCGCCCGCTGCGAGATTCGCTTCAAGGCGGAAGGCCGTGCGGACGACAATCCGGACACCGTGCGCAAGCGGCTGGCGATCTATGCCGAGCAGACCGCCCCGGTAGCCGACTTCTACGCCAGGCGCGGCAAGCTGCAGGTGGTCGACGGCGTGGGTGAGCTGGCCGATGTCACCGTACGGGTCAAGCGCGCGCTTGAGCAGGAATCGGCGGCAGCGAACGGCTGAGCCCGTTCCTCTGCGAAGGGCAGAGGGATCTCAAGGACTATTCCAGCATGCGCATGCATATCCTAGGCATCTGCGGCACCTTCATGGGTGGTGTCGCCGCGCTGGCGCGCGAGCTGGGCCACACGGTCGAAGGTTCCGACGCCAACGTCTATCCGCCGATGAGCGATCAGCTCGAAGCGCTCGGCATCGAGCTGATGCGTGGCTACACGGCCGAGCATCTGCAGCCGGGGCCCGATCACGTGCGGCCCGATCTGATCGTGGTCGGCAATGCGATGACGCGTGGCAACCCCGCTGTCGAATACATGCTCGACGCGCAGCTGCGCTACACCTCCGGCCCGCAGTGGCTGGGCGAAACGCTGCTGGCGGGGCGCGAAGTGCTGGCGGTCGCCGGCACCCACGGCAAGACCACCACCACCAGCCTGCTGGCGCATTTGCTCGAACAGGCCGGACTCGCGCCGGGCTTTCTGATCGGCGGCGTACCGGGCAATTTCGGCGTGTCGGCGCGGCTCGGGCAGGGCAAGCCATTTGTCATTGAAGCGGACGAATACGACACCGCGTTCTTCGACAAGCGCAGCAAGTTCGTGCACTACCGCCCGCGTATCGCGATCCTCAACAACCTCGAATACGACCATGCGGACATCTTTCCGGATGTCGCGGCGATCCAGCGCCAGTTCCACCATCTGGTGCGTACCGTGCCGGGCAATGGCCGCTTGATCGTCAACGCTCACGACAGGCATCTGGCCGAAGTGCTGGCAATGGGCTGCTGGACGCCGGTGGAAACCTTCGGCATAGGCTCCGGCGACTGGCAGGCCACGCTGGTCGAGGCGGATGGCTCGGCATTCACCGTGCATCGCCATGGCGAGCGGATCGGCGACGTGCACTGGCCACTGCTCGGCAACCACAGCGTGATGAATGCACTGGCGGCGCTGGCGGCGGCGACGGCGGCGGGTGCCGATCCGCGCGCGCTGCTGCCGGCATTTGCCACGTTCGAGAGCGTCAAGCGACGGATGGAACTGGTCGGCGAAGTGAATGGAGTGCGCGTTTACGACGATTTCGCCCATCACCCCACCGCGATTGCCACCACGCTGGCCGGGCTGCGCGCGAAGGTCGGCACGGCACGCATCCTGGTGGCGCTGGAGCCGCGCTCGAACTCGATGCGCCAGGGCGCGCATGCCGAGGCGCTGGCGCCGTCGCTGGCGGATGCCGACAGCGTGGTGTTCCTGCATCGCCCCGAATTGCCGTGGGATGCCGGCCATGTCACCGCGGCGCTCGGCGGCCGCGGCGATACCGCAGCAACCGTCGATGCGCTGATCGAGGCGTTGCATGCGCAGGCACGGCCAGGCGATCAGGTGATCTTCATGTCCAACGGCGGCTTCGAGGCGGCGCCGCGGCGTTTCGTCGAGCGTCTTCGGCAGGGTTGATCCGGCCGCTGGGGTAGCGCCGGTCGCTGACCGGACGCAATGGCACTGGCTACACTCGCCGCATGGCTGCCCAGTTACCCCTGATCGATGTGCCCCTGTTCCCGCTGGCTTCGGTGCTGTTTCCTGGCGGCCAGCTGCAGTTGCGCATTTTCGAGCCACGCTATCTGGACCTGGTGCGCGAGTGCTCGCGCCATGGTACGGGTTTCGGCGTATGCCTGATTCTTGAAGGGCATGAGGCCGGCGCACCCGCGCTGCCCGCGGCGATCGGCACGATCGCGCGGATCAACGATTTCCATCGTGGCGAGGATGGCTTGCTCGGCATCGTTGCCGAGGGCGGTTCGCGCTTCCGGGTCGCGCGCAGCCGGGTGCGCGCCGATGGCTTGCTGCGTGGCGATGCGCAGTTGTGGCCGGCCGAGCCGGAGCTGCCGGTGCCGGTGGAGTTTGCCCTGCTGCAGAGCATTCTTGAACGGCTGATCGAGACGATGGCGCCGCATTGGCGGCACGCACCGCGCAGCGCCTACGACGATGCCAGCTGGCTAGGCTTCCGGCTGGCCGAGCTGCTGCCGCTGGATGCACGCGAGCAGCAACGCATGCTCGAGTTGAGGGATCCCGTGATGCGACTGGCCGAACTGCGTGACATCCTGCCGCGTTTTCAGAAGCCGTGACCGGCAACCGCTAAACTGTGCCGCCGCAACCGGTACTTTCCGATGGAGTCGATACGCATGGGCACCCTGGCAGGCAAGACCTTGTTCATTACCGGTGCCTCGCGCGGTATCGGCCTGGCGATCGCGCTGCGCGCCGCGCGTGATGGCGCGAATATCGTGATCGCGGCCAAGAGCGGCGTGCCGAATCCCAAGCTGCCCGGCACCATCCACACGGCAGCCGCGGCCGTCGAGGCGGCCGGTGGCAGGGCGCTGGCCTTGCAGGTGGATATCCGCGAAGAGGAACAGGTGCGCGCCGCGGCAGCCCAGGCGGCCGAACAATTCGGCGGCATCGACATCGTGGTCAACAACGCCAGCGCGATCTGGCTGGCCGGCACCGCCGAGACGCCGATGAAGCGCTATGACCTGATGCATCAGGTCAACACCCGCGGCACGTTCCTGGTCACCCAGAGCTGCCTGCCGTACCTGAAGCAGGCGGCGAATCCGCATGTGCTGATGCTGTCGCCGCCGCCGAACCTCGACCCGAAATGGTTTGCGCCGCATACGGCCTACACCATCGCCAAATACGGCATGAGCCTGTGCGTGCTCGGCATGAGCGCGGAGTTCGCCCCGCTCGGCATCGCGGTGAACGCCTTGTGGCCGCGCACGGTGATCGCCACGGCGGCGATCGCCATGATCGACGGCGTGAAGCCGGAGCATTGCCGCAGGCCGGATATCGTCGCCGATGCGGCGCATGCGATCCTGACCCGTCCGTCGCGCGACTACACCGGCCACTTCGCGATCGACGAGAATATCCTGCGCGAAGCCGGCGTCACGGATTTCGATGCTTACGCCATGCAGGCGGGCGTCGCGTTGCTGCCGGATCTGTTCCTAGACTGATCCGGGCACGCGTTCCAAGGGCCTGTTGCAGCGCAGACCGAACCATTCATGGGCATCGCTGCAGGCGAGGCCCGGAGCACATCATGCAAACGCAACACGGCAACGAACCCTCCCTGATCGATCTCGGCAAGCGTTACTGGCTGCCGGTGTACAGGCCGCGCGAGGTGGTGCTCGACCACGGCAAGGGGGCGCGAGTGTGGGATACCGAAGGGCGTGATTACGTGGATTTCGGCGCGGGCATCGCGGTGAACGCGCTTGGCCATCAGGACCCGGACCTGCTTGCCGCGCTCACCACGCAGGCGCACAAGCTCTGGCACAGCAGCAACGTGTTCTACACCGAGCCACCGTTGCGCCTGGCCGAGCAGCTGGTGCGCGTCTCGCTCTTTGCCGAACGGGTATTCCTGTGCAACTCCGGTGCCGAGGCGAACGAGGCGGCGATCAAGCTGGTGCGCAAATGGGCAGCATCGAAGGGGCGCCCCGCCGAGCAGCGCACGATCATCACCTTCAAGGGTTCATTCCACGGGCGCACGCTGGCCACCGTCACGGCGACCGCGCAGCCGAAATACCAGGAAGGCTACGAACCGTTGCCGGGCGGCTTCCGCTATCTGGAATTCAACGCCGCCGCCGCGCTAGAAGCGGCTTTCGCCGAGGGCGGCATCGCCGCGGTGATGCTGGAACCGGTGCAGGGCGAAGGTGGGGTGCTGCCGGCGGCGCCGGGCTTCCTCAAGCGAGTCCGCGAGCTGTGCGATCAACACGATGCATTGCTGGTGCTGGACGAGATCCAGTGCGGCATGGGCCGCACCGGCACGCTGTTCGCGCACACCCAGGATCATGTAACGCCGGACATCGTGACGCTGGCCAAGGCGCTCGGTTGCGGTTTCCCGATCGGCGCGATGCTGGCCGGTCCCAAGGTGGCCGAGGTAATGCAATACGGCGCCCACGGCACCACCTTCGGCGGCAATCCGATGGCGGCGGCGGTGGCCTGCGTGGCCCTGGCCAAGCTGGCCTCGCCGGCGGTACTGATGAACGTGGAGAGGCAGGCCAACGACCTGCGCGCCGGCCTTGCGCATATCAACCATGAGCTGAACCTGTTCGCCGAGTTGCGCGGTCGCGGCCTGATGCTCGGTGCGGTACTGGCCGATACGTACAAGGGCAAGGCCGGTGACATCCTCGATCACGCCGCCGCCCATGGCCTGCTGTTGCTGCAGGCCGGTCCCGACGTGCTGCGCTTCGTGCCGCCGCTGACGATCAGCGATGAAGAATTGGCGGAAGGGCTGCGGCGGCTGCATGCGGCGCTGCAGGCCTTTGTGGCAGCGTCAGGCGCGACTTGAGCCTGCGTGGCCCACATGTTGGATTGATCGATCAAGTTCCTGGAGGCCACATGAAATACCTGCACAGCATGGTGCGCGTGCACGACCTCGATGCTTCGCTGCGTTTCTATTGCGAAGGCCTGGGTCTGCGCGAGACGCGTCGCACGGAAGTCCCCGCGGGCAAGTACACGCTGGTATTCCTCGCTGCGCCCGACAGCCCGGAAGCGGAAGTCGAGCTGACCTACAACTGGGGGTCGCAGGAAGACTACGGCTCGGCCCGCAATTTCGGCCATCTTGCGTTTCGCGTGGACGACATCTACGCCACCTGTGCGCGGTTGCAGGCGATGGGCTACACCATCCATCGCCCGCCGCGCGACGGCCACATGGCCTTCGTGCGCTCACCCGACCTGATCTCGATCGAGTTGCTGCAGCAAGGTCACTTGCCGCCGCAGGAGCCGTGGGCGTCGATGCCGAATACCGGCAGTTGGTAAGCGGCCACGCCCGCGTCGCCGATCGACGTGGGCGGATGCGTCACGCGAGTGCTTCGCGCAGGGCGCCGCGGGCTGCTTCCAGCGTATCGGCAATGTCCTGCTCGCTGTGCGCGCCGGACATGAAGCCAGCCTCGAAGGCGGACGGTGCCAGATACACGCCACGCTTGAGCATGCCGTGGAAGAAGCGGTTGAACAGCACGGCATCCGCTGCGGTGGCCTGTACGTAGCTCTCCACCTTCTCGGGTGTGAAGAACAGACCGAACATCGCGCCAACGCGATTGGTGCTGAACGCCACGCCTTCACCGTCGGCGACCGACTGCAGGCCATCGCACAGCAGGCGTGTGCGCGCGGCGAGCTGGTCGTGGAAGCCCGGCGCCTGGATCAGTTCCAGCATCGCCAGGCCTGCGGCCATCGCCACTGGATTGCCGCTCAGCGTGCCAGCCTGGTAAATCGGACCGGCCGGCGCGATCTGCTCCATCAGGTCGCGCCGGCCGCCGTAGGCACCCACCGGCATGCCGCCGCCGATGATCTTGCCGAACGTGGTGAGGTCGGGCGTCACGCCGTAATGTGCCTGCGCGCCGCCGAGCGCGACGCGGAAGCCGGTCATCACCTCGTCGAATATCAGCAAGGCGCCGTGCTGCGTGCACAGCTCGCGCAGGCCTCGAAGATAGCCGTCCTTCGGGAGGATGCAGTTCATGTTTCCGGCGACCGGCTCGATGATCAGGGCGGCAATGTCGTTACCGTGTTCAGCGAACAACATCTTCGCCGCATCGAGATCGTTGTAGGGCAGGGTGAGCGTGAGGTCGGCATTCGCCTTTGGCACGCCGGGCGAGGTGGGCACGCCGAAGGTCAGCGCGCCGGAGCCGGCCTTGACCAGGAAGCTGTCGCCATGGCCGTGGTAGCAGCCCTCGAACTTCACGATCTTCGCGCGGCCAGTGGCACCGCGCGCCAGGCGGATCGCCGACATCGTCGCTTCGGTGCCGGAGTTGACCATGCGCACCATCTCGATCGACGGGATCAACCGTGTGATCGTCTCGGCCATCGTCACCTCGGCCACGCAGGGCGTACCGAACGACAGGCCGTTCTTCACGGCGCGCTCGACCGCCTCGCGCACCGCCGGATGGTTGTGGCCGACGATCATCGGCCCCCACGAGCCGACATAATCGATATAACGCGTACCTTCCACGTCCCACAAATACGCGCCATCGGCACGCGCGGTGAAGAATGGCTCGCCCCCGACCGACTTGAACGCGCGCACCGGCGAGTTCACGCCGCCTGGCATCAGTTGCTGGGCGCGCTGGAAGAGTTCGTGGTTCGTCATGTGCAGGTTCTCAATCGGTGGAATACAGGTCGGTGAAGCGCAGGGCGGCGGCGCGTACGTCGGTGGCGCCGAACACCGCGGAGATCACGGCGAGATAGTCCGCGCCGGCTTCGACCAGGGATGCGCCATTGTCCGGTGTGATGCCGCCGATCGCCACCCGCGGTACGCCGAGCGCGGCGCTTTGCCTCAGCAGCTCCAGCGGGGCATGCGGCGCCAACGGTTTGGTCGGCGAGGGGAAGAAGGCACCAAACGCGATATAGCTTGCACCCGCATGCGCTGCAGCCCTGGCGCGTGCCAGCGAGTCGTAGCACGACACGCCGATGATCGACTCGGCACCCAGCGCGATGCGCGCGGCAGCCGGATCGTCATCATTCTTGCCCAGGTGTACGCCGCCCGCCGCCACGGCAATGGCCAAGGCGACGTCGTCGTTGATGATCAGCGGTACGGCATACGTTGCGCAGAGCTGTTTGAGTGCTGCGGCTTCGGCATGGCGCCGTACCGAATCGGCGCTCTTGTCGCGATACTGCAGCAATCGTGCACCGCCGGCCAAGGCATGCGCTGCGACATCCAGCAGGTCGGGGCGCGGCCCATCGGTAATGGCGTACAGACCTCGGCCTGTCGTTTGTACGGTGGGTTTCAAGAGGGGATCTCAATCGTGTGGATGTATGCCCGGTGGCATCGCCATGCTTTCGCATTGCCGGGCGAGTTGCGAGAATGCGCCATTCAACCTTAAAGCAAAGAAGTCCTACCATGAGCCAGAGTTCCACCGAAACCGCAGCCTTGCGCAAATGGATGTGTGTCGTCTGCGGCTATATCTATGACGAAGCCGTGGGCGTGCCCGATGAAGGCATCGCAGCCGGTACGCGCTGGGAAGATGTGCCCGATACCTGGACCTGTCCGGATTGCGGTACCACCAAGGACGATTTCGAGATGATCGAGATCGACTGAAAGCCGGGTTCCGCCCGCAAACGGCCCGATCCCGTCAGCGTATTGGCCGGGCCGCCTGTTCTGATGTTCCTGCACGCAATCAACCGGCGTGCCAAGCCAAGGAACATGCCATGCAGCAGTTCATTCCGTTCGAAGACGACTGGGACGCTCTGGAAAACCTGCGTCCCGAGGATCTGGTTCCCTATCGCGTCGGCCTGTTGGCACCGTCTGGAATGGCCGCTCAGTGCACCGCTCCCACGTCTCCTGCGATCTTCAGTTCATCGCCCATCTTCACGCCGATGCGTCGTGTCGTGCCGGCTGGGATTTCCAGCACGTAGCGGGCCGGCATGTGGCTTGGGTAGAGCGGGCATGGATCGGCCTTGCACGGCGGCACATCCCACTGCACGGATACCAGCCGGCGATTCGCGTCGAAATAAAGGATGTCCAGCGGGATCAGCGTGTTCTTCATCCAGAATGCCCGCGGCGTTGTATCGGTGAACACAAACAACATGCCGTGATCGGCAGCAAGCTTGGTGCGCATCATCAGGCCGTGTTCGCGACTGGCGTCGTCAGTCGCGAGTTCGACCGAAAAGCGCTGTCCGTGTAGCTCCACGGCAGGCATCACATGATCCGTTGGAGCTGCGTCTGCAAAGCCGATCGCCAGAAGCAGCACTGGTGCAAGCATTCGTTTCATCGTGAGCACACATCAATCGTGGGGCGACGCAGAAGTCTATCGTCCTCGTACTCTGCGTCTTCCGCTGACAGAAAAATTGCACAGCCCCCTTCCCAGACTCGCGCCGCGGCGCTATGATTCTCGCCCCTTCGACGAGACGCCCTCTCACGAAGGTCTCCGCAACAACCGACGCTGAAAAATTTCTTCATCACGGGTGTTGACGGTCGTAAAAAGCGATGTAGAATGGGCGGCTCACCTAGGACGAAACGTTCTGGGGCGCAAACCGGAAACGGGATGCAAGCGAAAGATCTTTGACAGTGTGCGCAGGTGAATTGTGTG
>NZ_MUNV01000011.1 GCF_002001125.1 Rhodanobacter sp. B04 | reverse complement strand
CAATAGGGCCACGTCGATCACTCCTGTTGCTCCCGCTCGTGCTGTGAGCGGAGGGTGGTAGGAGGTGGCTCAAATTTCGACGAAAATCACCCGGCGAAGTGGCTCAGTTTTGGATGGAACTCAACAGTCTTGTGACGCTCCGCCAGGTGGATAGCCATTTCCAGGCGGTCCAGCAACAGGACACGATTGGGCAATCCGGTGAGTGCGTCGTGATGCGCCATGTGGCGGATAGACGCCTCGGCGCGCATGCGCGCGGTAATGTCATAGGCCACCGCGAGGAAGCCGTTTACCTTGCCGGCATCGTCGCGCAGCGTGGTGATGGCGATGTTGACCGGAAGCCGCGCACCGCCTTTGCAGAGATAGGTCCACTCGCGCTCGTCGACCGTGCCCAGGCTACCCGATGCGACAATGGCCTGAAAGTCGGGTGGCATGACACCGCCGCCTTGCTGGGACAGCTCAATCGCGCGGCGCTCGAGCTCGCCTGCGTCGTGCAGCATAAGGATGGGGTGTCCGACCAGTTCCCGCCGTTCATATCCAAGCAGGCGCGCGGCTGCCGGATTCGCGCTGAGGATGAGTCCGTCGACATCGGTGGCGATCGTGCTGAATGGCAGGCTGTCGAGAATCGATTGCCGTAGCCTGTCCGCTTGTGCCGCGCGAAAGAGCTTGTCGGCATTGAGGCGTTCGGTGATGTCGATGATCGAGGCCAGCACGCAGTCGCCTTCGGGCATCTGCAATGGATTGAGGCCGATCTCGATCGGCACTTCACCGCCATCCTTGCGCAGGCCATGGAGGTCGCGACCGGCCCCCATGGAGCGGGCATCCGGATGAGCGAAGAAGCTGTCTCGATAACCTGCATGGTTGGCGCGAAAGCGCTGGGGCACCAACATTTCCACGGTCTGGCCGAGCAACTCGGCGCGCGAATAGCCAAACAGCCTTTCGGTTTGCGTGTTGACCAGGATGATGGTTCCGTGTCGATCCACCATGACCATCGCATTGGGCGCAGCCTCGATCACCAGGCGCAGCCGCCGCTCCTCCGCGGAAGCTTCCGCTCTTTGCCGAGCTGCAATGGCTGTGCTGGTATCTATCGGGTCCATGGAATGCCCCAGGCACAAAACCGTCACGCTACCGGGCGAAAGTCAGCGGCAGAGAACGGGATATCGGACAGACGTATGCCGTCGCGATGGGCGTATTCACTTGCCCAGCTGCAACGACAGCGGCACATCCGCACCTTCGACAACCCCGCGCGCGCTTTCGTGTGGAACGGGCCCCTGCAGGCGAACATGGAGAGCCAGGTCTGTGCGCGAATCGGCGTGTTCGAGCGCTTCGGCATAACCGATCGTGCCGGCGGCATAGAGCTTATACAGTGCCTGATCGAAGGTCTGCATGCCCACTTCGTTGGTCAGCTTCATGGCCTCGCGGATCGTTGCAATCTCGCCCTTCTCGATCAGATCCGAAATGTAGGCGGTGACCAGCAGCAGTTCGACTGCAGGGACGCGCGTGCCGCCGACCGCGTGCAACAGCCGCTGCGAGACGACGGCCTTCAGGTGGAGCGAAAGATCGATCAGCAACTGGTGCTGCGCGGTGTCGGGGAAGAAGCTGAGGATGCGGTCCAGCGTCTGATTCGCGTTGTTGGCATGCAACGTCGACAGGCACAGGTGGCCGGTCTCCGCATAGGCAATCACCTGCTGCATGGTTTCACGGTCGCGGATCTCGCCGACCATGATCACGTTGGGCGCTTCACGCGTGGCGTTTCGCAGCGCGTTGGCATAGTTCAACGTATCGAAGCCGACCTCTCGCTGATCGATGATCGACTGATGGTGTTCATGCAGATATTCGACCGGATCCTCGATGGTGAGGATATGACCGGCATGACTTCGATTTCGATAATCGAGCATCGAAGCGAGGGTAGTCGACTTGCCCGAGCCGGAGGCTCCCACTACCAGAATCAGGCCGCGCTGGAGCATCACCAAATCGCGCAAGGTCGCCGGTAACCGCAAGCTGTCGATCGAAGGAATTTCAACGGAAATGTAGCGGATCGCAATCGCGATCTCGCCCCGCTGACGATAAATGTTCACGCGAAAACGGCCAACTCCTGCCCGCGCGATGCCGAGATTCATCTCAAGGGTGGATTCGAAGTCCTTTTGCTGCTGATCGTTCATCACCGAATAGGCGATGGCATGCGTGTCGATGGGGGTAAGCGCCTTGTCGCCCATGAAGCGCTGGACGCCTGCGACGACGATCGCCGGTGGCGCTCCATGGCTCAAGTACAGATCGGACGCGTGCTCGACCGCCATGGTCGCGAGCAGATCGGAAATATCCATATCGCAATTCCTCACGGCAAATGATCACCGCTGCGTTTAGCCCTGTGAAACATGACGCGCTGACGCAACGAAGCAATATGTTCAGCGTTTGCTTGAGCGAACCGACAAGGTTATCTGTGGCTCGTGCCCATGCTCCTTGTCGCCTGGACGATCCAACTTGATCGTCAACGTGAGTCTGGATGACTTTGCTTGCCCCGGTCAGCGACTGGTCGCGGTCGCCGACAGGAACGGGTAATCCGTATAACCCCTGGCGTCGCCGCCAAAAAACGTGGCTCGATCCGGGACGTTCAACGGGGCTCCTGTCCTGAGGCGATCCACCAGATCCGGATTGGCGATGAAGAGGCGCCCGAAAGCGATGTAATCCGCACGTTCGCGGTGACGCGCGTCCAATGCCGATTTCAGGTCGTAACCGTTGTTTGCGATGTAAGCGCCCCTGAACAGATGCCGCAGCAGCTGCAGGTCGAAGCCGCCCGGTACGTCGCGCGGGCCTTGCGGCGATCCTTCGATCACGTGAATGTAGCCGATGCGCGAGACGCTCAATTTGCCCACGACATAGGCATAGGCAGCCGCCGTGTTGCCGTCCAGCGCGCTGCCATTGACGGTGCCGAGCGGCGACAGGCGCACCCCGACATGCGAGCTGCCGAATACGCTGGCGACCGCATCGGTGACCTCCAGCAACAACCGCGCACGGTGTTCGATCGATCCGCCATACTCATCCTTGCGTTCATTGCTGCCGTCGCGCAGGAACTGCTCCAGCAGGTAGCCATTGGCGGCATGGATCTCCACGCCGTCGAAGCCGGCCAGCAAGGCATGGCGTGCCGCCTGGCGATATTGCTCGATGATCCCGGGGATCTCTGCAGCAGCCAGTGCGCGCGGCGTGGCGCAGGGCACATAACCACTTGCCGTATAGGCAGATGCATCCGGACGGATGGCCGACGGGGCGACCGGCAACGCATGATCCGGTTGCAGCGAGGGATGGGATATGCGCCCCACATGCCACAGCTGCGGGAAAATGCGCCCGCCCTGCGCGTGCACCGCATCGACGATCGCGCGCCACCCATTGAGCTGCTCATGGTCATAAAGGCCGGGTGTGAAGGCATAGCCCCTGCCCTGCGGCGAAACGTTCACGCCTTCGGTGATGATCAGTCCGGCCGATGCACGCTGCGCATAATACGTTGCCATCAGCGGCGTCGGCACGCCATCCTCGGTGGCGCGGCTGCGCGTGAGCGGCGCCATCACGATGCGATTCTTCAGGCAATACGATCCCAGCAGGGCCGGTTCGAACAGGTCTTCAAGGGCTTCTGTACAGTTCGTCGAATCAGGCATGGCGGCTTTCCGTCCATCGGGATGCTCAGGTTCAGCCAAAAAACTGCTGATGCACTATCGCAACCGCACGGCATGCGCTTGTTGACGCCCGTCAAGTCGAGGTCACATCGGCGGCTTTCGCCCTTCGCTTGCCAGGCTCGGAAATCCGGCCGGCCATGGCGGGTTTCCCTGATGCCGTCGATGCGGCCGGCGGTGTCGGATCGATCACCTACCATCCGGCCTTTCAATGGACCATTTGATGGCATCATTGTCGTCCCTTTGTTCGACCAGTGGCGGCGGACACACCCAAGGCCGGCATCATGACGATTCGCGAAAGCCAATCTTCGGGCAACGCGGCTGAGGTCGCTGCCGTATTTCTGAAACTGGGTCTGACTTCCTTTGGTGGCCCGATCGCGCACCTGGGTTATTTCCGCCGCGAGTTCGTCGAACGGCGTGGCTGGCTGGACGAAGAACACTTTGCACAGCTCCTTGCGCTGTGCCAGTTCCTGCCTGGACCGGCCAGCAGTCAGCTCGGTTTCTCGATCGGCCTGCTGCGCGCTGGCTGGCTCGGAGCGATCGCTGCCTTCATCTGTTTCACCTTGCCCTCGGCCTTGTTGCTGTTCGTGTTTGCGGCGTTTGACGACCGTCTCGCCGGACCGTGGGGACAGAGCGTGGTGCACGGACTCAAGCTGGTCGCAGTAGCCGTGGTCGCTCAAGGTGTCTTCGGCATGGCGCGCACGTTGACCCCGGATCGCCCTCGCGCCCTGATGGCGGCAGCCGCCGCCGGCTTGATTGCCATCAGCGGCAGTGCCGGGATGCAGCTGCTGGTCATTGCGGGGGGCGCCGTGCTTGGCCCGTGGCTTTGCCGGCAGGTGCTGGCAAGGCAAGGCGAGACGTTCGCGCTCCCCTATGGCCGACGCACCGGCAGCATGTTGTTGATCGCGTTTGGCATGTTGCTGGCGATGGCGCTGACCATCGCACCCGCCATGCCAGCGCTCGGTCAGGTCGCCGGTGCGTTCTATCGAGTCGGCGCCCTGGTGTTCGGCGGCGGTCATGTTGTTCTGCCGTTGCTCAAGCGGGCGATCGTCGACCCTGGCTGGGTCGGCGCGGACACCTTCCTCTCCGGTTATGGCGCCGCCCAGGCTGTGCCTGGCCCCATGTTCACGCTGTCGGCCTTTCTCGGGGACCGCCTGCTTGGTGGCCGGGGTGGAGCGCTTGCCGCCCTGGTCAGTGTGCTTGCCATCTTTCTTCCCGGGATGTTGCTGGTCTCGGGCGCGCTGCCGTTCTGGCGCGTGCTTGGCTCACGAAACGGAGCCGCCCGCATGCTGGCTGGCGTCAATGCCGTCGTCGTCGGGTTGCTGGCTTTCGCGTTTTACGATCCCGTATGGATTGGTGCGATACGGGACTCCACGGACTTCGCCATCGCCTTAGTTGCTTTTACCTTGTTGCTGGCCGCCCGTTGGCCCGCATTGGCGATCGTCGCCTGGTGCGTGGGCGCCTCGCTCCTGCGTGTTGCATGGACTTGACGCCAACGCATCCTGGCCGCTCGCTGTGGCGCCAAGATGCTGTCCCTGCACACGCTGCGCCCATGCAAAAAGCGGCGACAAGGCGGAACTGCAGTCCGATCGAAACAGCCGCACAGCCTGACAATTCCGATGCGCCGCCTACGCCTCGATGATGACCTTCAGCGCGTGGGTTTGCGCCGCATGGCCGAAGGTTTCGTAGGCATCCACGATCTTGTCGAGCGTGAAGCGGTGGGTGATCAGCTGCACCGGGGCGAGCTTCCCCGATTGCACGGTCTTGAGAAGCATCGGTGTTGACACGGTGTCGACCAGTCGCGTGGTGATCGCGATGTTCCGGTCCCACAGGCGCTCCAGGTGCAGGTCCACCTTGCTGCCGTGCACGCCGATGTTGGCAATGATGCCACCAGGCGCCACGATCTCTTCGCAAAGCTCGAAGGTGGCGGGAACGCCGACCGCCTCGATCGCGGTGTCGACGCCACGGCCGCCAGTCAGCTGCAGCACTTTGTCGGCCGCCTTGCCATCGGCGCTGTTGATGGTCGCGCTGGCACCGAAGCGCCGCGACACTTCCAGGCGGTTGTCGTCCAGGTCGACCATGATGATCTGCGCCGGCGAATAGAATTGGGACGTCAGCAGCGCCGCCAATCCGATCGGGCCGGCGCCCACGATCGCGATGGTCGATCCGGGCTGAATCTTGCCGTTGAGCACGCCGCATTCGAAGCCGGTGGGGAGAATGTCGCTCAACATCGCCAGGGCCTCTTCATCGACACCGGCGGGAACGTGGTACAGGCTGGTGTCGGCGTAGGGAATGCGGACGTATTCGGCCTGCGTGCCGTCGATCTTGTTGCCGAGGATCCAGCCGCCGGCGACGCAGTGGGAGTACATCCCCTTGCGGCAATAATCGCATTTCCCGCACGACGAGATGCACGAGATGATCACATGCTCGCCTGGCTTGAAGGCGCTGACGCCGGCACCGACCTTCGAGACGACACCGACGCCTTCGTGACCGAGGATCCGGCCCGGCGTGCAGGTAGGCACATCGCCTTTGAGGATGTGCAGATCCGTTCCGCAGATCGTCGTCTTGAGTATTTTGACGATGGCGTCCGTGGGGGCCGCAATCTCCGGTATCGGGCGTTCTTCGAGAGCTTTCTTTCCCGGCCCCAGGTAGACAAGTGCTTTCATGATGAGCCTCGCAAGTTCGTTGTGCCGGCGGTGGACGCGACGTGCTGAAAAGCCTCGGGCCCGTTGTGCGATGGCCACGCCGACTCGAGTTGCCTGATTTCGGCATCGGTGAATGGTTCGGCCGGACCAGCTGGAGCCAGCAAGCCCACCATGGCAGCATCGAAACCACGACCTCTTGATCGCGATCAAGAAGATCAAGATGCCGGCATCTGTCCCGATGCGGGTTCCTCTATCGGTTCGGCCAGCACCACAGCCTCTTGCGCCAGCGGAATCTGGCAGGCGATGCCCAGCTTTTCGAGGCAAGCCTTCATCGCCTGCATGCCGCGCCCGTACTCGCCATGGACGAGCAGCACGCGCTTGCGGCTTGCCTTGCCGAGCCAGTCCAGCAGCGCGGCTTGATCGGCATGGGCCGAAAAGCCGTTGATCGTCCAGATCTGTGCATTCACGTGGATGTCTTCGTGGAAGATGCGCACGCTCCGCGCACCGTCGACGATCCGCCTGGCCAGACTGCCATTCGCCGCGTAGCCGACGAAAATCACGCTGCAGTGCTGGCGCCACAGATTGTGCTTCAAGTGATGAAGCACCCGGCCGCCGGTACACATGCCCGAGCCCGCCAGGATGATCGCACCACCCTCGATGCTGTTGATCGCCATCGATTCGGCGGTGTCCCGGGAAAAATGCAGGTTCGGCATGGCAAAGGGATCGTCTTGTCCCAGTTCCTTGCGAAAGGCATCGTCGAAGCACTCGGGATGGCGGCGGAATATTTCGGTGGCCGAGATGGCCATCGGGGAATCCATGAAGACCGGCGTATGCGCGGAAAGCTGACCGTCCAGGACGCCTCGATGCAGGTAATAGAGAATTTCCTGGGCGCGCTCGAGTGCGAACGTCGGAATGATGACATTGCCTCCGCGTGCCAGTGTCTGTTTCACCGCGCGATACAGCTCGTCGACGGAATCGGGAAGCGCGCGGTGCGGTCGATCGCCGTACGTGGTCTCCATCACCACGTAGTCCGCATCGGGTGCGGGAACCGGGCTGCGCAGGATGGGGCGCCCGGGGTTCCCCAGGTCGCCGGAGAACAGTATGCGCAGTGGTTCCGCCGCCTGCTCCATGGTGACCAGGATGGACGCCGAACCGAGGATATGGCCGGCGTCCTGAAACCGCGCATGGACACCGTCGATGACAGGCACGTCCGTGTCGTACGCCACCGGATCGGCAAAGTAGTCCATGGCATGCAGGGCATCTTCCAAGGTATAGAGAGGCCCGCTGGATGCTTCATCGCGGCGCCGACCGCTGCGTTGCGCCCTGCGTGCATCCTCTTCCTGCAGTCCCGCCGCATCCAGCATTACGATGCGGGCAAGGTCCCGGGTCGCCGCCGTGGCCAGGATGCGTCCGCGAAACCCCTCACGGACCAGTTTGGGAATCCTTCCGCAATGGTCGAGGTGCGCGTGGGTCAGCAGGAGCACCTCGATGCTGGCGGGATCGAATCCGAAAGGCTCGAAATTGGCCCGTTCCTGTTCGTGGCCTCCTTGGAACAGGCCACAGTCGATGAGTACGCGCCGGTCGCCGAAACTCAGCAAGTGACACGAGCCGGTGACTTCCCTGGCGGCTCCATGGCAGCTGTAGACGATCTTCTCGATGCTCATGCCGTTACCCCGCTGCCTGCTTCGGTCTCACACAGGCTGATTATCGCTGCGGCGACTAGCGTACTGATATCTATCTGCGACGCATTGGTGATGACGCTGTTGCTGGTGACAATCAGCCCTGCTCCTTCGGCCAGCATACTTTCCTGCGCACCCTCGGCGAACAGGCCATGCAGCGCCACGCACACAGGTGGCAAGGATGTCCGTCCACGCAGGCAGCGCAGCGTCTGAACCATGGTCTCGCCGCTGGCGATGATGTCGTCGAGCACGACCGGCGTGTGGTCGCGCCACTTGTCCGTCTCCGGCAGGTGGACCGTCACATCGCGATCGCCATGACGTTCCTTGCGCGCCACCACGCTCGGTGCGCACAGCAGGTTGGACACGGCGGTCACCCATTGCGCACTTTCGGAATCGGGCCCAACGATCAGCGGCATGGTCACATGCGCATCGATCCAGACGGCCAGTTGCGATGCCGCGTGCACGACGTGCGCCATGCGCGGATATACCTCGGCAAGTGTCGCGTAGCGATGCAGGTGTGGGTCCACCGTGACCAGCCAATCGAAGGTGTGACCCAGCCAACCGCCGAAGACCTTGGCGGAAATGGCTTCGCCGGGATGAAAGCGCGTGTCCTGGCGCATGTAGGCCAGGTAAGGCGCGACCAGCCCGACGCGCGCCGCCCCCAGTTCGCGCGCGGTCGCCGCCGCCATCATCAAGGGCAGCAGCTTGGCGTCCGGGTGGTCCAGCGTGCATACGATCACGGCGTCACCGCCTGGAGCTGGCGGTGCCATTTGCACCAGCGTTTCGCCATCCGGGAAATGGTGCAGCAGCAGCTGTCGGCGTTGATAGCCCGCATGAAGCGACAGCAGCTCGGCAAAGGCCTCGTTGCCGGGCATGGCATAGAGCGTGTTCATGAGGACTCCTCGACGCAAACGATGCAGGGATGCCGTGATACGTATTCCATCGCGTAGGCCAGTTCGCCGGGACTTTGCGCATGGAGCGTGAAAAGCGGTTGCCCGGCTGCCACCGTTTCACCGAGATGCGCGTCGAGCGTGAGCCCGGCCAGCGGCGCGGCGGGCGCGCCGGCCAGCTTGGCGACCCGGGACAGGCGGCGGTTGTCGATCGCGCTCACGCATCCCGGCCGTGCAGCCGGAACGGCTTGCTGATAGTCCGCCTTCCCCGGCGTGCGCATACCGCCCTGCGCGGCGCAGATGGCTTGGAAGCGCTGCCATGCCCTGCCCGTCTCCAGACAGGCTGTCGCCATCGCCAGCGAGGAATCGGCGCTCGCCACACCGCCCAGCTCCAATACGGCAGCAGCGACAGTCAGGGCATGTGCCCGCAGATCGACTGGAGCCTGAGGTTCGTTGCGCAGCACCGCCAGGACATCGTGCGCCTCCAGCGCGGGGCCGATGCCCCGCCCTATCGGCTGGGTGCCGTCGCTGATCAACACACGCAGCTGCAAGCCGAACGCGCTCGCCAATTGTCGCAACAAAGTGGCCAACGCCGCTGCTTCGGCTTGGTCGCGCACTTTGGCGGTCGGCCCGACCGGCACGTCAATCACCACGTGGGTGGAACCGGCAGCTATTTTTTTCGACAGCACGGACGCAACCAGCTGCCCCGCACTGTCGACGTCCAGTGCCCGTTCGATGCGGATCAGCATGTCGTCGGCGGGCGCGAGGTTCATGGCGCCGCCCCAGGCGATGCAGCCTCCGCAGGTTTCCACGACGCGGCGTATCTGTGCCTCGTCCAGATCGACGGGCGCCAGCATCGCCATGGTGTCGGCGGTTCCTGCCGCCGAGGTAATCGCACGCGATGATGTCTTGGGTATCGTGAGCCCCAGTTCCGCCGCGATCGCCACGACGATGGGCGTGGTGCGATTGCCGGCGAGGCCGCCGATGCAGTGCTTGTCGACCACCAGCGGTTGCCGCCAATGCAGCTGCGTGCCGGTCTGCACCATGGCCTTCGTCAGTGCGACGACTTCGTCAAGGCTCAGGCGATCAGCGCCTGCGGCGGTGATGAATGCGGCCATTTCAATGCTGGAATAACGATTGCCGACGATGTCCCGGATGATTCCGTGCAGTGCAGCCTCATCCAGCTTCTGGCCATGGATCTTCGCCCGTACCGAAGCCAGCGAATCCACGCTGGGCGGATGGGCGATGATCACCCGCTCGTCGGGGCCAGGCGAGAGGGAGAGCCATGCGGACTCGGACAGCCCGGCTTCGTCCACACCCAGCAGCCCTTCCCGCACGATGTTCAGCGTCGCCAGCACCCGCTGCATCCCGACGCGCAGCTCAAGGCGTGAATGCGCGCCGAACCCCTCGCTGCGGCAAATCGGCGAATCCTTGCTGAGGTAGACCACGTGCTCATGCCCGGTGTCGATGCCGAGCCGACGCAAGTGGCCTGCTTCGAGGCGCGGCCGGGGAAACGTTTCGAACCCTGTGGTTTGAGCGGGCATCTGCATTCAGACTGGCAATAGTGGCGTTTCCCGCAATGTTTACCCCGCTTCGGGGCAAAGCGACTTGACCCCCATCAATTGGAGGCTGTCTGGAGCCCGCATTGACGCAGCTTGAGCGAAGCAATGGACAGGGCCTGAAGGCACCCGGAATGACGCAAAAAAAGAGACCACGTCGAAGTGATCTCTTTTTCCGTACAACCGGGATTGCTAAGCGACGACCAGATTATCGATGACATTCTGCACGCCCGGTGCACTCCACGCCGCCCATTCGACCGCGCTGCGCTCGGCCAACGAATCGACCTCACCGGTTAAGGTCACCGTGCCACCCTTCACGCCAACTGTGATGCCAGTAGTATCGAAATGTGCGCGACGGTACAGCGCCGCCTCGATCTTGGTCTTGACGCCACGCGGCTCGATGCGCGGACGCATGATGATCTTGTTGGCCACACCCTTGACGCCATACAAGCTGCGGACGCTGGCTTCCGCCGCATTTCGAACGAATGCCCATTCGACTTCGCCAGAAAGCGTGACCCAACCGTTTTCGACGACAAGCTTGACCGTATCCTTCGGAATCGAGGCGTTCCAATCGATGGCATTCGTGGCCGCCTTGGCAATTTCCGTGTCGTTGCGTTGATGCGGCCCAGGCAGCACCACATCCAGCTCGACCGCGATGCTCCTGATGCCTGCGACGCGCTGCGCGGCGCGTTCGGCCGCCCACTTCTGCGTATAGCTGTCGACGTGGCCCGACAAGGTGGCCACCCCCTCCGCTACCTCGACACCGATGCGACTGGCATCCACCGAGGGCTCCCAGTCGAGCTCTCTCAGGATGTCTTCTTGAAGTTGACGATCGTTTTTCATGGATTCTTCCTCTAGTTCCACAGGCGGACGTGCCGCACAGATGCATGCAACTCGATGCGAGGCAGGAGGTCGCCATCGATGCGTAGCCACTGTAGAAATGAGGCATATCCATGGGTTGATCCAGGTCAACCTTGCGGCACATTCGAGCGTGCGCTCCGCGAGGGATGTTGATTTCGGTCAATTCGCCATCGACAGAATGGCAGCATGATTTGCCTGCAGCCGTGGCGGTGGACCTTCGATAGCTGCCACGTCCTTATGGCGCGCAAGAGTTCGAACTGTTCAGGGCGCACGCGATCGTGCGTGGCGCATCAGGCTGGATTGACCTACAGGCGGTATGAGCTCATGACCGATGCATCAACGCACACCCGGCTGCCGTGGACGGTCGAGCTTCCCCAGCCACTACGCGATCGCCATGACACCTCCGTCATCATGGCGCTGCAGCGGCGGTGCACCACGCGCCAGATGAGCTCGGCCCCGTTGCCCACGCAGACCTTGTCGGATCTGCTGTGGGCCGCATGCGGCGTGAATCGCAGTGACGGACCATTCGGCACGGTGGGCCGCACTGCGGCTTCCGCCAGCAATTCGCAGGAAATCGATATCTATGTGGCGACTGGCGAAGGCGCCTATCTGTACAGGGCGATCGAGCACGTCCTGGTCCCTGTCGCCACCGGCGATTTTCGCAGCGGCGCCATGACACCTGGCCAGCGCGGCGCGAATGCCGATGTTCCGGTTCAACTGATCTATGTCGCCGACATCCACCGGCTCACCCACACCACCGGTTTTCGCGAACCCGGGCTGCACGACCCGGAGACGCAGAAATCCTATTACTTCGTCGATACGGGCATGATCGCCGGCAACGTCTACCTGTTCTGCGCCGCAGCAGGGTTGGCCGCATGGTTCCACAACTGCGACAGGACCGGCCTGTCACTGCGGCTGGGGTTGCGTGAAGAGCAGCGGGTATTGTTCGCCCAATCGATCGGGTATCCCGGAACATCGGGATCGGGACACGCGGATCGGCCATGAATCTCTCCGGAAACACCGTGCTTATCACGGGCGGGTCTTCAGGGATCGGCTACGCACTGGCCGAGGCTTTTCTCGCCGCAAGCAGTCAGGTCATCATTTGTGCACGCGACCAGGAACGCCTGCTCGATGCAAGGGCGCAGCATCCCTCACTGCACACCTGGGTCTGCGACATATCCAGCGAGGAAAGCCGCAAGAACATGGTCGATTGGGTGGCAGATCGCTTCCCTGGCCTGAATATCCTGGTGAACAACGCAGGGATCCAGCGCGATATCGATTTCACCCATGGCATCGACGACTTCCAGAATGGGGAAAACGAGATTCGGACCAATCTGGAAGCCGCCATCGTCCTGTGCGGACTGGTCATCCCGGTGCTTGCCAGAAACAAGCGGGCCGCCATCGTCAACGTGTCGTCGGGCCTGGGTTTCGTGCCGTCTGCGCGAATGCCCGTGTACAGTGCGAGCAAGGCCGGCCTGCATGCGTACTCGATGGCCATCCGCAAGCAGTTGTCGCCGGTCGGCATCAAGGTATTCGAGATCGTGCCACCGGCCGTCGATACCGAACTCAATCCGCTGGGACGGGCCAAGCGCGGTCATTTCAAGGCTGGTTTGAGCGCCGCCACGTTTGCGGGGTCGGTCATGAAGCAGCTGGAAGACGACAGGTTCGAAATCGGCTACGGCATGACCGAAGGCTTCATCAACGCTTCACGAGCCGAGCTGGACCGGCATTTCGAATCGATGAACGCGTAGTCGTTTGTTGACCGGCGTCAAGGCGCGTGCCTGCCGGAGTCATAGGCTTTGACCATGTGGCCATCATGGTCATTTGGAGAAGCCAACATGTCGAAGACCTGGCTACTGGTCGCCGATGCCGCCAAGGCACGCCTGTTCGAGATACCCCGGAAAGGCGCGGACCTGGCCGAGATCGCGTGTTTTGCCAACCCCAATGCCCGCTCTCCGGGGCAGCATCCCGAACATGGGCGATCGGGACGCACTCATGAAAGCGCAAACTCGGCGCACCACGCCATCGAACCGCATACCTCGCTGCGCGAAAAGCATGCGATGCAATTTGCCGACCAGCTGCGTGATGCCATTCAGCAAGGACGCATAGAGAACCAATACGACCAGCTGGTGTTGATGGCACCGCCGCGATTCCTCGGCATGCTGCGCGACCGCCTCGATGATCAGACGCGGAAGCGCGTCGTCGCCGAGGTCGGCAGCGACCTGCTTGCGCTCTCCCCCAACGAGCTTCGTGCGCACCTGCCGAGTTGAGCCGGCGAATGAGCGCGACCCACGCCAGCATCGGCGCGGTTTTCGATGAAATGCCGTCGATCCATCCGGAGGCTCCATGCCAACCCCCTTGTCACCCCAGCAGCTGCAGAAGATGGACGCCTATTGGCGTGCCGCCAATTACCTGTCCGTCGGCCAGATCTATCTGCGCGACAACCCGCTGCTGAAAGAGCCGCTGAAGCGCGAGCACATCAAGCCGCGCCTGCTCGGTCACTGGGGCACCACGCCGGGCCTGAACATGCTGTACGTGCATGCAAACCGGCTGATCAAGCAAAACGACCTCGACATGATCTTCATCACCGGGCCGGGCCATGGCGGACCGGGACTGGTGGCACAGACCTATCTCGAAGGCTCGTACACCGAACGCTATCCGGCGATCGAGCGCAACGGGGATGGCATGCGGCGGCTATTCCGGCAATTTTCCTGGCCGTACGGCGTGCCAAGCCATGTGTCTCCGGATACCCCCGGATCGATCCACGAAGGTGGCGAACTGGGCTACTCGCTGGCACATGCGTACGGCGCGGCGTTCGACAATCCGGACCTGATCGTCACCTGCGTGGTCGGCGACGGCGAGGCGGAAACCGGAGCGCTGGCGACCAGTTGGCATTCGAACAAGTTTCTCAACCCCGCACGCGACGGTGCAGTGCTGCCGATTCTGCATCTGAACGGTTTCAAGATCGCGAATCCGACCATTCTGGCGCGCATCAGCCGTGAGGAACTGGTGGACTTGTTCCGCGGCTATGGCTACGAGCCGTTTTTCGTCGAAGGCAGCGATCCGGCCGCCGTTCATCGGGATCTTGCCGCCACGCTCGATGAAATCCTCGCCAGGATCCAGGGCATTCAGCAGGCTGCGCGCGCAGTAGGTGCAAAGGTCGAGCGCCCGCGCTGGCCGATGCTGATCTTCCGCACGCCGAAAGGCTGGACCGGGCCGAAGATTGTCGATGGCCTGCCGGTCGAGGGCACCTGGCGTGCGCATCAGGTGCCGATCGCGCAGTTCGACAAACCCGAACACGTCGCACAGCTCGGGGCGTGGATGAAGAGTTATCGGCCGGAAGAACTTTTCGACGGCACTGGCCAGTTCCGCGAAGAGCTCGCCGCCCTCGCGCCAACCGGGCATCGCCGCATGGGCTCCAATCCGCATGCCAATGGCGGGGATCTGCTGGAACCGTTGGTGATGCCGAATTTTCGCGATCATGCCGTGGCCGTCAATGCGCCGGGTACCGTCGAAGCCGAGGCGACTCGCGTACTCGGTGGCTTTCTGCGCGAAGTCATGCGTCTCAACCTGGGCAGCCGGAATTTCCGCCTGTTCGGGCCGGACGAAACCGCATCAAACCGTTTGGATGCGGTTTATGAAGTTACAGGCAAGGAATGGGTGGCTGACATCGATCCGGTCGATGAGCATCTCAGTGCCGATGGCCGCGTCATGGAAGTGTTGAGCGAGCATCTATGCGAGGGTTGGCTGGAAGCCTACCTGCTCAGCGGCCGCCATGGTTTCTTCTCCTGCTACGAAGCGTTCATTCACATCATCGATTCGATGTTCAACCAGCATGCCAAGTGGTTGAAGGTCGCGCGCCATATTCCCTGGCGCAAGCCGGTGGCGTCAATGAATTACCTGCTCACCTCGCACGTCTGGCGGCAGGACCATAACGGCACCTCGCACCAGGACCCCGGCTTCCTCGATATCGTGGCGAACAAGAAATCGGAAGTCGTGCGCATCTACCTGCCGCCCGACGCCAACTGCCTGCTGTCGGTGGCCGATCATTGCCTGCGCAGCCGCGACTACATCAACCTGATCGTGGCCGGCAAGCAACCGGAACGGCAGTGGCTGGACATCGACGCTGCCGCCAGGCATTGCGCCGCCGGTGCCGGCGTATGGGAATGGGCGAGCAACGATGGCGGCGATCCGGATGTCGTGATGGCCTGTGCTGGCGATGTGCCGACGCTCGAATGCCTGGCCGCCGTGACCTTGTTGCGCGGCTTCATTCCCGACATCCGCATCCGCGTCGTCAACGTGGTGGACCTGATGGTGCTGCAGCCGCAGTCGGAGCATCCGCACGGACTTTCGGACCACGATTTCGACGCGCTGTTCACCACGGACAGGCCGGTGATTTTCGCCTTCCATGGCTACCCCGCGCTGATTCACAAGCTGACTTATCGCCGGCGCAACCATGACAACATCCATGTGCGCGGCTACAAGGACGAAGGCACCACCACCACGCCGTTCGACATGGTGGTGTTGAACAGCCTCGATCGGTATCAGCTAGCGCTGGACGCCATCATGCGCGTGCGCCGGTTCGGTGCTTACGTCAAACAGGCCACCGAACGCTACTGGACGATCATGGAACGGCACAAGCTCTATATCAGCGAACATGGCGAGGACATGCCGGAGGTGGCGTCGTGGCATTGGCCAGCAAATGGCGTTGCGGGCGAACCGCCCTCCCATGTCTAGATGATGCGCACACCCCGCGCGGTTCGCATCAGGCTTTCTTGGGCGTATATGAACTGCACCATCCTTTCGCATTGACAGCCTTGCCCGGGAACAGCTGACAAGGGCCATAACCGCCCGCTGCACCTGTGTAGAACTGACAGTTGGCGCAAGTACTCCCGGCTTTATACAGCGAGTTCTTGGTCGCACTTGCATCCTCGACATAACCGAGCGCCTTGGCGGTGGGATCGGAGTCGGTTACGTGCATCAAGTCGGCGGCATGCGCAAACCCGGCAAAGCTTGCCAGCGCGGCCGTTGCGGACATGGCCACCGTCATCTTCAGGAATTGACGGCGGGACGCCGGATCTTTTTCGCGATATGTCATGGGTGTTCTCCATCAATACTCGGTTGACCGGGGCTCTCGCGCACGAGGGCTGGCCCATGCTTCGCGATGGGCTCGACGGCCACGGTATTTGCGTTGCGTCCGTGCTTCATTGATCTGGATCAAGCGCCCCTGTTTGGCCAGGGGCAGACTTCCATGCGGCGACTTTCGCGCCGTGCCCGGTGTCCCGGGCACGCCGTATTGCATCGAACCGTAAACGCATCGGGGAAGAACATGGCAGTCGAAAGCACATCCCTTCGTGACTCCCACGGCCGGACCAGCGGCATCATGCTGGCATGCATTCTTTGTGTGCTTGCGGCACTGATCTTCTTTTCAACACGCGTCCGAGCCGTCCCCGCATTCGCCAGGCAAACGCATCAACCCTGCGTAGCCTGCCATGTGGGCGGCTTCGGACCCCAGCTGACCCCGTTCGGTCGCCAGTTCAAGTTGCTTGGCTACACGCTGAAGGTAGGCAACGATGCCAAGCTGCCTTTGTCGGCGATGCTGATTGAATCGTTCACACAGACTCGGAAGCCCCAGGCTGCACCACCGGCAAGCGGCTTCGGCAGCAATGACAACTTCGAGCTGCAGCAGGCTTCGCTCTTCTTCGCAGGCCCGATCAGCGACCACCTCGGTGCACTCGCGCAGGCAACCTATTCGCAGAACGGCGGCCTGCTCGGGTGGGACAACTCCGACCTGCGCTACGCACGCACGCTGAATATCGGCAGCCACACCGCCATCTGGGGGGTGTCGCTCAACAACAACCCGAGCCTCGACGACGTGTTCAACACCGCGCCGGCATGGCAGTTCCCCTATACGGGACCGGAACTGGCACCCGGCGCACCAGCGGCACCGATCTTGATGGGCGGCCTCGCGCAGCAGGTAGTTGGCATCAACGGGTATGCGCAGATCGATAGTGCGCTGTATGTCGAAGCGGGCGCGTATCGCTCGCTGTCGCCATCCTTCCTGCGCGCCGTCAACGGCGACTTCAATGGACGCCTGGCCGGCATTACACCTTATGCGCGCGTCGCCTACACCTGGAACCTTCCCAACGGGAATCTCGAACTGGGCGGTTTTGCCTTGAACGTGCGGCGAGGCCTGCCGGGCACCAATGCCGCTGGCGATGCCGTGGCGATTCCCGGCCCGACTGACAAGTTTCGGGACTTCGGCATAGATGCCAGCTACCAGTTCCTGAGCGGCGGCGACCACATCTTCACGGTCAATGCGCTCTATCTGGGCGAACACCAGCGACTGGATGCCACCTATGCGGCGGGTGGATCCTCCAATCTGGACAACACCTTGCATGCCCTCAACATCAACGGCAGCTACTGGTACAAGAACACCTGGGGCGCAACGCTCGGCGCGTTCACCAACGATGGCAGCCGCGACGTCACCCTGTACGGCAACAACGGCAGCCCCAATACCAACGGCGGCGTTGCCGAATTGAACTGGAACCCGTTTGGCCAGGCCAGCTCCTGGGCCGAACCCTACGTGAATGTCCGCTTCGGCCTCCAGTACACCTTCTACACGCGTTTCAGCGGGCTCGTATACAACGTGGATGGCGCAGGCCGGAGGGCGACCGACAACAATACGCTCTATCTGTATACGTGGTTGGCGTTCTGACTCATTGATCACCATTGAGCGCGGCTCAAAAGGCGAATACCGGCGGCAAATGCCGCTTCGTGAAGCAGATGCCTCGATGCCGGCCAAGTCGAATCCGATCGCCCGGCATCAAGAGTATGCCGTTGCCGGCTCACCAGGCCATTTGCACCCAGCGAGGAGAGAGGACGTGAAAGACATACTGGCCTACGCCAATAATTTCCAATCATGGTCGCCTGGCATGGAGTACGCGGCACACCTTGCCGCCGCCTTCGACGCGGCGCTGACGGGAATCTACATCGTCCCCTCTCCATTGGTGATGCCTTCCTACGAGGCCCCCGAATTGCTGACGTTCGCCGTCGAAAGCGCCCGCCAGCTGGAGGAGAACGCATGTGCGGCACGGGCCCCGTTCATCGCCTGGGCGAACCAGCTCGGCGTGCAAAAAGCCGCCTGGCAGGTGGCCGAAGGAGATACATCGCATGCATTGGAACACATCGGCAACTGGCACGACTTGCTGGTGCTCGACCGCACCGCCGATCCGCCGCTGGAAAGCGCCTCCTTGGCCGGCCAGATCGTGCTTGCAAGCAAGCTGCCTTGCGTCGTTGTCCCACCAGGAAAAGCCCCATCGCTGTCGCTCGATTGCATTGCCCTGGCCTGGAACGGATCGCCCGAGGCAATCCGCTCCATCCATGCAGCAAGACCCATCCTGGCACGCGCCAGACGGGTGGTGGTATTGCATGGCACACCACGGGTTGCCATGAGCGAGATCAGCTGGAAGCCCGAGTTCGAGCTATCCGACTACCTGCAGCGCCACGGCATTCATGCCGAGGAGCAGCTGCTGATCGCCCATGACGAAGACGCTGGGGCGGCATTGCTCGCCGCGGCGAAAAAAGCCGGAGCCAACATGCTCATCATGGGCGCCTACGGCCGCACCCGTTTCAGCGAGTGGATCTTCGGCGGTGCAACCCGTCACGTACTCAGTCATGCCGACATCGCTGTGTTCATGCGGCATTGATGGGTCCGCCTGATCGAGAGGTCGACTTGATGCCGATCAATGGGGCGACCTCGATGACCTTGCAGAATTGATCCATTCCGAGGTCGAGGTCGCCTGCTGATGAATGCTTCGCCTGCCCTGGTGCAGCCACCCGTCGAGAACCGCACCTTCGACGAGATCGCCATCGGCGACAGCGCCAGCTTGAAGCGCACGCTTGCGCAGCGGGACATCGAATTGTTCGCGGCGATGTCGGGCGACGCGAACCCCGTCGAGACGGATCCTGCCTACGCGCGCACGGATGTGTTTCACCATGTGATCGCCCATGGCATGTGGGGCGGCGCGCTGGTCTCCACGGTGCTCGGCACTCAGCTGCCCGGGCCCGGCACGATCTATCTTTCGCAGGATCTGCGCTTCCTCGCACCGGTCAGCCTGGATGACACGATCACCGTCAGTGTCGTCGCCAGGGACAAGGATCCGGCGACGCACCGCATCACGTTCGACTGCCGCTGCAGCAACCAGCACGGTCAGGACGTGATACTCGGCACCGCCGTCGTGCAGGCGCCGGTCGAGAAGATCTGCCTTGCGTGCGAGACGCTGCCGGACATACGCATCATCGCTCATGCGCGCTTCCATGCACTGATCGCGCGCGCCACCGGCGGCAAGCCCATGCCCACCGCGATTGCCCATCCATGCGATGAGGCATCGCTTGTCGCAGCGATCGAGGCGGCAAAGGCGGGACTTATCGTGCCGATCCTGGTCGGCCCCGCGACGAAGATCCGCGCTGCCGCCCAGCGTGCCGGCCTGGAGATCGGCAGCTATCGCCTGGTCGATGCGCCGCACAGCCATGCCGCGGCGATGCAGGCGGTGGCGCTGGTACGCAACGGCGAGGCCGGGTTGTTGATGAAAGGCGCCCTGCATACCGATGAACTGATGCACGCCGTGGTCGCCGCCGACTCCGGATTGCGCACCGCGCGCCGGCTCAGCCATGTCTACCTGATGGATGTTCCCGATTACGCGCGCCTGCTGCTGGTCACCGACGCCGCGATCAACATCGTGCCGTCACTGGCCGACAAGCGCGACATCATCCAGAACGCCATCGACCTGGCCCGGATCCTGGGCGTGGCGACGCCGCGCGTGGCCGTCCTGTCGGCGGTGGAAACCGTCAATCCCGCGATCCCCTCGACGGTGGATGCAGCTGCCCTATGCAAGATGGCCGAGCGCGGCCAGATCGAGGGCGGCATTGTCGACGGCCCATTGGCTTTCGACAACGCGGTCGACATGGATGCGGCACGCCAGAAGGGTATTGTTTCGCCGGTCGCCGGCAACGCGGATATTCTGGTGGTTCCCGACCTGGAGTCGGGCAACATGCTGGCCAAGCAACTGACCTTTCTGGCCGACGCGGATGCCGCCGGTGTGGTGATGGGTGCCCGCGTGCCGATCATCCTGACCAGCCGCGCCGATGCGCCGCGCGCACGCATCGCCTCCTGCGCGGTGGCGGTACTCGTGGCCCGGGCACATGCCGGAACCTTCACCGCAGCGGAGCAGTGAGCGATGCCCAAGGCGATACTCACGCTCAATGCAGGCTCCTCCAGCATCAAGTTCGCGCTCCATGAGCTCGACTCCGGCATGGTGCTGCAACAGGTGTCGCGTGGCCAGATCGAAGGCATTGGCATCGCCCCGCATTTCATCGCGCAGGCCACGGATGGCACCGTGTCGAGCGAGTACCGCTGGCCAGCGGGCGCCGCGCTGGAGCACGAGGCCTTGCTCACGCCACTGCTTGCCTGGGTCACCGCGCATCTGGGGCAGGAGGCGCTGTGCGCGGTCGGGCATCGTATCGTCCACGGCGGCAGCGCCTACGACCGTCCGGTCTATCTGGATGCAAACGTATTGGACGAGCTGGCAAAGCTGACGCCACTCGCCCCCTTGCATCAACCTCACAACCTCGCGGCAGCACGCGCGATGGCACAGCTGCGACCGGATCTTCCGCAAGTGGGGTGCTTCGATACCGCGTTTCACCATGGCATGTCGGCGGATGCGACACGGCTGGCCTTGCCGCGCAAGTACGCGGACGAGGGCGTGCGACGCTATGGATTCCATGGGCTCTCCTACGAATATATCGCCGGCCGTTTGCGCGAGCAGGCTCCAGGATTGGCGGCCGGCCGGGTGATCGCGGCGCATCTGGGCAACGGGGCCAGTCTGTGTGCCATGCACGACGGCCACAGCGTCGACACCACGATGGGATTCACCACGCTCGATGGACTGGTGATGGGCACGCGTTGCGGCAACCTGGATCCCGGTGCGATGCTCTATCTGCAGCAGGCCCACGGCCTCTCCGCAGCCGAGGTCGAACACATGCTGTATCACGACAGCGGGCTGTTGGGCGTATCCGGCATCAGCAGCGACATGCGCACGCTGCTGGCCAGTGACGATGCCCGTGCGCGTGAAGCGATCGATCTTTTCGTGTTCCGCATCGCACGCGAAGCCGGCGCGCTGACAGCCACCCTCGGCGGCATCGATGCCCTGGTCTTCAGCGCAGGCATCGGCGAGCACGCGGCACCGATACGCGCTGCCGTCTGTGCCAAGCTAGGCTGGCTGGGGATCGCGTGCGACGCGGCAGCCAACAGCCGCCATGCCGCGCTGATCAGCACCTCGAACAGCCGCGTGCCGGTGTACGTCGTCCCCACCGATGAGGAGGCGATGATCGCTTCGCATACGGCGCAAGTTCTGCAAAGCATGCCGTCATCTGCTTCAGACTGTCATCAAAGTGGCTGCTGACCACCGAGCAGCCTGAAGGTGGCCTCCGCCGGGTATCGGTCATCAGATGGTCTTGGAATAGCATGTCATCTGCATTCCATGTTGCAGGTACTTGTCGAAGCACATCGCGATGTTGCGAAGCAATAGTCTGCCGCGCGGCGTCACCTGGATGAGCTGCTCGTCCATCGCGAGCAGCTCATCCCTGCCGAGCGCATCCATGCGCGCCAACTCGTCGGCGAAATATTCGTCGAACGTTATCCCGTGACGGCTTTCGAAGCCCCGCTTGTCAAGCCGGCCATGGCACATGAGCTCGTTGATCACGTCCCGACGGATCAGGTCGTCACTGTCCAGGACCAGCCCCTTGGCGACCGGAGACAGGCCGCTGTCCAGCGCGGCATCGTACATTGCGAGGTCACGCTCGTTCTGGCTGTAGGTATTGCCGATGCGGCTTATCGCGCTGACGCCGAGACCGACGATGTCGCAGTGCCCATGTGTGGAATAGCCCTGAAAATTGCGCTGCAGCGTCCCTTCCCGTTGCGCGCGCACCAGTTCGTCGCCGGGTAGCGCGAAGTGATCCATGCCAATGAAGACGTAGCCGGCGGCGAGCAGCTGCTGCATCGCGTTGCCGAACAACGCCAGGCGTTCGGCGGGATCGGGCAAATCCGCCGTTGCGATCCGCCGTTGTGCCTTGAACACCGTCGGAAGATGCGCGTAACCATAAAGCGCCAGGCGGTCGGGTCTCATCCCGATCACTTCGGCCACGGTCCGCTCGAACGACTCCGGCGTCTGCTTCGGCAGGCCGTAAATCAGGTCGACGTTGATCGACTCGAAGCCCGCGCAGCGGGCGACCTGCACAAGCTCGTGGGTGCGTTTTGCCGCGTGCACTCGATTGACCGCCAGCTGGACCTGCGGATCGAAATCCTGGATGCCCAGGGACATCCGGTTGAATCCCAGCTTTGCCAGCTCGCGAACATAGTCGTCTTCAGCGTGGCGTGGGTCGATCTCGATCGCGAACTCCCGCCGCTCTTCCCGCTCAAACCGGAAGTGTCGTGCAAGCCATTCCATCAATGTACGCATCTGGTCCAGGTCGAGGAAATTGGGAGTGCCCCCACCCAGATGGATCTGGCTGACACGGCGCCCCGGCCCGAACAGCGGCGCCATCCATGCCGCTTCGCGCTGAAGCCAAACCACATACTGGTCGGCTCTGTGCTGATCCCGGGTAATGACCCGGTTGCAGCCGCAGTAAAAGCACGGACTGCGGCAAAACGGCACGTGCACATACAGCGAGAGCGGCCGCGACGGATCGTCGGCGTTGGATGTCGCGATCGCGTGGCGCAGCGATGCCGCTCCGAAATCGCCGCGGAACTGCGGTGCGGTGGGATAGCTCGTATACCGAGGTCCGCTGGCGTCGTAGCGCGCGATCAGCTCGGCATCGAACTCGGGGACGGCGAATGCAGGATTCATGCAGTCATCATCGGCCGATGTCCGCTTCCCTTTTTGATTTCAGTCAAGTCAGGGCTGCTCCGAATCAGTTTTTGCCGTCATTCCGACCACCCCTAACGCACCTTGTCACGCGCAACCTTGCGCTGCTTCGGGGAGCGTGCTGGCGATACCGCGACGGGGCTGCTCGACTCTCTTGGATCGTCCTGCCTGGAATGCACCTTGCTGCCCATGCCCAGCATCGCCAAGGTGAGGACTGCCCATGCATTGAGGTAGTACGCATAGGGGTTGGCGGCTGCGGTCATCCATGTCGACATGAGGTCGCCAGCATTGGCGACAGGATTCGTCCAGCCAAGCGTGGGCGATGCGAAGGGACCGATCTGGCTGCCGATCAGGGCAAGCAGATCCGGTGGCTGGAAGGCGAACGGTACAAAGGGCATGGCGCACATGACTTGTCTCCTCGCAATGGATGCCCACCGTCCATGGGCTCTTTCGGTTCGATGGGCCTTGCCGGCAGGCACATGGCAAGGCAGCTTTCAGTACATGTGCTGACCGCCGTTCATCGCGACATTGCTGCCAGTCATGAACGCCGCCGCATCAGTGCAGATAAAACCGACCAGCGCGGCGATTTCCTCCGGTTGGCCCAGCCGCCCCACCGGAATCAGCGGAATGATCTTCGTCTCCAGCACCTCCCTGGGCACCGCCGACACCATATGCGTCGCGGTATAGCCGGGCGACACCGTGTTCACCGTGACGCCATGCCGCGCGACCTCCAGCGCCAGCGACTCGGTGAAGCCATGGATACCGGCCTTGGCCGCCGCGTAATTGCATTGGCCGAACTGGCCTTTGGTGCCGTTGATCGAACCGATATTGACGATGCGCCCCCAACCCCGCTCGACCATGCCGCCGCAGAACTGCTTGGTGACGTTGAACATCGAATCGAGATCGGTATGCATGACGGCGTCCCAGTCATCCTTGCTCATCTTCAGGAAGCGGCCGTCGCGGGTGATGCCGGCGTTGTTGACCAGGATGTCCACCTTGTAGCCATCCTGCGCAACCGCCTCGGCCATGCACTGGCACGAGGCAAACTCGGCGACATCCACCGGATAGGCCTTGTACTGGTATCCAAGTGCAGCCTGATGTTCCAGCCAGCTGCCGACGTGGTCGTTGTGGGGCGAATGCGTCACCAGCACGGTATGGCCGGCATCGTGCAAGACCTTGGCGATCGCTTCGCCGATACCACCCATGCCGCCGCTCACCAGCGCCACATGATTAGCGGTCATGGCCTGTTTTCCCGGCAGCCGCGTTGGCGAACATCTTGAAGAAATCGTTCAGCGATTCGTTGAACGAGGTCGCGCCTTCCGCGCCACCCAGTGCTTTGCTGGTTTCGCGCTGCCAGATCAGAAGCGCATCCTGCAGACCGGCCAGGAACTTGCTCTGATTGGTGACGGCGGTCTGCGCGATCGCCTGCGCGTCGCCGACCTCCTGCTGCATCCGGCGCAGGAAGGTCTCACCAGGAATCGCTGCCAGCGACTGCCAGTCCTCGCCGACCGACAGCTTGTCGATTTCCTGCTGCGATTCGGAAATGCTTTCGTCGACTTCCTGGTCGAACGTATCCAGCCAGCGCCGACCACACTCCTTCAGCAATTTGTTGGTACGCAGCGCGAACTCCGCATTGGCTTTGTACAGTTCAAACGGAACCTGGGTTGGGGTGCTCATGACAGCTTCCTCGTAAGATTGCGAGCATCCCTGCGGTGAATGTCATGCCGCGGTTCGGCATGACTGGAATGCCGCGCGACATGCGCGGGCGACCAAGGATTTACTTCTCCATGACGTAGTGGCCGGGCGCTCGCGGAAGGTTCTCCTCGCCACTTCCCGGCAGTCCCATCCGGGGTGGCGATTGCGGCGCGCCTGAATGAGCCTCCAGCCACTTCGTCCATGCCGGCCACCATGAGCCTTCGGTGGGCTGCGCCTGCGACAGCCAGGTTTCCGCCGCCAGCGTCGGTGCCTCGCGCAGCCGCACGCACGCTCGATAGCGGCGTCCGGGGTGGCCCGGTTCGCTGACAATGCCGGCGTTATGGCCGCCGCTGGTCAGCACGAAGGTCACCTCGTCGGTGAACAGATGATGGACCTTGTAGACCGAATGCCAGGGTGCGACATGATCGGTTTCGGTGGCGACACAGAACACCGGTACGGTGACGTCCTTCAATTCGACCGGTTTGCCGCCCACCTGGTAACGCCCTTCGCCAAGGTCGTTGTCGAGATAGAGACGGCGCAGGTATTGCGAATGCATGGTGGCCGGCATGCGCGTGCTGTCGGCGTTCCAGGCCATCAGATCGTTGGCGGCCCGGCGCTGCCCGAGCAGATAGTCGTTGGTCATGCGCGACCACAGCAGATCGTAGGAGCGCAGCATCTGGAAGGCGCCGGCCATCTGCTTCGCGGTGAGGTAACCGGCCTGCCCCATCTGGTCTTCCAGCAAGGCAACCTCGCTCTCGTCGATGAACAACGACAGTTCGCCGGGCTCGGCAAAATCGGTTTGCGCCGCCAGCAGGGTCAAGCTCGCCAGCCGCTGGTCGCCATCGCGCGCCATCGCGCCCGCGGCAATCGACAACAGCGTGCCGCCCAGGCAGTAACCGGCCGCATGCACGCGCTGTCCAGGCACAATCCTGCCGATCGCATCGAGCGCGGCATGGCTGCCGAGGTTCAGATAGTCGTCCATCGACAGACCGGCATCCGAACGGTCGGGGTTCTTCCACGAAATGCAGAAAACCGTATAGCCCTGGGCCACCAGGTAGCGGATCAGGGAATTGTGCGGCGACAGGTCGAGGATGTAGTACTTCATGATCCAGGCCGGCACGATCAGGACCGGCTCCGGACGTACTGCCTCCGTCGTCGGTACGTACTGGATCAGCTCGATCAATGCATTGCGCAACACGACCCGGCCCGGCGTCACGGCAACATCGCGACCGACAACGAATGACTCGCCACCCGCCTCCGGCATCCCGCTGATGTAACGCATCGCGTCGTCGAGCCAATTCAGCGCGCCACGCACCAGATTGCGGCCACCCTCTTCCGCGGTGCGCTTGAGCACGACCGGATTGGTCGCGAGGAAATTGCCCGGCGAGCCCATGTCCAGCCATTGCCGCGTCACGAAGTCCATCACGTCCTGGTGGTGATGCGAGACTCCACGCACATTCGTGACGGCCTCATGCCACCACTGCTGCTGCAACAGGAATGACTGGTGCAGCCAGTTGAAGGGCCATTGCCGCCATTCGGCCTCGGCAAAACGCCGGTCGGTCGCCGGCGGCAATGTGCACGGCGACACTTCGCACGGGTCGCTCAGCGCGCACGACACCAGATAGGCATGCAGTCGCTGCGCCTGCTCCAGCTCCAATTGCAAAAGATCCATCCGCTTGCCGGGCGAGCGCATCAGATGCAGCAGCCAGTCGGCAAACGCCAGATACAGCGACTCCATCGACAGCGAGGCCGTCCACCTTGCCTGCAGGGCGTGCACGGGCGGGTCCAGCGTCATGGCAGCGGGCACTTTCAGGTGAGTCACGTCACACTCCGTCATGTCGAGCGGACGATGCCATTGGCAGGAACCGGTCTTGTTGACCAAGGTCAAGCGGATGCCACGCGGCCCTAGCCGCGGAAGATATCGAACGGCTCGACCTTCAGCACCTTGCGGATGCTGATATAGCTCGACACCGCGGCAATCAGCACCACCATGCCCAACGCCAGCCCGAGGTTGGCCATGGTGACCAGCGCCGCATAGTCGGGCAGCCGGGCCTTGGCCAGGGCGATCAGCGCGGTGCACAGTCCGATCCCCAGGCCGTAGCCGGTCAGGCTGGTAAAGGTCACCTGGAACAGGATCATGTAGGTCAGCTCGTAGCCCTTGGCGCCGATCGCCTTCAGCGCGCCGAACTTGTCCAGGTTTTCCAGCACAAAGGTGTAGAAGGTCTGCGCCGAGATCGACAGGCCGACGATGAAGCTGATGATGGTCATCAGCATGATATTGGTGCCGATGCCGGTCTGATATTTGTAGAAGTCGGCGATACGCTGGTCGAACTCGTCCTTGGTAAGCGCCAGATAGCCCAATTGCGCGACCTCCTTCTTGATTTCCGGAATATCGCCAGGACTTTTCGGCTCGATCAGGATGTAGGAAATCGTGAAACGCGTACTGGGGATGTATTCGATGGCGCGGCTATAGGTGGTGTATAGCGTCGGCACGCCGAACAGGCCGAAGGAATTCACCTTGGCGATGCCGACCACCACGCCGCGGTTGTCGTTGAGCTCGAATTCCTGCCCCAGCCCAGGGCTGCCCAACTTGCCGTACTCGGCGTCGTCGACCACGAAGAAGCCGTTGTCGGCGTAGATGTCCTCGACATGGCCCTGCTCCAGCCTGGGGCGGCCGACCAGGCTGGTATCGTCCAGCCCCATCACCGTTACCGCCTGATACGTGCCGCTGCGCAATTTGACCAGGGCGCCGCCGGAGTACAGCGGCACGGCATAGTGCACCCCGTCGATGCTGCGCACCGCATCGAGCAGGTAATCGGGCATCGGAATGCTGCTGGCAACCGTCTGCACCGCGGGATCCATGACCCACACGGAAGCGCCCACATTGGTCACCGTGGACGCCGAACGCGACAGGATGCCGGCGAACAACGAGGTCATCATCACCATCAGGAACACCGCGAAGGTGATGCCCAGCAGCAAGGCCGAAAACTTGCCGCGGTCGTTGACCAGCAACTTATAGGCGAGCTTAAAGATTCCCGCGTATTTCATGGCTGCGCCCTGCTCGCCTGCGTCACGTGCGCCGATGGCGGCATCGCCTCGGCATGCGGCGCTTTCCACCAGCCGCCGCCAAGCGCCACGTACAGCGCGACGGTGTCCTGATAGCGCTGGGCCAGGCTCCGCACATAGGCCAACTTGCTCTGCCGGTATTGCACATCGGCGACCAGCACATCCACGTAGTTCACCAAGCCGGCCGCATAGTTGGCCTGGATCAGGGCCAGCGCCTGCGCGGCATCGCGTGCGGCCTCGTCATCGGCCTGCAAGGCTTCCGCATCGTGCTGCAGCGCCTTGAGCACGTCGGCGACCTGTTCGAATGCGGCGAGCACGGTGCCGCGATAGTCCTGCAACGATTTCTGGTAGGCGTCGATCGCCGCCTTGCGGTTGTACCAGTGCGTGCCACCCTGGAAAACCGGCAGGTTGATATCTGCCCCTGCGCTCCAGTACTGGTTCTGGCCTTTACCGAGCGCACCGGCGGCATTGGCGGCCGATCCGCCATCGCCGCCCAGGGTGATGCTCGGGAACATCGCAGCCGTGGCAACGCCGATTTCGGCACTGGCCTCATGCAACTGTGCTTCGGCGGCGAGAATGTCCGGCCGCTGATGCACCAGATCGGAAGGCAGGCTGACCGGCAGGCTGGCAGGGAGATGCAGCGCTTCGAAGCGCAAGGCGGGAAGCTGCGACTCGCCGGCGCTTTGCCCCAATAAAGCGTGCAGCAGGTGGTCCGCCTGATCGCGTTTCAGTTCCAGCGACGCCAGTTGCGCCAGGTTCGATGCGCGCGCGCTGCGCAGGGCGAGCAAATCGCCGTAAACCTCGGCGCCCGATCGTATGCGTGTATCGAGCAGCCCGAGTTGCTGCGTCTGCAGCGATACCAAGCCATGCATCACGTCGATTTCGTCCGCATAGGCCTGGCGCGCGATCGCGGCATTCACCACATTGCCGGTCAAGGTCAGGTAGGTGCCTTCCATGGTGTAACGCTGCATCTCCACTTCGGCGTGCAGGCCTTCCACCGTCCTGCGTTCGCCGCCGAACAGATCCAGCGCATAGCTGACGGTGGCGCTGAGGGTGAAGAGATTGAAGATGCTGCCGATGCCATGCTGGCCGAGCATGGAAGGAGATGGCCGCTCGCGCGTGGCATCGGCACCGACACCCAGTTGAGGGAAGAAAATGCCTTGTCCCGCGCGCAGGTTGTCCTGGCTTTCGCGCAGACTGGCCTGGGCCGACTGCACGCTCGGATTGCCGGCGATGGCCGTGCCGACCCATTGATCGAGTTCGGCTGAGCCGAACAGGTGCCACCAATCCGCATCGGGCGACTGCAGCAGATCGAAATGCTGGGTCTGCCCGATCGCCGTCACGTCCCCCGGCAGGTCGCCGCGCGGCAGGTAACGCGCACCGGCCGGCGCGGGCGGTCTCGTGAAGTCCGGCCCGACTGCGCAGGCACCCAGCAGAAAAACCAGGCCCGAAGCCGCAAGACTATTTTTCAGCCACGTAGACATCGACCAGTTGCCCCGGATAGATGGCCGCATCGGCGGGTTTCCTGAAGCGGAAGATGATCGGCAACACGCGCAGGTCCACGCGCTCCAGGCGCTGGTCGGAGAGTTCGATCTTGGGCGTCACATACGGCTGCATGCGCACGAATTCGAGCGGAATCTTCAGCTTGGTGCCGCGCACCGACATCTGCGCCTTCATGTGCATCGGCGAGGGCAGCCGGTCGAGCAGGATTTCGTCGATGAAGCAGCGCACGGACAGGTAGTCTTGCGGACCACCCATCACGATGATCGGGTCGTAACCCTGGGTATAGGCGTCGTATGCGCCTTGCGCCGACACGTAGCTCCCCGGTGCCGTATTCATGGCCAGCACGATGCCGTCGGTCGATGCGCGTATCGTGTATTTCTGCAGCAGCGCGTCGGAAGCCTGATACGCCTGCTCCAGGGCGTTGTATTGCATCTGCTGGTTGCGGATGTCGTAGCTCCACGCGCCAGCCTTGGTCAGTTCGTATTGGCGGCGTGCAAGACCGAGATTGGCCTTGGCGACCTCCAGTGCATCCCTGTCGTTGTCGAGCGTGTCCTTGCTGACCGAACGCGGGTCGATCGCATAGGAATGACGCTGCTTCTCGAAGGTATCGCTGGCCGTTTTCTGGCTGGCCTCGGCCTGCACAACCTGGGCGGCGGCGACCGCCAGCGTTTCCCTGCGTGGCTGCGCCTGCAATTCCTGCAGCGTGGCAAGTGCCGCGTCGCCCTGACGCTTCTGTTGCTCGGCCAGAGCCAGTTGCACCGAGTTGTCGATCACCAGCAAGGGCTGCCCGGCGGCGACATGATCGCCTTCGTGCACCATGATCTGCGTGATGCGACCGGACACATCCGGATAGATGTTGATGTTCTCGCCGCTGCCCTGGGAGCTTTCCACGATGCCATTGGCGTAGATGCCATTGGCATAGGGATTGGTGGCGGGACTGAACACGGGCGCTTGGGCCGGTTGTTCCCGGCCATAGAAATAGGCGCTGGCGATCGCCATCAGGGCACCGAGTGCCGCCACCAGGAAAATGATGCGGTTTCTCATAAGGTCTTCTCCGTCCCTGCCGTGATGCATCCGTCTTCCATGTGCACGACGCGATCCGCGAATTCGAGAATGCGCGCGTCATGGGTGACGATCAGGACACAACGGGTGGGATTGAGCACGTGCTCGCGCACGAACTGCACGATCATGCGGCCGGTATCGCCATCAAGCGACGCGGTTGGCTCATCGAGTATCAGCAATTCCGGATCACCAACCAGCGCACGAGCGATGGCGACACGCTGCTGCTCGCCGCCGCTCAGCTTGACCGGCGGCAATTGCCCACGGCCCTTCAGGCCGACGATGGCCAGCATCTGCTCGCCCTTGTCCAGCGACGCATTCCAGTCCTCCCGGCGCAGCACCAGGGGAATCGCCACGTTCTCTGCCGTGGTGAGCTTGGGAAACAGATGAAAGTCCTGAAACACGAAACCGATCGTCCGGAGCCGGAATTCGGCAAGATCGTCGGCATCGAGCTGCCACAGGTTGGCGCCCTTGACCGTCACGCTGCCCGAACTGGGCCGCAGGATGCCCGAGATCATGCTGAGCAAAGTCGTCTTACCGCTGCCTGACGGACCAACGATGAAAAGCATCTCGCCGTAATGCGCTTCAAAGGTCGCCCCGCGCACGGCCAGCGTCGCGGCAGCCCCTTCGCCGAACGACTTGGTCAGACCGGTAGCTTGAATGGCCGCGTTTTCCATGCTGCGACTTTAGGCAGCCGCGGGCCTGCCCCATTTGAGCGAAGTCAATTGAATTCGCATTCAAGTTGCCGCGTGCATCAGGCAGCTACTGCAAGCCAACCGGCGCTAGCGTATGCTCTGGTCGGAGTGTTCCGTTGAATCAGGCACCACGGGGGATCGGAGTTTCAGATGGCCATGTCGCTTAGTCCTGCGTCGTCTGCGATGGCGCCGACACATCTGCTGGTCGTTGATGACGATACCGAGATTGCCCAGATCCTCAGCCGCTACTTCGGCAGCCATGGCTTTCGTGTCAGCACGGCCGGTGACGGTGCCCAGATGCGCCGCGTTCTGGACAGCGAAGCCGTGGATATCGTCATGCTCGATCTGGGGTTGCCTGGCGAAGATGGCTTCACCCTCACCCGCCATCTGCGTGAGCATTGGCATGGCCCGGTGATTATCGTGACCGGACGCGGCGAGTCGGTGGATCGCGTCGTGGGCCTCGAGCTCGGCGCGGACGACTACGTCACCAAACCGTTTGATCTGCGCGAGTTGCTGGCACGCGTGCGCAGCGTCCTACGTCGCACTGCACCGCCAGCCAAGGCATCAGACGTCAAAGCAGGCCATCCCTGGCGTCTGTCGTTCGATGGCTATGTGCTCGATCCGCGATCGCACACCTTGTCCGGACCGCAAGGCGAACCGATTCTGCTGACCAGCGGCGAATTCACGTTGCTCGGGGTTTTCGTGGAACACGCCAATCAGGTCCTTACCCGCGACCAGTTGATGACGCATATCCATGGCCGTGATGCGGGACCGTTTGATCGTTCGATCGACGTGCAGATCGGCCGCCTGCGCCGCAAGATTGAGCCCGATCCCGCCCGTCCTCAACGGATCAAGTCGATCCGTGGCACGGGCTATCTGTTTTCGTCGACGGTCCAGCGGGTATAAGGCAGCGCCATGTTCAGCAAGCAAGCTCCGGACGCGAACCTGTTCCGTTCATTATTCGAGATGGCACCGGACGCGATGATCGTGGTCGATCGGCAGGGTGTCATCGTGCTGACCAATGCGCATGCGGAGCGCCTGTTCGGCTATGGAGCAGGTACGCTTGCCGGTTTGAAGGTGGAAGCGCTGCTGCCGGCGGCGCTGCGGCAAGCGCACATCGCACATCGCACCCATTACATGTCCAACCCGCGCGAGCGTCCGATGGGCGCCGGCTACGAGCTGACCGGCGTACGCGCTGACGGCCAATCCTTTCCCGTGGAAATCGGCTTGAGCCCGGTCGCTGCATCGATGGGAACGCTGTATGCAGCATCGATCCGCGATATCTCCGAAACGCAGCGTGCACGCCAGGCCCTGGAACGCGCCCGCTTTGACGCTGCCATGGCCCAGATGGGTCGGCGTCTGCTTGAGGCCACGCATCACAAACAAGCCATCGGCGAAATGCCCGAGTTGGTGGCAACTACCCTCGATATTCCCGCAATGGCGATTCTGCTGACCGACCCGCGCCATGTCCGCTTGCAAGTCCCCGCCTCGATGGGTCTGCCTCAAGCCGTGCTGGAGAGCTTGTCGGGCGATCCCGCGCTGCATGCCATGACACGTAGCGCGACGCCGGATGTCGATGATCAACCACCCGCGCAAGGCGCCGTCATCGAAAGCCTTCGCCGCATATGCCCTTCCTTGAGCGGCGATTACCAAGACGCCGCTCTCGTGTTTTTGCCCGATAGGCATGGACCCTTGGGGCTGCTGTTGGCGCTGGCTCGCCAGAAGGGCTATTTCGACCGGGATCGACTGAATTTTCTACAATCAGTCGCGAACATTCTGGCCGCATCCATTCAGCGTGAACGCAGTGAAGAACAGCTGGCACATGCGCAGCGCCTCGATGCGCTCGGTCAGCTCACTGGCGGCATTGCGCATGATTTCAACAATCTGCTGACGGTGATTTCCGGCAACCTGCAGCTGCTGGAGGCCGACATGCCGGACGATCAGGCAACGCGGGAAACCGTCGAAAGCGCTTCACGCGCCGTCGAGCGCGGTGCGGCACTCACCCGCAAACTGCTTACCTTCTCACGCCGCCAGCATCTGTTGCCGCATGCCGTCCAAACAGTGCAATTGCTGGCCGATCTGAGCGACATGCTGGGCCGTACGTTGGGCGAACGTATCGTGGTGACCGCCGAGTGCGCCAAAACTACGCCTGCGGTATACGCGGATTCGGGAGAACTGGAAGCGGCATTGATCAATCTGGCACTCAACGCGCGCGATGCGATGCCGCGCGGTGGACGCCTTTCCATGGTGGCGCGTGCCTACAACATCACGCATGCCGAAGATGACGCCAGGCTTGCGCCCGGCTCCTACGTCGTCTTTACCGTAACCGATAACGGCGCAGGCATTGCGCCGGAGGTCCTGACGCGTGTGCTGGAGCCGTTTTTCACGACCAAGGACGTCGGAAAAGGCAGCGGACTCGGCCTGAGCATGGTCTATGGCTTTGTGAAGCAGTCCGGCGGCCATCTGCATATCGAGAGCCAGGTGGGCAACGGCACGCGTGTTCAACTTTTCCTGCCGGCCGCTGCAAAGACGACCGGCGAGGAGGTTGCCTCGACGCCACTGCGCCACGGTCACGAGTTTGTACTTGTCGTGGAAGACGAACCGGAAGTGCGGCGTATCGCCGTCTCCTTCCTGCGCACGTTGGGCTATACCTCGTTCGAAGCCGACAACGCTGCGGCGGCGCTCGAGCAACTGGCGAAGCATCCGGATATCGATCTGCTTTTCACGGATATCGTGCTGGGCGGGGACATGACGGGTTTCGAACTGGCGGCGAAGGCACGCGAGCACTATCCACATCTACCCATCCTTTTCACTTCCGGCTACGAATACGCCGCGATGGACATCGAGACCGATGCCTTCGGTGCCTTCGAATTGCTGCGCAAGCCTTATCGCTGCGAGCAACTTGGCGCGGCCATTCGCCGCGTGCTCGATCACGACAGCAGTGCGGTGATTCCGCTCAATTCAACGTGGCGCTGATCCCCGCCATCGAACGCAACCCATCGGCATCCAATACATGCACCTCGCGACGCTGCACGTCGATGTAGTTCAGGTCATGCAGGCGGGACAGCGCGCGGCTCACCGTTTCGTGTTTCAGGGCCAGGAAGCTGGCCATGTCGACCCGGCTCATGCGCAGGATGAAGTGCCTGGCGCTGTAGCCCAATCGCGCGTAGCGTGCGGCCACATCCAGCAGGAAGGCTGCGACACGGCACTCGGCCGCCAGGGTGCCAAGCATCAACATCCATGAACGATCACAGCGGATTTCCGCGGCCATGGCCGCGGTCAGGTGCGATTGCAGCTCCGGGATATGCAGACAGGCGCGCAGCACCGCTGGATAAGGCAGTTCCCAGGTTTCGCTGTCTTCCAGGGCGATCACATCGCTGGCATAGGTTGTCAGGCCGATGGATTCGATACCGATCAGATCGCCGCGCATGCGGAATCCGGTCACCTGTTCACGGCCATCGGCAGCCAGTTCACTGGTTTTATAGGAGCCCACATGCACCAGGTGGATCGCATGGAACGGCTGGCCGGCGTGATAGATGCTCTGCCCCGCGGCATGTTTGCAACGACGGACTGGCACGTGTGCGCGAATCGCTTCGATATCGATGTCAGGCTCATCAATATTGCCACGGATTGCCATGGCCACGGAGCCATAAGGCTTGTTTGCCAAAGTGGCGCGAACGTCGGATGCCAACGCTGTCATGACACTTACCCCGGCAAGCAGTCCTGCTTGACTGCGGTGCCAACTCTAGGTCGGGCTCGTAACGGCAGTAGTTCGGGCCGGTAACGCTTTGTAACGGTTTGTAACAGCGCCGCGGCCACCTTCCATACTTGACGCGGGTCAAGCCAGCAATGTGGCGCCGGTCTAGGATGAGTGGCGTATTTCAGCCTGGAGATGGCCATGCGCGCCGCCGATATCGGGACATCCCGCGTCGTTCAATTGAACGAGTCGTCCACCATCTGCGAGGCCGCCCGCACCATGCGTCAGCACGATGTGGGATGCGTGGTGACCATGAAGAACACCCTGGCGGGCATGCTGCCCAGTGGCGTTGTGACGGACCGCGATCTGACCATCCGTTTCCTGGCCAACGACATTGGCCAGGAAAAAACCTTGCGCGATATTCAATCCACGCCGCTGGTGACTTGTCATGCGGACACGACAATCGACGAAATCATCGGCATGATGCTGGGCAGCGACGTCCGTCGCATGCCGATCGTGGACGACCAGGACCAACTGATCGGCATCGTGAGCCTGGATGATGTGATGGCTGCGCTGGCCGAACTGATGCAACGCGTCTCTTGTGCGCTGACCGGGTCGCGGGAACTCGACTGAGCCGTTTTCCACCATGTGCCGTAGTGCATTCAGCCACGCGGGCCACCATGCTCCCCGCCATGCCAAAGCCTTTCAAGACACGCAGTGAAGATCGAGTGTCAAGTTGGATGCTTCGTTGCAGCGCGCGAGGCTTGCTTGAAGCACGGTACGCTCAATGCGCCAGAAGCACCGGCAATTCGGCATGCTGAAGCACATGACGCGTCGTGCCGCCCAGGATCAGCTCACCCACTCGCGAATGACCCCATGCCCCCATCACCAACAGATCTGCGCGCATCGCCGCGGCCTGCTTGAGCAGCGCTTCGCCAGCTTTTGTCGTCGATGGAAACGGTAGCGTGGAGTGCAATTTGACGCCTTGCCTCGTGAGCCAGTCATGCACCGGCAGCGGGGGCGGCGTGATGCCGGGCAATCCCTCGCTTGCGCCATCGACCAGGCAGACCGTTTCGGCCTCGCGCAGAAGCGGTAAGGCGGCACGCAATGCGCGCATGGATTCCTGCGTGCTGTTCCAGGCCACCAGGATTCTTTCCTGACGCAAGCTGCCATCCCACCTGGGCGGAACCAGCAGCATCGGCGATGCCGCCGCAAGCAAGACGCGCGTCATGTAATCCATGCCCGGGGGATAGCCGGCCTCGCGATTCGGCAAGCGGCTTACCGTGATATCCGCCATGCACGAACGTCGCGCCAGCGCCGGCACATAGACACCACGGATCACTTCCCAGCCACCCTGGACGCCATGTTCGCGGCATTGATCCGACCACCAGGCAGCGCATTGCCTGGCTTCGTACTCCTCCGTCTCCAGCACGGCCATGACATCGGGCATGGCCATGGACGACGGAAACACCTCGACGATGTTGAGGCCCGTCGCATAGGCGCCATGGCGGCTCGCCAGCGCAAGGCCCGTTCGCACCACGGGATTGTCGTTGCTCATCTCTTCTGTGTTGATGAGGATTTCCAACATGGCGGCGCACCGTGACTGAATTCGTTGCATCAACACTCATCCCGGCATTACTCATGCGTCTTGATCTGGGTCAACCGCTATCGACGCAGCCCGGACAAGCAGGCAGCAAAGGCCGCGATCTCTGTTTCACTTGATCGGCGTCAAGTGCCCGCGGGCGCCGTCTCGCTAAAAGGTAAGTGCAGCCCTGGCAAAGGGCTTCCTACCACGCTGCGAGGTTTTCGCCATGTCTGCCACCGCAAAACAACCGCCGGCCGTTCTTGAAGGTGATCACTGGATCGAATCACTGCGCGACGGAACGCGAGTGCTGGTGCGCCCGTTGCAGCCGAAGGATCGTGCCATGGAAGAGGAGTTCATCCGGCGGCTCTCGCCCGAGGCACGACGCTTCCGCTTCCTGGGCGATTTCAAGGAGCCTGGCAAGGCTCTGCTCGACCATCTGATGCATGTCGACTATGTCCACGACATGGCTTTCGTGGCGATGGCCCACGACAACGGCCAGCTGCGTGAAGTCGGCATCAGCCGCTATGCGACCACCGGCGACAGCAAGCAATGCGAATGCGCCATCACGGTGGCTGATGACTGGCGAAATCGCGGCCTGGCCGTACTCCTCATGCGCCATCTCATCGATGTGGCGCGCAAGCAAAAGCTGACCCGGATGTTCTCGATCGACGACGTCAACAACGAGCCCATGCGCGAACTCGCCAAATATCTTGGCTTCACGCACGAAGCACATCCGGAAGATCCGCGCTCGGTGGTGTATTCGCTGGCCCTGTGAAAGCCCGTGCATTCCCTTGCAGGAGGTATCGCCATGCTCGCCAATCAATCCGATGAAACATCCCGCGCGAGGTCGACCGTGGCGAGGCGCACGGCACTGCAATTCAACGACATCCTGGCCATGGTCACATCCACTGGGCCATGGAGTGCGGCGCTGCTGACCGCCATCGATCTCGCGGCGCGTTGGAATGCCCATGTCACTGGCTGCTACGTACCCAGCAGCCTGCGCGACCAGCGTGCTTGCGAATCCGACCCTACGGTGATGAGTCTGCTGACCGATGGGGAGTACACGTATTCGGACGAATCCGCCGCCTTTCATGCCTTCGCCAAGGAACTCGGTGCGCAACACACCTCATGGGTCGTGACGCATACGTCGATCGCGCCTACCTTGCGCAAGCTCGGCGCCTGGCACGACCTGGCCGTCATCGAGCGTGACATGGTCGGTGAGACAGGCGTGTTCGATATCCTCGGCGAAGGCATGTTGAGCAGCCACGTGCCCTGCCTGGTGCTGCCTCCACGCTGGGACGATGTCGTCAGCTTCGATCGCATCGTGGTCGGCTGGAACGGCAGTGTCGAAGGCACCCGCGCCCTGCATAGCGCGTTGCCGCTGCTTCAGCTCGCCAAGCAGGTGATCGTGGTCAACGGTGAAGTGCGCATGCCTTACCACGACCAGGTCGGCGTGACGGAGCCAGACCCCATTGCCTACCTGAGGCATCATGGCATTGCCGCAAAGCCGCATTGCATCAGCGTACCGGCGATTGAAGCCGGCAAGAGCCTTCTTCAAAAAGCGCACGAGGTGCGAGCAGACCTGCTGGTGATGGGTGCCTACGGGCATTCGCGTATCCGCGAGCGGGTGCTCGGCGGTGCGACCCGGCATGTCATGGCGAACGCTGATATTCCCGTCTTCATGCAACACTGATCCGGCGAGAATGACGCCTTCGCCAGGCAGGCGGTCGGCGCTGTGGCCTGCGGCGATGACATGCCATCCCGGGCGCAATCCACGCAGCAGCGATGACACCCTGCAGTATCGCGACCTGCAAAAGCATCGGGAGAAACCGGGGTTCACCCTGCTGACGCCTGGCGATCAGTGCTGCAGCAGCAACGGTATCTTCGAGTTCTCGAGCATGCACCTGAACACACCGCCCGCCACGCGTTCGCGAAGCCGCGAATGGCTGAATGCGCCAAGCACAAACAAATCCGCACGAAGCTGTTGAGCCTCCCATATCAAAGCGCCCCCGACGATCGCCGCATCACTGTCAAATCGGCGCCGACGGGCCGTTACACCGTGCTGCGCGAGAAACCGAAAGGGATCGAACCTGGGCAGATCGGCATCGACATCGCCCTCCCCGTCGGCCCCATCCATGATCCAGACCTCTTTGGCATCCAGCAGGAATGGCAGTGCTGCGTGAATGGCGCGGGTAGCCTGAGGGCTGCCATTCCAGCCGACCACGATGCACTCGAAGGGCGGCAAGCCTGTGCATGGCTTCGGCAGGAGGATGCAGGGCAGTCGGCTGGTCCACAAAAGATGGGTCAGGAAGGTCAGCAACTCGTTTGCTTGCATCATGTCGCTTTCAACCACCGCCAGATCGTGCCAGGCGGCGAGCTGCGTGATGGCGCCTTCAACATCTGCCTGCACCACAGCCCAGTTCGTCTTGGCGACGCGGTTTTGGCTGGCAAAGAGCATGAAGTCGGGCGCGCTCGGCGTATCGAAAAGAACTTCGCCACGACCCGGCGTGTGGATCGTCGACTCGACATCCGGCACACTCAAATCACGCAGACAGGGATCCACGTAGCAGCCTGTCAGTACCGAACCATAGTGCGAAGCCAACGAAGCGCCCATCGCCGCAGCTGGGCTCCAAGGGGTGCCTGACGTCAGAAATGCCACGATATTTGCAACCGGCATCGGGCCGCGTGCACGCGACTTTCCATCATCCGCGGTTGGCTGCTCTGGCAATTCGGCCATCATGTCTCTCCGCTTGTGCGGCATCCCGACTCGACGCCGATGGCAACCCGGCATCGCCCTTCACTTCACACCGCAGCAAGTCGTTCACTGCTGCCTGGACTCATTGAGGATGCGTTGTGTCTCCGGCGATAGTCGCTTGACGAAATCGCAAGCGTTGGCGCGAGCCTCGGGCGAAACGGGCAGTGAAAGCGCTCTCGCTCCGCCTGGAAACACCTCGGCCCCCAGCATCCTCTGCATCCAAGTCGACTTGGCATCGCCGATCGCCTCGGTGGCTTGATGAAGATCGCTGGGCGACATACCTTTTCTGCTCCATTCCGGGAGGGCTCACGATCGGGCCCATCCATGTCCGGAGACTACGCGGCCCCGGGAGCGCGCTGGTTGATCTCGATCAACTGCCCGCATCGACCGGATTGACGCCCGCGCAAACAGACCGCGAGTTCGTGCTTGTCTGGCCTGTCGATGCAGGGCATTCGACGCTCCACGAGCACCGGTCGATTCCTGCCGCCACGCACCCTGCTCAGCGAGCCACACCGTGATTTCGTCCTGTCATCCGCCGGAATCTCCAGGCGAGTCGCGGTACCGGGAGTTCACTCGCAACCGTCACATCAGTGGCACACAAGCAGCGGGATGTCGGCGCAACTCAGTACCTTGTTGGCTTCGCTGCCAAGCACCAGGTCATCCCATCCCGTGCGGCCATGCGTGCCCATCACGATCAGGTCGCAATCGTAGCGTCGGGCCGCAGCAATGATGGCGCTATAGGGACGATGATCGAAGGCGTAGTCGCCTTCGAACGGCACGTCGGCCTCTCTCGCCAGTGCGTGGATCGCCTCGAGCTTCTGCTGCGCGCACTTGACCGCTTCCTCGCGATAGCCATCAGGAGCATGCCGGATCAGATCCGAAAAATAGGCGACGACCGCCAGCGGCGCCAATACATGATAGGCATGCACACGCGCACCGGTCTGTTTGGCCAGCGCGATGCCCAGGCGCGCGGCGCGCAGCGACTGATCCGAGCCGTCGGTAGGCAGGAGGATATTCTGGAACATCGGATACCCCGAAGTTGGGCGAAACGTTGTTTACTTGCGTGCGTCGTTGACCAGGCTGACCACCAGCGCGATCGAGCAGATACCGCCGATCCAGTCCGTCGCTGACCAGATGGATTCGTTGCCCCTGACCATGCTGATCAGGGCGCTGCTTGCTGCAATCAGCAAAAGGCAGGTCGACAGCATCGAAAACGCAGGTGTGGATGACAGGCTTTTCACGGCGCGCCTCGCCTGGATGCCCGCGCGGCGACATGTGAACGCTCGCCTGATGCATCCTTGCTCCTCACCGGCACCGGCTTGAGCGCGTATCCGATGCGCTGCGGGCAGAACAGATCGTCCATGCCGGCTCGAAGCCGCCAGCAAAAACGTTCGCTCACGCCGACAGCACGCGTTGCGGATCCCTGAAGTTTCAGCATGTTCATCACGGCTTGCCTTTCTGCTCAACCCGGCGACAGGTTACGCAAGCCGTCCAAGCATCATCTTGATGCTGATCAATTGATCGGCACCATTTCCCCTGCCCAGGCGCGGCACGGAATCACTCGATGACTTGACCGCGATCAATATCGCGGCAACTGCGCGGAACATCATGAAACCCGCCACGCCTGAGCACAGGCGCAACATCACCAAGACCTTGAGGGCCTTATCCATGCTCGCTGCAACCGCCATGCGCCACGAATCCACCGGCGTGCAGCCGAAGCCGCTATTCCGGCACCTGCTGCTCCCGATCGACGGATCGGATCTCTCGCTGCGAGCCTTCGGCATGGGCCTGGAGCTGGCGAAGACGTTCGGCGCCAAAGTGCTGGCGTTGCACGTAGTGCCGCCGTTCAACTCCATCGCCTACATGACTGAACTTCTCGCCACGGCAGAGCTGAGTTTCAGCCAGCAGGCGGTGCAAACCGCTTCGCGTTACCTGGACGAAGCCAAAAAACTGGCCAAGGCCGCGCAGGTACCCTGCGAATGCCACTACGCCTTCGGTGAACGCCCCCATCAAGCCATTGTGGAGGCGGTCAACGAATACCATTGCGACCTCATCGTCATGGCCACCCATGGCTGGCATGGCCTGAACCGGCTGATGCTGGGCAGCGAGACGCAAAAGGTCCTGCTGCAAAGCAAGGTTCCGGTGCTGGTCTGCCGGTAATCCAGGAGCGGCGCCGCACGGGCCGCGCGCGCGACGAACTGGCCAGTTGCCTGGCCTGCCGTCAGGTTTGGACATGCAAAATCACAGCCCCGCGCTTGCGCGGGAATGCGCTGCCCACGCTGCGCGTCCATTCCCCCGTGCCATGAATGGAATGGGCTGCTCCCGACGATGGATGCGCCTGACAAGGCGAAGTGCCACTTGACCGTACGTTCGATCAGCGACCGAAGATGATTTCCTTGCCTTCGTGGTCGCGGTCCCAGCCGCGCAGCTGGTCGCGGATGTGGGCGATGCGTTGGCGGCCGAGCGCGTTGCGTTCTTCGTCGAGTACGTGGCCATCCAGCAGTTCGGCCAGGCGCTGTGCCGTGGGCAGCATCGCGTCCCACGCATCCAGTGCCGGCAGGGGACCAGGCAAGGTCATGAAGAAGCTCACGCCGGGGGTGTGCAACGCATCCAGCCGGCCCAGGTCGAAATTGCCTGGCTTGAGCATGTTGGCCACGCTGAAGATCGGACCCAGTTCGCGCTTGCCGTCGAGCAGGCGGTGATAGATGCCCATGTCGCCGAATTCGAGGCCGGCTTTTTCGGAAGCCACGACCAGATCCGGGCCATTGAAGTGCGCTCCCTCGCGCGCCACCACAAACAGCGTGACGATGCGCTCAACCGGTAGCTGGCTCGGCCGGCGCCCGAGGTCCGAGCGTGGCGGGACCCTCGGGGCGGCGGTCGTCGCTGGCGCAGCCGCCGGCATGCCCGCGGCAGCTGTTCGCGGCGCCGGTTCATCGGAACTGGGCGCACGCAAGGCATCCACGATGGAAGCCGCATGGCCGGCCAGGGCCGGACGTTCCGCTGCAGACTGCTTTGGCGCCGTTCCATGACGCTCGCCGGAGAGCGTGGCACCCAGCCGCTCGAGTTCCTCGCGCAGGCCGATTTCCAGCTCACCCTGCTGCAGTTCGGGGGCATCCGGATGGCGGCCGCCGTGTCCCGCACGGTCGAGCGCGCTGAACACCGGATCGTCGGCCAGGCTGGGGTTGTCGCCCAAGGTGGGCTCGCGCCGTTCGCCAAGGTGCTCACTGGGGGCAGGACGACGCTTGCCCTGTTCCTTCTTCGGCTGGCCGAACAGCCAGATCAGCGCCAGCACGATCAGGCCGACGATCAGCAGCGGAACACCGACAGCGGCGTTCCAGGCGAAGGCGAGCACGGGTTGCATCGTCATCATGAGTTCCTCAGGCAGCGCCTGCCAGTTTAGCCGCTTCGGCCAGATCCACCTGCACCAGTCGCGACACGCCCGGCTCGCGCATGGTGACGCCGCACAGCTGGGTGGCCGCTTCCATGGTGGCCTTGTTGTGGCTGATGAAGATGAATTGCACCTTCTCGCTCATCTCGCGCACCATGCTGGAGAAGCGGCCGACGTTCGCTTCGTCCAGCGGCGCATCGACCTCGTCGAGCAGGCAGAACGGCGCAGGGTTGAGGCTGAAGATCGCGAACACCAGCGATACGGCGGTCAGCGCCTTCTCGCCGCCGGACAACAAGGTGATGTTGGAAACGCGCTTGCCGGGCGGGCGCGCCATGATCGACACGCCGGTGTTGAGCAGGTCGTCGCCGGTCAGTTCGAGGTAGGCATGGCCGCCGCCGAACAGGCGCGGGAACAGTTCCTGCACGCCGGCGTTGACCTTGTCGAAGGTTTCCTTGAAACGCTGGCGCGTCTCGCGGTCGATCTTCTTGATCGCGCCCTCCAGCGTTTCCATCGCGCTGACCAGATCGGCCAGCTGGTTGTCCAGATAAGTCTTGCGCTCGCTTTGCTCGGCATGCTCCTGGATCGCGGCGAGGTTGACCGGCTCCAGCCGCACGATCTTCTGGCCAAGGTCGACGAGCTGCTGACGCCACTGGTTGGCGTCGATGTCCTCGGCCAGTTCGGCCAGCAGGGTTTCCAGTTCCAGGCCCGAGGCGGCGATCGCCTGGGCCAGTTGATCGGCACGCAGCTGCAGCGCCTGCGCGGCGAGGCGCTTCTCGGACAGGCTCTCGCGCAGGGTGGACAGGCCCTGCTCCGCCAGATGGCGTTGCTGTTCCAGCTTGCGGAAGGCGATATCGCAGTCTTCCAGCGCGCGACGCGCCTCCACCAGCTGCTTGTCGACCAGCAGGCGCTGGTCCAGATAGGTCTGGCGCTCGGATTCCAGCTCCGCAATCGGATCGGAGCCGGCAGCAAGTTGTTCGGTGATCTCGTTGCGGCGCGCCTCGATCTGGCGCAACTGGGCATCCATGCGACCCAGCGCCTGCTCCAGTGAAGCCAGCGAGGAGCGCTTGGATTCCAGTGCCAGTGCCAGCGAGTGCGACTGGTCGGCGGCTTCGCGTGCATTCATGCGCGCTTCCTCGCGCGCTTCCAGCAAGGCACGGCGCTCGTTTTCCAGCTCACGACGCTGGTCTTCCAGGTCGCCCATCAGGCCAACCGATTCGTCCAGTCGCGCGCGCGCGTCGCGGGTCTGACCTTGCAGTTCATCGAGCTGGGTGGCCAGATCGTTCAACTCGCCGGTGACTTTCTCGGCGCGGGCACGGGCTGTCTCCAGTTTGCCGCGATGGCTCTGCAGCTGCCCGGCCAGCTCGGACTGGCGCCGATGCGCCGCGTACAGCTCACGCTGGGCGTCGTCGCGGGCACGCTCGGCCTCGAATTTGCTGGTACGCAAGGTATCCAGACGTTCGCTGGATTCTTCCAGCTGCGCTTCCAGCGTGGCGATCTGCTCGGCCAGCAGGCGGATCTCGCGTTCACGCGCCAGCACGCCGACCTGGCTGCTCTGCGCCCGGCGCACGCGCGCCCAGCCAGGACCCAGCCATTCGCCGTTGCGCGTGATCACCGACTGGTACGGTGCCAGTGCGGACAGCGATGCTACCCGCTGATGGGCGTCGGCAAGCGATTCGGCCGTCAGCACATGGCCGAGGATCGCCAGCGCCGCAGCCGGTCCGCGCACATGCGCAGCGAGCGTGCCGGCGGTGTTGGCACCGCCATCAGCGACATCGAGCAGTGCGACGTCGGCGTTCTCCAGCGCATGGAATTCGCCGGCCATGGCATGCGCGCCGTCGACCAGCACGCTATCGATGAAGCCGCTCAAGGCGGTTTCCACCGCGGTCTCCCAGCCGGCCTCGACCTGCAGCGATTCACCCAGGCGGCGCGACTTGTCCAACCCGAGCCGGCTCAGCCAGCCGCTGGCGGCGCTTTCTTCCTGGCCGAGCGCGGCGTGCTGCAGTGCTTCCAGCGAAGCCTGCCGACCGCGCGCGGCCTGCAACTGCTGGCGCGCCTCGTTCAGCGCCGACTGCACCTGGCGTTCCTCGTCCTGCACTTTCTCGTGGCTGGACTTGTGCTGGTCGAGCAGGCTGCCGAGGGCTTCGACGCGTTCGCGCTGGGTGTCGTGTTCGTTGTGCAGCTGTTCGCCGGCAGCATCCAGCGCAGCCACGTCGGTGGCTTTCTGCTCGGCTTCCAGCGCCTCGCGGCGCCGGGACAGGTCGATGCCCTGGCGGTCCAGGTAGTTGAGCTTGGTGCGCTCCACCTCGGCCGCGCGGTTGGATTCGCCGGCGTTGCGGGTGTGGCTGTCCCAGCGCTGCTGCCAGTCGGCCAGTTTGGCCTCGGTACTGCGCTGTGCCTCGGCGGTGTCGTCCTGCATCTGCTGCAGGGCTTCGAGCTTGGGTTCGCCCTCGGCCAGCGCCATGCGCAGGGTTTCGATCTGCTCGCGATCGGTGGCGATGTGCGCGGCCAGCTCGGCGTGCTCGCGCTCGGCGTCGCCATGCGCGCGCTGCAGCCGATCGGCATTCTCGCGGTTGTGCCGCACCTGCTGCTCGACGCGGGCAATCTCGGCGCCGACCTTGTAGACGTCGGCCTGCACCGCATTCAGATGCTCGCTGGCATCGGTGTGGCGCTCGCGCACGCTTTCCAGCTGCGCCTCGATCTCGCGCTGGCCGGCCAGCTGTTTCTCGATCTCGATCTCGGCGGCGGACAAGCCTGCGCCTTCGCCGTCGTGCTGGCTTTTCAGGCCGCGGTATTCCAGTGCCCGCAGCTCGGCTTCCTTGCGCGTCTGCTCTTCCTTCAGCGCCTTCCAGCGCTCGGCGGCACGCGCCTGGCGGTTGAGGTGTTCGAGCTGCTTGTCGACCTCGTCGCGCACGTCGCGCACGCGGTCGAGGTTTTCGCGGGTGGCCTTGATGCGGCTCTCGGTTTCCTTGCGGCGCTCCTTGTACTTGGAGATGCCGGCGGCCTCCTCCAGATGCATGCGCAATTCTTCCGGATGCGCGTCGATGATCTGGCTGATCATGCCCTGCTCGATGATCGAGTAGCTGCGCGGGCCCAGGCCGGTGCCGAGGAACAGGTCGGTGATGTCGCGGCGGCGGCAGCGCGCGCCATTGAGGAAGTACGCGGACTGGCCGTCGCGGGTGACCTGGCGCTTCACCGAGATCTCGGCGTATTGGCCGTACTCGCCCTGGATGGAGCCGTCGGCATTGTCGAAGATCAGCTCGACCGTGGCCTGCCCCACCGGCTTGCGCGAATTGGAGCCGGAGAAGATCACGTCGGTCAGCGAGTCGCCGCGCAGGCGGCTGGCCGCGCTCTCGCCCATCACCCAGCGGATCGCGTCGATGATGTTGGATTTGCCGCAGCCGTTCGGGCCCACCACGCCGATCATGTTGCTCGGCAGGTGCAGGGTGGTCGGGTCCACGAAGGACTTGAAACCGGCGAGTTTGATCGTGCTCAGGCGCATACGGGACTTCGGTCAACGGATCGCGACAGTATAAGGCACGGCGGATTTCCCACATTCCGCGACCGGGGCGCCCCAACCGGATTGCCGGAACCCGGCGGCCTCAATTCAACCCCTGCCTGGTGACAGGTTGCTCCGCTCATGCGGTTCCACGTAGCTGGCGTCGCCAACGCGGCACCTTGACACGCTGCCCGAGATCAGCAGTGGGCGACAGGCCTGTGCTCACCTCGAGGGCACGTGGGCGTCGATCGACAGCGCGTGGATACCGTTGTCCATCAATCCATCCAGTGCGGCATAGACCATGCGATGGCGCTTGAGCGGCAACATGCCGCCGAACGCGGCACTGACGATGCGCACGTGATAATGCCCCTTGCCCGCATTCGCATGGCCGGCATGCTTGTGGCCTTCGTCGGACACTTCCAGCTCGACCGGTAGCAACGCCTCGGCAAGCCGGCGGCGGATTTCCTCGACCATCGCCGCGCTCACGGCAGCGTCTTGCGGAATGGCTTGACCGTGACATGGGCGTACACGCCGGCTGCCACGTAGGGATCGGCCCCTGCCCAGGCTTCCGCCTCGGCCTGCGAGGGGAATTCGGCGATGATCAGGCTGCCGGTGAAGCCCGCCGGGCCGGGGTTCTCCGATTCGATCGCCGGGAAGGGCCCGGCCAGCAACATGCGCCCTTCGTCCTGCAGGGCGTTGAGCCGGCCGAGATGCGCCGGGCGTGCGGCCAGGCGCTGCTCCAGCGAGCCGGGACAATCTTCCGCGATGATCGCGTACCACATGATGGACAGACTCGCGCAGCAGGTAGAATCTGCGGATTCTAGATGAAATCGCCCCGACGCAAGCCCATCGGCCGACCTTGCATGAAGGAATCGCTTGAACATGACCGGTGATCGGCACGATCGGCTGAACGAGTGCGAATCGCTGCGCGGCATCGCCATCACCCTGGTTTTCTTCTACCACTTTCTCGGCTCGCTGCGCGGTTATGCGCCCGATCCGCACGCACATTTCGCCACCGCCCTGCTGTTCGGTGGCAGCACTGGCGTGGATCTGTTCTTCGTCCTGAGCGGCTTTCTGCTGTCGTTGCCGTTTTTTCGCGGAAGCCCGCTGGCGCTCGGGCAGTTCTTCGGCAATCGCGCACTGCGCATCCTGCCCATGTACTACCTCGTGGTACTGGCCGGCGCAGCGTGGAGTGGCGACTGGCAGGCCGCGCTGCACGCAGCCGTGTTCCGGGACATCGGCCTCGCCACCCTGCCCCCGTTCGGCATCGTCTGGTGGAGCCTGGTGGTCGAAGTGCAGTTTTACCTGGCACTCCCTATCCTGGTCTGGCTCGCCCGCCAGCGCTGGGGGCGCATGCTGCTCGTAGCCGCACTGGCATGCCTGTGCGTGTGCTATCTGAAAACCGCCTCGCCGAGCGCAATCGGATTCTGGGCCGACCAACGCAACTCCCTGCTGGGCCGCTGGCCACAGTTTGCGGTGGGCATAGCTGCGGCGTGGCTGCACCACCACCATGGCGCTGCGTTGCGTGGCATGGACCGCAAGAAGCGTCTCTGGCTGGGCACGCTCGCTGCAGTTGGCGCACTGGTGCTGCTCGATGCGATCACGCTTCGCGGCCTGCGCCTGTTAGGTGTTTTGCAGTTCGTGTACTGGTACAAGCATTACCTGTACCTATCGATCCTGTGGGCGGTATTCCTGATCGCGGTGATCGACCTGCAGCCGGTTTTCCGCACGCTGGTGGTCAATCCGCTGCTGCACCGGATCGGCCTGTGGTCGTATTCGATCTATCTGTGGCACGCCGTGTTCATCATTGCGGTCGTGTTGCGGCTGGACATCCAGCCGTCCGAGGCACGGCTGGCCGAGCATCTGCCCGACTTCATGCTGTTCATCTACATCGCCGGTGCCACGTTGCTGGTTTCGGCGACGACCTATCATCTGGTCGAGAAGCCGTTCCTGCGGCTGAAGCAGAGGAGGTTCCTGCTGATCGGCCAGGTACGCGAGGACGCGATGTGACGCACGACATGCCTTCAACATGGAAGCGCATCGCAACGCGGTAGCCGCGTCACGATGGCTGCGCCATGGCCGCTCAGGCCTCCGGGCGCATATACGGAAACAGCAGCACGTCGCGGATCGACGCTGCATCGGTCAGCAGCATCACCAACCGGTCGATGCCGATGCCGAGGCCACCTGTCGGCGGCAGGCCCACTTCCAGCGCGCGGATGTAGTCGGCATCGAAGTGCATCGCCTCGTCGTCGCCGGCATCCTTGGCGTCGACCTGGGCCTGGAAACGTGCGGCCTGGTCTTCCGGGTCGTTCAGCTCGGAGAAGCCATTGGCGATCTCCTTGCCGTTGACGAACAGCTCGAAGCGGTCGGTGATGCCCTGGTCGGTATCGCTCTCGCGCGCCAGCGGCGACACCTCTACCGGATGCTGCGTGATGAAGGTCGGCTGGACCAGGGTATGCTCGACCGTCTTCTCGAAGATTTCCAGCAGCAGCTTGCCCCAGCCGTAGCCTGGCTTGACCTGTGCGCCGAGCCGCCTGGCGTGCGCCGCCATCGCCTCACGGTCGCGCAACTCCTCGCGGCGAATCTGCGGATTCAGCTCCAGCACCGCGTCTTCCATGCTCCAGCGACGGAACGCCGGGCCGACATCGATAGCGGCGCCGTCCCAATGCAGCTGGGTGCTGCCGATCACCGCCTTCGCCGTATCGCGGATCACGCCCTCGGTGAGATCCATGATCTCGGTGTAGGTGGCGTAGGCCTGGTACAGCTCCAGCATGGTGAATTCGGGGTTGTGCCGGGTCGACACGCCCTCGTTGCGGAAGTTGCGGTTGATCTCGTAGACGCGGTCGAATCCGCCGACGACGAGACGCTTGAGGTAAAGCTCGGGCGCCACGCGCAGGTAAAGGTCGAGATCCAGCGCGTTGTGATGGGTGACGAACGGCTTGGCCGTGGCGCCGCCGGGGATGATGTGCATCATCGGCGTCTCCACTTCCATGAAGCGGCGGCTCGGTGCTTCCAGCCACTGGCGCATGAAGCCGATGATCTTCGAGCGCTGCATGAAGGTGCGGCGCGCCTCCTCGGTGACGATCAGGTCGACGTAGCGCTGGCGATAACGCTGCTCCACGTCGGCCAGACCGTGGAACTTGTCCGGCAGCGGACGCAGGCTCTTGGTCAGCAGGCGCAGGCCGTCGACCTTGACCGACAGCTCGCCGGTCTTGGTACGCATCAGCAGACCCTCCGCGCCCACGATGTCGCCGACGTCCCAACCCTTGAATGCCTCGTAGGTTTCGCCCAGCGTGCCCTGGTGGATGAACAGCTGGATGCGCCCGCTGAAGTCCTGCAGCTGCACGAAGCTGACCTTGCCCTGCACGCGTTTGAGCACGATGCGGCCGGCCATCTTCACCCGGCGTGCCGCCGCCTCGATCACTTCGGCCGTGTGCACGTCCTTGTCGGCGAACTCGGCCTGCAGGTCACCGGAAAAACTGTCGACCTTGAAGTCGTTCGGGAACGCGATGCCCTGCCCACGCAGCGCATGCAGTTTTTCGCGGCGCTCGGCGACAAGTCGATTGACGTCCGGCTTGTTCTCGTCGATGGGCAGGGTGTCGGCCGATTCACTCATGGGGATTCCGTTGCTGTCGGCGCTCGCGCCAGGTGGCGGACGCTTTTCTGTTTATGGTTTGGGTTGCAAACAACATGGGAGGATTTTTTCGGAACGGTAGCGCCGTCAATCGTCCTTGTGAAGCACATGCTTGACCGCGTGCCTGGTCGCATTCCAACCGTCGCGCGCGCCGTGGCCGACGGCGAGACCGGCCTTCTTCGCGCCGTGCCCGATGCCGAGGCCAGCCTCTTTCCCGGCATGCCCGACCGAGACGGCGACGTGCTTGGTCACGTGACCGACATCGCGAGCGCCGTTGGCGACGCCGTGGCCGACGGCCTTGGCATCCTGCTTGACGCCCTGGCCGGATGAGCTCTGCTGCGCCCCAGCCGTGCCATCGAACGCTGCAAGCGCGGCGAATGCGACAAGGATTGCGCAGATTTTCTTGCTGTTCATGCCGGGATTCCTCGTCGGTGATCGAGCCGATTCAGCGTATCCGTACTCACGCATCGATGCGCTTGGCGCCCGCTTCCAGGCCGGATTTCAGGCTGGCCTCGATGAATTCGTCCAGATCGCCATCCAGCACCTTCTGCGTATCGGTGCGTTCGATGCCGGTGCGCAGATCCTTGATGCGACTCTGGTCGAGCACGTAGTTGCGGATCTGGCTACCCCAGCCGATGTCCGACTTGGTGGCTTCCAGCGCGTCCTTCTCAGCGTTGCGTTTCTGCAGCTCGAGTTCGTACAACTTGGCAGCGAGCATCTTCATCGCCGTATCGCGGTTCTGATGCTGGCTGCGACCAGTTTGGCAGGCCACCACGGTATTGGTCGGGATATGCGTGATGCGCACGGCCGACTCGGTCTTGTTGACGTGCTGGCCACCGGCACCGGACGAACGGTACACGTCGGTGCGCAGGTCGGCCGGATTGATCTCGATGTCGATGTCGTCGTCGACTTCCGGCGACACGAACACCGAGGTGAAACTGGTATGCCGGCGGTTGTCCGAATCGAACGGACTCTTGCGCACCAGCCGGTGCACGCCGATCTCGGTCTTCAGCCAGCCATAGGCGTAGTCACCTTCCACGCGGAACGTGGCGGACTTGATGCCGGCCACGTCGCCGCCGCTGACTTCCATCAGCTCGGTCTTCCAGCCGCGCGACTCGCACCAGCGCAGGTACATGCGCAGCAGCATCTCGGCCCAGTCCTGCGCCTCGGTGCCGCCGGCGCCGGCCTGGATGTCGACGAACGCATTGGTGGCGTCCATCTTGCCGGAGAACATGCGCTGGAACTCCAGCTTGCTCACCTGCGCGTCGAGTTTGGCCAGGTCGCCGACCACCGAGTTGGCGGTGTCCTCGTCGCCATCGGCAACAGCCATCTCCAGCAGGTCGCCGGCGTCGGTCAGACCCGCGGTCAGCGTGTCGATGCCATCGACGATGGCATGCAGGCGGGCGCGCTCGCGGCCCAGTTCCTGTGCACGCGCCGGATCGTCCCAGACGTTCGGGCTCTCCAGTTCGCGGCTTACTTCTTCCAGACGTTCGCTTTTTGTAGCGTAGTCAAAGATACCCCCTAAGCGACTCGACGCGGCCCCGGAGGTCCGCGATCTGCGCGAGGATCGGATTGATTTCGATCATGGTTGAACCAATTGAAGTGGCAGGCGTTGGAAAACGCCGTCGGTAAAGCGCTACAGGATAGCAAACCGCTCAAGCCAGTGCGTGGCTGTGCACGCCGCGCACCGCACGACCGGACGGATCGGCCGTGTTCGCGAAGGCGGGATCCCATGCCAGCGCCGCCGGCGAGGAACAGGCGATCGACTTGCCTCCCGGCACCGTGGCCGCACAGGCTTCGCCGGGAAAATGCTGTTCGAAGATGCGCCTGTAGAAATACGCCTCCTTGGTCGCTGGCGTGTTGAACGGGTAGCGTGCCGCTGCCGCGGCGAATTCGCGATCGCTGACCGCCTGTTCGGCATGCGCCTTCAGGCCGTCGATCCAGCTGTAGCCGACGCCGTCGCTGAACTGCTCCTTTTGCCGCCACAGGATCGAGTCCGGCAGTGCGCCCGTGAACGCCTCGCGCAGCACCGCTTTCTCGATCCGTCCTTGCCCTGCCATCTTGTGCCTCGCATCCAACCCCATCGCCACGTCGATGAATTCCAGGTCTAGGAACGGCACGCGCGCTTCCACGCCCCAGGCCATCATCGCCTTGTTCGCGCGCAGGCAGTCGTAGCTGTGCAACGCATCGAGCTTGCGCACGGTCTCCTCGTGGAACGCCTCGGCGGACGGTGCCTTGTGGAAGTACAGGTAGCCGCCGAACAACTCGTCCGAGCCTTCGCCGGACAGCACCATCTTCACGCCCATAGCCTTGATCCGACGCGCCAGCAGGTACATCGGCGTGGCGGCGCGGATGGTGGTGACGTCGTAGGTCTCGATATGCCGGATCACCTCCGGCAGCGCGTCCATGCCTTCCCAGAACGTGTAGACGAAGCCGTGATGCACCGTGCCCAGCGCATCGGCGGCGATCTGCGCGGCCGCCAGGTCCGGCGAGCCGTCCAGCCCGATCGCGAACGAGTGCAGGCGCGGCCACCAGGCCTCGGTGCGATCGCCTTCCTCGATGCGATGCCGGGCGAACTGCGCGGCGCAGGCAGCCACCAGCGAGGAATCCAGCCCGCCTGAAAGCAGCACGCCGTAAGGGACGTCCGTCATCAACTGACGATGCACGGCCTGCTCGAAGGCCCGACGCAAGGCCGGCGCCGCGACCTCGTGGCCTTGCGTATGCGCGTAGTCGCGCCACGGCTTGTGATAGTAGCGGCGCAATTCGCCCTCGACACTGTCGTACACATGGCCTGGCGGAAACGGCGCTACGTCAGCGCATACGCCCACCAGCGCCTTCATCTCCGAAGCTACGCACAAGCGGCCCTCAACATCGTGCCCCCAGTACAACGGGCAGACCCCGATCGGATCGCGAGCGATCACGTGACGCCTAGCTTCGCCGTCCCACAAGGCAAACGCGAAGATGCCGTTGAGCTTGCCGACCAGATCGGTGAGGGATCCGGCTGTGCCCTGCTCGCGATACAAGGCATTGATCACCTCGCAATCCGAGCCGGTGGTGAAGTCATAGCTGCTGTGCGCACGCAGCTCCTGGTGGTTGTAGATCTCGCCGTTCACCGCCAGGGCCAGCGCACCGTCACGCGAACGCAGCGGCTGGGCACCACTGGCTGGATCGACGATGGCCAGCCGCTCGTGCACCAGGATCACCCCGGCGTCGACGTACACCCCGCTCCAGTCCGGCCCGCGATGGCGCTGGCGCTGCGACATTTCCAGCGCCTGCCGGCGCAACGTGGCCAGGTCGTCGCCCGGCTGCAGGTCGAACATTCCGAAGATCGCACACATGCTTGCTGTCCTTTGGGTTGGATATTTCTTTGGTTGAAAAGTCCGGTCCTGGATGGCCGGTTTGGCATTTTGCGAATGAATTCGCATGAAACAAAAAGCAGAAGGCCCGCACTGGGCGGGCCTTCTTCGCGTATGTTTCTGCAAACCTGAAGCTACGCGAGAGCCCGCCAACAGTTGGCGTTATTGTTCGCGCGATTGTTATTGTTGCCAGCCGGCACAAGGCTCCGCGCGGAAGGCGCGGTAGCGGTCTGGGGGTTGGCAATCATCGGATGCATGGTTCGACTAGAACAGATTGGACGTCCATCCGCAAGTGACTGGATGGGTGTTCCTTCAAACCGACGGTTCGGTGATCCAGCGTGTCGCCTCGTCCAGCTGGTTCAGGTGGAACAGGCGGATCTCGGCGGGGAGCATGAAGCTCATCGCCGCCGTGGTCGTGCGCAGCCAGGGCACGTCGCTCACCAGCGCCACACGATCCCAGCCACTGAAGTGGCGCATGCCCATCTTGACGTCGTCCCACATCGCGCCGGGATCGAACCCGGTGAAATCCTCGGCGGTGACATACAACACGCGCAACTTGCGGTTGAGCGCGAATGCCGCCTCGACATCCGGCACGATGATGTTCTCGTAGTCGGCCGCCGTGACCTGGCCGTGAGCGCGGAAACCCAGCGTGCCTGGCGGCAGTCCCTCGATCTGTGCGATCACCAGCGTTCTCCGTTGATGGGTTGGCTATCAGCATGATCCGCATCGCGTGAAAAACGTGCGAGCGGATCAGGCGGAGGAATCAGTCCACCAAGATCAGGTCGACTCGATGTGCCGCAACAGCAGACGTGGCGTTTCCCGCCCCTGCCAGTCGTTGATGCCCAGTTCGTAGACCGCACGCAGCAGCGACGGCGGTGGCTGACCGTGATAGGCGTTGAACATCACCGCATCATGCACGCTGCCGTCGCGCGGGTCGCGCAGCTGCAGGCGCAGGTGCCTTTCGCCCATCACTTTCCAGCTGTTGCATGCGAACAGGTTCTCGAACAGCGGTTCGGGGAAAGCCTGACCCCACGGGCCAGCCTCGCGCAGTTGCCGGGCCAACTCCAGCGAGAGCGCCCCCGCTGGCAGTTCGCCGTCGGTATAGAGCACCGCCTGCAGCCGCTCGGCGTCGATCAGTTCGCGTGCGATCGCGTCGAACGCTTCGGCGAAGCGCGGGTAGTCGCAGGTCCTGAGACTCAACCCGGCCGCCATCGCATGACCGCCAAAGCGTTCGATCAGGCCCGGCTGGCGTGCGTCGATCGCGGCCAGCGCGTCGCGGATGTGGAACCCGGCGATCGAACGCGCCGAACCGCGCAGGCTGCCGGTGTCGTCCTCGCTGGCCGGCGCGAACGCGATGACCGGGCGATGCAGGCGATCCTTCAGCTTGGAGGCGACCAGGCCCACCACGCCGGCATGCCAGCTCGGCTCGTACAGCGCCACGCCGATCGCGTCGATGTCGGTCATGCCCGCCACCATCTGCTCGGCCTCGGCCACCATCGACGCCTGCAGGTCGCGGCGTTCCAGATTGATCGCGTTGAGTTGCCCGGCATGGCGGCGTGCCTGCGCCACGTCGTCGGTGAGCAGGCATTCGACGCCCAGGCGCATGTCCTCCAGCCGTCCCGCCGCATTGAGGCGCGGGCCGACGACGAAGCCGAGGTCGCTGGAGCACAGCGTCGCCACACTGCGCCTGCCGGACTCGACCAGCGCGCTGATGCCGGCACAGGCGCGACCGCTGCGGATGCGCTGCAGGCCGGCCTCGACCAGCACGCGGTTGTTGAAATCCAGTGCCACCAGATCGGCCACTGTACCCAGTGCGACCAGGTCGAGCAGCACCGACAGGTCGGGTTTGGTGTCACCGAAGGCACCCTGCTCATGCAACCGCGCGCGCAAAGCCAGCAGCAGATAGAACATCACGCCGACCCCGGCCAACGCCTTGCTGGGAAAAGCATCACCGGCAAGATTGGGGTTGACCATCGCATCGCAGGCCGGCAACTGCTCGCCGGGCAGGTGATGGTCGGTGACGATGACGCGGATACCGCGTGCCTTGGCCGCCGCCACGCCGGCCACGCTGGCCACGCCGTTGTCGACGGTGACGATCAGTTGCGGTGTCGGCTGGAGTGATTCGACCAGCGCAGGGCTCAGCCCATAGCCGTGGACGAAACGATTGGGGATGGCATAGCTGACCCGCTGCGCACCAAGCATTCGCAGCCCACGCACGGCCACCGCGGTGCCGGTGGCACCGTCGCAGTCGTAATCGCCCGCGATCAGGATGATCCAGTCGCTGCGGATGGCCTCGACCAGCAGCTCGACAGCCTGCGCCATGCCACCCAGCGTCTGTGGCGACAGCAGCCGGGCCAGCCGGTGCTCGGCCAGACTGGGATCCAATACACCGCGGGCAGCGTAGACCTGCTGCAATACCGGATGCACCGAGGCTGGCCAACCGCTGGGCGCGCCCTTGCTCTCGCGTCGGCGCACTTGCAGCGCGCTCAACGCCCTGCTCCGCGCCAGAAGCGCCAGCGATGCCAGGGTTTGCGCTGCCAGCGCTCGGCGCTGGCGAAATGCAGCACGACCGGCTGCCGATCGAACAGCGGCTGCAGCGCCGCCCACCAGTGCGCTGCGATCTCGTCAGCCGGCAGATCCTGCAGGTCGATCAGCCAGCCGGCGCTGGCGGCGGCCACGGTGTCGACGGTGCGTGCCTGCTGCGCGACACCGGCGTGTCCAGCCAACGCATGCAGCAGCAGGTCGTCGCTGATCACGCCATGCAGATCACTGTGCAGCGGTCCCGGCAGACGGCCGCCGCCCCACAGCCACAGACTGTTGACCGGCGCCAGGCCACGTGCACGCCGCTGTGCATTCAGTGGATGCTGGTGCAGCAGCACCTGGATCTCGTTGAGCAGCACGCGCCAGCGGCGCCCTTCCGCACCGGCAGGCAGGTGCTGCGAAAGGTCCTCGCCCAGCGCCTGCTCGGGTGCGGCGAAGGCTGGTAAAGGCGTGCCCGGCGGCAACCTCAGATGCCAGCGATCCGGCGTGGAAATATCCAGTCGCAGACCGGCTTCGTCGAATACCGGCAACAACGCGGCGGCCAGCGCCTGCGCTTCGGCCATCTCCAGTTGCAGCCGACCGCAGGCCAGCAGCCGCACGCCGTTCATATCCGGCTGTACCCAGGCTGGGTCGGCCGCCAGCCAGGTAGCATCACCCGCATCGCCGGCGAGAAATTCGCGGGTCAGCGCCGCTGCCGGCAATGCCGCATCGACGCCCTGGAAATGCTCGCCGAGGCCACCGAGATAGCCGGCCGCACCCTCGGCCAGGCGATCGGCGCGCGCCAGCAGCTCGCGCAGCGGATGGCCCGGTTCGACATGCGTCGACGCGGGCAGCCACAACGACAGCGATGGCTTCGCGCCGGCGGGCATGCTCAGGCTTCCAGTCGCTCGTACAGTTCCAGCCATTCCGCATCCAGCGCTTCCTTCTCGCGGCGCAGTTCGGTCTGGCGCTGTCCCAGCCGCATCATTTCCTGGGTGGGGCCGTTGTACGTGGCCGGATCAGCCAGCTGGCTCTCCAGCGCGGCCAGTTCGGTTTCGATGCTGGCCGTGCGGGTCTCGATCCGCTTCACCCGCTGGCGCGAGTTCTTCTCGTTCTCGCGCTGGGCGGCCGCGTTGCGGCGGCGCTCTTCGGGCGTTTCCTCCGGCACGATCTTGATCACCGGCTTGGCCGCTGCACCAGCCTTGGCGGCCTTCTTGTTGGCCGCGCCGCGCGTTTTCAGCCAGCGTGCGTAATCGTCCAGATCGCCGTCGAAGCTTTCCACCACGCCATCGGCAACACGCCAGAAACTGTCGCAGACCATACCGAGCAAGTGCCGGTCATGCGAAACCAGCACCAGCGCACCGTCGAAGTCGGCCAGCGCATCGGCCAGCGCCTCGCGCATGTCGAGGTCGAGATGGTTGGTCGGCTCATCCAGCAGCAACAGGTTCGGCTTGTCCCACGCGATCAGCGCCAGCGCCAGACGCGCGCGCTCGCCGCCGGAGAAACCGTCGACCGACTCGAACGCGCGATCGCCGGCGAAATTCCAGGTGCCGAGGAAGTCGCGCATGACCTGGGTGGCCACGCCCGGCGCCTTGTCCATCAGGTGATCGAGCGGACTGGCGCCTTCGCGCAGGCTCTCCACCGTGTGCTGGGCGAAATAGCCGATCTTCAGGTCCTTGTGCACCTTGCGCTCGCCGCTGAACGGCTCGAGCTCGCCGACCAGGGTTTTCACCAGGGTGGATTTGCCGGCGCCGTTGGGACCAAGCAGGCCAATCCGCTCGCCCGCTTCCAGGCTGAAGCCAACGTCGCGCAGGACAATGTTGATGCCATCGCCGTCCCGGCTCGGGTAGCCAGCCGTGATGTCTTCCAGCTGCAGCATCGAATCGGGCAACCGACCCGGCGCCGGAAACTGGAAACTGAAGGGTCGCTCGGCACGCACCGCCTCGGTGCCGGCCAGCTTCTCCAGCCGCTTCATGCGCGACTGCGCCTGCTTGGCCTTGCTGGCCTTGGCCTTGAAGCGGTCGACGAAGGACTGCAGGTGCGCCCGCTCGGCCTGCTCGCGCTCGTGCGAGATCTGCTGCTGGCGCAATTGCTCGGCGCGCAGGCGTTCGAACGCGCTGTAGTTGCCGGTATACAGCTTCGCCTTGCCGTCGTTGAGGTGCAGCGTGTGGGTGATCACGCCGTCGAGGAATTCGCGATCGTGCGAGATGATCAGCAAGGTGCCCTGGTAGCGGCGCAGCCATTCTTCCAGCCACAGCACGGCGTCGAGGTCGAGATGGTTGGTCGGCTCGTCGAGCAGCAGCAGATCGGACGGACACATCAGCGCGCGCGCCAGGTTCAGGCGCCCGCGCCAGCCGCCGGAAAATTCCTTGACCGCGCGCTCATGCGTTTCCGGCGGAAAGCCCAGGCCATGCAGCAGGCGGCCGGCACGGGCGCGACCGTCGTAGCCGTTCAGCTCCTCGATGCGGTGGTGCGCTTTCGCCATCGCCTCCATGTCGCCACGTTCGCCGGCGTCGGCCTCGTCGCGCATCGCCTCGGCCAGTTCCTCGTCGCCACCCAGCACGTAGTCGATCGCGGCATCCGGCAGCGCCGGGGTTTCCTGCGCCACCGAGGCGAGCCGCAGCTTGCCTGGCATGTCCAGTTCGCCGGCATCGCTTTCCAGTTTGCCCTGCAAGGCGGCGAACAGGCTGGACTTGCCGCAGCCGTTGCGGCCGATCACGCCCAGGCGCCACCCGCTCTGGATCACCAGATCGATATCGGAAAGCAGCAGCCGGCTGCCGCGGCGCAAGGCAAAATGTCGAAAGGAAATCATGAAAAACAGTATCCAAACCGGGCGGGCAATCGCCCGCAGCCGCCCATGATAGCGGTGATGGCGCTATTCTCGACGAACCGGCTGGTTATGCCCGCGCGATGGCCGAATGCCCAACCCATCGCAAACGGCACGAACCGGCACGGCTATAGTCGACATTATGCTTGCCACAACGTGGCGTAGCCTGGGTAGTTCTGCTACAACGACGCCGCATACAGCCTTGTCTGGAGAGGGGAGCCATGGTCAAGTTCACGTACAGTCTGCCGATCGTCGCCATGCTGGTCGCTGGCGCCGCCTTTGCCGCTCCGCAGACCGCCGTCGCGGCCGGTGGCGACAGCCTGCTGATCCATCGCGTGCAGGAAGAAAAGGGCATGAACCTGCCCAGCCGCGGCATGAGCATGGCCCAGGTCGAGCGAACCTGGGGCACGCCACAGCGCAAGCTGTCGCCACGCGGCGGCGATACCGCGAAGCACCCGCAAATCAACCGCTGGGAATACTCGAATTTCATCGTGTATTTCGAGCATGAGCACGTGATCCACTCGGTGCTCAACACGCCAGCCGGCAACAACACCAACCCGACCGCCGCCAACTGATCCCGTCCTGATCCGGTTTCCGACGACGCGGCCGGCGGTGACACCGGCCGCGTTTTTGTGTGTGCGACGATCACCTCGTCGTACAATTCGCAGTCCGGTGCTAAGTCCCGGCACCCCCGACTGCATGAGACACCCCGCATGACCAACCCCTCTTTGCGCCTGCCGGCGGAATGGGAACCGCAGGCCGCGGTACTGATCGCGTGGCCGCACGCCGACACCGACTGGGCCGAACGCCTGGCCGCGGTGGAAACCACCTATGTGGCGCTGGCGGCTGCCGTAACGCGCTTCCAAGCGCTGATCATCGTGGTGGCTGACCCCGCCCTGCAGACTCACGTCGAGGCCCAGTTGCACGACGCCAAGGTCGACCTGGCCCGTATCCGCTTCGTCGTACTGCCGTACGACGACACCTGGCTGCGCGATTCCGGCCCGATCACGCTGAAAGCCGGCAAAGATGGATTCCAGCTCACCGACTTCCGCTTCACCGGCTGGGGCGGCAAGTTCGGCGCCGAACAGGACGACGCGCTGATCGCCGGGCTGGTCGACGCCGGCGTCCTCGGCCATGCCACGCACAAACGCATCGACTGGGCGCTGGAAGGTGGCGGTATCGAGAGTGATGGCGCGGGCACCGTACTCACCACCTGGCGCTGCCTGGTCCAGCGTCACCCCGAGCAGTCGCGCGAGGAGATGAGCGCGATCCTGCGCGACAGCCTGCACGCCACGCGCGTGCTGTGGCTGGATTACGGCTACCTCGAAGGCGACGACACCGACGCGCATATCGACACGCTGGCGCGCTTCGCGCCGGACGAGCGCATCGTGTTCCAGGCCTGCGATGACCCCAACGACCTGCATCACGACGAATTGCAGCGGATGGCCGGCGAACTGGCCGCCTTGCGCACCGTCGACGGCCGCCCGTACGAGCTATACCCGCTGCCGTGGGCGAAGCCCATTCTCGACGAAGGTCGCCGGCTTGCCGCTTCCTATGCGAACTACCTGATCGTCAACGGCGCCGTGCTGGTGCCGGCCTATGGCGACCCGGCCGATGACGAGGCCGCACGCATCATCGGGACGGCCCATCCGGGCCGCGAGATCGTGCAGGTGCCCTGCCGTCCGCTGATCTGGCAGAACGGCAGCCTGCATTGCATCACCATGCAGTTGCCGGCCGGCCTGGCCTGAGGTTTGGCGGCATCCGCTAAACTTCGCGGGTTGCCCATACGAACAGCCAAGTCAGGATCGAAGCCGATGACCCGCAAGACCCTCAAGGTCGCCCTGCTGCAGGAAACCGACCGCGGCAGCCGCGACGCCAACCTCGACGCGATCGAGGCCGGCCTGCGTGAAGCGGCCGCCGCCGGCGTCGAGCTGGTGCTGCTGCAGGAGCTGCACAACGGCCCGTATTTCTGCCAGCACGAATCGGTCGAGGTCTTCGACCAGGCCGAGACGATCCCCGGTCCCGGCAGCGCGCGCATCGGCAAGCTGGCCGAGGAGCTGAAGCTGGTGGTGGTCGCCTCGCTGTTCGAGAAGCGCGCCACCGGGCTGTATCACAACACCGCGGTGGTGTTCGACCGCTCGGCCGCGATCGCCGGCAAGTACCGCAAGATGCACATCCCGGACGATCCGGCGTTCTACGAGAAGTTCTACTTCACGCCGGGCGATCTCGGCTTCGAGCCGATCGACACCTCGGTCGGCCGGCTCGGCGTGCTGGTGTGCTGGGACCAGTGGTATCCGGAAGCGGCGCGACTGATGGCGCTGGCCGGTGCCGAACTGCTGCTCTATCCCACCGCGATCGGCTGGGACCCGAACGATGCGCAGGCTGAAAAAGATCGCCAGCGCGACGCATGGATCACCGTGCAACGTGGCCACGCGGTAGCCAACGGCCTGCCCTTGCTGTCGTGCAACCGCACCGGCTACGAGGCTGATCCCTCCGCTGTTGGCGCCGGCATCCAGTTCTGGGGCTCCAGCTTTGTCGCCGGTCCGCAGGGCGAGTTCCTGGCGCAGGCTGGCACCGGCGGGCGTGAGCTGCTGCTGGCCGAGGTCGACCTGGCGCGCAGCGAGCACGTGCGGCGGATCTGGCCGTTCCTGCGCGATCGCCGCATCGACGCCTATGCCGACCTGCTCCGGCGTTTCCGTGACTGAGGCCGCATACCCGCGCGGCTTGTTCCGCATGGCCAGCGTCCCCATGCTTGGATTTCCCACTGAGACCGGCCTGCTGATCGCATGAGTGTTCCCGAAACCGACCTTGCCCTGTTGCCTGCCTTGCAGGGCCAGCCGATCGAGCGCGTGCAGCGTGACGGTGTGGAGTATGTGGTGCTCGGCACCGCGCATGTCTCCCGCAGCAGCGTGGACGCCGTCGAGGCACTGCTGGCACACGAGCATTTCGATGCGGTGGCGATCGAGCTGTGCGACAGCCGCGCGCAGAGCATGCGCGATCCGGAAGCGTTCAAGCAGATGGATCTGTTCAAGGTGATCCGCCAGGGCAAGGCCGGCATGGTCGCCGCCAGCCTGGTGCTGTCGACCTTCCAGAAGCGCCTGGCCGACCAGTCCGGCATCCAGCCCGGTGCCGAGATGAAGGCAGCGATGGACGGGGCCGACCAACGCCATCTGCCGGTCTGGCTGATCGACCGCGAGGTTGGCACCACGCTCAAGCGGGCCTGGCACAGCGTCGGCTTCTGGCAGCGCTTCGGTCTGCTCGGTGGTCTGCTGGCCAGCGTGTTCGAGCGTGAGGAAATCGAACAGGGTGAGATCGAGAAACTGAAACAGGGCGACTTGCTGGAAAGCGCGTTCAGCGAATTCGCCAGCGAATCGAAGCCACTGTTTCAAAGCCTGATCAGCGAGCGCGATGCATTCATGGCCGCACGCCTGCGCCAGGACGCTGCCCGCTCGGCGACCGGCGAACCGCGACGCGTGCTGGTGGTGATCGGTGCCGGCCATCTCAAGGGCTTGTGCGAACTGCTGCGCACCGGGCAGGACGACCCGGCCACCAAGGTCGCCGAACTGGCCGCCACGCCGCCCAAGGCACGCTGGCCGAAATGGCTGGCCGCGGGCGTCGTGCTGCTGGTGTTTGCCGCGATCGCTTTCGCCTTTCATCGCAATGCCGCGTTGGGTACCCAGGCACTGACCGCATGGGTGCTGTTCACCGGCGGCTTTGCCGCACTCGGTGCCGTGGCCGCCGGCGGCCACCCGCTCAGCATCCTCGCCGCCTTCATCGCCGCACCGATCAAACCGTTCCGCCCCGGCATTCCTGCCGGCGGCATCAGCGCGATGGCGGAAGCCTGGGTCCGTCGCCCGCGCGTGGTCGATTTCGACAGCCTGCGCGATGACATTGTGCACTGGAGCGGTTGGTGGAAGAACCGCGTCGCGCGCACCCTGCTCAACTTCTTCCTGGTCAGCGTGGGCACGATCATCGGCGAGTACAGCGCCGGCATCCACATCGTCAAGAGCCTGCTCTGACCTGCAGGTTGCAGGCGGCACACATGCTACGATTCGCGCCGCCTGCAGCCCCGTCTGCCGTGCGCTCGAACATCCGGCCCGGATGGCGAAACTGGTATACGCAAGGGACTTAAAATCCCTCGGCCGCAAGGCTATGCGGGTTCGACCCCCGCTCCGGGCACCAACACTTCCGAAATATCTTGCACTCAAGAGTCCGCCGGTAGCGGCGGCCTCTGCATTCACCCTTCAGTAACGGTTTTTACATCATGCTTTCTCCTCGTCCAACCAGCGTGGAGGTCGTCATGGGAATTCTGGATACCTTGGGTGAAGTTGTTGGTGCGGTGGCAGCTGTGGAAGGCGCAGAGAAGCTCGATCCGAATGCGGGACTTCTGACGAAAGGCATTGCTGCGGTTGCCGGCTTCAAGGGTGCCGGTGCGCTTGAGGAATTGGTCGGGAAGAAGGAAGGTGAATCGGCCGAGGCGGATGCCCAGGCCGCCGATCCGCAAGCCTGATATTTCCACGGCCCCATTTCGGGGCCCACCGCCTGAAAGCAAAAGGGTCGCCGGGTGCGGCCCTTTTGCGTGGTGTGGCCAGGGCATGGATCGACAGGCAGGCTGGGCCATGTGAGATGCACAAGCCGTGGATTTGCATGCGATGTCGACATGCGACAATGAGACTCCACGCAGGCAATCCAGCAACCGCCCATGACCGCCTCCAAAGACGCATTCCGACGTTTTCAGGAAGAACTCGCCGCACTCGACAACAAACATGAGCAACTGCCATCGAAGGCATCCGGCGGCACGAAAATGGACCAGGCAAAGTCCGAATTCCTGGCGCTGCAAAAGCGTCACAAATTGACCGTCGCCGATGTCGTGGCCTTTTTCCCGGAGGAAGAAGGCATTGCTTATTTGCAGCAACTCATTTCCGCGAACGAAGCAAAATCCTCACGTGTGAAGAAGCGCTGACAGCCTGTCAGGCTTGCGGCGAGGCCTGCGCCGACGATGGCCGCACTGGCCCATTGCCGATCGGCCAGCCGATCCCATGGCGCCGGCTGATCTCAGCTGGCCCGTATCGCCGTGGAGAAATCGTCTCCCGAGCTGCTTCTTGCCTTCTCGGTGATGCGGCTGCGCTGTCGCAGTTCCGCGATCGGCACGCTTCGATCCAGCGCGCCCACCTTGTAGAGGTACTCCGGCAGGTAGCCGGTCAGCAGCAGGCGGATGTCGCGTGGCAGGCCCGGCTCGATCTGTTTGGCCATGCGATAGACGATGGTCGTGCAGTTCGACGTGATGGTGTTGTAGAAGGCCGGCGTCACGGCCAGCGTGTTCGCGCCCCTTACGTAGGAAAGGAACAGCGCGCGCATGGCCGCCCTGTCCATGCGCAGCGGATACAGGTAATCGTCCTCGCCACGTACATTGGTGCGTACACGGATGATGTCGCGCTCATCGGCCGCGACCAGGATGGTTTCGAACTGCTTGAAGAAACCGCCGATTGCCGAATACTGCTGGCCGCGCTTCTTGCGGATCTCCACCGAGAAAACCACGTGGCTGCCGTCGTCGAAGCCGAACGAGATCATCGCGTGCGCGATTGCCGCGCTGCCCCAGTACGACAGCACCGCATCGGCCGTGGCCAGATGATCCAGGTCGTAGCGACGGGTTTCCCAGCGGGCGTCGTAGTCGTCGTCGGTGCGCCAGTTGAAGTTGCGCACGTTGTTCAAGGTGACTTGACTGCCCTGCACCGTGCCGGTGAGCAGATGGGAAACATCGTCTGCCCAGGTCCGGTTGTTGGATGGCGCGATACTGGCCCACCAGCACAGCAGCACCGCATAGATCACGGCATAGAAGCCAGCTGGCAGCCAGCTGCGCCGGTTGACCGCCAGGGTGACCAGTGCGATCACGCCAACCATCCAGATCGCGCTGCCGATTGTCCGTGTGATGATGCTGCCCGGCAGCTGGTACCAGAGCGCGAGCGCGCCCCACGCGCCCGAACAGCATGTGACCAGCGCAACCAGGGCGATGAACGCCATCCTGCCGATCGTGCGGAGCTTCTTCAGCATGTTTGTTCCCGCCAGGTCGGCCAATGCTCCAAGCGTGCAGCTTTGGCCACGCGAACACAACGCCAGGCGGCCGGCTCCAGTCGCCGCGGATCGGCCGTCATGCATGGAGTCGTCGGGATAACCCACGATGGCTACAATCCCGCAACCACCCGGCTGAATGGACAGGACGCAGCATGAAACGTGGAACGCGCACCTGGATCATGCGATGCGCCGCCCTAGTCGTGCTGCTTTGCCTCAACGCCTGTGCGATGGTCGGGGTAAGCCGCGTCAAGACGCACGACTACATCAACGAGCGGCGTGCCGATGTGATCGGTGCCAATCGGCTGAGCGACCGTACGGTACAGGCGCTCAATGTCGTTGCCTTGACTGTCGACAGCTGCAAGCGCGAGTTTGCCGCCTGCACGGATACCGTGGCGCATTCGCCGGGACTGAATGACGAGCAGCGGCTGTCTGCGCTTTCCGAACTATGGCTGGCCAAGGCGGTTCGCACAGACCGGGCCAAGGCCGGCGTGACCATGGAGGATGAGACCCTCGATGCATTCCTGCAGTCCGCACGCTATGCCTACGCCTATCTGTTCTATACCGCACGCGCGCCGGCCGACCGCGCCTTCGCGCTGCGCCAGGTGCAGGTGATCGGTTTCTACAACTTTGCGGTGCAGCGCGCGGTGAGCCGCTTCTTCCAGGAACTGCCGCAGCTGGGCACGCAATGGACGCAGACCTCGCTGGCCGGCTGGACCGTGATGCGCCCGCAGAGCGACCTGCGGCTGGCCGACAACGCGCGCGCCCCCACGGAACTCATTCCAGCCGCCGACCTGCGCTTCAAGGGTCTGCGCAACGTCTACCAGCGCGATGGTTTCGGTTCGGACTTCGTTGCCGTGACACCGCCGGAAGCGCCAGACGACGATGTGCCATGGCGCGAACCCGACTATGCATCGATGACCGGCGCGCTGGTCTTCGATGGCGGCACGCTGGACGAGGTGCTGGCGACCAGGCAGGTCCGCCTGCTGGTGCGGGATCCCTACCGCGACGACACCATCACGATCGGCGGTCGCACGGTGCCGCTGGGCGCCAACTTCACCGCAGCCTATGGCATCTGGCTGGCCCGCTCCGGCTTCGCCAGCCAGTCGATCCGTTCCCTGCTCGGCCGCGAGGGCGGCATCACGACGCCGCGCGTGCTGATGATGCAGCCGTACGACCCCAACCGCCTGACCGTGGTGATGCTGCATGGGCTGGGCAGCAGCCCGGAAGCATGGATCAACGTGGCGAACGAAGTCATGGGTGACGAGGAGCTGCGCCGCAACTACCAGGTGTGGGAGATCTACTACCCCACCAACGCACCGGTCGCGGTCAACCTCGCCAATATCCGCAAGGCACTCGATGCCACGCTGCAGCACTTCGACCCGTCCGGCCATGCGCGTGCGTCGCAGAACATGGTGCTGATCGGGCACAGCATGGGCGGCCTGATCGCGCGGCTGCTGGTGTCGTCCAGCGGCGACCGGCTGTGGAGCCTGGTGCCGGCGCGTGCGAATCTTTCGCCGGCGAAACGCGCCAGGCTGCACGAACGCCTCGCGCCTTATCTGCAGTTCACCCCGATGCCGCAGGTAACCCGTGCCGTGTTCCTGGCCGCGCCGCATCGCGGCACGCCCTACGCGCAGCACCGGCTGGCACGCTGGATCGGCAACCTGGTCCGCCTGCCGGTCAGCGTGTTGAAGGAAGTGGCCAGCCTGTCCGACCTGCTGAAGGACGATGCCAACAAGGGATCGCCGCTGCGCATCCCCAACGGCATCGACAACCTCAGCGACACCGACCCGTTCATCGTCGCGGCCGCGAACCTGCCGATCTCGCCGCGCGTGCGCTATCACACCATCGTCGGCGTCTATAAATCGAAAGGTCCGCTGCAGGACAGCGACGACGGCCTGGTGCCCTACAAGAGCGCGCACCTGGACGGTGCCGACTCCGAACTGGCCATCCCGTCATGGCACAGCGTGCAGGAAACACCCGCCGCAATCCTGGAGCTGCGCCGAATTCTCCGGCTGCACGTTGCAGCCCTGGAGGAAGCCCCGAGATAGTTCGCGCAGGCTTTGCCGATCCTGGATCAACCGGTGAGTCAACCAACAGAGGCAGGTCACGCGCTGGCCGTGCCGACTGCTGGCGACAGGATCAATGCTGGCCACTCTTGGTTGCCGGCGCCACGACCGGTGTCGCCGGCGCCGTGGGCGTGATGGCTGGGTTGTTATTCATCGGATCGTTCGAGAACGACTTGGTGGTCTGATCCATCGACTTGTCACGCGCATCGTAGACGGCAGCCAGGTCTTTCGCCGTCTTCAGATGATCGTTGAGCGTCGGCAACGTGGCCTGCGCAAACTGGCGAACATCGGCATCGGTGCCCTTCTTGCCCTCCTGGTTGAATGCCTTGAGCGCCTTCTGGTGGTCCTTGACCATGTCTTTCAACCAAGCCTGGTCAAAAGCACTGCCACTCTTCGCCTGCAGATCTTTTTCTTCCTTCTGCACATCGCTCGAAGATGTCGTGGACAACGTGACCTGCTTGCTCGCCGCCAGGGCCTTGAGCTGATCGTCCGCCTTGGCATGGTCATCCACCAGACGCTGCGCAAGTGCCTTCACCTTGGCATCCGAAGACTGCTTCAGGGCCAACTGGCCCATGTCGACCTCCGCCATGCCGGCTGCCGAGGCATCCTGCATGAACGTGGCATCGGCCTTGCTCGGCGCCACCGCTGCAGCAGCATGGACTGCCGTCAGCATCACGACGCCGAGCACAAGCCCGGTAGCGATTCGGGGGGTCACGTGACGTTTGCGCATGCCGGTCTCCTGAGGTTCAGACCACAGATGAGACCGAATCCCCCGGGAAGAAAACGTGATGGTTGCGCCGCCACGGACGAATCACGCGACGGCGCCCCATCGGGAAGTCCTGCAACGCCTCCACTACCGGCAGGCTGATGAAGCTGGCCTCGCCCGGAGTGTGCCATGCGCGCTGCGTGGTCTTCTGGTAGTCGGACGGTTTCGCATCGAAGATGTTCGGTACGAATCGCGGCCGATTAGCGATACATCACGTTTGCAGCCCTCCCCGAGCCGAAGGATTCGAAACTCAAACCGACCGTGTCGCCACGACCGGCGGTACGTTGGAAGCACGGCGTGCAGGCACCAGCACCGCGGCCTGGCCGAGCGCGAGCATGACAAGCACGCCTATGGCTACGAAGAACACCGGAAGACGCGTCATCTCGTAATGCGTCATCAGCCATGCGTTGAGGCCAAACGCAAACAGCGCGCCGGCTACCGCACCGCCTCCGGTGATCAGCAGGTTCTCGACCTGAAAGTAACGCAGGATGTCGATCCTGCGGGCACCAAGTGCACGCCGTACGCCAATCTGCCGGTATCGCTGACCCACCCAGAAACTGGTCAGGCCGACGATGCCTGCGGCGGTGACGCAAAGCAGAATCACGCAAATCACGCTCATCAGCAACGCCATGCCGCGATCCTGGCGATAAGCCCTGGCGCGTATCTCGGAAAACAAATGGATACCGGCCCAGGGCTCGGGCATCAGGCGCATCGGGTTGACTGCGAACAGCGCCTTGCGTATTTCACGCATCGCCGCTTGCTCGCGCCCGGGACGCGCGCGCACCACATAGCCTGCATAGGCGTCATCGGCACGTAACGGCTCCAGCACCGAGTTGTAGGCCCAGTTGCTGTCCGACTGCCTCGGTGTCTGCAGCCGCTCGACGATGCCCACGATGGTCGATGGCTTGCCATCCTGGTACACCGTCTGGCCGAGTGCGTTGCCGTTCGGAAAGAGCTTGTCGGCCACGGGTTTGCTCACGATGACGACGGGCGAGCCGGCCTGAGCACGTCCGTTGCGGATCTCGCTGGCCTCGAAGTCGCGACCGGAGATCAGGTGCAGGCCCAGGGTGGGCCGCAAGTGCTGGTCGCCGTAGTAATAGGCCACCTGCACGGATATGCCTTTCTGGCCCGCATCGAGGGTGATATCGCCGGCCGTATACCCGCCCAGCAAGGGGGTGCTTGTCGATGCAGCGACGTCCTGCACATCCGGCAGGCTCCGCAACGTATCGAGATCGGTGCGCTGCAGGACGTCGAGCTGCTCGATGGTGCCGGCATCATCGCCACTGGGCGCCCCTGGCCATTGCTGCAAGACCCGGATCAGACCACTCTCGTCAAGACCTGTCGGGCGATCCATCCGCTCGATACGTTGGCCGATGATGAAGATCGCATTGGCGACGATCGCCAGCGTCAGCGCGATTTGCAGCACGATCAGTAGCACGGCGACCTTGTGCCGTCGCAATGCAGCCAGGATCGGATGAACGCTCATGGCGCGATCCTCACGATGCCTTCAACTGCCATGCGGGCTGTACGCGCGAAGCGCGATAGGTAGGGTAAAGGCCTGCGAGCAAGGTGGCGGTCACGGCAAGCAGCAGCGTGAGCGAAAGCAAGGCGGGGTCGATCCTCGCCAGCGCGGCGAACGATGCAGGCAAGACCTGACCGAGGCAGAGCACGCCCATGGCCGTAAACAGCAGCCCCAGGACGCCGCCTCCGACCCCAATGACACCAGCCTCGGTGAGGAATTGTGCATAGATCGCCTTGCGCGATGCGCCCAGCGCGCGCCGCACGGCGATCTCGCCGCTGCGGCGCAGGAACTTGGCCAGCAGCAAGCCGATCGTGTTCACAAGGCACACAATCAACAGGCCTTGTGCTGCCAGCAGCGAGACCTTGGTGTCGCGGGGTACGACCTGCTCGTAATCGAGAAACGCCGGCACGTCGCGCAGACGGTTGTTCGGCGCCCAGTGAAAGCGGCCAGCTCTTTGCTGCTCGCTTGCATAATCATCGAGATATTGCCGATACCGTCGTGCGGCCGCCGCATCACTCAGTTCGGCCATATAGGCGATCCACACGCAATCCGAGTGTTGAAGCCCGGCGAAGTCGGATTGAGGATCGCTCGTGCCTTTCCTGCAACCGTCCCAGCCGTCGTTGATCATACGGATCGCAACCGAATGCCGGAACGGCAGGAACACATCGGGGTCGCGGACACTGTAGCCGGGATGCACATCGAAGAAGCGCGGCTGCGGATCCCAGTCGCTCATCACGCCGACGATACGATAGTCGTGATTGTCGATATCGATCGCCTTGCCGACGCTGTTGCCGCCACCGAAAACCTGCTGGTTGAGCTTGTCGCTGATCACCGCCACCGGCAACTGCTTGACATCGTCGTCGGCGCTCCAGCCATGGCCGTAATGAAACGGCACATCCAGCATGGGGAAGAATTCGCCGTAGACCGCATAGCCATCGAGTGGAACCGGGCTGCGGTTCCGGCTCGTGCCTGTCGGCATCACGGACGGTGCAACCGGATAGATCGCCGATTGCCGGGTGGCCCGATGTTGGCGCATCAGCGCCATCGCATCGGTGTAGCCCAGTGCATCGGGAGGCTCGTCGCCCGGGCCGCGAAAACCCGGGCCCCATGCGTCGATCTGCGGCACGAACAGTCGTGACGACTTCCAGGGGATCGGATCGCCGGACAGACCGCGGAATACCGAATACGTCGTCATCGACACCGCCACGCCGAAGCCAATCGACAGGATCATCAGTGCGGTGAGGCCAGGGCTTCGCCGCAGGCTGCGCACAGCCAGTTCGAGGTAGTAACCAAACATCCGTTTTCCCCGTGACGACCCGTCGTCTGCAAAGGCCCGTATGGCTGCGCCAGAACTCGCGTCGGCGGCCTTCACGGAAGCTTACGTGGGGTTTTCGCTGAACAACAGATGTCAAAGGCGGGTTTGATACTCGCATCAAGCCAAAGAAAAAGGCGCCCTGGGGCGCCTAAGTCTTGGTTTGCAATGGAGGCCTAGGTCGGAATCGAACCGGCGTACGCGGCTTTGCAGGCCGCTGCATGACCACTCTGCCACCAGGCCATTGCTCGGTGCATCGCGATCGTGATGATCGCAGGTGCTTTTAAAAAAGCAAAACCCCGGTGAACCGAGGCTTTGCGTGAAACTGGAGCGGGAAACGAGACTCGAACTCGCGACCCCGACCTTGGCAAGGTCGTGCTCTACCAACTGAGCTATTCCCGCATCGGAGCCGCGAATCATAACAGAACGATGACGCTTGTGAATAGCCGCAACATCGTTTTGTCGATCCGCTTTCGCCGAACCCGGCAGCTGGCCAGGCACACGTCGAAAACGACAAAGCCCCAAACATGTCGGGGCTTTGCAGAAAAACTGGAGCGGGAAACGAGACTCGAACTCGCGACCCCGACCTTGGCAAGGTCGTGCTCTACCAACTGAGCTATTCCCGCATTGGAGCCGCGCATTCTAATACGTGAATGCGGATCGTCAAGCCCATTTCGCGGATCAGCCTTTGCTGCCTGGCGTGTCGCCGCGCAGGATCGGCCACGCGGCGCGCAGGTAGTACAGGCCGGACCATATGGTGAGAACGCCGGCAATCACCAGCAGTGCCTCGCCGATGTGGTACAGCCGCAGCGCCTCGGCGGCCTTTTCATGCTGCACGATCAGCACCACCAGCGCGACCATCTGCATGACGGTCTTGAGCTTGCCGACCAGGGCCACCTTGACGGTGGCGCTCATGCCGATTTCGGCCATCCATTCGCGCAGCGCCGATACGCTGATCTCGCGCCCGACAATCACCGCGGCAGTCACGGCCATCAGGATGCCGGGCCAGCCGCCGCGGTGGGATTCCACCAGCAGGAACAGGGTCACCGCCACCATCAGCTTGTCGGCTACCGGATCGAGGAACGCGCCAAACGCCGAGGTGAGGTTCATCCGGCGCGCCAGGTAACCATCCAGCCAATCGGTCACCGCCGCCAGCACGAATACGATCGCCGCCGTGATGTTGTGTCCGCGAAATGGTGCATAGAAGACCACCACCATGACCGGCAGCAGTGCGACGCGAAACAGGGTCAGCCAGGTCGGCAGGTTGATGCGCATGATTCGTTCCGGATATTTGCCACAGTGTCGCATGCCCGTATGGCATCAACGAGTGAAAACAGGTTCATGCATTCAGCCATGCAGGCTGGCATAGATGCGCTCGGCCAGGCCGCGATCGATGCCCTTGACTTGCATCAGCTCCTCGACGCCGGCGCTCTCCACGCCGGCGAGGCCGCCGAAGGCCTTGAGCAGTGCCGAGCGGCGACGCGCGCCGATGCCCTGGACATCCTCCAGCACGCTGCGCTCGCGCGCCTTCTCGCGTCGCTTGCGATGACCGCTGATGGCGAAGCGATGGGCTTCGTCGCGTACGGCGGCGACCAGATGCAAGGCGGGGGATGACGAGCCTGGATGCAGCTCTCGCCCGGAGTCGGCAAGCACGAGGGTTTCCTCGCCCGCACGACGCCCAGGCCCCTTGGCAACACCGACCACCTCGATACCCGTGACTCCGAGATCCCGCAGCACATCCAGTGCCTGCGCCACCTGCCCGCTGCCGCCGTCGATCAGCAGGATGTCCGGGCGCACACCCTCGCCTTCGGCAACCTTGCGGAAACGTCGGGTCAGCGCCTGGTGCATGGCAGCGTAATCGTCACCGGGCGTGATCCCGGCGATATTGAAGCGCCGGTAATTCGACTTCTCCGGCCCCTCGGGGCCGAACACCACGCACGAGGCGACGGTCGCCTCGCCCATGGTATGGCTGATGTCGAAGCACTCGATGCGGCGTGGCGATGCAGCCAGTTCGAGTATTTTCTGCAAATCGTCGAAGCGTGCGCCCAGCGTCTGCCGGCTGGCCAGCCGGGCGGTCAGCGAAGCCTGCGCATTGCGCTCGGCCATCTGCAGGAATTGTGCGCGATCGCTGCGCACGCTGGATTTCAGCTCGACCGCATGGCCGGATTGCTCGGCCAGCAGTTCCGCCAGGATGTCCTGATCGGCAATCGGCTCGCCAAGGATCAGCTCGCGCGGCACCGGCCGGTCGAGGTAGTACTGCGCGATGAACTGGGCCAGCACGTCGGCCGGCTCGGCATCCAGCGGCAGGCGCGGAAAGAAGTCGCGCGTGCCGAGGCTGATGCCGTTGCGGAAGAACAGCACGCTGATGCAGGCCATGCCCGATTCGATGCGGCAGGCGATCACGTCCATGTCGGCGCTGGCGCCGTGCACGTGATGCTGCGCCTGCAGCTGGCGCAGAGCGGCCACCTGGTCGCGCAAGGTTGCCGCCCGTTCGAACTGCAGCGACTTGCTGGCGCGCTCCATCGCCTCGGCCAGTTCGTCGATCACCGCATTGCTGCGCCCTTCCAGAAACATCTCGGCATGGCGCACGTCGCTGCGGTAATCCTCGACGCTGATCAGCTGCACACACGGCGCGGTGCAGCGGCCGATCTGGTGCTGCAGGCACGGCCGCGAGCGATTGCGGTAGTAACTGTCCTCGCACTGGCGCACCTTGAACAGCTTCTGCATCAGGCTGAGGCTCTCGCGCACCGCGTAGGTGCTCGGGTACGGCCCGAAGTAGCGCCCTGGCAGGTTGCGCGCACCGCGATGGAACGCCAGCCGCGGATAGTCCTCGCCGCCGGAGAGGTAGATGTACGGGTAGCTCTTGTCGTCGCGCAGCAGGATGTTGTAGCGCGGCTTCAGCGACTTGATCAGCTGCGACTCCAGCAGCAACGCCTCGCCCTCGGTGCGCGTCACGGTGATCTCGACGCGCGCGATCTGCGCCACCATCGCGGCGATGCGCGGTTCCATCCGCGGCTTCAGGAAATAACTGCCGACGCGCTTCTTGAGATTGCCGGCCTTGCCGACGTAAAGCAGGTCGCCGGCGGCGTCGAAGTGACGATAGACACCGGGCGAGGAAGTGAGCGTGCGGACGAAGGCCTTGCCGTCGAAGGGTGGCGGTTGCAGGGATGGCATGGCGGCATTCTAGCGACTGCGGTCGATGCCACCCATATGGTGATTCACCGATGCGTAAGCAACCACTGCTCGGCACGCTCCAGGTCGGACTCGGTATCGATGCCGGGCGGGAATGGCTCCGGCGTCAGACGTACCGCAATCGCATGGCCGTGCTCGAGCACACGCAGCTGTTCCAGCGACTCGGTCTGTTCCAGCGGCGTGCGCGACAGGCGGGTATAGCGATCCAGGAATCCTGCACGGTACGCATAGATGCCGATATGCCGCAGGAACGGCGAACCGGACGGCAGCGCATGCCGGTCGACGGCAAACGCATCGCGCGCCCACGGCAACGGCGCACGACTGAAGTACAGCGCGCGTCCATTCACCCCACGCACCAGTTTCACCACGTTTGGATCGAACAGTTCCTCGGCGTCGATGATCGGCGTCGCCAGGGTGGCCATCGGCGCGTTGTCGCCGGCCAGTGCCTTGGCCACGGCGCGAATGCCGGCAGCCGGCGCGAACGGCTCGTCGCCCTGCAGGTTCACCACGATGCTGTCCTCGGCCCAGCCGTACAGCGCCGCGCACTCGGCCAGCCGGTCGCTGCCCGAGGCGTGGTCGCTGCGCGTCATGCAGATATCCACGCCCTGCCCGGCCAGCACATCCGCGATGCGCTGATCGTCCACCGCCACCACCACCTGACGGGCGCCGGCCTGCAGTGCTCGCTGCGCTACCCGCACCACCATCGGCACGCCACCGATCTCGCGCAGCGGCTTGGCCGGCAGACGGGTCGAGCCGTAGCGGGCGGGAATGGCGACGATGAACGGCGGCACAGCGTTGGACATGGCAAGGCCTTCAACCGGGCGGTGAGACTGGCATCAACAATACACGTTCCTGATTGCAGTTCAGTCGGCCACCTGCAGCGCGAAGCCGCAGCCGTTGGCAAGTTCCAGAAAACCCGGGAACGAGGTGGCGACGTGAGTGCAGTCGTTGATCCGCACCGGGCCGCTGGCGACCAGCCCGGCCACTGCGAAGCTCATCGCGATGCGATGGTCGAGATGGCTTTCCACCGTGCCGGTACCCAGCTGCCCGCCATGGATGATGGCACCATCCGCAGTCTCCTCGATCATCGCGCCCAGCGTGCGCAGGCCACGGGCCATCGTCGCGATGCGGTCGGACTCCTTCACCCGCAATTCGGCGGCACCACGGATCACCGTACGGCCACTGGCCACGGCGGCAGCGATGAACAGTACCGGGAACTCGTCGATCATGTCCGGCACCAGCGCCTCCGGCAACTCGATGCCGCGCAGCGGCGCATGACGCACGAGCAGGTCGCCGACCGGCTCGCCACCAGCCTCACGTTCGTGCTCGACCGTGATGTCCGCGCCCATCAGGCGCAGCGCCTGCAGCAGCCCGGTCCGGCGCGGGTTGAGGCCGACCGCCGGCAAACGCAACGCGGAACCCGGCACGATGCTGGCCGCGACCAGGAAGAATGCCGCTGAGGAAAAATCGGCCGGCACGTCGACATCGGTGGCATGCAGGGCATGACCGCCGCCAAGTTTCGCGCGGCCTGGCGAAAAATCGATCGGCCAACCGAACGCGGCCAGCATGCGCTCGGTGTAATCGCGGGTCGGGTGCGGCTCGATGATCTCGGTTTCGCCAGTTGCATACAGGCCCGCCAGCAGCAGCGCGGACTTCACCTGGGCACTGGCCACCGGCAGCTCGTAACGGATGCCACGCAATGACTGGCCGCCACGTACCTGCAACGGCGGCAAGCCATCGTGCGCAACGATACGCGCGCCCATCGACGCCAGCGGCTCGGTGACCCGGCGCATCGGCCGCTTCGACAGCGATGTATCGCCGACCAAGGTGCTGTCGAACGCCTGTCCGGCCAGCAGACCCGTCAGCAGGCGCATGCCGGTGCCGGCGTTGCCGCAGTCCAGCGATTGCGTCGTGCCACGCAGGCCATGCAGGCCGACGCCACGCACCACGCGTTCGCCCGCCGCGGGCGTCTCGATATGCACACCGAGCTGCGCCAGCACGGCGGCGGTAGCGCGAGTGTCCTCGCCTTCGAGGAAGCCTCGAATGCGCGAGTCCCCTTCGGCGATCGCCGCGAGCATCAATGCGCGGTGCGAAACGGACTTGTCACCGGGTACTGGCACGCTGCCGTGCAACGGCCGACCCGGTCGACTGTTCCAGTCCAGACTGCGCTGGTCGATGGGATTCAAGCGAAGTTCTCCGTGCGCGATCGCGCCTTGCAGCGGTCGTGCGCCATGTCAGGGCAAGGCCACCGGGTAGGAACCCAGCACGCGTATCGTGGCCGCCGACTCGCCGATCTCCTGCACGGCCGCCTGCAAGGTGGCATCGTCGATATGACCGGAGACGTCGATGAAGAATGCGTACTGCCACTTGCCGGTATGCGCCGGCCGCGATTCGATCCGGTTCAGGCTGACGCCATGCTTGGCGAACGGGCTGAGCACGTCGTACAACGCGCCCGGCTTGTCGTTCACGGTGATCAGCAGCGAGGTACGGTCGTTGCCGGACGGCGGGAACAGCGAGCGGCCGATCACCAGGAAACGCGTGGTGTTGTCCGCGCGATCCTCGATGCCCTGCGCCACGGTCTTGAGGCCGTAGACCTTGCCGGCGGTCTCGCCGGCGATGGCGGCTGCATCGTCGGCATGCCTTGCCAGCCGCGCTGCTTCGGCATTGCTGCTCACCGCGATGCACTCGACGCCCGGCAGGTTGATGCGCAGCCAGGTCTTGCACTGCTGCAGCGACTGCGCATGCGCGTAGACACGCTTGACGTCTTCCAGCTTGCCGGCCTGCGAGTGCAGGCACTGGTGCACACGCAGTTCCACTTCGCCGCAGATGGTGGCTGCGGAGGTGAGGAACATATCCAGGGTGACCTGGATCATGCCCTGCCCGGAGTTCTCCACCGGCACCACGCCGAAGTCGGCGTGGCCGGCAGCGACTTCCTGGAACACTTCCTCGATGCTGCCCAGCGGCAACCCGTAGGCGGCATGGCCGAAATGCTTGCGCACGGCCTGCTCGCTGAACGTGCCCTCCGGTCCGAGGAAGCCTATCTTCAGCGGGTCTTCCTGCGCCAGGCAGGAGGACATGATTTCGCGGAACAACCGCACCATCTCGGTATCGGACAACGGCCCCTGGTTGCGATCCACCACCATGCGCAGCACATGCGCCTCGCGCTCGGGACGGTAATAATCGATCGCCGAAAGCCCCGAGCCTTTCACCTTCGCTACCGTCTGCGCATGGTTGGCGCGCTCGGAAATCAGCTGCTGGATCTGCCGGTCGATGCTGTCGATGCGTTCGCGCATCTCGCTCAGCGATGTTTTTGGATCGGTCATGCTTTGGCCGCCTGGAAGTAAAGAAGTCCAAATGATGGACAGACATCATGCCCGAAATGCGGCCTCCATGGCCAATCATCCGTGCCGCTGCGAAAAATCCTTCATGAAGCTCGTCAACGCCTGCACCGCTTCCAGCGGCACCGCGTTGTACAGAGATGCGCGCATGCCCCCGACGGCCTTGTGCCCCTTCAGCGCGAGCAGGCCGGCAGCTTCCGACTCCTTCAGGAACACCGCATCCAGCGCGCCATCGTGCAGGGTGAACGGCACGTTCATGCGCGATCGGGCCGCCGGATCGACCGGGCTGCGGTAGTAACCGTCCGAGCCGTCGATGGCCTGGTACAGCAGCTTCGCCTTGGCGCGGTTGCGCTCGCCGATCGCGGCGACGCCGCCCTGCTCCTGCAGCCACTGGAAAGTCAACCCGGCCAGGTACCAGCCCCAGGTATTCGGCGTGTTGAGCATCGAGTCGTTCGCCGCATGCTCGGCATAACGGAAGATCTTCGCCATCGGGCGCCCAGCCCGCTGCAGCAGGTCGCGCCGGATGATCATCACCACCAGCCCGGAGGGGCCGATGTTCTTCTGTGCGCCGGCGTAGATAAGCCCGAAGCGCGAGACATCCAGCGGCTCGGACAGGATGTTCGACGACATGTCCGCCACCAGCGGCACCGCGCCCACATCGGGAACATCGTGGAATTCCACGCCGTGGATCGTCTCGTTCGGCGTGTAGTGCACATAGGCGGCCTGCGGATCGAGCCGCCAGCTTTCGCGAGGCGGCAGCTTCAGATAGCGTTCGGCCTCGCCGCTGGCCGCCACGTTCACCCGCAGATACGGTGCCGCCTCGCTGACTGCCTTCGCGCCCCAGTGGCCGCTGACGATGTAGTCGGCGCAGTCGTCGGCGCCGGCCAGGTTCATCGGGATCTGCGCGAAGTGCTGGGTGGCGCCGCCTTGCAGGAACAGCACGGCATAGTCGGCGGGAATCGCCAGCAGCGAGCGCAGCTCGGCCTCGGTCTGCGCGGCCATCTGGGTGAAGCGCCTGCCGCGATGGGACTGCTCCATCACCGAGGCGCCGCTGCCATTCCAGTCCAGCATCTCGCGCTGGGCGCGTTCGAGTACCGCCTGCGGCAACGCTGCCGGACCGGCGCTGAAGTTCCAGACTCTGCTCACGTGCTGTTGCGTCCCGTCATGGTGTCCCGTGCATTATGGCGCGGCGCAGCATGGGGTGGTCAACATGGCGCTTCACAGCGGCTCGATACTGCGGGCGAGCGAGGAAGCGGAGCGGGCGATGAGGGCAGCCGTTACAATGCTGGCACGGCCTGGCGAACAGGTCACCAGCAACCGGCGGGGGCGTATGACATTGGCGAGGCAATTCCGTTTCGACGGATCGTGGTTCAGGCAAGCCGCCCTCGTCGCCATTCTGTTGGCTGCCTTGGGCGTGACAGGCTGCGCCCAGGTCAACGCCCTCAAATCGAAGGCCGGCGGAAATCCGGCTACGGCGAGCACGCCACCACCCACCCGGACGGAGACTGGCCGCACGCTCTCGTTCGCGGCGATCGTCAATGAGCTGCAACTTGGCCACTACAACGATGGCGAACAGGATCTGAGGCAATATCTGGCACAGCATCCTGGCGACCGCCCCGCGCAGGCCATGCTGCACCAGCTTACGGTCGACCCCAAGCAGGCGCTTGGCACCCGCTCGCGTACCTATGTCGTGCAGGCTGGCGACTCTTACAGCACGCTGGCCGCACGCTATCTGGGCGACCCCGGGGCGTTCCTGATCCTGGCGCGCTACAACGGATCGGCCAATCCTTCCGTGTTGCGCACGGGCGAAACGATACGCCTGCCTGCGTCAAATCCCGCTGCATCAGCGACGACGGGCGCCGCCCCGAATGCATCCGTCGGCGACGCATTGACGGCACCCGGCGGCGAGGCATCTGCCAGTGAATTGCCTGCGGCGAAGGCACAGCGATTGCAGCGGGAGAGTCTGTCCCTGCTTGATCAAGGGCAGAACGATCAGGCGATGGCGCGTCTCGGCGAAGCCTTGTCGATCGATCCTGGACTGAAACCGGTTGGACCACAGGCAGTTGCGCTGCGCGAACAACTGCTGTCCTCCTACCACGAGCGTGCGATCGTGCTGTACCGCGACCAGCAACTGGACCAGGCCATCTCGCTATGGGATCGCATCCTGGCCATCAACCCGAATTACGAGCCGGCGGTCATCTACCGGGCACGCGCACTCGAACTCAAGCATCGACTGAAACAGATCTGAGTTCCACCATGCATTCGACCTGGCCTGCCGCTCGACAGGCGGCAAGAAAGAATGGAATACCTCAGGTCGCTTCTTCATCGGCAGCGGCTGGCGTGATGAGTTGCGTCGGTTGTGCGGCGTCATCCGCCACGGCAGGACGGGGTGTCTGCCCTGCCGGGTGCTGTCGTGTCTGCAGCGCGCCGTTCATCAGATTGAACGCGGTGAACAACCGACCCAATTCATCCCTGCGCTCAAGGCGGATGCGGTGGTTGAAATCTCCCCGGGCGACCCTGAGCAACGCGTCGCCGAGCATGTCCAGCAGGGCCAGCGGCCGCCTGAACAGCCAATAGGCGGCGCCGACCAGGGCCGTCAGGGTCAGCACGAGAACGGCAACGATCACCCACAAGGTCGTTTTCTGGGCGATGCGCAATGGCTCATTGCTGACGCCCAGGCGTAGCTCACCGACGGCCTTTGCCTGGTAGCTGACCGGTACGTCGAACAACAGCATCTCGTCACGATGCGCACCGTCCACGATCTCGCCGCGATAACTCTCGATGCCATATGCCGACGACAGGTATTTCTGCTCGCCCGGCGCAGACAGTTTCTGCCCGATTTCCGCTTGCCGGGTGCTGGCGACGATGTCGCCATGTCGATCGGCAATCGCGAGATAATGGATCTGCTGGTTGCGCGCGACATCTTCCACCAGCGCGCGGGTAGCGGCGTGATCGCCCAGCAACAGGTTCTCCGCTGACTCGCTGGCGACCATGCGTCCCAGGGAACTGCCGAAATCCAGCGCAAGACCGGTGACGGCCTTGTTCTGCTTGGCATAGATCGCTGCCAGGCCCAGCAGCAGGACCAGGCACAGCGTGATTCCCAGGGCACCCGCCCAGCGCAGACGCAGCGAGATGATGCGGTTGGCCAGCGGCTTTTGGCGCAAGCGCTCATATTCGCGGCTTGCCATGCGCAGATCGTCGACGACTTCGCTGCCACGTTGGTAACGTGCCGAGGCCGTGGGCGCCAGCAAGGTGTGCACGATGTCGATCAAGATCGCCGGTGTGGCTGGATCAAGTGGTTCGACCGCCGGACGTGGTGAGCGTTGCCGCTCCCTGATCAGGCGTCGCACGTCTACGGTTTCCGACCAGGGCAACTTGCCGGTGAGCATCCAGTAAAGCACCACGCCCAGCGAAAACAGATCGCATCGTGCATCGGCTGGCTCGCCACGCATGCGCTCCGGGGCCATATAGGCGGGCGTACCACCAATCTCGGCGCGCTCCCCTAGTGCGGCATCGTGCATCCCTGCGCGGTCGGCAATGCCGAAATCGCTGATCTTGGCGTAATGCCAGCCCTCGGCCAGCATGATGTTTTCCGGCTTGATGTCGTGATGGATGACACCTTGAACGTGGGCGTAATCGAGTGCGGCAGCGATCTGCGTAGCCAGTTCGATGATCACTGGCAGTGGCGGCAACCCTTCGCTGGCAATCCGGCTGGCAAGCGTCTCGCCGGAGAGACGCTCCATGGCGATATATGAGCGACCGTCGTCCGTCTCGCCCGCGTCGAAAATCGTGACAATGTGAGGATGGGTCAGATTGCCGGCCGCACGGGCTTCGATCAGGAAACGCTGCCGGTAGCCGGGATCGGAAGCCACCTCGCGGTGAAGGCACTTGATGGCTACCTGCCGTTCGATGCCGGGATCGAAACCGGCATAGACGACCGCCATCGCTCCTTCGCCAAGAATTCCCTCGATGCGATAGCGCCCAAGGGTTGATGGCCACGCATGCTCATTCATCGTGGCGGCATCAGAGCAGCCACCAAGCCAACACGCCCAGGCCGATCAGCGCGACCAACCCGATCGCAAGGCGAACGAGGTGCCTGGAAGCGGGCGAGTGGCGATCACGAGTGAGAAACACCAGCTCGACCTGCCCCAGGCGGATGCGATCGCCGTGCTTGAGGGTTGCCTGGTGTATCCGCTTGCCATTCACGAAGGTGCCGTTGGTGGACAACGTGTTCATGATGACGCAGCGCCCCTGCTGATTCATGATCCACGCATGCGAAGAGGAGACGCTTGGGCCATTGACGACAATATTGTTGCTGGCAAGTCTGCCGATCGACTGGCGGCCAGGGAGAACGGGGAAGCGTCGCCCGCCAAGCTCCGGGCTGATGCTCTCCAGAACCGGCTTGTGCACGCTGGCACGCGCCTCGGATGCCTCACCCGCCTCGGACGCAAGTTGACGCAGATCCTCCTGGGCGAAGAATCGCGTTCCCTGCGGACCGGAGGAACGCTTTCCGGAAGCAGCAGGCGATATGGGGCGCGGATTATCCATGGGATGTTTCAAGCATTGGATCTGCTTGGCATTGTAGCCGGCCGCGAGGTCGTTTCCGGCTGTGCGTCACGATTCCGGACGACCGCCTCCACGACCGCGGGAATCTGCCGTGCTGCCGGCGGCCTCAGAAACGAATCAGCAGCACCAGCGCAATACCCAGTGCCAGCACCGCGGCCGTGACGATCAGCCACCACACCTCGCCTGTCGGGCCGGCAGCCTCCTCCGGCAAGTGCTCCGGCAGCGGCTCGGGCAGCACGATCTCCGGCTCCGGCTCCATCCCCGGCCCATCGACCACGAAGCGGTGCATCGCCAGGCCGATCTGATCGCCCGGCTGCAGCGCCAGCTTCTCCACGTTGACGCCGTTGACCCGCAACGGATGGCGTGCGGATGACTGGATGGCTTCCAGCAACAGCTGGCCGTCCTGCCAGGAAATGCGCAGCGTGGCGACATCGCCTTGCGGCAGCTCGAGCGGACAACGTCCCTGCGACCCCAGCTCCAGGCTGTCCTGCAACGGCAGGACACGGCCGGACAGCGGGCCGGCTACCGCACGCAGTGCCACCGTGCAGCGGCCTTGTTCCGACACGTTGAGCGGCGCACGCGACGAGGGATCCTCATCAGCCCGCAGCAGCATGCGGCAGTCCCCCACGCTGACCACATCGCCGGGACGCAGCAATGCACGCTCGCGCACCGGCCGGGCATTGACGTAGATGCGATCCGCCGACGGCAAGACCTGCAGCACCCAGCCACTGCGATCCTGCTGGATGCGCAGGTGCCGGGGCGCAGCCTGGCTGGCCGCAAGCACGAGGTCATTGTCGGGCGCGCTGCCGATACGCAACTGCGCCTGCGCCCAGTGGAAATCCTCACGGGCCGCATTGGGGAATTCGATACGCATGGATCAACCGCCGGAAAGACCGCGAAACTCTAGCATGCAGCCGCATGGCATTAAGATGCGAATTTGCCCGGAGCCTGCCATGCCCAAGATCGACATCCGCCGTCCGCATCAACTGCCGATTGCCGAGGCCCGTGCCGTGGTCGACAAGGTGGCCGAGCGGATGCGCGAAAAGCTCGGCGTGGACGGGCAATGGCACGGCGACACGCTGCGTTTCTCGCGACCCGGCGTGAGCGGCACCATCGACGTCGGCAGCGATGCGATCCAGGTCCATGCCGAGCTCGGGCTGATGTTCTCCCCGCTGAAGGGGATGGTCGAACAGGAAATCCGGCGCAAGCTGGACGAACATTTCGCCTGATCGTCGCCGGGATGCGCTGAATGGCCCCGGGGCGCCACCTGATGTTTCTTTAACCAGAACCACAATCCATGGCATAATCGACGGCTTACGCAGCCATGACGGCTGTGCGTGAACCCCGGAACACATGGCCAAAGACGACGTCATCGAAATGGAAGGCACGGTCCAGGAGACCCTGCCCAACACCATGTTTCGTGTGCAACTTGAGAATGGGCACGTGATCATCGCCCACATCTCCGGTCGCATGCGCAAGCACTACATCCGCATCCTCACCGGCGACAAGGTCAAGATCGAAATGACCCCGTACGACCTGAGCAAGGGCCGTATCACGTATCGCATGAAGTAATCCGATCTGATCCTGATGCGCTGAAACGCAACGGGGAAGATCCGATACGAAGGTGCTGGAAACGAAAGGCGGCGCAATGCGCCGCCTTTGCTTTGCCCGTCATTTCACGAACCGGTTCAGCCCGGCTCGACCACGGCCGGCAGCTTCTCGATCGCCTCGCAGTCGACCCGCAGCTCGCCGTCGCGCACGCTCAGGCGTACCTTGCCGCCCTCGGCCAGCTTGCCGAACAGCAGCTCGTCGGCCAGCGCGCGCTTCACCTTCTCCTGGATCACCCGCGCCATCGGACGTGCGCCCATCTGCGGGTCGAAACCGTGCTCGGCCAGCCAGCGGCGGGCTTCGGAATCCACGTCCAGGCTGACCTGCTTCTCGGTCAACTGGCTTTCCAGCTCGATCAGGAACTTGTCGACCACGCGCAGGATGTGCTCGAAGTCGAGCGCGCTGAACTGGATGATCGCGTCCAGCCGGTTGCGGAACTCCGGCGTGAAGATGCGGCGGATCACTTCCATCGCATCCGACTCGTGCTTCTGCTCGACGAAGCCCATGCTGCGCCGCGCCGCGATCGCGGCACCCGCGTTGGTGGTCATCACCACCACCACGTTCTTGAAGTTCGCCTCGCGGCCGTTGGTGTCGGTCAGCACGCCACGGTCCATCACCTGCAGCAGGATGTTGAACACATCCGGATGCGCCTTCTCGATCTCGTCCAGCAGCAGCACCGCATGCGGATGCTTGGTCACCGCCTCGGTCAGCAGGCCGCCCTGGTCGAAACCGACGTAGCCCGGAGGCGCGCCGACCAGCCGCGACACCGAATGGCCTTCCATGTACTCGGACATGTCGAAGCGGATCATCTCGATGCCCAGCTGCATCGCCAGCTGCTTGGTCACCTCGGTCTTGCCCACCCCGGTGGGGCCGGCGAGCAGGAAGCAGCCGATCGGCTTGGACGGATCGGCCAGCCCCGAACGGGCCATCTTGATCGATGCGGCCAGCGCCTCGATCGCCGGATCCTGGCCGAACACCACCATCTTGAGGTTGCGCTCCAGATTGCGCAGCACGTCGCGGTCCGACGCCGACACCTGCTTGGCCGGAATGCGCGCCATCTTGGCGATGATGTATTCGACCTCGCTCACGTCGACCTTGCCGCTGCGCTGATCCAGCGGCAGCAGCCGCTGGCGTGCGCCCGCCTCGTCGATCACGTCGATCGCCTTGTCCGGCAGCAGGCGGTCGGGAATGTGCTTGACCGACAGGTCCACCGCGGCCTTCAGCGCCTCGTTGGTATAGGCGACGTGGTGATGCTCCTCGAAGCGCGAGCGCAGGCCCTTGAGGATCTCGATGCTGTCGGCCACGGTCGGCTCGACCACGTCGATCTTCTGGAAACGGCGGGCCAGCGCGCGGTCCTTCTCGAACACGCCGCGGTATTCCTGGAACGTGGTCGAACCGATGCAGCGCAGCTCGCCCGAAGCCAGCATCGGCTTGATCAGGTTGCTGGCGTCCATGGTGCCGCCCGACGCCGAACCGGCGCCGATGATGGTGTGGATCTCGTCGATGAACAGGATCGCGCCCGGCTGCTTCTTCAGCTGGGCGATCACGCCCTTAAGGCGCTTCTCGAAATCGCCGCGGTACTTGGTGCCGGCCACGAGCGCGCCCAGGTCCAGCGACCAGATCGTGGCGCTTTCCAGCACTTCCGGCACTTCGCCGTCGACGATGCGCTTGGCCAGACCTTCGGCCAGCGCCGTCTTGCCCACGCCGGCTTCGCCGACATACAGCGGGTTGTTCTTGCGCCGGCGGCACAGCACCTGGATGGTGCGCTCGATCTCGTCGGTGCGCCCGATCAGCGGGTCGATCTTGCCTTCCAGCGCCAGCTCGTTGAGGTTGCTGGCGAACTCGTGCAGCGGATTGCCCTTCGGCTCGCCGCCCTCCTCGCCTTCGCGCTCGCTGCCGCCGGACACGCCGGCCGCCGGCTCGTCGCCGATCTTGGCGATGCCGTGCGAGATGTAATTGACCACGTCGAGCCGGGTGATTTCCTGCTGGTGCATGAAATACACCGCGTGCGAATCCTTCTCGCCGAAGATCGCCACCAGCACGTTAGCGCCAGTAACCTCTTTCCGTCCCGAGGACTGCACGTGGTACACCGCGCGCTGGAGCACGCGCTGGAAGCCCAGCGTGGGCTGCGTATCGCGCTCGTCGCCGTGCGGCAGCACCGGCACGGTCTCGGCGATGATGCGTTCGAGTTCGCCCGACAGCCGCGGCAGATCCACGCCGCAGGCACGCAGGGCACCGACCGCCGACTGGTTTTCGGTCAGCGCCAGCAGCAGGTGCTCCACCGTCATGAACTCATGGCGCTGTTCGCGGGCCTGCTTGTAGCAATGGCCGATGGTGACTTCCAGATCCTTGCTGAACATTCGGATCGTCTCCGCTTGCAATGTTGAGCGGCCTTCAGCGCCGCGATGAGCACGAAATGGGGTCGCTCAGAGCTTTTCCATAGTGCACAACAAAGGGTGCTGATGGGAGCGTGAATACTCGTTCACATGGGTCACCTTGGTCTCGGCCACCTCCCGGGTAAACACACCGCACACGCCCCGGCCACGGGTATGCACGTGCAGCATCACCTGTACCGCCTGCTCCTGGTCCAGATTGAAGAAACTGCGCAGCACCTCGACCACGAAATCCATCGGGGTGAAGTCGTCATTCAGCAGCAGCACCTGAAACAGCGGTGGTCGTGCCACTTCAGGCTTGGCGGTCTCCAGCGCCAGTCCGCGGCCGCTGTCGTGCTCATGTTCGGATTCGTGGGCCATGGTTTCTTGGGTAATCGAGCTCTGGTACGAAGTATACGCCGCCGTGGATGCACGGCCGCAGCGATGCACCGGCAGAGGTAATGGCACAATGTGTGTTTTTCCAGTGCCCGGTCGCATCCATGTCCGATTCCGTCTGCCCCGCCGAGGTCTGGCGCCCGCACGTCACCGTCGCCTGCGTGGTGGCTGACGGCGACCGCTATCTGATGGTGGAAGAGGCAGTGAACGGCCGGCTCGCCTACAACCAGCCGGCCGGTCATCTGGATGATGGCGAAAGCCTTGCGACGGCGGCCTTGCGCGAAACGCTGGAGGAAACCGGCTGGACGGTCGAGTTGCAGCACCTGATCGGCGTGCACCAGTGGCGCAGCACCGAGCATGGCGATGCGGTGGTGCGTTTCAGCTTCGCCGCCCGCGCGCTCAGCCACGACCCGGATCGTCCGCTGGACACCGACATTCGCCGCGCGCTGTGGCTTACCCGTGCCGAGATCGCTGCGCTGGGCGATCGCCTGCGCAGCCCGATGGTGCTGCTGAGCATCGACGCCTGGCTGGCCGGCCAGCGACTGCCGCTGGACACGCTGAACTGGCTGCCGGAAGGTGGCCCGACGTGAAGGTGATGCTTGGCGTCTCCGGCGGCGTCGACTCCTCGGTCGCCGCACTGCTGCTGCAACAGGCCGGCTACACGGTCGAAGGCCTGTTCATGCAGAACTGGGAAGAGGACGACCGTGCCGGCCCGTGCAGCGCCGACGCCGACCGCAAGGACGCCGTGGCCGTGTGCGGCCGACTCGGCATCCCGTTCCACGCCCGCAACTTCGCCGCGGCCTACTGGGACGGCGTGTTCGAGCATTTCCTCGCCGAGTACCGTGCCGGGCGCACGCCCAACCCCGACGTGCTGTGCAACCGCGAGATCAAGTTCAAGACCTTCCTGGACGAAGCCCGTGCACTGGGCGCCGACAAGATCGCCACCGGTCACTACGCCCGCGTCGATTGCCACGAAGGTCGTTACCGCCTGCTGCGCGCGGTCGATGCGGCAAAAGACCAGAGTTATTTCCTGCATGCGCTGGGTCAGCAGCAACTTGCCGCTACCTTGTTTCCGCTGGGAGAAATCGAGAAGCCGCGCGTACGCGAGCTCGCTCGCGAGGCAGCACTCCCGACGCATGCAAAAAAGGATTCCACCGGCATCTGCTTCATCGGCGAGCGCGATTTCCGCAGCTTCCTCGCCCAGTACATTCCGGCCCGCGCCGGCGAGATGCGCACGCCCGACGGCGAACTGATCGGCGAGCACCAGGGCGTGATGTATTACACCCTGGGCCAGCGCAACGGACTGGGCATCGGCGGTCGCCACGGTGCCGGCGGCGAGGCGTGGTACGTGGTCGGCAAGGATGTGCCGGCGAACGTGCTGTACGTGGCCCAGGGCGGCGAGAACCGCTGGCTGTACTCGCAGCGGCTGCACACGGAAACGCCGACCTGGGTCGCCGGCAGCGCGCCGGCAGCGGCATTTCGCTGCACGGCCAAGACCCGCTATCGCCAGCCCGATCAGGCCTGCAGCGTCAGCGTGCTGCAGGACGGATTGGAAGTCCGCTTCGATGAACCGCAGCGTGCCGTCACCCCGGGACAATCCGTGGTCCTTTACGATGACGACATCTGTCTCGGCGGCGCCGTGATCGCCGCCACCGATGCGCCGTACGGCGGCTTGCTGCCGGCGTTCGCTCCCGCCGCCTCATTCACCGCAAGAGAATCGCAATCCCGTGCTTGAAACCTTTTCCATGAATGAAGAGCGTGTGCTTGCCCTCGCCGGCCTGTACCAGGCCTGTGCGCTGGCGCAGCAGCTGGCCAACGAAGGGCGCTGCGACGAAGGCGCGATGGAAGCCGGCATTGCCAGCGTGTTCCGCATCGACGCCCCATCGGTGGTCGGCGTCTACGGCAATATCTCCAATGTGCGGATCGGCCTGCGCAACCTGATCGGACAGCTCGACGAAAGCGAACCGAACATGTCGGTGACGCGCATGGTGGTGACCGTGATGAGGCTGGAGCGCAGCCTGTCGGGCCGGCCGGAACTGCTCGACAAGCTGCAGCAGGGCATCCTCGCCGCACAGCGGCAGGTCGAGCATTTCGGCCGGGATTCGGCGCAGGTCACCAGCCGGCTGGCCGAGCTGTATGCCTCCACCCTGTCCACGCTGAAGCCACGGGTGATGGTCAGCGGCAATCCGCAGCAGCTGCAACAGTCCAGCGTGGTGGAAAAGGTGCGCAGCAACCTGCTGGCCGCGGTGCGTTCGGCGGTTTTGTGGCGACAGGTCGGCGGTCGCCAGTGGCAGCTGCTGCTGTACCGGCGCCAGTGCAGCATGCTGGCGCGCGGCCTGCTGACCGGGGCGACCCTGGACAACCGCTGACTTAAAGGTAACGACAAGCTTGGTTGTCCAGAATGTGCCCGGATGGTTTCACTTGAAGACCCTGGCTCGCAGGTAACCGACGTGCACATACTGCTGGTGGAAGACGACAACCAGTTGGGCGAGGCGATCAGGCATGCCCTGGTGCAGCAGTCCTATGCCGTGACCTGGTTGCGTGATGGCAAGGAGGCTGCGCGCGCGCTGCGCGACCCCACAGCGGACCTGGTGTTGCTCGATCTCGGCCTGCCGGGCATGGATGGCATGGACGTGCTGCTCGAGGCACGCCGCGACGGCGTGAAGACGCCGATCCTGATCATGACTGCACGGGATGCGCTGGAAACCCGCATCCGCGGCCTGGACCTCGGCGCCGACGACTATCTGGTCAAACCCTTCCATGTCGGTGAACTGGTGGCACGCATCCGTTCACTCACCCGCCGGGTCCGCGGTATGGCCGACAACCTGATCGAGGCCGGCGGCCTGCGCCTGAACCTGGCCACCGCCGAAGTGGAGTTCCGCGGCAACCAGGTCAGCCTGACCCGCCGCGAATTCTCGCTGCTGCAGGCCTTGATGGAACGTGCCGGCCACATCGTGCGCCGCGAGGCGCTGGAAAACTCGGTCTACGGACTGGATACCGTGGTGGAGCGCAACGCGATCGAGGTGCAGGTGCACTGGCTGCGCCGCAAGCTGTGCCCCGAAGCGATCCGCACCGTGCGCGGCATCGGCTACATGATTCCGCGCGAAGCCAAATGAGCAGGCCCGAATGAGCAGGCCCGAATGAAAACGGCAAGCCTGCGCACGCGGCTGACCTGGCTGATCATTGCCGTGCAGATCGGAGTGCTGATCCCGCTCGGCGTGCTGAGCTACCAGCGCGAGCTGCGCGAGATGGACCAGTTGCTCGACGGGCGGCTGGCACAGGCCGGACGCACGGTGGGTGCATTGCTTGCGCAGGCACCGGCCTCCCTCGCAACCGACTCACCGGATGCCGCGTTGCCGGCCGAGGCGCTGCGCGGTGCGGTGCTGGTGCGCGTGCACAAGCACAACTACGAACCGGAAGTCGGCTTCCAGGCGTATACCGCACGCGGCAAGCTGCTTGCGGCCACGTCCAATTTTTCAGAATTGGCGGCACCCTTGGCCGAGGAACGCGGGTTCCGCGATATCGATCTGCAGGACCAGACGTGGCGCACGTTCACCCTGCAGAACCAGGCCGGGCTGGTGATACGCATCGGCGAGCGCTATGACAACCGCCGCGAGATCACCCGTGCCCTGGTCATGGAACACAGCCTGCCGTTGTTCATCGGCCTGCCACTGCTCGCGCTGCTGGCAAGTCTGGCCGTCAAGCGCGGCCTGCGCCCGCTGGCCCTGCTTGCCGAGCAACTGGGAATGCGCACCCCCGGAAGCCGTCAGCCGATCGCGGTCGAACACACGCCGCGCGAGATCACTCCGCTCGTCGTCACCCTGAACCAGCAGCTGGGCCGGCTGGAAGACACCATCGAGCGCGAGCACCGGTTCGCCAGCGATGTGGCGCACGAGCTGCGCACGCCGCTGACGGCCACGATGATCCATCTGGAAAGCGCACAGCTCGCCGATGACCCGCGCGAGATCGAGTTCACCCTGCAGAGTGCGCAGCAGAGCCTCGCGCGGCTGGCGCGACGGGTCGAACAGATCCTCGCGCTCGCGCGGCTGGAAGCAGGCGCAGCTTCGCAGCAGCGGGTGCGCCTCGACCTGGTCAGCCTTGCCACCGAAGTGATCGAGGAGCTGGCCCCGGTGATCGCCGACAAGGACATTGCACTCAGCCTCAACCACGACATGGACGCATTGTGGGTCCAGGGGCACGAGGCCGCACTGACCTCGATGTTCCGCAACCTGATCGAGAACGCCCTGCGCTACACCCAGCAGGCGGGCCGGGTCGAGGTTTCGATCGAGCAGCACGGCAACCAGGTGACCATCAGCATCTGCGACGATGGCCCGGGCATCCCGGCCGAGCGCAGGGACGTCGTTTTCGAGCGGTTCCATCGTGCCGCTGAGACCGAATCCCGCGGCTATGGCCTTGGACTGAGCATCGTCCAGCGCGCGGTGGAACTGCACGACGCCCGCATCGAGCTGCTCGCCTCTCCTTACGGCCAGGGCCTGCAGGTGCGCATACATATGCTTGCCGCCTCGGCCTGAGCGCCGGTTTCCTGCGCCGAAACCGAATGCCGGATGACTGCCGCCATGGCGGTGGAACGCGCAAAAGGTTCCCACAAGACTCGCTTGCGATGATGCATCTGTCAGATGGCACTCATCTCTTGCCGCATGCCCCACGGTCATCACCATGAAACATCAACGGCCAATGAATCCGCGCAGTCGATCCTGACCGCGCCCGTCATTCCCTGAATCACCACAACGATCGGCGGAGTGCGGCCAGCGCATCGCTGTGCGGCTGTGCCCGTCACGCCGAAGCTGCAGGAAGTTCACCATGCTTGGTCTCATTCGCCTGGCGCTGTCACGGCCTTATACGTTCATCGTGCTGGCGCTGGCCATCCTGATCGCGGGACCGCTCGCGGCCCTGCGCACGCCGACGGACATCTTCCCGAACATCGGCATCCCGGTGATCAGCGTGGTGTGGACCTACAAGGGCATGCCGCCGGACCAGATGTCTGGCCGCATCATCTACTACTACGAGCGCACGCTGACCACCTCGGTCAACAACATCGAGCACATCGAGTCGCAGTCGCTGCCCGGCGCCGGCGTGGTGAAGATCTTCTTCCAGCCCGGCACCGACATCCGCACCGCCACCGCGCAGGTCACCTCGATCTCGCAGACGGTGGTGAAGCAGATGCCGCCCGGCATCACGCCGCCATTGATCCTCAACTACAACGCCTCGACCGTACCGGTGCTGCAGATGGCCCTGTCGAGCAAGGCGCTGTCCGAATCGAAGATCCGCGACATCGCGCAGAACGACGTGCGCACCACGCTGACCTCGGTGGACGGCGTGGCGATCCCCACGCCCTATGGCGGCAAGCAGCGCCAGATCACGCTCGATCTCGATCCGCAGGCGCTCGACGCCAAGGGGCTGTCGGCGCAGGACGTCGCCAATGCGCTGGCGTCGCAGAACCAGATCATCCCGGTCGGCACCGCCAAGATCGGCACCTACGAATACAACGTCAAGCTCAACAACAGCCCGGAGGCGTTCGCCGCGCTGAACAACCTGCCGATCAAGACGGTCAACGGCGCCACCATCACCATCGGCCAGGTCGCCCACGTGCGCGACGGCTCGCCGCCGCAGAACAACGTGGTACGCGTGGACGGCAAGCGCGCGGTGCTGATGCCGATCCTGAAGACCGGCGACGCATCCACGCTGGCCGTGGTCGCCGGCGTCAAGAAGCTGATGCCGCTGATCGAAGAGACGATGCCGCCGTCGCTGAAGATCTCGATGCTCAACGACCAGTCGGTGTTCGTGAGATCGGCAATCGCCTCGGTCGCGCGCGAAGGCATCATCGCGGCGCTGCTGACCTCGGTGATGATCCTGATCTTCCTCGGCAGCTGGCGCTCCACCGTCATCATCGCGGTGTCGATTCCGCTGGCGATCCTGTCATCGATCGCCCTGTTGTCAGTCACCGGCCAGACCCTCAACGTGATGACGCTGGGCGGACTGGCGCTGGCCGTGGGCATCCTGGTCGACGATGCGACGGTGACCATCGAGAACATCAACTGGCACCTCGAACAGGGCAAGGACGTGCGCACGGCGATCATGGACGGCGCCAGGCAGATCGTCACGCCCGCGTTCGTCTCGCTGCTGTGCATCTGCATCGTGTTCGTGCCGATGTTCATGCTCGACGGCATCGCCGGCTTCCTGTTCCGGCCGATGGCGCTGGCGGTGATCTTCGCGATGGCCTCGTCGTTCGTGCTGTCGCGCACGCTGGTGCCGACCCTGGCGATGTATCTGCTGAAGCCGCACGTCACCGAGAAAGGCCTCGGCGACCATCCGGAAGACGGCTACATCAACCATCACGAGGGCGACCAGCATCATGCCCATCGCAACCTGCTCGTGCGCAAGGCGATTGTGTTCCAGCTGAAATTCGAGCACCGCTTCACCCGGATTCGCGACGCCTACTACGCGATGCTCGGCGTGGCGCTGACCCATCGCCGCAACTTCATCCTGGGCTTCCTCGGCTTCGTGCTGATCTCGTTCGCGCTGGTGCCGTTTCTCGGACGCGACTTTTTCCCCGCCGTCGATACCGGCTCGATCGCCCTGCACGTGCGCGCGCCGATGGGCACCCGGGTGGAGGAAACCGCCGCGGAGTTCGATCATATCGAGGCAGCCATCCGCCGGATCATTCCGGCCAACCAGCTCGACTCGGTGATCGACAACATCGGCCTGCCGCTGAGCAGCGTCAACCTGGTCTACAGCAATACCGGTACCATCGGGCCGCAGGACGGCGACATCCAGATCGAATTGAAGGAAGGCCACGGGCCGACCGCGGATTACGTGAAGGCGTTGCGCGAGCAGTTGCCCAAGGCATTCCCCGGCACCGAGTTCGCCTTCCTGCCGGCCGACATGACCAGCCAGATCCTGAATTTCGGTGCGCCCGCGCCGCTGGACGTGTCGATCACCGGCCGCAACAGCGCCGAGAACGAAGCGTATGCAACCCAGATCATGAAGCGCCTGCGTGCCGTTCCAGGCATTGCCGACGTGCGCCTGCAGCAGAGCACCAGCTATCCGCAGTTCGACGTGCAGGTGAATCGCACCCGCGCCGACGCCCTGGGCATCACCGAACGCGATGTCACCAACAGCATGGTCGCCTCGCTGGCCGGCAGCGGCCAGGTGGCACCCGCGTTCTGGCTGAACCCGAAGAATGGCGTCTCTTATGCCATCGTCGCGGCCACCCCGCAATACAAGATGGACTCGATGGCCGACCTGGCGCGGCTGCCGGTGACCTCGTCCAGCAACAAGGGCAGCCAGATGCTGGGCGGCATCGCCAGCTTCACCCGCGAACCCAGCGCGGCGGTGGTCTCGCACTACAACATCCTGCCCTCGTTCGACATCTACGCTTCGGTGCAGGACCGCGATCTCGGTGCAGTCGCCCATGACGTGAACAAGGTGCTGGCCGAGTTCGCCTCGACCCGACCCAAGGGCACGATGATCACCTTGCGCGGCCAGGTCGGCACCATGAACGAGGCCTTCGGCGGCCTGCTGTTCGGCCTGCTCGGCGCGGTGGTGATGATCTACCTGCTGATCGTGGTCAACTTCCAGTCGTGGCTGGATCCGTTCGTGATCATCACCGCGCTGCCTGCCGCGCTGGCCGGCATCGTGTGGATGCTGTTCGTCACCCATACCACGCTGTCGGTGCCGGCGCTGACCGGCGCGATCATGTGCATGGGCGTGGCCACCGCCAACTCGATCCTGGTGGTGAGCTTCTGTCGCGAGCGGCTGGCCGAACATGGCGATTCGATCAAGGCTGCATTGGAAGCCGGCTTCACCCGCTTCCGCCCGGTCTGCATGACCGCGCTGGCGATGATCATCGGCATGCTGCCGATGGCGCTCAGTCATGAACAGAACTCGCCGCTCGGCGTGGCCGTGATCGGCGGCCTGCTGTTCGCCACCTTCGCCACCCTGCTGTTCGTGCCGGTGATCTTCAGCATCGTCCACGGCAAGGAACAACGCGTCGCATCCATGACGCCCCTGCTCGGAGAAAATACCCATGTCGCATAAAGCCAACGAGCCGGCACAGCAACCGCCGCGCCTGCGGCTCGCCATCGCGATCACGCTGGCGGCAGCGGTCGTGGCCACGGCGGTCGGGCTGGCCGTGCGCGCACACGACTATCGCCAGCTGGTGACCTGGACGGATGCGCAGGAACTGCCCACCGTGCAACTGGTCGTGCCGCTGACTTCGGCGGATGCGCATCACATGACCCTGCCCGGCCACATCGAGGCATGGATCAGCGCCCCGATCCACGCGCGCGTCAGCGGCTACCTGAAAAGCTGGAGCAAGGACATCGGCAGCACGGTGAATGCCGGCGACACCCTCGGCGTCATCGACACGCCCGAGCTGGACCAGCAATACGACCAGGCCAAGGCCGTGCTGGTGCGCGCCAAAGCGGACGAGCACCTGGCCCAGGTCACCAGCCAGCGCTGGCAGCACCTGCTGACCTCCAACTCCGTCTCCAAGCAGGAGGCCGATGAAAAGAGCGGCGAGGCCGCGGTGGCGGCGGCCAACGTGCTGTCCGCCCAGGCGGACCTGGACCGGCTGGCGGCGCTGGAATCGTTCAAGCACATCACCGCGCCCTTCAGCGGCACCGTCACCAGCCGCAGTACCGACATCGGCGACCTGATCTCGGCGACCAGCGAAAGCAGTCCGGCGCTGTTCACCGTGGCCGACACCAGCAAGATGCGCCTGTACGTGCGCATCCCGCAAAGCTACGCGTCCTCGATCAAGCCGGGCATGACGGTCGACCTGAGCGTGCTCGAACATCCCGGTGTGACCTACAAGGCCACGTTGATCGGCTCGTCGGCTTCGGTCAATCAGGCCTCGGGTTCGCTGCTGGCGCAATTCGAGGCGCCCAACCCGAACGGCGCGCTGCTGCCCGGTGACTATGCGGAAGTGAATCTGCCGGTATCCGTGAATACGCACCTGATCACCGTGCCGGCGACGGTGCTGATCTTCCGTGCCGCCGGCCCGCAAATCGCCGTGTTGGGCGCAGGCAACCGCGTGCAACTGCGCGACGTGCATATCGGCATGGACCTGGGTGACACGCTGGAAATCGATCACGGCCTGCAACCGGGCGACCGCATCATCGACCATCCGCCGGATTCGCTGGCGCAGGGCGACCAGGTGCGCCTCGCCACGACGACCGCGCTGACCGACGCTCCACATGCGCAACCCAAGCGGGGTTGACCTGATGCCTGTCCGCACCGGAAACCTCACCCCCTCGTTCGGCTGGTCAACGCTTCGCCGCCATTTCCTTGCCGGCTGCGTGGTGACCGCGCTGGCTGGCTGCTCGCTGGCCCCGACCTATCAACGGCCTGCGCTCGACATTCCAACGGGCTACAAGGAAGCCGGCGGGCTGTGGACCGTCGCTGCCCCGGCCGATACGCAGACGCGCGGCGACTGGTGGCAGGTCTTCAACGACACCACGCTGGATGGCCTGGAACGGCGTCTCGACGCCAGCAATCCGTCGTTGTCGGTGGCGCTGGCGCGCTATGACATGGCACATGCCTACGAGGGTGAAGTCGGCTCGCAACTGTTTCCGCATCTGGGCGTGGGGGCCAGTCCGACCAATAATCGCCAGTCGAACAACCGACCCTTGCGCGGCAATGGGCAACCTGACGAGTACGACGCCAACACCGCCCAGTTTTCCGCGGACTACGAGTTCGATTTCTGGGGCCGCGTGCGCAACGAGGTCGCCGCAGGCAAGGCGCAGGCGCAGGCCGCCGATGCCGACCTGGCGTCGGCCAGGCTCAGCCTGCAGTCGCAACTCGCCGATCTGTACATCCTGCTGCGCGGCTATGACATCCAGGCGCACATCCTCGACAACTCGCTGGATGCCTACCGCAAGGGATTGACCATGACCGAAAACCGCATGGCCGGCGGCATCGCCTCGGGACTCTCGGTATCGCGCGCCAGGAACCAGTTGTCGGACGCCATGGCGCAGGCCGCCGAGGTGACGGCGCAGCGTGCGCTCACCGAACATGCCATCGCCACCCTGATCGGCGTACCGGCATCGAGCTTCTCGCTGCCGGCCTCCGATATCCAGATCGGACTGCCGACGATTCCAGCGGGCATTCCATCCACCTTGCTCGAGCGGCGCCCGGATATCGCTGCCGCCGAACGACGCACGTTTGCGGCCAATGCCGATATCGGCGTCGCCCGCGCCGCGTTCTATCCCAGCTTCAGCCTGTCGGCCCTGTTCGGCTGGCAGAACACCGGCAATGGCAGCCTGCTGACCGCCGGCAACCGGATGTGGGCACTGGGTCCTATCGGTGCGCTGAGCATTTTCGATGGTGGCCTGCGGCATGCGAAGGAGCGCGAGGCCAGGGCCGCGTTCGATGAAGCCGCCGGGCAGTACCGCGTCACCGTGCTCAATGCCTTCCAGCAGGTGGAAGACAACCTCTCGCTGCTGACCAACCTCAGCCGCGAAGCGCACGACGAGGACGATGCCGCGGCGGCCGCCAAGGAAGCGGCGCAGATCGCCACCAACCGCTACAGCGAAGGCGTGGTGAACTATCTCGACGTGGTCACCGCGCAAACCAGCTACCTGCAGGCCAAGCGCAATGCCGAGCAGGTGCGTACGCGTCGCCTGCAAGCCAGCGTGAACCTGATCCGTGCACTGGGTGGCGGCTGGAGCAACACAACCACGGGAAAGCCGCCGGAGGGTGATCCGGTGGCCGCGGCGCGTTGAACGCCGGGCGGATCCGACGCACTCCATCCGCCCGATCTCGTCATGCCTGCAAAACGGCATGCGCCAATTCCAGAAAAGCAAACGGCGGGCTGTGCCCGCCGTTTTCCGTCCTTGGGTCGAACTCCCTTGCGATAACTCTTGATAAGTTCAGTCTCGATGGTTCCAGCTTGCCATGCCGCTGTGACAATTTCCGATCAGCGGCATGACAGCTGTGTCATCGTCGATCAGAACTTGTAGGTCAGCATCACGCGGTTGTAGGTGAACGGCTTGTTGCCCGGATTCAGGTTGTTGATGCCGCCCGAGGATTTTTCCCAGCGATCGCGGATCTGGAAGCCTTTGAGGAAGCCGCTGAAGTTGTAGATGATGTCGAAGTAGGTATCGTGGAAGTCGCCGTTCAGATCCGTGGTGTACTTGGCGTAAGCACCGACCAGCTGCAGGCTGTTGTCGAAGAAGCCGTAGGTCATCTTGGCCTTCCAGGCGTGACCCGGGCCAGCTTCCACCAGGCCACGAATCATCGAGGTGGTGTACAGCGGGTCGGTGGCGTAGCTGGCGGTGAACGGCGAGATGATCGAACCGTCGCCGATGGCCCCGCCGGACTGCTGGTCGAGCTTGTTGTAGAACAGGTCGAAGCGGCCGTTCGGGATCACCACACCGAGGTTGGCGCCCCAGGCGCTGCTGTCCACCTTGGTGCCGGCGACGCCGTTGATCTTCAGCTTGTTGGCCACCAGCACGTTGTCGGAACCGCCGCCGCTTTCGGTCAAGCCCTGGAAACCGATGACCGGGTCGAAGCCGGTGCCGGTCTTGAACACATAGCTGCCGTCGACGTAGCCCATGCGGGCAAAGTCGAGGAAGTCGTAGTACCAGCCCTGCGCCTTCAGGCCGCCATCGACGTAGGTGGTGCCCAAGGCCCAGGTACCGCTGGTCTGCTTCGCCGTCAACGGCAGGCCCTGGTTGCCGCCGTAAAGCGTGTCGCCCTGGTAGGCGCTGGCGTAGTAGTTGTTGTCGTTGAAGTAATCGCTGGAGGTGCGGCTCTTGTAGCTGAGTTCGCGGATACCGATGATGTTCCAGCCCTTCACCGGCGTGAACACGGCGCTCAAGGCTTCATACGAATTGGGCAGCAGGCGACCATCGCTGTTGCCCATCCAGGGCGTATTGAGGTACTGGTAACCGGCACGTGCCGTGACCCAGTCGTTCTTGTACTGCAGGTAAGCCTGGCTCAGCGCCGACAGCGAATCGCTGGCGCCCATCAAGGTGGTATCGACCCGCTTCGGATTGTCCGCGAGCGAGCCCAGCGAATTCGCGCTGATCAGCGACGCGCCGGCGCTGAAGCCATCCAGCGAAGCGGTCTGAGCGTTGAGCAGGATCGAACCGCCAAACGCATGGGCACTCGGCTTCGCCGGAACATCGTAGTCATAGCTGCGGTTGAAGTCGTACAGGCGAAGCTCGCCATCCACATGACCCTGGGTGAAAAGGTCACTGAAGGTATTGATGGTGCTGTCATCAGCGTGCGCGCTGACACTGAGTGTGCCGAGCACGGCAGCGATGGCTACGGCGACGATTTTGTTGCGCATGATTGGAAGCTCCGCATCGGGGACGAGAATGTCGTGCTGCGGCACTTCACCCATGGCCATCAGGAGCCAGAGACGGATCAGCTGCACCGCGCTTGTATTAAGTTTGTGTGATGAATGTGACACTCGCGTAAATCGCAAATGACAATCAGATTACGGTGCAACAGTGCGTGTCGCCGACGAAAACTCTTGCGCCACCAAGCGCGTACCGCGCAATGACAGCGCCCCTGGCTTTGAATACATGCAGCCTCGTACAGACAATATGTAGTCAAGTGGTCGATGCGTATTGCCGTGTCCCTGGCCCCGCCGCGTCTTTGTGCAGGCTGAGGATGGGCGCCGGGACGCTGCTGCTATGCTTGTTCGATGCCTGATCTCTCTTCCTCTGTAACCATGCGCATGGCCGAGCGCTTCCGCGGCTTTCTTCCCGTGGTGGTCGATGTCGAAACGGGCGGTTTCGATGCCGAACATGACGCCCTGCTGGAAATTGCAGCCGTTCCGCTGTCGATGGATGCCGACGGCTGGCTGCGCCTGCAACCCGCGGTGTCGACGCACGTGGAGCCGTTTCCGGGCGCGAACCTGGACCCGCGCTCGCTGGAGATCACCGGCATCGATCCCTACAATCCGCTGCGCGGCGCACTGGCCGAACGGTCGGCACTGGACCATGTCTTTCATGTGGTGCGCGAGGCGGTGCGCGAGGCAGGTTGCCAGCGGGCCATCCTGGTGGGACACAACGCCGCATTCGACCTGGGCTTCCTCAACCAGGCGGTGCGCCGCACCGGCCACAAGCGCAATCCGTTCCACCCGTTCAGCTGCTTCGACACCGTCAGCTTCGGCGGCCTCGCGTTTGGCCAGACGGTATTGAGCAAGGCGGTACTGGCGGCAGGCCTGCCGTTCGACAGCCGCGAGGCACATTCGGCGGTATATGACGCCGAGCGAACCGCCGAATTGTTCTGCAGCGTGGTCAACCGCTGGCGCCGGCTTGAATCGCTCGAACAGGCGCAGCGTGGATTGGATGCGGCCTGAAACCGCCACAGGACGGGATTTGCCAGCGGTCGCGGAGCGATTTCATGCGATCGACGTGACAGCCGACCCATCGTTGTCATCTGTCTGAAACATTCATTTCATCCAATGGCAATACGAAAAGCCTGAAATGGCGGGGTCGCATCCTCTCGTCCCTCCAAGGAGCTACCGTGTTGACCTCCCGCAAATTCCCGATTCGATTCGCCGCCGTCGCAGCGCTTGCCGCGGCATCGAGCTTCGGCATGGCCGCGCAGGCCACCGACATCACCGGCGCCGGTTCCAGCTTCGTCTATCCGGTCATGTCCAAGTGGTCGGCCGCGTATGCCGAAAAGACCGGCAACCATCTCAACTACCAGTCGGTCGGTTCCGGCGCTGGCATTGCGCAGATCAAGGAAGGCACGATCGACTTCGGTGCGTCCGATGCCCCGATGAAGGCCGAGGATCTGCAGCAGTTCGGCCTCGGCCAGTTCCCGATCGTGGTCGGCGGCATCGTGCCGGTGGTCCACATCGCCGGCGTGCAGGCCGACCAGATCAAGCTCGATGGCGCCACCCTCGCCGACATCTTCCTGGGCAAGATCAACAACTGGAACGATCCCAAGATCGCCGCGCTGAATGCCGGGCTGAAGCTGCCTGCCGGCAAGATCACCGTCGTGCATCGTTCGGACGGTTCGGGCACCTCGTTCAACTTCACCAACTACCTGTCCAAGGTCAGCCCGGAATGGGCGAGCAAGGTGAAATTCGGCACCGCCGTGGAATGGCCGGCCGGCGTGGGTGGCAAGGGCAATGAGGGCGTGTCGCAGTACGTGAACCAGATCCCGGGTGCGATCGGCTACGTGGAATACGCCTACGCCGTGAAGAACAAGATCGCCTGGGTCGACATGAAGAACGCCGCCGGCAACTTCATCAAGCCGAGCGCCGATGCCTTCGCCGCCGCCGCCGCCACCGCGGACTGGGCCAGCGCCAAGGACTTCAACCTGATCATGACCAATGCACCGGGCGCCCAGGCATGGCCGATCACCGCCACCACCTGGATGATCATGTACAAGACGCCGAAGAACCCGGTGAACACCAAGGTCGCGTTCGACTTCTTCAAGTTCTCGCTCGAACACGGCCAGCAGGACGCCGCGGCGCTCGACTACGTGCCGCTGCCGAATGCCCTGGTGAGCAAGATCGAGGCCTACTGGGCTTCCGAGTTCAAGCACTGAACCTGATCGTCCGTCACACGTGGCACCAGGCCTTCTCCTCCGCACGCGGAGGAGAAGGTTTTCAGTTCAACGGAACATGGGATATTCATGCCGGCAACCGATACCGTCGCATCGTCCATCGACCTCCTGGAGCGGCGCAGTCGCCGCGATGCCCGCGACGAACGGCTGTTCCGCTGGCTGCTCAAAGGCTGCGCCCTGCTGGTGCTGGCAGCCCTACTCGGTGCCGCCGGTGCCACCTTGTGGGGCGGCCGCAGTGCCTTCTCCACCTTCGGCTGGCACTTCCTGGTCAGCACCGCATGGGATCCCGGCAACGATGTCTACGGCGCCCTGGTACCGGTCTACGGCACCATCGCCACCTCGCTGATCGCCTTGCTGATCGCGGTACCGGTGAGTTTCGGCATCGCCTTGTACCTTTCCGAAGTGGCGCCCGCCTGGCTGCGCACGCCGGTGGCCTCGGCCATCGAACTGCTGGCCGGCATCCCCTCGATCATCTACGGCATGTGGGGCCTGTTCATCTTCGCCCCGTTCTTTGCCAACCACATCAAGCCATGGCTGACCAGCAACCTCGGCAACCAGCCCGATGACGGCAAATTGTCGTGGGTGGCCCAGCACGTGCCCTTCGTCGGCAAACTGTTCGGCAGCAGCTATCCGTTCGGCGCCAGCATCCTGGTTGCCGGCATCGTGCTGGCGATCATGATCATCCCGTTCATCTCCTCGGTGATGCGCGAAGTATTCCAGACCGTGCCGACCCGGCTGAAGGAGTCGGCTTATGCGCTGGGCTCCAGCACCTGGGAAGTGTCATGGGACATCGTGCTGCCGTATACCCGCTCGGCGGTGATCGGCGGCATCTTCCTCGGCCTTGGCCGCGCGCTGGGCGAGACCATGGCTGTCACCTTCGTGCTCGGCAATGCGATGACGTTGTCCGCCTCGCTGCTCGATCCGGGCACCTCGATTGCCTCGACCATCGCGAACCAGTTCAGCGAAGCCTCCGGCCTGCAGAAGTCCTCGCTGATGGCGCTGGCCTTCCTGTTGTTCGTGGTCACCTTCTTCGTGTTGTTGATCGCACGACTGATGCTGCGCCAGCTGGCCAAAAAGGAAGGTAGCTGATGAGCGCGATCTATCTGCGTCGGCGTGTCACCAACTGGGTGGCGATGGGGCTGAGCATGCTGGCCACCCTGATCGGGCTGGCCTTCCTGGCCTGGATCCTGTGGGAAACCCTGCGCCAAGGCATCGGCGCGCTGAATCTGAAGCTGTTCACCAAAATCACCGCCAACGGCGCCGATGGCGGCCTCGCCAACGCGATGGTCGGCAGCCTGATCATCAATTTCATCGGCATCGCCATCGCCACCCCGATCGGCGTACTCGCCGGCACCTGGCTGGCCGAATACGCCGATCGCACCAAGCTGGGCGAGTCGATCCGCTTCCTCAACGACATCCTGCTGTCGGCACCGTCCATCGTGATGGGCCTGTTCGTCTACACCATCATCGTGTTGCCGACGACCGCCCTGACCCACGGCTCGACCACCTTCTCGGGCTTTGCCGGCGGCGTCGCGCTGGCGCTGATCGCCCTGCCGGTGATCGTGCGAACCACCGACGAGATGCTGCGGCTGGTGCCATCCACGCTGCGCGAGGCGGCGCTGTCGCTGGGCGTGCCGCAGTGGAAACTGACCCTGCAGATCCTGATCCGCGCGGCGCGCTCGGGCATCATCACCGGCGTGCTGCTGGCGCTGGCGCGGATCAGCGGCGAAACCGCACCGCTGCTGTTTACCGCGTTCGGCAACAACTACATGGCGGTCAATCCGATCGACAAGATGTCCAGCCTGCCGCAGATCATCTATCAGTACGCCAACGACCCGGGCGACGACATGCACGCGCTGGCCTGGGCCGGCGCGTTCGTGGTCACCATGTTCGTGCTGCTGCTCAGCCTCGCCTCCCGTATGGTCCTTTCCCGCACCAAGGTGTCCCATGACTGATTCCGCCCTCGCCACGAATCCGGCGCCGGTGGCGGCCGCCGCGGCTGTCGCGCCCAAGCTCACCGTGCGCGACGTGCATTTCTACTACAACGGTTTCCATGCGCTGAAAGGCATCAACATGGACATCCCGGAGAAGAAGGTCACCTCGATCATCGGACCCTCCGGCTGCGGCAAATCCACCCTGCTGCGCATCTTCAACCGCATCTACGCGATCTACCCGAAGCTGGAGGCCAAGGGCGAGATCACCCTGGACGGCGAGAACATCCTCGATCCGGGCTATTCGATGAACCGCCTGCGCGGCAAGGTCGGCATGGTGTTCCAGAAGCCGGTGCCGTTCCCGATGACGATCTTCGAGAATGTCGCCTACGGCATCCGCCACCACGAGAAATTGTCCAAGGCGGACATGACGATCCGCGTTGAACAGGCGCTACGCAGTGCCGCGCTGTGGGACGAAGTGAAGGACAAGCTCAAGCAGAACGCGCTCGGCCTCTCCGGCGGCCAGCAGCAGCGCCTGTGCATCGCCCGCGCGATCGCGCTCAAACCCGAAGTGCTGTTGCTGGATGAACCCACCTCGGCACTCGACCCGATCGCCACCAGCCGCATCGAGCAGTTGGTGGAAGAACTGAAAAGCCAGTTCACCATCGTCATCGTCACCCACAACATGCAGCAGGCGGCCCGTGTCTCCGACCTTACCGCGTTCATGTACATGGGCGAGCTGATCGAGTTCGACGGCACCGAGAAGATCTTCACCAAACCAGGCAAGAAGCAGACCGAGGACTACATCACCGGTCGATTTGGCTGAATGAAAGCGGGGAACAGGGAACGGCAAGCTCGCGACAAGCTGCATGTTCACCGCTCCCCGTTCCTGCTCCAACCCTACGAGGCACACCATGAGCGGCAGCAGCAAAGAACACATCATCAAGAGCTACGACGACGAACTGACCCGGCTCACCGGCGAGATCGTGCGCATGGGCGAATTGTCGGTAAGCCAGCTGGAGGCGGCGATCGACGTGGTCGAACGTCGCGACGAGCGTGCCGCCCAGCATGTCGTTCACAACGACGACGCGATCGACCAGCTCGAACAGGACATCAGCCACGACGTGGTGCGCCTGCTGGCACTGCGCGCGCCGATGGCCGGCGACCTGCGCAACGTGTTCGCCGCCCTGCGCATCGCTGCCGACATCGAACGCATCGGTGACTACGCCGCCAACGTGGCCAAGCGCTCGATTCCGTTGTCGATGGTTGCTCCGGTAGGCCCGGTCGGTGGCCTGGGTTACCTGGCCGAGCTGGCCGCCGCCGAAGTCCGCGAGGTGCTGCAGGCCTATCGCGACCGCGATGCCGAGCGCGCATACCAGGTGTGGAAGGACGACGTGGTGCTGGACGAGGCCTATACCGGCTACTTCCGCCAGCTGCTCACCTACATGATGGAAGACCCGCGCAACATCACCCCGTGCACGCACCTGCTGTTCATGGCCAAGAACATCGAGCGCATCGGCGACCACGCCACCAACATCGCCGAGAACGTGTGGTTCCAGGTCACCGGCGAGCCGCTGACCAAGCAGCGCAGCAAGGGCGACCTCACCTCGAATCCGGAAATGACCAAGCTGGGCGACTAGCGCCATACCCGCTCCGCGGGAATCCACCCTGTCCACAACACGGTGCGCTGCTACGGACCGGCGGCAAGCTTGAGCCCGACGATGCCGATCACGATCAACGCGACGCACAGCAGCCGCGCGATGGTCGCCGGATCGCCGAACAGCACGATGCCGAAGGCCACCGCGCCAACCGCGCCGATGCCGGTCCAGATCGCATAGGCGGTGCCGATCGGCAGCGTCTTCACCGCCATCGCCAGCAGCACGATGCTGATCACCATCGCCGTCACCGTGCCGACCGTCGGCCACAGCCGGGCAAAGCCTTCGGTGTACTTCAGGCCGATCGCCCAGGCCACTTCGAACAGGCCGGCCAGCAGCAGATAGATCCACGCCATGTCGGCGCTCCTCTGTGTGGCAGGGCCGTCCCCGCGATGGAAAAGTACGCCGGGTCGTCCCCGCGCAGCGCATACCGCTACGACGACAGACCGCCTGCCTGGCGACGCCGCTTCACATCGCGCACGATGCCGTAGCTGCCGATCAGCAACCAGGCCACCTGCATGATGAAAGCCGCCAGGTTGAAATTGCCGAAGCAGAGCGACAGCATCACCCCGATCGCGCCCAGGATATTCATCAGCTGATAGACCAGGCCATTGCCTTGCAGCTTGCGTTCCTGCAGCAGGAAAAACGCCAGCAGCACCAGCGCCACGCCGATATAGCCGGCCCAGTCGTACCAGAACAGGTTCATCGCTTCGCACTCCGCTGGCGCAAGGCCTCGAACAGCACCACGCCGGTGGCGACCGAGACGTTGAGGCTCTCCATCGTGCCCGGCATCGGGATCTTCGCCACGAAATCGCATAGCTCGCGGGTCAGCCGGCGGATGCCCTCGCCTTCGCCGCCCAGCACCAGTGCCACCGGGCCCTTGAAGTCCACGCCATAGATCGAGGTATCGGTGTCGCCGGCCAGGCCGGTGATCCACACGCCTGCGTCCTTCAACCCGCGCAGCGTGCGCGCCAGATTGGTCACCGCGATCAGCGGCACCCGATCGGCGCCGCCAGCCGAGGCGCGGCGCACGACCGGCGTCAGGCCCACGGCGCGATCCTTCGGCACGATCACCGCGGTGACTTTCGACGCCGCCGCGCTGCGCAGGCAGGCACCGAGATTGTGCGGATCGGTGACGCCATCGAGCACCAGCACCAGCGTGTCGCCGCCGTCGCGCTCCATCAACGCCGCCAGGTCGTTTTCATGCGCCATCGGCGGCGCTTCGTACAGCGCTGCCACGCCCTGGTGGCGCGCCTCGCCGGCGAGCTTGTCCAGCTGCTCGCGTGGACGATGGTTCACCGTGATCTTCAGCGCCTTGGCGTGCTCGGCCAGTTCCAGCACCCGCGCATTGCGCTGGCCGTGTTCGACCACCAGCTCGCGCACGCGCTCGGCGTCGTTGCTCAGCGCACCTTCGACGGGATTGATGCCGACGATCCAGCTCTCACTCATGACTTGCCTTTCGGTTTCGGTTTGCGTCCGCTGCGCTTCTTGCCGCCGCTCGCGGGGGTCGATGTCGGTGCCGCCTTTGCCGCCGGCCCCTGTCGTTTGCCACGGCTCGGCTGGCCCTGCGCCGACCTGGCCGGTGCAGGTGCGTGACGAGGACGATTGCCGCCATCGTCATGCCGTGCGGGGGCGCGCGGACGCGGTGGCGGATTATCGCTCAGTACGGGCGCTTCCGGCACCACGGCATCGCGCCGGCCGAATGCGCGACCGATCGCCTTGGCCGCCCGGCCGAACATGCCTTGAGCCTTGACCGGTGCGGCAGCTTTCTTCGGCAACGAGTAACGCTCACCACTGGCCGCATAGTCATAGGCTTTGCCGCTGCCTGTCGGCGGCGCAACCGGCGTGCGCGGCGAGACCAGTCGGAAGTCGATCTTGCGATCCTCCAGGCTGGCGCGCAGCACCTGGATACGCACGTGGTCGCCCAGGCGGAACTGCGCGCCGGTGCGCTCGCCCTTCAGCAGCTTGCGGGTCGCGTCGAAGTGGTAGTAATCGTTGGCGAGCTGGCTGATGTGCACCAGGCCGGACACCTTCGATTCGTCCAGCTCCACGAACAGGCCGAACGAGGTGACGCCAGTCACCACGCCCTCGAACTCGCTGCCGATGTGCTTCTCCATCCACGCGCACTTGAAGCGCTCGTCCACATCGCGCTCGGCCTCTTCGGCGCGGCGCTCGCGCTGCGAACAATGGATCGCCATCGCCGACATCTCGGCCGGGCTGTAGGTGTAGTCGGCCGGCTTGCCGTTGGTCAGCGCGTAGCGGATCGCGCGATGCACCAGCAGATCCGGGTAACGGCGGATCGGCGAGGTGAAGTGCGCATACGCCTGCAGCGCCAGGCCGAAGTGGCCACGATTGTCCGGCTGGTAGGCCGCCATGCTCTGCGAGCGCAGCAACACGTTCTGGATCAGCTCGCGCTCGGGGCGGTCATGCACCATGCGCAGGATTTCGGAGAAATCGGCCGGCGTGACATCTTCCACCGGCGGCATGCGCAGCTTGAACTCGCGCAGGAACTGCTGCAGGTCTTCGTACTTCTCCGCCGGCGGCGGCTCATGCGCGCGGAACAGCGCGGGGATCTTCTTCTTCTCAAGGAACAGTGCCGCCTGCACGTTCGCGGCGATCATGCATTCCTCGATCAGCTTGTGCGCGTCGTTGCGCTCGGTGGCGCCCATCGACTCCACGCTGCCGGTCTGGTCGAGGCGGAACTTCACTTCCGGCGTCTCGAAATCGATCGCGCCGCGGCGCTTGCGCTGCTGCGCCATCGCCTTGTACAGCGCATGCAGGTTTTCCAGTTGCGGCAGCACGTCGGCCACTTCGTGGCGCGCATCGGCCTCCCTCAGCCCCACCGCCTGCCACACCTTGTCGTAAGTAAGCCGCGCATGGGACAGCATCACCGCGTCGTAGAACTTCGACTTGGTCACGTTGCCTTCGGCGTCGACCAGCATGTCGCAGACCATGCACAGCCGCTCGACCTGCGGGTTGAGCGAGCAGATGCCGTTGGACAGCGTCTCCGGCAGCATCGGCACCACGAAACCCGGGAAATAGGTCGAGGTGCTGCGCTCATAGGCTTCCTTGTCCAATGCGTTGCCAACCTGCACGTAGTGCGACACGTCGGCAATCGCCACGATCAAGCGCCAACCACCACCACGCTTCGGTTCGGCATACACCGCATCATCGAAGTCGCGCGCATCGGCGCCGTCGATCGTCACCAGCGGCAGCTTGCGGATATCGGTGCGGCCCTCGCGCTCGGCGGCAGTCACCACCGGCTCGACCAGCGCGGCATCGCGCAGCACTTCTGCCGGCCATTCGTGCGGCAGGTCGTAGCTGGCAATCGCCATCTCCACCACCAGCGACGGCTGCAGGCGCTCGCCCAGCACCGCGCGGATCTCACCCATCGGGCCACGATGCGGTGTCGGCGGATCGGTGATCTCGACCACCACGATCTGGCCGGAGCGCGCGCCCTGCTCCTGCCCCGGCTTGATCATCACGTCCTGGTTCAGGCGGCGATCGTCCGGCGCCACCAGGGTCACGCCGTTTTCGATCACCACCCTGCCGACCAGCCGCGACGAACGCCGCTCCAGCACTTCGGCAATCGCACCCTGCTTGCGGCCTCGGCGGTCGATGCCGACCACGCTGGCCAGCACGCGATCGCCGTGCATCACCGCGCGCATCTGCTGCGGTGACAGATACAGATCGTCGCCACCTTCGTCCGGGCGCAGGAAGCCGTAACCCTCGGCGTTGGCCAGCACGCGGCCGGCAATCAGGTCGAGTTTCTGCGTCGGCGCATAGCCACCGCGCCGGCCCAGCAGGAGCTGGCCGTCGCGCACCATCGCACCGAGTCGCTTGCGCAATGCGTCGAGGTCGTCTTCCTGGTGAATTTCCAGCGCCTCGGCGATGCGTGCCTCGGTAAGCAATTCGCCACGTTCTTCAAGCAAGGCAAGAATCGCCTCGCGGCTGGGGATCGGGCGCGCATAACGCTGCGCCTCGCGATCGGCATGGGGGTCGCGCACGGCGCCTGCGGCAGCCTTGTTGCGTCGTGGTGCGGTAGGCGCGTCGGGGCGCTGTTTCTTGCCGGCGGTTTTCACCGGGCCTTTGCGTGCGGATGAGTCCGACCCTTTGCCGGACTGCGGGGGAGTTTTTCTGGTCACTAAATATCCTTGTGGTATGCGCGGCGCGGAGAATGACACGACACGATGATTGGGTGTGAAAGAACGAAATGTGAAAAAGTGTTGACAAGCCGCCGACAGATGCCTAAATTACGCGGCTCACGCAGCTCGCAGAGCGGTGTGACACCTGCCCAGGTGGCGGAATTGGTAGACGCACTAGCTTCAGGTGCTAGCGGGGGCAACTCCGTGGAGGTTCGAGTCCTCTCCTGGGCACCAATTGTAGACGAAGGCCGCCTTTCAAGGCGGCTTTCGTTTTTTACGGCTTCGATTGAAGTCAGGAAGGCCGCCCTCAAGGCGGCTTTCGTCCTTTCAGGGTTCAGCAAAGTCGGGAAGCGTAGCGCTCACGACCCTGAAAGCATCACGACGCAGGCGGTCCCTTAAGTTCGATCATGTTGCCCTGCGGGTCATACAGGTAGATCGACGGACCTTCACCCTGAGCGCCGTAGCGTGAACCCAGTTCGCCGATACGCACGTCATGCGCCTTCAGATGCGCAAGGATGGCCGGCTCATCGTAACCCTCCACGCGCAGGCACAGATGATCCATGTTGTGGCCTTCGCCACCTGGCGCGGCGCCACCGTGCCGGCCGATCTGGCCACCGATGCTGACCAGATCGATCAAGGATGCACCGGCACGCAGCTGCACCAGGCCGATCTCATCCTGCCGGCGCTCCTCGCGGCAGCCCAGAACGTCGCAGTAGAAGCGTTGCATCGCCACGATGTCGATGGCGCGCAGTACCACATGGTCGATTTCGCCGATGCGGATCATGGTGGTTCTTACCCGACAGTGGCACGCTGGCTGCAAGCATAACGCGACGGTCCCGGCTGAAGCTTGTCCGCAGGATTCAATCCGGACAATGGCTTGCGACCTTGGCGCTCAGTAAATCTTTAAGCGACTCGAGGTAACTGGCGCGACCGAGCCTGTACGCGTTTTCATGGCTGGCGCCTGGAATCGGGACAAATCGGATGGCAGGGTTTGCAGAGACCCAGATCCGCATCGACTCAAACGGCGTCACCCGGTCGGCCATTCCCTGAAAAATGACGACCGGCGTTGCTGGAAGCTTTGCCACGATATCAACCAGTGCGAAGTCGTCCGCCAGCAACAGGCGAACCGGAAGCAGCCTCCAACCGATGGCCAGCGGGTGCCGCTCGAACCACGCATGGACAACTCCGGCAAGATCGGGTGAAACACCATCAAGCAGAACGCCACGGGGAGAAAAACGCTCGGCTTCTACCAAGGCGACCGTAGCTCCCAGCGAACGGCCGACGAAGACCGATTGCGCCGGAATGCAAGATGTCTTGCGCCCAATGAAATCCATCGCAACCGCCACGTCCCCGCTCAACCAGCGCAGACGACTTGAACCGGCGGCACCATCCTGTCCTGGATAGGACACGGCGTAGACCACAGCACCCGCACCCTCGATCTGCGGGAACAACGTACGTTCGTACGTTCCGATGCCGCCGTGCTGACCCGGAAAGAAGATGACGCATGCTGCATTCGCCGACCCGTAGCGTCTGACGACGACCGATCTGCCGCTGCCAACTTTCACCTCGTAACGTTGGTCTTCATGGGTAGCAGCACTTGTCTGGGCGGCAAACGCCAGCTGATCGATCGCGAAACGAAGCAACAGCGCCGGCAGCAGGAAATACAGCACCAGCAAGGCCAACGCAAGGAACAGGCATTTTCTACGCACAGCCATCCAGGCAGCCTCGGTGCATTGGCCTTGTCCGCACGATGATGTCACATGAGACTGGGTTTTCTGACGCCTTTCACATGCTTGTTTTCAACGTGCCAGCTGCCAACCAGCTGCAACTGGGCATGGCCCCGCCGATACTCCTTCCGGCTCGCCAGCAAAACGCCGACACGACGTCACAAGGCCTGTATAATTGTCGCGGTAAACGCTTGGTGGGAGAAGCGGATGGCCCTTGACCGGGCGCAGCCGCTGCCGAAGACGCAACGCCCGTAATCGCTCAGGCCCCACACCATCACGCGTAAACACTCTGGAGAGAGCGGTTGAATCCGCCGCCGAAGGTGCACGAGACGTATCCGCGTCTCCAAACTCTCAGGCAAAAGGACAGAGGGGCGCCCCACGTGCGGCACGCACGCCCGGCCCTTATCGGCCATTTCCGGACGCCCGTCATGAACCCTGCCCCTATGAGTACGCCTGCCAAGCCTTCCCTGCGCGACCTCGAGCACCATCACGCCTTCATCGAGCGCCACATCGGTCCCAACGATGCCGAGATCGCGCAGATGCTGCGAGTCATCGGCCACGATTCGCTGGAGTCGATGACCGACGCGATCGTGCCTGGCAAGATCAAGTCACCCGCTCCGTTGGCCCTGCCGAAAGCAATCACCGAGGTCGAGGCACTGGCCAAGATCCGCACCATCGCGGACAAGAACCAGGTGCTCAAGAGCTTCATCGGCCAGGGTTATTACGGTACCCATACGCCGAACGTCATCCTGCGCAACATCCTGGAGAATCCGGCCTGGTACACGGCGTACACGCCGTATCAGGCGGAGATCTCGCAGGGCCGCATGGAGGCGCTGATCAATTTCCAGACGATGTGCGCCGACCTCACCGGCATGGAGATCGCCAACGCCTCGCTGCTGGACGAAGCCACCGCCGCCGCCGAGGCGATGACGCTGGCCAAGCGCTCGTGCAAGTCCAAGAGCAACACGTTCTTCGTGTCGAACGGCGTGCATCCGCAGACGCTGGAAGTGATCCGCACCCGCGCCGAACCGCTGGGCATCGAACTGGTGATCGGCAACGACGCCGATGCGCTGAACCTCGATTCCTTCGGCGTGCTGCTGCAGTATCCGAACACCTTCGGCACCGTCAACGATTACCAGGCAATTGCCGCTGCCGTGCATGCGCGCGGTGGCCTGGTCGCCGTCGCCACCGACCTGCTCGCGCTGACCTTGATTGCCGCGCCGGGCGAATGGGGCGCTGACATCGTGGTCGGCAACAGCCAGCGCTTCGGCGTGCCGTTCGGCAACGGTGGCCCGCACGCCGCCTTCATGGCCTGCCGCGACGCGTACAAGCGTTCGATGCCGGGCCGCCTGATCGGCGTCTCGCTGGATGCCGAGGGCAAGCACGCCTACCGCCTTACCCTGCAGACCCGCGAGCAGCACATCCGCCGCGAGAAGGCCACTTCCAACATCTGCACCGCACAGGTGCTGTTGGCGGTGATGGCCAGCATGTATGCCGTGTACCACGGTCCGGAAGGCCTGGCCCGCATTGCGCGCCGCACGCATCGCCTCGCCTCGATCCTGGCCGCATCGCTGCGCCAGGCCGGTCACACCGTGGGTCCGGATTTCTTCGACACCCTGCATGTGGTGAACGTCGACGCCGACGCCCTGCTCGCCAAGGCCGAGGCGGCCGGCATCAACCTGCGCCAGATCCATGGCGAGAGCGTCGGCATCAGCCTCGACGAAACCACCACGCGCGCCGACGTGAGCGCCCTCGCCGCCTTGTTCGGCGCGTGCATCGACGACATCGACGAGCTGGATGCCGCCACGCCGGACGCACTGCCGACGGCGCTCGTGCGCAAGAGCGCGTTCCTGCAGCATCCGGTGTTCAACACGCATCACAGCGAGCACGAGCTGCTGCGCTACATGCGCGCGCTGGCCGACAAGGATCTGGCGATGGATCGCACGATGATCCCGCTGGGCAGTTGCACCATGAAGCTCAACGCCACCGCCGAGATGATCCCGGTAACCTGGCCCGAGTTCGGCAACATCCACCCGCTGGCACCAGTGTCGCAGACGAGGGGCTACAAGGAGCTGATCGACGGCCTGGAAGCGATGCTGGTCGAGTGCACCGGCTACGACGCGGTCAGCCTGCAGCCGAACTCCGGCGCGCAGGGCGAATACGCCGGCCTGCTGGCGATCCGCGCCTACCATCGCTCGCGCAATGAAGATCATCGCGACATCTGCCTGATCCCCGAATCCGCCCACGGCACCAACCCGGCCTCCGCCCAGATGTGCGGCATGACGGTGGTGGTGACCAAGTGCGATGCCAACGGCAACGTCGATGTGGAAGACATCCGTCGCGCCGCCGAGAAATACAGCGACCGCCTCGCCGCGCTGATGATCACCTACCCGTCCACGCACGGCGTGTTCGAGGAAGACATCGTCGCGATCTGCGAGATCGTGCATGCGCACGGCGGTCAGGTGTACACCGACGGCGCCAACATGAACGCGCTGGTCGGCGTGGCCAAGCCCGGCAAATGGGGCTCGGACGTATCGCACCTCAACCTGCACAAGACCTTCTGCATTCCGCACGGCGGCGGTGGCCCGGGCGTCGGCCCGTGTGCGGTGAAGTCGCATCTCGCACCGTTCCTGCCCAGGACGCTGAACGGCGAAGGCACGGTCGGCATGGTCAGCGCCGCCAGCTACGGTTCCGCTTCGATCCTGCCGATCTCGTGGATGTACATCACGTTGATGGGCCAGCAAGGCCTACGCAAGGCAACGCAAGTCGCCCTGCTCAACGCCAACTACATCGCCAAGCGGCTGGCACCGCACTACCCGACCCTGTACACCGGCCGTAACGGCTTGGTCGCGCACGAGTGCATCCTCGACCTGCGCCCGCTCAAGGACGCTACCGGCATCGGCGCCGAGGATGTCGCCAAGCGCCTGATCGACTTCGGCTTCCACGCGCCGACCTTGAGCTTCCCGGTCGCCGGCACGCTGATGGTCGAGCCGACCGAGAGCGAATCGCAGCACGAACTGGACCGCTTCATCGACGCGATGATCCAGATCCGCGACGAGATCCGCGCGATCGAAGACGGCAAGCTCGATCGCGAGGACAACCCGCTGAAGAACGCCCCGCATACCGCCACCATGGTCAGTGGCAGCGAGTGGACCCACGCCTACCCGCGTGAACTGGCCGCCTTCCCGCTGCCCAGCCTGAAGCTGCAGAAGTACTGGTCGCCGGTGGCACGCGTGGACAATGTCTACGGCGACAAGAACATCATGTGTGCCTGCATCCCGGTGGATGCATACAAGGAAGAAACCGAGGCTTAATACGCCACAGCAGACGGCAGGATCGATACGAAGAGGCCTCGCGGATGCGGGGCCTCTTGCTGATGGTGAAAGGCTTCGCAGATGACGACAGCGCGCAAGATCGGGCGAGTCAGCGCAGCAACGGCTTCAGCTTCGCCCGTTTGGCGACGTACATCGATTGATCCGCCTTGTCGAGCAGGTGATTGAGCTCCTCGCCATCATCCGGGTAGATCGCCAGACCGATACTCGCGCCCAATGGAATGGACTTCCATTCGAACTCGAAGGGTTGGCCGATCTGTTCCGCGAGGCGTTCGACATGGTGCCTGGCACCATCGCGGCCGTCGATGCTGGACAGGATCACGCCAAACTCGTCGCCGCCCACGCGAGCTACCGTATCGGCTGCGCGGCAGGCATCCTTGATGCGCCTTGCCAGTTCCCTGATCGCAGCATCCCCGACTCGATGACCCAGCTGATCGTTGATCGGCTTCAGGCCATCCATGTCGACATTGAGCAAACCGAATGGCGCGGACCCGCGCTGGGCCTCGGCCAGCCGATGACGCAGACGTTCGTAGAACAGGGAACGATTCGGCAAGCCGGTGAGCGCGTCATGGGTTGCCTGGAACAACAGCTCGCTCTCCTCGTACTTGGCCGCATGGAACATCGCCGCAGCAATCACCTCGGACATCAGTTCCAGGATCTTCACATCGCCGTCGTCGAAAGCACCGGGCTTATCGGACAGCACTTTCAGCACGCCGACCACGGTTTCGTGATGGCGCAAGGGCATCACGACCATCGAGCGTAAACCAATCAGGCGGCAGGCTTCGCGATTGACCCTGTCGTCGGTATCCGAATCGGTGCAGGACAGCGCACGCGCCTCCTCGATGCATTGCCCCGACAGGCTCATGGCAAGCTGCAGGCGCAGGCCCAGGTGTGGGCTGGCTACACCCGAAGCTGCCCGGTAAACCAGCTCGCCATCCTCGGCCAACTCCACCACCGCACCGGTCGCCGAAGTAAGCCGCTGCGTACGCTCGGCAACCAGCGTCATCACGGCGCCCAGGTCCAGACCCAGCTTGGCAATCTCGGTCTGTGTCCTGATCACCTCCAGCAGTCGGTCCCCACTCCAACCGATATGCGGCTCGCTCATCACCCTGCCCCTGACGGTCGAGGTGTTGTCACCCCATGCCTTGGGTGTAGCTCACTCCGAACCTGGCTTTAGTGCAATAGCCAGCGATCAGACGGAGATTCCCTGGTCGTCGGTGTCGGCCACCGGCTCGGTTACCCGGGCTGGCGACGGCGCCGAAGCCGCCATCGGAATGTGGCTCGACTCCAGCTCGTGCAGGTCGAAATCCTTCACGGAGATCGGTTCGTAATTCACGTTGAACGCCACCTCGCCGTAACGCCAGCCGGCACGGCGGCGAAATGCACCCCAGAAACGGCGCAGCGTGGCCAGCTGTTGGGCAACGATGCCGCGCCGGTTGTCGGCATCGACCATCGGGTCACCCACACCGGTGGGATGCGCGGGTTCGCCGAACAGCGCGGTGCCGAAAACGATGTCCCATAGCGGGAAGATGAAGGCGTAGTTGCAGGCGTGCAATTGCGGACGATCCGGATCCACCCGCATGTGGTGCAACCGGTGATAGTGCGGATCGACCAGCACTTTCTCCAGCACGGGCCCGAAGCGCAGCCGCACGTTGGTGTGCCCGAGGTTCTGCAGCAGCTCGCCGGACAGCACCAGCAGCGCGAAGTCGGTCGGCGAGACGCCGATCAGCAAGGCGACCGCAGCCACGATCAACGCCTCCAGCAGATCGTCCAGATAATGGTCTCGATCGTTCGACCAGCAGCTGAGCTGGCGCTGGCTGTGATGCAGGCTGTGCAGCGCCCACCACCACGGGATGCCGTGCTGCAGGCGATGGATCAGGTAGTAGACGAGATCGTAGATCGCGTAATAGACCAGGAACAGCAGCACCGGGTGATGGCCCAGCCAGGGCAGCATGCCCTGCACGCTGATCAGGCCGGCGGCATCGTCGCTGCTGCTCCCGCCAAGCCACTGACTCAGTGGCGACAGCACCAGATAGGTGAACAGCGGCAGCACGCCGAACAGCTTGATCAACGTGTAGCTGCGGTCGATCACGGTGAACCGGCGATCGGCCCAATGCTCCACCGGCCACAGGCTTTCCATCGGTCTGAACACGAACGCGATGATCGCCACCTGTACGGCGGTCAACAGGAAGTATTGCGCGATCTCGCGCGGCCGATCGACGTAGGCGGTGAGATGCAGCGCGGCGAGGCCAGGCACGATCGCGCGATTGGCCAGCCAGCTCACCACCCCGGACCAGAAAGCGTAAACGACGTGCATGGCCGGACAGGGATGTGGGCGAACACGCGCAGGCTAGCTGCGCAGTCGTTCGAAAATCTTTCTGTCGTACTGCTGTTTTCAGCTGGGATTCAAGAAACTTAACGCCCCTACCATCGTCCGAGCTGCGCCAAAAGAACCTGGCTATCGCACCATTGAACGAAATAGCCGACCCCTAGTTCTCCGCAACCATACGGTTCCGTCCCTGCTGCTTGGCCTGGTACAGGCGCCTGTCCACCGCCTCGATAAACGGCAGCGGTTCATCGCCATCGGACGGAATCGTGGTGCCCACGCCCAGGCTGACGGTCAACACCGGGCCAATCCCGGAGCGGGCATGGGGAATCTGTTCCAGCGCCATCAGCTCGCGACAGCGCTCGGCCACTTTCAGCGCGGCACGCTCGTCCGTTTCGGGCAGCACCAGCACGAACTCCTCGCCGCCGAAACGGGCTACGAAATCGCGCGCCCGCGTTGCTGCGGCACCGAGAACATGGGCCACCCGCTTCAGGCACAAGTCCCCCTCCAGGTGTCCGTAGTGGTCGTTGTACTGCTTGAAATAATCGATATCGAGCATGACCAGCGACAGCGGCTGCCGGTTGCGCCGCGCATTGTTCCATTCGGTATCCATGATGGCATCGAACCGGCGCCGGTTGGCCACGCCCGTAAGCCCGTCCTTGTACGACAGTTCCTCCAGTTCCTTCTGCATGTCGATCAGCTTCTGCTCGGTCCGCTTGCGCTCGCTGATGTCGAACATGAATCCGATCAGCGAATCGACCGAACCATCCGCATTGCGCACCACGTGCACCACATCGCGGATCCAGACGTAATCGCCGTTCTTGCACAGTGCGCGATAGTCGGCCTCATGATCGACGCCGGCCTTCGATTGCGCGACGCAAAAATCGACGGCCCAGGCCCGGTCTTCAGGATGCATGCGATCGGCCCAGTCCTGCACGCTTGCCCAACTGGACGGCTCCCAGCCCAGCAGACCCTCGATCTGCGGCCCGATATAGGCGAACCCCATCGTGGTCCAATCGATTTTCCACGGTATGGCCCTGGTCGACTCCAGCAGGGTCTTGTAGACGTCGCCGTCCGTTTCCATTCTCTGTTCGATATCAGCCATCGCTTCCAATCCACTCATCCCGGGAACGCGGTCATGCTGCTGGCCAGGGCCTCCAAGGCTACTGTCCATCGCTGCATTTTCGTTCCATGCGGAGCCCGCAGAAAGCGTGAAGCCGCGCCCTTCCTCCGGATCGTACAGGCACACGCCATGCTTGCATCGATTCCGGTCACTCGCTCGGCCGCAAACGACGCCATGCGAGCTTCGAGCCGGATGCGGCAGACCAGATATCTGCGCGAACGGTCAACGCATCACTTCACCGGACGCGGCGCATTCGTTGCGGGTGCGGCCACCTGTTGCAACGCACCGACGCTCACGTGCCCGGACCAGCCGTCGAACACGATCGCGGCTTGCTTATCGATCGCATCGACCATCGTCTGCATCGGCAGGCATTGCTGGGGATCGGGCGCCGGGTCCGCCGGTGTCGTCAGGCCCTCCAAGCAGTAATTGCCCTCGCCGGCATTCGCATGCGCGAGCTGGGCCATGCCTTGCGTGTAGCGTTTCTCGGCACGTACCGCTGCGGTGGCATCGGCATAGACCGGGCGAAGTTTCGCCAGCAGCGATTCGGCGGCCTGGCGCTCGGCCACCGTGGCATGGGCATAGGCCGATTGATAAGCCTGCCCGAAACTGGATCGCGGCCGTTCCGCCGCCAGCGTCAGCCAGGCCAGCGCCAGCGGGCGGTTCACCGGCTGGTGGTCGCCATTCAGCGCCATGATGCCGAGCACGTATTGCGCCGGCTTGCTGCCCCAGCCAGCCGCCTCCTGGAAGAATTTCTGTGCGTAGCCGTAGTGCTGTTCGCCATAACTCAGCGTCGCCAGGCAATAGAAATAATCGCCGGGAAGAAAGCGTTCCTCGCCGATCGCACACTTGGTCGACGCTAGGTCGGCATCGCTAGGCGCCGTATCCGCACTCTTGGGCGCAGAGACTCCATCGGTTGCCGCAGCCCCCATCGAAGGCGCTCCGAACATTCCGGCCAGCAGTGCAGGCAACAGCAGCGACCGCACAGATTTCCAGAACAAGCCGTGCATGTGTATTTCCCTTGAAGGATTCGATGGATAAGTTCATCCAGCCTCCATAGTAACGCCGACTCGCCTGCGAGGATGACAGCCAGTACGGATACACGGGCCGGCTACGGCGTATCGGCATCCACCGGTGGATACGTCGAAGCGCATGATGTTTGCACACCATGCGCTTCGACGACGGGTTTACGACTTGGTCCAGGGCGTGCCACCTGCATAGTCACTGCTGAGGGTGGTATTGAGCTGGGTCAGGATGGCTGCCGTGGTGGTGATCAGCCCAAGTTCCCGGTTCTCCGTCAGCGAGGCCGAGGAGAAGTTCTCCGATCCCACAAAGGCCTTCGCGGTCGAGGTGCCGTAGTCGGCCACGATCACCTTGGCGTGTATGTACAGCCCCGTGGCCGTATCCGGATAGGTGCTGATCTTCACGCCGGCTTTGGTGAGAGCTTCGAATTCGCTCTGGTAGTCGTTGTCGTCGTTGGTCATGCACACGGTCACCTTGACCCCGCGCTTGGCCGCATTCTCCAGCGCGGTGACGATGGTGCTGTAGCTCATTTCCTCGTTCTCGATCAGCAGGCTGTCCTTCGCCCCATTGATCAGGTTGACCAGGTCGGTCTTGGATACCGTCGGGCTCCAGACCAGATCGTCACCCACCGGCGGCGTGATCGTCTGGGCCTTGAAGTCGGCGTTGAACGTGCTTTCGATCGCGGCGACATCGCCTGGATCGTTCTCGATCACCGCAAAGTCGCGGGTGGTGCTGTAGTAGCGGCTGGTCAGGTTGAGCGTCATCACCGCACTGGTGGTGTCGTCGATGGTGATGGTCTTCTGATGGGTGGCTGCGTATTTGGTCCATGCCCAGACCACGTTCACACCGCAGCCCTTCAGCTGGGTGTAGGCCGCCTGGTTGTTACTTTTCTCGAGGTTCTGGTCGAGGATCACGCGCACGTTGATGCCGTTCTCGGCGGCGGTGCAGAGCAGGCCCGAAGCCTGCGTATCGACCAGCTCGTACATCGTCATGTCGATGCTGGACTTGGCCGACTGGATCAGGTTGTAGATGGGCGTGAGGCCCTGGTCCGGTTCGACGACCAGCGTCTGGGTGACGGCGGTTGTGGCTTGACTGCCTTCATCGGCGAGAGTTTGTGCAGAAACGCCGGCACAGCCGGCACAGAATACCGAGGCGAAAAGTGCCGCCTTGACGGCAACGGACAACCCGCAACGATCTTTCATGTTTAAGTCCTTTTGATTTGGATGACAGTTGAGGCGCGAGTCCATGCGATACGTAGTCACCGCCCTCCCTGAGCGGCTTGCGGCTGTCCAACCGATCCAGTGCTCCCCTGCAGCAGACGCGCAAGCGTCACAGCCGTGCGGGATTGGAGCGTGACCATGTGACGCTGCGTTTTCCGTTAACCAGTGCAGGTTCCTGCGTTCAGAAGCGGTACATGCTGAAAACACGATCGCTCCGCCGGTGCTAACGTCCGCGCATGCCGATTCGCCTCCTGCCCCTGCTTGCCGTGCTGTTTATGCCGCTGCCGGCAACCGCCAGCGATGTGCCTGCCGCCACCGGCTTGCTGCACGATGAGGTATTCACCGGCTACTCGCCGCTGTCCCGCAGCAGCGAGCTGGTGCGACGTCTGCTGAGCCCGTTGAACGCGCTGCGCGTCGGCCAGGAATCGAGACGCCAAGGCCATGCCATACGCGAGCAGCCGCTCGACCTCGCGCAGGAGAAATTCGCCGTCTACGTGCCCTCCCACGCACCGCCACGCGGCTACGCCCTGCTGGTGTTCGTGCCGCCATGGCCGGAGGCTGCCGTGCCGTCATCATGGACCTCGCCGCTGGATCGCCACGGCATGATCTACGTCAGCGCGGCGAATTCCGGCAACGCCGCCGATGTGCTCGACCGTCGTGTACCGCTGGCCCTGTTGGCGGCATACAACATCATGCAGAAGTATCCGGTGGATCCGCAGCGCATCTATATCGGCGGATTCTCTGGCGGTTCGCGAGTGGCCGAACGCATCGCGCTGGGCTATCCGGATCTGTTCCATGGCGCGCTGCTGCTGGCCGGCAGCGACCCGATCGGCACGGCACAGCTGTCGCTGCCTCCAGCGAGGCTGTTCCGGCAATTCCAGGACAGCATGCGACTGATCTATCTCACCGGCCAGAATGACCAAGACCACCTCGACATGGATACCCGCAGCCAGCAGTCGCTGCACGAATGGTGCGTCTTCCACCTGGATACGGTGTCGGCGCCGTGGTCGGGCCACGAGGTGGTCGCACCCGGACCGTTGAGCCACGCGCTGGACTTGCTGGACAAGCCCGCGCAGCCCGATCCGGGCAAGCTCGCCGATTGCCGTGCACGTATCGACAAGCATCTCACCGAGCAACTGCAGCAAACGGAAAGCCTGCTGGCCAACGGCAAACCCGACAAAGCACGCAGCTTGCTCGACAAGATCGACATCCGTTACGGCGGTTTGGCTGCGCCCCGCAGTATCCAGCTGGCCGAAAAAATCTCGGCGCCGCACTAGGGATGGCCTGAATAAGGAATCCCCCTCAGATTAGCCGACGCCGGAAATGGAATTTTCTCGTAGCGAGAGTGTGCTGTTCTCCTCCTCCGACCTGTCAGGCAAACGGATCATTCATCACGATCTGCGGCAGTCAACGCGCTGCCAGCGGGCGACTGAATCCCGCTTCCATTCGCTCCATGCAGTGGTGCAATGCCTGCTTCACGGCAGGCACTTCATCGAGCAGGTCGGCATGGGTCTGCAGCTGTTGCGCGCAGGCTACCAGCAGGTGTCCGACACGTTCGCGGGGTTGCTCGATGTCGCAGCGCTCGGCTAACTCCAGCAGATGCAGGCGCGCAGACTGAAAACTCTTGCTGCCGCCGAGGGTGAGCGCCAGTGCATCGTCGGGAAGGTACGCGGTGGTGTTGACGATGTCGTAGGCCGGTGCCATGCGGCAGTCGGCCGTGGCGGGATGGGTGTAGAGCAGGCCGAAGTTCTTCAGGTGGGCATCGCCGTTGCCCACGATCACCGACAGCGCCACGATGTCGAACAACTGGGTCAGTGCGGCCCGTACGTTTGCAGCCGGGCAGTTATTGCGGATGACCTTGGCCAGGCGCTCGTAGCTGCCTTCGTACTTCTGCGACGTGCCCAGGCCCATCAGCGTGGCCATGTCCTCAAAGCCCAGTGGCATGCCTTGCGCATCGCGATCGAAGCGTCGCATCACGAACAGATCGTGCTTGTCGGATAGAAAGAACTCGGGCACGGGGATGTTCGCGGCACGCGCGATCGACATGCAAACGAATTCGTTGATGGCCAATCCCGGGTATTGGGCCTGCCCGCTTTTCACGATCAGATCGCCGGCAACGAGCGTGGCTTTTGATCCACCCACTTCAGCGCGTTCGGGCACCAGCACCTTGGGCTGCACGCCAGAAACGCCGGTGCGCAACAGGTAGCGTTCCACCAGTTCGGTGAACAGGTTTTCGGTGCCGTCCCAGGCGAGGATCTCGGACAGTCGTTCACCCTTCGCCGCTGTCTGCGCGTTGCCGAGCAGGCGTTCGACCTCGGGCGATTGCACGCATAGACGGCCGATCGCGCCATCGTGCCCGGTGAGCGCGAGCAGCAGCATGGGATCGAGCTGGGTGAGCTTGGCCAGGCGCAGACGCAGTTGTTCCAGCACAAAGCCTTCCGGCAGGCTTTGCTGGAAGATCGGCAGCAGTTGCGTGGCGCGATATTGATCGCGTCGCACTGGCATGGTCAGGCTGATCGCCACATCTGGTGTGGTGCCCGAATAACGAAATTCGTACTGGCCGGCTTCGTGGTGCAGGTCGCCGCTCACGCCCTGCGGCGTCAACACCTGCGCCTGTACGACGGCGGCCGTTCCCCTACTCACGGTAATGCTCCGCGAGTTCCTCGAAGGCCGGACGCTGCGCAGGCTCCAGCCGGAACGCCGCATCAAGCGCTGCAGCGATACGGGCATAGCTCTCGAATGCCACCGAACCGCTGCCTTGTTCCAGCAGCACCAGTTTCGAACGCGCCATACCGGCGCGCTCGGCCAGCGCGGCTTGAGTGAGGCCACGACGCTTGCGCAACAGCCGAATCTGCTGGCCGATATCGCTCATGAGGGCTTGGGTGTCCATGTCTCGAATATCGGACATATTTACTTAAATGTCCATTATTCGAGACATTTTGTTTATTTGTCACGATGAATTCGTTCAGCTTTACAGCTGCCGTCGGTGTCCGCCAACAAAAAGCCCCGCGATGCGGGGCTCTTTGAATCCAACCCCAAGGCGGAGGCGATCAAGCAAACGGATCATCCAACACGATCGTGTCGTCACGATCCGCACCCGTAGCAACCAGCGCCAGCTTGCAGCCCGACAGTTCTTCCACCGCACGCAAGTAAGCGCGGGCCGCAGGCGGCAGCTTGTTCCAGTCGCGGATGCCGGCGGTGGATTCTGCCCAGCCGGGGAACTCCAGGTAGACCGGCTTGCACTCGTCCCAGCCGTCGGCGTCGAGCGGGGCCAGTTCGCGGCGCTTGCCGCGGTATTCGTAGGCGATGCAGACCTTGATGGTTTCCAGGCCGTCGAGCACGTCGAGCTTGGTGATGGCCAGGCCGTTGATGCCGTTGATCTGGGTGGCGCGCTTGAGCGCGACCAGATCGATCCAGCCGCAGCGGCGCGGGCGGCCGGTGCTGGCGCCGAACTCGTTGCCGACCTTGCGCAGGCGTTCGCCCATCTCGTCGTGCAGTTCGGTGGGGAACGGGCCGCTGCCCACGCGCGTCGCATAGGCCTTGCAGATGCCCAGCACGTAGTCGATGTCGCCGGCGCCCACGCCGGTGCCGGCCAGCGCGCCGCCGATGGTGGTGTTGCTGGAGGTGACGTAGGGATAGGTGCCGTGGTCGATGTCGAGCAGCGCGCCTTGCGCACCCTCGTACATGATGTTGCCGCCGTCCCTGCGGATGTCGTGCAGGATGGTGGCGACGTCGTCGACCATCGGGCGCAGGTATTCGCCCCAGGCCAGCGCGTCGTCCAGCACCTTCTGGTAGTCGACCGGCTCGACCTTCAGCCACTGGGTGAGGATGAAGTTGTGGTAGTCGACGGCGGTCTTGATCAGCGCCGGCAGTTCATGCGGGTACATCAGGTCGGCCACGCGCACGCTGCGGCGGGCGACCTTGTCCTCGTACGCCGGGCCGATGCCGCGGCCGGTGGTGCCGATGGCCTTGCCGCCGGCGGCGATCTCGCGCGCCTTATCCACGGCGATGTGGTACGGCATGATCAGCGGCGTGGCCGGGCTGATCTTGAGGCGCGAGCGCACTTCGACGCCGTTGGCCTCCAGCTCGGCGATCTCTTCCATCAGCGCGGCGGGCGACAGCACCACGCCGTTGCCGATCAGGCACAGCGCGTCGTCGCGCAGGATGCCCGAGGGGATCAGGTGCAGCACGGTCTTCTTGCCCTTGATCACCAGGGTGTGGCCGGCGTTGTGGCCGCCCTGGAAACGTGCCACGGCGCCGACGCGCTCGGTCAGCAGATCGACGATCTTGCCTTTGCCTTCGTCGCCCCATTGCGCACCAAGGATTACGACTGACTTGCCCATGATCTTCTCGCTCGTTTGGGTTGGCTCCGTGCGGGAGCCGGGGAAAACATCACGCATCGCGGCTCCGGGCCGCGGCGCGTATCAATGAAACAGTTGCAACAACAGCAGTCCAACCACGATCACGCCGGCGCCGTACAGGCGCAGGGTGCGCGGGGGCAGTTTCAGCGCCTCGCGCACCATCGTCTGCCAGCCTTGCGGTGCCACGAACAGCAGCAGGCCTTCGATCACCATCATCAGGCACAGCGCGGCAGTCAGCTGGTGCATCGGTGCGCTTAGCGCTTGGACGCCGCCGGCTGGTTGAAGTAGCGCATGAACTCCGAATCGGGTTTCAGTATCAGCACGCCCTTGCCGTCCTTGAACGAGGTCTCGTACGCCTGCAGGCTGCGGTAGAACGCGAAGAACTCCGGATCCTGGCTATAGGCCTGAGCGTAGATCGCGGCTGCCTGCGCGTCGCCGTCACCCTGCACCTTCGCGGCGTCACGGTTGGCGTCGGCTTTCAGCACCTGGGCCTGGCGATTGGCGTCCGCCTGGATCGTCTCAGCCGATTCCTGGCCGGTATAGCGCAGCTCGTTGGCCAGTTGCAGGCGTTCGGCGCGCATGCGCTTGTAGACCGATTCGCTGACCTCGTTGGGCAGGTCGATGCGCTTGATGCGCACGTCGACCACGGCGATGCCGAGGTTCCTGCGCGCGGCGGCATCGGTCTGCGCACGGACCCGCTCGGTGATGTCCTTGCGGCCACCGGAGATCAGGTCCGGCAGGGTGCGCGCGTTGAACTCGAAGCGCAGCGCGTCCTTCACGATCGGGGTCAGCCGCTGCGCCGCCATCAGCTGGTCGCCGCCGGTGGCGCGGTAATAGGCCGCGTTGTCGACCACGCGCCACTTCACGTAGAAGTCGACGTTGACGCTCTTCTTCTCGGAGGTGAAATAACGCTCCGGCGGCGCATCCAGCGACAGGATGCGCTTGTCGAAATCCATCACCTGCTGGATCACCGGCAGCTTGAAGTGCAAGCCCGGCTGGTAGTCGGTGTGCACGATGCGGCCGAACTGCAGCAGCAGCGCGCTGTGTCCTTCGCTGACCACGAACATGCTGTTGAGACCGAGCAGGACGATGATCGCCGCGATGATGGCGGAGGTAAGTTTCATCATGGCTGCGTCCCCTTGTCAGCCGCATTGTTGCTGACAGGTGCCGGCGTGATCGCGCCCGCGGTGACCGTGCCGGTTTCAGGCGCGGCAGCACCGCCTTGTGGCGTCGGCAGGTTGATGATGTTGCGGCCGTCGGAGCCGTCGATCACCTTGGCATTGTTGGCCATCACCTGTTCCATGGTTTCCAGCCACAGGCGCTTGCGCGTCACGTCAGGCGCAGCCTTGTACTGGGTCAGCAGCAGGTTGAAGCGTGCGGTATCGCCCTGCGCACGGGCGATGCGCTCGGCCTTGTAGCCGGCCGCCTCGGCCGCAATGCGCGCAGCGTCGCCACGTGCCACCGGCACCACCTTGCTGGCATAGGCCAGGGCGCCGTTCTCGATGCTCTGCTTGTCTTCGCGGGCGTTGTTGACGTCGTCGAAGGCGTCCTTCACCTCGTTCGGCGGGGCCACGTTCTGGAAGCTGACCTCGGTGACACGCAGGCCGGAATCGTAGCCGTCCAGCGTTTTCTGCAACGCCACCTGGGCCTCGCTGACCAGGCTGGCGCCGGCGGCGGACAGGATCTGGTCCATGTCGCTGCTGCCGATCACCGAGCGCACGGCGGCCTCGGCCGCGGCGCCGATGGTACCGTCGGGGTCGTTCAGCGAGAACAGGTATTTGCGCGAATCGTCCACCTGGTACTGCACGGTGAAGTCGATCGTGATGATGTTCTCGTCCTTGGTCAGCATGGCCACCTTGTCGGTGACCGAGCGGATCCGCGTGGCTTCGACCTTGGTGACCGATTCGATCGGCTGCGGCAGCTTCAGGTGGAAGCCTGGCGCCAGCGTGCGCGAGTACTCACCGAAACGCAGCACCACGCCGGTCTGGCGCGCACCGATGATGGTGTAGCAACTCAGCAGCAGGCCGACCGCGAGCAGTACCAGCACGCCGGTGAGGATGCTGCCGGGACCATGCCCAAGCTTGCCGAGCAGGGATTTCAGGTTGCCGAGCAAGTCGTCCAGCGGCGACTTGCCGGACGGACGCTTCCTGTTCCACGGATCACGTTGCCCATTATTGCCGGGTTCATTCCATGCCACTGTCAGTCTCCTTGAAGCCGTCGGGAGGCCGGCAACCACGGCCGGAACACGCGTTGCACCGGGTTACACATGAGATTCAGCCTGAGCTGTTGAGGTGATACGCGACCCGCAGGTGAGAGCCGCACAAACACCGGACATTCTAGCAGAGCCGGATGGCGTCGTCCGCTGAACAGTGGCGTCATTCCGCCGGAGCCAGCAGCTCGCGCAGCAGCCGGGTTTCGGCCGCATTGCCGCCACTCAGCGGCGCGATCACGCTGCGCGGCGCATCGATGCGCAGCTGCCAGCCGTGTTCGTCCACCGTCTCGCCGGTGATCGCACCTGCCGCCTTCAGCCGCGCATGCAGCCGGCCGGCCGACAGCGGCAGCTGCAGTGACGACTGCACGCGGTCGCCGCCGAGCAATTCGCCCAGCGCCTGACGCAAGAGATCGAGCCCGACACCCGTCGCGGCGGACAGCCAGACACGCACGGGTTTTCCGGCGGCATCGCGGTCGATGCGCGGTTCGGCACCGGCGAGATCGATCTTGTTCATCACGTGCAACTGCGGCACGTCGCCGGCGTCGATTTCTTCCAGCACCTTGTCGACCACGCGATGCAGCCGCTCGCGCTCCTCGTCCGCCGCGTCGCTGACGTGCAGCAGCAGGTCGGCGTCGCGCGCCTCGGCCAGGGTGGCGCGGAACGCGGCGACCAGGTCATGCGGCAGCTCGCGGATGAAGCCGACGGTATCGGCCAGCACGGCCGGGCCGCAGCTGAGGTTCTCCAGCTTGCGCACGGTGGGATCGAGCGTGGCGAACAACAGGTCGGCGGCAAACACCTCGCCGGTCGTCAGCGCATTGAACAGGGTCGATTTGCCGGCGTTGGTGTAGCCGACCAGGGCGACGCGCGGCACCGTGTTGCGCAACCGCGCACGCCGCTGCTGGCCGCGCTGGGTCTGCACCTTTTCCAGCCGCTTGGTCAGCATCTTGACCCGCTCGGCGAGCAGGCGGCGGTCGGTTTCGAGCTGGGTTTCGCCGGGGCCGCGGTTGCCGATGGCGCCGCCGCGCTGGGCGTCCAGATGGGTCCAGCCACGTACCAGCCGGGTGGCCAGATGCTTGAGCTGGGCCAGTTCCACCTCCAGCTTGCCCTCGTGCGAACGCGCACGCTGGGCGAAGATGTCCAGGATCAAGCCGGCGCGATCGACCACGCGGATGCCCAGATGCTTCTCGAGGTTGCGCTCCTGCACCGGGGTGAGCACATGGTCGACCAGCACCAGGTCGGCCTCCAGTGCACGCGCCGCCTCGGCGACCTCGTCGGCCTTGCCGCTGCCGATGTAATAACGCGGGTTGGGATCCTCGACGCGGGCGCTGATCACGCCCAACACCTCGGCACCGGCGGACTTCACCAATTCGGCAAATTCCGCCGCACGGCGCGCCGTATCGCCTTCGCCGCGGGAATGCGGCAGGACGAGTACGGCGCGGTCGCCTTTCTTTTGTCTGTCAAACACGGATGGGTGCGATCCTTCAGGAGCAGACCCACGTCATGCGGGCAGTTGCCCCATCAATCAAGCGTCCGCGTCATTCGAGGCGGATGCCGGGTCAACATGGGCATCGTGGCCTTCATGCCCGTCATGGCCATTGCCGATGCGCACATTGCGGCTGGGCACCACGGTGGAGATGGCGTGCTTGTAGACCATCTGGCTGACCTGGTTGCGCAGCAGCACCACAAACTGGTCGAACGACTCGACCGTCCCCTGCAGCTTGATGCCATTGACCAGATAGATGGCGACCGGCACGCGTTCGCGCCGAAGCGCATTCAAAAACGGATCCTGCAACGATTGTCCCTTGGACATTTCTTGTTCTCCCCTTGCCACGGACTCAGCCGGAGAAAAAACGCCCATGGCGCCCCGGCCCAACATGGCTTGGATGTTAGCTGTTTTCAAATGCTTGATGAAAGTGGATTTTTGCGGGCCATGCGCGCATCGGATCAGGCCAGCGGCGTGGCGGCATGCCCGTGCCTGCCGGATTCGTCCAGAAACAGCTGCACGGCATCGGCCGCACGAGTCGGCAGACCGGGGCGATCCGGATCGAACAGGCGCGCACCGACGTCGCTGCGCAGCCAGGTGATCTGCCGCTTGGCCAGCTGGCGGGTGGCGAAGATGCCGCGGTCGCGGAACTCGCCCGGAGTCGAACCGCCAGCCAGATGCTCCCATGCCTGGCGGTAGCCTACAGCGCGGATCGCCGGCAGCTCGGGATGCAGGTCGCCACGAACGCGCAGGGCACGCACTTCGTCGAGAAATCCCGCTGCCAGCATCGAGTCGAAGCGCTGCGCGATGCGTTCGTGCAGCACGCCACGATCCGCCGGCAGCAGGGCCAGCTTGAGGACGCGCCACGGAAAGTGTCCGCTGCTGCCGCCACGCTGCAATTCGGACAAGGGCTGGCCGGTCAGCTCGATCACTTCAAGTGCACGCTGCAGGCGTTGCGCGTCGTTGCAACCGATCCGGCGGGCGGCTGCCGGGTCGAGTTGTGCGAGCCGCGCGTGCATGGCCGGCCAGCCGAGTTGCTGCGCCTGCTCGGCGAGCCGCTCCCGGATCGCCGGATCGGCTTCCGGCAAATCGGAAAGCCCTTGCTGCAGCGCGCGGAAATACAGCCCGGTGCCGCCGACCAGCAGCGGCACCCTGCCCTGCGCGCCGATCCGCCGCATCACCGGCAGCGCGTCCGCACGGAAGTCCGCCGCCGAATACGGTTGCGCCGGATCGCGGATGTCGACCAGGGCATGCGGGTAGCGCGCCAGCGTCGCCGCATCCGGCTTGGCGGTGCCGATATCCATGCCGCGGTAGACCAGCGCCGAATCCACGCTGACCAGGTCCAGCGCAAAGCGTTCGCTCAGGTCACACGCCAATGCGGTCTTGCCCGAGGCAGTCGGGCCCATCAGGAAAATGGCGAGAGGGCGCTGGTCGACGGGCATCCGCCCATTGTAGCGGGCACGCGATCCTGCGAAGCCAGGCGTCAACCGTCATCGCGAACGATGCGTTTGCACGATCACGCGGCTCTTCGCGCGCCGGACTTTGGTCCACCGTGCACGCTCACTGTCAACGATCATCAGAGGCCCATCCCATGACATTTCCCAAATCGCCTCGCCTGCCGCTGATGCTGTTGCTGGCCATGTCTTCATTTGCGATGACTGGCCTGATCCGCGCAGCCAATCCCAACACGTCGGACTTCAGCGGGATATGGCGGCTGAACGATCAGCAGAGCGATAGCCCGTCGGATATCGCCGCGCGTCTCCGAGCGGAAAGAAAACGCGAACAACCCGTGCAGCTGCCGGCCAGCGCTGCCTCGACCGGCGCGCCATCAACCAGCCAGACCTCCGGTCAACACGGCGGGCACGTCGGCGGGCACGGCATGGGCGGTGGCACAGGAGGTGGTGGCATGAGCGGCGGGCATGGCCACGGTGGCGGTCGCGGTCACGCCAAGGCGCCCACTTCGGACAATGGCGCTGCGCCGCCGGATGCGCCGCCACCGTTGCTCGAAAACGATTCGCTGCTGAACGTGCAGCAGGATGCCAAGGGCATCCGCGTCGTACTCGGCGACAAGGACCAGCTGGACAGCAGGCTCGATGGCTTCGCCCGGCAATCGCTCAACGGCGGTGCGATGGTGAGCAGCCAGATGACCGCTGCAGGCATGCAGATCACCATGCAGTTCGATGGCGACGTCCGCCTCCAGCAAGACTGGGCGCAGTCGCCCGACGGCCATCATCTGATCGTCACCGAAACGTGGACTACCCCGGCCGTGCAACAGCCGATCGTGTTCAAGCGCAGCTATGACCGGCTGGATATCTGAGTGGGGCGGCTGCATCGGGATCCATGAAAAGCAAAGGCCCGCGTCGATGACGCGGGCCTTTGCCGTTACGCGAGGGTAGATTTACTTCGTCGGCACGCCCATTTCCTGCAGCAGGTTGTCGGCGTGGTCGAGGTGGTGCATCACCCACAGCATGTAGCGCACGTCGACCTGGATCGAGCGGTTGAGCTGCGGGTTGAACAGCCAATCACCACTGACCGATTCCCAGTTGCCGTCGAACGCCAGGCCAACCAGCTGGCCATTCGCATCCATCGCCGGCGAACCGGAATTGCCGCCGGTGATGTCGAGGTCGGCGAGGAAATCGACTGGCAGCGTGCCCTGCTTCGGCGAGGCGTACCCATCGAATGCCTTCGCCTTGATCGCAGCGAGTTCTTGCTTGGGTGAATTGAACGGTTCGATGCCGGTGTCCTTTTCAAGGATGCCCTGCACCGTGGTGAACGGCGCATAGCTGACGCCATCACGCGGCGCCACGCCCTGCACGTTGCCGAAGGTGACGCGCAGCGAGCTGTTGGCGTCCGGGTACACCGGCAGATGCTGCGAATCCTTCCACGCGATCATCGCCTGCATGTAGCGCGGACGTAGCTTGCTCATCTCGCCCTCGCGGGCGTCCATCTCGTCCTCCAGCTTCTGCAACTGCGGTTGCACCGCGCGGGCAAGCATGAGCAGGCCGTCGTTGCTGGCGTCGATCGCCTTGGCGTCGGCCTTGAACCACTTCAGCCGCTCGTCGGTCTGGCCAAACAGGCTGCCGGCGTACAGTACTGAAACCTTGGCACCGATCGCCGCCCCGGTGGTCGCCCCACCCAGCCACTGGTCCAGCGCCGGCAAACGCTGATCCTTTGGCAGGGTGACGTAACGCTGCAAGGCATAGGTCATGAGTTGCTGGTCGACCTTGGCGTCGTAGCGGCGATCCATCTGTTTCAGCGCACCCTCGATGCGCACCTCGTCGCGCTGCTGATAGCCGGCGGCACGTTCGAGATCCGGCTTGACCCGCTCTTTGGACAGGCGCACCAGACGCACCGCATTGCTGAACATCGACGAACGGTTGAGCAGGCCGATGTCGAGGTTGCGTTCGCGCGTCGCCCGGTCGGCGGCAATCGCCTCGCGCAACTTGCCGATATCGGCCACCAGCGCCTCGTTCCCGGCGCCGCCCTGCTGCTTCAGCCACGCCTCGAGCTGGGCTTCCTGCGCACGCTTGACGTCGACCGCATCAGCACGATGCAAGCCCTCAAGCTGGCCACCGAAGTTCTTCAGGTAATTGTTGAGACCCGCCACCAGGCTGGCGTATTTCACCGCCACTTTCGGGTCGGCCTTGCCGGCGGTGTTGATGATGTTGAGCGTGTCCTCGTACACCTTGATCTGGGTCGGGTAAACCCAGTCGATCGAGTTCTGCACTTCGTCGGCGAGGCGGTAGCGGTTGGTGCGTCCCGGATAGCCGACCACCATCACGTAGTCGCCCTGCTCCACGCCCTGCGGGTTCACCTTCAGCACGTGCCTGGGGTGATACGGCACGTTGTCTTTTGCATAAGTGGCCGACTTGCCATCCTTCGACACATAGGCGCGCAGGTAGCTGAAGTCGCCGGTGTGCCGCGGCCACATCCAGTTGTCGACGTCGCCGCCGAACTTGCCGATCGACTCCGGCGGCGCGTAGACCAGGCGCACGTCCTTGATTTCCAGCTGCTTGATCAGCTGGTAGCTGTAACCGCCGTGGAAGGTGTAGACATCGCAGCGGTAGCCTTCGCTCTCGCAGCCTTTCACCAATTGCTTGATCGCCAGTTCGATCGCCTTGTAGCGTTCGGCGCCGCTCATCTGGTCGTTTAGCCTGGCGTTGACGTCTTTGGTGACGTCGCGGATTTCCTCGGTGACGAACACGCGCATGTCCGGCGAACCCGGCAGCTCGTCCGCCCTGGTCTTGGCCAGGAAGCCATCGACGATCAGATTCTTCTGCGGCGTGGAGTTGTACTGCAGCGCGCCGTAACCGCAATGATGATTGGTGACGATCAGTCCCTCCGGCGACACGAACGACGCGGTGCAGCCGCCGAGGCTGACGATTGCGCCCATCGGATAGGCGGTGAGGTCGGTCAGCGTGACCGGGTCGAGTTTCAGGCCGTGCTGTTTCAGCGTGTCGGCGATCTTCGGCAACTGGGCGGGCTGCCACATGCCTTCGACGGCGTGGGCGGTTCCGGCGAGGCCGGCAAGTAACGCGGCGGCAAGCAAAACGCGGCGCATGGTAGCTCCTTGAGGGTCTGATATCGGCTTCTGTCGCATGTTCTTGCGGCAGGAACTGGCCTTTATGCCGCAAACGGGCGTCACGTAGATAGTGACTTTAGGCATGGTCCGGCTGCTGGCAGCCACGTCGCCCAGCCGTCAGTGCCCCTTCGGTGCCCGGTTCGATCCCTCTATAATTGCGCCCTCCCTGCCCGCTGCGCGGGCCAACTGATGGACTCCCCATGTCGCAGACGATGAAAGCCCTGGTCAAGCGCAAGCCCGAGCAGGGCATCTGGATGGAAGAGGTACCGCTGCCGGTGGTCGGCCCGAACGAAGTGCTGATCAAGATGGAGAAGACCGCGATCTGCGGCACCGACCTGCACATCTACAAGTGGGACGAGTGGAGCCAGCGCACGATCAAGCCGGGCCTCACCATCGGCCACGAGTTCGTCGGCCGCATCGTCGAGATCGGCCCGGGCGTGACCGGCTACAAGATCGGCGACCGCGTCTCCGCCGAGGGCCACATCGTCTGCGGTCACTGCCGCAATTGCCGCGCCGGCCGCCAGCACCTGTGCCCGAACACGATCGGCATCGGCGTGAACCGCAATGGCGCGTTCGCCGAATACATGACGATGCCGGCCTCGAACCTGTGGCCGATCCCGGACCAGATCCCGTCCGAACTGGCTGCGTTCTTCGATCCGTACGGCAATGCCGCGCATTGCGCGCTTGAATTCGACCTGATCGGCGAGGACGTGCTGATCACCGGCGCCGGCCCGATCGGCATCATCGCCGCCGGCATCTGCAAGCACATCGGCGCGCGCAACGTGGTGGTCACCGACATCAACGACTACCGCCTGAAGCTCGCCGCCGACATGGGCGCGACGCGGGTGGTGAACGTGTCCAAGCAGTCACTGAAAGACACGGTGAAGGACCTGCACATCGAAGGCTTCGACGTCGGCCTGGAAATGAGCGGCAACCCGCGTGCGTTCGCCGACATGCTCGAGTGCATGTACCACGGCGGCAAGATCGCGATGCTCGGCATCATGCCGCGCGGCGCCGGCATCGATTGGGACAAGGTGATCTTCAAGGGCCTCACCCTGCAGGGCATCTACGGCCGTCGCATGTACGAGACCTGGTACAAGATGACCCAGATGGTGCTGACCGGCTTCCCGCTGCAGAAGGTGCTGACCCACCAGATCCACATCGACGATTTCCAGAAGGGTTTCGACCTGATGGATGCCGGCACCTGCGGCAAGGTCGTCTGCTCCTGGAACTGAGTCATACGCCACGGGTTCTGGTGACCGCCACGCTAGACTGAGGTACCGGCAGGCCGACAATGCCTGCCGATTTGGAAGCGTCTGGTCATCAAGCCAGGTACCGACAGTTGGTGATGCCAAGGGAGCAGAGACGGTATGGCAAACCGCAGTCCTTCGCGTGATGAACTGCTCAACGCAGCACGCGAACACGCTCGCGCACTGTATCGCTCCCACCGGCTGCGCAAGAGCGCGCTGATCCTCGGCATCGTGCTGCTGATCTTCGGCCTGCTCGGTTTCTTCGCGGCGCCGCCGCTGATCCGCAGCCAGCTGCAGACACGCCTCGGCGAGATGCTGCAGCGCCCGGTCAGCGTGGCGGCGGTGCACCTCAACCCGTTCACGCTGAAACTGGAACTCGACCAGCTGCATGTCGGCGAACGCGACGGCAAGTCGCCGTTTGTCGACATCGACCAGGTGGTCGTCAACGCCTCGTGGACGTCGCTGTTCCGCATGGCGCCGGTGCTCGATGAGCTGCGTTTGCAACACCCGCAATTGCACATCACGCGCACGGCGCCGCAGCAGTTCAACTTTTCCGACCTGATCGAGCGCCTTGCCGGAAAACCCGCGCGGCCGAATGCGTCACCGGCACGCTTCGCGTTGTCCAACATCAGCGTGCACAGCGGCGACATCGTGTTCGACGACAAGGTACTGAACAGCAGCCACCGGATCGGCCAGCTCGAACTCGGCATTCCGTTCATCGCCAACCTGCCACACGATACCGACGTGTTCGTGCAGCCGCTGCTGGCGATGCAGATTGACGGCAGCCCGCTGCGGATCGGCGGCCAGACCAAGCCTTTTGCCGACAGCCATGAATCGTCCATCGACTTCAATATCGATCACCTGGATCTGCCGCGCTACCTGAGTTATGTACCGACCCCGTTGCCGGTGGCGATTGCCAGCGGCCAGTTGTCCGGCCAACTCAAGCTGGATTTCATCGACCGCAATGCCACCCAGCAGATGAAGCTGAGCGGCAACCTGCAGCTGGACAACTTCGCGGTCAACAGTCACGACGGCATGCCGATCGTCGAGCTGGGCCATGTCAGTGCCAGATTGGCGGATGTGGAACCGTTGGTGCCACGGTATGACTTCGACGCCATCGCACTCGATCGAATCATCGTGCATTACACGGCACTTGCCGGTGGCCGCAGCAACCTGGACGCGTTGACCGGCACTGCTGGAGCACCGAGCAAGCCGGCATCGCCGCCCGCCGATATGCGGATCACCACGCTGACCTTGCAGGGCAGCCAGATCGCCTACGCCGACCTGAGTGGCCCGACTCCGGCGCGGCTATCGCTCGACAATCTGCAAGGCAGCATCCGCGGGTTCGCGACCCGCCCCGCTCCGCCGGCCAGTATCGACCTGAATGCAGGGCTTGCCGGTGGCACGCTGCATGTCAACGGCGCACTGCGCCTGAGCGGCAGCCGCTTCACCGGTCAAGTGGAGCTGCACGGCGCGGGGTTGCCGCCGCTCGTTGCCATGACGCCCACCATGCTGAATGCACAAGTCAGCCATGGCACTCTGGATGCGAGCGCACAGCTTGCCGCCGACTGGAGCCAGACATTCAACCTGCAGCTCGATGCAGGCAAGCTCGCGGTGAGCGATTTTTCGTTGCAACAGAAGAGCCGTACGCCGGTGGCGTGGAAGGCTCTCGATGCAGATATCACGCATCTGGATCTGGCCAGCAGCCAGGCAAGCCTGGGCAGCCTCAACCTGCAAGGCTTGAAGATCGATGCCCAGCGCTATCGCAACGGCCGCATCGATCTCGCCGAGCTCATGAAGCCGTCGCCGCATCGTGCCGCAGGCAAGCGGCCGGCAGCACCGGCATGGCATTGGAGCATTGCGCATGTCGGTATCGATGGCAGTGCCTTGGCCTATCGTGACGCGGCTGTTCCGGGCAAGGCTGGGCATCTCGCGGTAAATGCCGACAAGTTCAGCATCGACGGCCTGTCCGACGACATGCATCAGCCGCTGAAACTGGATCTGGCCGGTGGCATCGACCAGGGCAAGTACCGCATCACCGGATCCGTCCGGCCACAACCACTCAATGCCGATCTCCAGGTCACGGCAACCCGGCTGAACGTGGCGCCGTTTCAGTCCATGGTCAAGGCGCCGCTCAACGTGCACGTCGACAGCGCGCTACTGAGCCTGAAAGGGCATGTGCGCTATCGCGATCACCGGCCGGAACCTCTGCTGAGCTATCGAGGGCAACTCACGCTGGGCCGCGTGAATGTGCTGGACAACCTCACCAACAATGATTTCCTGCGCTGGAATTCGCTGGCGGCCACCGGTCTCGACGTGCGCACTGGCGAAGGCGCCCCGCAGGTATCGGTAGCTGGATTGGCGCTGGATAACTTCTACGCCCGCGTGATCGTCAACAGCAATGGCCGCCTGAACCTGCAGGATGTGGTGGCCAGTCCGCAGACGGCGCCGGTTTCGGTGACGCAGGCGAACAATGCACCGGCTTCACCCGGCGCGCCCAGCGTTGCCGCGGCCAATCCGGTGGCGACCGGCACTCCCGCACCGAGTCCGGCAGCCAGCAATGCGGCACCGCCGGCAGTGATCCATATCGGCCAGGTCATCCTTGCGCGCGGCAACCTCAACTACACCGACAACTTCATCAAGCCCAACTACACCGCGAACATCACCCAGCTCGCGGGCAAGATCGGCGCCTTCGGCACGGCCAGCGGCGCACCACCGGCACCCCTCACACTGGAAGGCCAACTGGACGACAACGCCCCGGTCAACATCGACGGCACGATCAACCCGCTGACGCCGGTGACGTTCCTGGATGTGAAAGGGAAAGCCGACGGAGTCGAACTGACGCACCTGACGCCTTATTCGAGCAAGTACACCGGTTATCCGATCATCAAGGGCCGGCTCACCATGGATGTGCATTACGCGCTCGATCAGGGCAAGTTGAATGCGGACAACCATATTTTCCTGAGCCAGCTGACCTTCGGCGATCGCGTCGAGGGCACGGGCATCGGCCATCTGCCGGTGAAGCTTGCGGTGGCCCTGCTCAAGGACTCGCAGGGCAATATCGACGTCGATGTCCCGGTGACCGGTTCGCTCAGCGACCCGCACTTCAGCTTCGGCGGCCTGATCTGGCATGCCTTCGTGAATCTGATCGGACGCGCGGTCAGCTCACCGTTCCGGCTGATCGCCTCGGCCATGGGTGGCAACCACCAGGATCTGGGCTATGTGGAATTCGCGCCCGGTTCGAACGTGCTCGATGCGCAAGCGCAGGAGCGGCTGACCCAGATCGCCAAGATCCTCACCGAAAAGCCTTCGCTCAGCCTCGACATCATTGGCCGGATCGATCCGCAGTTCGATGAGAGCGGCCTGCGCAAAGTCATGATGCAGGAATCGATCATGCACGAGGTGGCCAAGGCCCAAGGTGGTGACGGGAACGATGTCTCGGCTCTTTCGAAACTGAGCCCGGACGACTACGACAAATACCTCACCAAGGCCTACAGGCATGCCAAGTTTTCCAAGCCGCGCGACCTGATCGGCCTGACCAAGTCGCAGCCGCCGGACGTGATGGAAAAACTGCTGCAGACCAATATGACGGTCGACCAGGATGCCTTGCGTCATCTGGCCGAACGGCGCGCCGACGCGGTTCGCCAATGGCTGCATGGCAAGGTCGACGACAAGCGCGTGTTCGTCTCGGCGCCCAAGCTGGACGCCAAGGGCATCGACGACAAGGGCAAGACCACGCGCGCCGATTTCGGCCTGCATTGATGATCGCATCGACAGCCGCGATGACTCCGCCGCTGTCAATGGTTTTCCGCCGTCGGTGAAAGGCTCACAATGGGCGCTTTCCCCGTCTGTGGAACCCACCATGAGCTACCCCGGCCAGTCACGCTACGCCAGCGAACTCGAATCCATCCGCGAACAGGGCCTGTTCAAGGCCGAGCGCATCATCACCTCGCCGCAGTCCGCCGAGATCGAGCTGGAAGGCGGCCGCAAGGTGCTGAACTTCTGCGCGAACAACTACCTCGGCCTGGCCGATCATCCCGAAGTGATCCAGGCAGCCAAGGATGCGCTCGACACGCACGGCTTCGGCATGGCCAGCGTGCGCTTCATCTGCGGTACCCAGGACCTGCACAAGCAGCTGGAGGCGCAGATCGCCCACTTCTTCGGTACCGAAGACACCATCCTCTACGCCGCCTGCTTCGACGCCAATGGCGGCCTGTTCGAGCCGTTGCTGGGCGAAGAGGATGCGGTGATCTCCGACGCGCTGAACCATGCCTCGATCATCGACGGCATCCGCCTGTGCAAGGCCAAACGCTTCCGCTACGCCAACAGCGACATGGCCGATCTCGAAAAGCAGCTGCAGGCCGCCGACGCGGCCGGAGCACGCACCAAGCTGATCAGCACCGATGGCGCGTTCTCGATGGATGGCTTCATCGCGAAGCTCGACCAGATCACTGCGCTGGCCGCGAAGTACAACGCGCTGGTACATATCGACGAGTGCCACTGCACCGGCTTCCTCGGCGATACCGGCCGCGGCTCGGCCGAGGTCAACGGCGTGATGGACAAGATCGACATCTTCACCGGCACGCTGGGCAAGGCGCTCGGCGGCGCACTGGGCGGCTTCACCACCGGCCGCAAGGAAGTGGTCGAGATGTTGCGCCAGCGCTCGCGCCCGTACCTGTTTTCCAACTCATTGCCGCCGCACGTGGTCGCCGCGGCGATCAAGGTGTTCGAGATGCTGGCTTCCGCCGGCGACCTGCGTGACAGGGTCAAGCAGAACACCCGCTATTTCCGCGAGCAGATGACGGCGGCCGGATTCGACATCAAGCCAGGCGTGCATCCGATCGTGCCGGTGATGATCTACGACGCGAAGAAGGCGCAGGCAATGGCCTCCGCACTGCTTGACGAAGGCATCTATGTCACCGGATTCTTCTACCCGGTGGTGCCGCAGGGACAGGCGCGCATCCGTACGCAGATGAGTGCGGCACATACCCGCGAGCATCTGGATCACGCGATCGCCGCGTTCACCAAGGTGGGACGGCAGCTTGGCGTGATCGGCTGATCCTGCCGAATTCGGTAGGAGTGGCTGAGGCTGCTCCTACCCATGCTTTAGGCGCGTATCGAGTGCCCTGACCTCGTCGGCACTCAACTGGCGCCACTGCCCCTTCGCCAATTCGCCCAGCGCCAGCGGTCCAATCGCCACGCGGATCAGGCGCAACACATCGAAACCCAGCGCTGCGAGCAAGCGGCGAATGTGCCGGTTGCGGCCTTCGTCCAGCACGACTTCCAGCCACGCGTTCTTCCCGCCGACACGCAGCAAGCTGACCCGGTGTGCCTTCAACAGGTCGCCACCCTCGCGGACACCGGCGTGCATCGCGGCCAACACCGGCGCATCCGGCTGGCCAGCCACTTGCACGTGATAAGTCTTGTCCAGGTGCGTGACAGGATCGGTGATACCGGCCGCCCACGTCGTGTCGTTGCTGAGTAGCAGCAAGCCTTCGCTGGCCTTGTCCAGTCGCCCGACCGGTCCGAGCCATGGCAATCCGGCGGCAGCCAGCGCGGTATAGACCGTGGCGCGCCCCTGCTCATCGGCAGCACTGACAATCAGGCCGCGTGGTTTGTTGAACATCACGTGGATGAGTTCGGCGGATTTCACTGGCTTGCCATCGACGGCCACTTGCTGGCGATCCAGCAGCGTCGGATGGTACGGATCGCGTACAACGCGACCATCCAGGCTTACGCGGCCGTCGCGTATCCATTGTTCGGCCTGACTGCGTGAGCATGCGCCGAGCTTGGACAGGACTCTCGCCAGGCCATGCCGCGGCGCATGGCCTGGCGATGCCTTGGTAACGACGGGGCGGGAAAGTAGGCGTGCCATCCGGTTAGCGTATAGCTCGCTCACGCGGGACGAAAGGATTGTTTGATCGCAGACGATATGCAGCATGAAGCGACGCTGCTGACGTCCAGAACGGACACCAAAAAAAAACCCGGCCGAAGCCGGGTTTTTTTTCATTACATGACCGAGGTTCGATTACTGCTGAACCTGCAGCTCCGTGCGACGGTTCTGGGCACGACCGGCATCCGTGGCGTTGTCGCCGATCGGATCGTTCTTGCCATGGCCGATCGGGCCTTCCAGACGGTCCGCGGCAATGCCGTGAGCGGTCAGGTAGTCATACACGATCTTCGCACGACGCTCGGACAGACCCTGGTTGTACTCATCCGTACCCTTCGAGTCGGTGTAACCCGCCACCGTCACATGCACCTGCGGGTAGCGCTGCAGGGTATCGACGGCCTGATCCAGGATCGACAGCGAGTCCTTGGTCGGTTCGGCCAGCGACTTGGTGATGTTGGTCTCACCCTTCTTCGGGCGATCGAACTTGAAGTTCACACCACGCAGGTCGATCACGACCTTCTGCGGGCAACCATCCGGACCCACGACCGTGCCTTCCGGCAGGTTCGGGCACTTGTTGTCGCAGAGGTTCACGCCGTTGACGATCGTCTTCGAGCAGTCAGGAGCTGCCGGAGCCGGAGCCGGGGCCGGGGCCGGGGCAGCAGCCGGGGAACCAAAGCGCGAGGCGATGCTCAGGCCCAGGAACCAGTCACCGTAGCCGCTCTTGGCCGGGTTGGTCTTGTTGTCCCAGTCGTAGCGGTAACCGGCTTCCAGACGGAGGTCCGTGCTGTCAGAGACCGTCTTCGAAACACCACCGCCCAACTCTGCAGCCGGCGACCAACCGCTTGCATCCATGCTCTGGTGATGGCTGCCCATCACACCAGCCAGCAGGTACGGACGCCATGCGTTCCAGTCGCCTGCGTAGAAGCGTGCGGCGACGCCAACATTGGTGCTGGCCCACGAATTGGCGCTGTGGCCGCCGCCATTGCTGGCACCGTTATCCATTTCACGCTTGGTGCGGTCAACGAACGCATCAATCGACATGTTCGGGGTGAAGAAACGACCAAAGCCCAAGCCGTAATAGAACTGACGGCTGTTGGTATCGCGCTTGGTATCGTTGTAGTAACCGCCAACGGTCGGCGCGATGTACCAGCGGTCGTCATAGCTCGACGTGGCCGACTGGGTAGGTGCAGAAGCAGCCGGAGCCGTGGTGTCTTGCGCATGAACGGCACCTACGCCGCCCAGGGCCAGCGCGATCAGAAAGTACAAGCCCTTACGTTTCATCAGGTGTCTCCTCATTTATTAGATTTTTCGCGTCCGTTCAATCCCAACCGGAAACCGCGCGTCAGAACTGAACTACGTCATTCAGAGCTTTTACAGCCCCTGCTTGGCGTTCATGCGACAAGCGGGGGAGAGTGTAGCAAAATCGTTAAGCCGTTGGCATCTTAACGCATTGACAACCAAATCTTGGTGAGCCTTCGTTCAGGAAAGTTCATTAATCGAATCAATGCTGCGGTTTTGACTTTAACGGAGGCTTATGGTTGGAGTCCTCGCCGGGTCATCTCAACGTCCATAAGATTTAAAGGAAAGGCGATACCGCCCATAACAAGCAAAAATACCGATTGCCTTCCCTGCCTCCCCTTAATATTCCACTCACACCGTCTTTACAACGTGAAGAGTGCCAGGAATTGCTGTACCGGCATCGCATCCAGCCTGGACGGATCCTGCGTAGCCGCCACGATCGCCTTCACTTTGTGTGCCGGCAAATGATCTTGCATCGCAGCTTCAAACTTCTTCAGCAATACAGGAATACCTTCGGCACGACGCTTGCGGTGGCCGAGCGGATAATCAATCGAAATTTTTTGCGTGCTCGTGCCATCCTTGAAATACACCTGCACCGAATTGCCGATATAGCGCTTGCCCGGGTCGAAATAGTCCCTGGTGAACTGCGGATTCTCCACCACCGTCATCTTGTCGCGCAGCGCATCGATGCGCGGATCGGCAGCCACCTCGTCGTTGTAGTCGCTGGCCACGAGGCGACCGAAGATCAGCGGCACGGCCACCATGTACTGGATGCAATGATCGCGGTCGGCGTAGTGGTCCAGCGGACCGGTCTTGTCGATGATGCGGCAGCCAGCCTCCTGGGTCTCGATGACGATCCTCTCGATCTGGTCGAGCTTGCCGACCACTTCGGCATGAAGCTGCATCGCGCACTCCACCGCGGTCTGCGCGTGGAACTCGGCCGGAAAGCTGATCTTGAACAGCACGTTCTCCATCACGTAACTGCCGAACGGGCGCTCGAATTCGAACGTCTTGCCCTTGAACGCGACGTCGTAGAAGCCCCAGGTCTTCGCGCTCAGCGCAGATGGGCAACCGACCACGCCTCGATAGACGGCGTTGATCGCATGCGTGACCGCGCGGCGGCAGGCGTCGCCGGCCGCCCAGCTCTTGCGCGGGCCGGTATTCGGCGCATGGCGATAAGTGCGCAGGGGACCGTTGTCGATCCAGCTGTGCGACACGGCCGCGATGATCTGCTCCCTGTCGCCGCCAAGCATCGCCGTGGCGACCGCCGTGGAGGCCAGGCGCACCAGGATCACGTGATCCTGGCCGACCCGGTTGAAGCTGTTGAGCAAGGCATAGCAGCCCTGGATCTCGTGAGCCTTGATCGCATAGGTCAGCACATCGCGCACGCTAAACCGCCGGCCGCCTTCGCGTTCGGCCTTGCGGCTCAGGTAGTCCGCCACGGCGAGAATCGCGCCGAGGTTGTCCGAGGGATGGCCCCATTCCGCCGCCAGCCAGGTGTCGTTGAAGTCCAGCCAGCGGATCTGCGTGCCGATCGCGAACGCGGCCTGCGCGGGATCCAGTTCGTGACTGGTGCCCGGCACGCGCGCACCGCCCGGCAAGATGGCGCCCGGCACCAGCGGCCCGAGATGTTTCACGCACTCCGGAAACTTCATCGCCAGCATCGCGGTGCCCAGCGAATCCAGCAGCATGTAACGCGCAGTGTCATACGCCTCGGTCGAGTCGATCTTGTAATCGGCGACGTAGTCGGCAATGTCGACCAGCGGCTGATCGGGATCGGGGCGGACAGCGGATCGGATGTCGCGCGCGCTCATGACGTATCTCGCAACATGCGGATAATGACTATTTTAGTCGACTTGCACCCTCTGCCGCAGCGCTGTCCAGCTTGACCGCGACCACGACGCAGCAGACAATCCGGCGATTACCCCAGAAGGGAGTAGTTCCCGACGCAGGCTCGCCTGTATCGGTGTGGTGATCGTCAACACGAGCGACGCTTCGCTCCGGTCACCTCGGCAGTCATGCTGCGAACGAGACTTTTGCGGTGGACACGGGCTACGCGCGCCCGTGCACACCGCATTGTCTGACGCGCATGGACTTACGCATGAACCTCCTCGACGCCGATTTCGTCTCCGACCTGCTGACCATCATCCTGCTCGACCTGGTGCTGGCCGGCGACAACGCCATCGTCATCGCCATGGCGGCCAGCCGCCTGCCCAAGGCAATGCAGAAAAAGGCGGTGTTCTGGGGCACGTTCGGTGCCGTCTCTGTCCGTTTTGCGTTGACCGCGGTGGTGGTCTACCTGCTCAGGCTGCCCGGGCTCATGCTGGCCGGTGGCCTGTTGCTGCTGCCGATCGCGTGGAAACTGCTGCGTCATGACGACAGCCACGATCCCGCGATCAGTGCCGCCGCCACGTTCTGGAGTGCACTGCGCACGATCATCGTCGCCGATGCCCTGATGGGGTTGGACAATGTGCTGGCCATCGCCGGCGCGTCGAGCGGGCATCTTGGGCTGGTCATCCTAGGCCTGCTGATCAGCGTGCCGCTGGTGGTCTGGGGTTCCACGCTGATTCTGAAACTGATCGGCCGCTTTCCGGTCATCATGTACGTCGGGGCTGGCGCCATCGCCTTTACCGCCAGCCGGATGATCACGCATGACCGCTGGGTGGCTGGCTGGTTCGATGGCCATGGCTGGCTGAAATACGTCGTGGACGGTGCGCTGGTGATCGGCATCTGCGGCGGCGGCTGGTGGGTCGCACTACGCGCCAGCCGGGCCAGATCGGCGCTGCATGCCTCACGCGATGGTTCTGCTTGAGTGGTCACGTGTCGACACGCCACACTGCCATGCCCTCCCCTGCGCGGAATCACCCATGAAGCTTTACTACATGCCCGGCGTCTGTTCGTTGGCTGCCCATATCGTGCTGGAGTGGATCGGACAGCCTTACCAGATCGAGGAAGTCCCGCGCGCCGCGCTGCGCTCCCCGGAATACCTGAAGATCAATCCCGATGGCGTGGTACCCGCGCTGGTCGATGACGACGGCTGGGTACTGACCGAAAACGTCGCGATCCTCAACTACCTTGCCGACTGCTTCGCGAAGTCCGGGCTGGGCGGCGACGGCACTCCTCGCCGTCGCGCCGAGATCAACCGCTGGCTGGGCTTCCTAAACTCCGACGTGCATCCCGCGTTCAAGCCGTTGTTCCGGCCCGAGCGCTTCATTGCCGATCCGGCGCAGCATGCCGCATTGCAGACGACCGCGCGAGCCAAGCTGCACAGCTACTTTGAACGCCTGGACACGCAGCTGGCAAACCGGGACTGGCTCGCCGGCACGCGCTCGATCGCCGATCCTTACCTGTTCGTGGTGCAGCGCTGGGCCAGAGCCAAGGCCGTCGATCTGAACGGACTCGACCACCTCGAACGCTTTGTCCATCGCATGCATGCCGATCCCGGAGTCAAGGCCGCCATGCATGCCGAAGGCATCTGAGCGCACTGAACGACACAGGCCCATCGCAAAACCGAAAGAGGGAGCCGAAGGCCACCTCTTTCGGTTCACAGCGAAACTGATGGTTCAGCGCTTGTCGATCGGCGCGTAGGCCAGATCCTCCGGACCGGTGTAGTTCGCGCTCGGACGGATGATCTTGCCGTCCTCGCGCTGCTCGATCACGTGCGCGCTCCAGCCGGAGGTGCGCGCGATCACGAACAGCGGCGTGAACATCGCGGTCGGCACGCCCATCATGTGATACGCACTGGCCGAGAACCAGTCGAGGTTCGGGAACATTTTCTTCTGGTCCCACATCAATTTCTCGATGCGCTCGGAAACATCGAACAAGGTCGGGTTGCCGCCCTCGGTGCACAGCTTGCGCGAGACTTCCTTGATGATCTCGTTGCGCGGATCGGACACGGTGTACACCGGATGGCCGAAACCGATGATGATTTCCTTGCGCTCGACGCGGGCGCGGATATCCGCCTCCGCATCGGCGGCATTGCGGTAGCGCGCGATGATCTCCATCGCCACCTCGTTGGCGCCGCCATGCTTCGGGCCGCGCAGCGCACCGATCGCGCCGGTGAGCGCCGAGTACATGTCCGAGCCGGTGCCGGCGATGACGCGTGCAGTGAAGGTCGAGGCGTTGAACTCGTGCTCCGCGTACAGCACCAGCGACTTGTCCAGCGCATGCGCGTGCAGCTCGCTCGGTTTCTTGCCGTGCAGGAGATGCAGGAAGTGCGCCGCGATCGATTCGTCGTCGGTCTGCGTCTCGATGCGCTTGCCGTTGTGGCTGAAGTGATACCAGTACAGCAGCATCGAGCCGAAGCTGGCCATCAGGCGGTCGGCGATCTCGCGCGCGCCGGTGACGTTGTGGTCGTCCTTCTCCGGCAGCACGGTGCCGAGCACGGAGCAGCCGGTGCGCAGCACGTCCATCGGATGCGTCGCGGCAGGCAGCAGCTCCAGCGCGCTCTTCACCGGCGCCGGCAGGCCACGCAGGCGCTTCAGGCGCGCGCGGTAGTTGTTCAGCTCGGTCCAGTTCGGCAGCACGCCGTGCACCAGCAGGTAGGCCACTTCCTCGAAGCAGCCCTTGGCGGCCAGGTCGTGGATGTCGTAGCCGCGGTAATGCAGATCATTGCCGCTACGGCCGACCGTGCACAGCGCGGTATTGCCTGCCGCCACGCCTGACAGCGCGACGGATTTCTTGGCCTTGGGAAGAACTTGTTCAGTCATGCGATTTCTCCATCAACCCAGCGAGACGGCACATGCGCATCGCACATGGCCGCCAGTTCGAAATCAGAGGCTGCCGATCGGACGAAAGGCAGCCATGGAATACGGCAACACCCTCGGCAACCGCCGCACTCAGCTTTCCTTGCCACCGGCGAACAGCTCGTCGAGCTTTTTCTCGTAGCCGTGGTAACCGAGGTAGTCGTAAAGCTCTTCGCGCGTCTGCATGGTCGGCACGGCGGCCTTCTGCGTGCCGTCACGGCGCACTGTCTCGTAGAAGTTCAGCGCCGCCTTGTTCATCGCCCGGTACGCGCCGCAGCAGTACAGGATGATGTCGACGTTCGCACTGGCCAGCTCCTCGCGGGTGAACAACGGGGTCTGGCCGAATTCGGTGATGTTGGCGAGGATCGGCACCTTCACTGCCGCCTTGAACTGGCGGTACTGCTCCAGGGTGTAGATCGCCTCGGGGAAGATCATGTCGGCACCGGCTTCGACGCAGGCCTGCGCACGCTCGATCGCCGACTCCAGACCCTCCACCGCGATGGAATCGGTACGCGCCATGATCACGAACTGCCCGTCGCTGCGCGCGTCCACCGCCGCCTTTACCCGGTCGACCATCTCGTCCTTCGACACGATCGCCTTGCCTGGACGATGGCCACAACGCTTCGCCGCGACCTGGTCCTCGATATGCAAGGCGCCGGCACCCGCCTTGATCAGCGAACGCACGGTGCGCGCGATGTTGAACGCACCGCCCCAGCCGGTATCCACGTCGACCAGCAGCGGCAGGTCGCAGACGTCGGTGATGCGGCGGATGTCGGTGAGCACGTCTTCCATCGTGCTGATGCCCAGGTCGGGCATGCCCAGCGAATTCGCGGCCACGCCACCGCCAGACAGGTAGATCGCCTTGAAGCCGGTACGCTGCGCCATCCGTGCGGCGTAAGCCGTGATGGCGCCAACGACCTGCAGCGGCTGTTCCTCGGCAACGGCGGCACGAAAGCGCGCGCCGGGGGATGCGGACTGTGTCATATCGCCTCCGTCAAAACGGGCATTTTAGCGCACTGCGACGCGCCGCCCCACGCGCGGTGTGCCGCCATGAGTCGATCATCCTGACGACGGTTTGCACATGCACGCCACGCGGGGCACGAACAACCGGCCCGATGCCACCGACCCGGCCCACGACGATAGCCAAAAACAATCGAAGCAATGCTTATAATCAATTAGATTAATCGTCCTGAGCCCCCTATCCTCACGCTTCACTTTCAACCACCACGGGAAAACCCACGATGTCGCTGATCAACACCGAAATCAAACCGTTCAAGGCGCAGGCGCTCAAGAGCGGCCAGTTCATTGAAGTTTCCGATGCCGACCTGAAGGGCAAGTGGTCCGTCGTGTTTTTCTACCCGGCAGACTTCACCTTCGTCTGCCCGACCGAGCTGGAAGACCTGGCTGACAACTACGCCGAGTTCCAGAAGCTGGGCGTCGAGATCTACTCGGTCTCCACCGACACCCATTTCGCGCACAAGGCCTGGCACGACACCTCCGATGCGGTGAAGAAGATCAACTACACGATGGTCGGCGATCCGACCGGCACGATCAGCCGCAACTTCGGCGTGATGATCGAGGAAGCGGGCCTGGCCGATCGCGGCACCTTCGTGATCGATCCAGCGGGCAAGATCCAGATCGTCGAGATCACTGCCGGCGGCATCGGCCGTGACGCCAAGGAGCTGCTGCGCAAGGTCAAGGCTGCCCAGTACGTCGCCGCTCATCCGGGCGAAGTCTGCCCGGCCAAGTGGAAGGAAGGCGAGAAGACCCTCGCGCCGTCGCTCGACCTGGTCGGCAAGATCTAAGCGACACCGCGCGCCATGCGCCACGGACCCGGAGTTCTTCCGGGTCCGGATTACCGGAACACAGTGCAATGACGACGCCCGGGTCCGCCCGGGTGCTCGTCACGTACACCCTGAAGAAACCCATTGACGGAGAGCTCGCCCATGTTGGATGCCAATCTCACAGCCCAGTTGAAGGCCTATCTGGAAAAGGTCACGCAGCCGATCGAGATCGTTGCGTCGCTGGACGACAGTGCCAAGTCGCTTGAGCTGAACGAGCTGCTCGGGGAGATCGCCGCGCTGTCTGACCGGATCAACCTGGTGCGCCGCGATGACAACGAGCGCAAGCCGTCGTTCGCGATCAACCGCGTCGGCAGTGATATCGGCGTGCGTTTCGCCGGCATCCCGATGGGCCACGAATTCACCTCGCTCGTGCTCGCCCTGCTGCAGGTCGGCGGACATCCGTCCAAGACTGCTACGGACGTGATCGAGCAGGTGCAGAACCTCGATGGCGACTATCGTTTCGAAACCTATTTTTCGCTGTCCTGCCAGAACTGCCCCGACGTGGTGCAGGCGCTGAACCTGATGAGCGTGCTGAATCCGAAGATCCAGCACGTCGCCATCGACGGCGCGCTGTACCAGGACGAGGTCGATGCACGCCAGGTGATGTCAGTGCCGACCGTCTATCTCAACGGCGAAGTGTTCGACCAGGGCCGCATGAGCCTGGAACAGATCCTAGCCAGGCTCGACACAGGCGCCGCAAAGCGCGAAGCCGAAAAACTCAAGACCAAGGACGCGTTCGATGTACTCGTGGTCGGCGGCGGCCCGGCCGGCTCGGCGGCAGCGATCTATGCCGCACGCAAGGGCATCCGCACCGGCGTGGCGGCCGAACGTTTCGGCGGCCAGGTGCTGGACACCATGGCGATCGAGAACTTCGTTTCCGTCTCGCATACCGAAGGCCCGAAGCTGGCCACCGCGCTGGAACAGCACGTCAAGGATTACGACGTCGACGTCATGAACCTGCAGCGTGCGGAAAAACTGCTGCCGGCGACGGAAACCGGTGGCCTGATCGAAGTGCGCCTGGCCAACGGCGCCACGCTGAAATCGAAGACGGTGATCCTGTCCACCGGCGCCCGCTGGCGGCAGATGAACGTGCCCGGCGAAGACGAGTACCGCAACAAGGGGGTGGCCTACTGCCCGCATTGCGACGGCCCGCTGTTCAAGGGCAAGCGCGTGGCGGTGATCGGCGGCGGCAACTCCGGCGTCGAGGCGGCGATCGACCTCGCTGGTATCACCAGTCATGTCACCATGGTCGAGTTCGACAGCAAGCTGCGTGCGGACGAAGTCCTGCAGCGCAAGCTGCGCAGCCTGCCGAACGTCGACATCCTCGTCAGCGCGCAAAGCACCGAAGTGCTGGGCGATGGCCAGAAGGTCAGCGGGCTGGTCTACAAGGATCGCGTCAACGGTGACATGCACACGATAGAGCTGGAAGGCATCTTCGTGCAGATCGGCCTGCTGCCCAACACCGAGTGGCTGAAAGGTACGCTGGAGCTGTCTCCACGCGGCGAAATCGTCATCGACGAACGCGGCCAGACTTCGTTGCCGGGCGTATTCGCCGCTGGCGACGCCACCACGGTGCCCTACAAGCAGATCGTCATCGCAATGGGTGCCGGTTCCACTGCTGCACTGAGCGCGTTCGACCATCTGATTCGCAGCCCAATGGCAACGAACGCCGAAAAGGAAGCGATCGCCGCTTGATCGGCTTGATCGGAATGAGCCGGATGGATCGTCAAACGAAGAAGGCGGCACAGTAGCCGCCCTCTTCGATCCACGATGAAATGGTGACGCTTACTTCTTCGCGAACAGATGCTCGACGCCGGCGCGCTCTTCGCGCAGTTCCTTGTCGGTAGCGTCCATGCGGGCGCGCGAGAAGTCGTTGATCGCCAGGCCCTGCACGATCTCGTACTTGCCGTTCTTCACCGTCACCGGGTAGCCGTAGATCACACCCGGCGCGATGCCGTAGGAACCATCGGACGGGATGCCCATCGAGACCCAGTCGCCCTCGGCCGTACCCAGCGCCCACGAGCGCATGTGGTCGACCGCGGCCGAGGCAGCGGAAGCCGCCGAGGAAGCGCCGCGCGCCTTGATGATCGCCGCGCCGCGCTGCTGCACGGTGGGGATGAAATCGCTCTCGTACCAGGCCTGGTCGACCAGCGACAGCGCCGCCTTGCCGTCCACCGTGGCGTGGTGCAGGTCCGGGTACTGGGTGGAGCTGTGGTTGCCCCAGATCGTCATCTTCTTGATGTCGGTGTTATGCTTGCCGGTCTTTTCGGCGAGCTGGCTCAGCGCGCGGTTGTGGTCGAGGCGGACCATCGCGGTGAAGCACTTCGGATCCAGGTCCGGTGCATTCTGCTGGGCGATCAGCGAGTTCGTGTTGGCCGGGTTACCGACCACCAGCACGCGCACGTCACGCTTGGCGTGGTCGTTCAGCGCCTTGCCCTGCGGGCCGAAGATGGCGCCGTTGGCTTCCAGCAGATCCTTGCGCTCCATGCCCGGGCCGCGCGGGCGCGCGCCGACCAGCAGCGCATAGTCGACGTCCTTGAACGCGACATTGAGGTCGTCGGTGGCGACGATGCCGGCCAAGGTCGGGAATGCGCAGTCATTGAGTTCCATCACCACGCCCTGCAGCGCGGGCAGCGCCGGGGTGATTTCCAGCAGATGCAGGATCACCGGCTGGTCCTTGCCCAGCATGTCGCCAGCGGCGATGCGGAACAGCAAGGCATAACCGATCTGGCCGGCGGCGCCGGTAACGGCAACTCGAACGGGGGCTTTCATTATGGCAACTCCTTGGGGGTGCAAAACTTGAAAGGCCCGCATCCTGCGATGCGGGCCGGAACAATCACTCAGCTCAGTTCGGCGAAGAACTCGGCGATACGCGCTAGGCCTGGCGCCAACTGTGCCGTGGGACAGGTATAGGAAATGCGCATGGCGCGCGGCTCGCCGAACGCCGAGCCCGGCACGCAGGCTACGCCCTTCGCTTCAAGCAACGCGGCGCAGAACTCCACATCGCTGTCGATCTTCACGCCGTTGTGGCTCTTGCCGAACGCGACGGAGATATCCGGGAACGCGTAGAACGCGCCCTGCGGTCGCGGGCAGACCACGCCCGGTATCGCGCTGAGCGCGGCGACCACGATGTCGCGCTTGCCGGCGAATTCGGCGCACTTCGCCTGCGGGATGTCCTGCGGACCGGAGAACGCAGCCACCGCCGCCGCCGTGATCACTTCCGGAATGCTGGTGATGTGATTGGAATTGAGCGTGGTGACCGCCTTGGCCACCGACTCCGGACCCGCGATCAGGCCGACGCGCCAGCCGGGCATGCCGTAGGTCTTGGAGACCGAATCGACGAAGACCAGCCGCTCGCGAAGCTCGGGCCGAGCGAACACGAAGTTGTGATAGCCGATGCCGTCGAACACCATCGAGTTGTAGATGTCGTCGGTGACGATCCAGGTATCCGGATGCTTCACCAGCACCTCGGCCAGCGCAGCGATCTCGTCGTGCGTGTAGACCATGCCGGTGGGATTGGACGGATTGTTGAACAGGAACACTTTCGGCTTGCGCGCCAGCGCCGCGTCGAGCTGGGCCGGCGTCAGCTTGTAGTTCTGCGCCGCGCCGCAATGCAGCACGTTGACCTTCGCGCCGACGATATCGGCGATGTCGTGATAAGTGGTCCAGTACGGCGCCGCGAAACAGATCTCGTCGCCTTCGTTGAGCAACGCCTCGGCCAGGTTGTACAGCACTTGCTTGGCGCCGATGCCGATCGAGAGGTTCATGCGGCCGTAACCGCTGAAGCCCAACGCCTCGATGTGCTGCAGGAACGCATCCAGCAGCGGCTCCGCACCGCGGTTGCTGCCGTACTGGCCGGAGTCGTGCGACAGCGCCTCGCGCGCCGCGGCGTACACATGCTCGCCGGGCAGGAAGTTCGGCACGCCGATCGAGAAGCTGATGATGTCGCGGCCGGCAGCCTTGAGCTGCTTCGCCTTCTCGGCAATCACCATGATCGCGCTGGGTTTGGCGCGGCCGACACGCTGGGCAAGCTGGGGCATGGGTTCCTCGACGTCAGGGGGATGAGGTCAGCAAACCCGTGAATTTTAGCATGCGGCGATGCGGCATTCGGCAGGGTCGTAAAAGCTTGCGCGATCAAATGCCTATGGTGCTTCCCGACGCAGCCGTTGCATGATGCGGGCGCCGCCTCGTTACGTGTAGCCGATCACCGGTGGCAGTGATTCATTCCAAAAAACAACCCAAGGAGGTAGGTACCCATGTTCCACCTGATTTGGTCCATCATCGTCGGTTTCTTCGTGGGCCTGATCGCCCGGGCAATTCTTCCCGGTGCGGATCACATGGGCTTCTGGATGACAGCTGGTGTCGGTATCGTGGGTTCGCTGATAGGCGGTTTGATCGGCAACATGATCAAGCGGCCGGATCCCGGCGCCAAATTCCATCCTGCAGGCTTTCTGATGTCCATCATCGGCGCCATCATCCTGCTGCTGGTGTTGCGTTACGTATTCCACATGTAACTGTCGCCGCCGACCGGCACAGCACCGCCGGCCTCGCGGCAACATGCACGAAAATCGGCGGGGCCATGCCCCGCCGATTCGTTTTCAGGAGTCCGACCTCAGGCCTGGCTGCCGAGCAGCTTGCCGGCAAGACCTTCGAGCATGCCCAGATTGAAACCGCCCCCCTGCCCGGCTTCCGGCACCTGGCCGTCCGGCGTCAGGTGATCGACCGCATGCGGCAGCACCTGCGAGAGCTGGCCGAGCAACTGGCCCGGGTCCACGCCCAGCTTCCCGGCCGCTTCCTGCACCACCGCGCCGAGGCCGCCGTTCTGCAATGCCTGGCCCAGCTGGTCGCCCGACACCGCCTGATTCGCGCCGCTGCCGACCCACGACTGCACTGCATCGCCCAACCCATGCTGTTGCAGCATGTTGGTCAACCCCTGCACGCCGCCGGCCTGCTGGATCAGTTGGCCAGCCACGCCAATCAGCGAACCCGCACCGGCCTGTTGCCCCTGTCCTCCGAGCAAACCATCGAGGAATGACATGGTCGTTCTCCTTCGTTGAATGAATGGGCATGAAGCCAGCCGATCATAGGCGCGCAAATCGGCATTTGTCATGACATCGCCCCACAAAAGAAACCGCCGGCTGAGGGCCGGCGGTTTCCTGCGAATCGGCTGACGGAGCCTCAACCGCGCTGGTCGAGCACCGCGTTCCAATCCTTCACGCGATCGGACTGCGCGGCGAGCAGCGCATCGACGTCGCCCTCCACGGTGACCTTCTCGATCACGTCGCCCTGCTGGATCGCGTTGACCACGGCCATGTCAGCGGCATCGACGACTTCGCCGAACACGCTGTGCTTGCCGTCCAGCCACGGCGTGGCGCCATGGGTGATGAAGAACTGGCTGCCGTTGGTGCGCGGACCGGCGTTGGCCATCGACAGCACGCCCGGCTTGTCGTGACGCAGCGACGCGTTGAATTCGTCCTCGAACTTGTAGCCCGGGCCGCCGCGACCGCTGCCCTCGGGGCAACCGCCCTGGATCATGAAGTCGGCGATCACGCGATGGAACGACAAACCGTCGTAATAGCCGCGCTTGGCCAGGTTGACGAAACTGGCCACGGTGACCGGTGCCTTGTCCTCATGCAGACGCAGGTGGATCGGGCCACGGTTGGTGGTGAAGGTGACGTTGATGGTCATCGCAAATCCTTGAGTTCGATAGCGGCATCGTGCGCCGGCACGGGCACGAGGGTTGCCAAGAATACTCCAGCGGGGCATGTGAATCAGCGGCCATGACTTTCACGACCGGCACCGCCTCATCGCGCGCCTGCAACACAGCGCAATGCCGTCGAAAGACAAACCTTCGGCGCCGCCCCGGCTGCCTACGCCGGAGGCGAACGGCAGCGGAGCCGCTACGGCAGGCCCAGCACCTGGCGCTCCAGCGTACCCGCACCACGCGGCTGGGCTGCCGGAACAGGTACCTCGGCCGGCCAGACCGCTCCGTCGTAAAGATGCGCCCACAGACGATCCAGCGCCGTATAGCCATAAGGCAGCAGCGGCACGTGTCGGTCACCGAAACCGGGCAATGCCAGGAAGGCATCGAAGTGCTGCGCATGCGGCACCTTCCAGTAGATCGGCTGGCGCCCCTCATCGCGCAACCACGCCACATAGGGTTCGGAGCTGAAGGCGGTGGGCAGCAAGCCGTCGCCGGCACCGTGCACGACCCATAGCGGCAGATCGCTGCGCGGCAACTTGACCACGGTGGCGGCAATGGAAGCGTGCAAGGCCTGCGACTCGTGATCGTCCCCGGTCCACAGCGCGCGCAGGCATTCGCTGCCGATCAGGGTGGGATCGGTCGAGACACTGGTGCCGCCGAGCAAGCCGATACCGTTGCCCGGCGGAATACCGGAACCGTCCGCCCACCATGCCGCACGCACCGCAGGGTCGATCGGGCTGGGGACTCCCTTGGCATCGACTGCGGCGTAATGAAAACCGCATGGCATGTCGGTGGCATCCCGGCGCAGATACGACGAGGCATAGCCGGCTGCGATCACCCGCCACAGGTCGAACGCGGTGGTACTCGCGGCCGTGCTCATCGCCTCGTCCGTCCAGCCGCGGGCATGCAGATACTGCCGCGCCTGTTCGGCCTGCTCGGCCACCGTGTTGCCACTCAGCTTGCCCTGCGCGCGCAGGCTGGCACAGCGCACCGGCCAGGCCGGCAGCGGCACGCCCCGCGGCCCGCGCGCCAACGGCACGCTGGCGAAATGCTCGGCGCTCAACGCACACGGCAGCCAGATCGCCGCCTCGGTGGCGTAGTCGTACATCGCACGGCCATGGCCCTGCACATGCACATTCGGCTCCAGCGCCACCACGCCGGCGAAAAAGTGTTCCTTGTCGAGACCGGCCGCCTGCAGCACCGCACCGCCGCCATTGGACAGGCCGGTGGCGATGATCTTGGTGTTCTGCGGGGTGAACGGCGCATCGGCGGGAAACGCGCGATCGAGCATGGCCAGCCCGAACTGCGCCGCCTGGATCACATGCCGGCCCCAGTCGGCCTCCGGGTTGTCGCCGGAGTTCATCTGCTTCACCGCGATGCCCGCCGTCGGTGGCGCTGGCGTGGGCTGGAATTCCAGCTCCACCTCACCGCGCTTGGCGCGACGGCCATCCAGCCCGACGCCGCTGTTGTCGGCATAATCGAAATAGCCGGCGCCCGTGCCCTTGTCCGTATAGGCCACCGCGCAACCATGCGGCAGGCCCCAGGCGCCGGCCAGCGCGATCGCGCCATAGATGCCGCGCGAACCGGACGAGGCGGTCACCACCAGGCAGCGCTTCTGCCGGTCGAAATGGTCGGGCACCTGCAGCAGCACGCGATGCGGAGCGCGCGCACCGGGGATGCGTGCGAACGCCTGGTATTCGCGACCAGGCACGTCCGGCACGCCGCCATACACAGTGCCGTAACCGCCCAGCGGGCCGAGATCGGCAATGCCCTTCCAGCTGGTCTGGATCGCCCGTCGGCGCAACTCTTCCGCCGTGGGATTCAGCGGATCGGCAAACGGCAGCGGCACGCTGGCCAGACCGGCCAGCCCCAAGCCGGCACTCAGCAAGTCATCGCCGCCGCGATGATCGGTCATCCGCACTTCGCCGTACTCCACATCACGCATCACGGGTTCCTTGGACACAGGGCCAGCGGCGCAAGCCGACAGCATGAGCAGGACCAACAGAGGGAAGACGCCGGCGGATTTTTTCATCCCACCACCATAACAAGCATGCACGCACCCGCCATCGTACGAAAGTCCAGCATGACAGCAGTGACCTGTGGACCTCGACGGCGGTGCTCCAGCCCGCTAACGTCCACGGCATGACGAGCCTGCTGATCGCCGACGACCACCCGCTGTTCCGCGCCGCGCTGCGCCTGGCCGCGAGCGAAAGCCTGCATGACTGCCGTGTGCGCGAAGCCGCCGACCTGTCCGGCGTACTCGCCGCGCTGGCCGCCGAACCGGACACCGACCTGGTGCTGCTCGACCTGCACATGCCCGGCAGCCAGGGCCTGTCCGGTCTGGCCACGCTGCGCGGCCAGCATCCCGGCGTGGCCGTGCTGGTGGTCTCCGCCCACGACGAACCGCGCATCGTGCGCCGCGTGCTCGATCACGGCGCCGCCGGCTTCATTCCCAAGAGCGCCAGCCCCGCCGAGATCGGCGAAGCGATCCGCAGCGTGCTCGACTGCGGCAGCTGGTTGCCGCCCTGTCTTGCCGCCGCCGTCGCGGCCTTGCACGCCGATCCCGCCGATACCGACCTCGCCAGTCGCCTCGCCCGCCTCACCGAACAGCAATCCCGCGTCCTCACGCTGCTCGCCGAAGGCCTGCTCAACAAGCAGATCGCCGATCGCCTGGCGATCCAGGAGCGCACGGTGAAGGCGCATGTGACGGCGATCTTCGAGAAGCTCAGGGTAAGGAATCGGACGCAAGCGGGGATGTTGTTGCGGTCGCTGGATCTTGGGGAGCCCGCGCGAGTTGGTTGAGAGGATCGCAAGGTTATGTCGATATCCAGGATCCAGGCGCTACTACCTTCTAGTCATGCCCGATGATGGGTATCGGCTGTAATTGGCTTGTGGCCGCTTTCGATGGCGGACTCGACCGGTCGATGCAACAACTTGGGCAAACCACGTCACGCCCGTATCGTTCCCGTAGCCACTCGCTGCAACACCTGCCGCAGCGCCAGCGGCTTCAACGGCTTGTACAACACCCCCACACCCGCATCGAGCAGTCGCTGGCGCAACTCTCCATCGCGATCCGCCGTAAGCATCACGGTCGGCACATCGGCATGCAGTTCGCGTAGCTGATGCCAAACATCGAAACCGGTGGTACCGCCGTCGAGGTGGAAATCGAGAATATGCAGATCAGGCCGCCACGGCGCCGCCAGCGCCTGCCCGGCATTGCGTGCGGCGTGCACATGCCAACCCCAGCTGGTCAACAGACTGCTGAGCGCAGCGAGTGCGGCCGGTTCGTTATCCAGCACCAGTGCACGACCGGCTGGCAATGACTGCTGCGCATCGGTAGCAGGCGGCAGTCGTATCGCGGTACGTGCCATCGGCATGCTGAGGTCGAACACGCTGCCGCGACCCGGCCACGAGCGCAGCCCGAGCGGATGACCGAGTAGTCCAGCCATGCGTTGCGCAATCGACAGGCCCAGCCCAAGTCCCTGCCCGCCGGCGGCGCTGCCGCGACGGAATTCCTGGAAGATCAGTTGCTGCTCGCCCGGCGCGATGCCCGGCCCGGTATCCCAGACTTCCACACGCAATTGCTGGCCGGAGCGACGCACACCCAGCAGCACGCGACCGTGCTCCGCATACCGCAACGCATTCGACAGGAAGTTCTGCAGCACGCGGCGCAGCAGTTGCGGATCGGAGCGCACCCATGCGCGCGTGCCGACCACGTCGAAGCGCACGCCACGGTCGTGCGCGATGGCGCGGAATTCCGCAGCCAGCGGATCGAGCACCTCGGCCAGCGGAAACGCGCGCGGCTGCGGATGCAGGCGGCCGCCTTCCAGCCGTGCGATGTCGAGCAGGCCGGCGAGCAGGCCTTCGGTGGCGGCCAGTGCGCCATTGAGGTGATGCGCGGTGGTGGCATCGGCGCCACGCTCGGTGAGCGAGTGGGCGAACAGCTGTGCCGCATGCAGCGGCTGCATCAGGTCGTGGGTTACCGCGGTGAGGAAGCGGCTCTTCGCCTCGTTCGCGCCCTGCGCCTCCGCCGAGGCCGCGGCCAGCGCACGGGTGCGCTCCTCCACCCGCAGTTCGAGCGTTTCATTGACGCGCTTGAGCGAGCCTTCGGCCTGGCGGAAGGCGGTGACGTCGGTGAAGGTGGCGACGAAGCCGCCGCCGGGCATCGGGTTGCCGCGGATCTCGACGATGGTGCCGTCGGGGAAGCGCCGTTCGGACAGGTGCCGGGTGCCGGCACGCATGTGGGTGAGCCGCTGCTGCACGCGCTGTTCGACTTCGCCGGGACCGAGCATGCCGGCGCTGATGTTGTAGCGGGTCAGCTCGGCGACCGAGCGGCCGACCTGCAGCAGTTCGGGCGGGTAGTTGAACAGGCGCGCATACGGACTGTTCCAGGCGACCAGCTGCAGCTCGGCATCGACCACGCAGATGCCCTGGCTCATGTTCTCCAGTGCAGCCTCCAGCACGCGCTGGTTGAAGCGCAGGTCCTGCGCCGCCTCGCCGACGATGGCCACGACGGTATCCAGATCGTCGCGGCCCTGCCGGTGCACCACCTCCAGCAGCAGCCGCGCCGAGGCGGCACCGATCACCGCGGCCAGTTCGTGCTCGACCTCGGCCACGCGCGCACTGCCGGCGGACCCGGTCGGGGGCGCATTGGCGAACAAATGCTCGACCCGTTCGGGCGGCAGGAAACGCGTCGCCAGCGCATGCAACTCAGTGACACCGACATGGCCCACGCTGACCGCATGGGCGACCCGGCCATAGCGCGAGCCGGCCACCGCCAGCATCACCGCGCCATTCGCCGCCAGACTCACCACCACCGCGCGCCCCAGCCGGTTCCAGTCGCCGAGTCCGAGCAGGTCGTCCGGCGCCAGCCAGCGCAGGCCGAACGGGCCCACGTGCAGCCACGGCAAGGCCGCCGGCAACAGCGACGGCAGCACCGCATACGTCCACACCAGCGTGCCGGCCGCCAGCCCGGCCATCACCGCGCGCGAACCCAGTTGCGGGCGGTACACCGCGGCCAGCAGCGCGGGCGTCAGCCCGGCCAGCGCGGAGAACGAGATCGCACCGATATCGGCCAGGGCCTCGTTGCGTGCCAGCACGCGGCTGTACGCCCACGCCAGCAGGATCACCACCAGGATCGCCACGCGCCGGTGGTTCAGCAGCTCGCCGCGCAGATCGCCATGTTCGTCGCGACCCCAGCCGGCCTTCACCCGCAGCGGTGCAATGAGGTGATTGACCACCATCAGGCTCAAGGTCAGCGTGGCGATCACCACCATGCTGGTGGCGGCACTGAGGCCGCCGAGGAAGGCGATCAGCGCCAGGCCGTGCTCGCCGCGCGCCATCGGCAGCGCCAGCACGTACATGTCCGACGACACACCGCTCGGCCCCAGCAATGCGTCGCCCATCCGCGCCAGCGGCAGGATCGGCAGCGAGATCAGCAGCAGGTACAACGGAAACAGCCAGCGCGCGCTGCGCAGGTGCCCGTCGTTGCGGCACTCCACGATGCCCGCATAGAACTGGTGTGGCATGGTGAACATCGCCAGCGCCCCGAGCAGGATCAGCGCGGGGAAACCGCTGCTGTCCGGCGGTGGCGGCACGTTGACCGGCAAGCCCGCCGGCAACGCGGCGAACAGCAGCGTGCCCAGCGCCAGCATCGCGCCGAGCTTGAACAGCGACTCAAACGCCATCGCCAGCACCAGCCCGCGGTTGTGCGCCATGGTCGAGGCGCGCCGCGTGCCGAACAGCATCGCGAACAGCGCCATCAGCAGCGCCACATACAGCGCACTGTCCTGCCACGGCTCCGATTCGGACAGTTGTCCGTGGCTGAGGATGCCGTAGCTCATCGCCACCGCCTTCAGCTGCAGCGCGATATACGGCACGATGCCGATCAGCACCACCACGGTGACCAGCGCGGCCAGCCCCGAATGCCGCCCCAGCCGTACCGCGATCAAGTCGGCCAGCGAACCGGCGTTGTACTCGCGCACCAGCTGCACCAGACGGCGTAGGAATTTCAGCGCGAACAGGTACACCAGAATCGCCCCGACAAACGTCGGCGGCAGCCACCAGCCGGAGCGGCTGGCCTGGGTCACCGTGCCGTAGAACGTCCACGAGGTGCAGTGGATCGCCAGCGACAGCGCGTAGACCATCGCCCAGCGCTTCTCGAAAAGGTGTGGGCGACGTTCGCCCAGCAGCGCCACGCCGAACAGCAGGCCCAGCCAGCACAGCGCGGCGACGGCGATCAGCCCTGCGCTCAGCATGGGAGGTTTCCTAGGTCACGCTCCTTCCCCTTGCATGCCCCGAAGAAGGGACTCCCTTCAGTCGCAGGGGGAGGAGCAGAAACTGGCATCAGTGCCCAGTTGGCAATCCAAGCGCACGCACCGCGTCCACCAGCCAGCGCAACTGCACGCCCTGGCGGCTGTCGTAGTCGGCTCCGGAATATCCCCACCAGTCCCAGCATGCTTGCGGATTCAAGGGCGCGAAACTTGCGCGGGTCTGAGGATATAGCACGGCCACATCATAGACATCGGCCCAGCGATTGAAGCCGGCGTCTTTCACGAAGGCCTCGCCCACCGCGTCGGCGTTTTGCTTGCAGCCATGGAACGCGACCACCAGACCGCACGGCTTGCCCGCGAGGCAGTCCGGTGGCAGATAGACGTAACCGGTCTTGGCCAGTAACGCGTCGGCACCCCCGGGGCGCAGGGCATCCTGGTCGAATGCGCGCAGTTCGCCGTGTGCCTGCGCCGCCGCATGGGCCGGCTTGCCGAACATCTGCGCGAAGATTTCACCGGCCGCATCGAAGCCGCAATGGCCGAGATACGGCGACACCGACTTGTCGCAATCGTCGCCGTTCGCCGCCACCGGCAGGTTGTGCGCGAACGCGCGCCGGCCATCGTCATGCACCTGCATGCCGCTCAGGCCTGCCGTGGTGTCACGCAGTTGCCCGTAGAAATGCGCACCCGCCTCCGCCACTGCCGGCGCCACCAGCGCATCGGCGCTGCCGTGCAACAGGTAGACGTGCGCATGCGCGAGATCCTTCAACGGACCGATCTCACCAGCGGCGGCACGCTTGGTGGCGCTCGCCACCAGTGCGCCCACATCCGGTGCCGGCACGCCCTTCATGCAACTGCCCAGCGCAACTTCGAGCTTGCCGCCAGCGCAACCGTAAGGCCCACCGGCAACCAGCGCCGCGTTCGGGAACAGCTCCGGATAGGCCAGCTGCGCTTGCGTCGCCATATAGGCGCCGGACGAAAGCCCGACCACGGCGACCCGCGCGGGATCGAGCTTCAGCTTCGGCAGGGAACCTGTCGGTTGGGCCGCACAGGCGCTGCCGCTGGCCAGCAGCAGCGACAGGCCGAACGGACGGATCCAGGTTTTCAACGGCATCGACGATCTCCATGGTTCGACAACAGCACGTACCGAGTATGCAGCGTGCCCATGCGATGCCTCCATGGCATGGCATGAGCGCGCCATCATCAGGCTTGACCGCTCAGAACGCGTACCGCGCGCTGAGGGTCACCATGCGCGGAGCGCCGTAGTAGCCGGTGACGATGCCCAGCGCCGCGATGTTGTAGCCGGTGGTGCGATACGACTTGTTGGCCAGGTTGGTGCCCTGCAGGCTCAACGTCCACGGTGCATTGATCTGCCAGATCAGGCCAGCGTTCCACAGGCCGTAGGCCGGCTGCGCGATCAGCGGCGACAGCGTGGTCTCCGGATACACCATGCTCTGGTAGGTGTAATTGAGGCGCGCTGTGAGGCTGCCGCCATTGGCCAGCGGGTGCGTGTTCTCCAGCGACAGGGCACCGGAGAACTTCGGCGCGTTGGTGAATTTCTGCTGGTCGGCGACGTTGACGCCACCGCTGAGGAACTGGGTGTACTTGGTGTGCATCCAGGCGAAGTTGCCGCTGAGGGTCCAGTTCTCCGCCGGCTTCCAGGCGAACTCCTCTTCCAGCCCGTCGATATGGCCCTTGCCGGCATTGGTGAAGTCGCCGAAGAAACCCTGGCTGCCATTCGGCAAGGTGTAGGAGGTGAACACCGACAGCTGGATGTTCGAATAGATGTTGTGGAACAGCGCCGTGTTCATCATCAGCGCGTCGTCGAGGAAGGTCATCTTGCTGCCCAGCTCGAACGACTGCACCTTCTCGTCCTCGATCGGCCGACACGAGGAAGGAATGGCTGCGCAGTTCGCACGGATGTTGTAGCCGCCGGAGTGGAAGCCGGTGCTGTAGCTGCCGTAGAGCTTGACGTTGTCGTTGAGGCTCCAGTCCAGCGAGACCTTGGGCGAGGCATTGTTCGAGGTGTGCGAACCGGTGAAATTGGCCAGTACCGCGATCGGCGTGGTGAAGCTCTCGTTGGCAAAGCCGTAGTTCTGGATGACCGCACTCTTGGTCTCGCGCGTGAAGCGCGCACCCACGTCGAGGCTCAGGCTCGGACTGATGTCCCAGGTGAAGTCGCCGTAGGCTGCCAGGCTGCGCGTGCTGATGCTGCCGCCGGTGCTGCCGTATTGCGAGTAGCCCAGCGTGCTGTAAGGCGGCGAACCCAGAAAGATATTGTGGATCTCGCCGTCGGCGGAACCATTGAAGTAGTACAGGCCGGCGACGCCATGCACGGTGCTGCCTGAGTCATAGTTGGCCTGCAGCTCCTGGCTGAACTGGTGGTCCTTGTAGATCGCGCTGACGTCCGCGATCTTCTCCGGCAAGGTATCGAAGTCGATGTTCGTGTCGGTCGACGAGCCACGCACGGCGGTCACCGACTTCAACGTCCAGTCCTGGCTGGCGATCCAGTTCATCGTGAGCGAAGTGCCGTAAAGTTTGGTGTGGTTGACCTGGGCCATGCCGCTGCGGGTGTCGTAGTCGCTGGAAAGCGGCGCATACGCCGGGTCGAACATGTTCGCGACGAGCATCTTCGCGCCGCGCGGATTGGAGTTGTCGCGCACGCCGTCCACCGACAATTGGGCATTGAAAGTGCTCGACGGGAAGAAACCGAGCGTGGCGCGCGCGGAGTTGGTGTTCTTGTTGCCGTTGCGGCTGCCGCTGAGCAGATCGGTGCCGAAACCGTCGTTGTGTTCGCTGGCATAGGCCACGCGGCCGCGCCACACGCCGTCGGCACTGGCGCCGCCCACGTTGGCCTTGATGTCCTTCTCGCCGTGGGTGCCGCCGGTCACCTCCACCGAGCCTTCGGTCTTGGTCGGCAACGGCGCCGACACGTACTTGATCGCGCCGCCGATGGTGTTCTTGCCGTACAGGCTGCCCTGCGGGCCGCGCAATACCTCGATGCGGCTGACATCGAACACGTCGAGCACGGCGCCCTGCGGGCGGGCCATGTAGACATCGTCGAGATAGATGCCGACCGCCGGATCGAAGCCCCAGGTCGGGTCGGCCTGGCCGATGCCGCGGATATAGGCGGTAAGCGTGGTGTTGGAGCCGCGTGCCGCATAGATCTGCAGCGAAGGCACCTTGCCCTGCAGGTCGGCGAGGTTCTGCACATTCTGCGTGTACAGCGAGTCGGCGGTGAACGCGCTCACCGCGATCGGCACGTCCTGCAGGGTCTCCGCACGTTTGCGCGCGGTCACCGTGACCTGGCCGAGCTGCTTGGCATTGGCCGGCTTGCCCTGCTCGGCCGTGGTGCTGCTGTCGCTGCTTTGCTGGGCATACAGCGGTGCGGCAAACAGCAGGCCCGTCGTCGCCAGACCAATCGCCAGACTCAGATACGTGCGCTTCATGACTTCCCCTTTCGACTTGGCGCATCCATCGCTGAAGGATGCAGGCAGTGACGCAGCCATCGACGATGGATGCTGATGCGACGAAGAGTAGGCAGCCGGCACCGGCACGACACTTGTACCTTCGTACAGTGCCCGCGCGGCCGGCCCGCGCCGATACTCGGCCCTCGTCGATTCCGACCTAGTCTCCCGAGGATCCGCAAGGATGGCTTTCCTGATCGTGCTGGCCGCGCTGTGTTTCCTGATGTTCGCGGCGTATCGCGGCTACAGCGTGATCCTGTTCGCGCCGATCGCCGCGCTCGGCGCGGTGCTGCTGACCGAACCGGCGCTGGTCGCGCCGATGTTCACCGGCCTGTTCATGGACAAGATGGTCGGCTTCCTCAAGCTGTACTTCCCGGTGTTCATGCTCGGCGCGGTGTTCGGCAAGCTGATCGAGCTGTCCGGCTTCTCCAAGGCGATCGTCGCCGCCACCATCGGCCTGGTCGGGCGCAGCCGCGCGATTCTCTCCATCGTGCTGGTGTGCGCGCTGCTCACCTACGGCGGCGTGTCGCTGTTCGTGGTGGTGTTCGCGGTGTATCCGTTCGCGGCCGAACTGTTCCGCGCCAGCAACATCCCGAAGCGGCTGATCCCCGGCACGATCGCCCTGGGCGCCTTCACCTTCACCATGGATTCGCTGCCGGGCACGCCGCAGATACAGAACATCATCCCCACCGCGTTTTTCGGCACCAACGCCTGGGCGGCGCCGTGGCTGGGCACGATCGGCGCGGTGTTCATCCTGATCGTGGGCATGGCCTATCTGGAATCGCGTCGGCGCAAGGCCGCCGCCGCGGGCGAAGGTTATGGCGACAACCTGCTCAACGAACCGGTGCCGTTCGATGACGCCAGACTCGCCCACCCGCTGATCGCGTTGCTGCCGCTGGTGCTGGTCGGCGTCTGCAACAAACTGTTCACCGATCTCGTTCCGCGTGTCTACGGCGAAACCCAGTCGTTCCTGCCCAGCGTGGTGGGCGACGCCAAACCGGTGGTACAGGAAGTGGCCAAGATCGCCGCGATCTGGGCGGTGGAAGGGGCGCTGCTGGTCGGCATCCTGTGCGTGCTGGCGTTCGCCTGGCGACCGGTGATCCGGCAGTTTGCCGATGGCAGCAAGGCGGCGGTCGGGGGTGCCTTGCTGGCCTCGATGAATACCGCCTCGGAATACGGCTTCGGCGCGGTGATCGCCGCGCTGCCCGGTTTCAAGGTGGTCGCCGACGCGCTGCATGCGATCCCGAACCCGCTGGTCAACGAAGCCGTCACCGTGACCGCGCTGGCCGGCATCACCGGTTCGGCCTCCGGCGGCATGGGCATCGCGCTGGCGGCGATGGCCGACACCTTCATCGCTAATGCGCATGCGGCCGGGATCCCGCTGGAGGTGATGCACCGGGTCGCCGCGATGGCCTCCGGCGGCATGGACACGCTGCCGCACAACGGCGCGGTGATCACCCTGCTGGCGGTGACCGGACTGACCCATCGGCAGTCCTACCGGGACATCTTCGCGATCACCGCGATCAAGACGCTGGCGGTGCTGATGGTGATCGCGGCTTACTACCTGACCGGCCTGATCTAGCCGTCTGAAGCGGCACCACGACGTCGCTCCCCCGACCGGCGAAACGCCGGTTGACGACGCCAGCCCGATCCGGAGCTGCCCGGCTTTCCGTGCGGCTCTCCTGATTCCGTGCAAACGGAATCGTCGTGAAGCAAAGGGAGATACGAGCGATGTCGATCAAAACCTGCATCCTGGGGCTGCTGGCCCTGTTGCTGTTCATGCCGGTCATGGCGCTGCATGCCGCCTGCCATGACACCGTGGTGATGGTGCACGGCAATACCGGCAGCCCTACCGATTTCCAGAACACTTACAACCTGCTGCGCCAAAGCGGCTGGAGCGATGCACAGATCATCGCGCCGGCCTGGGGCAACGCTTTCTGTGCCGCCTGCAACGACCACAACGGCAGCGAGGAGACTCCGGTGGCCGATGCAATCACCAGTGCCATCGCCACCTCCTGCAGCGGGCACATTGATGTGATCGGCCACTCGATGGGGGTCACTTTGGCCATGCGTGAAATCGACAAGCTGGGCGTCGCCAGCAAAGTCGACGTGTTCATTGGGATCGCTGGTGCCGTGCACGGGCTGTGGTCGTGTGGCATGTATCCGTTCAACGTCGCCAACGCAACCTGCGGCTACTACGGATTGTCGGTGCACAGTCCGTTCCTGCTGGGCATTGCCGGGCATCGCTTCGGCGTGCGCATGTATTCGATGAAATCATGGAGCGACGAAATCAACTGCGCCACGGGCACCTGCCTCGTTGATGGCGTACATACCTCGACGATTCCGGGCGAGAACTCCAGTTTCGACTACCCCTATGGCCACTATCAGCTGTTGTTGCTGACCGCTGCCGACCAAGTAGGCTTGCTGAAGTAACACCGTCGGCGGGCGCGGGCGCGTATCGGCAACGCCCGCGCCCGCCGACCACCCCAATTTCCGCCCCAGCCGACGGGTCTGCCTGGCCCGGATGCTGCGTCCCGGGCGGTTCGTTCGTTGCAGCTGCCTGAACCTGTTTTCGAGCAATGCAGGCAAGTCGTCACATAAGTACGTATAATCCTCGGGTTAATCCTTCTGTTAACCCACGTGGTGGCTCCAAGCGCCACCCGAGTCGATCCCATGTCCATCGAAAAACTGCGCAATATTGCCATCGTCGCCCACGTCGACCACGGCAAGACCACTCTCGTCGATTGCCTGCTGAAGCAATCCGGCACGCTCAACGAGCGCACCGTGCTGGCCGAACGCGTGATGGACTCGAACGACCAGGAAAAGGAGCGCGGCATCACCATCCTGGCCAAGAACACCGCCATCACCTGGCAGGGCAACCGCATCAACATCGTCGACACGCCGGGACACGCGGACTTCGGCGGCGAAGTGGAGCGCGTGCTGTCGATGGTCGACTCGGTGCTGATCCTGGTCGACGCGATGGACGGCCCGATGCCGCAGACCCGCTTCGTGACGCAGAAGGCCTTCGCGATGGGCTTCAAGCCGATCGTGGTGATCAACAAGGTCGACCGTCCGGGCTCGCGTCCGGAATGGGTCGTTGAGCAGGTGTGGGATCTGTTCGACCGCCTCGGCGCCACGCCGGAGCAGATGGACTTCCCGATCGTCTACGCCTCGGCGCTGAACGGCTACGCCAGCCTCGACGACAGCGTGCGCGAAGGCGACATGACCCCGCTGTACGAAGCGATCATGCAGCACGTGAGCAAGCCGGACGTGGATCCGGACGGTCCGTTCCAGATGCGCATCAGCCAGCTCGACTACAACAACTTTGTCGGCGTGATCGGCATCGGACGCATCCAGCGCGGCACCTTGAAGAAGGGCATGCCGGTCTCCGTGGTTGATCGCCATGGCAAGAAGCGCCAGGGCAAGGTGATGCAGGTGCTTGGCTTCCTGGGCCTGGAGCGGATCGAGCAGGACAGCGCCGAGGCTGGCGACATCGTCGCGATCTCGGGTATCGCCGACCTGACCATCTCCGACACCGTCTGCGCGCTGGATACCCCGGAAGCGCTGCCGGCGCTGACCGTGGACGAGCCGACGATCTCGATGACCTTCCAGGTCAACAACTCGCCGTTCGCCGGCAACAAGGATCTGTCCGGCGGCAAGTTCCTCACCAGCCGCCAGCTGCGTGAACGCCTGGATCGCGAGCAGGTGCACAACGTGGCGCTGAAGGTCGAGGAAGGTTCCGACGCCGACAAGTTCCTGGTCTCCGGCCGTGGCGAGCTGCATCTGTCGGTGCTGATCGAGAACATGCGCCGCGAAGGCTACGAGCTGGCCGTATCGCGCCCGGAAGTGATCATCAAGGAGATCGACGGCCAGAAGATGGAGCCGATCGAGCAGTTGGTGGTCGACGTGGAGGAAGTCCACCAGGGCGCCGTGATGGAAAGGCTCGGCGTGCGCAAGGGCCAGCTGAAGAACATGGAGTCCGACGGCAAGGGTCGCGTGCGTCTGGATTACGAGATCCCGGCGCGTGGCCTGATCGGCTTCCAGAACCAGTTCAAGACCCTGACCCAGGGTTCCGGCCTGCTGTTCCACGTGTTCGACCATTACGGTCCGAAGGAAGACGGCCAGATCGCCAAGCGCCTCAACGGCGTGATGATCGCCAACGCCGGCGGCACCACCCCCGCCTATTCGCTGGGGCCGCTGCAGGATCGCGGCAAGCTGTTCGCCGCCGAAGGCGACAACGTGTATGAAGGCCAGCTGGTCGGCATCCACGCCAAGGACAACGACCTGACCGTCAACGTGATCAAGCCCAAGCCGCTGACCAACATGCGCGCCTCGGGCAAGGACGATGCGATCCAGCTGACCCCGGCGATCAAGTTCACGCTGGAACAGGCACTCGACTTCATCGACGACGACGAGCTGGTCGAGGTCACCCCGAAGGAAATCCGCCTGCGCAAGAAGCACCTCACCGAGAACGACCGCAAGCGCGCCTCGCGCGGCTGAGTCGTCGCCTCATGATGAAACGGAAGGCCGCCGCAAGGCGGCCTTCTGCTGTGCGGTCATGGCGTGGCGGTTTTTGCCTTCGCGCCCATCACGCGCAAACCCGGCCGCTGCCGTGCCAGCTTGCGCAGCAGTTCGGCAAACGCCTGCAGGTCGTCGTGCCACGGCGAGGCGTCACGCCAGTACAACGCGATCTCCCTGCCCGGCGCCTGCCCTTTCAGCTTGGCCAGCACGATGTTGGGCATCGAGGCCAGCCGCTCGTGCGCCAGCGCGGGCACCAGCGCGTAGCCGCCACGCAGGCTGACCAGCGCGGCGAGGCTTTCCAGGCTGACATCCTGCACATGGCCATGCTCGCCGCCATCGCCATCGAGGCCATCGGCATGACTCTCGGCCATCAAGGTGGCCTCGGCCGGATCGAGCTGGTCCAGCGCGATGCTGCTCTGGCCGGCCAGCGGATGATCGGCACGCAGCATCAGCTCCCACGGTTCGGCAAACAGCGGCCGCATTGCGATGCCGCTGGCCGCTGGCGTCGGCGGCGCCAGCACCGCATCGAGCTCACCCTCGTGCAGGCGGCGCAGCAGGCCGCGCGGCTTGCCTTCGGACAGGCTCAACCGGGCCCCCGGAAAATGCTGCGGAAACGGCGCGATCAGATGCGGCAGCAGATAGGGTCCGAGCGACGCCGGCACGCCGAGCCGCAACTCGCCACCGAAGGCGACCGTACCGGCACGGGCGACCTGTTGCAGGTGTTCGCCCGCGGCGAGCACGGCGTCGATCTGCTGCAGCAAGCGCTGGCCGCCGGCGGTCGGCACGATGCGGCGCCCGCCACGTTCGAACAGCGGCGCACCCAATGCCTGTTCCACCTTCTGCACCTGGTGCGACAGCCCGGACGGGCTGATGTGCATGGCCCGTGCGGCGCTGTTGAAACTGCCATGGCGATGCACCGCCTGCACCAGCGCGAGATCGCGCAGCGAGACGGCGGCGAGGGCCATCGAAATCATCGAATGCTGCATGTCATCAAATACGTTTGTGCATAACGGACCCTGCGCCCATGCTAGGCGGCGAACCAGCACCGCGACCGCCGTTGCCCATGCCGCAGTCTACCTGCCTGAACCCATGCCGCCACCAGGCTCGCTCACGCAGCCGGAACCGGCCGAGCGGTTAGCGACGACTCCGCGTTTGCGCGATAATTGCGTTCTTTGCCGGTCCGGCAAGCGCGCACTCGTTGCCCCCATCCCAGCCGCAGGATTTAGCCAGGAGTTCCCCCATGAAAGATTCATTCTCGGTACGCGACACGCTCGAAGCCAACGGCAAGCGCTACAGCTACGCCAGCCTGGCCAAGCTGGGCCAGCGCTTCGACCTGAAGCGCCTGCCCTATTCGATGAAGATCCTGCTGGAAAACCTGCTGCGGCACGAGGACGGCGTCAACGTCACCACCAAGGAAATCGAGGCGGTAGCGAACTGGAACGCCAAGGCCGAGCCGGATACCGAGATCTCCTTCATGCCCGCCCGCGTGGTACTGCAGGACTTCACCGGCGTGCCGTGCGTGGTCGACCTGGCCGCGATGCGTGATGCGGTAGTGAAGCTGGGTGGCGACGCCAACCAGATCAACCCGCTGGCGCCGGCCGAACTGGTCATCGACCATTCGGTGCAGGTCGATGCCTACGGCTCGGCCAGTGCGCTGGAGCAGAACGTCGAGATCGAGTTCCACCGCAACCAGGAGCGCTACTCCTTCCTGCGCTGGGGCCAGAAGGCGTTCAACAACTTCAAGGTGGTGCCGCCACGCACCGGCATCGTGCACCAGGTGAACCTGGAGCACCTCGCCCGCGTGGTGTTCACCAATGATGCCAACGGCGAGAACTGGGCCTATCCGGACACCGTGTTCGGCACCGACTCGCACACCACCATGATCAACGGCATCGGCGTGCTGGGCTGGGGCGTGGGCGGCATCGAGGCCGAAGCCGCGATGCTCGGCCAGCCCTCCTCGATGCTGATTCCGCAAGTGGTCGGCTTCAGGCTGACCGGCAAGCTGCCGGAAGGCGTCACCGCCACCGACCTGGTGCTCACCGTCACCCAGATGCTGCGCAAGCTTGGCGTGGTCGGCAAGTTCGTCGAGTTCTTCGGCGATGGCCTGGCCCACCTGCCGCTGGCCGATCGCGCCACGATCGCCAACATGGCGCCGGAATATGGCGCAACCTGCGGCATCTTCCCGATCGACCAGGAAGCACTCAACTACATGCACCTGTCCGGCCGTGACGCCGCGCAGATCGCGCTGGTCGAGGCCTATGCCAAGGCGCAGGGCCTGTGGCACGACGCCAACACCCCGCATGCCGAGTTCACCACCACACTGGAACTGGACCTGGCCGACGTCAGGCCGTCGCTGGCCGGCCCGAAGCGCCCGCAGGATCGCGTGCTGCTGGAAGGCGTGCAGAAGAGCTTCCACGACGCCGTGGGTCCGCTCACCGCCAACCGCAAGCCGAAGAACGACGACAGCGCGAGTTTCACCAACGAGGGTGGCTCGGCCGCGATCGGCAATCCCGCCAATGCCATCACCAACGATGGCGTGCGCGTGGAGAAGGACGGCGAGAGCTTCAAGATCGGTGACGGCTCGGTGGTGATCGCCGCGATCACCTCGTGCACCAACACCTCCAACCCGGCGGTGATGCTGGGCGCCGGCCTGCTGGCGAAGAAGGCCGCCGCCAAGGGCCTCAAGGCCAAGCCATGGGTGAAGACCTCGATCGGCCCGGGTTCGCTGGTGGTCAGCGACTACCTCGAAAAGACCGGACTGTTGAAGGAACTGGAGAAGATCGGCTTCTACATCGTCGGCTACGGCTGCACCACCTGCATCGGCAACTCCGGCCCGCTGCCGGTCGAGATCAGCAAGGGCATCGCCGAGGGCGACCTCGCCGTGGCCTCGGTGCTCTCCGGCAACCGCAACTTCGAAGGCCGCGTGCATCCGGAAGTGAAGATGAACTACCTGGCTTCGCCGCCGCTGGTGGTCGCCTACGCGCTGGCCGGTACGCTGGACATCGACCTGACTAAGGATGCGCTCGGCACCGGCAGCGACGGTCAGCCGGTGTATCTGAAGGACATCTGGCCGAGCAACAAGGAAATCTCCGACACGATTGCTGGTGCGATCAATCCGGCGATGTTCGAGAAGAACTATGCCGACGTGTTCAAGGGCGACAGCCGCTGGAACCAGATCGCCTCGCCCGATGGCGCCTTGTTCAAGTGGGACGATTCCACCTATATCAAGAACCCGCCGTACTTCGACGGCATGAGCAAGGAAGCCGGCACCATCGAGGACATCCACGGTGCCAGCGTGCTCGGCCTGTTCGGCGACTCGATCACCACCGACCACATCTCGCCGGCCGGCTCGATCAAGAAGGACAGCCCGGCAGGCCGCTTCCTGATCTCCAAGGGCGTCGATCCGAAGGACTTCAACTCCTACGGCTCGCGCCGCGGCAACGACGACGTGATGGTGCGCGGCACCTTCGCCAACATCCGCATCAAGAACCTGATGCTGGACGGCGTGGAAGGCGGCTACACCCTGCACGTGCCGAGCGGCGAACAGCTGGCGATCTACGACGCAGCGATGAAGTACAAGGCGAGCAAGACCCCGCTGGTGGTGCTGGCAGGCAAGGAATACGGCACCGGCTCCTCGCGTGACTGGGCCGCCAAGGGCACCTTGCTGCTGGGCGTGAAGGCGGTGATCGCCGAGAGCTTCGAGCGCATCCATCGCTCCAACCTGGTCGGCATGGGCGTGCTGCCGTGCACCTTCAAGGATGGCCAGAGCGCGCAGTCGCTGGGCCTGACCGGCAAGGAGACCTTCGACATCACCGGTCTGGACGACGGCAACTCGAAGGAAGCCACCGTCACCGCTACTGCCGCCGACGGCAGCAAGAAGCAGTTCAGCGTGAACGTGATGCTGCTGACTCCGAAGGAACGCGAGTTCTTCCGCCACGGCGGCATCCTGCAGTACGTGCTGCGCCAGCTGGCCAGCAAGAAAGCCGCCTGAGTTTCAGCGTGACCTGAGCAACACGCAAACCGCCCCGGCATCCGGGGCGGTTTTTTATTGGCGCGCCAGCTACATCGAATGTTTCCAGCTTGCCGTATAACAGCGCCACTTGCCGTCATCCTTGCGCCACGCCGATTCGACCCGATAGAGGCCCATCTGGTCGGGCAACAGATGACTGCCGCTGGTCAGAGAGACCGTGAACGTGGCCACCATCCGCTCGCCGCGATGCTCGATCGCGACCGGCCCCATGGTCACGCCTACATGCTCGCCGCGCAGGGCGACAAGCCTGATCGTGTTCGCCAATGCGCGTCGATCAAGTTCACCGTCGTTGCCGTCGAAATCGTCGCTGAGCGGTGCAATGGCATCGCTCGCCGCATTCGTTTCGGCAGCCTGTGCAATCGAGGCAATCGCCTCGCGCACCTGGGCTTCGTCCGGCGTGCGTCGGCACCCCCACAACACCGCCGCGCAGAGCAGGAGAACGATCCACAGGCAAGCAGCTTTTCTCGATCGGCTCATGGTCGGAAACTCGGTGCAGTGCGGCTTGCCGCTGTACGCAGGCGTATGCTCCAATGAACAACGCGTCTGGCGCATGATGGATGCTGTGGTCATCCTAAAGCCATCATCGACCTGCAGTCATCGACAACACAGGGAACCCGAGCATGAGCAACGAACGTCCGTGGCTGGATCACTACCCGGCAGGCGTGCCCAGCCAGATCGACGTCAATACCTATGCCTCGGTACCGGCCGTGTTCGAGGAAGCGTTCAAGCAGTTTCACGAACGGCCGGCATTCGCGAATTTTGGCCGCCACCTGACCTATGGGCAGGTCGATGAAATGAGCCGCCAGTTTGCCGGCTATCTCACCGGCGAACTCAAGCTTGGCAAGGGCGACCGCATCGCTATCATGATGCCGAACGTGCTGCAGTATCCGATCGCGTTGTTCGGCGCGCTGCGTGCCGGCTTGATCGTGGTCAACACCAATCCGATGTACACCGCGCGCGAGCTCAAGCATCAGCTGGAGGATGCCGGTGCCAAGGCCATCGTGGTGCTGGACAACTTCGCCGCCACACTGCAGCAGGTCGTCGCGGAGACCCCTGTGCAGCACGTCATCACGACCGGCATCGGCGACCTGCTCGGTCCGAAGGGCGTGCTGATCAACTTCGCGCTCAAGCACGTCAAGAAAATGGTGCCTGCATTCGATCTGCCGCAGGCCGTGCGCTTCCGCGATGCACTTTCGCGTGGCGCGGCGCATCCGCTGCAACCGGTCACACTGGGGCACGACGACATCGCCTTCCTGCAATACACCGGCGGCACCACTGGCGTGGCCAAGGGCGCCATGCTGACCCACGGCAACATGATCGCGAACATGTTGCAGGCCGGCAGCTGGATCGGCAAGAACGCGCAGCCGGGCGAAGAAGTGATCATCACCGCGCTGCCGCTGTATCACATCTTTTCGCTGTGCGCGAACGGACTGGTGTTCACGCGCCTGGGCGGCCTCAACTGGCTGGTCACCAACCCGCGCGACATGCCCGGCTTCGTCAAGGAGTTGAAGCAATCCGGCTTCACCGCGCTGACCGGTGTCAACACGCTGTTCAACGGCCTGCTCAACACGCCGGGCTTTGCCGAGCTGGATTTCTCGAAACTGCACCTGACCCTGGGCGGCGGCATGGCCGTGCAGCGTGCGGTGGCCGACCGCTGGAAGAAGGTCACCGGCTGCACCCTGGCCGAAGCGTACGGACTGACCGAAACCTCGCCGGCGGTGTGCATCAATCCGCTCGACATCAAGGAATACAACGCCTCGATCGGCCTGCCGGTGCCGTCCACCGATGTGGCGATCTGGTCGGAGGAAGGACAGCCGCTGCCGACGGGTGAAGTGGGCGAACTGATGGTGCGCGGCCCGCAGGTGATGAAGGGTTACTGGCAACGCGAGGACGAGACCGCGAAGGTGCTCGGTGCCGATGGCTGGCTGCACACCGGCGACATCGCGAAGATGGACGAGAACGGCTACTTCTACATCGTCGACCGCAAGAAGGACATGATCCTGGTGTCCGGTTTCAACGTGTACCCGAACGAGGTCGAGGACGCCGTGATGCAGCATCCCGGCGTGCTCGAAGTGGCGGCCGTGGGCGTCCCGGACGAGCATTCCGGTGAAGTGGTGAAACTGTTCGTGGTGCGCAAGGACCCGAACCTTACCGAAGAAGCGCTCCGGCAGTTCTGCCGCGAAAACCTCACCGGCTACAAGCGGCCAAAGTTCATCGAGTTCCGCGATGCGCTGCCCAAGAGCAACGTGGGCAAGATCCTCCGCCGCGAATTGCGTGACGAGAAAAAAGCCGCGGCCTGACGCCGGCCCTCCGGAATCAAGAACGCCCGCGCGAGGCGGGCGTTTCTTGCTGCGACGACGGACTGGCGATCAGTTGTCCTTCCAATACTCCAGGATATCGGCGTAACCGCCCAGCAAGTTCCACAGCGGCACCTGCTTGTCCTCGGGTATGCGGCTGTAGGAAAAGCCGATGTGATGATCGGAAATGCGCGCGACCGCCGCCTCCAGGTGAATGTGCAGGTTGTGTCCGAAGATCATGTCGAGCACCCAGCGCTGCCCTACTTCGCCGGACCAGCCCAGTGGGCGCCGCAGCAGTGCGCCGGTCGCCGAAATGTCGACCAGCTCCGTCGGGTGCGACTCGCCGTTGCGGCTCATCAGCACCGTCGTCGCGATCTGCATGCGCGCCGGACGCAGCTGTTCCGGCATATTGTCATCTCGCACATTCTTGTCGGTCGTCATCGTCATCCCGTTGCTCTTGTCTGCACGCCTGCCGCTGGCAAAGACACCGTCCCGCAATTCTGGAACTGTCCCGGGGTGCATACGGCGACCATATCTCTGAAAGCAAGACGCCGGCTGTTCCGGTTAGCGCTATCCAAGCAATTAATATGCCACTTGTGAAATCCAGTATCTATATATGCTCAGGCTAGCTCTTTCGCAGCATTGCTGCCGTTTTCGCGCTGCCAGGCAGCTGATCCGCGTCCAGAACGCCACGGTAGCCATTGAAAACGAATCCATGGCGAGCACCTGTGATCGCAACGAATCCATGAGGCATCTCTATGCGGGCAATTGTCTGGAACGTCAGGTGCCGTACCGGACCGACGCATTAGGTCACAAGCCGCCCCACATCGACGATTCCGGTAAATCAGACGACATGACCGGTACAGGGACGACAAGTTGGCTGCATATTGTGCCTGTCTCCGTTACCCGGATGCAGCTTCAGGACACGCAGAGCCGGCCCGCACTTGGACGGAGTACCGGCAACCACGAGCCTCCACACCGCTGCACTGCTGGACTTGTCGCCAGGTAGCCGCTAATCTTTGCCAACGCGTGGCTTCATCCCGAATGCTTGCCGGTCATTCTCGGCAGCGGGTGAAGCTTCACCCGATAGCTCTGAAACCGATCAATAAAGAGTCATTGGCGTCAATGTTCGCCATCTCTGACTTGCACCTTTACCGTGGCTGACAACCCGGAACCGGCGCAAAGTGGTCGCCTGCAACCCGCCTGACCGAACCACCACGAGCGTGGCTTCATCATGCCGGTTGAGACGATGGCGCCAAGTGCGCCTCGGCGGAAGATGTGAAAGACCGCAGCACCCCTAACCGCACCTTGGGAACGCCGCCTTACCGCCGCATTCCAGACACGGACTTTCCATGGGTCATGCCAGCGCATGGAATGGTTCCGAATGTGTTGAACGCACTGCCAGCCGCTGAAGGCGGCCCAACGACATGTATTGATGAGTACTGAGCCAGTCGAGCCCGAGAGCCTGGTTACCGCACCGCAGGGTGCGTTTGCGTCGGTACCGCAACAGCAGGAAATGCCGCTGGCGATCGTGCGTGGGCAGCCGATGTTGCAGATGCCGCAGGATCTGTACATCCCGCCGGACGCGCTCGAGGTCATCCTGGAGTCGTTCGAGGGACCGCTGGACCTGCTGCTGTACCTGATCCGCCGGCAGAACCTGGATATCCTGGACATCCCGGTTGCCGAGATCACCCGGCAGTACATGACCTACATCGAGCTGATGCGCGATGTGATGCGACTGGAACTGGCTGCCGAATACCTGCTGATGGCCGCGATCCTGGCCGAGATCAAGTCGCGGCTGCTGTTGCCGCGACCACCGGCCGAGGAAGGGCTGGAGGAAGACCCTCGCGCCGAGCTGGTACGGCGCCTGCAGGAGTACGAGCGCTTCAAGCGCGCGGCGGAAGACATCGAAGCGCTGCCCCGGCTGGAGCGCGACACCGCGGTGGTGCATGCCGAGGTGGGCGAACGCAACGTGATCAAGTTGCCGCCGCCACTGGATCTGACCGAGCTGCTGCTGGCCCTGAAGGATGTGATGCACCGGGCCGAACTGTTCGGACACCACGCGATCAAGCGCGAGGCGCTCAGTGTGCGCCAACGCATGGGCGAACTGCTGAGCCGGCTGGACGACAACAGCTTCCACCGGTTCGAGAGTTTGTTCGACGTCAACGAAGGGCGCCTCGGTGTAGTGGTGACCTTCCTGGCGATGCTGGAACTGGCCAAGGAAATGCTGGTGGAAATTGTCCAGGAGGAGCCCTTGGCGCCGATCTATGTGAAAGCCAAGGCAAGCCACTCCGAAGCATTCGCCGAAGCCATGGCGGACGATGCACGAGCAGGCGAATCGGCCTTGCTCGAATCGTCCAACAAATGAACGACACCTACTGAATCGGCATCCGACCCAAGGCCATGCAGATCGAGCAACTCAAACCCATCATCGAGGCTGCCCTACTGGCCTCCAACCAGCCGATGACGGCTCATCAGCTGGGCGACCTGTTCAACGAAACCGACGAAGTAAGCCACTCGCAGATCGCCATGGCGCTGGAGATGCTGGCCGAGGACTGCACTGGCCGTGGCGTCGAACTGAAGGAGGTAGCCTCCGGCTTCCGCTACCAGGTACGCCAGGACGTGCATCCGTGGATTTCGCGGATGTGGACCGAAAAGCCCAGCCGCTACTCACGTGCCTTGCTGGAAACGCTGTCGCTGATCGCCTATCGCCAGCCGATCACCCGTCCCGAGATCGAGCAGATCCGTGGCGTGGTGGTGTCCTCCAACATCATCAAGACGCTGGAGGAGCGCGAATGGATCCGCGTGGTCGGTTATCGCGACGTGCCCGGCAAGCCTGCGCTGTTCGGCACCACCCGCATGTTTCTCGACTACTTCAACCTGAAATCGCTGGATCAGCTGCCGCCGTTGTCGGAAATCCGCGACATGGAAGACCCGCAACTGCGCTTCGAGCAGGAACCGCTGCCCGCCCGCATCGTGCGCGACCTGCCGATCGATCCGGACGAAGACATCACGGACGAGGCGGAGCCCGCTGCCGACGGCGGCGAACCACATGCAGCAGCGGAGCATGCCGATGCCAGCGACACCCATGACACCATGGTCGATGCCCACGCAACGGCCACTTCATCCGAGTCCGACGGACACGGTTCCGAGCTGAACCCATCCGACGAAGTCCCCACTACCACTGCCGATGAGGCAGCGAACCCCGCCGCGGACGTCGAAGCCGACGCCGCCGAGCAAGATACCGAGGAGTACCGCGCATGACTGCGCCGCAGAAATCCGTTCTATCCCTGAAGCGCGAACCGCGCAACGATGCCAATGCCGTCCAGATCGAGGAGCGCCTGCACAAGGTGCTGGCCAACGCCGGCCTCGGCTCGCGCCGCATGCTTGAGCAGCGCATCCAGTCCGGCGAAGTCGAACTGAATGGCAGCCCTGCCGGGATCGGCACCAGTGTGCACGCCGGCGACCGCGTGGTGCTCGACGGCAAGCAGTTCGTCGTCGCCACCGACAATCGCGACGATACCGAAGTGCTGCTCTACCACAAGCCCGAAGGCGTACTGACCACCCGTGACGATCCCGACGGCCGCCCCACCGTGTTCGAACAGCTGCCGCGCCTGAAAGGTGCGCGCTGGGTCGCCGTGGGCCGCCTCGACATCAACACCACCGGCCTGCTGCTGCTGACCACCGACGGCGAACTCGCCAACGGCCTGATGCACCCGAAGAGCGGGCTCGAGCGCGAATACCTGTGCCGCGTGCACGGCGAGGTGCCGGACGAGATCATCGAAAAGCTGAAGGCCGGGGTCGAGCTGGAAGACGGCCCTGCCCGCTTCGACGAAATCGCGGTGATCAGTCGCGGCGGCAGCCATAGCTGGTTCCGCGTGGTGATCCGCGAAGGCCGCAACCGCGAAGTGCGTCGCCTGTGGGATTCGCAGGGCTTCCTGGTCAGCCGCCTCAAGCGCATCCGCTATGGCACGATCGAACTGCCACGCAACCTGCGCCGCGGCGAATGCGAGGCGCTCGATGCGGAAACCGTCAAGCAGCTGCGCCAGACCACCGGCCTCGGTGCGCCGCAGCCGGTGCTGACGCTGAGCCCGGTGCTGCACCAGCGTCGCGCCAATCGCAACGTCACCGAATACCGCCCCGAACGCGGCGCCAGCAACGCCTGGACCGGCGGCCAGGACGAGGCGCGCGAACTGCGTGCCTACGACCGCATCCGCGAAGAACCCGTGCGCGGCCGCAAGCCGCCGCGCCGCGACGGCAAGGAAGTCAACGGCAACCTCGCCCGCCCCGAACGCGGTGCCGGCGGCAACCGTGGCGGCAAGGGCCGGCGCGTGGCGCCGGGTCAGGAACTGCCGTCGGTGCGTACCTGGTTCGCCGGCGAAAGCCGCGACGGTGGCGGTCGCCCGGCTGGCGCATCGCGCGGCAATGCTGCCGGTGGCGCGGCCGGCAATCGCCGGCCGGCCGGCGGCAAGCCGTTTGGTGCGCGTGCTGGCGGTGAAAACCGCGGTACCGGCAGCCCGTATAGCGGTTTCGGCGGTGAACCACGCGGTACGGGCGGCAACCGTGCGCATGCAGGTCGCCCGCAGGGCCAGGGCAATCAGGCGCATGGCAATTCGTCCTACGGCAACCAGGCGCACGGCAATGCCCGTCCGCAAGGCAGCGGCCGAGCACAAGGTCAAGGTGGCAATCGCGCACAAGGCCAGGGCCGCCCCCAGGGCCAGGGCGGCAACCGTCCGCAAGGTGGTGGCGCCCGCCCCCAAGGCCACGGTGGCGCGCCCGGCGGACGGCCGCATGGTCGCGGCGGCAATCGTTCCGGCAACCGCTGAGCCACGGCCCAGTCCGACCATGCGAAGCAGCTGACCGATGGTACGCATCTATCACCACAGCCGTTGCTCCAAGTCGCGCGCCACGCTGGCGTTGCTGGAGCAGCGTGTCGGCAGGTGCGAGGTGATCCATTACCTCGACGCGCCGCCCGATACCGCCGAATTGACCGTGCTGCTGAAGCAGCTCGGCATGAGTGCACGCGAGCTGCTGCGCAGTGGCGAAGCGGAATACCAGTCGCTCGGGCTGGCTGACCCCGCTCTCGACGATGCCGCACTGATTGCCGCGATGGTGGCGCATCCGAAACTGATCGAACGGCCGATCGTGGTGGCCAACGGCAAGGCCGCCATCGGACGTCCACCGGAAGCGGTGCTGGCCATACTCTGATTCAGCACGCATCGACAACAAGAAGCCGCCCTTGGGGCGGCTTCTTGTTGTCGATGCAGGAAGAATGGATCAGCCCGGGTCGAGCGAAAAGGCGTCAGCATCCATCCATGCGGGAAACCGCTCGCGATGCGCAAGCAATGGCGCCGGATCCAGCGTGACGGTCACCACCTGCTCCTGCGCACCCAGTTCGACCAGCGGCTCGCCAACGGGATCGATCACCGCACTGTCCCCGGCATAAGGCAAATCGTTGCCGTCGACACCGACACGGTTCACGCCGATCACGTAGCTGAGGTTCTCGATCGCGCGCGCGCGCAGCAGGGTGCGCCACGGTTGTCGGCGCGGTGCCGGCCAGTTCGCCACGAACAGCGCGAGGTCGTACTCCATGCCAGCGCTGGCGGAGGCCAGCCCACGGTTGCGCAGCCACACCGGGAAGCGCAGGTCGTAGCAGACCTGCGGCAGGATGCGCCAACCTTTCAGTTCCACGATCAACCGCTCGTTGCCGCCCCCATAACGGGTATGCTCGCCGGCCATGCGGAACAGGTGGCGCTTGTCGTATTGCGCGAAGCTGCCGTCGGGCCGCATCCACAGCAGGCGGTTGTAGACGGTGTCGTTCTCGCGGATCGCCAGGCTGCCGCAGATCACCGCGCCCACCTCGATCGCCAGCGTGCGCAACCACGCCACGCCGTCGCCGTCCATGCTCTCGGCACTGGCGCGCGTGTCGTTGCTGAAGCCGGACAAGAAGGTTTCAGGCAACACGATCAAGTCGCTGCCTTTCGCCTGCCGCACCAGCGCGCCGTAGTAATCGCGATTGGCTGGCGCGTCATGCCAGCGAGTGGCACCTTGCACCAATGAAACCCTCAGAGCTTGCATAACCGCTCCGCCGCTGCATCCATCGTCGCATCGCTCTTGGCGAAGCATAGCCGCAGCAGGCGCGTGCCCGGCGGGGTCTCGTAGAAAGGCGTCAGCGGAATCGCCGCCACGCCGCCGTGCTGCACCAGCCACTTGCTGAAGGCAAGATCGTCCTCGTCGCGGATCGCCGAGTAGTCGACCAGCTGGAAATAGCCGCCCGGCACATCGAGCAGCTCGAACCGCGACGGCGCCAGCAACGCACGGAAACGATCGCGCTTGGCCTGGTAGAACGCCGGCAGCTCCAGGTAGTGCTCCGGATGACTGGCCATGAATTCGCCGAACGCCGCCTGTGCCGGATGGAAGGTGCAGAACGTGAGGTACTGGTGCACCTTGCGGAACTCGGCCGACAACGCAGCCGGCGCCACCGCATAACCGACCTTCCAGCCGGTACAGTGATAGGTCTTGCCGAACGAGGAGACCACGATGCTGCGCTCGGCCAGTTCCGGGTGACGCAACACGCTCTCATGCTGTGCGTTGTCGTACACGATGTGCTCGTACACTTCGTCGGACAACACCACGATGGAAGTGTCGCGCACGATCGCCGCCAGTTCTTCGAGGTCTGCCGCCGACAGCACGGCGCCGGACGGGTTGTGCGGGCTGTTGATCAGGATCATCCGTGTCTTCGGCGTCACCGCATCGCGCACGCGCTGCCAATCGATCGCGAAGGCCGGCACGGTCAACGGGATATGCACCGCCCGCGCGCCCTGCAGCTCGATCGCCGGCTCGTAACAATCGTAGGCCGGGTCGAACACGATCACTTCCTCGCCGGCACGCACCAGCGCGGCAATCGCCGCAAAGATCGCCTCGGTGGCGCCGGAAGTCACCGTGATGTCGGTGTCGACGTTGAGCTTGCGGCCGTACAACCGTTCGGTCTTCAGTGCGATCTGTTCGCGCAGGGCCGCCGTGCCGTGCATCGGCGCGTACTGGTTGCGGCCCTCGTTCATCGCCCGGCTCAGCGCATCGCGCAACGGCTGCGGCGGTTCGAAGTCGGGAAAGCCCTGGCCCAGGTTGACCGCCTTGTGTTCCAGCGCCAGCTGGCTCATCACGCTGAAGATGGTGGTGCCGACTTTCGGGAGTTTGGTGGGAATCATCATTCAGCCGTATGGATGTCCATAAAACATGCAGCGTACCGCATGCGAGGTATCGTGCGCATCACGCCGCATCGATCAGGCCATGCACGTCAGGATGCGGGCAGATCTTCCAGCGGGCGCAGTTTGCATTGCTCATGTTTCAGCAGGGTCGTGGCTGGCAGCCGCTCGGCCAGGAAATCGACCAGCGCGCGCACACCCGGCAGCATGCCGCGCCGGCTGGGATAGACGAAGTGCATGGTGCCCTCGGGCACGCTCCAGTCCGGCAGCACCACTTCGAGTTCGCCGCGGGCGATCGCCGGTGCGCAGACGAACTCCGGCAACAGCGCCACGCCCAGGCCGTGACGGGCGGATTCCAGCAGCACCGCGAAATCGCCGGTGATCAGGCGTGCCTGCACTTCGACATTGATCTGCTCGCCGTTCGCCCCGATCAACTCCCACACTTGTGCGCCCTCATGCTCGCGCATCGACAGTGCCGGCAGTTTGGCCAGTTCCTCCGGCGTGGTCGGACGGCCCTGGGCTTTCAGCAACTTGGGACTGGCCACCAGCTTGGTACGCGCCTGGCCGAAACTGCGCATCACCAGGTTCGCATCGCTGTCCAGCTTGTTGCGCACCCGGATCGCCAGATCGTAGCCTTCACCGATCACGTCGACGCGGCGGTTGCTGGCCAGCAGCCGCACCTGCATCTTCGGGTATTGCGTGAGGAAATCCGGCAGCAAGTAAGCCAGCACCGTCTGCGCCAGCGATTCCGGACAGCTCAGGCGGACCACGCCGCGTGGTTCGGCGCGCAGCTCATCCACCGCATCCTGTGCCGCCTGCGCCTCCTCCAGCACGGCACGGCAGTGTGCATAGAATCGATCGCCGACCTCGGTCACCACGAATCGTCGCGTAGTCCGTTGCAGCAGGCGCACGCCGAGACGCTCCTCCAACTGCGCCACGCGCTTGCTCAGGCGCGATTTCGGCACGCCCAGCGCGCGTCCGGCTGCGGAAAAGCCGCCATGCTCGACCACGGCGGCAAAGAAATACAGATCGTTGAGATCCTGCAGGGCTCCGCTCAATACCGTCATGATTGTTTCCTTGAACGGACGATACGTCCGATAACTGCCATCTTATCGCTTTATTGTTCCAAATATATCCTGATCACATCGCCGATCCGTCGGCCCGACCAGGTATCTCACCATGAAACTGTTGCATATCGACTCCAGCGCCCTGGGTGCCCATTCCGTGTCGCGCCAGCTGACCGCCGACATCGTAGCCGAGCTGAAGCGCCAGGCTACCGGCATCCAGACCCAATACCACGACCTGACCGCCGAGCCGTTGCCGCACTGGTCGCCGGTGGCCGACGCCAGCGATCCCGCCGTGGCGATGGGCAACCGGATGCTGGAAGACTTTCTCGGCGCCGATATCGTGGTGATCGGTGCTCCGATGTACAACTTCGGCATCCCCAGCCAGCTCAAGGCGTGGATCGACCGCATCGCGGTCGCCGGCAAGACCTTCCGCTATGGCGCCAACGGCCCCGAGGGGCTGGTCGGCGGCAAGCGGGTGATCATCGCCTCCAGCCGCGGCGGCATGTATGCCAGCGGCCCGGCCGCCGCGATGGATTTCCAGGAGTCCTATCTGCGCACCGTATTTGGATTCATCGGGATCACCCACCTGGAATTCGTGCGCGCCGAGGGGCTCAACATGGGCGATGAGCCGAAAGCCCAGGCACTGCAGTCGGCCCGGAGCGCCATCGGCGCACTGGGTGCACCGGCCGCCAAGGTCGCCTGATTTTCGGCGCGCGAGCATCCGGTGTCGCAGACCTGACGCAGCGGCAAACTGAGTGCAACGCGCACGGTTGATCACGTCGCGCCTCCATTTACCCGGAAAGGCCAGCCACCGCGCTGGCCTTTCCGTTGGTGCGCACGGGTTTTCCTTATAGGCCATCAGTCATGTTGCGAAAACGCATCCTGGTTGTTGACAGCTCAAAACATGGTGTTATAGTTCACTACAACACCAGCCAACGAGCTCACTAAGGAGGCCCGTCATGAAAGCACAGAAACTGATCGCCAGCGCCGCCGCCGTCCTGTTCACCGCCGCCACCCTGAACATCCTGAATTACAACGTCGCCAGCCAGCCGGCGGCGAGCGCCGACATCAACGGCAGCAAGGTCACCAACCTGGCGCCGGTCAACGTCTATCCCAGCGCCGAAGAGCGTCGCGCCGCCACGCTGCTGACGGATGTCGAAGTTGCCGGCCTGGCCGTGATCCCAGCCATCGGCCGCCTGGGTGCAACCGCCGGCGGCGAGCAGTTCAGCCTGATCGGGTCGCAACTGGCCATGCCCTACTATTCGTTTGGCAACAAGTTTGGCCGTATCAGCAAGGAATAAAACATGACCATCACCTGGAACGACAGCGTCCCGATCTATCGCCAACTGCACCAGCGTGTGGTGGCCATGATCCTGGACGGCGCCTTGAACGAGGGCGACCCGCTGCCGTCGGTACGCCAGGTAGCAGCGGACTTTCAGATCAATCCGCTCACCGTGTCCAAGGCGTACCAGGAACTGGTCGACGAACAACTGGTTGAAAAAAGGAGGGGGTTAGGCATGTTCGTCATCGAGGGCGCCCGCGAGGCGCTGCTGAAATCCGAACGCGAGCGGTTCCTGCGCGAAGAGTGGCCGACGCTGTTTGCCCGGCTGCAGCGACTGGGTCTGGATCTCAAGACGCTGCTGCGCGAAGCGGGCACGGACCAGCGCGAAGGCGGCACCGACAAGGAGGAAAAGTCATGAGCGCGGTGATCACAGCCAACGGCCTGAGCAAGCGTTACAAGTCGTCGCTGGCACTGGACAAGGTCAGCTTCCAGATCGCCCCCGGGCGCATCGTCGGGCTGATCGGTCCGAATGGTGCCGGCAAGACCACCGCCCTGAAGGCGATCCTCGGCCTCACCGACTTCACCGGCGAGCTCAACGTGCTCGGCTTCGACCCGCGCAAGCAGCGCGACAGGCTGATGGGCGAAGTCTGCTTCATCGCCGATGTCGCCGTGCTGCCACGCTGGATCCGCGTGCGCGAAGCGGTCGATTTCGTCGCCAACGTGCATCCGCGCTTCGATCGCAAGAAATGCGAGGCCTTCCTGGCACGCACCAAGCTCACTCCCAACCAGCGCGTGCGACAGATGTCCAAGGGCATGATCGTGCAGTTGCACCTGGCACTGGTGATGGCGATCGACGCCAAGCTGCTGATCCTCGACGAGCCGACGCTGGGCCTGGACATCCTCTATCGCAAGCAGTTCTACCAGAACCTGCTGGAAGACTACTTCGACGAGAACAAGACCATCATCGTGACGACGCACCAGGTGGAGGAAGTCGAGCACATCCTGACCGACCTGATGTTCATCCGCGACGGCAAGATCGTGCTGGATGCCGACATGGACGCGGTCGGCGAGCGCTTCATCGAGGTGATGGTGAATGCCGACAAGGCCGACGCCGCCCGCCAGCTGAAACCGCTGGACGAGCGCCAGGTCTTCGGCAAGAGCATTTTTCTGTTTGACGGCGCGAACCGCGCGGTGCTGGAACAGCTGGGCGAAACCCGCCGGCCGTCCATCAGCGACCTGTTCGTCGCCACCATGAAGGGAACCTACGCATGAAAACCTTCTATTGGCTCGTGAAGCGCGAATTCTGGGAACACCGGGGCGGCTTCTTCTGGGCACCCGTCATCACCGGCGGTGTGTTCTTGCTGCTGAACATCATGGGCATCATCGCCGCCGAGGTGCTGGGTGCGCGCCATGGCATCAATTTCGGGGCCAGTGGCGGCCTGCACAGTGTCATGACCGACATGGACGCAGGCGACATGAGCAAGGTCGGGTTCGCCCTGGACCTCGCGATGTACTCGGCGATGGGACTGCTCGCCGTGGTACTCGGCTTCGTGGTGTTCTTCTATTGCCTCGGCGCGCTGTATGACGACCGCCGGGATCGCAGCATCCTGTTCTGGAAATCGCTGCCGATCTCCGACACCAACACCGTATTGTCCAAGATCATCAGCGCCACCGTGCTTGCTCCCGTCATCGCCGTGATCGTGGGCATCGTCGTCGGCATGCTGCAGTTGTTGATACTGGCGATAACACTGTCGTTCCACGGCGTGAATGTGTGGCAGCTGCTGCTGCTGGCCCATCCTTTCCGCATCATGTTCAACCTGATCGGCTATATCCCGCTGTACGTGCTGTGGGCCCTCCCCTCAGTGGGCTGGTTGCTGCTTTGCTCGGCCTGGGCCCGCAACAAGCCGTTCCTCTGGGCCGTGGCATTGCCGGTGGCCAGCGGCCTGGTGATCAGCTGGTTCGGCCTGATGGGTCTGTTCAACCTGCCGGCCACCTGGTTCTGGAAGAACGTCGTGCAACGCGGTTTGTTCAGCACGTTCCCCGGCACGGGCAGCCTGTTCGGCACGAGCGGTCAATCCATCGCCCACGACGTCGCCGGCAACCCGAACATGAACTTCATGGATCTGAGCAATACCTACCAGCTGTTGGCTTCGCCGAACCTGTGGATTGGCGTGGTGATCGGAGGCGGGCTGCTGGCCGGCGCCATCTGGTTCCGTCGCTGGCGCGACGACAGCTGACATACGACCGCATTCGAACAGGGAGAATATCGATGAAAAAGAACGCAATCGCCATCGGCATCCTTGCATCGGCGCTACTGCTGCCGCTGACCGCCTGCAGCCAATCAGGACAGCTCAACAACCCATCAGGTGCCGCCAGCGATACGGCGCAGGCGGCGAAGGAGGTCCAGGAGCAGACTTCCTCGTCGATGATCGCCGCCGAGGTCCGCAAGGGCATCGAGCAGGCCAAGCGGGAGCTGGTCACCAAGGACATCGACGTGGGCAGCGTGCACATCCACGGAAAGGACTGGCACGACAAGGACGACGACAGCAAACCGCCCAAGGCGGTCATCACTCCGCAAGGCGAGCTGGTGATCGCCGGCAAGCCGATGCAGGCTACGCCCGAGCAGCACACGATGCTGGTGGATTACCGCCAGCACATCATCGGCATCGCCGAAGCTGGCATGGACATCGGTGCCAGTGGTGCGGACATCGGCGTCGCCGCGGCCAAACAGGCGCTCTGGGGTGCGCTCAGCGGCAAGAGCGACAAGGAGATCGAAGCGAGCATCAAGCCGCAGACCGACAAGATCGAGGCCGCCGCCGCAAGATTGTGCCAACGGCTGCCCGGCCTGCTGTCCGCGCAGCAGAAACTGGCTGCGGCGATGCCCGAGTTCAGGCCTTACGCCACCATGCAGCAGAAGGACGTCGATGATTGCGGCAAGGACATGGCCGACAAGAACGGCGTTGCGGTGTCCTCCGATTGAGCCCTGAGCCCAAAGATCTCGCGGACGGCGCATCCCGTCCTGCGGAGCCTTGGTCTCAAACAGAAGTTTCAGGTCAACCGCAGTGCCGCCGCTGATGCGACGGCAGCTGCCGCCAACCTGCCCACGTTATCCCACTGGAGCATGTCCTGATGTCTTACCAACGCGTGATCGGGTTGCTTGCGATGACCGCTTTGATAGCTGGTTGCGGCAAAGAATCGGGCAATACCAATGTCCTCAGCTTTCGCAGCGGCAGCCTGGTCAACGGTGGCATCACCTTGCGCAATGATGAAGTCACCCTGCACGTCCAAAGCACACCGGATGCCGTCATCAATGCCGCAGGCGACCTGAGCATCGATCAGCGCTCGACTGCCGTCAACGCAGCCCAACGTGCACTGCTGCAGGATTACTACCGCAATGTGGTGGCGGTCAATGAAGACGGCATCGTCACCGGCAAGGCCGGCGCGGCGATTGCCGGCCAGGCGATCAAGAGCGTCGTCAAAGGCATTGCCAGCGGAAATACCGACAGCATCGACAAGGACATCAATGCCAAGTCACAGAAGGTGACGCAGGAAGCCCTGAAGATCTGCCAGGACCTGACCAACATCAAGACGACGCAAGACAGCCTTGCCGTGCAGCTCGCCGCATTCAAACCCTATGCCGGCATTATCAAAGCCGACAACCTCACCGATTGCACAAGCGGCTCCAAGAACTGATCGTTGGAGGAAGCAGTGAAACGGCAACGGGTGCCGCGGCACCCGTTGCCGTTTCTGCACTTGGCGATCTGTTATTCGCCGTGAATGCCACCCTTGGTCAGCGCCATGGGATCAAGCAGCCGCTTCAGTTCGTCCTTCGACAGACCGGTGGTTTCCAGCGCCACATCCATGATCGGCCGATGCTCCTTGTAGGCCTGCTTGGCCGTGGCGGCACCCTTCTCGTAGCCGATCACGGGATTCAGCGCGGTGACCAGGATCGGGTTCATCGCCAGCGCCTGATTGACCCGGGCGGTGTTGACCTTGAAGCCGGCGATGGATCGGTCGGCCAGCAGACGTGAGACATTGGCCAGTATCCCGATCGACTGCAGCAGGTTGTGCGCGACCAGCGGCAGCATCACGTTGAGCTGGAAATTGCCGGACTGGCCGGCGATGGTGATCGAGGCGTCGTTGCCGATCACCTGCGCAGCGACCATCGCGGTGGCCTCGGGAATCACCGGATTGACCTTGCCCGGCATGATCGACGAGCCCGGCTGCAGCGCCGGCAGCTCGATCTCGCCCAAGCCCGCCAACGGGCCCGAGTTCATCCAGCGCAGGTCGTTGGCGATCTTCATCAGCGCCACCGCCAGCGTCTTCAGCTGGCCGGACAGTTCCACCGCGGCGTCCTGCGAGGCCATGCCCTCGAAATAGTTTTCGGCCGACTCGAACTTCACGCCAGTGAGCTTTTTCAGCTGCACCGCCATCGCCGGACCGAACTTCGGGTCGGCATTGATGCCGGTGCCGACGGCGGTACCGCCTTGCGGCAAGCGGCGCATGCGCTTCAAGGCATCGTCGATGCGCTCAATCGCGGAGCCGATCTGCGCCGACCAGCCGGACAACTCCTGGCCGAAGGTGATCGGCATCGCGTCCATCAGATGCGTGCGGCCGGTCTTTGGTGTATTCCTCAACTCGCGGGCGCGCTTGTCGATGGTCTTCTGCAGATGCTTCAGCGCCGGCAGCAGCTGTTCGCTGGCGGCGAGCGTGGCGCTGAGGTGGATCGCGGTGGGGATCACGTCGTTCGAGCTCTGCCCGTAATTGACGTGGTCGTTCGGATGCACCTTGGCGCCACCCTTCACCGCCAGGTGCGCGATCACCTCGTTCGCGTTCATGTTGGTGCTGGTGCCCGAACCGGTCTGGAAGATGTCGATCGGGAACTGCGCGTCGTACTGGCCATCCGCCACCGCCAGCGCCGCCTTGCGGATCGCGGCGGCCTGGTTCTTCTTCAGATGGCCCATCGACAGGTTGACCTCGGCCGCCGCGGCCTTGATCAGCCCCAGCGCACGAATGAACGGGCGCGGCAGGTGCAGGCCGGAAATCGGGAAATTGTCGATCGCGCGCTGGGTCTGGGCGCCATACAGCGCGTCTGCGGGCACCTTCAGCTCGCCCATGCTGTCGTGTTCGATGCGAAAACCGCTCATGGCCGGATCCTGGCTGGGAAATACCGGCCGACTATAAGCCGCCGGGCATGAAGCCGCTGGCAATGTAAAATGGGCGTTTCCCCATACCGGAATGCCCGCGATGTCCACCCACGCCCTGACCGCCCTGTCGCCACTGGACGGCCGCTACGCCAGCAAGGTCGAAGCGCTGCGCCCGATCTTCAGCGAGTTCGGCCTGATGCACCGCCGCGTGCAGGTGGAGATCGAGTGGCTGCTGGCGCTGGCCGCCGATCCGCGCATCGTCGAACTGCCGGCGTTCGACGCCGGGCAGATCGACACGCTGAAGGCGATCGCCAGCCGCTTCAGCGTGGAAGACGGCGCCCGGATCAAGGCGATCGAGGCGACCACCAACCACGACGTGAAAGCGGTCGAGTACTTCATCAAGGAACGCATCGGCGCCGATGCCGGCCTGGCGCAGGCCAAGGAATTCGTGCACTTCGCCTGCACCAGCGAGGACATCAACAACCTGTCCTACGCCCTGATGCTGCGCGATGCGCGTGAGCAAGTGCTGCTGCCGATGTTCGACTCGGTGATCGCCCAGCTGCGCGCGCTGGCGCATGCAAACGCCGCACTGCCGATGCTCTCGCGCACGCACGGCCAGACCGCCTCGCCCAGCACGCTTGGCAAGGAAATCGCCAACGTGGTGGCGCGTCTGGAGCGCCAGCGCAAGCAGCTCGCCGCCGTGGAGATCTCCGGCAAGATCAACGGCGCGGTCGGCAACTACAACGCGCATGCCATCACCTATCCGGAAGTCGACTGGCAGGGCTTCTCGCAGCGTTTCGTGGAAAGCCTCGGCCTCGGCTACAACGCCTACACCACCCAGATCGAGCCGCATGACGGCGTCGCCGAATACTGCGACGCGGTGCGCCGCGCCAACATCATCCTGATCGACCTGGCCCGCGACATCTGGGGCTATATCTCGCTCGGCTACTTCAAGCAGTCGTTGAAGGCCGGCGAAGTCGGCTCCTCGACCATGCCGCACAAGGTCAACCCGATCGACTTCGAGAATGCCGAAGGCAACTTCGGCCTGGCCAATGCCCTGCTCGGTCATTTCGCGGAAAAGCTGCCGATCAGCCGCTGGCAGCGCGACCTGACTGATTCCACCGTATTGCGTGCGCTGGGTACCGCGTTCGGCCACACCCTGGTGGCGCTGGAATCGCTGAAGAAGGGCCTCGGCAAGCTCAACGTCAATGCCGAGCGTCTTTCAGCCGACCTCGACGCCAGCTGGGAAGTGCTGGCCGAAGCCGTGCAGACCGTGATGCGCCGCTACGGCCTGCCAGAGCCGTACGAGCAGCTCAAGGCGCTGACCCGTGGCCAGGGCATCACCCGCGACTCGATGCGCACTTTCATCACCGGCCTTGAGCTGCCAGCCGAAGCAAAACAGCGCCTGCTTGAGCTGACGCCGGGCAGCTATATCGGACTCGCCGAGACGCTGGCGAAAGATATCTGAGTCACGCAGTAGAGGCCCGCAGCTGCGGGCCTCTACTGTCATTCGATCTCGTCCGAACCTTCGTTGACGCCTTCGAACAAAAAGGTCGACAGGTAGCGCTCGCCGGTATCCGGCAGCATCGCCAGCAGCACCGATCCTTGCGGTGCATCGGCCGCCACCTGCAGTGCCGCGGCCAGCGTGGCGCCGGACGATATCCCGACGAAGATGCCCTCCTGCTGCGCCAGCGCGCGTGATGTGTCGCGGGCCAGCACATCATCCACCGGCACAATGCTGTCGGCGATGCCGCGGTTGAGCACGGCCGGCACGAAGTCCGGCGTCCAGCCCTGGATCTTGTGCGGCTGCCATTCCTTGCCTGAGAGGAGTGCGGCACCCACCGGCTCGGAGGCGATGATCTTCACCTCCGGCCTGGCCACTTTCAGCACCTCGCCGACACCGGTGAGCGTGCCGCCGGTGCCCCAGCCGGTGACGAAGTAGTCCAGCCGCCTGCCGGCGAAATCGCGCAGGATCTCCGGCGCGGTAGTCTGGCGGTGGTACGCCGGGTTGGCGGGATTCTCGAACTGGCTGGCGAGGAACCAGCCATGCTTCGCGGCCAGTTCCGCCGCCTTCGCCACCATGCCGGTGCCACGCGCGGCGGCAGGCGTGAGCACCACTTTGCCACCATAGGCGCGGATCAGCTTGCGCCGCTCGATCGAGAAAGTCTCGGTCATCACCGCCACGAACGGGTAGCCACGCGCCGCGCATACGGCCGCCAGCGCCACGCCGGTATTGCCCGAGGTCGCCTCGACCACGGTCTGGCCGGGCCTGAGCGTGCCGCGCTGCTCGGCATCGAGGATGATCGCCAGCGCCAGGCGGTCCTTCACCGAGCCGGCCGGGTTGAACGCCTCCACCTTCACGTACAGCTCGACGTGCTTGGGCGCCAGCCGATGGAGTTTGACGATCGGGGTATTGCCGATGGTGTCGAGGATACTGTCGTAGATCATGGGTCACTCCATGGAAACCGGCAGGGAAACGGCGTCGGCGATGATGCGCCCACACAAGTAAAACTATCGTCAGCCAAGGTGGATCGCAGGCAGCAGACCGGCATGCTCTTGCAGTGGCTGGATGCTGCTGCGCCTACCCGTGGCGGCCACGCGAATATCGTGCACCGTCGCACCCAGCGGCGGCTGCCCGAACCATGCCAGGGATTGCGCCAGCGCTGCGACTTCGCCCAGGATCAGCAATGCCGGCGAGCCCACGGCGTGCGCAGACGCACGCTCGGCCAGATTCGCCAAGGTGCCGACAACCACCCGCTGTTCAGCGCGCGAGCCGTTTTCGATCAACGCAAACGGGGTCGTGGCCGCGCGACCGTGCTCGATCAACTGCGCCTGCAGCGATGCCAGTTCGCCCACACCCATGTATACCGCCAGTGTCTGCCGTTCCTGCGCCAGCGCGACCCAGTCCAGGGTGTCGAGCGAACTGCGGCAGTGCGCGGTGACAAAACGTACCGACTGGGCATGCTGGCGATGCGTCAACGGTATGCCTGAATAGGCTGCGCAAGCCACCGCGGCAGTGATGCCTGGCACCACTTCGTAGGGAATCTCGTGGCTGCGCAGGAACTCCAGCTCCTCGCCGCCACGGCCGAACACGAACGGATCGCCGCCCTTCAGCCGCACCACCCGCCGACCCGCGCGCGCATGCTCCAGCAACAAGTCATGGATGCCATCCTGGGTCGTGTGATGATTGCCCGCCTGCTTGCCGACCTCGATGCGCGCGGCATCGCGCCGCGCCAGCTCCAGCACCTCGGCACTGACCAGCCGGTCGTGCAGGATCACGTCCGCCTCGTTCAGCGCACGCAAGGCGCGCAAGGTCAGCAGACCGGGATCGCCGGGGCCGGCGCCGACCAGCACGACTGACCCTGGATGCACCGGCGAGGCCGATGCCAATGCCTGCTCCGCCGCCTGCAACGCCTCTTTTGGCTGTCCCCGACGCAGGAGTGCCGCGACCGGGCCGGCAAACAGGGCTTCGTAGAACTGCCTTCGAGCCGCCATGTCCGGCAGCCGGGCCCGAATGCGCCCACGCAGCTGGGCAGCCAACTTCGCTAGCGCGCCCAGCGAAGAGTCCAGCAGCGCCTCCAGCCGCTCGCGCAGCAACCGCGCCAGCATGGGCGCCTCGCCGCCACTGGAGATCGCGATCATCAGCGGTGCACGATCCACCACCGCCGGCACGTGGAAACTCGATAACACCGCATCGTCGACCACGTTGACGAAGACACGCCGCAACCCGGCCAGTGTGGCCACCAGCGCATTCGTCTCACGATCGGAAGTGGCCGCCACTACCAGCCATAGCCTTTCGAGCCAGCCTTCCTGGAAGGCATCCGCGCGATGCGCGATGCGACCTTCGCTGACCCAGCGTCGCAACTGCGGCGTCAGCGCTGGCGCATTCACCGTCACCTGCGCCTGCGCGCCAAGCAACGCGGCAACCTTGCGTTCGGCTACCGCACCACCGCCCACGACCAGCACGGCGCGATGCGACAGATCGGCGAACAGCGGGTAGAGCTTCATGATGCGGTGAACCTGCCTGGCGTGCATGGATGCGGGGCCACGCTACGGAGACCGCACCGCCCCTGCAAATGATTTGTGCCAATGCTCATATGCCGTCGCGTTATGGCGTAGTCGGCTAACAAATTGTTGACATATTGTTTAAATGGCCGTATAGACGTCCAACCATGAAAGGAAAAATCAATCATCCAGCACGTATTCACAGCGGCCCTGGCGTCACTGCCATTGCCATGCCATGCACGATGCCAGCTCGCCTCATGCGATGTATCCGTACTCTGCTCGCGCCTCGATCCATCGACCACGATCGCCTACGGAAACACCGCCATGACGCTTACCCAGCTGCGCTATCTCATTGCCATCGCCGACTCCGGCCTCAACATCACGCTCGCTGCCGAACGCGTGCATGCCACCCAGCCCGGGCTGAGCAAGCAGCTGAGGCAGCTTGAGGACGAACTCGGCTTCCAGCTGTTCCTGCGCAAGGGCAAGAGCCTCGACTCGGTAACACCGGCCGGCGCCCAGGTGCTGGAACGCGCGCGCACAATCCTCGCCGAGGCCGGCAATATCCGTTCGATCGCCGCGAACCTGCGCAACGAGGCGCACGGCGAACTGCGCATCGCCACCACCCACACCCAGGCACGCTTTGCCCTGCCCACCGCGATCGGCGCACTCAATGCCGACTATCCACAGGTCAGCGTGCACCTGCAGCCGGTGCGCGATGCCGAGGTGCTGGCGCAACTGGAAGCTGGCCGGGTCGACCTTGCCGTGGTCAGCAGCACTGGAACGCCCCCGGCGAACGGCGTCGCCTTGCCGGCCTACCACTGGCAGCGGGTCATCGTGGTGCCGCGAAACCATGCGCTGACCACGCACAGGCAGCCGGTTTCGCTGGAGCAATTGGCGCAGCTGCCGCTGATCAGCTACGACTCTTCGCAGAAGGCGGAGTCATCGCTGCGCCGCGCATTCGATGCCGTCGACCTGTCGCCACAGATCGCGATGACCGCCAGTGACGCCGACCTGATCAAGACCTATGTACGTGCCGGACTGGGCGTCGGCGTGCTGGCCGAAATGGCGATGCTGCCCGCGGATACCGACTTGCAGGTGTTGCCCGCCGATCACCTGTTTCCTTCATGCACGACCTGGATCGTGCTGCGCCGCGAACGTGTGCTGCGCGCCTATGTGCTGGAGTTCATCAGCCTGTTCGCGCCGCATCTGCACCGCCGCGAAGTGGCACGCGCACTGGCCGCCGATGCGGCGGGCGACTGGCCAGCCGTACCGCATTGGCGGGAACGCTCGCAGGCAGCGCTGACCGATGCCGCCTGATCTGTTGGAGCCTGCCCGGGGTCAACCCGGGCCGTGCAACCCGCATTCACGCTTCAGCCCGAAGAAACGGGTGTCCTCCGCCTCCATGCCGGGTTCCCAGCGACGGGTGGTATGGGTATCGCCGATCGAGACATAGCCCTGCTCCCATAACGGGTGATAAGGCAAGGCGTGACGCTGCAGATACATGCCCACGTCGCGGTCGTTCCAGTCGGCGATCGGATGGAATTTCCAACGGTCACGATTCCACTCGACAAAGGGAATGTCCTGCCGGCTCCTCGACTGGCTGCGCCGCAGCCCGGCAAACCAGCTCTGCACGCCAAGGTCCGTCAGGGCACGCTGCATCGGCTCCACCTTGCGGATGCTGTTGTAGCGCTCGATGCCCTCGATGCCCTGCTCCCACAACCGCCCATAACGGGCCTCGGCCCAGGCCCGCCCGATCACCGGCCGGTAGACCTTAAGATTCAATTGAAGGCGCTCAGCCAGCGTATCGACGAATTGATAGGTTTCGGCAAACAGGTAGCCGGTATCGATCAGGATCACCGGTATGTCCGGCTGCTGGCGCGTCAGCAGATGCAGCGAGACTGCGGCCTGCGCACCGAAGCTCGACGACAGCGCGTGCCTGCCAGGGGTGTGTTGCAGCGCCCATGCCACGCGTTGCTCGGCCGTCTGGCCAGCCAGCCAGTCGTTCAACCTGGCCAAGGCGTGCGGATCGCGCGGGTTGCGCGGTAATTCGATCGCGCTCATGCGTTGACCTTGAGCGGAATCAGCCGCGGCTGACCAAGGACTGCGGCACGCAGCAGGAAATCGCCGAAGTGTTCTCCCGCTGCGCGCTCACCGGCAAAGCGGGCAAACAGCTGATCGAGGACTTCGAGCAGGGCCGCCTCGTCGACATTTTCCCGATACAGCCGATTCAGCCGCTGGCCACGGAAATCCGCGCCAAGGCGCAGGTCGTAACGACCAGGAGCGCGTCCGACCAGGGCGACCTCGCCCAGGTACGGGCGTGAGCAGCCATTCGGGCAGCCGGACAGGCGCAGCAGGATCGGCTCCTCGATCAGCCCATGGCGACCCAGCAATGACTCCAGCTTCGGCAACAGCAGCGGCAGATAGCGCTCGCTTTCGGCCATCGCCAGCCCGCAAGTGGGCAACGCCACGCAGGCGACCGCGTGCTGCCGGATGGCGCTGTGCTTGCGGTAGCCGTCCATGCCGTGACGGGCGACCAGTGCGTCGATGGCCGCACGATCCGCCGCCGCCACGTTGGCGATGATCAGGTTCTGGTTGCAGGTCAGGCGGATGTCGCCCGTATGTATCGCAGCCAGCTCGCGCATGCCGCTTAGCCAGGTGTGCGCCGCCGTATCCAGCAGACGGCCAGACTCGACCTGCAGGGTCAGATGCCAGCGGCCGGCATGGCCTTCGATCCAGCCGTAACGATCGCCGTTGTGGTCGAAACGAAACACGCGCTCCGGCTGCAGCGCAAAACCGAGGCGCCGTTCCAGCTCGCCCTTGAATGCAGCCAGCCCATGCCGGTCGATGGTGTATTTCAGGCGTGCATGCTTGCGTTCCTCGCGATCGCCCCAGTCGCGCTGCACTGCGATCACGGTCTCGGCGAATGCCAACAATTGCTCCGGCGGCACGAAGCCGATCACATCGGCCAGCCGCGGATAGGTCGACGGGTCGCCATGGCTGGCGCCCATGCCGCCGCCGATCGCCACGTTGAAGCCGACCAGCCGGCCATCCTCGACGATCGCGATCAGGCCCAGGTCCTGGGCGAACACGTCGATGTCGTTGAGCGGCGGGATCGCCAACCCGATCTTGAACTTGCGCGGCAGGTAGGTCGGGCCATACAGGGGCTCGACTTCTTCTTCGCCGACCAGTTTTTCGCCGTCGAGCCAGAGCTCGTGATAGGCGCGGGTCTTCGGCTTGAGATGCTCGGACAGGCGCACCGCCCACGCATACGCCTCCTCGTGCGCCTGCGATTCGACCGGATTGGCATTGCACACCACGTTGCGGTTGACGTCGCCGCAGGCGGCGATGGTGCTGGCCATGGCCGCATCGATCGCCGCGATGGTCGGCTTCAGGTCGCGCTTGATGATGCCGTGCCACTGGAAGGTCTGCCGCGTGGTGATGCGCAGGCCGCTGCTGGCATAGTCCGCGGCGATCTTGTCGAACGCCAGCCATTGCGCCGTCGTCATCACCCCGCCGGGCAGGCGCGCGCGCACCATGAAGGCATACGCCGGCTCCAGCTTCTGGCGCCGACGTTCGTCGCGGATGTCGCGGTCATCCTGCTGGTAGCTGCCATGGAACTTGAGCAGCTTGTTGTCGTCCTCGCTGATCGCACCGGTGACCGGGTCGGCCAGCCCTTCGGCGATGCTGCCGCGCAGGAAGCGGCTTGCCTGCTTGATTGTTTCGAGGTGGGAAGACATGGACTGGCTCGTATCAGTAGACATCGCGGGCGTAACGGCCCTGTTGCAGCAACTCGGCAAGCCAGGCTCTGGCCTCCTCGGCGGACAGGCCACCGTGTATGGCGACCACGTCCTGCAGCGCCGTGTGCACATCTTTCGCCATGTGCGCGGAGTCCCCGCAGACGTACACATAGGCACCTTCGCGCAGCCATGCGTACAACTCGCGGCCGTTTTCGCGGATGCGCTGCTGGACATAGGTTTTCGCAGCGGAATCGCGGGAAAACGCCAGATCCAGGCGCTGCAATGCTCCGCTGCGCAGCGCCTCCTGCCATTCCACCTGGTAGAGGAAATCCTGCGTGAAATGGCGGTTGCCGAAGAACAGCCAGTTGCGGCCACTGGCTGCCGTCGCCTGGCGCTCCTGCACGAAGGCGCGGAATGGCGCGATGCCGGTGCCGGGGCCGATCATGATCACGTCGCGGCTGCTGTCGGCAGGCAGCCGGAAGCGCTCGTTCGACTCGACGAATAGCGGTACCCGCGCGTCATCTCCCGCGCCCGCGAGGAAAGCCGAAGCGGCCCCATAGTGGGCGCTCCCATGTGCCGCGTACTCCACCACGCCAACCGTCAGATGAACTTCGTCGTGACCGACCAGTTTGGCGCTGGAGGCGATCGAATACAGCCGCGGCGTCAGCGGACGCAGTGTGGCCACCAGCTGTGCGGCATCCCAGTTCGCCGGAAATTCGCGCAACAAGTCGATCGGCTGATGGCTTTCCAGCAAGGCCGCGAAGGCAGTCTGCTGCCCTGGCTCAAGCACGCGCTGCAGGCCGGCATGCCGGGTCGCGGCGGCTTGCGCCGCCACCAGCGGCCGGGTCAAGCGGGTAAGTTCACGTTCATGGCTGAGCCAGCGCGCCAGCGGCAGGCGGCGTCCCTCGTGCTCGATTTCGCGCAAGCCATCGAGCTTCAACGCCGATAGCCACTGCTCGACCAGCACCGGTGAGTTCTGCGGCCACACGCCGATGGCATCGCCGGGTTCGTAGCGCAGGCCGGAACCTTCGAGCGACAGCTCGATGTGCCGCACCTCGCGCTCACTGTCGCGCGACACGATGCGCTGGTTTTCCAGGACCGCGGCCGGAAACGGGTTGTCGCGAGCATGCAGCAACGGCGCACTGACCGCATGCAGCGGGCTGGCATGCCGCGCCGGTGCGAGCGGCACACTCAAGGCCTCGCGCGCGGCCTCCAGCACGCCCGCCGACCACTCGGCGGCGGCCGAATCAAAATCCACGTCGGCCTCGCCGAGCACGGCGAAGCGACTGGCGCCAAGCTCGACCAGGCGCGCATCCAGCTCACGGCTGACCGCGCAGAACTTCGGATAGCTCGAATCGCCCAGCCCCAGCACGGCGAACTTCAGCTGCGGCAGCCTGGGCGCACGCTTGCCGGAGACGAACTCGATGAAGCCGATCGCATCGTCCGGCGGATCGCCATCGCCCTGGCTGCTGATCACCACGACCAGGTGGCGCTCCTGCGCCAGCTCCCGCGACGGATAGGCGCCGGCACGCAACAGGCGCACCGTCAACCCTGCCGCTTCGGCCCGGCTCGCCAACTGCTCGGCCACACGCCGCGAATTGCCGGTCTGGCTGCCGTAGACGATGCTCAGGCGCTCGCCGGCCCGAGCGACCGATGCCACGAGCGGCTCGGCGACCACGGCCCGTCCCGCATGCACCGGGGACCCGGCTGCCAGGGCGGCGCTGTATGCTGCAACCCAGTAAAGCTCCGCTGTCGACAGGCCGCCCGTCAGGCTGACGAGCTGGGCAAGCTTTCCCGCATCAAGCGCCGGGACCGGCAACGACGATTTGAGTGCGACGCTCACATGCATTCCTTTTGGACGTCTTTACGTCTTTATGTCCATATTATTAACTATCGACAATTACCGGAAAGCATATGTTGACATGTCGTTATGCCCGTCACTCATTTCTATGCACTGCGCGGCAGGGCTGATACTCTCTCGCGACGCCCCGAAGACCCGCCCGCCTTGATCGAACTGCTCACCTTCATTGCCGTCGGCGCCTTCGCCCAGCTGATCGACGGCGCCCTCGGCATGGCCTACGGCGTAACCTCGGCCGGATTGCTGATGGGCCTGGGCATGCCGCCGGTCGCCGCCAGCGCCAGCGTGCACTACGCGGAGACCTTTACCTGCGGCGCCTCCGGCATCAGCCACCTGATGGCCGGCAATGTGCGGCGACCGCTGTTTCTTGCGCTGGTGATACCGGGTGTACTGGGCTCGCTGCTCGGCGTACTGGTCGCCGTCAATGTGCCGCCGCAATGGATGCGCATCGCGTTGACACCGTATCTCCTCGGCATGGGCCTGTTCCTGCTGTTTCGCCGCAGCCACCAGCCTGGGCAGCGTACGGATGTACCGCGCGGTACGGCGCCCATGGGGCTCGCCGCCGGCTTTGTCGACGCGATCGGCGGTGGCGGCTGGAGCGCGCTGACCGTGACCATCCTGCTTGCGCGCGGCCTGCCGCCGCGCGTGGTGATCGGCAGCGTGCACCTGGCCAAATGCGTGGTGAGCATCGCCGCCAGCATGAGCTTCCTGCTCACCATCGGCACCAGCCATGGGCTGGCCGTCATCGGCCTGATCGTCGGCGGCGTGCTCGCCGCTCCGTTCGGCGCGTTGTTCATCCGCCGCATCCCGCCTCGCGCAGCCACCCTGCTGGCCGGCCTCGCCGTACTCGCGCTGGGCATCAACAACGCGGTACGCATGTTCGGCTGAGGCCGATCCAAACCCGACGGCCGCCACTACAATGCGCGGATGAACCTCGCCCACCCACTCCCGATTGAAGTCCGCGGCAGCGCCGCGCATCCGCTGGGCATGAGCCCGGCCCGATTCCTGCGCGACTACTGGCAGAAACGGCCCCTGCTGATCCGTCGCGCATTCGCCGATTTCCAGCCGCCATTGCAGCCGGACGACCTGGCGGGCCTGGCCTGCGAGGATGGCGCGCTGGCCAGGCTGATCATCCACGACGAGAAGCGCGACCGCTGGCACGTCAACCCGGGCCCGCTGAACGAAGCCGACTTCGCCAGCACACCCGACAGCAACTGGACCCTGCTGGTGCAGGATGTCGACAAGTGGGATGCGGACGTCGCGAGCCTGCTGGATCACTTCGGCTTCCTGCCGAGCTGGCGCGTCGACGACATCATGGTCTCCTACGCCGAACCCGGCGGTGGCGTCGGTGCGCACGTCGACCAGTACGACGTATTCCTGCTGCAGGGGCTTGGCCAGCGCCACTGGGCGATCAGCGACGATCCGATGGCGCCGAAGGAGTTCCGCCACGACGTGGAGCTGAAGCAGCTCGCCCACTTCGAGCCAACCCACGAATGGCTGCTGGAGCCGGGCGACATGCTGTACCTGCCGCCGGGCGTGCCGCACGACGGCGTGGCCTTCGGCGGTCCGTGCATGACGTTCTCGATCGGCATGCGTGCACCCTCGCAGGCGGAACTGACCGGCGACCTCGCCGACCACATCGCCGAGCACCTGCCGGAAGAATTGCGCTACGCCGACCCGGACCTGAAACCGGCCAAGGCCACCGGCGAGATCGACCGCGCCGCGATCGAACGCCTGAAGACGGCGCTGCCGTTTGCTGCCGTACTGCATGACGACATGCTGCGCGACTGGTTCGGCCGCTTCATCACGCGCTACCGCAACGCACAGACGCCGGCGCCGCTCGACAAGCCCCTGAGCGAGGATGCGCTGGCCAGACAACTCGCCGCCGGTGCAAAGTTGCTGCGCCACCCGTGGTCGCGACTGGCCTGGAGCCAGGGCAAGTCCGGTTGCACGCTGTTTGCCAGCGGCCACGCCTACCCGGCCACGCCGGCACTGGCACAGCAGCTGTGCGAGCAGCGCGCGCTCAGCCTCACTGGCAAACAAGGCGCTGCCGAACGCGGCTTGCTGCTGGCACTGGTCAATGACGGTCATCTCCTGCCGAGAAAATCGCGCCGCCGATGAAGCTGCAGAACTTCCACGTCGAAATCGCCGAATGGTCGCGCGAGGAACAGCGCGCGGCCTTGCTCGACTTGCGCCACACAGTATTCGTGCAGGAACAAGGCGTACCCGAGGCACGCGAGCGGGACGGCCTCGATGTGGACTGCTGGCACGTACTGGCCCGTGACGAAAGTGGCCAGCCGATCGGCTGTGGCCGGCTCACGCCGGCGCACAAGATCGGCCGCATGGCCGTGCTGCAGGCCTGGCGCGGCCAAGGCGTCGGCGTGGCCTTGCTGCGCGAACTGATTGGACGCGCCCGTGCCCAGGGCTGGCCGGATGTGGCGCTGGATGCCCAGGTCAGCGCACTCGGCTTCTACGAGCGCGAAGGCTTCGTTGCCTATGGCGATGAATTCGAGGACGCCGGGCTGCAGCACCGGAGCATGCGCCTGTCCCTGCCAGCCGGCAGCCTCGATATCACACCGGCGCGCGACATAGGCGCATTGCCTGCCGCCACACGCAGCGAAACCGCCGCCGCGCGATTACGGTTGCTTGGCGAGGCACGACATCGACTGGCCATCTACCTGCCGCAGCTCGGCAACGACAGCTACGCCAGCACGGAAGAGCTGGCCGAACTGCGGCGCATCGCGATCTCCGGCCGCAGCGCGCAGATCCGCATCCTGCTGCACGACCCCGAGGCCGCCCTGCGCAACGATCACCGGATGATCGCGCTGGCGCAGCGCCTGCCCAGCATGATCCAGATCCGCATGCCGGTGGAGGAAGCCGACCTGGCCTACGCCTCGGCGTACCTGCTCAACGACATCGGCGGCTATCTGTTTCTGCCCGAGGCGGGTCGTGCCCAGGGCCGCGCAGCCCTTCACGACCGCGCCACCCAGGCCGCGCTGCAACAGCACTTCGATGAAGTATGGGAACGTGCCGAGCGCGCAGGCATGTTGCAGGCGCTGGATATCTAGCAACCGCCTTTCGCGACTGAACCCCAGCTGGCCGCCAGCCATGTATCCCGGGTCGGCAGCCGCGGCGACAAAGCGCATGAAACCGGAGCCTGCGATGCATCACGGCGGCCTGGCACCTGTCCACAGCTCATTTCCTGCCGCTTTCGGGGTGTCGCGCCGCAGCAAGCCAAGGCTATAATTGACCGGATTCTCCCCAGTCGTCCGTGTGAGCGGTTGGTCGGGCTTGAAAACCGACATAACATCGCGACTTCCCAGCTCACACGGATGGCTGCAAGCATCCCTTCCCTGCCGGTGGTGACGTGAGTACAAACCTGATCCGCGAGTTCTTCGAGTCCTCCCAACTCGCTGGCGGCAACGCCGATTACGTCGAATCGCTTTATGACGCCTGGCTGGCGGACACCTCCTCGGTGTCTGCCGATTGGGCCAAGTACTTTGAGACCTTCAAGGGCCGCGAGTCGGGAGATGTCTCCCACACCGCGGCCATTGCACGTATCGAGGCCGCCCAGAAGCAGCGCCATCTCAACGGCGCAGCCGCCCCGATGAGCGACGAGCACGCGCGCAAGCAGGCCGGCGTGCTGCGCCTGCTCACCGCCTACCGTTCGCGCGGCCACCTGGCCGCCAACCTCGATCCGCTCGGCCTCACCGAGAAGATGCCGGCGCCGGATCTCGGCCTGGCCTTTCACGGGCTGACCGATGCCGACCTGAACACCGAATTCGATACCGGCAACTATGCCGGCAACGGCCAGCGCCTGAAGCTGGGCGACCTGCTGAGCCGTTTGCAGAAGACCTACGCCAGCACGATCGGCGCCGAGTTCATGCACATCAGCAACCATGAGCAGCGCCACTGGATCTACAGCCGGCTTGAACAGGCTGCCGGCAAGAGCACGCTGGACAAGGCCGGCAAGCAGCGCGTGCTGGACGGCCTGACCGCGGCCGAAGGCCTGGAGCGCTACCTGCATACCAAGTACGTCGGTCAGAAGCGCTTCTCGCTGGAAGGTGGCGACAGCCTGATCCCGATGATCGACGACGTCGTGCGCGCCGCCGGCGACAACGGCATCAAGGAGCTGGTGATCGGCATGGCCCATCGCGGCCGCCTCAACGTGCTGGTCAACATCCTCGGCAAGCCGCCGAAGACCCTGTTCGACGAATTCGAGGGCCGCTTCGAGCATCCCGACGACCCGGCGCATTCGGGCGACGTGAAGTACCACATGGGCTTCTCCGCCGACGTCAAGACGCCCAAGGGCGGCGTGCACGTGGCGCTGGCGTTCAACCCGTCGCACCTGGAAATCGTCAACCCGGTGGTGACCGGTTCGGTGCATGCGCGCCAGACCCGCCGCCGCGACACCTTGCACACGCAGTCGATGGCCGTGGTGATCCACGGCGATGCCGCGCTGGCCGGCCAGGGCGTGAACATGGAACTGTTCAACATGTCGCAGGCCCGCGGCTTCAAGATCGGCGGCAGCCTGCACATCGTGGTGAACAACCAGGTCGGCTTCACCACCTCGAATCCGCAGGACGCGCGCTCCACCATGTACTGCACCGACCTGGCCAAGATGGTCAACGCGCCGGTGTTCCATGTGAACGGCGACGACCCGGAAGCGGTGATCGCGGTCACCCGCCTCGCCTACGATTTCCGCAAGCAGTTCCGCAAGGACGTGGTGATCGACCTGGTCTGCTACCGCCGCCACGGCCACAACGAGGCCGACGAGCCGGCCGCCACCCAGCCGGTGATGTACCAGATCATCCGTGCCCGCCCGACCACGCGCGACCTCTACCAGCAGCAGCTGGTGAAGGATGGCGTGCTGGCCGAGGGCGACGCCCAGAAGCAGTTCGAGGCGTATCGCGACCGCCTGGAAACCGGCGACACGATGACCGAGCTGGATCCCGCGCCGGCACGCGACATCCATATCGACTGGGCCCGCTACAACGGCAAGCTGTCGACCAAGGTCGACACCGGCGTGCCGAAGCAGAAGCTGGTCGAGCTGGCCAACACGATTCTCGACCTGCCGAAGGATCTGGTGCTGCAGGCGCGCGTGGCGAAGATCTACGACGACCGCCGCAAGATGGCCGCCGGCGAGCTGCCCGGCGACTGGGGCTTCGCCGAGAACCTGGCCTACGCCACCTTGATCGATCAGCAGCACAACCTGCGCCTGGTCGGCCAGGATTCCGGCCGCGGCACGTTCTTCCACCGTCATGCCGTGCTGCACGACCAGAAGGACGGCCACACTTATATGCCGCTGGCGATGGTGCGCGAAGGCGCCGACGTCGAAGTGATCGATTCCCTGCTCAGCGAGGAAGCGGTCATGGCGTTCGAGTACGGCCACGCCACCACCGATCCCGATACGCTGCACATCTGGGAAGCCCAGTTCGGCGATTTCGCCAACGGCGCCCAGGTGGTGATCGACCAGTTCATCAGCTCCGGCGAATCGAAGTGGAACCGCCTGTGCGGTCTGGCGCTGTTCCTGCCGCACGGCTACGAAGGCCAGGGCCCGGAGCATTCCTCCGCGCGTCTGGAGCGCTTCCTGCAGCTGTGCGCGTTCGACAACATGCAGGTCTGCGTGCCGACCACGCCGGCGCAGGATTTCCACATGATCCGCCGGCAGATGCTGCGCCCGGTGCGCAAGCCGCTGATCGTGATGACGCCGAAATCGCTGCTGCGCCACAAGCTGGCCGTATCCACGCTGGACGAGCTGGCCAACGGCAGCTTCCAGCTGGTGATCGGCGAGCATCGCGAATTGCCGGCGAAGAAGGTCAAGCGCGTCGTGCTGTGCTCGGGCAAGGTCTATTACGACCTGCTGGAGGAGTCCGACAAGCGCGGCCTGACCGACGTCGCCATCGTGCGCGTCGAGCAGCTCTATCCGTTCCCGCGTGCCGAGGTCACCGCCGAACTGGACAAGTATCCTTCCGCCAGGGAAGTGATCTGGTGCCAGGAAGAGCCGATGAACCAGGGCGCCTGGTTCCAGATCCGTCATCACCTGCAGGCCTGCATCGGCAGCAAGCACAGCCTTACCTACGCGGGGCGCGCGCGCTCGCCGGCACCGGCTGCCGGTCATCTCAACACCCATGTTGCCGAACAGGCAGCTCTCGTCGAGCAGGCGCTGGTCGCGCCGGTCGGCACCGACCACGCGGCAGAATAAAGAAACCAAGGATCATTTATGTCCATTGAAGTCAAAGTCCCCGTTCTGCCCGAATCCGTTTCCGATGCCACCATCGCCACCTGGCACAAGAAGGCCGGTGATGCGGTGAAGCGCGACGAGAACCTGGTGGATCTCGAAACCGACAAGGTGGTCCTGGAAGTTCCGGCGCCGGTCGACGGCGTGCTGAAGGAAATCCGCCAGCAGGTCGGGGACACGGTGAACAGCCAGCAGGTCATCGCGATCATCGAGGAAGGCGCGGTTGCCGCTGCTCCGGCTCCGGCTCCGGCTCCGGCGGAGGCATCGAAAGCCGCCGCGGCTGCGCCGGCCGCTGCCGCACCGAACCTCGCGGCCAAGGGTGCCGAGGACCTGTCCCCGGCCGGCCTGCGCGTGGCCACCGAACAGCATATCGACCCGTCCAAGGTCGCCGGCACCGGCCGCGACGGCCGCGTGACCAAGGAAGACCTGGTCAACTACGGCAAGGGTGCACCGGCCGCCGCGACACCGGCCGCCGCACCGACGCCGGGCTCGCGCCCGGAAGAGCGCGTGCCGATGACCCGTATGCGCGCGAAGATCGCCGAGCGCCTGATGCAGTCGAAGAACTCGATCGCCATGCTGACCTCGTTCAACGAGGTGAACCTGGCCGAGGTGGTGAAGATGCGCAAGACGCTGGGCGAGTCGTTCGAGAAGTCGAACGGCGTCAAGCTCGGCTTCATGAGCTTCTTCGTCAAGGCCACCGCCGAGGCGCTGAAGCGTCACCCGATCGTCAACGCGTCGGTCGACGGCAACGACATCATCTATCACGGCTACCAGGACATCTCGATCGCGGTGTCCACCGAGAAGGGCCTGGTCACCCCGGTGCTGCGCGACGTGCAGGACATGAGCTTCGCCGACATCGAGAAGGGCATCATGGCGTACGCCAAGAAGGCCCGCGACGGCAAGCTCGGCCTGGACGACCTGCAGGGCGGCACCTTCACGATCACCAACGGCGGCACCTTCGGCTCGCTGCTGTCCACGCCGATCGTCAATCCGCCGCAGAGCGCGATCCTCGGCATGCACACGATCAAGGAGCGCGCGATCGTCGAGAACGGCCAGGTCATCGCCGCACCGATGATGTACATCGCGATCTCCTACGACCACCGCATCATCGACGGCAAGGACGCGGTGCTGTTCCTGGTCGACATCAAGAACCAGCTCGAAAATCCGCAACGGATGTTGCTGGGTCTCTAATGACGCGGGAACGGGGAACAGGGAACGGGGAACGGCAAACGCCGCCCCTGCTCCCTGTTCCCCGTTCCCTGCTCCCGCTTTCAAGGACACCAAAACCATGAGCGACAAATTCGACGTCATCGTCATCGGCGCCGGCCCGGCCGGTTATGTGGCCGCGATCCGCGCCGCACAGCTGGGCCTGAAGACCGCCTGCGTGGATGCCTTCGCCGGCAAGGACGGCAAGCAGGCACTCGGCGGCACCTGCCTCAACGTGGGCTGCATCCCGTCCAAGGCGCTGCTCGACTCCTCGCGCCAGTTCCACAACCTCACGCACAACTTCGGCGTGCACGGTATCACGGCCGACAACGCGAAGATCGACGTGCCGACCTTCATCGGCCGCAAGGACAAGATCGTCAAGCAGTTCACCGGCGGCGTGGCGCAGCTGTTCAAGGCGAACAAGATCACGCCGTACTTCGGCACCGGCAAGCTGCTCAAAGGGAACAACGTCGAGATCACGGGCGCAGATGGCAGCAAGCAGACGATCAGCGCGACCAACGTGATCCTCGCCTCCGGCTCGGTGCCGATCGAGCTGCCGTTCGCGAAGTTCGACAACAAGATGATCCTCGACAACGCCGGCGCGCTGGACCTCGCCGAAGTGCCGAAGCGCCTGGGCGTGATCGGCGCCGGCGTGATCGGCCTGGAGCTGGGCAGCGTGTGGAAGCGTCTCGGCGCCGACGTCACCATCCTCGAAGCGCTGCCGGATTTCCTCTCCGTCGCCGACGCCGACGTGGCCAAGATCGCTGCCCGCGAGTTCGCCAAGCAGGGGCTGACCATCAAGCTTGGCGCCAAGCTGACCAAGGCCGAGATCAAGAAGAATGAAGTCGCCCTCACCTACGAGGACAAGGACGGCGCGCACGAGCTCGTGGTCGACAAGCTGCTGGTCGCCGTGGGCCGCCGCGCCTACACCGCCGGCCTGCTGGCCGACGACACCGGCGTGAAGCTGGACGAGCGCGGCCGCATCGTGGTCGACGAGCACAACCACACCGGCGTCGATGGCGTGTGGGCGATCGGTGATGCCGTGCGCGGCCCGATGCTGGCGCACAAGGGTTCCGAGGAAGGCGTGGCGGTGGCCGAATGGATCGCCGGCAAGGCCGGCCACGTCAACTTCGACACGATTCCGTGGGTGATCTACACCGAACCGGAGATCGCCTGGGCCGGCAAGACCGAGAAGGAATTGAAGGACGCCGGCATCCCGTACAAGGTCGGCAGCTTCCCGTTCGCCGCGATCGGCCGCGCCGTCGCGATGAACGAGGCCGTCGGCCAGGTGAAGATGCTCGCCCATGCCGAAACCGATCGCATTCTCGGCGTGCACATGGTCGGTCCGGGCGTCTCCGAGCTGATCGCCGAGTGCGTGGTGGCGATGGAGTTCAAGGGCTCGTCCGAGGATCTGGCGCGCATCGTCCACGCGCATCCGACGCTGTCCGAGGCCGTGCACGAAGCGGCGCTGTCGGTCGACAAGCGCGCGATCCACAAGGGCAACTGAGCCACCGCGTCAAACGTACATCGGCCCGCTCGTGGCGACATGGGCGGGCCGTTACTTTTCAGAAGTGAGTGAAGAGGAGTGAGAAGTGAGAGAAGACCAGAGCAAAACCTCGCTTCGGCCTCTTCGCCCCGTCACCACTTAGCACCTCGGCCACTCAATCCGCCTCGCACCGCCCTCTCTCACTTCTCACTCCTCTGCGCTCACTCCTCGCCTTATGCCACAACCCACCTCACTCTGCGTCTACTGCGGCTCCAGCCCAGGCAATCATCCCGGCTACACCGAACAAGCCCGCGCGTTCGGCGCCGAAATGGCCCGGCGCGGCATCGCCCTGGTCTACGGTGGCGGCAAGGTCGGCCTGATGGGCACGGTGGCCGACGCCGTGCTGGCTGGCGGTGGCAAGGTGATCGGCGTGATCCCGCGCCAGCTGGTGGAGCTCGAAGTGGCGCACCCAGGCCTGAGCGAGCTGCAGGTGGTCGAAACCATGCATCAGCGCAAGACGCGCATGTACGAGCTGTCGGACGCGTTCGTGGCCCTGCCTGGCGGTTTCGGCACCATGGACGAGATGTTCGAGATGCTGACCTGGGCGCAACTGGGGCTGCATCGCTACCCATGCGCGTTCCTCGATGTGCGCGGCTATTACGGCGGCCTGCGCACGATGATGGATCACATGGTCGGCGAAGGCTTCGTACGCGCCGGACAGCGCGACAGCGTCTGGTTCGGCGACTCGATGGCCGCACTGTTCGACTGGATGGACAGCTACGACGGTGGCGGCGCGTCGCGCGTGATCGGTCCGTCCAGCATCAAGGCCTGAAACCGGAGATCCCAGATGAGCACGTTCCGCGCCTTTCGCATCCACAACGATGGCGCCGGCTACCGCGCCGGCATCGAGAGCATGCCGGCCGATGCGCTGTCGCCGGGCGAGGTGCTGGTCAAGGCCATGTATTCGTCGGTGAACTACAAGGACGCACTGGCCGGCACCGGCAAGGGCAAGATCCTTCGCCAGTTCCCACTCAACGGCGGCATCGACGTCGCCGGCCATGTGGTCGCCTCCACCGCCCCTTCCTTCAAGGAAGGCGACGCCGTGTTGTGCACCGGCAGCGGCCTGTCCGAAACACGCGACGGCGGCTATGGCGAATACGCGCGGCTCGACGCGCGCTGGACGATCCCGCTGCCATCGGGTCTGAGCCTGCGCGAGAGCATGATCCTCGGCACCGCCGGCTTCACCGCCGCACTGGCGCTGCTGCGCATGCAGGACAACCGGCAGACACCAGCCCTCGGCCCGATTGCCGTGACCGGCGCCAGCGGCGGTGTCGGCCAGCTGGCGATCGATATCTTCAGCCGCGCCGGTTACGACGTGCATGCGATCAGCGGCAAGGCCGCTCACTTCGACTTCCTGCGCAGTCTCGGCGCCAGCGCATGCACCGACCGCCACGGACTCGCCTTCAGCGGCAAGCCGATGGATTCGGTGCGTTTCGGCGGTGCGCTGGACAACGTCGGCGGCGCGATGCTGGCTGGCCTGCTGCCGCTGGTCGCGCCCTGCGGCAACGTGGCGATCTGCGGCAACGCAGGTGGCATCGCCTTTGACAGCACGGTGATGCCGTTCATCATCCGCGGCGTGTCCCTGCTCGGCATCGCCTCGGCCGGCACCACCCGCGACATCCGCGACGAGGTCTGGCAGCATCTGGCCAGCGACTGGAAACCGCAACACCTGGAGCGCATCGCCACGCGCGAAATCGGCCTCGATGAACTGCCCGAGGTGTTTGCGCAGATGCTCGCTGGCGCCTCGTTCGGCCGCACCCTGGTACGCATCGGCAGCACGGTTTGACGAAACCATGCTTGGAAGTCGCTTCGCCACGGCTTAGAATCAACGAAACTCGCTGGGGACCACCACCTTATGGCACGTATCCTGATCGTCGACGATTCACCGTCCCAGTTGCTGGGCATCAAGCGGATCGTCGAAAAACTCGGGCATGAGACTCTTTCCGCCGAAGACGGTGCTGCAGGCGTGGAAGTCGCCAAGCAGGAAAAGCCCGACTTGATCCTGATGGACGTGGTGATGCCCAATCTCAACGGATTCCAGGCCACCCGCACGATCAGCAAGAATGCCGATACCGCGCATATCCCGATCATCCTGGTCACCACCAAGGATCAGGAAACCGATCGGGTCTGGGGCATGCGCCAGGGCGCCAAGGCCTATGTGACCAAACCGATCAAGGAAGAGGAGCTGGTCAAGGCGCTGAACGAGTTTCTGCCGCACTGATCTGATCCGACGAGTCCTGTGGCCCATGAAAAACGGCGCCTTTCGGCGCCGTTTTTCATGGGCGAGCCGCGACGGCTCAACGGCGCGGGTCGTAATCCTTGAACTGCTGCTGCAACGCCTCGTAGGCCGCACGTTGGCCGTCGTTGTCCGCCGGCGGCGTCCGGATCGACAACTCCACCAGTTGGTCACCCGGATGCGCTCCCGGCATGCCACGACCCTTCAGGCGCAGCTTGCGCCCCGACTGCGAGCCTGCCGGGATGCGCAGATCGACGGCACCCGCCAGGGTCGGCACCGGCACCGTGGTACCGAGCGCCGCCTCCCACGGCGTGATCGGCAGCACGTGCACCACGTTGCGACCGTCCAGCCGGAAGCGCGCATCGTCGTGAATGCCCACTTCCAGGAGCAGGTCGCCATTCGGCCCACCCGCCATGCCCGGCTGGCCCTGCCCGGAAAGGCGGATCACCTGCCCGGGATGGATACCGGCCGGAATCTTCACTTCCAGCACGCGCTCGCCACCGGCAGGGTCATGCATGGCCAATCGCGTGCGACCGCCATCGAATGCGGTCTGCAGATCAATCCGTACCGACGCCTGCACGTCCTGGCCGCGGCGCGGGCGCGGCTGGCCACGCTGGCCTCCGGCGCCCCCCCGGCCGAACAGGCTTTCGAAGAAATCGCTGAAATCGCCGTCGCCACCATCGCCGAAACCCTGGCCTTGTCCCTGCCAGCCCGGCGGCGGCCGGAATTGCTCGCCGCCGCGATAGCCGCCGGCGCGCAGCTGATCGTAGGAGCGCCGCTTCTCGGCGTCCTTGAGCACTTCGTTGGCCTCGTTGACCGACTTGAATTTCTCCTCGGCGCCGGCTTCCTTGTTCTTGTCCGGATGGTACTTGCGCGCCAGCTTGCGATACGCCGCCTTGATCTCGGCCTCGCTGGCATCGGGCTTCACGCCCAGAATCTCGTAATAGTCTTTGAATTCCACGCAAGCTCCTGATCACCGTTGCCGCACAGCACAAAGCCGCGACCCGCCGTGAATCATTATCCATGGCGGATCGGACTTTGATACAGCGCTGTGCTTATCCGGCGGTATTGATCGTAATGCGTCGCGGGGTGGTCTCCGGTTTCTTGGGGATCGAGATCTCGAGCACTCCGTGCCTGCCATGCGCGCTGATTCCGTCGGCATCTGCGCTTTCCGGCAGCGCGAAGCGACGATGGAATGTTCCGTACACCCGCTCCTGCCGAGTCAACTTGCCGCCATTTTCCCGGCTGTCGATCTTGCGCTCGCCCTTGATGGTGAGAATGCTCTTGTCCATGCTCACCTCGATCGCGGCCGGATCGACGCCTGGCACATCGGCGAGGATCATGAAACGCTTGTCCTCTTCCCGAATATCAACCCGCGGCGCCCATTGGCTGGTTTCCACGGTGGACTGGTCATTGTCATCGGTGTTGAAAAGACGTCCCAATGCCCGACGGAAATCCTCGGAGGGTCCCAGATCATGACCCCAGATGGATTGACGACTTGAATTCATATCACTGCCTCCTCGGTGGTTTCGCGGCACCATTGCCGGCTGCACCGGAAAATAGGTGCGGCTGTGGCGGTTTCAAGGCGACAGCCCACCACCAGGGGATTTAGCATGGCCAAGCCCCCTATCCCGAGACGAGCATGAAGATCCAGCCTGGCGACACGATTCCAGACACCACCATCCGGGTCGTCGACGGCGAGGCAACGCCCAAGCAAACCGGGGAACTGTTCGCCGGACGGAAAGTCCTGCTGTTCGGGGTACCTGGCGCGTTCACCCCGACCTGCTCCAACAAGCACCTGCCCGGCTACATCAGTCGTTACACCGAATTCCAGCAACGCGGCATCAGCGTGATGTGCCTCGCCGTCAACGACGCCTACGTGATGCGGGCCTGGGCCACCTCACAACAGGTTCCCGCCGGCCTGCTGATGCTGGCCGACGGCAACGCCAGCTTCACCCGCGCACTGGGACTCGAACTGGATGGCACGCCCTTCGGCATGGGTCTGCGCACGCGCCGCTTTGCGCTGTACGCGGAAGATGGCGTAGTGCGCCTGTTGCATGTCGAGGCGCCGGGTGAGCTGCGAGTTTCCAGTGCGGAAGCGATGTTGTCAGCGATCGGAGGATTGAGCCAGGTGCGCGAGTAGGTTGACCGCGCGTACGACCCGATTGTTTGCGTCTGCCTTCGACCGCAAAACAGACATTAGTGAAGCACACTCACACAGCCTGAAAGAAAAACCCCGGCGGCACCGGGGTTTTTCTTTCAGGACAGCATCAGGCTCACTCTTCCGTAGCGATCGCTTCAATCTCACCAGGGCTTCCACCCTCGGTCGGTGCCGGAACATCGACAACCACGCCTTCCTCGCCGTTGTCCTCATCCGCATCCAGCCGCATCACGCTGACAAGTTTTTCATCAGCCGGCAGCTTGATCAGGGTGACGCCTTGGGTGTTGCGGCCGAGCTGCGAGACTTCCGCCACGCGGGTACGCACCAGCGTGCCCTGGTTGGAGATCAGCATCAGCTCGTGCGCCTCGGTGACCTGCACGGCGCCGACCAGCGCGCCATTGCGTTCGGAGCACTGGATGCCGATCACGCCCTGGGTGCCACGGCCCTTCTTGGTGAACTCGACCAATTGGGTGCGCTTGCCGTAGCCGCGTTCGGTGGCGGTGAGGATGTCGCCCTCGGCCGCCACGATCAGCGAAACGACCTGCGCGCCTTCGGCCAGCCGCATGCCGCGTACGCCGGTGGCGGTACGGCCCATCGAACGCACGGTATTCTCGTCGAAGCGGTTGACCTTGCCGTTCGAGGCGAACAGCAGGATGTCGCTGTTGCCGTCGGTGAGTTCGACATTGACCAGTGCATCGCCCTCGTCCAGCTTGATCGCGATCTTGCCCTTCTGCAGCTGGAACGCGAACTCGGTCAACGGGGTTTTCTTGACCGTGCCGAACCTGGTCGCGAAGAACACGAAACGATCCTCGGTGTACTCACGCACCGGCAGCACGGCCTGCACCTTCTCGCCAGCGCCCAGCGGCAGCAGGTTGATGATCGGTTTGCCGCGCGCACCGGGGCCGGCGTCCGGCATCTGGTAGACCTTCAGCCAGTAGACGCGGCCGGTGCTGGTGAAGGTGAGCAGCGTGTCGTGCGTGTTGACCACCCACAGCTGCTCGACGAAATCCTCGTCCTTCAGTGCCGAGGCCGAACGGCCCTTGCCGCCACGCTTCTGCGCACGATAGGTGCTGGCCGGCTGACGCTTGATGTAGCCGGTGTGCGACAGCGTGACCACCACGTCTTCCGGCGCGATCAGGTCGAGGACGTTGAGGTCTTCCTGCGAATGCTGGATCTCGGTGCGACGGGCATCGCCGAACTCGGCCTTGACCGCTTCCAGTTCGCCACGGATCACCTCGAGCAGACGCTCCGGATTTTCCAGGATCTCGATCAGGCCGCGGATGGTTTCCAGGATCTGCCGGTATTCGTCGGACAGCTTTTCCTGCTCCAGCCCGGTCAGGCGATGCAGGCGCATCGCCAGGATTTCCAGTGCCTGCGCTTCGGACAGCTGGTAGCCGTCATCCTTCAGGCCATCGCGCGGGTCCATTTCTTCCGGCCGCGACGCATGGGCGCCGGTGGCCGAGAGCAGCGCGCGCACCATGCCTGCTTCCCAGTGCCGCGCGACCATGCGCTCGCGCGCTTCGGCCGGCGAGGCCGAGGTCTTGATCAGCTCGATCATCTCGTCGATGTTGGCCAGCGCGACGGTCAGGCCTTCGAGGATGTGCGCGCGGGCACGCGCCTTGCGCAGTTCGAAGATCGTGCGACGGGTGACCACTTCGCGACGGTGGCGGATGAATGCCTCGAGGATGTCCTTGAGGTTCATCAGCTTTGGCTGGCCGTCGAGCAGGGCCACCATGTTGATGCCGAACGTGACCTGCAGCTGGGTCTGCTGGAACAGGTTGTTCAGCACCACGTCGCCCATCGCGTCCTTGCGGATCTCGATGACGACGCGCATGCCGTCCTTGTCGGATTCGTCGCGCAGCTCGCTGATGCCTTCGAGCTTCTTTTCCTTGACCAGCTCGGCGATCTTCTCGATCAGCCGCGCCTTGTTCACCTGGTACGGCAGCTCGTGGACGATGATTGTCTCGCGGCCGTTCGGCTCGGTCTCGATCTCCGCCTTCGCACGCACCAGGATGCGGCCGCGACCGGTGCGGTACGCCTCGATGATGCCGGAGGAGCCGTTGATGATGCCGTAGGTCGGGAAATCCGGCCCCGGAATGTAGTGCATCAGGTCGTCGATCGAGAGCGTCGGCTCGTCGATCAGCGCCATCGTCGCCGCGATCACCTCGTTGAGGTTGTGCGGCGGGATATTGGTGGCCATGCCGACCGCGATGCCGGCCGAGCCGTTCACCAGCAGGTTCGGCACGCGCGCCGGCAGCACCAGCGGCTCGTGTTCGCTCTCGTCGTAGTTCGGGCCGAAGTCGACGGTTTCCTTGTCGATGTCGGCCAACAGCTCATGCGTGAGCCGCGACATGCGCACCTCGGTGTATCGCATCGCGGCGGCGTTGTCGCCGTCGACCGAACCGAAGTTGCCCTGGCCGTCGACCAGCAGATAGCGCAGCGAAAACGGCTGCGCCATGCGCACGATCGCGTCGTAGACCGATGCATCGCCGTGCGGGTGGTACTTACCGATCACGTCACCGACCACGCGGGCGGATTTCTTGTACGGCTTGTTCCAGGCGTTGCCCAGTTCATTCATCGCGAACAACACGCGGCGGTGTACCGGTTTCAGGCCGTCGCGTACGTCCGGGAGGGCGCGTCCCACGATCACGCTCATGGCGTAATCGAGATAGCTCTGGCGCATTTCGTCTTCGATGTTGACGCGAATGATTTCTTTGGCGAGTTCTGCCATGAATCTTCTTTCCTGATGACGTAGAAGGGCGCTGGCACCGCGCCTCAAGCGCATGCGCAAGCGACCCGAAATCAACCTGAGGAGTGTAGCACGAATGTCATCAAAACGACAGGATTTAGTCGTTATGAATCAGCAACTTACGATGATGTCTTGGTGGCCTTGAAAAGCACTCCGCGCGCTGTCGAAAAATTGACCAGCGCAGCCACTGCCGAACCCGCTGCTGCCGCCACGGCGGGCCAGCGATGCAGCATGGGAAAGTTCATCAGCAACAGGACGTAAATCCCGTAATTGATCACCGCACCGAAGCTCATCAGCCCCACCCAGTGCAACCATTCGGCGTGTGCGGCGCGGTTGCTGCGACGGGCAGCGAAGGTATGGCGACGGTTCCACCACCAGGTGAACGTGGCCGCCAGCAGGAACGACAGCACCCGGGCCAGATAGGGATTCCAGTCCTCGATGCCTACCAGCAGCTGCACGATCCCGGCATCGACCACCAGGCCGCCGACACCACCTATCGCAAACAGCGTGATTTCGCGCGACAGCCTCATCAGCCGAACATCGCCTGCATCGCGATGCTGTTCGGCCGCTCGATCACGCCGCGCTCGGTCACGATGGCGTCGATCAGCTCGGCCGGCACCACGTCGAACACCGGGTTCCAGGCCTGCGCACCATCGATCACGGTACGCGTGCCGCTGGTGCTGAGCAGCTCGGCAGGATCGCGCAGCTCGATCTCGATTTCCTCACCGCTGCCGGTGCGCATGTCGACCGTGGACGACGGTGCCACCACCATGAACTTCACGCCGTGGTATTTCGCCGCAATCGCCAGCTGATAGGTACCGATCTTGTTGGCGGTATCGCCGTTGGCGGCGATCCGGTCCGCACCAACGATCACCCATTGCACGGCACCGGATTTCATCAGGTGCGCTGCCGCGGAATCGGCAATAAGCTGCGCCGGAATGCCATCGCGCACCAGCTCCCACATGGTCAGGCGTGCGCCCTGCTGCCACGGCCGGGTTTCGCCGGCATAGACCCGGCTGATCCGCCCCGTCGCCACGCCGGCACGGATCACGCCCAGCGCGGTACCGAAGCCGGCGGTGGCCAGCGAGCCGGTATTGCAGTGGGTCAGCACGCCCGAGCCGAAGGTGATCAGCGAGGCGCCCAGTTCACCCATATGCCGGTTCGCTGCCAGATCCTCGTCCTGGATCGCCTGCGCCTCGCGCACCAGTGCCCCGGCATCGGCGCCGGCAGCAATGCGCCTCTTCATGCGGTCCAGCGCCCACATCAGGTTCACCGCGGTGGGCCGTGCCGCGCGCAGCATCGCCAGCACGTCATCCAGCGCAGCATGCTGCTGCGCGGACATCGCCACACCCCAGGCGGCCGCAATGCCGATCGCCGGGGCACCGCGCACGGCCAGATCCCGGATCGCCTGCGTCACTTCGGCAGCGTCACGGCAATCGATCCATATCTCCTCATGCGGCAATCGGCGCTGGTCCAGCAGGCGCAGATAATCGTCGCGCCATTGCACGGCACGGATGCGGTCGTATCGGTCGTAATCCATCGGAATGATCTTTTGCTCGAACAGGAACGGTGCCAGCGGATGGCCCGAAGCCCTCGTGCATCAGGGCGCTTCGGGCATCACCAGCCACATGATCAGATACAGCAGGATGCCGGATCCGCCCATTAGTGTAAGGATGATCCAGCCGACGCGCACCAGGGTCGGATCCCAGCCGAAATATTCGGCGATGCCGCCGCACACGCCGGCAAGCGAGCGGTAGCGGCGAGAACGATACAAACGCTTTTCCATGAATCACAATCCTTGGTTGATGGCATCAATCGCGCGCCCGCAGCCACTGGTGGATCGCCGGCGGCACTTCGCGCTGCGCGCGGCCGGATACGTAGATGCCGATGTGGCCGCCCTTGAACGCAAGCTGGGTATAGTCGGTGGTGCCGACATGCTTGCCCATCGCACGCGAGGCATCGGGTGGCACCAGGTGGTCCTGTTCGGCGAAGATGTTCAGCACCGGCTGCGTGACCATGCCCAGGTCCACCGGCTTGCCACCGATTTCCAAGGTGCCCTTGACCAGCTTGTTGCCCTGGTAGAAGTCCTTTATGAACTGACGGAACGCCTCACCGGCCTGATCCGGTGAATCGAAGATCCAGCGTTCCATCCGCAGGAAATTTTCCAATTCGGCCGGATTGTCGAGGATGTCGACCATGCCGATGTATTTCTGCTGGTTCAGGCGCACCGGCTTCAGCGTGAGGTAGACGTAGTTCATCAGCCCGGCGGGGATATTGCCCATGGTGTCGACGAACAGGTCCACGTCCATGCTGCGGCACCAGTGCGACAGCATGTTGTCCGACGTATGGAAATCCACCGGCGTGACCATGGTGATCAGGTTCTTCACCTTGTCCGCATGCAGCGCGGTGTAGCACAGCGAAAACGCGCCGCCCTGGCAGATGCCGAGCAGGTTGATCGCATCGAGATCGTGACGTTGCCGCACCGCATCGACGCAACGGTCGAGATAACCGTTGATGTAATCGTCCAGGGTCAGCCAGCGATCGGCGCCGTCGGGATAGCCCCAATCGATCAGGTAGACGTCCTCGCCCTGCTCCAGCAGGTTGCGCACCATCGAGCGGTCGGCCTGCAGGTCGGTCATCCATACCGTATTGACCAGCGCGTAGACGATCAGCAACGGCGTCTTCGCGGTCGGCCTGCTGTGACCTTCGAAATGCCATACCTTCAGCTTGTCCTCGCTGTAAACCAGCTTGCGCGGAGTATTCGCGTATTCGGGCTCGCGCATGCTGCGCAGGTTACCCATCCCGGCCGCAAGCTTGCGCTGGAACGTGGCGATGTCGCCCAGGGCCTTGCTCGGATCGATGCGCAATGGCGTATGCATGACGAAGTCTCCTTACTTGCGCTTGGACGGGCTGTTGCGGGGCTTGGAAGCGATCGCGCTCTTGCGCGGCGCCGCAGCTGGAACCTTGTTGGCGACCTTTGCTGCCGCCGATGCGCGTGTCTTTGCAGGAGCGACCGGCTTGGCAGTGCGCGCAGCCGCGGCTGGCGCAGCACTGGCGAGCTGACGCTTGAGCGCCGCCAGTTCGCGGCGCATGGCCATGATCTCGTCGGCATGATCTTCCGGCGCAGGCGTCCGGCTCGCACGAAACTCGCGACGCAATGCCTGCAGCCTCTCACCGAGACTGGACACTTCGCTTCGCGTCGGCACGCCAAGCTGCTGGCACATCTGCTCGGTCTGTTGCTGTTGCAGCTGACGCACGTGCATCTGCGTGTTGACCATCTCGCCATAGGCTTCGCGGAATTCGTCCGAGAGCGCGATCTCGGCGTAAGCCTCCTCCGCCGCATCCACCCAAAGGTCGTACAACGCCTTCAGCGAATCGATCTGACGCCCCGGCTCGGCATGTTGAGCCAGCTTGCCCTGCAACCGCTCCATGCCTTGCGTGTTGGCGCGTTGGATCAGCGCCTGATAACGCGCCGATGCCTGCAGCGAAGCCAGCACGGCGGCACTCATCGCCTGCTGCTGCATTTGCTGTTCGCGGTTCAGTCCGAATGCCGGCGTCGGGCCTTGCGTGCCGGGCAGATCGCCGAAGCCACTGCGCTGCGCCGCCTGCATCCAGGACTGCCACTGCCGTGCAAAACCCTCCGCACCGGTACTGTCGATGCCGCTGAACGCCTGGGTAAACGGCTGGCTGGCACCGCCGAACAGCTGTTGCATTTGTTGGCGCCAATCAGTCGGCTGCGCCGCGGCACCGCCGGCGGCTGCACCTTGCATCCAGTCGAAATATCCCTTCAGGCCGGCCAGGGTGCGTTCCAGCGTGTCGTTGCCGGAAGCTGGCGTTGTTGGCGGCGTGAAAAACGGATTGCCGGCGGGCTGAGCTTGCTGCTGTTGCAACTGGCGTGTCCAGGCATCCCACGATTGTTGTGCCAGCGCCTGGTAGTCCCTGATGAAATCGTTTGTCGGGTCAGCCATCGGTGCATCCTCGTACAAGGTTCCCTGCATCCTAGCAAAAGCCTGTTGCACAAAATCATCGTTCTCGAAACGCACAAGGCCCGGCATGGGCCGGGCCTTGCGTATTCACACTACCGCTTGACTCAGGCGTTGGCGCTTTCGTCTTCCAGCACGGCCTTCATCGACAGGCGGATGCGGCCCTGCTTGTCCACTTCCAGCACCTTGACCTTGACGATGTCGCCTTCCTTGAGCTTGTCGGAAACCTTCTCGACGCGCTCGCTGGAGATCTGCGACACGTGCACCAGACCATCCTTGCCCGGCATGATCGTGACGAACGCCCCGAAGTCCATCAGCTTGGCGACCTTGCCCTCGTAGATGCGGCCCGGCTCGACGTCGGAGACGATCTGCTCGATGCGCTTGCGCGCCGCTTCACCGGCTTCGCGATTGACCGAGCCGACGACGATGGTGCCGTCGTCGCTGATGTCGATCGTGGTGCCGGTCTCTTCGGTGATCGAACGGATCGTGGCGCCACCCTTGCCGATCACTTCGCGGATCTTGTCCGGGTGGATCTTGATGGTGATCAGACGCGGGGCGTACTCGCTCATCTCCGCACGAGCGGTGGTGATGACCTTGGCCATCTCGCCGAGGATGTGCAGGCGACCGCGCTTGGCCTGGGCCAGCGCCACCTTCATGATCTCTTCGGTGATGCCGTCGATCTTGATGTCCATCTGCAGCGCGGAGATGCCATCGGCGCTACCGGCCACCTTGAAGTCCATGTCGCCGAGGTGATCCTCGTCGCCCAGGATGTCGGACAGCACGACGAAGTCGTCGCCTTCCTTGACCAGGCCCATCGCGATACCGGCCACCGGCGCCTTCAACGGCACGCCCGCGTCCATCATCGCCAGCGAGGAACCGCACACCGAAGCCATCGACGAGGAACCGTTGGACTCGGTGATTTCCGAGACCACGCGCACCACGTACGGGAATTCCTCGATCGTCGGCTTGACGGCCTGCACGCCGCGCTTGGCAAGGCGGCCGTGGCCGATCTCGCGACGCTTCGGCGCACCGAAACGGCCGGCCTCACCCACCGAGAACGGCGGGAAGTTGTAATGGAACAGGAACGGATCCTTAGACTCGCCTTCCGGCGCGTCGATGATCTGCGCGTCGCGCGTGGTGCCCAGCGTGGCCACGACCAGCGCCTGCGTCTCGCCGCGGGTGAACAGCGCCGAACCGTGCGTGCGCGGCAGCACGCCGACACGCACGGTGATCGCACGCACGTCGTCGAGCTGACGGCCGTCGATGCGCACCTTGGTCTTCAGCACGCTGTCGCGCATGGTGTGGTATTCAAGCTCGCCGAATTCCTTCGACAGCTCGCCGGCTGCCCAGCCATTGGCTTCGGCCTGCGCCTTGAGCTCGCCCAGCACGTCGGCCTTGATCGCGGCGATCGCATCGCGGCGCTGCAGCTTGTCGCGCACCTGGAAGGCTTCTTCCAGCTTGCTGCCGACCGCGCCCTTGAGGGCCGCGACCAGCGACTCGTTGCGGGCCGGTGCCTGCCAGTCCCATGAAGGCTTGGCCGCTTCGGCAGCCAGTTCGGCGATCGCACGGATCGCGACCTGCATCTGCTGGTGACCGAACATCACCGCGCCGAGCATCACGTCCTCGGACAGCAGCTTGGCTTCGGACTCCACCATCAGCACCGCACCGGCAGTACCGGCGACGACCAGGTCCAGCTCGGAAGTCTTCAGTTCGGTGGCCGACGGGTTCAGCAGGTACTGGCCATTCGCATAGCCGACGCGTGCAGCGCCGATCGGGCCCTTGAACGGGATGCCGGCCAGCGACAGCGCGGCGGAGGCGCCGAGCAGCGCGACGATGTCGCCGTCAACCTCGGGGTTGAGCGAGACGACCTGCGCGATGACCTGCACTTCGTTCTTGAAGTCTTCCGGGAACAGCGGACGCACCGGACGATCGATCAGACGCGAGGTCAGCGTCTCCTTCTCGGTCGGACGGCCCTCGCGCTTGAAGAAACCGCCCGGGATGCGGCCGGCGGAGTAGAACTTTTCCACGTAGTCGACGGTGAGCGGGAAGAAATCCTGCCCTTCCTTCTGCTTGGTGGCCGCCACGGCGGTGACCAGCACCACGGTGCCGCCCATGCTGGCCATCACCGCGCCGGACGCCTGGCGGGCAATTTCGCCCGTCTCCAGCGTGACTTCGTGACTACCGTACTGGAATGACTTGGTTACTTTTGCCACGTTGTTCTACTCCTCGTCCGGTGGATTAACGGCGCAGGCCGAGGCGTTCGATCAGGGTCTGGTAGCGCGCAAGATCGCGATCCTTCAGATAGCTGAGCAGGCGCTTGCGCTGGTTGACCAGCTTCAGCAGGCCACGGCGGGAATGGTGATCCTGCTTGTGCTCCTTGAAGTGGCCGGTGAGATGGTCGATGCGGGCGGACAGCAGGGCCACCTGGACTTCGGTCGAACCGGTGTCGTTCGGCACGCGGCCGAAATCAGCAATGATCTTGCCGGTCTGTTCTGCGGTAAGGGACATGGGTATACGTTTCCTTGGAAAGGCGATGCGAAGCTTGTGCTTGCATCATCGCGATGACGCAAGCACAAGCTTCGCCTAGATGAATGAAAGCGTTGAAATAACCTGTCTATTCTACTGATGGGAGCGGTGTTACAACAAGTGCGCAGCGGCGTATCGGCGCAATTTCTTCAGTCCGGCGGCAGGTTGAAGCCGCGCAGGATGCGCGCACGACCTTCGTCGTCCAGTTCCAGCAGCGCCAGCAGCGCGCCATCGCTGGCATAGGCCGCAAAGCGCCCGGTTGGGGGCGCCGTCGGCAACACGATCTGCTGGCCACGCGAGATCGCCATGCTTTGCACTTCATCGAGCTGCAAAGCCGGCAAATCGGACAATCCGGCCGATACCGGCAGAAGCTGCGCCAGCAACGCCTGGTCGCTCTGCTCCGAGGCCTGCTGCAACTCTTCCAGCGTCACCATGCGCGGCTCGCGGAACGGCTCCACCCACAGCCGGCGCAACGCGGTCAAATGGGCGCCACAGCCCAGATCCTCGCCCAGATCCACGGCCAGCGAGCGCACATAGGTGCCGGAACCGCATTCCACCAGCAGGGTCAGGGTGTCGCCTGCACGCGCCAACAGTTCGAGCCGGTGGACCTCCACTTCGCGCGGCGGCACGTCGACGGTCTCGCCACGACGCGCCTTCGCGTACAGCCGCTCGCCATCCTGCTTGAGCGCCGAATACATCGGCGGCACCTGCTGGATGCGGCCGCGCAGCTTGGCCAGCGCAGCCTCGACGGCCGCATCGTCCAACGGCGGCACCGGGCGCTGCTGCAGCATTTCGCCTTCGCAATCGGCCGTATCGGTGGTGATGCCAAGCCGGCACTCGGCCACATACGCCTTGCGTGCGCCGAGCAGGCTGCCGGCCAGCTTGGTCGCCTCACCGAAGCACAGCGGCAACAGGCCGGTGGCCAGCGGATCGAGCGCGCCGGTATGGCCGCCCTTGGCTGCGCGCAACAAACGGCGCACGCATTGCAGCGCCTGGTTGGAGCTCAGGCCCAGCGGTTTGTCGAGCAGGACGATGCCGTGCAGGTCACGGTGCTGGATACGCGGCAGGCGACTCATCGGTTCAACAATACCCAATGCTTCCGGTTCAATCCTGCTTGTCGCCGCTGGGCGGCGCCAGGTCACGCGCCTGTTCACGCAGCAGCGATTCAATGCGTTCGCCCTTGTCGACCGAATCGTCGTACTTGAATTTCAGCTCCGGCACCCGGCGCATGCGCATGCCGCTATGCGCCAGCGAATGACGGATCTCGTGGCTCATGGCGTTGAGCGCCTTCACGGTCGGCAAGCCCTGTTCAGGCATCAGGGCAGTGACCCACACCGTGGCCCAGTCCAGGTCGCGGGTAATCTCCACGTCCGACACGCTGACCGACGGCAGTCCGTGATCGCGCACGGCCGCATGCACCAGCAGGCCCAGTTCACGGCGCAGCTCGGCACCGATGCGATCGGTGCGTTTGAAATCACGGGATGGCATGAGTATCTCCAAATCAGATCGAGGCCAGTCACCGCATCACGGCGACTGGCCTCGTCCTCTCGCCCTTGCGGGGAAAGGCCATAGTTCAATTACAAGGTACGCGCGACTTCCGTGCGCTCGAAGCACTCGATCTGATCGCCCGGCTTCACGTCGTTGTACTGCTTGACCGCGATGCCGCACTCCATGCCGTTGCGCACTTCGTCGACCAGATCCTTGAAACGGCGCAGCGATTCCAGCTCGCCCTCGAAGATCACCACGTTGTCGCGCAGCACGCGGATCGGCTTGCTGCGCTTGACCGAGCCTTCGGTGACCATGCAACCGGCCACGGCGCCGAACTTGGAGCTGCGGAACACGTCGCGGACCTCGGCGGTGCCGATGATGTCCTCGCGCACTTCCATGCCGAGCAGGCCGGTCGCCGCCTGGGTCACCTGGTCGATCACGTCGTAGATGATCGAGAAGTAGCGCACGTCCAGGCCGGCCGTCTCGATCACCTTGCGCGCCGACGCGTCGGCGCGCACGTTGAAGCCGATGACCAGCGCCTTCGAAGCCGCCGCCAGGGTGGCGTCGGATTCGTTGATGCCGCCCACGCCGGACGAGACCACGTTGACCCTGACCCGGTCGTTGCCGATCTGGGTCAGCGACTCGCGCAGTGCCTCGACCGAACCCTGCACATCGCCCTTGACCAGGATGTTGAGCGTCTGTTGCTCCACGCCCTGGCCCATCTTGGCGATGATGTCCTCGAGCCGGTTGCTCTTGCTGACCATGCGCGTTTCGCGGCGCTTGAGCTCGCGCTCCTGCGCCACTTCGCGGGCGAGGCGCTCGTCCTCGACGCAGACGAAGTCGTCGCCGGTTTCCGGCACGCCGGACAGACCCAGCACCTGCACCGGAATCGACGGACCGGCTTCCAGCACCTGCTGGCCGGTTTCGTCGATCAGCGCGCGCATGCGGCCGTATTCGATGCCGCAGACGACGAAGTCGCCCTTGCGCAGCGTGCCCTGCTGCACCAGCACCGTCGCGACCGGACCGCGGCCACGATCCAGACGGGACTCGATCACCACACCGGAGGCGCGGCCATCGGCCACGGCCTTGAGTTCCATCATCTCGGCCTGCACCGAGATCGCATCGAGCAGATCCTCGACGCCTGCACCGGTCTTTGCCGACACCGGCACGAACTGCACGTCGCCACCCCAGTCTTCCGGCACCACTTCGTATTGCACCAGGCCCTGCTTGACGTTGTCGGGGTTGGCGCCGTCCTTGTCCATCTTGTTGACCGCGACGATCAGCGGCACCTTGGCGGCGCGCGCATGCTTCACCGCTTCCACCGTCTGCGGCATCACGCCGTCATCGGCAGCGACGACCAGGATCACGATGTCGGTCGACTGCGCGCCACGGGCACGCATCGAGGTGAACGCGGCGTGGCCCGGGGTATCCAGGAACGTGATCACGCCCTTGGACGTTTCCACATGGTACGCGCCGATATGCTGGGTGATGCCACCGGCTTCGCCGGCAGCCACCTTGGTGCGACGGATGTAGTCGAGCAGCGAGGTCTTGCCGTGATCGACATGGCCCATGATGGTCACCACCGGCGGGCGCGTGGTCTTCTCGCCTTCCAGTTCGACGTTCTGGGTATGTGCCGCCAGCGCTTCCTCGGCGTTGTTCTGGTTGTCGGCCACCGGTGTATGGCCAAGCTCCTCGACCACCAGCACGGCGGTATCGTGGTCGATGGTCTGGTTGATGGTCGCCATCACGCCCATCTTGAACAGCGCCTTGACCACCTCGGAGCCCTTGACCGCCATCTTCTGCGCCAGCTCGGCGACGATGTTGGCGTCACCGACGACAACTTCGCGCACTACCGGTGCGGTCGGGCGCGAGAAACCGTGCGGACCGGACGGTGCATTGTTGCTGCCGCGCGACAGTTCGCGGACATTGCCGCGACCGGGTTTGCCACGCTTGTTGCTGGAGGAACGGCGTGCACGGTCTGCGTCGCTCAGGTGCATCTGGCCGCCAGCGAAACGCTTGCTGCCATCGCGCTCTTCCTTGCTGCCGACCTCATCGCGTTCGCGGCCGTGCTTGAGCTTGCCGCGAGCATCGCTGGCCGGCGCCGGCGCGGCCGCGTTGCCGGCCATACCCGGACGAACTGCCGGCTTCGCTGCTGCCACGGGCGCTGCGGGTGCCGGCGCTGGCACCACCACCGGCTTGACCAGTTTTTCGCGTTTGCGCGGCTCATGGATGCGCGGCAGGATCATGCCCAGCTCGCGCTGGTCCATGCGCTGCACGGCCGTTGGTTCGTCCTCGAACTTGTCCGCAGGGGCGGCCGCTTCAGCCACTGGAGCCGGCTCCGGCGTGACCGCAACCACGTCGGCCTCGTCGGCAACCTTGGCCTCGGCCTGGCGCCGCTCCTGTTCTTGCTGCTCGTCCAGGGCGCGCTGCTGCGCCTCTTCCTGGCGGCGCTGCTCGGCCTCGATGCGCTCGCGTTCTTCCTGCTCACGCTGCTGCTGCGATTCCTGCAACTTGCGCACGGCATCCTCGCGCTCGCCGTCGACACCGGCTTCCTCGGCGATCACGCTGCGCTTGACGTAGGTCCGCTTGGCGCGCACTTCGACGTTGACCGTCTTGGCGGCACCGGCTGCGCCGCGACCGCCCGGGGTGGCCACTTTCAGTTCGCCGACCGTGCGGCGCTTGAGCGTGATCTGGCGCGGCGCGCTGTCCTCGGCTTCGGCGGCGGCTTCGTTCTTGCCGTGTGTGCGGCGCAGGAACCCGAGCAGCTTCACCTTTTCGGTGCTGCTGATGACCTGCTCCTGATCGGAGAATTTCATGCCCGCCTCACCAAGCTGCGACAGCAGCTTGTCGACCGGCATGCCCAGTACCTGGGCTAGTTGTTTGATCGTGACGTCCGACATCGTGTTCTCTGCTCCGCCATTCCCGCGCTTGGGCCCTGTTCGGCCCTTATCGTCTGTGCGGCCCTACCGGCACCGCCATCTCCGTCCATGGTGAAAGGCTTCGCAAAGCCTTTCTCGGCACACCCATCCAGGGTGTTGCCGTCCGCGGTTAGCCGCCTTTCTCCAGCCGCTCGATCATCGGTGCGCGCGCGGCCATGATCAGTGCCGCAGCGCGCTCTTCGTCCATGCCTTCGATATCAATCAGGTCATCTACCGCCAGATCGGCCAGATCATCGACCGTACTCACTTCGCGGGCAGCCAGCGCATAGGCCGTCGACTCGTCCATGCCAGGCAGCGCAAGCAGTTCGGCGGAAGGCTGATGTTCGTCTACGCCCTCCTCCGCCGCCAGTGCCTCGGTCAGCAGGGCGTCGCGTGCGCGGGCGCGCAGTTCCTCGACGATATCCTCGTCGAAACCTTCCACGGCCAGCAGTTCGGCGCTGGGCACGTAGGCGATTTCCTCGATGCTGGAGAAACCTTCCTGCACCAGGATGACGGCAATCTCCTGATCCACTTCGAGCTTGTCCATGAACAGCTGGCGCGCGGCCTCCTGTTCGGATTCGCTCTTGGCGGTGACCTGATCCTGGGTCATCACGTTGAGCTGCCAGCCGGTGAGCTTGCTGGCCAGACGCACGTTCTGGCCACCGCGACCGATCGCCTGGGACAGCTTGTCCTCGGCCACCGCGATGTCCATCGAGTGCTTTTCCTCGTCCATGATGATGGACTGCACTTCGGCCGGCGCCATCGCATTGATGACGAACTGCGCCTGGTTCTCGTGCCACAGGATGATGTCGACGCGCTCGCCGTTGAGGTCGTTGGAGACCGCCTGCACGCGCGAGCCGCGCATGCCGATGCAGGCGCCGATCGGATCGGTACGGCTGTCATGCGCCAGCACGGCGATCTTGGCGCGGTCGCCCGGATCGCGGGCACAGCCCTTGATCTCGACCAGGCCCTGGCCGACTTCCGGCACTTCCAGCTTGAACAGCTCGATCATGAATTCCGGCGCCGCACGCGACACGAACAGCTGCGGACCACGCGCTTCGGACTTCACTTCGTAAAGGTAGCCGCGCACGCGGTCGCCGACGCGGGCCGATTCGCGCGGAATCGTCTTGTCGCGCGGAATGAACGCCTCGGCGTTGCTGCCCAGGTCGAGGTAGATGTTGCCGCGCTCGACGCGCTTGACGATGCCGGTCACCAGTTCGCCGACGCGGTCGGCAAAGGCATCGACCACCTGCTGTCGCTCGGCCTCGCGCACGCGCTGCACGATCACCTGCTTGGCGGCCTGCGCGGCAATGCGGCCGAATTCGGCATTCTCGACCTGCTGCTCGATGTACTCGCCCACTTCGGCGTCGGCGCGCTCGTCCAGCGCATCCATCAGGCGCAGCTGATAGGACGGCGATTCCATCTCGCCATCGTCGGCAATGATTTCCCAGCGGCGGAAGGTCTCATAATCACCGGTATCGTGATTGATCGCCACGCGGATATCCGGCTCCTCCTCCGGGTAGCGCTTCTTCGCGGCCGAGGCCAGCGCGGCCTCCATCGCCTCGAAAATCACATCCAGCGGCACACCCTTTTCATTGGCAACCGCCTCGACGACCAGCAAAAGCTCTTTGCTCATTGCAGCAACTCCATAGGCGCCCAGCGGCGTCCAACTCGTTAGCTTTTGCGCTCATCCCTGAGCGCGGGGATCAAAAAGCGGCCATCCATGGCCGCACTATTCATTTTTCAATCAGCCTGCTTCTTGCCAGGCGTCTTGCCACCGGGCTTGGGTTGCGGCGCATAACCCAGCGCCACCCAGTCCGGCACCACCCGCGCACTTTCCACCAGCGCGTGTTCGAATTCGAATGTCTTGCCTTCGGCTTCCAGCGTAATCTGCCCGCCTTCCACCGACACCAGCTTGCCACGCAGGCGACGACGACCTTCCAGCGGCGCCTTCAGCAACAGTTTCACTTCCTGCCCGCTGACTCGCGCAAACTGCTCCGCGGTGAACAACGGCCGATCAATTCCGGGCGAGGAAACTTCCAGCACGTAATGGCCCGGAATCGGATCCTCCACATCGAGCAGGGCGGACAGCTCGCGGCTGGCGCTCTCGCAGTCCTCGATACCGACCTCGCGACGCTCGCCCTCGCCTGCACCGCCCTTGTCGAGCAGGTCCAGGTAAACGCGCAGCGTACTCTGTCCATGCGACGGGGTGAACTCCACGCCTAGGCATTCCAGGCCCAGATCGGCCAGTACCTCGGTGAAGCGTTGTGCCAGTGCCTGTGTATCCATGGATTCGCCTTCCCAGCTCACTCTTTCAGAACAGCAGAAACAAAAAATGGGCTCCAACGGCCCATTTCCTTATCTCGCCGATGTCCCTCCCTGCTCAGCTCCTTCCGGCACCCGACCTGCATATGATCCGGCGCGACGCATCCATGCGCCCAACAAAAAAGCCTCACGAGGAGGCTTTCTTGCATCAAGAAAGATCTGGTAGCGGGGGTAGGATTCGAACCTACGACCTTCGGGTTATGAGCCCGACGAGCTGCCAGACTGCTCCACCCCGCATCAGAGTCCGAAGAGTTTATCGGGATGGCCAGCTTCTTGCAAGCCTCAACTCAACAAATCTATCGCATTGCCAACATGCAGTGAACCATCGTGTCATGACACGACGGTGTCCGCGCCTGCGCCAATCAAAGGCCGAACGCTGACCGGCACCAGCCCAGCAACGGCCCCCAGTAGAGGCCCAGTACCAACAAGGACAGCGCGTTCAACGACAACACCACGCGCAGGGACGCGTCCGGCTTGGCCTGCAGCTCGCTGCCTTCAGCCGGCTTGTCGAAGTACATCACCTTGATCACGTGCAGGTAGTAGTACAGGCCGATGATGGCGAACACGATGCCGACGATCGCCAGCCACAGCATGTTCGCGTGGATTGCCGCTTCCAGCACCAGGACCTTGGCCCAGAAACCGAACAGCGGCGGCACACCGGCCAGCGAAAACATCGCCAGCAGCATCAGGAACGCCATCCACGGCGACTTCTGGTTCAGCCCCTTCAGGTCGGCAATTTCCTCGCACTCGAAACCCGCGCGGGTCAGCGCCAGCATCACGCCGAAGGCAGCCGCGCCCATCAACGCATAAGAGATCGCATAGAACATCGCCGCGGCATAACCTTCCGGCCCGGCAGCCGCCAGACCCAGCAGCAGGTAGCCCATGTGCGAGATCGTCGAATAGGCCAGCATGCGCTTGAGATTGGTCTGCACGATCGCAACCAGGTTGCCGATCGCCAGTGACGCCACCGCCAGCACGGCCAGCATCAGCTGCCAGTGCTGCGACAGGTCGCCCATGCCGGAACTGAGCAGCCGGTACGCCATGCCGAACGCGGCAAGCTTCGAGCCCGAGGCAATTAAGGTGGTGACCGGCGTCGGTGCGCCCTGGTAAACGTCAGGGATCCACATGTGGAACGGCGCGGCACCGAGCTTGAAGCCAATGCCGACGATCATGAAGATCAGTCCGAACAGCAGCAGCTTAGGTGTCGTGGTGTACGTCGCCACGTTGTGAAGCTGGGCCAGGTCCAGGCTCGGCGTGCCGCCCATGCCGGAAGCGCCGTAGACCATCGACATGCCATACAGCAGCATGCCCGAGGCCAGCGCGCCCAGCACGAAGTACTTGATCGCCGCCTCGGACGGCAGCCGCGCATCGCGATTCAGCGCCACCAGCGCATACGACGACAGCGACAGCAACTCCAGTCCCAGGTACACGGTGACCAGGTTGCCGGCCGACACCAGCAGCATGATGCCGATCACCGCGAAGATCATCAGCGTGTAGAACTCGCCGATCAGCAGCTTGCGATCGATCAGGTATGGCCGCGCGTAGACCATCACCAGCACGGTGGTCAGCAACGCAAAGATCTTGAGGATATCCGCCACCCGGTCGCGCACGAACATGTCGCCGAAAGCCGTTACCGTCTGCTCCGACTGGCCGGCAATCAGCATGTAGATGGCGACCAGCAGCACGACGATCGAAATCCAGTGCAGCATGGGCCGCTGCTCGGGTTTCATGAAGGCGTCCAACAGCAACAGCAAGCACGCCGCCGCCACCAGATAGAACTCTGGAGCCATGATCAGGATGTCAATAAAAGTCGGCATGTTCGGTCCCGATCAAATCTTGTGAATGGCAATCTGGTGCACCAGCTGCGACACCGAACTGTCCATCAGATGGACCAGCGGCTGCGGCCAGATGCCCAGCGCCAGTACGGCGGCTGCGAAGGCCACCAGCACAAACGTTTCGCGGCCGTTGATTTCCTTCATCTCGGCCACGTGCGGATTGGTGATGTCGCCCCACAGCACACGCTTGACCAGCCATAGCGTGTAGGCCGCGCCGATGATCAGGGTGAACGCCGCAAAGAGCGCGATCCACGGATTCGCCGCAAAGCTGGCCAGGATCACCATGAACTCGCCGACGAAACCGCTGGTGCCCGGCAGGCCGCAGTTCGCCATCGCGAACAGCACGTAGAAGAAGCCGAACCACGGCATCACGTTGATGACGCCGCCGTAATCCTTGATCGAGCGCGTGTGCATGCGGTCGTACAGCACGCCGATGCAGGTGAACATCGCGCCTGAGACGAAGCCGTGCGAAATCATCTGCACCATCGCGCCCTGCATGCCCAGCTGCGCCATGTCGATGTTGGCCGAGCCACGCACCAGCATGAACGCAATGAAGATGCCCAGGGTGACGAAGCCCATGTGGGCCACCGATGAATACGCCACCAGCTTCTTCATGTCCTCCTGCACCAGCGCCACGTAGCCGATGTAGACCACCGCGATCAGGCTAAGCGCGATCACCACCCAGGCGAAGTGCTCGGAGGCGTCCGGCACGATCGGCAGCGAGAAGCGCAGGAAGCCGTATCCGCCGATCTTCAGCATCACCGCCGCCAGCACCACCGAGCCGCCGGTCGGCGCCTCCACGTGGGCGTCCGGCAACCATGTATGCACCGGCACCATCGGCACCTTGATCGCGAACGCGATCAGGAACGCGAAGAAGATCCAGCTCTGCTCCTTCATCGTCAGCGGCAATGCCGCCAGCGTGGCGAGGTCGAAGGTATGCGCCTTCTGGTACAGGTACAACAGCGCGATCAGCATGAAGACCGAGCCGAAGAACGTGTAGATGAAGAACTTCAGCGTCGCGTATACCCGTCGCGGACCACCCCAGATGCCGATCAGGATGAACATCGGGATCAGGATCGCCTCGAACAGCGCATAGAACAGCAGCGCGTCGGTGGCGCAGAACACGCCGATCAGCAGGCCTTCGAGGATCAGCATCGCGGCCATGTACTGGTGCGGCTTGTCCTGGATCACTTCCCAGGCACCGGCGATCACCAGGATGCCGACGAAGGTGGTCATCAGGATCAGCGCCACCGAGATGCCGTCGACCGCCAGCCCGTAATGGACGCCCCACGAGGCGATCCACAGATAGCTTTCGGTCAGCTGCATGCCGCCGGTATCGGGGTTGTACTGCACCAGCAGGAACAGGCTGACCGCGAAGGTCAGCACGGCCACCAGCAGCGACAACCAGCGCGCCAGATTGGGCCGGGCGGAGCCGGCAAGCAGTACCGGGATGGCGCCGGCGACGGGGAGCCAGATCAGCAGGCTGAGCAAGTGATTGAACATGTGTGCTTGCTTCCCTTATTGCCCGACCAGGCCGGAACCGATCGGCCCAGAACCAAAGAACCAGTACCCACCCAGCAGCAGGATCAGGCCAAGAATCATCGCGAAGGCGTAGTGATAGAGATAACCCGACTGCAGACGGCGTGTCATGGCAGCGATCCGGTGAACGAGGCTCACCGAGCCGTTGACCATGGTGTCGTCGATCACTGCCGTGTCACCTGCCTTCCAGAACAGGCGGCCAAGCTTGAGGCCGCCGCGCGCGAAGACCGCGAAGTAGACGTCGTCGACCCAGTACTTGCGGTCGAGCACGGTCCACAACGGCTTCAACGCCGACTTGATCTTGCCGGCCATGGCCGGGTTGAACAGGTAGATGTAGGTCTGGATCACGAAAGCGAGCAGCACCAGTCCGAACGGACCGACCGGGTTGAACCCGTGCAGCGCCATCGATACCGCGCCATGGAATTCGCCTGCGAGCTCGCCAAGCACATTGTTGGCTTCATCGACGTGGATCGCCTGACCAAACCAACCTCCGAACAGCATCGGCCCGACCGTGAAGAAACCGACCAGCAGCGACGGGATCGCCAGCAGCACCAGCGGCAGCGTCACCACCCACGGCGATTCCTTCGGCGCATGCTCCAGCACGCCCGGCTCGTGGTGGCCATGGTCGTCATGATGATCTTCATGCGCATCGTGATGCGCATGACCATGGTGCGCGACCACGGTGAAGCGCTCCTTGCCATGGAACGTCAGGTACATCTGGCGGAAGGTGTAAAGCGACGTCACCAGCGCACCGGCCATCACGCAGAAATAAGCGTAGCCCGAACCCCAGCGATGCGATTCGCCGACCGCCTCGATGATCGCGTCCTTCGAATAGAAGCCCGAGAAGAACGGCACGCCGCAGAGCGCCAGCGAACCGATCCACATGGTGATCCAGGTGATCGGCATGTACTTGCGCAGACCGCCCATGTAACGCATGTCCTGCTCGTGGTGCATCGCGATGATCACCGAGCCGGCGCCGAGGAACAGCAGCGCCTTGAAGAACGCATGGGTCATCAGGTGGTACACCGCGCCGCTGTAGGCCGATACGCCGAGCGCCACCGTCATGTAGCCGAGCTGCGACAGCGTGGAATACGCCACCACGCGCTTGATGTCGTTCTGCACGATGCCAATCAGGCCGGTGAACAGCGCCGTGGTGGCGCCGATCACCATCACGAAGCTGAGCGCGCTCTGCGACAGCTCGAACAGCGGCGACATGCGCGCCACCATAAAGATGCCGGCGGTCACCATCGTGGCCGCATGGATCAGCGCGGAGATCGGGGTCGGGCCTTCCATCGAGTCGGGCAGCCACACGTGCAGCGGCACCTGCGCCGACTTGCCCATCGCACCGATGAACAGGCAGATGCAGATCACCGTCGCGGCATCCCACTGCGTGCCCGCGGTGATCTGCAGGGTCTTGCCGACCAGCGACGGCGCCGAGCCGAACACCGTGGCGTAATCCAGCGTGCCGAGGAAATACAGCACCGCCGCGATGCCGAGCAGGAAGCCGAAATCGCCCACGCGGTTGACCAGGAACGCCTTCAGGTTCGCGAAGATCGCGGTCGGCCGCTTGTACCAGAAGCCGATCAGCAGGTACGACACCAGGCCCACCGCTTCCCAGCCGAAGAACAGCTGCATGAAGTTGTTGCTCATGACCAGCATGAACATCGAGAAGGTGAACAGCGAGATGTAGCTGAAGAAGCGCTTGTAGCCGTCGTCGTCGGCCATGTAGCCGATGGTGTACACGTGCACCAGCAGCGACACGAAGCTCACCACCACCAGCATCATCGCGGTCAGGCGGTCGACCAGGAAGCCGACGCTGGCGTTGAAGTGGCCGATCTGGAACCAGGTGTAGATGTTCTGGTTGTACGTCTCGGCGCCGCCCAGGGTGAGCTGGTACAGCACGTAGAACGACAATGCGCAGGAGATCGCTACGCCGAGGATGGTGACCGTATGCGATCCGGCGCGGCCGAGGAACTTGCCCAGGAAGCCGGCCAGCACGCAACCGACCAGCGGCGCCAGCGCGATCGTCAGCAGAATGGATGTCGAAAGACCCATGTGATCAGCCCTTCATGCTGTCGATGTCGGCGATATTGATCGTGCTGCGGTTGCGGAACAGCAGCACCAGGATCGCCAGGCCGATGGCAGCTTCTGCCGCGGCCACGGTGAGGATGAAGAACACGAACACCTGCCCTGACACGTCGCCGAGGAAGCGCGAGAACGCCACGAAGTTCATGTTCACCGCAAGCAGCATCAGCTCGATCGACATCAGCAGCACGATCACGTTCTTGCGGTTGATGAACAGGCCGGCGACGGCGATGCAGAACAGCACCGCGCCGAGCACGATGTAGTGCGAGAGCGTGATCATGACTTGGACTCCTGCGGCGGGGCCGGCGTTTCGTCGACGGGACGCTCGGCCGCCATCTTCACGATGCGGACGCGGTCACGCGGGTTGACCTTGACCTGCTGGCTGGCCGACTCGTAACGCGCATCGCCGCGCTGGCGCAGGGTCAGCGCCACCGCCGCCACCACGCCCACGGTGAGGATCAGTGCGGCGACCTCGAACGGCAGCAGGTATTGCGTGTACAACGCACGACCAAGCCATGCCGTATTGGAGGTTCCCGCCACGGCGGCCGGGTCCGCGCCCATGACCTGCAGGTGCATCGCGCGCACGCCGATCAGGCCGAGCATCTCCGCCAGCATCGCCGCTGCCACGATCAGGCCGACCGGCAGGAACTTCACGAAGCCCTCGCGCAACTTCTCCTGGTCGAGGTCAAGCATCATCACCACGAACAGGAACAGCACCATCACCGCGCCGACATAGACCACGATCAGCGCCAGCGCCAGGAACTCGGCATCCAGCAGCATCCACAGGCAGGCGGCACTGAAGAACGTCAGCACCAGCGCCAGCACCGCATGCACGGTGTTCTTCAGCGTGATCACCGACAACGCGGCGGCCACGGTGACGAAGCCGAAGGCGTAGAAACAGATGAGTTGCAACAGTTGGGGATTCATCGTTGGCCTCAGCGGTACGCCGCGTCTTGCGCACGGTCGGCGGCAATCTGCTGCTCGAAGCGGTCGCCGATGGCCAGCAGCTGCTGCTTGGTCACCACGTTCTCGCCGCGATGCTCGAAGTGATACTCGTGGATGCTGGTCTCGACGATCGAATCGACCGGGCAGCTCTCTTCGCAGAAGCCGCAGAAGATGCACTTGAACAGGTCGATGTCGTAGCGCGTGGTACGGCGCTGGCCGTCGCTCTCGCGCGGTGCCGAGTCGATCGTGATCGCCAGCGCCGGGCACACCGCCTCGCACAGCTTGCACGCGATGCAGCGTTCCTCGCCGTTCGCATAGCGGCGCAGCGCATGCAGGCCGCGGAAGCGGTTCGACTTCGGGATGTGCTCCATCGGATAGCGCACGGTGTACTTCGGCTTGAACATGTAACGCAGGGTCAGGCCCATGCCCTGGAACAGCTCGACCAGCAGCAGGCTCTTGAAATAATGGGTAATGCGGGACATGGCTTTCTTCAGACCCCCGTGCCGATGCTGACCAGGCCGTAGTACTTCATGCAGCCGGCCACGAGAACCCACACGATGGCGATGGGGATGAACACCTTCCAGCCCAGCCGCATGATCTGGTCATAGCGGTAGCGCGGAAAGGTGGCGCGGAACCACAGGAACAGGAAGGCGAACAGGAACGCCTTGATGAACAGCCAGATGAAGCCGCCCTGGCCGATGAAGCCCCACGTATCGGGGAATGGCGACAGCCAGCCGCCCATGAACAGGATCGCGGCCAGGAAGCTGACCAGGATCATGTTGGCGTATTCGGCCAGGAAGAAGATCGCGAAGGCCGAACCGGAGTACTCCACGTGGAAACCGGCGACGATTTCCGACTCGCCCTCGGCCACGTCGAACGGCGCGCGGTTGGTCTCGGCCACGCCGGAGATGAAATAGATCACGAACACCGGCAGCAGCGGCAGCCAGAACCAGCCGAACAGGCCCTTGTGGCCCGCCTGTGCGTTGACGATGTCGGTGAGGTTCAACGAACCGGCCAGCACCAGCACGCAGACCAGGCACAGACCCATCGCCAGTTCATACGAGATCACCTGCGCGGCCGAACGCATCGCACCGAGCAGTGCGTAGCGCGAGTTGGAGGCCCAGCCGGCCAGGATGATGCCGTACACGCCCATCGAGGTCATCGCCAGCAGGTACAGCACGCCGGCATTCGCGTTGGACAGCACCATCTTGCTGCTGAACGGCACCACCGCCCATGCCGCCAGCGCCGGGATCAGCGCCAGCAACGGCGCCAGGTAATACAGCGCCCGGTTCGCCTTGGTCGGCAGGATCACTTCCTTGATCAGCAGCTTGACCACGTCGGCGAACGCCTGCAGCAGGCCGAACGGACCGATCTTGTTCGGCCCCATGCGCACGTGCATCCAGCCGATGACCTTGCGCTCCCAGTACACGAACATCGCCACCGCGATGATCAGCGGCAACACGATGGCCACGATGTACAGCACCGGGATCAGGAGCTGATGGATAAGTTGATCAGCCATGATGCTTATGCCTTGCTCAAGGTGATGGCCGCGCCATACGGCGGCAGCGTGGCGGTGAGATCCTGGGCAGCCTCGATCCATGCCGCGCCATCCGGTACGGCCACATCGACGACCAGCGGCAACTGCACGTCGCCGATGCGCACCTGCGCACCATCGGCCAGACCGAGCCGCTGTGCCTCAGCCGCATTCAGGCGCACCGCCGGGGCGCGATTGAGCGGATGTGCATTCAACGCGGTGGCACGACGCAACACCGCATCGCCACGATAGATCGGCCAGGTGGCGAGACGGGTCAGGCCGGCGGCGACTGCACGTGCGGCCAGACCGCTGCGCGGCACCACGGCACGTTCGTTGATGCCATCACGCAGGCCGGCCAGGTCGTCGAACTCGAAACCGGCCAACTTCAGCACACCACCCAGCGCACGCAACACCTTCCAGCCCGGACGGGCCTGACCGGGTGCCGTGGCACCGGCGCTGACGCCCTGCGCCAGACCATCGACATTGACCAGGGTCGCGTCGATTTCCGGCAGCAGCGCGATCGGCAGGATCACGTCGGCCACTTCGCGCAACACGGCGCTGGCGTAGGCGCTGAACGCCACCACCTGCTCCGCACTGCGCAATGCCTTCAGGGCTGCCGCGCCATCGGCGAAATCGTGCGGCGGCTCGACGCCATACAGCACGTAGCTCTTGCGCGGCTGCGCCAGCATCGCCTGCGCGTCGAGTCCGCCATTACCCGGCAGCACGCCGAGTTTGGCCAGACCGATGGCATTCGCACCGACCGGCAGTTCGTTGTAGCCGGCGCCGGTAGCGTCGGCGATGAAGCGGGCCAGCGCACGCAGCCACGAAGCCTGCGGGTGGGTGACCGCGGCTTCGCCGAGAATCACTACCGCACTGCCCGACTTCAGCGCAGCGATGGCATCGCTGTCGCCCTGATCGCCAGTCGCGGCGTCGATCGCATCGACCAGCGGCGCCGGTGCCGTCGCGCCGGCGGCCACGGCCGCCTTGGCCAGCGCCAATAGCGCATCGACCAACACCTGTGGCGCGACGATCGACTCACCGGCCACGCTGTAATTGAAATCGAAGCTGGCCGGGTTGACCGTGTAGACCTTGGCGCCCTTCTTCACCGCCTGATGCAGGCGATGGTTGAGCAGCGGCATTTCGTGACGCAGATCGGAGCCGACCAGCAACGCAGCCTTGACCTGCGCGACGTCGTTAACCGGCAACGCGAAACTGCTGGCCACGGCATTGTCGGCAAAGTCGAGCTGACGCAGACGGTGATCGACGTGTGCGCTGCCCAGACCACGAGCCAGACGCATCAGCAGATCGCCCTCCTCGTTCGAGCTGGCCGGATGCACCAGGATGCCCAGCTCGCTGCCAGGCGCCTTCTTCAGCGCCTCACCGGCAAACTGCAGCGCATCTTCCCAGGTGGTCGTCTGCCACTGGCCATTGCGCTTCACTTCCGGTGCATGGAGTCGGTCGGCTGCGTACAGGCCCTGGTGACTGTAGCGGTCGCGATCGGACAGCCAGCATTCGTTGATCGTCTCGTTGTCGCGCGGGACCGTGCGCAGCACGTCGCCGCGGCGCGTATGCAGCCACAGGTTGGAGCCGAGCGCGTCGTGATAGGCGATCGACGGCTTGGCGATCAGCTCCCAGGCACGCGCCTGGAACTGGAACGGTTTGTTGGTCAGCGCGCCGACCGGGCAGACGTCGACGATATTGCCCGACAGCTCCGTCTCGAGCGTCTTGCCGATATAGGTGCCGATCTGCAGGTTCTCGCCGCGGCTCATTCCGCCCAGTTCGTAGGTGCCGGCAATCTCGCTGGTGAAGCGCACGCAGCGCGTGCACTGGATGCAGCGGGTCATCTCGGTGGCGACCAGCGGCCCGAGGTTCTCGTCGGCGATGGTGCGCTTGCGCTCGGTGTAGCGCGACACGCTGCGGCCGTAGCCGAGCGCCACGTCCTGCAGCTCGCACTCGCCGCCCTGATCGCAGATCGGGCAGTCGAGCGGATGGTTGATCAGCAGGAACTCCATCACGTCTTTCTGGAACTTCAGCGCCTTGTCCGAGCGCGTCGTCACCTTCATGCCTTCCGCTACTGGAGTAGCACACGCCGGCTGCGGCTTGGGCATCAGCTTGCCGCCCATCTCCACGTCGACCAGGCACATGCGGCAGTTCGCGGCGATCGGCAGCTTGCGGTGATAGCAGAAACGCGGGATCGCGACGCCGATCGCGTCGGCCGCCTCGATGATCATCGCGCCCTTGCGGATCTGCGTGGGCTTGCCGTCGACCTCGATGTTGATCAGGTCGGGCGCGGTGTTATTGCTGGGCTGCGCACTCATGCGGCAACTCCCTGGTTGGCTTCGGCCAGCTGGTCATCAACCATCGAGCGCCCGTGCTGCACGAAATATTCGAATTCATTCCAGAAACGCGCGAGGAAACCCTGCACCGGCCACGCCGCGGCTTCGCCGAATGCGCAGATGGTGTGGCCCTCGATCTGCCCGGCAATCGCCTTCAGGCGATGCAGGTCGTCCTGGGTGCCCTTGCCTTCCACGATGCGCGTCAGCACGCGATACATCCAGCCGGTGCCTTCGCGGCACGGCGTGCACTGACCACAGGACTCGGCCATGTAGAAGCGCGAGATGCGATGGCAGACCTTGACCATGCAAGTGGTGTCGTCCATCACGATCACGGCGCCGGAACCAAGACCCGAACCCGCCTTCTGCAGGCAGTCGTAGTCCATCGTGCTCTCGAGCATGATGTCGGCCGGCAGCACCTTCATCGAGGAACCACCGGGAATCACTGCCTTCAGCTTGTGGCCGTTGCGCACGCCGCCGGCCATTTCCAGCAAGTCCTTGAACGACGTGCCGAGACGGATCTCGAAGTTGCCCGGGTTATTGACATGACCGGACACCGAGAAGATCTTCGGGCCGCCATTGTTCGGCTTACCCAAGTTGAGGAACCAGTCGGCGCCGTTGCGCAGGATCGCCGGTACCGAGGCATAGGTCTCGGTGTTGTTGATCGTCGTCGGCTTGCCGTACAGGCCGAAGTTGGCCGGGAACGGCGGCTTGAAGCGCGGCTGGCCCTTCTTGCCTTCCAGCGACTCCATCAACGCGGTTTCCTCACCGCAGATGTAAGCACCCGCGCCGAGCGCGTTGTGGATGTCCACGTCCAACCCGGTGCCCTGGATGTTCTTGCCGAGCAAGCCGGCGGCGTAAGCCTCCTTCAGTGCCGCTTCGAGATGCTCGAACGGCTCGTGATGGAATTCGCCACGCAGGTAGTTGTAGGCCACGGTCGAACCGGTGCAGTAGCACGCGATCGCCAGACCTTCGATCACCGCATGCGGGTTGTAGCGCAGGATGTCGCGATCCTTCGCCGTGCCCGGCTCGGATTCGTCCGAGTTGCACAGGATGTACTTCTGCATCGTGCCCTTCGGCATGAACGACCACTTCAGCCCGGTCGGGAAACCCGCGCCGCCGCGACCGCGCAGGCTGCTTTTCTTGATTTCCTCGATCAGCGCGGCTGGGTCGGGCTTCTCGGCGAGGATCTTCTTCCACGCCTTGTAGCCATCGACCTGCAGATAGCTGTCCATCGACCACGGCGTGTCGAAATGCAGCGTCGTGTAGACGACCTGGTGTTCCTGCGGGGCGGGTCCGACGGCCATTATTTCAACCCATCCAGAATTTCGTCGAGCTTCTCGGTGGTGAGACGCTCGTGGTAATGCCCATTCACCGTCATCGCCGGCGCGTACACGCAAGCGGCGATGCATTCCTCTTCCTGCTTCAGATAGATGCGGCCGTCCGGCGTGCTCTCGCCGGTCTTGATGCCGAGCTTCTTCTCGCAGTGACGCACCAGCCCTTCGGCGCCGTTGAGCCAGCACGAGATGTTGGTGCAGATCGCCACGTTGTTGCGGCCGACCGGCTTGGTCTCCAGCATCGAGTAGAAGCTGGAAACCTCATACGCCCACACCGCCGGCAGGTCGAGGTACTTGGCGACCGCAGTGATCAGTTCGTCGGTGAGGAAGCCCTGGTTCTGCTCCTGCGCGGCAAACAAAGCCTGGATCAGCGCCGAGCGCTTGCGATCCGGCGGGAACTTGGCCACCCACTCGTCGATGTGATGGCGGGTATGGTCGGTGAGTACGACGAGCGGATCGACGTTCCTGACCTGCTCGAAATGTCCGGTGGCTTTCATGCGTTTCTCCGTCGTGCCGGCTCAGCGATCCACTTCGCCGAACACGAGGTCATAGGTACCGATCATGGCCACCACGTCGGCGAGCATGTGGCCGCGCACGATGGTGTCCATGGATGACAGGTGGGCAAAACCCGGTGCGCGCAGGTGCACGCGGAACGGCTTGTTGGCGCCATCGGAAACCAGATAGCAGCCGAACTCGCCCTTCGGCGCCTCGACCGCGGCATAGGTCTCGCCGGCCGGCACGCAATAGCCCTCGGTGAACAGTTTGAAGTGATGGATCATGGCTTCCATGTCCTCCTTCATCTCGACCCGCGACGGGGGCGCAACCTTGAAGTTCTCGACCATCACCGGGCCGGGATTCGCCTTCAGCCACTTCACGCACTGCTGGATGATCCGGTTCGACTGGCGCATCTCTTCGACGCGGCACAGGTAACGGTCGTAGCAGTCGCCGCCGACGCCGACCGGGATGTCGAAATCCATCTCGGCATACTTCGCGTACGGCTGCTTCTTGCGCAGGTCCCAGGCGACGCCCGAACCGCGCAGCATCACGCCGGTCATGCCCCACTGCTGGGCCAGCTCCGGGCTGATCACGCCGATACCGACGGTGCGCTGCTTCCAGATGCGGTTGTTCGTCAGCAGGTCTTCGTACTCGTCCACCTTCGACGGGAAGTCGCTGGTGAACGCCTCGAGATAATCCAGCATCGAACCTTCGCGCCAGCTGTTCAGGCGCTTGAGGTCGTTGCCCTTGTGCCACGGCGACTCGCGGTACTGCGACATCTGCGCCGGCAGGTCGCGGTAGACACCACCGGGACGGTAATACGTCGCGTGCATGCGCGCGCCCGACACCGCCTCGTACACGTCCATCAGTTCCTCGCGTTCGCGGAACGCATAGAGGAACACCGCCATCGCACCGAGATCGAGTGCGTTCGAGCCGATCCACATCAGGTGGTTCAGGATGCGGGTGATCTCGTCGAACATGGTGCGGATGTACTGCGCACGTTCCGGCGCCTCGATCCCCAGCAGGTTCTCGATCGCCTTCACATAGGCGTGCTCGTTGCACATCATCGAGACGTAGTCGAGCCGGTCCATGTAACCGATCGACTGGTTGAACGGCTTGGACTCGGCCAGCTTCTCGGTGCCACGATGCAGCAGACCCACGTGCGGATCGGCGCGTACGATGGTCTCGCCGTCCATCTCCATGATCAGGCGCAGCACGCCGTGCGCGGCCGGATGCTGGGGACCGAAGTTCATCGTGTAGTTGCGGATTTCCTGCATGCTCAATTCTCCCGCCAGTGGTCGGCGGCTTCGGCCTTGGCCTGCATCAGGTCGGCGTCGTTGCGGATGGTGCGCGGCACCAGCACGCGCGGCTGGATCGACACCGGCTCGTAGATCACCCGCTTCTGCTCGGCGTCGTAACGCACCTCGACATTGCCGATCAGCGGGAAATCCTTGCGGAACGGATGGCCGACGAAACCGTAGTCGGTCAGGATGCGGCGCAGGTCCGGGTGGCCATCGTAGAGGATGCCGTACAGGTCGAACGCCTCGCGCTCGAACCAGTTCACGCCCGGCCATACCGAGGTCAGCGACGGCACCACCGGCATGCTGTCGTCCGCGCAGAACACGCGCAGGCGCAGGCGGCGGTTGTGTTCGATCGACAGCAGGTGGACCACCGAGGCAAAGCGGCGCGGCTCGTTGTCGCCGCGCGGACGCTGGGCCCAGTCGAAGCGACCCATCGCCTGGCCTTCCACGCCACGCGAGAAGCCGGTCCATGAGATATCGGTCGTATCCCACTCGGTCTGGCCGTAACCGAGGTAGTCGACGCCGCACAGGTCGATCAGCTCGCTGAAGCGGAAGCCCGGTTCGTCGCGCAGCGCGGTGGCCACCGCGATCAGGTCGGCAGCGGCCAGCTCGGCGGTGATTTCGTTGCGCTGGGTGCTGACGGTCAGCGTGTCGCCGAATCGCGCAGCGAGGCGTTCGGCCAGCGAGGTCGCAGGTGTGTCGGACATATCAGGGCCTCACGAACGCGCGATGGTGCTGGTGCGGCGGATCTTCTTCTGCAACTGCAGGATGCCGTGGATCAATGCTTCGGCCGTGGGCGGGCAGCCCGGCACATAGATGTCCACCGGCACGATGCGATCGCAGCCGCGCACCACCGAGTAGGAATAGTGGTAATAACCGCCGCCGTTCGCGCAGCTGCCCATCGAGATCACCCATTTCGGCTCGGGCATCTGGTCGTAGACCTTGCGCAGCGCCGGGGCCATCTTGTTGACCAGGGTGCCGGCCACGATCATCACGTCGGACTGGCGCGGGCTGGGACGGAAGATCACGCCGTAGCGGTCCAGATCCAGTCGCGCCGCGCCGGCATGCATCATCTCGACCGCGCAGCAGGCCAAACCGAACGTCATCGGCCACATCGAGCCGGTGCGCGCCCAGTTCATCAGCGCATCGACACTGGTGGTGGCAAAGCCGCGCTGCACCACCGGGTTGTCGCCGGCCGGCCGCAGGATATCGTCGACAAGGTTCAACGGCTGCGGGTTATGCATCACCTTGTCGATGGAGGAGATCACTCCCATTCCAGTGCTCCCTTCTTCCACACGTAGGCAAAACCGATCACCAGCAGCAGCAGGAACAACGCCATCTCGATCAGCGCGACGATGCCGATCTGCTGGAACACCACCGCCCACGGAAACAGGAAGGCGATTTCCAGATCGAAAATGATGAACAGGATGGCGAGCAGGTAATAGCGCACGTCGAAGCGCATGCGTGCGTCCTCGAATGCCTCGAAGCCGCACTCGTAGGGCGCAAGTTTTTCCGCCTCGGGACGGCGCGGGCCAGCCAGCAGGCCGACGGCCAGCAGCACCAGGCCGAGGCCGGTGGCAACGCCGATGAACAACAGAACGGGCCAATATTCGGCAAGCACGATGCAACTTACCTCCGCGCCAACAGGCGCATCAGTGACCGTGGAGCTTGATCCAGCGACTCACGGTCCGGCGACTTCGGTTCGGCAAGGCCGTGAGGCCATGGGCTGCTCAGCCACGCATGCAGGCATGAAGCCGCAGACGTCCGATGTTCCGCGAGATGAGTTCGCGAATCTCGCCATTGTATCAGCGCGCATGGGTACAACGACAAGCCTTGACGGCCGATGCCATGCGGATTATCGCCACGGATTGCGATGATGACGCGATAGCGTCCTTACATGGTGTGAGTGGGACGCTCGGAGTTCAGCGTGCCGGCAAGAATATTCTCGATGCGGCTGCGTGCGGCCTCGGCATCGCTCGACTCGTTGAAGTGGATGCCGATGCCTGCGGTGCGGTTGCCCTGTGCGCCCAGCGGACTGATCCAGACCACCTTGCCAACCACCGACAGCCGCTCGGTCTCCTCGGCCAGGGTCACCAGTAGCACCACCTCGTCGCCCAGTGAATAGGCCTGCGCGGTCGGCGCGAACAGGCCACCATGCTTGAGGAACGGCATGTACGCGTTGTACAGCGACGCCGCATCCTTGATTTTCAGTGAAATGATGCCCTGACGGGCAGCCATGGGTTTCATGCTGGACTCCTGCCAGGCGATCCTGCCGCCCGGTCGATGACACTGATCTTAGACGCTGCGACCGGCCGGCACCACCGCGGCGACACAGCCACGACATTACCCATTATCGGATTGACTGGACAGCAGCGACTGCCGCTCGTTCACGAGTCGACCCCACGAAGCCGGTGGCACCCAGCCGGCAACCCAGGCCGGCACTGCGTCGGCCCTCATCGGCCGTGAAATCGAAAAACCCTGCAGCTGGTGGCAACCCAGCGAGGCGAGCAGATCACCCTGCTCCGCCGTCTCGACCCCTTCGGCGATCACCGTCTTGGCCAACATGCGCGCGGTGGTGATGACGCCGGCCGCAATCGCCATGTTGCGCTCGTCGCTGAGGATGTTGCGCACGAAGCTCTGGTCCAGCTTGATGTGCTCGATATCCAGTTTCTGGATATGGCTGAGCGACGCGCTGCCCGTGCCGAAATCGTCGAGGCCGACGCGGATGCCGCGACGCCGGCATTCCTCGATCACGGTTTTCGCGTGGGAATGATCCATCGATGGGCCGGTCTCGGTCACCTCGATGCCGAAACCCACATCCATCACGTCAGGATACGTGTCGAGCACGGCATCGATGTCGCTGAAGAACGCCGGATGCAGCAAATGGCGCGTACTGATGTTGATCGACACCGGAATCGAGATGCCCTCACGCATCCAGGCCTGACAGCGCCGCAATGCCTCGTCCAGCACGTAGCGACCGATCGGCCTGGCCAGCTGAGGGTCGTCCAGCACATGCATGAAGTTGGCAGGTTCGATCAACCCCTGTTCGTTGTCGTTCAAGCGCAACAGGGCTTCCATCCCAGCCACGCCGTGCAACCCCGGCAAGCCATCGATGAACACGATCGGCTGAAACAGCAACACCAGGCGCGATTGCTGCAGCGCCTGCGCGATCCGTTCGCGCATCGCCTGCAGGCGTAGTTGCTCCAGCTCCATCACGGGCTCGTACAGCGAGCCCCGGTCCTTGCCTTCCTCCTTCGCCGCATACATCGCCAGATCGGCGTGCCGCACCAGTCCTTCGGCATCGGACCCATCCAGCGGAAACAAGGTCCAGCCGATGCTGGCCGACAGATACAGCTGTTCGCCCATGACGTTGAATGGAGCACGCAATGCCTGCAGGATGCAGCGGCTGATCACATCGAGCTGTTCCCGGCTGTCGAGGCCGGAGATCACCAGCGCAAACTCGTCGCCACCGAAGCGGGCCAGCACATCGGCCTCGCGCAGCATGCCCAGGATCCGCGCCGCAGCCTCCGCCAGCACACGATCCCCGCCGCCATGCCCGATCGTGTCATTTACGCTCTTGAAGCGGTCCAGATCGAGCACGCCGACCGCGAGCTGGGACTGCTCTCTGCCGGCCCGTGCCCGCGCCTGCTCCAGCAGCTCGAACAGCAGGCGCCGGTTCGGCAGGCCGGTGACCACATCGTAAAAGGCCAACTGCTCGACCCTGGCCTCGTGCATCTTCTGTTCGGTGATGTCGCGTTGCTGCCACAACCGCCCCTGCGGTACGCCATCAATCCTGATCGGCACGAAGTCGCGCAGGAAAATGCGCCCGCCCCGCATCGAGATTTCCTCGGCCTCGACCGGCTCGCCACGGGCCAGGATCTGCTGGATCCTGGCCCACTCTCGTTCGGGATCCTCATACGCCTGCCTGAGGCGGTCATAGATCGTGGCCGTCGACTGGTTTTCCAGCTCGGCCGGTGTTTCGGGCAGGCCGAACAGGGTGCAGAAAGCCTCATTGGCAAACTTCACCCGATTGTCTTCGGAAATCACCAGAATGCCGGTGTACTGGTTCGACAGGATGGTACGGAAATGCAACAGGTTGAGCCGCAGGTTTTTCTCGGCCTCGACCCGGGCCGTGCGTGCACGCTGCATCTGGATACCCAGACCTAGCTCGACGGTCATTTCCGAGAAGACCTGAACCTCCACGGCATTGAAGGCATCCGCCCCGACCGCGCCAATCACGAACACACCGATGATTGCCCCATCCACCCGCAGCGGCAGTGCCAGCATCGCATGCAGGGCTGCCATGCCCGCTCCCGACGGCCAGTCCATGCGATCCGACGACAGCCGGTGGCGGATATGGGCCTGCCCCGTCGCGATGGCCACCACGGCCGCGTCGTCAACATGCTCGGGGGCACTCAGATCGAGCTGGACATCGGTGCCGATATCGGCATCCAGACCGTCGTGGGCAGCCAACTGCAGAGTGGCGCTGGAGCCCTTCTGCAACAGGCCGATCCACGCCGCCTGATAACCACCGATACGCCTCGCCACACGGCATGCATCGACCAGCAGCACCTGCTCGTCCACGCTGTGCGTGGCCAGCTTGATCATCTCGCTGAGCAATCTCAACGCGCAGCGCTGGCGAGCCTCATCCTGCACCGATTGCAGCAACCGCGTTCGCTGCGCATCCGCCTCCAGCCCCAGCCCGATGCTTGCCGCGACCTGCTGCAGCAACTCGATCATCTGCGGGGAAAAGAAGCTGGCGTGCGATGACCGTATCACCAGCCCGGCACAGACTTCACCAAATTTCAGCACCGGCACGGCAACAACGGATGTGACGCCATGCCGCACGTAAGCCGGGCGGAACATCTCCAGGCCCGGGGTATGCCGGATATCGGCTTCCAGTTGCGGTGCGCCCTGCCAGAACGCCGGTCGCGCCACGGAGAACGACATGCTTTCGGGATAGATATCCGCCATGCCAGAAGCCACCCGTGCCGGCGCTATGCGCCGGAACCGGCCGCTGCCGCGATCCAGCTCGCCCACCATCGCAAAGCGTGCGCCGATCCGGCGTTCAAGGACCTCGATGACGGCCTCGTAAAGCACCGACGGTGCCAGCGAACGGACCAGCAACTGGCCAATTTCGGACAGCGCCGCGTAAAAGCTCTCGCTGGTCGCGACGACCGTTTCCGTATCGACCTGCATCGAGTTCTGATCCGGATTGTGCATTCACGTGACCAGTCAATGGATGGAATCGCCGCTAGTGTCTAGACCTGATGCATGAGCCATCGGCTGAAACGATCGCCGACAAGGGAGCATAGCCTGACACCCGGGCTGGCACGCAGTCATGCCGTGATGATTCGCCATCATTGTCATTGCCCCCCGGCTCCCCTTGTCACCAAGCTAGCCCTGTCAACCGACCTATGCAAGGGCGGCACTATGACAGTGGCAGGTCGCCTGGCAGCTCGCACCAGCCCCAATGGTCGAAAATCCATGGCGATGGCAGGGTGGTGGCCAATCTGGCGAACCATGGCCGCCCTGCCATTCCGCCCGTCGGCGACAACTGATAACCACCATCTGCAAGGTCACGCAGGGGAGCCTTGTGCCAGCTCCAGCTCTGTGCGCCCGCCGAACTGACCAGGCTCAAACGCAACCACGGCCGCAATAATACGGGTGGCTGCCAGGGCAGCACGACAGACGACACGGCCCGCACCGCGAAGTAACGTTCGGCTCGCATGGCGAGCCGACGCATGCGCCGGCCGCTCAAAGCCATCTGGCTGGCATGCTCGGCCAGCGCCGCCTGCTTTTTCACCACCTGCCGGCGCGAACCTTCCAACTCGATGAAACCGGCATGTCCGGCTTGACCATGCACCAGATAGGTCAACAGCTGCGGGGCAGCCGACCGGCTCGCCAACGCCAGCCGCACCAGCACATGTGCCGCACCATGATCAGGGTGCCCGTCGGCGATCGATGGCAATGCGATCAGGTTGGGCCCGAACCGGTCGATCGCCGCGGCCAGCAGCGATACCGCCATGCTTTCAGGCTGCAACAGGCAGGCATTGAGTCCCATGTCCGGCCAACCCATGCATTCCAATGCCGACGCAGGCAGATCAAGCTTTTGCATTGCATGCCGCATTTCCTCCCGGCGGCGATCTCCCCAGCGCCGCCTGTCCGCGTCGCGGATCCACACCCGCTGCTCCAGCCAGCGTTGTGGCCACGGATTGTTGTCGCCCGCAGTCAACAGCAGGATTCGAACTTTGCCGCCAGCCGCCCGTACCTGCTGGATCAGCAGGCCGGTGGCGATGGTCTCGTCATCCGGATGGGGGGCCACCACCAACAATCGGGTCTGCGTGGAAAACACCGGCAGACCGGGCGCCGCCGCAGGCCGTATGCTGGCGGCAGTGCCCGTCAACGCCACTGCGCCAGCAGCTCCAGCAGCAGCAGGTCCCCACGCAACGGGCCACGCAGGCCCTCACGAGTGCGATTGAGGGCGTCATACCAGTGTCCCAGCGCCTCGACGTCCATCGCGCTGGCCAACGGTCCAACGCGACCGGCCGCGCGGGCCTTGATTTCATCAGCCGTGGCCTGGGCGGCAAACCACAATCGCTGCGCCGGCTCGCTGTCCAGCCAGCGCCTGATCACTTCCGTCGCCTGTCCGCGACCGGCCGCCAGCGCGGCCAGATCCTTGCGCACTTCCAGCCGTCGTTCCAGCGCGCCTTGTTGTGCCCATAGGGCTGCCTGACCGGGATTGCCGCTGGCTGCGGTGAGCGCTGCCGCCGCATCCCGCACGCCTTCGGCCTGCAACCACGCCAGGGCGTCGGCGGCGGCCGGCAACTGAAACTCGATCCGCTGACAGCGGCTGCGGATGGTTTGCGGCATCCGCCACGGCGCATCGGCCAGCAGGACCAGCATGGTCTGTTCGGATGGCTCCTCCAGCGTCTTCAGCAAGGCGTTGGCAGCCGCGGTATTCATCGCGTCGGCCGGGTCGATCATGGCCACCTGCCAACCGCCGAACTGGCTGCGCATGGCCAGCCGCGCCGACAGCTCGCGGATCTGTTCGACCACGATCTCGCTGCGCTGCACGCCATCCTTGCGCAGGCCGAAACTCAGAGCGACCAGATCCGGGTGCGAGCCAGCCGCCAGCAGCAGGCAGCTGCGGCAACCGCCGCAGGCCTCGCCTTCGATCGGCCGCTCGCACAGCAAACCCTGCACGAAGCGTTGCGCGAACGCGCGCTTGCCGAGACCTGCCGGACCGCAAAGCAACAGCGCATGCGGCAGCGCGTCGCGCTGGCGGCGCGCCTGCAGTCGCAGCCAGTGCTCCGCATGCCAGGGCATGCTGTTCATGCGGCCGCCTCGAACAGATGAGCCATCGCAGCGACCGCCACCTGCAGTACATCAGACGGTGACTGGCTGGCATCGATCATGCGGAAACGATCCGGTTCGGCAGCCGCACGAAGGCGGTACGTGGCGCGCACGCGTTCGAAGAAGCTGTCCGCTTCGATCTCGATGCGATCGGCATCGCCGCGACCGGCCGCGCGGGCGCGACCGGTCGCCACCGGCAGATCGAGCAACAACGTCAGGTCCGGCCTGATGCCGGCACAGGCCCAATGCTCAAGCTCGGCAATGCGCGACTCCGGCTGACCGCGGCCGCCGCCCTGATAGGCGTAACTGGCATCGGCAAACCGGTCGCACAGCACCCATCGCCCTGCGCTCAACGCGGGCTCGATCACTTCGCGCACCAGTTGCGCGCGCGAGGCAAACATCAGCAGCAATTCGGTCTCGGCGGCCAGCTCGTGTTGTGCCGGATCGAGCACGATGGCGCGCACGGCTTCACCGACCCGGGTGCCACCCGGCTCACGCGTCTGCACCAGGGCGATGCCGTGCTGTTCGATGCATGCGCGCAACCCGGCCAGCAAGGTGCTCTTGCCGGCACCCTCGCCGCCTTCGAGGCTGACGAATTTTCCGCGCGCGGCGTCGATGGATGATGCGCTCATTGGCAATGCTTCCGCTGGTAACAGTCGACGTTGCGATTGTGTTCCTCCAGCGTGCTGGAAAACGCATGGGCGCCGTCGCCGCGTGCGACGAAGTAGAGCTCGCTGCCCGGCGCCGGGTGCAGGGCCGCCAGCAGCGCCGGCTTGCCGGGTAGCGCGATCGGCGTGGGCGGCAGGCCAGGCCGGGTATAGGTGTTGTACGGCGTGTCGGTGCTGAGGTCGCTCTTGTGGATGTTGCCGGTGTAGTTCGCACCCATGCCGTAGATCACGCTGGGGTCGGTCTGCAGCAGCATGTGACTCTCCAGGCGCCGCACGAACACACCGGCGATCCGCGCCCGCTCATCGGCACGACCGGTTTCCTTTTCCACGATCGAGGCCAGGATCAGCGCGTCGTACGGCGTGGCCAAAGGCAAATCCTTGTCGCGCCCGGGCCACAGCGCATCCAGCGTCTTGACCATGTCCATATGCGCGCGTTTCAGGATGTCCAGATCACTGTCGCCTTTCACATAGGCATAGGTCTCCGGCAGGAAGCGCCCTTCCGGCGCCTCGCCGGGCGCGCCGATCTTCTGCATGATCGCTGCATCGTCCAGGCTGGCACTGTCGTGATCGAGCTTGTCAGCCTTGGCCAGCGCCTGGCGCAGATCGGCGAAGGTCCAGCCGTCGACGATGGTGAACAGACGCTGCAATACCTTGCCGGACGCCATGTTGGCGAGCAGCTGGCGCGGCGTGGTGCCAACGGCCAGCGCGTACTCGCCGGCGTGCAGTTTGCCGGCCACGCGCATCTGCTCGGCCAGCAGTCGCCAGTACAGCTGGTTCGCCGTGCTCAGCTGGCGCTGGTTCAGTTCGCCGACGATGTTCCTGAAGCTGGTGCCGCGACCGATGTCGATGCTGTCGCCCCGCGTGGTCACCTGCAACGGCGTGTTGCTGAAACGGTTGAAGTCGTTCCAGCCATACAGCAGCGCACCGGCGATCGCCAGCAGCACGAGCAGCATCCATGGCCATGCGCGTCCGCGCATCGGTTGGTGACTCATCCGTCCTGCTCCATCGAAAAACCGAGATTGTGCCAGTGCCGTTGCAGCTGGCGCGTGAGTGCGCCCGGTGCATACGAGCGCTCACCCAGTGAATGTACCGGCAGGATGCCGCGCACGCCCGAACTGAGAAATATCTCGCTCGCGCCAAGCAAGGCATCCAGCATCAGTTCACCGACCTGCGCCTGCGGGCACGCCGCCAGCACTTCGGCGCGAGCCACGCCAGCCACGCCGCAGCGGTCCAGCGCCGGTGTCAACAGCACGCCGTCGACCACCGCAAACAGGTTGGCCATGGTCGCCGAAATCACGCGGCCATGGCTATCGCGGAGCACGCCCTCGGCGATCGCCGAATCGTCCCATTCGGCGCGCGCCAGCACCTGTTCCAGCCGGTTCAGATGTTTCATGCCGGCCAGCAGCGGCTGCTCGGCCAGACGGAGATCGCAGACACGCATGCGCACACCGTGCACATACGCCGAATCCGCGACCTGCGGCGGTGCGAAGGCTGCCACCACACGCGTCGGTTGCGGCGCCATCGGCAACGCGTAACCACGTTCGCCGACACCACGGGTCACGGTGACGCGTACCACCGCTTGCGGCAGGCCACGGGTGACTGCCAATGCCTCTCGCCACAGTTCCACCGGATCAGGCGCCGGTATCCGCAGGCGTTCGCAGCTTTCGCCCAGCCGTTGCATGTGGCGGGACCACAGCGGCGCCACGGCGTCGACGAAACGGATGCTCTCGAACAGGCCATCCCCATAGCTCAGACCCCGATCCAGTGCATGCACCCGGTCGGCTGCTGCGCCGTTGATCAACATCCGCGCCATCATCAGCCTGGCACTCCCAACGCACGCAGCAGGCCACGGGCCTTGGCGCGGGTTTCATCCAGCTCCAGCGCAGCCACCGAATCGGCAACGATGCCGGCTCCGGCACGCAAGCAGACTTCATCGCCGGCCAGGGTCAGGGTGCGGATCAGGATGTTCAAGTCGAGGTCACCGTTGCGATCGAGATAGCCCAGCGCACCCGTATAGGCACCACGCGGCGCATCTTCCAGGGCGGCGATGATTTCCATGCAGCGCACCTTGGGACAGCCGGTGATGGTGCCACCGGGAAACGTGGCGGCGATCAGTTCACCGGGCGTCACTTCGGCACGCAGATGGCCCCTTACATTGGAGACAATGTGGTGAACGTGGGCGTAACTCTCCACCGCCATCAGCTCGTCGACCTCGACCGTACCGGGTATGCAGACGCGACCGAGGTCGTTGCGCTCCAGGTCGATCAGCATCACATGTTCGGCACGCTCCTTCGGGTGCGCGCTCAATTCGCGGATGCGTGCCAGCTCGTCATCGCCGGGCAGCCTGGGCCGCGTGCCGGCGATCGGCCGGGTCTGCGCCACGCCACGGCGCACCTCGACCAGCCGCTCCGGCGAGGAACTCACCACGGCCCACCCTGGCTGCTGCAACAAGCCGGCAAACGGCGCCGGGTTGGCCTGGCGCAGCACGTCATGCAACGCTGCTGGCGTAGGCGCCCGCGCATAACGCGCGCGCCACGCCCGCGACAGGTTTACCTGGAAAATATCGCCGGCGTACAAGTGCTCGTGGATGCGGGTCACGCCGTCGAGGAAGCGCTGCGGCGCATCCTCACCCCAGGCGACGAGCTCCGGCAGTGATGGGATCGGCGGTGCGGCAGCGAGATCCGACTCCAGCGCATCGAGCAGTTCCTCATGACCGGCCTCGGCCAGCAGGATCGTGCAGTCGCGCGCGTGATCGACGATCAGCGCCGCCGGGCAGCGCATGGCCAGTGCCACCGGCAATGCCGACGGCGGCCGCAGCTTCAGCCTCGGCTCGATCTCGCCAGCCAGTTCGTATGCGAGCAGCAGGACCCAGCCGCCATGGAATGGCAGCTCGTCGTCATCTGGCGGCAATCGCTCGGCTTGCCAGGCTGCGTCCAGTGCATCGAGGAAGCGCCCTGCACGTGCGTTGCCCGCGCCATCACAAAGCCGACCGTCCGCATGCAGCGTGAGCCGGTCGCCCGGAAACGCGAACAGGATGTCGTAACGCGACTGCGCGGTCCCGCGCACCGCGCTTTCCAGCAGGCACGGATAGCGCTGCGGAAACGAAGCGGCCGGCGCGAGCAAATCGCGCCGGCCGGCCAGGGTGCGCCGATGGCAGGTCACGCCTGATCGATCAGTCAAACGCGACGGAATGCCAGCGTGCCGTTGGTGCCGCCAAAACCGAACGAGTTGGAGATCGCCACGTCCAGCTTCGCTTCGCGCGCCGTGTGCGGCACGAAGTCCAGATCGCAGCCTTCGCTAGCCTCATCCAGGTTGATCGTCGGCGGCAGCACCTGGTCGCGCAACGCCAGGATGGTGAAGATCGCCTCGACCCCGCCGGCGGCACCGAGCAGATGGCCGGTGGTCGACTTGGTCGAGCTCATCGCCAGCTTGTAGGCGTGATCGCCGAACACCTTCTTCGCCGCCATCACCTCACCCAGGTCGCCGAGCGGCGTGGAGGTGCCATGCGCGTTGATGTACTGCACGTCGGACGGAGCAAGTTGGGCATCGTTCAACGCGCTCTGCATGCAGCGCGCCGCACCTTCGCCACCCTCGCTCGGTGCGGTCATGTGGAAGGCATCGCCGCTCATGCCGAAGCCCGCCAGTTCGGCGTAGATCCGGGCGCCGCGCGCCTTGGCGTGTTCGTACTCTTCCAGCATCAGCACACCGGCGCCATCGGACAACACGAACCCGTCGCGGTCCTTGTCCCACGGACGGCTGGCCCGGGTCGGATCGTCGTTGCGGGTGGACATCGCCTTGGCCGAGCAGAAGCCGGCCATCGCGGTGCCGGTGGTGGCGAACTCGGCGCCGCCGGCGATCATCGCGTCGGCGTCGCCGTACTGGATCATCCGCGCGGCCAGGCCGATGTTGTGGGTCGCCGTGGTGCAGGCCGTGACGCAGGCGATATTCGGCCCCTTCAGGCCGAACATGATCGACAGCTGGCCCGAGACCATGTTGATGATCGAGCTGGGCACGTAGAACGGCGAGACCCGGCGCGGGCCTTTGGCGGCCAGTTCGAGCGTGGTCGCTTCGATCGTGTACAGGCCGCCGATGCCGGCACCGACGGCCACGCCGATGCGAGGTGCGTTCGCCTCGGTCACTTCCAGCCCGGAATCACGCAAGGCCTGGGTACCCGCCGCCACGCCATAGTGGATGAACGGATCCATCTTCTTGACGTCCTTCAGCGGCATCCACTGCGACGGCTCGAAACCGCTGACCTGGCCAGCGATGCGCGTGGAATAAGCGGAAGTGTCGAAATGGGTGACCGGGCCGATCCCGCTGACGCCTTTGAGGACACGCTCCCAGGCGCTGGCGAGTTCGTTGCCGACCGGCGAGATGATGCCCATGCCGGTCACTACCACACGTCGCTTGCTCATGCTGATCTTCCTTCGTGATTCCGTAAACCCGCCGCGGGCAGATGCCTCGCAGCACGGATCGTAGATACGTCACCGGCCTCGGCCGGGACGCATCCTGTCCACCATACGGGGTCGGACGTTACAAAATGCAGAAACGAAAACTGCGCCAAGAAGGCGCAGCATTCGGTATCGCTGTGTAACCGGCTGGCTCGCGGAGTGCAGACCAGTCAGGCGCACAGCGATCAAGTGGCGTACCGATCAATCCTTGGAGTGGGCCTTGATGTAATCGACGGCCTGCTGCACGGTGGTGATCTTCTCGGCGTCTTCGTCGGGAATCTCGGTCTCGAACTCTTCCTCGAGCGCCATCACCAGTTCCACCGTGTCCAGCGAATCTGCGCCCAGATCGTCCACGAACGAAGCGTTCGCCGTGACTTCATCTTCCTTCACGCCCAACTGCTCGATGACGATTTTCTTGACGCGCTCTTCGATGGTGCTCATGTTGCCCATACCTCTCAAGGAGTAAATGTTTGTCTGTGCCGGCGTAGTGCCCGCAAAAGGCCGGCGGCATTGTAGTGGCTAAACCGCCAGGCCGCCACGATCCACCGGTGATGCCATGACGCGCCCCGAATGGACCGACGCGAAAACGCAATTGTCGCCTAAAACGAGCCCGCTGGCGACAACTGCCTGCGCATGCCTTACGGCATGTACATGCCGCCGTTGACGTGCAGGGTCTCGCCGGTGATGTAGGCCGCCGCCGGCGAGGCCAGGAAACCCACCGCCTTGGCGATGTCAGCCACCTCACCGAGCCGGCCCAGCGCGATCTGGCCGAGCAGCGCCTGTTTCGATTCTTCGGGCAAGGCGCGGGTCATGTCGGTATCAATGAAGCCCGGTGCCACCACGTTGACCGTGATGCCGCGCGTGCCGATTTCGCGCGCCAGCGACTTGGAGAACGCGATGATGCCGGCCTTCGCCGCCGCGTAGTTCGCCTGGCCCGGATTGCCGGTAAGCCCGATCACCGAGGCGATCGAGATGATGCGGCCCTTGCGCGCCTTCATCATGCCGCGCATGACCGCCTTGGAGGTGCGGTAGACCGAGCTGAGGTTGGTGTCGAGGATGACGTTCCAGTCCTCTTCGCGCATGCGCATCAGCAGCTGGTCGCGGGTGATGCCGGCGTTGTTGACCAGGATCGACACCGCACCGAATTCCTTGGCAATGCTGTCGACCAGTGCGTCGACCGCGGCGCTGTCGGTGACGTTCAGCACCCGGCCGTGGCCACCATGCGCCGCCAGCCGCGCACCAATCGCGGCAGCGCCGCTTTCGCTGGTCGCCGTGCCGATCACCGTGGCGCCCATCGCAGCCAGTTCGTCGGCAATGGCCGCACCGATGCCGCGGCTTGCGCCGGTAACGAGGGCAATGTCACCTTGCAGTGGGTTGCTCATCTGTCGGTTCCTTGGGAAATCAGGATGGCTGAGACCTGCAGGCCCGGCCAAGGGAGGTCATTTACGCCCATTCGGCGCGGGCGGCATCCATTTCGGCCGGCGCACCGATCGCGCGAGCCTCGATCGTCTTGTCGATGCGCTTGATCAGGCCGCTCAGTACCTTGCCAGGACCACATTCGGCAATACGCGTGGCACCACCAGCAGCCAGTGCCTGCACGCATTCAGTCCAGCGCACCGGCAGGTACAGCTGGCGCTGCAGCGCGCCGCGAATTTCATCAAGGGTGCCATAGCTGCGCGCTTCGGCGTTCTGCACCACCGGGACCGTTGGCAGCTGCCAGTTGATCGAGCCCATGCGCTCACCGAGCTTGTCGGCAGCCTCGCGCATCAAGGCGCAATGCGAGGGTACCGAGACAGCGAGCTTGATCGCCTTCTTCACGCCCAGCTCGGCCAGCCGCGCCAGCGCACGATCCACCGCCTCGGCATGGCCGGCAATCACCAGCTGGCCGGGCGAATTGAAGTTCGCCGGCGACACCACCTGCCCCTGCGCCACCTCGTCGCACACTGCAGCAATCTGCGCGTCATCGCCACCAAGGATCGCCGCCATCGCGCCAACGCCGGCCGGCACGGCCGCCTGCATCAAACGACCGCGCTCGGCCACCAGCGCCGCCGCATCATGCAGCGACAAAGCGCCGGCACAAACCAAGGCGCTGTACTCGCCCAGACTGTGACCGGCCAACTGCGCCGGTTGCACGCCACCCAGCTTCTGCCATACCCGCCACACGGCCACACTGGCGGCAAGCAGCGCCGGCTGGGTGTTTTCGGTGCGGTTGAGCTGGTCTTCCGGCCCCTGTGAGCTCAAGTTCCACAGATCGAGCCCGGCGCCTTGCGAGGCCTCTGCAAACGTCGCCTGCACTTCGGCATGCGCAGCAGCCAGTTCGACCAGCATGCCAACCGACTGCGAACCCTGACCTGGGAAAACGAAAGCGAGCGAAGCGGAAGTTGAACTCATGGATGCGCAGATCCCGTCGGCGAAAACCGCCATGGTGCCAGCATCGCCGCCCATACGCAGCTGTATTTGGTCGTGCCGGCCGAAAGACACGATGCCGCCATGGGCGGCATCGTCGGGAAACTTGAACCACGGCGACTCAGTAGCGCAGCAACGCCGAAGCCCAGGTGAAGCCACCGCCGAACGCTTCCAGCAACAGGTTCTGGCCACGCTGCACCTTGCCCGAACGTACCGCGTAATCGAGCGCCAGCGGCACCGAACCGGACGAGGTATTGGCGTGCTTGTCGACCGTCACGATGACGCGCTCCATCGACATCTTCAGTCGCTTGGCGGTCGCCTCGATGATGCGCAGGTTCGCCTGATGCGGGATCAGCCAATCGATGTCCGACTCCACCATGTTGGCGGCCTGCAGGGTTTCGTCGACCAGCGAGTCGAGCGTCTTCACCGCGACCTTGAACACTTCGCGGCCGGACATCTTGATGCGCACACCGTGGTTGGGCTCGTCCTTGAAACCGACCGAGACGCCCACCGGGTTGTACAGGAGATGCTTGAAGCCGCCGTCGGCATGCAGGCAGGTGGCATAGATGCCCGGCTCGCTGGAAGCCTCCAGCACGACGGCACCCGCGCCATCACCGAACAGCACGCAACTTTCGCGCTCGGTCCAGTCGACCATCCGGGTCAATGTCTCGGCCCCGATCACCAGCACCTTCTTGGACTGCCCGCTCTTGATGAACTTGTCGGCGATACCCAGCGCGTAGACGAAGCCCGAACAGGCGGCATTGACGTCGAACGCGGCGCAGCCGTTCGCACCGAGTCGGTGCTGTACCAGGCAGGCGGTGGACGGAAAGATGATGTCCGGCGTGGTGGTGCCGAGCACGATCAGGTCGAGTTCGGACGCCTTGATGCCGGCCGCTTCCAGCGCGCGCTGCGCGGCAAGGAAGGCCAGGTCGCCGGTGGTCTCGCCATCGGCGGCGATATGGCGTTGACGAATGCCAGTGCGGGTATGGATCCACTCGTCACTGGTGTCGACGATCTTTTCCAGATCGGCATTGGTAACCACGCGCTCGGGTAAGGCGCTGCCGGTGGCGATGATGCGGGAGTAGATCTGGGACATTCAGCTATCCATCAATGGAAACAGAGGATTGAACGCCTTGGCGGCGCCTGCACGACACCGCAACGTTACGTTCCGGCGGACATAAACGCAAAACGGCGCGTCGCCGCGCCGTTCCGCATGATCGCATCGTGGAATCCCGAGGGATCCCGCGAACCGATCAATCCTCGACCGACACCGCACCCTTGGTTTCGATCACTTTCTTGCCGCGGTAGTAGCCATCCTTGGTGACGTGATGGCGCAGATGCACTTCGCCACTGGTCGGATCGGTGGACAGCTGCACGGTCTTCAGCGCGTCGTGCGAACGACGCATGCCGCGGGTGGACGGGGTACGGCGGCTCTTGGCAACTGCCATGGTAGTTCTCCAACTGAAACTTGATGATCTGTTTCGACAAAACCAGGATCGAGATGATCCGGGTCGGTGGTTACTTCTTCAGTTCGCGCAACACCGCGAACGGATTCTCGGAGCGCCCCTCGCCGGTGGAATCGTTTTCCGGCTCGTGACCTGTCACTTCGTCGGGCAAGCTGCTGTCCGGATTGATCGGGATCAGCGGCAGCGCCAACAGCAATTCGTCCTCGATGACATCGGCCGGCTTCAACCGGCCATCCTCGGCCACCAACAGCGGTTCGCAGTCAGGCGGCAAGCCAGCCTCATCGCGCTCCAGCTTGATCAGGCCAAGCCGCGTGCTCACCACCACGGGCAGTACAAACGGTTCCAGCGTACGTTGGCAGACCAGCGTGAGCGAAGCCTGCGCGCGAACATCGAGATAATCCGTACCCAGGCTGTCGCGCCCGAAATCCAGCTCGAATCGCACCACCCCGTCGGTGCCCGCCAGTGCATCGCACAGGCGGGACATGGTCGCGATGGGTAGCGTTCCCTCAAACGAACGCCGCGCCGAGACCATGCGCCAAGCGTCCACGGACTCTGGCAGTGTCACGGACATAATCGCGAAATATTAGGTATGAAGCCGCCTCAAGTCAACTGGCAAGGCTATCCAAACCCATGAAACGGCTGCTACGTGGCTTATTTTGCCTGATCTGGCCCCAATGCGGCAGACTGAATCCCTTCGTCGCCTGAACTGCCATTCGTGAATGACTATCTGACCCCCGGCGTCGCCGTACTGCTGTTGCTGCTGGTCGCCGGCGTGAGCTGGACCCTCTTCATGCGCCGGCGCCAGGCACGGCGCAGCCGCAGCCTGCAGACCCTGCTCGATCTGGCCGACCGACTCGAAACAGACCTCAAGACTTGCCGTTCCGGCCTGCAGCAGGCGCATGCCGTGATGTCGCTCAATCCCGACCTGCCAGCCGCCAGCGAACAGGAGGCCAGGCATGCCATCGATGGAGGGTTGCGCGCCTTGCTGCAGCAGCGGCTGTGGATCCGTGATCAATCGGCGCAAGCCAGCCAGCAGGAGCTGAACGAGGCTGCCGACTCCATGCGCAGCACACGCGACCGCCTGCAACCCCTGCTGCAGGCGCTTACCCAGGCGCAGCGTGACCTGAACAGCGCCATGCGTGAACACATCCGGCGCGAATCCGACACATGACACTACCGACACGGACAGCGCCCCGGCTGGTGCTGGGCTCCACCTCGCGTTATCGCGCCGAGTTGTTGCGCCGACTGACACCCGATTTCGAGCAGTGCGCACCCGGCACCGACGAATCCGCGTTGCCTGGCGAGCCTCCGGCAGCGCGCGCACTTCGCCTGGCGATCGCCAAGGCCGAAGCGGCGGCACATGGGCTGCGCGACGCACTGGTGATCGGCTCCGACCAGGTAGCCGAACTCGACGGGCTCACCCTCGACAAACCCGGCACGGCCGAACACGCCCGTGCCCAGCTCGGCGCAAGCTCGGGCCGCGAGGTGCACTTTCACACCGCGCTGTGCCTGCTCGATACCCGTGACGGCCGCCGGCATACCTACGTCGATCACACCCGCGTGCGCTTCCGCGTCCTGAACGCGGCGGAAATCGAACGCTATGTCGAACGCGAGCAGCCGCTCGACTGTGCAGGCAGCTTCAAGTGCGAAGGTCTGGGCATCAGCCTGTTCGCGGCTATCGACAATCATGACCCGAGTGCGCTGATCGGGCTGCCGTTGATCGCACTGTCGCGACTGCTGCGCGAGACCGGCATCGAACTGCCATAGGATCGGCTGTGCCGGACAATCGCTACACTGCCTACCTGCCCCCACAACCCGCCCAGCGCCGAAGGGATCATGTCAGCCATCACCACGCTTCGCGATGAAGGACTGCAGCAACGCCTGGACGCCGCCATGGCCCAGGTCAACCAGGTATTGCTGGGCAAGCCACGCCAGGTGAAGCTGGCTTTCACCGGCCTGATTGCCGGTGGCCATCTGCTGCTGGAAGACGTACCCGGAGTGGGCAAGACCACCCTCGCGCACGCGCTGGCGGCCACCTTCGCGCTCGACTTCCAGCGCGTGCAGTTCACCAGCGACCTGCTGCCGTCGGACATCATCGGCGTCAGCGTCTATGAACGCGAAACCGGCCAGTTCCGCTTCCATCCCGGCCCGATCTTCACCGGCCTGTTGCTGGCCGACGAGATCAATCGCGCCAGCCCGAAGACGCAGAGCGCGCTGCTGGAGGCGATGGCCGAACATCAGGTCACCGTGGATGGCCAGACCCACCTGCTGGCGCAACCGTTCTTCGTCGTCGCCACGCAGAATCCGCTCGACCTCAACGGCACCTTCCCGCTGCCCGACTCGCAGCTCGACCGCTTCATGCTGCGGCTGTCGCTGGATTACCCCGATGCCGCCGCCGAGCGCGCCCTGCTTACCGGCAGCGATCGCCGCGACCTGCTCGCTCAGCTGACCCCGCAGCTCGACGGCGCCGCCCTGCTCGCGCTGCACCGGCAGGCACAGGCCATCACCGCCAGCACCGCCCTGCTCGACTATCTGCAGGCCCTGCTCGCCGCCAGCCGCCGGCATGCCGAGATCCGCGTGGGCCTGTCACCGCGCGCCGGGCTGGCCTTGCTGAGTGCGGCACGTGCATGGGCGCTGCTCAGCGGTCGTACGCACGTGCTGCCGGAAGACATCCAGGCGCTGTTCGTGCCGCTGGCCGCCCATCGCCTGCTGCCGGCGCGCGGGGCCGGTGGCGACACGCTGGCGCGGCAGCTGCTGGCCGAGGTGGCGGTGGATTGATGCGCGGGATCCTGCAGCACGTACAGACCTGGGCCGAACGCCGGTTGCCTGCGCTTACCCGCTACCGACGGCCCGAGAGCCTGCCGATCGAGTTGCACCGGCGACGCATATATATCGTGCCGACCGGCTTCGGCCTGGGCTTTTCGGTGTTGTTGCTGGTGATGATGGTCGGCGCGTTGAACTACACCAACAATGCCGCGCTGCTGCTCACTTGCCTGCTCGGTGCGGCCAGTGCAGCCAGCATGCTGGTGGCGTTTCGCAGCCTCGACGGGCTGCGTCTTGCCCATGTACGCGCAGGCCATGCCATTGCAGGCGAACCGATCGAACTCACGCTGGCACTGGAGTCGCGGCGCTGTCGCCATGCGATCCGCGTCGACCTGGGTCACGACTCCACCGCCTTTGCGATCGATGCGACCGGCGTCACCCTGGTGGTGCTGCACTTGCCAACCCTGCGACGCGGCTGGCAGCCTTTGCCGCGCTTGCGTCTGTGGAGCAGTTGGCCGCTGGGCTTGTTTCGCGCATGGAGCTGGCTGCACCCGGAGCAATCGGTCCTGGTATGGCCGCGCCCGGAAATCGCCGGACCGCCGCCACACGCTGCCGCGGACGACGCTCGCCACATGCGCCTGCACCTGGGTGACGAGCTGGCCGCGCTGCGCGACTATCGCGCAGGCGACCCGCAGCGGCACATCGCATGGAAGGCCAGCGCCCGCCACATCAACCTGCTGGTGAAGGACTTCGAACAACCGCAAAACCGTCCGAACTGGCAACTGGACTGGCGCCAGCTGCCTGGGCTGGACGAGGAGGCCCGCATCGCCCGCCTCGCCCGCTGGCTGGGCGAGGCACAGGCCCAGCGGCGCAATTACAGCCTGTGGCTGCCGGACAAGCAGATCGCCAGCGGCAGTGGCCCGCTGCATTACGCCCACTGCATGAGCGCCCTGGCGCAACTGCCATGATCGCGCTGCCATCGCGCAAGGCGCGCGTCGAATCACCGATCGATACCCGCGCGTTCGATCTGCTGGGCCTGACCATGGCTCTCGTGCTCGGCCTGCACGCAGCACATCTGCCGTGGTGGCTCGGCATTGCGCTGGCACTGACCCTGGGCTGGCGCTGGTGGCAACGTCGCCGGCACATCGGCCGCGTGCCGCGCTGGCTCAAGCTGCCCCTGCTGGTGCTGCTTACGCTCGCGGTCATTGCCCACTACGGAAATATTTTCGGACGCGAGCCGGGAACGGCATTGGCTATCGGCCTGCTGGTCCTGAAACTGCTGGAGACCGAATCCGCACGCGATGTCCGCGTCGGTGTCAGTTTCGCCTGCTTTGCCCTGATGGCCGCGCTGCTTTTCGACCAGGGACTCATCGTCACCGTCACCGTGGCGCTTGGTTTGCTGCCGGCACTGGCAACTCTGCGTGCCCTGGAGCCCGCACAGGCGCAGGTCACGCTGCAGCGCTCCCTGCTGCCCGGCCTCGGCCTGCTGGCCGCCGCACTACCGCTGGCCCTGCTCGGGTTCCTGCTGGTGCCACGCCTGAGCTCGCCGCTATGGGGCGCGCCGTCACCGCGCGATGCGCGTACGGGACTGAGCGACAACATGTCGCCAGGCGACTTTACCGACCTGCTGATCGACGACCACCCGGCAATGCGGGTGAGTTTCGAGGGGGCGCCTCCGCCACCGGACCAGCGCTATTTCCGCGCCTATGTCATGTGGGACTACGACGGCTCACGCTGGAAGTACGTCGACATCGTCAACCGCGAACCGGTGGAGCTGCAGGCATCCCGCACTGTCGGGTATCAGGTCAGCATGGAGCCGACGCATCAATACGTGCTGCCGATGCTGGACGTGCCGCTGGATGCTCCTGCCAATGCGGGACTTCGCCAGGACCGTGTCGTCATGGCCGACAAGCCAGTCAACGACCTGCTCGCCTATGCGGGACGGTCGGCCATCCAATACCGCCTGCAACCGGAGCTGGGCATCGGGATGCGCCAGCGTGGACTATCCCTGCCCGCCGGTTTCAACCCGCGCACCCTCGCGCTAGGGCAATCGTGGCGTCAGCGCCATGGCACCGACGATGCCGCGATCGTGCAGGCCGCGCTTGCACTCTTCCACAATGGCGGTTTCCGCTACACGTTGTCCCCGGCACCGCTGGGTCGCGATGCGATGGACGATTTTCTGTTCGATACCCGTGAAGGCTTCTGCGAGCAGTACTCGTCGGCATTCACCGTGCTGATGCGCGCAGCCGGCATCCCTTCGCGGGTCGTCACCGGCTACCAGGGCGGTTACTGGAACACGTTGGGCAAGTACCTGCTGGTACGTTATTCCGATGCCCATGCCTGGAGCGAAGTGTGGCTGAGTGGTCGTGGCTGGGTGCGCGTCGACCCGACGGGAGCGGTGCGACCGCAACGCGTCAGCCTCGGCGCAGCGGCAGCGGCAGACGGCCAACTGCCTTGGTACGAGAACGGCTGGCTGCAATCGCTGCGCAATCGCTGGGACATCGTCAACCGCTGGTGGGGGCAAGGCGTTATCGGTTTCGATGCACTGCGCCAGCGCGGCCTGCTGACCCCGTTCGGCATTCGCGATGCCGATACGGCGACGCTGGGCGTGCTGCTCGCGATCAGCTGCGTGCTGTTCATTGCGGTCGGCCTGGGTTGGGCATTGTTGCGGCGGCAGGTACGCGACCCCTTGCGTACCGCGCTGCGCGAGCTTGAGCACAAGCTGGCACGCATGGGTATCGTGCGCCGGCCCAGTGAAGGCCCGCAGCATTACCTGAGCCGCGCAGCCCGCGCGCTACCTGGCCAGCGTGATGAACTTGCGTTATTGATGAAGTGTTATCTGGAACTGCGTTATGCCCATGACGAACCGCCGCCTGAATCGTTGCATGACTTTCAGCGTGCGGTGCGGGATTTTCGGACCGCTCGCATGGTCAAATGAAAGCCGACGCGATGGCGCATGCCACCGCCCATGATGGAGAAACTGCCATGTCCCTGTACCGCCCCCTCAGTCTCGTCGCCGCCATCGCCCTGCTGGGTGGATGCGCGACGGTTCCCCAACCACTGCAAGGCAATTACACCGATATCTCCACTGCCAGCGCCCAGCAGGGCGGTGGCGGCGCCCGCGTACGCTGGGGTGGCGAGATCATCAAGACCGAACCGGGCCAGCAGGAGACCTGCTTCTACCTGCTGTCGCGCCCGCTGGACAGCGAGGCGCGCCCGGCAGCGGGCAACGCGGGTGACAACCAGGGGCGCTTCGTTGCCTGCCATGCAGGCTTCTACGACCCGGAAGTGTTTACCCGCGGGCGTGAGTTGACGATCACCGGCACCCTGCACGGGACGGTGTCGCAGAAGGTGGGCGATTTTGACTATGCCTATCCGCGTGTCGAGGCCGACGTGGTCTATCTGTGGCCGAAGCGTCCGCGCTATGCCGCCTATCCGCCGGGTTACTACGACCCGTTCTGGGGACCTGGTTTCGGCCCGTACTGGGGCCCGTGGGGCGGTTATCCCTACTACGGTGGCCCGCGCGTGATCGTGGTGCGACCGCCACCGCCGCCGGCCAAGTAATCACCGACAAGAACGCCGGCATCGAGCCGGCGTTCTTTTATTTTATATGTGCGCGTACATGCGCATTGCAGCGATTGCGCTCAGCCTGGCGGCCAATGCAGGCGACGGCCGGCAAGCAGGTGCACATGCAGATGGAAGACCGTCTGCCCGCCGTCCTCGTTGCAGTTGATCACCGTGCGATAACCCTGCTCGGCGAAACCTTCCTGCTTGGCGTAATCGGCGGCGGCCAGCAATAGCTTGCCCAGCAATTCGGCTTCACTCGCGACGGCGTCATTGAGCGTGGCCAGCGCCCGCTTGGGAATGAACAGCACGTGCACCGGTGCCTGCGGATTCAGATCGCGAAAGGCCAGCACCTCGTCGTTCTCGTAGACGATGTCAGCCGGTATCTCGCGGCGGATGATCTTGCTGAATATGGTGTCGCCCATGCCCGCTTGCTCCGTATGAGTCAGTCCAGCAACTGCCGCCCGCCGAACGCATGCGCCAGCGTGCTGCGGTCGACGTATTCCAGCTCGCCGCCCAGCGGCACGCCGTGCGCCAGCCGGGTCGGCCGCACGCCGCCGGCACGCGCCAGCTGCGCAAGGTAATGCGCGGTGGCTTCGCCCTCCACCGTGGGATTGGTGGCAATGATCAACTCCTCGATCTCGCCCTCGCCCAGTCGCTGGGTGAGCTGCGCCAGCCCCAGCTCCTCCGGCCCGAGGCCGTCCAGTGGCGACAAACGTCCCATCAGCACGAAGTACTGCCCGCGATAACCGGTGGCCTGCTCGATCGCCGCCAGGTCGGTCGGCGATTCCACCACGCACAGCACCTGCCGGTCGCGACTGCCGCTGGCGCAGAGTGCGCACAGCGGCTCCTCGCTGAAGTTGCGGCACTGCTTGCAATGGCCGATGCGCTGCATCGCCTGCTCCAGCACGGCAGCCAGCTTCAGTCCACGCTCGCGCTCGCGCTCCAGCAGATGGAAAGCCATCCGCTGCGCACTCTTGCCGCCCACGCCGGGCAGGCAGCGCAGCGCTTCGATCAAGTCAGCGAGAAGGGGGGAACCGGATGACATGGATGATTCGAGTAGTGAGTGAAGAGGGGTGAGAAGTGAGAGAAAGGCGGGAAGCGGTCAGCTGATGCTCTGTCACTTCTCACCCCTCTTCACTCACCCCTGTTTTCAGAACGGCATCTTGAAGCCAGCCGGCAGATTCATCCCGGCGGTGACGCCGCCGAGCTTGTTCTTGCTGACCTCGGCCACCTTGTTCACGGCATCGTTGATTGCGGCAGCGACCAGGTCCTCGGCCATTTCCGGATCGTCGGCGAACGTCTGCCGGTCGATCTGCACACGGCGTACCTCATGCGCGCCGGTCATCACCACGCTGACCAGGCCACCACCGGCGCTGCCGGTGACTTCCAGCTTGGCGATCTCTTCCTGCGCACGCTTCATGTCTTCCTGCATGCGCTGGGCCTGCTGCATCAGCTGACCGATCTGTCCTCTCATCTCACTGCTCCGGCTTCAACTTTCAGGATTCAACTATCAAGGGGTTTGATGGATTGCGGCACCACGCGTGCGCCGAATTCGCGCTTCAGCGACTGCACCAGCGGATCGCCTTCGATGGCCTGCTCGGCAGCTGCCTGAGCCGCATCGCGTGCCTGCGCCGCGCGTGCTGCCGGCGTCTGCACCCCCGCTTCCGGGGTGTTGCTGACAAAACGCAGCCGGATGCGCTCGCCAAGGACCTGGCCGATGCGCTCTTCCATCTGGCTGACCATCGGCTCCACCGCGAGATTCATGTGCGCCGGCTGCAGCGCGAGTACCAGGGTCTGGCCATCGCGTTCACGCAACACGGCATTCTGCGCCAGCAAGCCGAACGGACCACGCAAGCCGGCCTGCTCGATCAAGGCATCCCAATTCGGCAGGCCGTTGGCATCACGCGCCACCGGAGCCGGCGTCGCCGTCACTGCAGGCACTGGCGCCGGTCGCGTTGCCGATTCCGCGCGCGGCGGTGGCGGGTAATCCTGCTGGCGCTCGGCCACCGCGGCGGGACGCGACGGTGGCGACGTATTTGATCGTGCGGGCACTGCCGGCGACACCAGGTTTTCTGCGGCAGCCGGTCTTTCGGTGCGCACCGCCGGTGAACCATCGCCAGGCCGGAACGCGAGCATGCGCAGCATCGCCATCTCGAAGCCGGTGCGTGCATCCGGCGCCAGCACCAGATCACGCCGACCGGAGGTGGCAATCTGGTAATACAGCTGCACGTCTTCCGGCGTCATCCGCTCGGCCAGTGTGACCAATGCAGCGTCATCACCGCCTTCTTCGGGCCGGTAATCGGGAATCAGCTGGATCAGCTGCAACTGGTGCAGCACGCCGGCCAGATCGTCCAGCACGCCGCCGAAATCCGGCGAATACGAGGCAATCTGGGTGCACTCGGCCAGCAGCCGCTCGCCATCACCCGCGGACAGCGCATCGAGCACACCCAGCACCTGCCCGCGCGCGACGCTGCCAAGCATGGTGCGCACGTCGTCGACATGCAGCGCACCGCCGCCGTAGGCAATCGCCTGGTCAAGTAGCGACAGGCCGTCGCGCAAGGAGCCGTCGGCAGCACGCGCGAGTTCGCCGATGGCGCCGTCTTCGTAGGCAATGTTTTCCGCAGCGAGGATATGCCGCATCTGGCCGGAGATCTGCTCCGGCAGCAAGCGCTTCAGGTTGAACTTCAGGCAGCGCGACAACACCGTCACCGGCAGCTTCTGCGGGTCGGTGGTGGCGAGCAGGAACTTCACGTGCGGCGGCGGTTCTTCCAGTGTCTTCAGCAACGCGTTGAACGCGTTCTTCGACAGCATGTGCACCTCGTCGACCAGGTACACCTTGAAGCGACCACGCGACGGCGCGTACTGCGCGTTCTCGATCACCTCGCGCACATCGTCCACGCCGGTATTGCTGGCCGCGTCGATCTCCAAGAGGTCGACAAAGCGCCCCTCGTCCACCGCCGTGCACACCGCGCACTCGCCACAGGGATCGGCCGACTGCCCGCGCTCGCAGTTCAGCGACTTGGCGAAGATCCGCGCGATCGTGGTCTTGCCGACACCGCGGGTGCCGGTGAACAGGTAGGCGTGATGCATGCGTCCGGTCTCGAGCGCATTGGTGAGCGCGCGCACCACATGTTCCTGCCCGACCAGCTCGGCGAACTTGCGCGGGCGCCACTTGCGAGCGAGTACCTGATAAGACATGCCTGACTACCTTGGGGCGAACAGTGATTGTGCCAAGTCGGGCGGGGTAAGTCAGTAAAGGAGAACGGGGAATCAGTCACCCCGAAAAGGCGGCGGCCCCGCCAGCCACACCCCGGCACCCGAATCATTCGCTACCGTTGCTTCCTTCCGGACCTGGCGGAGTTTGCGAACTATCGTCGCGGGGGGACCGACGGGGCCACCATAGACGTGGGCTGCTGAGCCCTGGAACTCACATGAAACTAGAAGTTGGCGGAGAGAGCGGGATTCGAACCCGCGATACGTTTTACCGTATACACACTTTCCAGGCGTGCTCCTTCAACCACTCGGACACCTCTCCGCAGGAAACCCTCTTGGTCGGGCATCCGGCCCGGCAAAGAAGCGGAAGGATAACGTCAGCCCCGGTTACAGGCAAGCAGATGCGTCTGGATTCAGCCCGCATCGGCCCGCGGTGCGGACGGTTCACCCACGGCTACCCGGTCACCCATGGCCGCGACGCGGTAGCCGAGTGCAGCCAGTGCGGTGCCATCGGCCACACTGCCGTAGTGGTACAGCAGCAGCCGCGAGCGCATCGCTTCGCCCGGATATTCACGCTCGATATCGTCGATGCCGGTATGCGACGGATTGCCGACCAGGCTGCAATCGTGCGCGATCACTTCATTGCCGCCGGCATAACGCGCCAAAGCTTCGGGGATCGGCCGGGTATCGCCGGTATAGACGAAGCTGCCGTCCAGCGCGAGTCCATACGACGTGCCCGGCACGTGATGCCGGGTGGCGAACACGTCGAACCACAGTCCGTCCAGCCAGAAGCCGCGCGTGCACGGCACCAGGCGGAACGCCTCCCAGAAGTTGACGCCACCCTCGGCAAGGGCACCGGGGTAATCCGCCACGCGCGCCTGCAGCCAGGGAATCAACCCGGCATGGGCAAACAACCGGGTGGTGCCGCGCAGGTGCGGATCGAACCACAACCGGAAGAACAACCGCTCCAACCCGGCCACGTGATCCATGTGGGTATGCGTGATGTATAGCGCCGGCGGCAAGGCGTCGTAGGCGGCCATGTACCGATCCAGCGTGTCCGGGCCGCAGTCGATCAGCAGCTGCGGCACGCCGGCGCGCTCCAGCACCACGGCCGAGGAGCCGAGTTCCACCGCGTGCGCGGCGCCCACGCCGAGAAAATGCAGATGCCAGTTCATGGAGTCAGCGTACGCCCGTATCGGCCAAGTAGCGGTTGCCAGATGTCTTTCTCGAAGACTGCCTCACCGTGACCGGCAGCCCCCAGCTTGAGCAGCGAACGACGCAGGCGCTGCAGGTTGGCCTGCCGCCAGGCAGTCGCCGGCTTGCGCAAGCGGCCACGATCGAAGTCGATCAGGTAAAGCCCGTCCGGCGTCACCAGCACATTGTGCGCATTCAGATCGGCATGCCAGATACCGGCACGATGAAAGCGCGCCACGAGTGCCCCGACCTTTTCCGCCAGCTCGCCATCAAGTTGCCCTGCCGCCAGACATTCGGCCAGGGTCTGCGCATCGGCGATGCGGCGGGTGATCAGGTCGGCGCTGTAAAACAGGCCGTGCCGGACATAGCGCGCGGCCACGGCCACCGGTCCGGGCAGGCCGAGCCTGGCGATCTCGCCGAGCAGGCGGAACTCCGCAAACGGACGCGTGCGCTTACTCCCCGTCCACAGATAGCGATCGCCCATCCATGCGGCGACCATGCCGCCGCGCCGATAATGCCGCAATACGCATTCGCCGGCCTGAGTCGCAATGACCGCCACGCCGCCACGCCCGCCGGCCTGCGTGCGCAGGGCGCCCTGTCGGCGCCAGTAATCCGGTACAAACCAGTCCGGCCCGACTTGTGGCGATACGGCGGCGTCAAACAGAATCGCGCCGGCAGCACTTTTGTATATCCGTTCCTGCATCATCATGCCCAGTGATTGCCCCGATTCTAACCCAGGCCCATGACCTCGAACCCGATGACTGCCGCTGCCTCGATCTGCCTGCTGCGCACCTCCGCCATCGGCGACGTCACCCATGTGGTGCCGCTGGTGCGCACCCTGCAACAGGCGTGGCCGGAAACCGCACTGACATGGGTCGTTGGCAAGCTGGAACGCAAGCTGGTCGGTGACCTGCCCGGCGTGGAGTTCGTCACGTTCGACAAGGCGGCCGGCTGGAACGGCATGCGCGCCGTACGTGACGCATTGCGCGAACGACGCTTCGATGCGCTGCTGCAGATGCAGGTGGCGATGCGCTCGAACCTGCTGAGCCTTGGCATCAAGGCCGTTCGCCGCATCGGCTATGACCGTGCACGCGCAAGGGACCTGCATGGACTGGTCATCAACCAACGCATACCTGCGCGCAGCGGCGAACATGTGCTCGATGCGATCGGCAGCTTCTGCGAGCCGCTTGGGTTGCGGCAGACGGCGGTGCGCTGGGACATCCCGATTCCCGACGAGGCGCATGCCTGGGCCGTCGAACAACTACCCGGCGATACACCCACCCTGCTGGTCAGCCCCAGTTCCAGCCATGCGTTGCGCAACTGGCGACCGGAGCGCTACGCCGCCGTGATGGATCACGCCGCCGCACGCGGTTGGCGCGTGGTAATGGTCGGCGGCCCTTCCAGCGGTGAGCGCACGATGGCCGACGCAGTGCTGGCCGCCTGCCAGCGCGCGCCACTGGACCTCACCGGCAAGGACACGCTGAAGAAACTGCTGGCCCTGCTCGATCGCGCGCAATTGCTGCTGACACCCGACTCCGGGCCGATGCACATGGCCAACGCGGTCGGCACCAAGGTGCTGGGCCTGCACGCCGCGAGCAATCCGGACCGATCCGGCCCCTACTCCGACCGCCGCTGGTGCGTGAACAAGTACGACGAGGCCGCGCGCAAGTATCTGGGCAAGCCAGCCAGCGACATTCCGTGGGGCAGCAAGATCGAGAAACCCGGCGTGATGGACCTGATTGGCGTCGACGAGGTGATCGAGCGCTATGAAGCCGCAGCGAAGAGCGAGGAGTGAGCGGAGAGCAGTGGGGGACGATAGAAAGACTCGCAATCCGTGGCTCTTCTCTCGTTTCTCACTCCTCTTTCCTCAGTTCTGCTGCCGGTAATCCTGGTAGGACTATCGAATACGTTGCCGAGCATAGCTTTCGAAGGCAATTTACGTTTTAGCTACCCATAGAGCTACCCAATTGTGTCACGCGGACCGAAACTCGCTCGGATCGAGACCGCGCCGTTCATCGCATTCCATCGCAATTTGCGACATCCAGTCGGCATTGTTCCGCACTGTTAGCAATGAGCCGCGGCTAAAACCGCTGAACTATTCGGACTTGGAAACCTTCGTGAATTTAAACATATAGTCCGGTCGATCATCGTTCGCCCGCGCGTTGTCGGCTGGTGTTTCGATATTGCTGTTAGTGCGCAGGCATCCAGGACCGTCTATTTTCTGGAAGTCGCCATCAAAAACGACAACATCGCCCGCTTGCAGTGTCGAAAGGCTTTTTATGAGCGGCGTTCCGGGCTTAGCAAGGAGACTTGCGTCGTTGTCTCCCCGGTCGGTCATCCAGCTCGATAGCGTGACGTAGTCGGTGCCGAGCATGGACGAAATACTCACGGCAGCAGTACCGCGCGCAGTAAGAACCAATCGGAGATATGCGCTCTTGGAGTCGTCGTCTGCAAGCCCAAGTTGGTAGACGGTTCCTACCCAATGAGCCACATGAGGGGTGTTGGCGAACTTGCAAATCTCCGCATCAAATTGCTTATTGACCGCATCAACTTTCTGATCAGACGCAATCGGATTGGATTCATTGGCGAGCTTCCACTCGCGGCGAAACAAAGGTGTGAGCGCAACTAGCTGTTGTTCTTTTTCAGGCAAGGCTGGACTCCGCGTGGTGGCAGGCGCCTCAATGGGCGGCGAAGCCGTTGCATCATCCGATCCAACATCATTCTCGGGTGCCCCACCATTGCACGCGGTGAGAGCCGCAACCAGCATGAGTAGCCCTATCGTCTTTATGAACTTCACAAGCTCTCCATTTTCGTCACTCCGCGAATATCAATATGGAAGTTGGCATTCTACGCTTGGGGTCGCGCGCTACACGCACGTACCGTTCCCGTCCTTATGGCGACATTGAGGTTAGGTGCAAGCGATTGCCCACGCCCGCATAGGGACCGAATGTCATTGTTAACGACTTGCTCTCAATGCCGGATCGGCAGGTTTGCCGCACACTTGAGCTTGCCAGCCACCGTGCGCGGGCCGGTAGAGCACCCGCCGTGCCACTTGCATCGTTTCTTGCCCGGCACACTCAGCGCTTGGCAGGGTTGGCCGTCGTGCCGCCGACGCGCATCGCACACCACGCGGTTGTCGTGCTTCATCTGACCTTGGCGCTGTCGCTCCATCGCAACCTGTTTTGCAGAGTCATTCATGCGCGCGCGCCTACGCGATGGCATCGGTAATTCCGGAAGTGCTCACGGTCTCGCCCTTCCCGCCGTTTCTAAATCGTCCTATTTTATTCCGGAAGGCCGTCCGCACCAGCTCGTCAATGACACTCGACTGGTCGCCGCCGACGCGGCCATGCGTGCGTTCGCGGATCAGTGCCAGCACATCCTCGGAGGGGTAGTAGTCGATTCTTGGATGCATGCCGCGACGATGGCGCTGCTGCTCCAGCTTGCGGGCCTTACGCCATGCCTGCCAGTCGACACGGTCACTGGCGCTCAATACAGGCCGTCCGGGTTGCCATGTCATGCGGCTGGCTCCCTTTTAGGGGCTGTAGTTATTCCGGAATCACGGACAGGCAAGGTGGCCAGCAACTCCATCTTGTTCGCGCGCAGGGCATCCACCAGTTGCGGCGGTATCGCTCCCTTCGGTGCTTCAACGTGAAGGTTGTCGCCGTCGCGGGTGAGCACACCGCCAGCAGCCCACACCAGCAGCAAGGTTTGCAGCGGGTTCGGGTTCATATCGTCGTGACCTCCTTGTCACTGGATCGCGAGGGCACCGTGCAAACCTCGCGGGCATCTGCCACAACTGCCAATCTGCCATCGTCGACCGGTTCGGCTGGCAGTTGTGGCACTTGTGGCAGTTCCCCACGGGGCTTGCACGATAGGGTCAGGTACTGGTTGTCCGCCTTCTTGTCGTGCTCGACGTGGATGCCGACACTGCGTAGAGATGGCCCCAGCCGACGGAGGATCGTCTGCAAGCCCTTCGGTGAGTGCGGCCAACCGGGCACGTTCCGGTCAGCTTCGGCTTCCTGATTCAACCGTGATAACAGCTCGCGGGCCGTACCCTTCCATCGGCCTTGTCGCTCGGCAAAGCTGCGGATGGTGCAGGCCACGGTGGACGATCCCAGCCCCAGCGCCACGGCATCGGCCTGATTGCTCCGGTACGCGGTAATGAACTGTTCGCTGGTGAAGCCAAGTGCAGGCACGCCGGCAGCGGCCCACTTCGCGAAGTCAGCCATACGGGGCAACGGGCCAATGTTGACGGTATCCACCTCGCTCAGTGCCAACGCCAAGCCGTCCAGCAGGGCCGCCATAATCTTCGGCGCGTCCACCTTGAACTGTGCCGCCAGATCGGCCTCGGTGGCGCGTGTGGTGAGCGGAGGCAGGGTCAGGTGGATGCATCGCTCGGCCAGATCGGGACGTGACGCCAGATCGTCAATGCCGTTCAAGATGACGGGGCGCTGGATGTTGTGCGCCGATTCTTCTATGTCGGTGTAGAGCTTGCGTCCGGCCAGTGCTCCGCCGGTGGCAAGGCGGCACAGAGCATCGGACAGTTGTGGCGTTGCTCCGCTCAGATTGTCCAATGCCAGCACCCACGAATTGAGCGCGGCCACCAGCAAGTCACGGTCATCGCGCGGAGGTGGTCGCAATGGCACGCCGGACGGATCGGTGAGCGACTTCATGGTGCGGCTGGAATTGGACTTGCCAGTGCCCTGTTCCCCGAGTAGCAGCAGGATCGGGAACGGGCCATGCGGGCGCATTGCTGCCAGTGCCCAGCCAGCCACCAGCACACGGTCAGCCCGTTCCACGTTGACGTACTTCCAGATCAGATTGAAGTCAGCGCTACTGGCTACAGGCAAGGCAGCCGCTTTCGTGGTGCGCCGGAAGTTTGCGCTGTGCTGGTGCGCTATCCGCCATCCGTAAGAGTCAACCTGGATCACGGCCCAGTTGCTGCCGCCGGTGTCGATCACGATGCCGTCACCGCTGGCACCGACGCGCAGGTGGACGGGTTCCTCCGGGCCTGCATAACGCGCGGTCGCGGTGAGCGTGGCAACGGCATCAGTAATCGCGTTGCGGTTCGCTCCCGCGCCGGTTAGCAGGTAGTAGGCCCGGCCCAGTAGGTCGCGGTACTCGCTGCCAGCAATACGGAAGACCTCGGCATGATCGGCGACCGCTACCCGTGCAAACGCTCCGCTGTCTGGATCGTGAAACAAGTGGTGCTGCTGGCCTATCTCGGTGAGCACCGTGGCTTGCGCCTTGCGCTGGCCGTTGCAATCGAACAGGGCGATGCGGCCGGCGGCCGGCTGCAATGCTTCCTCCCGGGCTGCCATATCGTCGGGGCCGCCGCTGAAGGTTTCAGTTTCCATGAAGCACCTCCGCCGCGTCGAAAATCCGAAGGGCGCACAGGCGAACGCGCGTCAGGTCAGCATCATTCAAGGGCCGGTTGTCGCCGAGCTGATTGGATGCAGCCAAGACCACGTTGGCCTCAGTCACCAGCACATTCAATGCCGCGTGCCAGCGCGGGATCAATGCCGCCTGTCGGAGCTGGCTCCGTTCCGATGGCGTCATGCTGCGCAGGTCTTTCCGGATGAACAGGTCGGCGACGGTCAGGCCCACGGCGGCTAGTACCGCATACGTGTCGTGGCAACTGAAACAAGTCACCAGCAGCGTGCCGTTATCGCCCTCGGCAATGGCCAGCTTTTGTCCCTTGCCGCCACAGTGCGGGCAACGTGCGCGCCAGCCTTTGCAGGTCTTGATGACACCTTCAAGACGTGACAACAGCAGTGAAGACGGACTCTGGTTCGCAATGGCAGTCATGACTGCGCCGCCTTATTCAGAAGATCGGCGACCCTATCCAGCAAGTCGGCAGCTTCGACTACTTCCCATGCAGGAGCGTCCGTGGCGTCGGCGTAGTCGCGCAGGTGGTTGCGGCTATCGTCGGTGGCTCCGATGGCCAGAGTTATCAGGTTCATGCCACACCCCGCGACGCGGCGATGCGCTCGGCAATCCACTGCTGCACTTCGGACTCGACCCATGCCACGCTGCGACCGCACAGCGGGACAGGTTTTGGAAACGTGCCGTCGCGGATGCCATCGTAGATGGAGCTACGCGCATGACCGCTCTGGCGCATGACTTCGGGCAGGCGGATCAGCCGGACGGGTTTGATTTCAACCGTGCCGGACTTCGGCGCGGCCTGACTGCGGAATGGTTCTTGGGTGGTGTGCATGGACGTCTCCGAACCCGTGCGGAATTGCTGGGTTCGGAAATGCATTTTCCACACAGAAAACGCGCTGTCGAAAACCTTTTCGCTGGAAAAGGTTTTCAATCGTCTTTTGGCTTAAACATCCCCAAGCTCGCTATATACAGCGCATCTTTGCGCATCGGCGCTATAGCGCGGCGTACTGCTTCTTCGCTCACACCGAGCTTGTCGGCAATCTGGCCGATAGCTTCGGAAGGCTCGACTCCGCTATTCACCAAATGGCCATAACGCATCGCCTCAACACCCGCATCAAACTTCGGCTTGTTTCCACGCGAACGTGGGGGTGGCTTCATGCCTTTCACATACTGCCGTATCCCAATGGCGATGGTTTCTCGATCGAAAGCGCCCAGCGCTTCACCACGCTCAAGACGCGCGGCCAGTTCCAGCCAGCCTTCGCATAATTTCTCAAACTGTGCCAGCAGCAACTCATGGGGTACGTCGAACGTGACGCCCGGCGGCGTTCCTTTGCGCATGTCACTTCATCCGCTTGATTGGCACAATGTCAGCACCTTTGCGCAACACGTCCAGATAGTCGCCCCACTGCGAGAACGCATCGGCTACTTGCTCAGGCTGCACAATGTCATAGACACCGGGCAAGCCCGGCAGGCTATGGTTCAAGGCACGTTCGCACACTTCCACCCGGATATTCAGCGCACGCATGCCGCTGCGCACGGTGCTGCGCAGATCGTGAAAGACGATGGCCGGGAAGTTCGGCAGCGTAGCTGCGTAATCCTTGAGCCGATCCAGCGCGCGTTCGTGATCCATGCTGCGGCCCTGTCCGCCAGCCAGTGCGGGGAATACCCATCGCGAGCCGGCGGACAAGCTCCGCAACTGCTCGAAAACTGTAATCGTCGAAGGATGCAGCCGGATCACGAACGCCGGATCGGCCATGCGTTTGCGAGTTTTGATTTTCTCGCGTGGTATGCGCCACTCGTCGGCATGGACGTCCAACCATTCCGCACTCAGGGCTTCACCGATGCGCACGCCGGTGCGTAGCAGCAGCTCGGCCAGCGCGGCGTCGACAGGTGCGAGCGCGGACAGCCCCAGCATGAAGGCGCGTATCTGCTCAGCTTTCAACGCGACGCGCTGGCGCTTGGCAGGTTGGGCGACAATGCTCGGCATGTTCACTGCACGAAACGGGTTCGCCACGACGATGCGACGTGCGCGGGCATGCTTGAACAGGGCAATGCCCGCCTTGCGCGCGTTCGCACCAGCCCAATAGCTGCGCTCGGCGGCACGCTCGACCGTGGCTTGCGCATCATCCGGAGTCACGTCGCGGGCGACACGCGATCCCAGTGCCGGCAGTATGTCCGTGCGCATGTAATTCAGCAGGCCAAAGGCCGTACTGGCAGCCAGACCCGGTGCAACACGGGTTTCAAAGTCGCGGAGCAATTCGCGCACCGTCCATGCCAGCGCATCGGCTGTCTTGCGGCGCTGTTTCTCAACGGCCACGTCCACGCCGGACTCGACTTGCACACGCGCCTTCGCTGCCGCCTTGCGTGCATCTACCAGCTTCAGGTCGGGATACCTGCCCAGCGTGAGTTCACGGCGACGTCCACCGATGCGGTAGCGCAGCGCCCATGCGGCGGTGCCAGCAGCGGACAGGGTGAAGGTCAGCCCATCTCCATCGGATACCGCGACAGGGGTGCCAGCGGCAGCCAGACGGCGCAGCTGCGGATCGGTGAGCAACTTGGTCTGACGCTTCGGCATGGCGGCATTTCGTTGGGTAGCTAGAGCGAAAGCTACCCGTCTAGCTACCCATTTTGCAAGCGTCCGAGCGATTCCGCGTTAAGCCGACAAAATACAGAACAACGTATTTTCAATCACTTAGGAATCATCTACGGACGCCAGCGGACGCGCTCGGCCCTCTAGCGGTAATCCTGGTAGGACTTTTCCTCGACCAGCTGCGAACCGAGCTTGAGGTTGATCTCGCGCTTGAACGCCGCGCGCTCGTCGTTGCGGAAATAGACCGCACGCGCCAGCTCGATGAACTCCTGGTCGAATGCCTGGGCGCGCTCCTTCAGGCGGATCCTGTCCTCGATGTCCCACAGCAGTTCGTTCACTGCCAGCAGGCGCGCGCGCTCGTCGCCGATGTCCGTGTGCGAGGCAGGATCGTTGGCCCAGGTCGCATTGAGCAGGTCCAGTTCGTTGCGCACGTTGGCGAGCTTGGCATCGTCGGCAATCCGCCGCGACTTGATCTCGAGGATGGTGATCTTGTCGATCAGCTCGCCGTAGGACACCGGGGTTTGGATCAGGCTCATGGATTTGCTTCCATTAAAAATGATGGTTCATGCCGCGGAACGAAATGCGCCCTGCTGCACCAGCGTGCACACGGTACGCACCTCGCCATCCATCGCACGATCGCGATGCATGAAGCCGATGTGCCGGCGCAGGATCGCATGCGCATCGCGCACGCTGGCACCGGCGTGGAAATCCCCGGCATGGGCCAGCGCAGCGGCGAGCTGCTGCACTTCGGCGACGAATTGAGCGTAGTGCGGCTGATCCTCGCGTGGCGCGTTGGAAATCTTGGCGGCCAGCGCCTGCCAGCCGCCACGGCTGGCCAGCCGGCGTGCGGCATTCAGCATCGCCTGACGGTAGTCCAACGCCTGCGCTGCGGTGTACAGCTCCAAGGCGAGTACATGACCAAGATCCTCGGTCATCTCCAGCACGTGGCGCGCTTCGTTGGCGCCCATCGACACGTGATCCTCGGCGTTCGCGCTGGTCGGCACCGAGTACACGCTGGCCGGATGCGCGCGGGTGGCCAGGTCGTTGACCAGCGCCGCCGCGGTGTACTGCACGATCATGAAGCCTGAATCGGTGCCGTCTTCGTTGCCGGTGAGAAAGGCCGGCAGGCCATCGTTGGTGGCCGAATCGACCAGCTTGTTTAGCCGGCGCTCGGAGATCGATGCCAGCACCGGGATCGCCGCCTTCACGTAACTCATCGCCAGCGCCAGCGGCATGCCGTGGAAGTGGCCGGCCGAGATCACCTGCTCCTCGATGAACTGCGCGTCCTCGTTGTCCGGGAAGATCAGCGGATTGTCGGTGACCGAGTTCAGTTCGATGTCGAACACGCGGCAAGCCTGCGCCCAGGCATCGCGCACCGCGCCATGTACCTGCGGCATGCAGCGCAGGCTGTAGGCATCCTGCGGCTGATGCTTCTTGCCGCCCTTGAACGGCAGGAAGCGGCTGTAGAACGCCTCGCGGCCATGCCGCTGGTTGGCCGGCACCCAGTCCCAGCCGATGTCGAAGCTGAGCGCCTGATCGTCCGGTTCGCTCCACGCCTCGGCACTCCACGCCTTGAAGCGCGGCACCAGGTGATACGGAATGTCGACCAGGGTCGAACCGGCCAGCAGGTCGCGCACATGCGCGGCCGTTTCGACCTGACCAGGATGCGGACGCAGCGCATGCACTTCGGGGCGCAGTGCGCCGCTGCGACCGGCGAACGCATCCAGCGTCATCGACGCGGCCAGGTCGGCGGTGTCCAGCAGTTGCTCCAGCGTATCCAGCGCGAGCACGCCCGTCGCCAGCATCTGTGCGGTGCCGTTGTTCAGCGCCAAGCCTTCCTTGAACGACAGGCGGATCGGCGCGAGGCCAGCGCGCTCCAGCGCTTCCGCGCCCGGGACGCGCTCGCCTCGATAGAACGCTTCGCCGCCACCGAGCAGCACGATCGCCAGATGCGACAACGGCGCGAGGTCGCCACTGGCGCCGACCGAGCCCTTCTCCGGCACCACCGGCACCACACCGGCGTTGAGCATCGCGGTCAACGCTTCGAGCGTGCTCACGCGGATGCCGGAATGCCCGCGCATCAGCGTATTGATGCGGATCAGCAGCATCGCCCGCACCACGTCCTCGCCGAACGGCTTGCCCACGCACACCGCGTGGGTGGTGATCAGGTTGTGCTGCAGCTCTTCCAGCAGCGTGCCTTCGGGCTTGTGCGGCCCATCTTTGATCAGAGCGGCTCCCGGCAATTCGTCGCGCAACCGATGCGCACCGAGCAGCTTGTCCGCGTTGCTGCCGAAACCGGTGGTGACGCCATAGGTCGGCTCGCCGCAGCTGACTTTCTCGGCGAGGAAATCGGCCGCGCGCTGCACGCGCTTGAGCCCGGCCGGGTCCAGTGAAACCTTGTTGCCGTTGCGTGCCACCGCCACCAGCTGGGCGCGGGTGAGGCTGTTGCCGTCGAGAACGATGGTGTCGGATTTGCTCACTGCTGCCTCACTGAAGAATTACGTCGTGGAGTCCCTGATCACCGAGCCGCATGTTTTCAGCCCATCGCCGCTGCCTGTTCCAGCTCCACCCGCAGCGTCTTGATCAACTCGCTGCGCGCGACCTCGAACTGATCTTCGCGGCGCAAATCCTTGACCGTCACCACACCCTTGGCGATCTCCTCTTCGCCCAGCACGATCACGAAACGGATGCCGGCGCGGTCGGCGTACTTGAACTGCTTGCCCAGCTTGCCGCCCTCCAGCACCACTTCGGTGGCGATGCCGGCGCCGCGCAGCTCGCCGGCCAGCGCGAGATAGGCCGGCAGCTGTGCCGCGTCCATCTGGGTCACCAGCACATCGACCGTGCTGGTCGCGGTATTGATCAGGCCGGCATCGCGCAGCTGCCAGTACAGGCGGGTGAGGCCGATCGAGATGCCGACGCCGGGCAGCTGCGACTTGGTGTACTGGCTGGCCAGGTTCTCGTAGCGGCCACCGGAGCAGATCGAGCCGATCTGCGGATGATCGTTCAAGGTCGTCTCGTAGACCGTGCCGGTGTAATAGTCGAGGCCACGCGCAATCGACAGGTTCAGCGCGTAGTGCGTTTCCGGCACGCCGAACGCATGGATCAGGCCAAGCACTTCCTTCAGCTCGTGGCGGCCCTGCTCCATCGCCTCCGGGCCGGCGCCCAGCGCATCGAGCTTGTCGCACGCATCCTGCAGCGAGGTCGAGCGCACCTGCACGAAGGCGAGGATCTTCTGCGCCACCTCGGCACTCAGGCCGAACGTCTCGCCGGTCAGCGTGTCGCGCACGTAATCGGCGCCGCGCTTGTCCAGCTTGTCCACTTCGCGCAGCACCAGCATCTGCTGCTCGCCGTCGACGATGCCGAGGCTCTCGAAATAGCCGCGCATCAGCTTGCGGTTGTTGAGCTGGATGGTGAACGCGCCGATGTTCAGTTCGCGGAACACGCTGTAGATCACCGCCGGAATCTCGGCGTCGTAACGCACCGACAGCGCATCCTTGCCGATCACGTCGATGTCGCACTGGTAGAACTCGCGGAAACGACCGCGCTGGGCACGCTCGCCGCGATACACCTTCTGCATCTGGTAGCGGCGGAACGGGAAGCTCAGGTCGCGCTCGTGTTCGGCCACATAGCGCGCCAGCGGCACGGTGAGGTCGAAGCGCAGCGCCAGCTCGGGCATGCCTTCGTCGTCCCTGGCGGCGCTCAGTGCGCCGGTCGACTGCACGAAATACACCTGCCGCTCGGTCTCGCCGCCGGTCTTGGTCAGCAGCACGTCGGAATATTCGATCACCGGCGTCTCGATCGGCAGGAAGCCGAAGCGCTCGTAATTGCGGCGGATCACGTCGAGCATGCGCTGGAACGCGATCTGGTCGAGCGGCAGCAGCTCGAGCACGCCGGGCATGGTGCGGGCCGGGGTAAGCGCCATGGAATCCTCTACTGACAATGGGGAACATTCCGTCTGACCGCTGACCGCGCGACGGCAGCCGTCAAGATTAGCAGAACGCCATGCGCCTCCCGCAGGCGGCGCGACAACAAAATGCATCGAACCAGTTGCCAAGCCCCCGCCCGACGATTAAGATACGCGGCTTCCCACGGGGTGTAGCTCAGCCTGGTAGAGCGCTACGTTCGGGACGTAGAAGTCGCAGGTTCGAATCCTGTCTCCCCGACCAAAATTCGATGAAGAAGCCGGCCTTGCGCCGGTTTTTTTGTGCCTGCAGATGCCCCTTACAGGGCTGCGCGGCTTTCCAATGCCAGCGCCGTGAGCCGGTCAAGCTCCTCTTCGACAAAGCCTGCCTCGCGTCGGGCCGTCAGGTTGAACGGGCCACGCAGGCTGACGCCCATGTAGTCGCGCAGCAATTCGAAGAACGTGTCGACCGGATCGACGCCGTCACGCCCGCAGCAGTGGTGATACCAGCGGGTGCCGGCGGCGACATGAGCGACCTCCTCACGCAGGATCACTTCGAGAATCGCCACCGTGGCGGTATCGCCAAGATGGCGCAGGCGCTCGATCATGCCAGGCGTGACATCCAGCCCGCGCGCCTCCAGCACGCGCGGCACCAGCGCCATGCGTGCGGTGTCGTTGTCGGCGGTTTTCTCGGCCATCGCCCACAGGCCGTCGTGCGCGTCGAAGTCGCCGTAGGCATGCCCCAGTTCGGCCAGCCGCCCGGACAGCATCGCGAAGTGGCGTGCCTCGTCGTTGGCGCAGCTGGCCCAGTCGCGGTAGTACGCCTCCGGCTTGCCGCGGTAGCGGTAGACCGCGTCCCACGCCAGGTTGATCGCATTGAATTCGATATGCGCCACCGCGTGCACCAGGGCAGCACGCCCCTCGGCGCTGCCGAGTCCGCGCTGCGGCACCTGGCGCGCATTGACCAGTTGCGGTTTCGCAGGGCGACCCGGTGCGCCGATCGGTTCAGGCGATGGCGAGGCCGGATCGGCACGCAGCTCGCCTGCGAGAAGCGCCTGCCAGGCTTCGTGGGTCAGGCGCAGTTTTTCGGCCGGATCGGTGGCGTCGAGGCAGCGCTTGGCGGCAGCGTGGAGATCGGTCATGGCGTTTCTGCAGGAGCCCACCTTGTGGGCGATGCTTTGCGGTCTGAAGCATCGCCCACAGGGCGGGCCCCTACTCGGGGCGCTCGCGATTACACACTACGACGGGCAGCCTTGGCATCGTCCGAGCGCAGCATCTGGATCTGCTCCAGATAGCGCTGGTCGAGGCCGGTGACGTATTCGCCGGAGAAGCACGAGGTGTCGAACTGCTTCAATTCCTCGTTGCCGTCCTGCACGGCCCAGATCAGGTCCTTGAGATCCTGGTAGATCAGCCAGTCGGCGCCGAGCATCGTCTCCACTTCCTGCTCGGTATGGCCGGCGGCGACCAGCTCCGAGGCCGACGGCATGTCGATGCCATAGACGTTCGGGTAGCGCACCGGCGGCGCGGCCGAGGCGAAATAGACATTCTTCGCACCGGCATCGCGAGCCATCTGGATGATCTGCTTCGAAGTGGTGCCACGCACGATCGAGTCGTCCACCAACAGCACGTTCTTCTTGCGGAACTCCAGCTCGACCGGATTGAGCTTGCGGCGCACCGACTTCACCCGCTCGCCCTGCCCCGGCATGATGAAGGTGCGGCCGATGTAGCGGTTCTTGACGAAGCCCTCGCGGAACGGCACGCCGAGCGCCTCGGCCAGCGCGCTGGCCGCGGTACGCGCGGTGTCGGGAATCGGGATCACCGCGTCGATGCCATGGTCGGGCCGCTCGCGCAGGATCTTCTCGGCCAGCTTCTCGCCCATGCGCAGGCGCGCCTTGTACACCGACACGTCCTCCATCATCGAGTCGGGCCGCGCCAGATAGACGTATTCGAAGATGCACGGTGTATGTGCCACGCCCTCGGCGCAGCGGCGGCTGTGCAGTTGACCCTGGTCGGTGATGATCACCGCCTCGCCCGGCATGATGTCGCGGATGCGCTTGAAGCCGAGCACGTCGAACGCGACCGACTCCGAGGCCACCGCATATTCGCGGCCTTCCGCGGTGACCCGCTCGCCCAGCACCAGCGGGCGGATGCCATGCGGATCGCGGAACGCGACCAGGCCGTAGCCGAGTACCAGCGCCACGCAGGCGTAGCCGCCGCTGGCGCGCGCGTGCACGCCGGCCACGGCCTTGAAGATATGGTCAGGCGTCAGCTCCATCCGGTCCTGGATCTGCAGTTCGTGCGCCAGCACGTTGAGCAGCACTTCGGAATCGGACTCGGTGTTGATGTGGCGGCGGTCGTCCTCGAACATCTCGCGGCGCAAAACGTCGGTGTTCACCAGGTTGCCGTTGTGCGCGAACGCGATGCCGTAAGGCGAGTTGACGTAGAACGGCTGAGCTTCGGCCGAGCCTTCGGAACCGGCGGTGGGATAACGGCAGTGGCCGATGCCGATGCGCCCGCGCAGGCCACTCATCGCCGCCTGGCCGAACACGTCGCGCACCAGCCCGTTGCCCTTGTGCAGGCGTAGTCGCGAACCGTCCACCGTGGCGATGCCGGCGGCGTCCTGACCGCGGTGCTGCAGCACCGTCAGTCCGTCATAAAGCGCCGATGCCACTTCGGTGGTACCGACAATGCCGATGATTCCGCACATGGTGTGTTGCCTGCTTCAGGAAGTCGCGTTCAAGGATTCTTGGGGTGGCCGGCTGCGCTGGCGGCAGCCGCCGGTGCAAGCGTGTTCGTCGCCGCCGGAGCCGGCATCGCACCGGATATGGGGTTCGACAGCGCGGCTGGCAAGCTGGGCAGGTGATCGAGTACGGCCGACGGGTGCAGATGCCCGGCCACGCTGGGTGGCACCCGTTGCTCCAGCCACGCTGCCACACGCTGGAACTGCGGCAACAGGACCGATTGCTGCCACCACGGGTCGCGCGTGAATGCGGTGAAGCCGACCAGGAACACCAGCAGGCTCACCAGCAGCACGCCACGCGCAAAGCCGAACAGCATGCCGAGCAGGCGATCGGTTCCGGACAAGCCGGTGGTTTCGATCAGCTTGTGGATCACGAAACGCAGCAGCGCGCCGAGTATCAGCACGGCCACGAAACAGAGGCCGTAGCCGACGATGATCCGCGCCGACGGCAGCTCGATGATGTGGTCGAAATGCGCCGCCACCGCCGGGCCGAATGTCCAGGCCACCCAGAACGCCGCGATCCAGATCGCCAGCGCCAGCACCTCGGACACCAGGCCACGCCACAATCCGATCAGGACCGACAAGGCAAGCACGCCGATGATGATGTAATCGGTCCAGTTCATCCGCTCACCTGCCCGACCCGTGTGCTGTTGCGTGCATGCTCAGGGCACCGGGACGACGTTGCCATCGGTGCCCAGCTTGGCCTTGATCTGCTCGCGCAGGCGCAATGCATCGGCGCGTTGCGTCTGCGGGCCGGCGCGCACGCGCCACAGCTGCTTGCCGCCGGCCTGCACGGTATCCACGAAGCCATCGAAACCGTTCGCACGCAATTTGTCGCGCAATGCATTCGCGTCGGCCTGGTTGCTCATCGCGGCCAGTTGCACCGCCCAGCCCCCTGCCCTCGATGTCGCGGGCGACACCGGGTTTGCTGCGGCAGCGTCTTCATGGCTGGCGTCCTGCTCCAGCCGTGCCGGCACGCCGGGAATCGACTGGATGACTTTCAACCGTGCCGCCTCGGCGGCAGCGCGCGTATCGAACGGTCCGGCCATCACCAGGGTGCGTGGCTGGCCGGCCTGGGTGATGGGGTGGCTGCTTACCGGATAACCCAGCGCGCGCACGCGGCGCTCCAGGCTCGCGACGCTGGCTGCGCTGGCATACGCACTGAGGTTCAAGCGGTAATTGCCGCGTCCGAGCACCGCAGGAGTTTCCGGGGCAGCCGCCGGCGGCTGGGCAGCCGCGGCTACCGGCTGCGGCCGGCTTGCCGGCACACTCGCCGCCTGCCTGGTCTGCATCGGAATGACCGGCTGGCTCGGCGAGGCACCGCTACCCGTGGTCACCGTCGTCGGCGTCGGCGCCTTGCCGGCAGCGGGATCGGTTTCCACGTCACGCGGACGGGTGGAGCCGATGTTCACCGTCGCCAGCCGGTCGCCCGCAGCCGGCGCCACCGAAGTGGCTGCCGACGCAATTGCGGGTGCGGCGCCCGAAGGAGCCACTGCACTCGATGTGGCTGCCGGCGCATTCGGGTTCAGGCTCATGGTCTTGGTTTGCAGGTCGCGATCCGGTGCCGGCGGAATCGCCAGGCTCACCGACTGGTCGCCACCGGCGGCCGGCGGCTTGCCGGAAAAGAACATCGGCACAAACAGAACCGCCAAGCCAATCAGGACGGCAGCACCCAGCAGGCGTGTATTCAAGACTTCACTCCGAGGCGGCAAACATGGCGCGTAACGAGGTGATTATACCTGTCTGCGCCAGGCGCCATGGCTGACCACTCGCGCGACCGGGTTTCTGCGTTCAGGCGGCCGCTTCCGCAAGCACAGCACTGGCCACGAAAAAGGAGCCGAATGCCAGGATGAGTTCGCCAGGCTGCGCTGCTGCATGCGCAGCTGCCAAGGCGCTGGCCACGTCGCCATGGCTATCGAATGCCGCCTGCGGCAAGGTTTGCCGGAGCGTCCCGGCCAGCGCCGTCACAGCCAGGCCGCGTGGCGTGACGTGATCCAGCCCGGCGAGATGCCAGCAAGCGATGCGCGTACCCAGCGCGCCGATCACGCCGGACACGTCCTTGTCCGCCAGCGCACCGTATACCGCGTGCACGCGAACAGCCGGCCGCGCATCCAGCCACTCGGCCAGCGCACGCGCCGCCTGCGGATTGTGACCCACGTCCACGACCAGCACTGGGTCGCCGCCAAGCGACTGCAAGCGCGCCGGCACCCGTACTTCATGCAAGCCGGCGCTGACTGCGGCAAAGACATCCTTGGGCGCAAACGACGCGTCGCCGGCCCATAGCGCATGCAACGCGGCAATCGCCGCCGCGGCGTTGGCGAACTGCACCGGCGCAGCCAGCGCTGGATCGGGCAGCTCCATCGCGCTGCCATCGCGATGGAGCCAGCGCCAGCCGTCGGTATGACGCTCGACCAGAAAATCGAGGCCGGCACGCTCGACCCGTGCCTTACGTGCGGCCAACGCATCCAGCAAGCCGGCTGGCGGATCGAGCTCGCCGACAATGACCGGCCGCCCGGCGCGGGCAATGCCGGCCTTCTCGCGACCGATGCTGTCGCGATCCGGCCCGAGCCAATCCATGTGGTCCAGATCCACCGTGGTGATGATCGCGACGTCTGCGTCGACGATGTTCACCGCGTCCAGCCGACCGCCCAGGCCCACTTCCAGCACCGCCACATCGAGGTCGGCGCGGGCGAACAGATCCAGCGCGGCCAGCGTACCGAACTCGAAATAGGTCAGCGGCGTGCCGCCACGCGCCGCCTCGATCCGTTCGAACGAGGCGATCAGGCTGGCGTCGTCGACATTCGCGGCGTCGATGCGCACCCGTTCGTTGTAATCCCGCAGATGTGGCGAGGTGAAGCTGCCCACGCGCAGGGCTGCCGCCTTCAGCATGGCCTCGAGCATGGCCACGGTGGAACCCTTGCCATTGGTGCCGCCGACCGTGATCACGCGTCGTGCCGGCGCGGGCGCATCCATCCGTTGCCATACCTCATGCACGCGATCGAGTCCCAGCTCGATGCCGTGCACGTTGGTGTGTTCCTGATAAGCCAGCCATTCGGCGAGAGTTCGGGTCATGCAGTGACTTTGTGCCTGGGGGTGGATCGGCACCCAGCGCTACCGGCGCATCGCATGGATGTACATGCGCAAAGTCTAAAGCATCACATCAACCGAACGGATGGATGCCGCTGTAATGCAGCGCCATGTACATGCCGAACACCGTCCAGAACATTTTCTTGAGCGCCTTGCCGGCCAGCAGGGCTACCAGCAAACCAAGCAGCAGCGGCATATGCTTTTCCAGGGTGCTGCGGGTGTCGTTGATGACGTTCATGGTGATCTCCCGTACCAGGCCCGATGCAGGCCGGTGTCGATGACGAAGAAGGATGGAAAGATGGCGACGCTGTCGAGACGCTCAGACCGGCAGTGCAATGCTGGCGTGGCAAAGCGCGAACACCACCATCGCCGTTGCCGCCAGCGCGACCAACAGTGCGAGGCACTTGTCCAGGACCGGGTACTTGATGAAGGCCTTCATGTCGGTTCTCCGCGCACCGTCGTGGTGCGGGAGAAATGATCGGCAGATCGCCCGGCTGGCGACAGGCGCAGTCGTCAGCGATCGCTGGTGACAGTCGTCACAGCCGTACCTGCCGCAGCCGCAGCGCGTTGCTCACCACCGAAACCGACGACAGGCTCATCGCCAGCGCGGCGATCATCGGCGACAGCGTGATGCCGAGCCACGGGTATAGCGCACCGGCCGCCAGCGGCACGCCGACGGCGTTGTAGACGAAGGCGAAGAACAGGTTCTGCCGGATGTTGCGCACGGTCGCCTGCGACAACACACGCGCCCGCACGATCGCGCCAAGCTCGCCCTTCACCAGCGTCACCTGCGCACTCTCCATCGCCACGTCGGTGCCGTGGCCCATCGCGATGCCGATGTCGGCCGAGGCCAGCGCCGGCGCGTCGTTGATGCCGTCGCCGGCCATCGCAACACGGTGGCCGGCGGCCTTGAGCCGATTCACCACCGCAGCCTTGCCGGCCGGCGACACGTCGGCATGCACCTCGTCAATGCCCAGCTCGCGTGCCACCGCCTGCGCGGTTGTGGCGCTGTCACCCGTCAGCATCACGATGTGCAGGCCAGCCTTGCGCAGCGACTCCAGCGCTGCCGGCGTATCCGGCTTGATCCGGTCGGCCACCGCCAACACGGCGGCGAGTGCTCCGCCGACGGCAAGGAACATCACCGTCGCACCCCGTTCGCGCCATGCCTCGGCGCGGGCAGTCGCGTCGTCGCCGATGGCGACATGCAACTCGTCCATCAGCTTCGCATTGCCCAGCGCCACTTCGCCGCCATCCACGGTCGCGTGAACACCGCGGCCGCTCAGCGAACGGAAAGCCGTCGCCACCGGCACGGCCACACCCTCAGCTGCCGCTGCCGTGACGATTGCCCGCGCCAGTGGATGTTCGCTCGGCCGCTCCAGCGCAGCGGCCCATGCCAGCAAGCGCTCGCGCGGCAGGTCGCCAAGGCTGACCAGCTCGGTCAATGCCGGCTTGCCGATCGTCAGCGTGCCGGTCTTGTCCAAAACCAGCGTATCGATCTCGCGCATGGCCTCGATCGCGCTGGCATCCCTGAACAACACGCCGTTCTGCGCGCCGCGGCCACTGGCTACCAGGATCGAGATCGGCGTGGCCAGGCCCAGTGCGCACGGACAAGCGATGATCAGCACCGACACCGCCGCGATCAGCGCATGCGCGAACCGCGGCTCCGGCCCCAGCGCCGCCCATAGCGCAAACGCCAGCAGTGCGATCGCCGCCACCGCCGGCACGAACCACGCCGCCACCCGATCGGCCACGCGTTGCAACGGTGCCCTGCTGCGCTGCGCCTGCGCCACCAGCGCGACGATCTGCGCCAGCATCGTCGCATCACCGACCTTCTGCGCGCGCATGGTCAGCGCGCCATCCTGATTCACCGTGCCGCCAGTGAGCACATCGCCTTTCGCCTTGGCCGCCGGCATCGGCTCGCCGGTGAGCATCGACTCATCGATATGGCTCTCGCCATCGAGCACCACGCCATCCACCGGCACCTTCTCGCCGGGACGCACGCGCAGCACGTCGCCAGCGTGCACGTCGTCCAGCGGCACCTCGGCCTCGTTGCCGTCGGTGGCAATCCGCCATGCGATCTTCGGCGCCAGGCCAAGCAGCGCCTTCAGCGCCGCGCCAGTACGGCGGCGCGCACGCAGTTCCAGGAAATCGCCCAGCGTCACCAGGGTCACGATGACGGCTGCCGATTCAAAGTAAACCGAGACGTTGCCGTGCATGTCGCGGAAGCCGGAGGGAAAGATATCCGGCAACAGGAATGCCAGCGCGCTGTACAGCCACGCCACGCCGGCGCCCAACGCGATCAGCGTGTACATGTTCGGATGCCACGGCCGCAGCGAACGCCAGCCACGCACAAAGAACGGTGCACCACCCCACAACACCACGACGGTCGCCAACAGCGCCACGACCCAGCCAGCCATGCGCTCCCATGGCATGGGCAGATGCCAGCCAAGCAGGTGCGGCCCCATCGCCAGCACAAACACGGGCAACGTCAACGTCAGCAGCGTCCAGAAGCGCCGCGTCATCGTTGACAGTTCACCGCCATCGTCCGGGTCCAGGCTTGGCATCATCGGTTCCAGCGCCATGCCGCACTTCGGGCAAGCGCCGGGGCCGACCTGCTGCACTTCCGGATGCATCGGGCAGGTATGGAGCGCACCTGGCCGCACCGCTGGTGCAGCCGCACGCTGTTCAAGACAGGCGTCCGGATCGTCCACAAACCTCTCGCGACAGCGCGCGGCGCAGAAGTGATACGTGTGGCCGGCATGTTCCGCACGATGCTTCGCAGTGCGCGGATCGACGGTCATGCCGCAAACCGGATCCTTCGTGGCATGCGCATGATCGGAGGACGCCGCAGGCTTCGCCGCGCAGCAAGCTGGCGCCGTCGCCTTGAAACCAGGCGCGTGCAGATACATCGCCGGCGAGGCGTCGAACCTCGTCTTGCAACCCGCGCAGCAGAAATGAAACACCTGCCCATCATGCGTGGATTGATGTTTCGACCCGACCGAATCCACCCGCATGCCGCAGACAGGATCGGTCGCCATTGCACTCGCGGACTGGTCGGCGCCCTGGCAGCAGGACGCATGCTCGTCCATCACGGCACCGCCTCATCGAGCAGCGCGCACAGGATCGGGCATTCCTCCGGCTTGCCATGGCCCGGGCAGGACTCGACCAGCTGCGCCAGCCCATCGCGCACGCGCTGCAACTCGACGATGCGCTGCTCGATCGCGGCCAGCCGCTGCTGTGCCCGCTGCTTCACCGCCTTCACGCCACGCTGCCGATCCGCCGACAAGGCCAGCAACTCGCGGATCTCCTCCAGCGTGAAGCCGAGGTCCTTGGCGCGCCGGATAAAGCGCAGCTGCGCAATCGTGCCCTCGCCGTAACTGCGATAGCCCGAGGCACGACGCACGGGCTCGGGCAGCAGGCCCTCGCGTTCGTAATACCGGATCGTGTCGATCGCCACGCCGACGCGCTTGGCGACGGCACCGATGGTCAGGGAGGAAGTTTGAGCAGTCATGGCACATAGTCTAGACCTTTGATCAAGGTCTAGAGTCAAGTCACGAGGCCATCACGACGAACGAAGTCGAAGCAGCTGCCTTTTTGCGGTCAACATGCCAGCTTGGTCGACGCGTCTGCCGGCAATGCGGGTACGACCCGCCTGTGCCGAATCAGGCATTGAAACTTGGAGCAACACGGTTGCCGGCCCATCCTGGCTGGCGAACTCGATCCAGGCGCCGTCTGCAGCCCTTATCGCCTGTCGTGCGCTGCATGCCGCCTGGCGAGCGTCGTCGCGACATCGCCCAATGACAAGCCGCGCGCACGCAATACCACGGTGAGGTGAAAGATCAGGTCAGCCGCTTCACCCAGCAACTCGGCGTCGTCCTGCGCCACGGCGGCCAAGGCGGTCTCGACACCTTCTTCGCCCACCTTTTGCGCCATGCGCCGAATGCCACCTTCAAACAACTGGGTGGTGTAGCTTCCCTGCGGGCGCTCGTCATGGCGTCGCGACACCAGCGCATCGAGTTCGGCCAGGAAACCGAGTGGCGGCTGCACGGCTTCGCCGAAGCAGCTGGACGTGCCCAGATGGCAGGTCGGCCCGTGCGGCTCGGCCTGCACCAGCAAGGTGTCGGCATCGCAGTCGATGCGGATACCTTTCAGCACCAGGAAGTGGCCGGAGCTTTCGCCCTTGGTCCACAGGCGTTGTTTGCTGCGGCTGTAGAACGTGACCTTGCCGCCGGTCTGGGTTTGCGCCAGCGCCTCGGCATTCATGTAGCCGAGCATCAGCACTTCGCCGCTCAGCCAGTGCTGCACGATCGCCGGCAGCAGGCCGCCGCCCTTGGCCCAGTCGAGGCGGCTGAAGTCGGTGGCTGAAGTGTTGGTCATACGCGTGGCCGCAGGGAAGGAGTGAGGAGTGGGTAAGAGCGCCGCGGACTGCGGCCATTGATCTGGGGTCAGCTTTTCTCTCACTTCTCACTCCTCGCTTCTTTACTCACTTCTCTGACCGCCACGCCCTGCCCGCGCAGATAGTGCTTGAGTTCGGGGATCGCGATGGCACCGGAGTGAAACACGCTGGCGGCCAGTGCGCCGTCCACGTCGGCCTCGACGAAGGCATCGCGGAAATGCTCCGGCGCGCCGGCACCGCCGGAGGCAATCAGCGGCACCCGGCAGATCGCGCGGACCATCGACAGCTGCTCCAGATCGTAGCCCTGGCGCACACCGTCGCTACCCATGCAGTTGAGCACGATCTCGCCGGCACCGCGCTGCTGCGCCTCGATCATCCAGTCCGAAGTCATACGCGGCAGCGCCTGCGTTTTCGTGGGGTCGCCGGTGTATTGGCGTACGCGCCAAGCACCATCCGCATCGCGCAGCGAGTCGATGCCGACCACCACGCACTGCACGCCGAATGCAGCCGCCAGTTCGTCGATCAGTGCTGGGCGTTCCAGCGCCGGCGAGTTGACCGAAATCTTGTCGGCGCCGGCATGCAGCACCGCGCGCGCCTCGTCCACCGAACGAATGCCGCCGGCGACGCAGAACGGAATGTCGATCACCCGTGCCACCCGCTCGACCCAGCCGCGATCTACGCCGCGTCCTTCCGGGCTGGCGGTGATGTCGTAGAACACCAGTTCGTCGGCACCCTCGTCGCGATAACGCAAGGCGAGGTCGACGATCTCACCCATCACCACGTGATCGCGGAAACGCACGCCCTTGACCACCTTGCCGTCGCGCACGTCCAGGCAGGGAATGATGCGGCGACTCAACATGCCAGCGCCTCCTGCACGGTGAAGCGCCCTTCCAGCAAGGCACGCCCAAGGATCACGCCCTGTGCACCGGCCTCGCGTGCCGCACGGATATCGTCCAGCGAACGCACGCCGCCGGAAGCCTGCACCGCCAGCTGCGGCACGCGATGGGCGAGATGGCGATACAGCTCCAGATTGAAACCGGCCAGCATGCCGTCGCGGTCGATGTCGGTGCACAGCAGATGGCGTGCGCCACGCGCGGCATACCACGGTGCGAGCTCGTCCAGCGTGCGCGCCTCGACTTCGGTCCAGCCGGCACTGGGCAAGGCCCAGCGGCCGTCGACAAGGCGTGTGTCGAGCGCGATGGTCAGCCGCTCGGCGCCGTATTTGGCCAGCCAGCCGGCGACCAGCCCGGGCTCGCGGATCGCCACGCTGCCCAGCACCACGCGACGCACGCCGGCCTCGAACAGACGCTGGAGATCGGCCTCCCCGCGCACGCCACCACCGGCCTGAATCTGCATGCCGTCGACGGCGATGGCCTGGATGACAGCCAGGTTGTCGAGGCTGCCGGAACGGGCGCCGTCCAGATCGACCAGATGTAGCCAGCGTGCACCCGCAGCGGCATAGCGCTGCGCCAGCTCGCGCGGATCGCTTGCATAGGTAGTCTGCTGCGCGTAGTCGCCCTGTTTAAGGCGTACCACCTGGCCGGCGCGCAGGTCGATCGCCGGGATCACTTCGAATGTCATAACGAGAGAAAATTCTGCAGGAGCTTCGCGCCAACCGCGGCGGAGCGCTCAGGGTGGAATTGCATGCCGTGGAAGTTGTCGCGGGCGATCACCGCCGAGAACGTTTCGCCGTAGTCGCTGGTGGCAAGACTCCAGTCGCCCACCGGCACCGCATAGCTGTGCACGAAGTAGGCCTGATCGTCGCCGCCCAGTCCGGCCAGCAACGGGTGCGGCTGTTTCGCGCGCAGTTGATTCCAGCCCATGTGCGGCACGCGCAGGCCGGGAGCTTCGACGAAACGGCGCACCGACGCCGGTATCAGCCCGAGGCAGGTGGTATCGCCCTCCTCCGAATCCGCGCACAACAGCTGCATGCCCAGGCAAACGCCGAGCACCGGCTGGGTCAGCGTACGCATCAGTTCGATCAATCCAAGCTCGCGCAGCCGCGCCATGCCGGGACCGGCCGCACCGACGCCGGGCAGGATCACCTTGTCGGCAGAGCGGATCGCCGCGGCGTCCGCCGTCAGCGCGGCATCCACGCCGAGCCGCTGCAGCGCATAGCGTACCGAGCCGATATTGGTGCCGCCCGCATCGACGAGGACCACGCTCATTACAAGGCGCCCTTGGTGCTGGGCAACTCACTGCCTTCGCGGCGAATTGCCTGGCGCAATGTGCGCGCGACCACCTTGAAGCAGGCTTCGACCATGTGATGCGCATTGTCGCCCTGCACGGCCAGGTGCAGGTTCGCGCCCAGCGTCTCGCACAGCGAGCGGAAGAAGTGCGGCACCAGTTCGGTCGGCACCTCGCCCACGCGTTCGCGCGGGAAGCGGCCATCGAACACGAAGTACGGCCGCCCGGACAGATCCAGCGCCGCGCTGGCCTGCGACTCGTCCATCGGCAAGGTGAAGCCGTAACGACCGATGCCGCGCTTGTCGCCCAGCGCCTGCTTCAATGCCTGCCCCAGCGCCAGCGCGCAGTCCTCGATGGTGTGGTGCTCGTCGATGTGGGTGTCGCCGTCGCAACTCAGCTCCAGCGCGAAGCCGCCGTGCTTGCCGATCTGTTCCAGCATGTGGTCGAAGAAACCCAGCCCGGTATGCGCCTTCGGCTCGGCCAGCTTGTCCAGGTCCACGCTGACCGTGATGCGGGTTTCCTTGGTATTGCGCACCACCGTCGCCGTGCGCGGCGCATCCAGCAGCTGGTGTGCAAGCTCGTCCCAGCTCACGCCGAGCGGGCCCACGCGCAGGCCGCGCACGCCGAGGTTCGCGGCGAACTGCAGATCCGTCTCGCGATCGCCGACCATCGCCGAGGCCGCCCGGCTCCAGCCGTCGTCGGCGAGGTAATGGCGCAGCATGCCGATGCCCGGCTTGCGGGTGTCCTTGCCCTCATGCGGGAAACTGCGGTCGATCAGCACTTCACGGAAACGCACTCCCTGCGAGGCGAGGATGCGCATCAGCAGCTCGTGCGGCCCGGCGAAGTGCGGCTCGGGGAAACTGTCGGTACCGAGGCCATCCTGGTTCGTCACCATCACCAGCTCGTAACCAGCGGCGACGAAGCGCTGCAGCGCGGCGATCACGCCCGGCAACAGCGCCAGCTTGTCGTAGCTGTCGATCTGTTCGTCAGCCGGCTCCTCGATCAGGCAACCGTCACGATCGACGAAAAGAATCTTGCGGCTCATGCGTAGTCACCCGAAGCCGGTTTGCCGACAAAACCACGGCCACCGATGGCCGCCTGTTTCAACTCGTTCAGGACACGATCGTTTTCATCGGGTGTACCGATGGTGATGCGCAGCGCGTCGCCAAGATTCGGATAGCGGCGTACATCGCGTACCACGATGCCCGCGGCAAGCAGCTTCTGATACATCGCGCCAGCGTCCTCGAAACGCACGGCCAGGAAATTCGCCTGCGACGGCAGCACCTCGCGCACGCCGGGCAGTTGGCGCAACGCTTCATGCATCCGCCCCCGCTGATTGCGCACGATGGCGACATGATTGCGCGCATTCACCTGGCCCCAGCCGGACAACGCGATCAGCGCAGCTTCCACGCACGGCAAGGGCAGCGGATACGGCGGCATGATCCGCTTGAGCAGCGCGATCACCTCGGCGTTCGCCAGCAACGTACCGATGCGCGCGCCAGCCAAGGCCCAGGCCTTCGACAAGGTACGCAGTACGGCAAGATTGTCGTAGCGGTCGATCAGGTCGGCCACGCTGGTGTCGCCAGCATCCGTGAACTCCACGTAGGCTTCGTCCACCACCAGCAACGCGCGACCGGCCAGCGCCTGCGCAAGCCGTTCGACACTCGCCCGCGGCACCAGTTGGCCGGTGGGATTGTTCGGGGTGCAGATGAAGACCAGTTTCACCGCCGGCGTCATCGCAGCGAGTATCGCGTCCACGTCCAGGGTGAAATCGGCCTGCAGCGCCACCTCGATCACGCCGGCATTCTGGATCCGTGCACATACCGCGTACATGCCGAAGGTCGGCGGCTGGATCAGGATCGCGTCTTCGCCGGCACGACAGAACGCACGCACCAGCAGATCGATCGCCTCGTCGCTGCCACGGCCCACCAGCAATTGTTCGCGGCGCACGCCGTAGAGCGCGGCCAGCGCGTCGACCAAGGCTGCTGGCTGCGGCTCGGGATAGCGGTTGCAACCGAGGCCATCGTCGCCCACCGGCGCCCATGCGGATTCATTCGCGTTGAGGAATACCTGACCACCGCTGGCCTCCATGCGGGCGGAGGAATACGGCTGCATGGCGCGGATTTCCGGCCGTGCCAGATCGAGCACGCTCATGGCCGCGCCTCCAGTGCTGCCAGGCGCAGGGTCACGGCGCGACGATGTGCTTCCAGTTGCTCGGCCGCCGCCAGCGTCGCCGTGCACGGGCCGATATTGCGCAAGCCTTCTTCACTCACTTCCTGCACCGTGATCTGCTTCTGGTAGCTCGCCACCGATATGCCGCTGTAGCTGCGCGCATAACCGTAGGTCGGCAGCACATGATTGCTGCCGCTGCAGTAATCGCCTACCGATTCAGGCGTCCATGCACCGAGGAAGATCGAGCCGGCGCTGTCGATGCCATCCAGCAAGGCGCGGGGCTCGGCCACCTGCAGGATCAGGTGCTCGGGCGCGTAGCGGTTGCTCACCGCGACCGCCTGCGCCAGCGAATCGACGGCGATCGAACGACTCTGCGCCAGCGCCTTCTCCGCGATGTCGCCACGCGGCAGTTCGGCACGTTGCCGCTCGACCTCGATCGCCACCTGGTCCAGCAGCGCCGTGGAAGGACTCAGCAGGATCACCTGCGAATCCGGGCCATGTTCGGCCTGTGACAGCAGATCGGCGGCGACGAACATCGGGTTGGCGTCGGCATCGGCAATCACCAGCACCTCGGAGGGGCCAGCAGGCATGTCGATCGCCGCACCATCCGGATCAGCGGAGACTTGCAGCTTAGCCTCGGTAACCCAGGCGTTGCCGGGGCCAAACAACTTGTCGCACTTCGGTACGCTGGACGTGCCATACGCCATCGCCGCGATCGCCTGCGCACCCCCGAGCTTGAATACCTTGTGCACGCCGGTGACGCGTGCCGCATACAGCACCGCCTCGTCGCAGGATCCGTCGGCGCGCGCCGGCGAACACAACACCACCTGGCGGCAACCGGCGATCTGCGCCGGGATGCCGAGCATCAGTGCGGTCGATGGCAACGGCGCCGTGCCCGCCGGCACATACAGGCCGATCCGGCTGATCGGGCGCAAGATCCGCTCCACCCGGACGCCAGCAGCGGTATCCACGCCCACGGGCTGCGGCGCAGCCGCACGATGGAACAGTTCGATGCGTGCGGCCGCTTCGTGGATCGCGGCTTTCAGGGCCGGATCGAGCGATGCTTCGGCGGCGGCGAACTCGGCCTCGTCCACTTCGATCGCTTCCAGCGCGCAACGGTCGTATTTCGCGCTGAGTTCCCGCAATGCGGTATCACCACGTTCGCGCACGGCGGCGACGATCCGCTCGACGCCGCGCCGCAGCTCATCGGCGCGCGACTGTGCGGGGCGCGCCAATGCCTCGCCTCGCGCAGCATCGTCCAACGCATTCCAGTCGATACGGTTCATGCCAACCTGCTTCATACGAGCATTTTCTCCACCGGCAACACATACATCTCGCGCGCACCGGCCTTCTTGATCTCTTCCAGCTGCCGCCAGCTCACCTCGCCGGCGCACAGCGCCTGTAGCATCAGCTGATCCGGCTGACCGGCCACCGACAGCAGGGTTGGCTGTGGCCCACCCGGCAGCAGCCGGGTAACCGCCTCCAGCGTGTGACGCGAGGTCTGCAGCAGCAGCAGGCGTGATTCGCGCACCTGGATCACGCCATCCAGCCGCTTCAGCAGAAGCTCCAGCATGTCGCCGCGCTCATCGACCGGCAGCGTCAACGACCCCGCCAGCACCGCCTCGCTTTCCAGCAGCACCTCGGCCTCGCGCAACTGGTTCGCGACCAGGGTGCCGCCGCTTTGCACCAGGTCGCAGATCGCATCGGCGGTGCCCAGCTTCGGCGCGATCTCGACCGAACCGGCCAGCATCACGACGCCGGCATCCACGGCATGCGTGCGCAGCCACTCGCCGAGCAGGCCGGGATACGAGGTGGCGATACGCCGGCCTTCCAACTGCTGCGGCCCGTGGTAATCCAGCTCCTGCGGCACCGCGATCGACAAGCGGCAGCGACCGAAGCCGAGCGGACGCAGTTCGCTGAGCGGCGCAAGCTCGCATCCGGCGGTGAGTTGGAATTCGCTCAGCACATTGCGTCCGACGATGCCGAGGTCACAAACACCTTGGGCGATCAAGCCGGGGATGTCGTCATCGCGCACCAGCAGCAGGTCGACCGGCTCGCCCTCACCGAAACAGAACAGCTTGTCGCGACTCTGCCGGAACGTGAGCCCGCAACGGGTGAGCAGTTCCAGCGCAGGCTCGGTGAGCCGGCCGGATTTCTGCATCGCAATACGCAAACGGTCACGCGTCTTCATGCCTTTGCCTTCTTCGCCGCCAGCGATTGCCGGCGGGCCGCGCGAGCTGCCGCAGCCAGATAGCCGCCGTTGCCCTGGTTGAGATAGCGAGCCACCCGTCCGATGGTGGTGATGCTGACCGCGGTGCGCTCGTGGATCTCCCGATAGGCGATGCCTTCCAGCAGATACGGCACCACCCGCCAACGGTCCACCAGCACCTCCAGTTCGGCAGGCGTGCACAAGTCGCCCAGGAAGGCGCCCATCTCGTCGGCGTTCTTCATCGACAGCAGGGCCTCGCAAAGGCTCAGCTTGGCTGACTCGTCGGGGGTTTCGGGATCCAGCGATCGACGTTTCATAATGTACTAATGCATTAACACAATGGATCGAATGATACATGGCATGTGGCAGCGCGGCAAACCGGTTGCCTAAGTGTGTCAACCGGCATTCAGATTCCGGCGCCGGGACAGCCATCTCCCGCGCGTCGGCTCGATGCGCAACGAATCGACGGGACGGGCAATGACGTTCGCTGCGTCCCCAGCCATCGCCTGCGACACAGGCGCACGATCAGGCGTATCGACTGCGACTCGAACAAATCCACATCCCTGAAAACAAAAACCCCCGCCGGGGCGGGGGTCTTCATCAGTCCGGTGCGGGCTGGCTCAGGCCGACTTCTTCTTCGGCGCAGCCTTCTTCGCGGCGGCCGGCTTGGTCACCGTCGGCTTGGCGCCGACGACGGCCGGCAGCGCGCCGTGCGCACGGGTATTGCCGTAGCTGCCGCGGTAGGTCTTGCCGCGACGGGTCTTGCGATCGCCCTTACCCATGGGAACTCCTTGATTTATTGGATGAACGGCCTACCATCATAGCAGCGCGGGACCTCAGCAGCCAGCGTCAGCGATGGCCGTGCCCCGCACAACCCGGCGCCTGATCCAGGCATTCGCCCGGATCGATCTGCACGGTCACATGCTGGACGCCGAAATGCTCCCGCAGCATCTGCTTGATCGCCCGCAAGGCCTGCGCGCCATCGGCATGCTCATGCAGCTCGGCATGCAGGGTCGCCATGCGCGAGCCCGACGCGAGCTGCCATACGTGCAGGTGGTGAATATCACGGATCGACGGATCGGCACCACGCAGCGACACTTCCACTGCCGCACTGTCCATCCCGTCGGGGACGCCTTCAAGCAGGATGTGCCCGGACAGCCGCAACAGGCGCCACGCACTGTTGAGGATCAGCAGCGACACCAGCAACGACAGCACCGGATCGGCCCACTCCCAACCAAGCCAGCGGATCGCCAGCGCCGCCACCACCGCCGCCACCGAACCGAGCAGGTCGCCCAAGACGTGCAGGCTCGCGCCGGCCAGATTGACGTTGTCATGCGCATGCCCGTGCAGCATGCGCAGCACCAGCAGGTTCACCAGCAGGCCGATGATCGCCACCACCAGCATCGTCCCGGACAGGATTTCCCCGGGGTGCATCAGCCGGGTGATCGCCTCGTAGATGATCCAGCCAACCAGGACGAACTGGCTCAGTGCATTGACGAAGCCAACCAGCACCTCGATCCGGCCATAGCCGTAGCTGCGCCGCGCATCGGCCGGCCGGGTCGCCATCCACGCGCCGACCAGCGCCAGCAGCAGCGCCAGTGCGTCGACCATCATGTGACCGGCATCGGCCAGCAGCGCCAACGAGCCGGACCATGCGCCGCCGACCACCTCGGCCACCATCATCAAGGTGGTCAGGACGAAGGCAAACAGCAGCTTGCGGTCCTGGCCACCGCCCGGAATGGCGTGCTCATGCGCGCGTGGATGATCGTGCGAGTGCGTATGCGACATGCTCATCCGTGCATGCTAGGAACGGCAGCTGCCGTTACACAATCACGAGGGTGCGGCTGCACGCGATTCAGTGCGCGCACTGCGGGCCATGCACATGGTCATGGCCGTAGCGACGGTCACTGCGCAGATTGACGAAATGCGCCGAAGCCACCAGCAGGCCGCCACAGGTCACCAGCACGCTGTGCAGGATCACCGAATAGTGCTCGGCGTAAGTGACGCCAAGCAGCAGCAGGCCCAGCCCTGGCGCGGCCAGCAGCAAGGGCAGCGTGACCTGGTGACGACGATAGCCGCGGATCATCGCGAACAGGGCGAGCGTGCAGGCGAAGAACACGAAGCCGCGCTCGAAACGATGATCGGCCAGAAACTCCAGGCCGATGAACGGCAACAGCGCCAGCACGAACGGCAACAGCGCACAGTGGATCGCGCACAGGAACGAAGCCGTCGCACCGATGCGGTCGGCCACATGCCACCAGCGGGATTTGTTTGCCTGCTCGGAGTCCATCGACCTGTCTGCCGTCGCCAAACGTGGCGACTCGATAACCCTAGTGGATGATATGTTACTTTATAACATTCAAGAGCGCCATACCGTCTCGCCGAGGCGACCAACGATCTAACAAGGCCGATCAGGGCTTACGGCAGTTCTTGCAGGTGCCGTGCACTTCCAGCGTCTGCGCCTGCGGCCGGAAGCCGAGTGCCGCGGCCTGGGCCTCGATCAGCTCGGCCACTCGCTCATCGCACACTTCCTGCGCGCTGGAACAGGTATCGCAGATCAGGAACGGTACCTGATGCGCCTCGGCCGGATGGTGGCAGGAGACGAAGGCGTTGATCGATTCCAACTTGTGGATGAAGCCGTTCTCCAGCAGGAAATCAAGCGCACGGTAGACCGTGGGCGGTGCCGCATTGCCGTGCTTCTCACGCAGCAGGTCGAGCAGGTCGTAGGCCTTGATCGGCTTGTGCGCGTCGGCGATCAGCTCCAGCACTTCCTTGCGCAACGGCGTAAGGCGCAGGCCGCGTTCCTCGCTGGCATGCTCGACCGCGCGTACGAAACCCTTCGCATCGTGATGATGCGGGTGATGCGCGTGCGTGTGGTGGGCAGCGTCGTGGCTCAAGGGTCTTACCTCTGGATGGATCATACACTGGCGCCTGCCGCGTACCCTGGCCGAGTTCACCGCCGCAACGGCGGCGGCCTGGCAGGCGGTTTGGGCCGGGGCTTGGCGAGGATCACGACCCAGCCGATCGGCCCCAGCACCAGCGCCCAGACGATGCCTTCCGCGGTTCGGCCGCGCCACCAACCCAACAATGCACCGACGGCAACGAACAGCAGGTTCCACCAGAACATGGCGGCCCACGGCAGCATATTCAACAGATTGACGAAGATCTGCCAGAACGCGCCCGGTGCGTCGGGATCAACGCCCTGGGAGGCTCTGGCGATCAGATCGTCCATGCCGCGCTCAGTGCGTCATCGACATGATGGCGGGATCAACCCTGCGCCAGGGCGATCGCGTCGTCGACGCGCTTGAGCGCCTCGGCGCGACCGGCCAGATAGATCGTGTGCTCGATCGACGGCGACACCTGGGTGCCGGTCATCGCCACGCGCAGCGGCTGGGCGATCTTGCCCATGCCCAGTTCCAGTTTCGCGGCCACCTGCTCGATCACCTGATGGATCGGCTCGGGTTTCCACTCGCAATCGGCCAGCAACGACTTTGCCGCGTTTAGCACGGCCACCGCACTGTCGTTCTTCAGGTGCTTGGCGACTGCCTTGTCGTCCCATTCGGCGATCGGCGCGTACCAGATCTTCGCGCGCTCGGCCATTTCCTTCAGCGTGTGTACGCGGTCGCGCAGCGCGATGATCACGTCGACCGGCGCCGGGCCTTTCGAGCTATCGATGCCGGCATGCTGCAGATGCCAGGCGAACTCCGCCACCAGCGACTGCGGCTCGTCGGTCTTCAGGTAATGCTGGTTGAGCCAGGCGAGCTTCTCGGTATCGAAGCGCGAAGCGGCCTTGTTGACATCACTGATGTCGAACAGCGCAATCATCTGCTCACGCGAAAAGATCTCCTGATCGCCATGCGACCAGCCCAGCCGCACCAGGTAGTTCAGCAGCGCGTGCGGCACGAAGCCGTCGGCGCGGTAATCCATCACGCTGACCGCGCTGGTGCGCTTGGACAGCTTCTTGCCTTCCTTGTCGAGGATCATCGGCAGATGCGCGAACTCCGGCACCTTGGCACCGAGCGCGTGATAGATGTTGATCTGGCGCGGCGTGTTGTTGACGTGGTCGTCGCCACGGATCACCTCGGTGATGCCCATGTCGATATCATCGACAACCACGGCGAAGTTGTAGGTCGGCCAGCCGTCGGAGCGGAAGATCACCAGGTCGTCCAGCTCGGTGTTCGCCCACTCGATCCGGCCCTTCACCTTGTCGTCGAATACCACCGAACCTTCGCTCGGATTGCGGAAACGGATCACGCGATTGGGATCTTCACGGAAAGGCTCGTTGCGATCCCGGTAATAGCCGTTGTAGCGCGGCTTCTCGCCCTTCGCCATCGCGGCCTCGCGCATCGCCTCGATCTCGTCCTTGCTCTCGTAGGCGTAATACGCCTTGCCGGCGGCAACCAGCTCATCGGCCACCTGCTTGTATCGCTCCAGCCGCTGGGTCTGGTAGAACGGACCTTCGTCGGCGTCGAGGTCGAGCCAGTGCATCGCATCGATGATGGCTTTCACGGCCTCGTCGGTCGAACGCTCGCGGTCGGTATCCTCGATGCGCAAGATGAATTCGCCACCGCGGCGACGCGACTCCAGCCAGCAATACAGTGCAGTGCGCGCACCGCCAATATGCAGGAAACCGGTTGGGCTGGGAGCGAAGCGGGTACGAACGGTCATGGGGTCTTTTCTGAAGGAACGGAACGAAGCGATGGATTTTAGCCGATACCGGGGCGGCAGCCGATGCATGATGCGGCACACACGCCGCATTCCGTACCTTGCGCGGTTCGTCATGCCGATACTGGGCGGGCTCGGCCTCACCCAGCCCGCATGGGCCGGCAACCCCGGCTATGACCGCCCTGGCTACGGTTTCACGCCCGTCGTGCTGGATGCTGGCGACATCATCGTCGAGCAGGGACTGCCGGACTGGAGCCGCGACCGACAGGATGGCACCTCAAGTTCACTGTACAGCGCGGACAGCCTGCTGCGCATCGGCCTTGGCGGTCCGGTGGAATTGCAACTCGGCAGTTCACCATGGAATGCATTGCGGCAGACAGGTGCGGGCGGCGACACCAGCATCCAGGGGCACGGCGACACCGTCCTGGGATTGAAGCTCGCCCTGCCCTCCTCAAACCAGGCCTTCAGCTGGGGATTGCTCGGCAGCGTGGAATTCACCGATGGCGCACAGGCGTTTCGCAGCGAGCGCCGCCAGTACCTGCTTGGGGCACAGTTCAACCTGCAGGCAAACGAGAACAACTCACTGGGCCTGTATCTCCAGGACGTGCGCAGCGGCGGCGCGGACAGTACCACCGTGGCGGCCAGCGACAACTACGCGCTGGGCAAGACGGTGACGCTGTATGCCGAGGCCGCCTGGTTGCATGTGCCGGATCAGGGCAGCGGCACGGTCGCCGGTGGCGGGCTGGCATGGATGGTCACCCCGCGCGTGCAGCTCGATGCCGGCTTCGATCGCCGGCTGAGTGGCGCGGCTCCCGATTGGCAGACCAATCTAGGCGTCTCGATCTACTTCGGGCACTGACCGCAACCGGCAAGCGAGTGCTGCCCGGCCTCACTTGACGTGGATGGTGATCTTCTTCGACACCAGCGGCGGGGCGAACGGCACGTGGTTCTCGTCACCAAGCTCCAGTTGCAAGGTGTGCGTGCCGGGCTTCAGCTTGAGCGTGGTTTCGGTCTGGCCGCCACCGAAGTGGAGATGGTTGTCGTCCTTCGGAATCGGCACACCGGCAGCCGGCAGCTCCTTCACGTCGACCAGCAGGTGATGGTGGCCCGTGTGCTCCTTGGACACGCCGGCCGGCGCCACGCCCATGCCCTTGAGACCGAAGCGCACGGTGAATTCCCGGCCGACAGTGGCGCCATCGCCGGGCGAGATGATGTAGACCGTGGCGTCGGCGGGAGCCCTGGTGACCGGCAGGGTCGGTGCATCGGCAGCCATCACGCCGCCGGCCAGTCCACCCAGGGCAAGCGCAAGCAGGATGCGTTTCATCGGCGTTTTCCTCGTTGGCAGAAAGACCCAGTGTAGGCGCGTCTGCCCGGACAAGACACTTCTGGGCAATGGCGGCGTCACCGCGGCGTCATGCACCCGCCACACCGCCGAAACGCCAGCGCCCGATGCTGCGCCAAGCCAGCACGGGTATCTTCATGCGCATCGGCATCGTCAGCGAAACCTATCCACCCGAAATCAACGGGGTTGCATTGACCGTGCACAGCCTGGCTGCCGGGCTCGCCGCCCGCGGCCACCAGGTGGATCTGGTCCGCCCGCGCCAGCCTCGGCCACACGTCGATGAGCCCGGTATCGACGTACTCAACGTCCGCGGCGGCGCGCTGCCCCGTTACCCGGGCCTGCGCTTCGGCCTGCCCGCTGGCGGCACGCTGCGCCAGCACTGGCAGCAGCAGCGCCCCGATGCGATCTACGTCGCCACCGAAGGGCCGCTCGGCTGGTCGGCCGTGCGCGCAGCCACGCGACTGGGGATCCCGATCAGCAGCGGCTTCCATACCCGCTTCGACAGCTACGCCGACCACTACGGCCTGGGCCTGCTCACGCCGGTGGTGCGCAGCTACCTGCGCCGTTTTCATCGACGCGCTGCCGCGACCCTGGTGCCTACCGATGCGCTCGCGCAGGAACTGCACACCATGGGCATCTCCAATGCCCGCCTGCTGCGCCGCGCGGTGGACACGCAACTCTTTCACCCCAACCGGCGCGACGACGACCTGCGCGACGCGTGGGGTGTCGATGCAGGCACGCCGGTAGTGCTGTACGTGGGACGCATCGCGCCGGAAAAGAATCTTGAACTGGCCGTGCAGGCATTTCGCGCCATCCAGCAGCGGATACCGCGCGCGCGCTACGTCTGGGTCGGCGATGGCCCGGCACGCCCGGCGCTGGAAGCGGCGCATCCGGATTTCATCTTTGCCGGCGTGCAGCGCGACGAAGCGCTGGCGCGGCATGTCGCCAGCGCAGACCTGTTTCCCTTCCCCAGCCTCAGCGAAACCTTCGGCAACGTGATTCTCGAAGCGCTGGCTGCCGGCCTGCCAGTGGTCGCCTATGCCGAAGGCGCCGCACGCGAGCACCTGGTCGACGGCATCAATGGCTACTGCATCGAATCGGGCAACGCCACGGCCTTCATGGATGCCGCCGCCAGGCTGGCGAGCAATCCCGGCCTGATCCGGCACATGGGTCGCGCCGCCCATGCCGGCATGGCGGGACTTTCGCCCGATTCGGTAATCCGCGATTTCGAAACCCTCCTGCGCGAGATGGCCGAGGAAAACCAGCATGAACACATTGCCGCCGTTGCACACGCCTGAGCTGTCGATCGGGCCGACCCGCTTCGCACTGGACCGCCGCGTCTGCGTCGCGGCGAACCGCTGGGGTGCACGACGCGCCGTGGGAATGTTTTTCGGTGCGGTCAGCCGGCTCGGCGACGGCGTGTTCTGGTACGTACTGATGGCCGTGCTGGCCCTGGTCGGCGGTCCGCGCGGGCTGGCCGCCGCGGCGCAGATGGCCGCTACCGGGCTGACCGCACTGCTGCTGTATCGCCTGCTGAAACGCTGGACGCATCGACCGCGCCCATACCGGGCCTGTCCTGGCGTGATCGCGCATGTGCCGGCGCTGGATGAATTCAGCTTTCCGTCGGGACACACCTTGCAGGCGGTGAGCTTCAGCATCGTCGCACTGGCCTGGTATCCGCAGCTGGCGCCGCTGCTGATCGGATTCACCACCCTGATCGCGATCTCGAGAGTGATCCTCGGGCTGCACTATCCGAGCGACGTGCTCGCCGCCATCCTCATCGGCAGCGGGCTGGGCGCAGCGTCGTTGTGGCTGCTGTCGATGGCCTCGAAGCTCGCATGAGCCGACACGCGGCTGATCAGCATTTGCGCACGCCGTCACAAGCGCCTTTGCGGTCAGTCAGATAGCGCACTTGTCCACAGGCTTTACCGGTCACGCTCCACAATCGCTGTGGATGACTCCGCACCGAACCGGCAGACACTGCGCAAAATGTCAGCACGCCGTGCCAAGTGCCTGTCGGCAAAAGGGCCAAATCAGGTTGTCCACAGGCTTTCACGGAAGGCGTGCACAGCAGCTGTGGAAAACTGTGTCGCCGGACATGACGACCCCGGCCTACCGCCCGGGGTTGTCGAGTGGGGTGCCTGTGCAATTCCTGCTCAGCGCGTAGCAAGTGTCTGATCGATAAGCTGCAGGCGCGGCTTGTCCACAGGCTTTGCCGGCAGGCTTCCACATCGGCTGTGGAAAACCCGCGCGCAGAAAACCCGGTTCGAAAACGGCGATGCCGCCATACGGCGGCATCGCTTCGCTGCTGCAGCTGCATCCGATCAGGCCGCGCGCGGCGCCTTCACCAGGATGCCGAGCAGGTCCGCCAGCTTGTCGCGCATTTCGCGACGGTCGACGATCAGATCGATCGCACCGTGCTCGACCAGGAACTCGGAACGCTGGAAGCCTTCCGGCAACGTCTCGCGCACGGTCTGCTCGATCACGCGCGGACCGGCGAAGCCGATCAGCGCCTTCGGCTCGCCGATGTTGATGTCGCCCAGCATCGCCAGACTGGCGGATACGCCACCGGTGGTCGGATTGGTCAGCACGCTGATGTACGGCACGCCGGCATCGCGCAGGCGCGCCAGCGCCGCCGAGGTCTTGGCCATCTGCATCAGCGAGAACAACGCCTCCTGCATGCGCGCGCCGCCAGTGGCGGAGAAGCACACCAGCGCACTGCGGTCGGCCAGTGCGCGTTCGGCGGCGCGGGCGAATTTCTCGCCGACCACCGAACCCATCGAGCCACCCATGTAAGCAAACTCGAACGCCACCGCCACCAGCGGACGCCCCTTGAGCTTGCCGCTCATGGCCAGCAGCGCGTCTTTCTCGCCGAGCTTTTTCTGGGTGGCGACGATGCGGTCGCGATACTTCTTGGAGTCGCGGAATTTCAGCGGATCGGTGGGTTCCAGGCCGGCCCACAGTTCCTGGGCGGAGCCTTCATCCAGCAGCGCATCCAACCGCGTGCGGGCACTGATGTAGTGATGATGGCCGCACTTCGGGCAGACCATCAGGTTGCGCTCCAGCTCCGGCCGGTACAGCACGGTACCGCAACCGCCGCACTTCTCCCACACGCCCTCGGGTACCGAACCCTTGCCGCCGTTCGTACCCGGCGGGCGGGTGCGCGGGTTCATGATTTTCTGCAGCCAATTCATATCGACCCAACCTCTATCTGAAAACAGGGGCTGTCGTATTCGACAACCTCCATCAAGCGAACCCGCATGGCACCACGCGCATCCCTCTCCCTCTGGGAGAGGGCGAAGGGTGAGGGCTCATGCCGCCTCGACCCTGTCTTTCAACCCGCCGCACCATGCTGCACTCAATGCGCATCGAGCGCGCTGCGGATCGGCGCGAGAAACGCGTGGACCCGCATGGTCATTTCCTCGGCATCCGTTGCCCCGGCCAAGCGCTCGACCAATGCGCTGCCGATCACCACCGCATCGGCAAAACCGGCAATCGCCTTGGCACTCGCCGCATCGCGGATACCGAAGCCTACTGCCACCGGCGCCTTCGCGTGAGCACGGATATCCGCCACGCGCGCAGCGATATCGCCGGTGCTCAAGTGTGCCGCACCGGTGATGCCGGCAAACGAGACATAGTACAGGAAACCTTCCGCGGAACCGCACAGCTGCGCCATACGCACGGGTGCGGTGGTCGGCGCAGCGAGCAGGATCTGCTGCAATCCGGCCTCGCGCAGCGGCTGCAATACCGCCGCCTCTTCCAGCGGGCAATCGACCAGCAACACGCCGTCGACGCCGGCCTGCACGGCTTCCTGCGCGAAGCGCGCATAGCCGTGGATCTCGACCGGATTCAGGTAACCCATCAACACGATCGGCGTCTCGGCATCGCGCTGGCGGAACCTAGCGACCCAGCCCAGCACTTCGTTCAGGCCGACGCCTTTCGCGATCGCCCGCTCGCTGGCGTGCTGGATCACCGGGCCATCGGCCATCGGATCGGAGAACGGCACGCCCAGCTCGATCAGGTCGGCGCCGGCATCGACCAGCGCATGCATCAACGCCACCACGTGTTGCGGCGACGGATCGCCCGCGGTGACGAAGGGGATCAAGCCGGTGCGACCTGCGGCTTTCAGTGCGGCGAAGCGGCGGTCGATGCGGCTCATACTTCCACTCCTTCGCGCGCCGCGATGGTGTGCACGTCCTTGTCGCCGCGGCCGGAGAGATTGCACAGCACGATGCCGTCCTTCGGATACTCACGCGCCAGCTTGATCGCCTGCGCCACCGCATGGCTGGACTCGAGCGCAGCCAGGATGCCTTCGGTGCGCGCCAGCAGATGAAACGCTTCCATCGCCTCATCGTCGGTCACACCGACATATTCGGCCCGGCCGGCGTCCTTGAGGAACGCGTGCTCGGGGCCGACACCGGGATAATCAAGTCCGGCCGAGATCGAGTGCGTCTCGGTGATCTGACCGTTGTCGTCACACAGCACGTAGGTACGGTTGCCATGCAGCACGCCGGGGCGCCCGGCAGCCAGCGAGGCTGCGTGATGGCCTGTCGCAATGCCCTCACCCGCCGCTTCGGCACCGACGATACGGACATCGGCGTCGTTGAGGAACGCATGGAACAGGCCGATCGCGTTGGAGCCGCCGCCGACGCAGGCGGTCAGCACATCCGGCAGGCGACCGTACTGCTCCAGCATCTGCGCGCGCGCCTCGCGGCCGACGATCGCATTGAAGTCGCGCACCATCAACGGATACGGATGCGGGCCGGCGACGGTGCCGATGATGTAGAAGGTATCGGCGACATGGGTGACCCAGTCGCGCATCGCCTCGTTCAACGCATCCTTCAGCGTCTTCGAGCCCGAGGTCACCGGCACGACTTCCGCACCGAGCAGCTTCATGCGGTAGACGTTGATCTTCTGCCGCTCGATATCCACCGCCCCCATGTAGACCACGCACTTCAAACCGAGCCGTGCGGCTACCGTGGCGCTGGCCACCCCGTGCTGGCCGGCGCCGGTCTCGGCGATGATGCGCGGCTTGCCCATGCGCTTGGCGACCAGCGCCTGGCCCACGGTGTTGTTGATCTTGTGCGCGCCGGTGTGGTTCAGGTCCTCGCGCTTGAACAGGATGCGCGCGCCACCGACATGCTGCGACAAGCGCTCGGCGTGATAGACCGGGCTGGGCCGGCCGACGTAATGCTTCAGGTCGCGGTCGAGCTCGGCGATGAACTCCGGATCGTCGCGCAGGCGCAGATAGGCTTCGCTCAGTTCGGCCAGCGGTGCCATCAGGGTTTCAGCCACATAGCTGCCGCCGTAGTTGCCGAAGCGTCCGTGCACATCGGGCCAGGCGTGGAAATCATCGATCGTGGGCATGCCGTCACTCGTCTCGGGAGAATCGCCGCCGCGCCCGTGCGCTGCAGCAAGGCGCTCACCGTAGCGCAGTGGCGCGCCCGGCAAAAGCGATAAGATCACCGCAACCTGTCAGGAAAACTCACAGATAACATGTCCCGTGAACTGCCCTCGCTGAACGCCCTGCGAGCCTTCGAGGCCGCAGCACGGCTGGAAAGTGTGAGCCGTGCTGCCGCCGAACTGCATGTAACCCACGGTGCGGTGAGCCGGCAGATCCGTGCGCTGGAAGCCGAATTGGGGGTACCGCTATTCGGTCGCGAGGGACGCGGGCTGACGCTGACTGCTGCGGGCCGCCAGTTGCGCGACGGCGCCGCCAGTGCATTCGCGCAACTGCGCCAGACCTGCGACAAGCTGCGCCGCGAGACCAGCCATGCACCATTCGTGCTCGGCTGCGCCGGCAGCGTGCTGGCACGCTGGGTGATTCCCCGGCTGGAGCGACTGGGTCGCGACCTGCCCGACCTGAAACTGCACCTGTGCGCCGTCGAGGACCTGTCCGCGCCGACCTTGCCAGGCCTGGACGCCGCCCTGCTGCTGGCCGAGCCGCCGTGGCCAACGCCGTGGCAGGCGCAGGTGTTGTCCCCGGAGCGGATCGGCCCCGTGCTCAGTCCGCGTCATCCGCGTTACGCCGCCCTGCGCAAGGCCAGTGCGAACGCACTGTGCAAGGAGGCGCTGCTGCACACCGCCTCGCGCCCGCAGGCGTGGCCGGCATGGGCGCGCACGCAGCGGATCGCCGCCGGCCGGCTGCATTACGGGCAGTCGTTCGAACACCTCTATTACCTGCTGGAAGCGGCAGTGGCCGGCCTCGGCGTGGCGATCGCGCCGCAGCCGCTGGTGGCCGATGACCTCGCCGCCGGCCGACTGGCTGCGCCGTGGGGATTCCGTGCCACGCCGGCGAGCTGGGTGTTGTGTGCACCGAAGCGCGCCGACGACGCGCGCGCGAGCGCGCTGACGGACTGGTTGCGACGGGAGCTGGCAGGGAGTTGAAGCCTGCCCCCCGTCAGAGGTTGAGGCGCGCGCCCTGCTTCAACTGTTCGACCGTTTCGGGCGTCAATGGGCCGAGCACGCCGCGGCGATGTTCGGGGATATGCGCAATGGCCTCCTCGTCGCCGAACACGTAGTGGTCCAGCAAATTCTTCCAGCCGGCCCGCTCGGCAGGCGGCAGCGTGCGGAAGGCGAGCAGGCAGTGGTACAGCGCGGCCCGTGCATGGCCCGTGGTGAAACCCTCAACCTGCACGGGACTCCACCAGTAGTTCACCAGCGCGTTGAGCTGTCCGAGCGACTCGACGTTGTGCCACCACAGGGGCGGCATGTAGATCGCGTCGCCCGGATGCAGCTCGGCCACCTGCGCGGCGGCCAGCGCCTGCCTCAGGCGCGGATAGCGCGGATCGTCCGGCTGGTCCAGCCGGGCCATGCTGATCGCCGCGCCGGTGGGTGCGAAATCCAGCGGGCCAATGTAGAGGTTGGGCAACTGCTCCGGCGGGAACAGCGTGAAGCGGCGCGTGCCGCATACCACGCAGGCGATGTTGTGCTGCGAATCGAAATGCGTGGGCGTGGTGACCCGGTTGCCCATCCACAGGCGTGGCTCCACGCCCGGGTCGAGGAAAGGCAATGCGTGCTCGGCGAGGAATCCGGGCAGGCAATCGCGGATCGGCGCGCTCTGGATCACCAGCCCCGGCGCGTTCTCGCGCCGGCTGTAGCTCGCCAATCGCTGCAGGCCGAGGGTGACCGGCACCTTGAAGTGCTGGTAGCTGAGATCGCTCATGTCTGCCGCGTAGCCGATGATGCCGTCGGCTTCCGGCGCGACCATCAGGGTGCTCACGTCGGCACCGTTGTCCAGCTCCGCCAGCCGCTGCGCGAAGGCGGTGTCCGACTGCCGCGCCAGCTTCACGATGGGCCAGTCGTTGACCAGGCCGCGGATCACCAGCGGGCGGTCGTGGCCCAGCACGTCGTCGAGGCCGAACGGGCGATCGCCGCCGGGGTGGTATTCCTCGATCGCGGCGGGTGCGGGGGTCGCACCGGCGAATTCGCTCATGATTGTCCTTCCGTCCCGTCCGCCGCCTGCACGGCTGCCATGAAGTCCGCCAGCCTGGTCGCATCCTTGATGCCCGGTGCCGATTCCACCCCGCTGGCCACATCCACCGCCCACGGTCGCGTCATGCGAACCGCCGCACCCACGTTGCCTGCATGCAGGCCGCCGGCAAGGATCAGCGGCTGCGCGAGATCGTGCGGCAGCAGCGACCAGTCGAACGCCTTGCCGCTGCCTCCGGCCTCGCCGAGGCCGTGCCCGTCCAGCAGCAGCCCCGCCGCGCCCGGGTGGGCGCGCAGCCGCGGCAACGCCGCTGCGCCGCCGCCCATCGCGATGGCCTTGAGCCAGGGGCGGCCGAACTGCGCGCACCAGTCGTCGCGCTCGTCGCCATGGAACTGCAGCAGATCCGGCTGCACCGCAGCGATCGCCTCCTCGACGAAGAGCGCCTCGTCGTCCATGAACAGCGCCACGCAGGCGACGAACGGCGGCAGCGCGCGACGGATCGCCTGCGCCTGCGCCATCGTCACCCGCCGTTTGCTGCGTGCGGTGAACACCAGCCCGATCGCATCCGCACCCAGCCGCGCGGCGAGCAATGCATCCTCGACGCGGGTCATGCCGCAGCACTTGATGCGAGTCCGCGTCATTCGCCTGCACCTGCCAGGCAGACATCCGCAGGCAAACCCCAGTACCTCTCGTAACGCGGGCCGACAAAGGTCAGCCCGGTAGCCGGTGCGGTCGGCCCGGCCACCTGGCGGTCGCAGCCGGCCAGCAGTTCGGCCATCCATTCGACCGGCTGCTCGGCGCGGCCGATCGGCAGCAGCGAACCCACGATATTGCGCACCATATGGTGCAGGAAGGCATTCGCCTCGATCTCGATGAGGACCTGCTCGCCCTCGCGCCGCACGTTCACCGCCAGCACCGTGCGGCGCGGATGCGCCGCCTGGCAGGACAATGCGCGGAATGCGCTGAAGTCGTGTTCGCCGAGCAAGGCCTGCGCCGCCAGGTGCATGCGCCCGGCGTCCAATGGCAAGCGCTCCCAGGTGACATAGCGCGCATCCAGTGCTGCGCGTACCGGGCGATTGAGGATCTGATAGCGGTAACGGCGACTGCGCGCGGCATAGCGTGCGTGAAAGCTTTCCAGCACCGGTTGCGCCCACAGCACCGCGACGCTGGCGGGCAGGTTCGAACAGGTACCAAGCACCCAGCCGCGCATGTCGCGCCGCGCCTCGGTGTCGAAGTGCACCACCTGGCAACGTCCATGCACACCGGCATCGGTGCGTCCGGCGCAGCTGATCTCGACCGGATGCGCAGCCACCGCCGACAGCGCCTGCTCGACCGCCCCCTGCACGCTGGCATCGGTTTTTAGGCGTTGCCAGCCGGAAAAATCGGTGCCGTCGTATTCGATGCCAAGAGCAATACGCATGGGGATGTACAAGAGCCGGCTTTGAAGACACGAGAGATTAGCAGCCCGGCAACGAAACCGGGCCGGCAAGGCCGGCCCGGTTTCTTCATGCTTGCCGCATGCGGCTCGACTCAGTGCAGGGTATCGAGCAGGCGCTTGGCGACATCCCGCTGCATCTGGCTGCCCTCCTTCATCACCTCGCTCAACATCGCGCGGGCGCCATCGGCATCACCCATGTCCACATAGGCGCGGGCCAGGTCGAGTTTGGTGTCGATCGGGTCATCGTTGAATTCACCCAGGTCGCTGCCGTGATCGTCGGCATGATGCAGGTGCGCGCTGTCCGGCTCCTCGAAATGCCAGCTCGAAGTCGGCTCGGCATCGTGCCGAGCCTCTGGCGCATGCGCATCCGACACCAGCGGTGCCATCACCGTGGCATCGTCCGCGGCGGCCGGGGGGGGCGCTGCAGTATCGGCGGCAGCAGCAGGATGGGTCAGATCGAAATTGAAGCTGTATTCGCTGACCTTCTTCGGGGCCTGCGGCGGCATTGGCGGCATCGCCGACACCACCGTGGGCGCATCGCCATCGGCATGGTAGTCGTCGATGTTGAACGGGTGATGTGCCTCGGCGTCCTCGTGCATCGGCGGCTCGACGTGGTGGTCGAACAGCGGATGGCCTGGCACCAGGTCTTCGCCCATGTGCACCACGTCCTGCCACTCGTCCTGCTGCGGGTCGGTGATGTGGGCGTGCATCGCCTCGGCCGCGGCCTCGAAATGCTCGACGTCGCGCCGCGAGTAATACAGGGTAACCAGCTCCAGGTGCAGGCCGATGTCATCCGGGTGCTCGGCCAGCTGGTCGAGCAGTTCTTCCTGGTCGATATCGTCGCCACTGACCAGGTCCTGACCTGCTGCCGGAGCCGTGCCGAAGCGGTCGGCCAGCGACGAGGCGGATTTCGCCGCCACGCCTGCCGCCGGCTTGCGCCTGCGACCAAGCAGGGCCAGCAGGAGCAGCACCACGATGGCGCCCGCACCAGCAGCCCAGGCCCATGTCTGCATGTACCAGGGCTGCTCGACCGGCGCAGGGCTCGGGTGAGCGATGGGCTTGGCGGCCGGCTTGATCGGCGTTGCCGCGGCTGCCGGCGCTGTGGGCACCGCAGCCGGCGCGCTGGAGGCAGTGGCGGCCGCAGTCGCCGCGGTGGACGCGGCCGCCGCCGGCGTGCTTGCGCTGCCGGCCGATGCAGCTTCCGGCTTGGCTTGTGACGCGGGCGCTGCCGTGGAGGCTTCTGCGACACCGGCAGGCGCCGCCGGCTTGGCTGCCGTCGCGGCGCTCGCCACAGCGGGCTGGCCTGCCGCCTTGCGTGCGGCGGCCAGCTGGTTCTGCAATTCGGCGATCTCGCTGTCCTTGAGCGAGAGCAGATGCTCGTTCTTGCCATTGATGTCCGTCAGGTCCTTCAGACGGGTCTTCAGGTCGGCGCTTTGCTGCTGCAGGCTGGCCAGGCTTTCCTGGGTACGCAACAGATCCTGGCGCAGGCTGGCGGCGGACTTGTCGCCCTTGCCTGCGGCACTGCCACCTTCGGCGCCGGATCCGTTGACGTCCTTTGCCGGAACCAGTGCAAGACGGTCACCTGCGCCGCTGGAGGTATTGCCGGACGCGCTGGAAGCGGATCGGGTCGCCGCGTCGGCGACCACGCTGGGCTTGGCCGGCACGCCAGCGCGCCAGTCGCTGTTCTGGCGGCGCACTTCGGCAACCGCTGCGGCCATGGCGATCGCCTGCGCTTCCGCAGACGTGGGCACGCGCAGCACCGAGCCGCTCTTCAGGGCGTTGATGTTGTCACGGTAAAACGCATCCGGGTTGGCCTGTTTGAGCGCCAGCATCATTTGCTGCACATCGACGCCAGCGGGCGCCGTGCTGCGGGCAATCGATGACAGCGTCTGACCGCGCTCGACCGGACCGTACTGGCCGTTGCCGGCCGTGGCGGCCGGCGCCGCGTGCACCGGCTTGGAAGCTGCCGTGGTGGTGGCATTGGTGGCGCGGCTGCTGTGGACTGGCTGTGCCTGCACGGGAGCGGCGGCCGGAGCCGCAGGCTGCGCACCCGGCGGATCCAGCAGGATGGCGAACTCGCGCACGCTCTTGCCGGCATGGCCGTTCACCTCGATCAGCAGGTCGAGGTAGGGATCGTCCACGGCCACGCTGCTGGTAATGCGGATGACCGGGTGGCCCGTACCGGCATCGGCGACGCTGAAATGCAGCGGGATCGCGGTACGGCCGCCGGCGATACCGGCGCGGACGAAGTCCTCGCTGGATGCGAGCTGGACGGTAAGGTTCTTCAGTTCACCTGGATTGGCCGGATGCAGGGGGATTTCCGCCAGCAGCGGCTGGCCCAGCGCCGATTTGACCTGGATCTGGCCAAGGTCGAGCGCCATCACCTGACTGCTGCCCAGTGCCAATGCCATCAACATCGACAACTTCAACGAACGATTCATTGTGTGCTCCCCCGAACGATCCCTGGCGCCATTCTTGGTATTACCGCGGTGGCGGCTGCGGCCCTAACGAGTTGCCACTTTAGTTACATGCAGGCCAATCAACAATAGGTGGGGCGAATACTTGCGATACATTGCTGCAGTGCGTTCTCACTGCAGCCATGCGCTCAGTGCTGCTTGCCCGACGATTGGGCACGCAGCGCATCCAGCTGCTTCTGCAGCTCGGCGATCGTCTGATCCTGCTGCTGCAGGCGCTCGCTGGCCTGCTTGCTGTCCGACTCCTGGCGGTCGACATCCCGCTGCAGACGCTTCACTTCAGCCTCGTGCTGCGCCAGGCGTTGCCGTGCCTGGTGCAACGGCGCTGGCGCCTGGACCGGCTTGCCGTCGTCGGCCCACGCAGCCGCCGACAGCATGAACCCCAGCACTCCCAGAATTGGCAGGTAACGCATGGTCAGAGATAGTCCTCGATCAGCAGTTCGGCGATCTGCACGGCATTCAGCGCCGCGCCCTTGCGGATGTTGTCCGAGACGATCCACATATCCAGCCCGCGCTCGTGCGAGATGTCCTCGCGGATGCGCCCGACATACACCGCGTCGTTGCCGGCCGCCTCGCCCACCGGAGTCGGATAGCCGCCCGGCTTGCGCTCGTCCACCAGCACCACGCCCGGCGCCTGCCGCAGCAGTTCGCGGGCCTGTTCGGCGGTGATCTTGTCGCTGGTCTCGATATGCACTGCCTCGGAGTGGCCATAGAACACCGGCACGCGCACCGCGGTCGGGTTCACCTGGATCGACTCGTCCTCCAGGATCTTGCGGGTTTCCCACACCAGCTTCATTTCTTCCTTGGTGTAACCGTTCGGCTGGAAGTCATCGATTTGCGGGATCACATTGAACGCGATCTGCACGGGGAATTTCTTGCCCGGCTCCACGCTTTGGAAGTTCAGCAGCGCGGCAGTCTGCTTGCCGAGCTCCTCCATCCCCGTGCGACCGGCACCGGAGACCGACTGATAGGTAGCCACGTTGATCCGCTCGATCTGCACCGCGCGGTGGATCGGCGCCAGCGCCACCAGCATCTGCATGGTCGAGCAGTTCGGGTTGGCGATGATGCCGCGCTGGGTGTACTGCGCGATCGCATGGGGGTTGACCTCGCTGACCACCAGCGGGATGTCGTCCTGGTAGCGGAACTCCGAGGTGTTGTCGATCACCACCGCGCCGGCCGCCGCCGCGCGGGGCGCATGCTCGCGGCTCACCGAACCGCCGGCCGAGAAGAAGGCAATGTCGACGCCGGCGAAATCGTAGGTATCCAGCACCTGCACGGTGATTTCCCTGCCGCCGAACGTGACCTTGCTGCCGGCCGAACGCTCGCTGGCCAGCGGCACCAGCTCGCTCACCGGGAAATCGCGCTCGGCAAGGATTGCCAGCAAGGTCTCGCCGACTGCGCCGGTGGCGCCGACCATGGCGACTTTGTAGCTGCTCTTCTGACTCATGTAATGGGGTTCTTCGTTCGGGGGGATGGTCGGGCCGGACTCAAGCCAGCACGTTCGGGTTGAGGATGGTGGGCGGCCGCCCGGCATGCGGGCCGTGGCCGAACAGCGCCAGGACATTGTCGACGGCCAGTGCGGTCATGGCGCGGCGCGTTTCCTGACTGGCGCTGGCGATATGCGGGCTGAGCACGACATTGTCCAGCTCGAGCAGGCCCGGATGCACGGCCGGCTCACGCTCGAACACGTCCAGCGCGGCCCCGGCCAGCCGTTTCTCGCGCAGGGCCGTCGCCAGCGCCGCGTCGTCCACGATGCCGCCACGCGCCACATTCACCAGCATCGCGGTCGGTTTCATCTGTGCCAGCTCGGGCGCGCCGATCGCGTGCCGGGTCTGCGGCGTCAACGGCAGCACCAGGATCAGGAAATCGGACTCGCGCAGCAGCTGCGACTTGTCCACATAGCGCGCGTCGCAGGCACGCTCGTCCGCCTCCGGCAACGGCGAACGGTTGTGGTAGATCACCGGCATGCCGAAACCGACGGCACGCCGTGCAATCGCCTGGCCGATGCGTCCCATGCCGAGAATGCCCAGCGTATGGCCACGGACGTCAGTACCCAGCCATTGCCTGAACTCGGTGGCATGCCAGTGCCCGGCACGCAGCCAGCGCTCGGCGGCATTCATCCGGCGTGCCGCGCCAAGCATCAATGCCCAGGCGTAGTCGGCCACGCTCTCGTTGAGCACGTCGGCCGTGTTCGAGGCGGCAATGCCGGCCGCGCTCAGCGCATCCAGATCGAGGTTGTCGTAACCGACGCCGAGATTGGCGACGATGCGCAGCCTTGTCGCCTGGCCAATTTCTGCCGGCCCGATGCGGTCCTTCAGGCCGACAATCGCAGCATCCTGACCGGCCAGCTTTGCCGCCAGCTCCGAGGAGCTGAACTTCCTTTCCTCCGCCTCGGCCGTCACCTCGAAATGCGGCTCAAGCCGGGCAATGATGCCGGGGAAGGTAGGACGCGAAATCCAGACGCGTGGCTTGTCGGTCATGAGCGTGACTCCGGATACGGCATGTGTCGCGTCACGGGATGCGTGGCACCACCGCGCCTACGTCTGCGCACTGGGCGCGATGGCGCAGCGCGTGATCCATCAGCGCCATGGCCATCATCGCCTCGGCGATGGGTGTGGCGCGGATGCCGACGCAAGGATCGTGGCGCCCCTTGGTCACCACCTCCACCGGCTCGCCGGCCAGGTTCACGCTATGGCCGGGAATCAGGATGCTGGAAGTGGGCTTGAGCACGATCGAGGCGGTGACTGCCTGCCCCGTGCTGATGCCGCCAAGGATGCCACCGGCATGATTGGACGTAAAGCCGTCCAAATGCATTTCGTCGCGATGCTGGCTTCCGCGTTGGCTGACCGCCGCGAAACCGTCGCCGATCTCCACGCCCTTCACCGCGTTGATCGACATCAGCGCGCTGGCCAGGTCGCCGTCCAGCTTGCCGTAGATCGGCTCGCCCCAACCCGGCGGCACGCCGTCGGCGACCACGTTGACGCGCGCGCCGACCGAATCGCCGGATTTGCGCAGCGCATTCACATAGGCTTCCAACGCCGGCACCTGCTCCGCGGCGGGCCAGAAGAACGGGTTCTGCTCCACCGCATTCCAGTCGAATGCATCCGGCGTGACATCGCCGATTTGCGCCAGATAGCCACGCACATGCACGCCGTGGCGTTCGGCCAGCCATTTCTTGGCGATCACAGCGGCAGCCACCCGCATCGTGGTTTCGCGGGCGGACGAACGTCCGCCGCCACGCGGATCGCGGATGCCGTATTTCTGCCAATAGGTGTAATCGGCATGGCCGGGGCGGAAGGTCGACACGATGTCGCCGTAATCCTTGCTGCGCTGATCGGTATTGCGGATCAGCAGCGCGATCGGCGTGCCGGTGGTCCTGCCCTCGTAGACGCCGGAGAGGATCTCCACCTCATCCGCCTCGTGCCGCTGCGAGGTGTAGCGGCTTCGGCCGGTGGCGCGACGATCCAGATCCTGACGGAATTCCTCGGTGCTGATCGGAAGCCCCGGCGGACAGCCGTCGATCACGCAGCCGATGGCCGGGCCGTGGCTTTCGCCGAAGGTGGTGACAGTGAAGAGCTTGCCGAAGGAATTGCTGGACACGGGATTTGGACGTCCGAGGGAAACCCTCACAGCTTAACGCGATGACGCTCGGACCGGGCCAGTGGACTGCCTGGCACGCCATTCGCCGGCCAACAGCGCAGACACCACGTCGTCGACCCATTCACCGTGCAGCCACAGGCTTTCCCGGTGAAGCACCTCCTGCCACATGCCGAGCGCGCGCCCGTACCGCCATGCTGGCCAGGTTGCGCGGATCGACCGAGGCGTTGATGCGGCGCCGGCCGAAGCGATCGGACACCAGTTCGAATAGCGCGTGCACCGCCTCACATGCGTAGTCCCTGCTCCGATGGGCCAGCGCGATGCTGGCTCCAAATTCGACCGCACCATCGACGTCCGGAGGCATGTGAATGCCCAGGTCGCCAATCAACTCCCCCACTCTCGCCCAAACGGATCGCACGCTGGAACCAGCCACCCGGGGTATCCACTTCGGCTCGGCCACGCGCAATGCATCGAGCCACAAGCGCGGCGTGCCCAATTCCACGCAACAGGGTCCCTCAGGCGATGCGGCGCGCCGCAGCCGCCGCACGGATCGCCGCAGCGTGCTCGATCAGATCGCGTCGCTCCAGCGCGAATATGCCCATCTGGCCCACCTTGAACTCGATCCAGATGAACGGGACTTCCGGCAGCAGGGCGGCCAGCGCATGCTCGCTTTCGCCCACTTCGACGATCAGCAGGCCGTCCTCGGTAAGGTAGTCGGCGGCCTCGTCCAGCATGCGCAGGCACAGGTCGAGGCCATCGGCGCCCGAGGTCAGGCCCAGCTTCGGCTCATGCGCGTACTCACCCGGTAACGCCGAGTATTCGGCTTCGGTGACGTACGGCGGATTGGAGACGATCAGGTCGTAACGACGCCCTTTCACCCCCGCAAACAGGTCGGACTGGATCGCCTCGACCCGCCCCTCGACATGCTGGAACACGATGTTCTCGCGCGCCAGCGACAGCGCCTCGTCGCTGATGTCGACGAGGTCGACCTGCCACTGCGGGTTGTACTCGGCCATCGCGATGCCGATGCAGCCCGATCCGGTGCACAGGTCCAGTGCGCGCTCGATATGGCGCTCGTCCAGCCATGGCGCAAAGCCCGACTCGATCAGCTCGGCGATCGGCGAGCGCGGCACCAGCGCGCGGCGGTCGCTCTTGAATTTCAGCCCGGCGAACCAGGTTTCGCCGACCAGGTAGGCCACCGGCAGGCGCTCGGTCACGCGGCGCTCAATCAGCGCCAGCACGTTCTCGCGCTCGGCCGCCGTGAGCCTGCCCGCACCATACGCCGGCGGAATGTCCGGCGGCAGGTGCAGGCTGGCCAGGACCAGGTGGGTGGCCTCGTCGATCGGGTTGTCGTGGCTGTGGCCGAAGGTCAGCCCGGCGGCCGAGAAGCGGCTGGCACCGTAGCGGATGAAGTCGATGATGGAGGCGAGTTCGGCGGTCACGGCGATCCAGGAGTGCAACGGGATGGCCGGCCATTATAAGGCCTACAGGCAGCTTCACCCCGTATACTGGGCGGATGACTTTCAACGTATTCCTGCAGTACATCCTGCCGCATCGTGCCTTGTCGCGCGTGGTCTACTGGGCCACGCGCTGGACGTTCGCGCCATGGAAGAACTGGCTGATCGGCACGATCGTACGCAATTACCGCGTGAACATGGCCGAGGCCGCACAGCCCGATCCGCTGGCCTATCAGCATTTCAACGCGTTCTTCACGCGCAAGCTGCGCCCCGACGCGCGCCATGCGGATGCGGACCCGGCCGCGCTGCTGTGCCCCGCCGATGGCCGCATCAGCCAGTCCGGCGCGATCGTCGATGGACGCATCTTCCAGGCCAAGGGGCAGGACTACACCGCCGCCGAACTGCTCGGCGGCGACGAGGCTGCCGCCGCGCCGTACCGCCATGGCCGCTTCGTCAACGTCTATCTGTCACCCCGCGACTACCATCGCGTGCACATGCCGCTGCAAGGCACGCTGAAGGAAACCGTGCACGTGCCCGGCCGCATCTTCAGCGTGGCGCCGTTCGCGGTGGAAGCGATCCCGCGCCTGTTCGCACGCAACGAACGACTGGTCTGCCACTTCGATGGCGAGCACGGCCCGTTCGTGGTGGTGATGGTCGGCGCGATCCTGGTCTCGTCGGTGGCCACCGTGTGGGACGGACTGGTCATCCCGCCCTATGCCTCGTCGATCCGGCGCAAGTCGTTTGCCGGCCAGCACATCACGCTGGAACGGTTCGCCGAAATGGCGCGCTTCAACATGGGGTCCACCGTGATCCTGTTGCTGCCGGAAGGCACGGTCGAACTCGATGCACTGCAGCCGCAGCAAGCCGTGCAGGTGGGGCAGCGTCTCGGACGCAACTGAGATGACAAGTCTGGCACAACCCGAAAACTGACGCCGCGCGTCATTTTGTGACGCTTTGCGCGCTATTTCGAAGATGATCCCGATAGGCTGCGCGCTTGGCTGCGCGTCCAGTGCTGCCGCATTCCAGCACCGGGGAGACTCATGCAACTGCTCACTCCATTCTTCGTGATGATGCGTGCGCGCCAGCTTGGCCGCCAGTTCCGCGACATCGAGCGCAGCATTCGCGCCCTGCCCAGGCGCAGTCGCACCCGTCTGAGCACACTGACCCTGCGCGAGATCGGCCAGGCCTCGCGCAGCGACTTTCCGCATCTCTACGGCACGCCGCCGGAAGCGCGCTACCAGCCCTGGGGCCAGGGAACCGAGGCCGGTTACGAGCGCGCCTGCTCGACCAACCACGAAGTGGCGCTACGCGGTATCGCGCTGTGGCTGGCGGTGGCCTACCACGAGACCAAGAATTCTCCGCACACCAGCCTGCAGCCGCAACATCGGCAGCTGATGCAGCTGCTGCGCGAACTGAAGGAAGTTCACGGCAGCAGCAGTAGCGCTGAAAGCTGGATGCAAAACAGCGCGGTCGCCTGAGCAGGCCACCTCACCGGCAGACCGGCAGCTTGAGCTCCTGACCCACGGCGAGATGGTGGTGCTTGAGCCCGTTCATTTCGGTGACTTCCTGCACGCTTGAGCAATGCAGGTTGCGCACGATGCTGATCAAGGTGTCGCCAGGACGAACCTTGTAGCGACGTTCCTTGCGCACCGTCGGCTCCGGCGGCGGCGCCTGTACCACCGGTACCACCGCACTGTGCAGGTCATGCGCGAGGATCGGCCATGGCCCATCGACACAGCGCGAGGCATACACCCGCTCCAGCGGCTTGGGCACCTGCAGCGAAGTGCCGACCGGCTGGGCTACCTGCGGGTCCAGTCTGGGATTGAGATTGCGCAAGGTGCGGAACCAGCCATCTTCCATCCCGGCCGTCGAACCCAGGCACACGGTGAGCTCGGACAGCGAGGCCGGGCGCTGCAGGGTGATCGAGCCCGGCGCGCCATCGACCCGCGGGAAACGCAGGTTGTAACTGTCCGGATGCAGGAACAGCCATGCCGCCGCGAGCACTGACGGTACATAGTCGCGGGTTTCCTGCGACAGCTGGTTGTAGATGCGCGGATCGTAGAAGCTCACCGACGTGTCGTCGCCGACCAGCCGGCGCATGCGACCCTCGCCGCCGTTGTAGGCGCCGATCGTGAGCTCGAGGTTGTTGTTGAAGACCTGCAGTTGCTCGTTCAGGTATTCGGCATTCGCCCGCGCCGACGCCTGCGGGTCGAAGCGTGTGTCGAAGCCGTTGTCCATGCCCAGGCCGAAACGCATGCCGGTGGCATACATGAACTGCAGCGGGCCGGCCGCACCCGAACGCGACACCGCGTGCACCTTGCCTCCCGACTCCTTCGCCATGATGCCGAACAGCAGTGCCTCGGGCAGATCGGCCTTCTGGTACTGCGGCCACATCTGGTAGCGCAGGTACTGGTAATTGACGTAAGCATCCATCAGTTGCGGTCGAAATTGGGTCAACCACATCTCGAGGGCAGCCTTCACCGGGCCATTCATCGCGATCAGCTCGGACAGCTTCTGCCCGTGCAGCAAGGTCACGCTGCGCTGCGCCTCGGGCAGGCTGGCCGCACCGGTCTTGCCGGCGGCCAAGGCCGCCTGCGACGGATCGACGTCGCTGTTCAGATCCTGGCCATCGTCGAAATCGCCATCCTTCAGGCGCAGCAGATGGTCGAACACCGAGAAGAACCGTTGCGGATCGCAACCCGGCGTGTTGCCGCATTGCGCCGACGCCGCCTTCAACTGATCCAGCGACCTGGTGAGGGTCAGCTGCGAGGCCTCCAGATCGCCTGCACGCGACTGCTGCAAGGCAGTCTCGTAGCCTTTGCTGGCCTGGTCGAGCTGGCCGTAGAGCGCATTGACTGGCGCCGACGGCCGACTGCCGGCGGAGCTGGCGCAGGCAGCCAGCAATCCCAGCGCCGCCGCGATGGGCGCCAGGCGCAGGGAGCGAACAACAGGACGCAGCACCATCACAGACTTCACCCGCATAAAACCGACACCATAGCCGGCACGGCGCCATGACTCAACGCGGGCAGACGCAGAACGGTCCGGCGACGGTCCTGGCTACAATCGTGCGATGACCCACGGGCGGCATGCCATGAGCAAAAACCAGCTCAGCCACGATGGCGAACACTGAACGGACATCACACTCATGCCGAGAATCGAGCTGCTCGATCCACACCTGCCACTTTCGCAGCAATGGCCCGACGCGCTGCGTTATCCGCTGCGCGGCGCCGGCGTACCTGCGCTCGCCGCATTCACGCTCGCCCATTATCTGGCGCTGCTGCCCGTAGCTGGCTGGATGCTCGAACTGGTGATCTGGGCAGCCACCTACCTGTATGCGCTGGAATGCCTGCGGCATACCGCCGACGGCTACGCGACACCGCCTGAATTCGCCGAGCCCGGCCACGGCGGCTGGGCACTGGTGGCGATCCTGCTGTGGTCCACCGTGCTGACTTTGCTGGTGAAGCTGAACTTCGACGGCGGAACCTGGATCGTCACCTTGTTGATGGCCGTCAGCCTGCCGGCCATCGCCATGTCGCTGGCGCTCGACGGCAGCGTCGGCCATGCCCTGAATCCGCTGACCTGGATCCAGGTGATGTCGCGCTTCGGCCTGCCCTATCTTCTGCTGATCGGCGTGCAGTGCCTGATCGCGGTGATTGTCGGCGTGGCGCAAATGGCCTTCGAATCCGCCTTCCCGCGGGTGATCTCGTTGCCGCTGTTCTACCTGGTGGCGAACTACGCCACGCTGTTCAACTTCCACCTGATGGGCGTGCTGATCCACCAGCGCCACGAGCATTTCGGCGTGCAACCGCAGGCGCATCGACTGGCCAGGGAAATCCACCAGGACGCCGACCAGCGCCTGCTCGACGAGGTAACCGCCTTGGCGCCCGAACAACCGCAGGCTGCGCTTGAACTGCTGGTGCCGCGCCTGCGCGACCACGCGGCGCCGGCCCCGCTGCATCACGCCTATCGTCAGCTGCTGCAACGCCAGGGGCTGAAGGACGCATTGCTGGTGCATGGGCAGATCTGGATGGCCGCACTGATCGCCCAACGCGAGTCGCGCCGCGCGCTCGGCGTGCTGCAGGAGTGTTGCGGCATCGATGCCGGCTTCTTTCCGGACGATCCGCGCACCTGCGGCGAACTGGCCGACCTGGCGGCACGGCTGGGCATGAGCCGGCTCGCCCTGCACCTCTGCCGCAGCTACCTCGCGCAGTGGCCACGCGACCGGCAAGTACCGCATTACGGCCTGCTCGCCGCGCGCCTGCTTGGCGAACACGCCGACCAGCACGCCGAAGCGGCGCAACTGCTGGACCAGCTGGCCTGCGCCTGGCCCGATCATCCGCTGCGCGCCGACATCCATGCCCAGCGGCAGCACCTGGGGGACCCCGCATGAGCCGCTGGCGCCCAGCTTCGCCCGGCTCCACCGCGATCATCACCCGCGATGGTTTCGAGCGACTCAAGGCCGAACTCGATCACCTGTGGCACGTGCTTCGTCCGGAAGTGGTGAAGGCGCTCGCCGCCGCCGCTGCCGAAGGCGACCGCTCGGAAAACGCCGAATACATCTATCGCAAGAAACAGCTGGGCGAGATCGATCGCCGCGCGCGCTACCTCAGCAAGCGCATTCCCTCGCTCAAGGTGGCCGAGGGTGCGCCGAGCGATCGCAGGCTGGTGTTCTTCGGTGCACGGATCGAGCTGGAGAACGTCGATACCGGCGAGATCCTGCGCTACCGCATCGTCGGCCCGGACGAAACCGACGCGAAGCTGGGCTGGATCAGCATCGATTCGCCGATGGCCCGGGCAGCACTCAAGAAGCGCATCGACGATGAATTTGCGGCGGAATTGCCCGGCGGGGCGGCGCAATTTGCGGTAATCGCGGTGGATTACGACTAGGCCCTCAAAGGGCTCCGTTTTCGCCCACGCTCAATGCCCCTGCAGCGCCTGCGTATCCCGCTGGTAGCGCTGCTCGATCTGTACCAGCCGGGCCTGGCGCGCCTGCGGGCTCACCCACTGGCCATGCTCGGCCTCCTGCCGCAGCAAGGCGTACTGCATGTCCACGAACGGTTGCAGTACATGATTGTTCTGCGCGACAAAGCCGCCCAGGTCGGGAATACGCGAGAGCTGGGCACGTTCGCGCGCGCCAGCTTCGCCCGCGCCCTTGCCGTAGGCGAGGATGAACGCCGTCAATTGCCGGCGCCATGCCGCTGCCAACCCTTCGCGTACGACCAGGACGCCTGATGGGATCAACGGCGAGCGCCAGATCACCCTGAGCTGGGCGGCCTCGCCCGGGAAGTTGCGGTGGAACAGGTCCATGTCGGGATTGTTGCTGCTGGCTACATCGGCCTCGCGATTGACCACGGCCAGCAGATTGCTCTGATGGTCGCCGACCTGCACGTTGGCAAAAAAAGTGTCGGAATTGAGCCCATGCGGCGCGAATACGTCGGCCTCCGGCGCGGTATAACCCGTCACCGAAAGCTGTTCGCTGCGGGCGTAGCGCCAGCGACCGGGGCTGGCCAGCAATTCGGCGACACTGTGGATCGGACTGTCGTCGCGTACCACCAGCATGGCGACATTGCCCGTCGCGCCGTCACTGCGCAAGAACTGGGCGAACACCTGCATGTGCTGGTGGGTGACCGCCTCCACGGCAAGCTTGCCGGACAGGAAGGCGATATCCACCCGCTGTGCGCCGATCGCGTTGGAAAGGCTGGCATAGCTGCTTACCGACACCGTGGTTACCGGATGACCCAGCCGCTTGCGCAGATCGTCCAGCAGCGGCCGCCATTGCTCCAGCGATTCGGCGGCACTGCCGATCGGCAGGATGCCGAAACGGATCGGTGCAGCCTGACTGGCAAGCTGCCCCGGAACCTGTGCACTCGCACCGAATAGCAGCGGGCCGAGGCAGAACCCGACCGAGGCGATGCACGCCAGGTAGCGACGGGCGCACAACCGGTGCAGCCAAGACGCGTTCACTGCCATGGATCCCCCGACCGGCCCGCCATGCCTTTATATAGTCGGGTTCATCCACCGGGGCAAGGCTGATCGACGGATCACGGTTGCGCATGCGCCGGCGGGTACTCGCGTCCGGCACGTCGCGGCTGGTAGCAGACAGTGGTGAGATGAAACGCCTCGTCGGCATTGTCGGCATGCCAGCCCGGCAGCCCCGACAACGGCAGCGGGCGCAACTCCAACGGGTCGCACAGCAGCTTGCCTGCCGCAACGGCCGCAGCGCATTCGGCGCAGGCATCCCCGGCATCGACGTCACGCGACGATTGAAAAACCAGCGCCTTGCCGACCAGCAGCTTGTCCGGGCTCAAGCCGTGTTCCAGCACTGCATGGCCAAACAGTTCCAGCTGGATCGCACCGTCCAGCCACGCCTGCCGCCGTCGCCAGAACAGGCCGTGCCAGTCGTGCGCATCCCACAGCGCCAGCAGCGCCGGATCGCGCAGCACGACGATCACGCCGGCCTCGTCGAAATGGGTCATCGCGTATTGCGGACGTGAACGGTGCTTCGGGCCCATCCGGGCGATCTCGGCCACCTGGCGCTGGTTCAACGCCTGCTTGATCGCCGGGTAGCGCAGCCATACCAGCGCATTGAGCAGGTCATGCCAGTTGCCGATTCGGGTGGCGATCTGTCCACGCTCGGCGATGCGCTGCTCGTAGTGCAGGCCATCGGCGAGCAGCTCATGGTCCTGCGCCACGAAGCGGGTCCGCGCATGCGCCGGCCACAAGGCATTGAGTACATCGAGCGTGGGCCATTGCGACCCCGCAAGCAGGTCGGCGTACTCGCGCCACGCCAGCAGCGGCATGCGGCCGAACACCTGCGGATCGACCGTGCCGCGTGCCGGCGCGACATAGCGCATGACGCCGGCTTACATCAGCTTGAGTTTGGGATGGGCCAGCCGCGCATGCAGGTCATGCTCGCTGGCGCCCTCGACCAGCACGTCGACGAACTGGCCCGGCTTCAGCGCCTGGCCGTCGGCGATCAGCACGGTGCCGTCGATCTCCGGCGCATCCGCCGCCGAACGCGCCACCGCACCACCTGCACCAGCCTCGTCGACCAGCACGGTGATGATGCGACCAATCTTGCGCTGCAGTTTCGCCGCGGAGATTTCCGCCTGCACAGCCATGAACTGTTCGAGGCGGTCTTCCTTCAATTCCTCGGAGACCGGATCCGGCAACTCGTTCGCCTTGGCGCCGTCCACCGGCGAATAGGCAAACGCACCGACGCGATCGAGCTCGGCCTCGCGCAGGAAGTCGAGCAACTCCTCGAACTCGGCATCGGTCTCGCCGGGGAAACCGACGATGAAGGTGCTGCGGATGGTCAGGTCAGGCACGAGCTTGCGCCAGTTCTGGATGCGATCCAGCGTCCTGTCGATATTGCCCGGGCGCTTCATCAACTTGAGGATGCGCGGACTGGCATGCTGGAACGGGATGTCGAGGTACGGCAACAGCTTGCCGGCGGCCATCAGCGGCATCACCTCGTCCACGTGCGGGTACGGGTAGACATAGTGCAGACGTGACCACACACCCAGCTCGGACAGGCCATCGCACAGCTCGGTCATGCGCGTGCGGTAGGTCTTGTCGCGCCACTGGCGTTCGGCGTACTTCAGATCCACGCCGTAGGCGCTGGTGTCCTGCGAGATCACCAGCAGCTCCTTGACGCCGCCCTTGACCAGCCGCTCGGCCTCCAGCAACACCTCGTCGACCGGGCGCGAGACCAGGTTGCCGCGCATCGACGGGATGATGCAGAAGCTGCAGCGGTGGTTGCAGCCTTCGGAAATCTTCAGGTAGGCGTAATGCTTCGGCGTCAGCTTGACACCCGTGTCCGGCACGATGTCGATGAACTTGTTGCGCTTCGGCGGGAGTGCCGTGTGCACCGCTGTCATCACACTGGCGTAATCCTGCGGGCCGCTGATCGACAGCACCTCCGGGTACGCCTCGCGGATCAACGCCTCGCGCTTGCCGAGGCAGCCGGTGACGATCACCTTGCCGTTCTCGTGCAGGGCGGTGCCGATCGAATCGAGCGACTCCTGCACCGCCGCGTCGATGAAGCCGCAGGTGTTCACCACCACCGCATCGGCTTCGCCGTAGCTGGGCACGATCTGGTAGCCCTCGACCTTCAGCTGGGTGAGGATGCGCTCGGAATCGACCAGCGCCTTGGGGCAGCCGAGGCTGACGAAACCGATCTTGTGTGCGGCCTGGGACATCAGCGTGGTTACCGTCTTGCGTGCGGGAAAACAGGCGATTATACGCGAGCACGCGGGCGATGCCGTGGCGGCTAAGATCACGGCTTCGAAACCACGAGCATCCCGCCATGGGCCAGCAGATCAACCTACCCACCACGCGCACCCAGTGCATCGGCGCCTATCTGGCCCAACCGCAGGGCAAGCCGAAGGGCGGCATCGTGGTGATCCAGGAGATCTTCGGCGTCAACGCGCACATGCGCAGCGTGGTCGATCGCTTCGCCGAGCACGGCTACACCGCCATCGCGCCGGCATTCTTCGACCACCTGGAAACCGGCGTGGAGCTTGGTTACGACGAGGCCGGCTATGCGAAAGGCAGGCAACTGATCACCGAACTGGGGCTGGAACGCGCCGTGGAGGATGTCGCCAGCGCGGCCGAGGCGATCGCGGCGGCGGGCAAGATCGGCACCGTTGGCTATTGCTGGGGCGGCACGGTGGCGCTGCTGGCTGCATTGCGGCTGGGCCTGCCCTCGGTGAGCTACTACGGTGCCCGCAACCTGCCGTTCCTGAACGAGACACCGAGGGCGCCAGTGATGTTCCACTTTGGCGAGAAGGACCAGCACATCACGCCGGAGATGGTGGCCAAGCATCGCGAGGCGCTGCCGCAGATGGAGACTTTCACGTATCCGGCCGATCACGGCTTCAATCGCGATGTCGGTGCCAGCTACGACGAGGCCAGCGCGAGACTTGCGCTGCAGCGCACGTTGGCATTTTTCGACCAGCATCTGGCTGGCGCATGAGCCGTCCCAGCTTCATCCTCGACCCCCGGTTGGACGGTGACACGCGGCTGATCACCTCGCTCGCCCTGTGCGATGTGCGACTGATGAACGACGCACGTTACGCCTGGCTGGTGTTGGTGCCGCGCCGCGCCGGACGGGTGGAGATCACCGATCTGTCCGCCGACGAACAGGCCCTGCTATGGCAGGAAGTGAATCGCGCAACGGCAGCCCTGCGTGCGGTCGCGCCCTGCGACAAACTCAACCTCGGCGCACTCGGCAATATCGTGCGCCAGCTGCATGTCCATGTAGTCGCGCGCTGCGAGGGCGACGCCGCGTGGCCGGGACCGGTATGGGGGCATGGCGGTGCTCAGCCGTATGCCGCAGCTGTCCTGACCGCACGGCTGGATGCGCTGCGCGAAGCGCTCGCCAAAGCCGCCGGGTAACGCTGTGATGCCGGCCATCCAGTTCGAGGCGCTGGCCGAGGATGCGCTGCTGCTGCGTTTTGGCGAGCGCATCGACATCGAACTCAATGCGCGAGTCCAGGCCGCGACGGCCTGTCTGCGCCAGCGCCTCCCACAAGTGGGATGCATACCCGCGTATGCCAGCGTGCTGCTGCGCTTCAACCTGCGGCACTGGCCCGGCGCCGACCCGCATCAACAAGTGCAGGCTGCCGCCAGCGCAGCGCTGAATGAAGCCGCTGCAACGACTGCCACAGCCCGAGAGCTGGTGATCCCGGTTTGCTACGGCGGCGAGTACGGGCCGGATCTGGCCGAGGTCGCCGCACTTTGCCGGCTCGATGCGGACAGCGTGATCGCCCGTCACACGGCCGCCGACTATCGGGTGGCGATGCTCGGCTTCGCCCCTGGATTTCCTTACCTGCTCGGGCTGGATCCACAGCTGGCCGTACCGCGCCGCACCGATCCGCGCCAACGCGTGCCGGCCGGCAGCGTGGCGATCGGCGGCAGCCAGACCGGCATCTATCCGGAGGCGCTGCCGGGCGGCTGGCAACTGATCGGACGCACGCCGTTGCGCCTGTTCGACATCGCGGCGAACAGGCCATCGCGGTTCATACCCGGCGATCGCGTGCGTTTCCAGGCGATCGACCAAGACCAGTTCCGCAAGCTGGCAGCGACCCATCCGGCATGAACGTCACCGTCATCAAGCCAGGCCTGCTCAGCAGCCTGCAGGACGCCGGACGGCCTGGCCATGCCGCGCTCGGCGTGGGCCGTGCCGGCGCGATGGATCCGCCCGCATGGCAACTGGCCAATGCGCTGGTCGGCAACACCCGCGGCGAGGCGGCGATCGAATGTACCCTGATCGGTCCCAGCCTGCGCTTCGAACAGGCTGCGATGATCGCGCTGACCGGCGCGACGATCACCGCGCGCGTCGGCGAACATGACGTGCCGATGTGGACCACCTGCCATCTGCCTGCAGGCAGCGTGCTGCACCTCGGCGGCATGGCCAGCGGCTGTCGCAGCTATCTCGCCGTACGCGGCGGCTTCGACGTACCTCCCCTGCTTGGCAGCCGCAGCAGTGACTTGCATGCACAAATCGGCTACGCGCACGGACGACCGTTGCGCGCCGGCGATCTGTTGCCGGTTGGCGCCGCCCCCGCGTTGCCCAGCTCGCTCGCTGGCGACGAGGTACGGCTGCTGGGCTGGAGCCTCGATCCGCAACCCTGGTTCGACTTCGCACAGCGTCCGCTGGCGCTGCTGCGTGGCAGCCACTGGCCGCAGCTGGATGCAGCATCGCAGCAGCTGTTGCTTGGCGGGAAATTTTACCTGAGCAAGGACAGCAACCGCACCGCCAGCCGCCTGGACGGCCATACGCTGCAATTGCGTGCACCACTGGAGCTGATTTCCGAAGCAGCCCTGCCCGGCACCGTGCAATTGCCACCGTCCGGCCAGCCGATCGCCCTGCTGGCCGAAGCGCCGGTGACCGGCGGCTACCCGCGGATCGGCCAGGTCGCCATGGTGGACCTGCCGCGACTGGCGCAACGGCGCCCGGGCGATACCGTATGCTTCCACGAGACCACGCTGGACGAGGCGTTGACGCGGTTGGCCGCACATCGGCAGCGACTGGCACGCCTGCTCGGCACGATCGCACAACGACTGGAATGCACTTGAGCGAGTCAACCCGCATGAACCGCATCGACCTCAACGGTGACCTCGGCGAATCGTTTGGCGCCTGGCGCATGGGCGACGACGACGCGCTGCTGGCCCTGCTCAGTTCGGCCAATATCGCCTGCGGCTTTCATGCCGGCGATCCGGAGATCATGCGCCACACGGTGGCGCAGGCGGTGGCGCACGGTGTGGCGATCGGTGCGCACGTCTCGCTGCCCGACCTGCAGGGTTTCGGCCGCCGCGAAATGAACGTCACGCCGGCCGAGGCGCATGCGTTGACGCTGTACCAGATCGGCGCCCTGCACGCGTTCACCCGCGCGGCCGGCACCCGGCTGACCCACGTCAAGCCGCATGGTGCGCTGTACAACATGGCGGCTCGCGACGCCGTGCTGGCCAATGCGATCGCCCGTGCCGTGCGCGACTTCGATCCGCAGTTGCGGCTGTTCGGACTGGCCGGCTCGGCCCTGGTCGAGGCCGGCAAGGTGCTTGGCCTAGCGGTGGCCGCCGAGGCCTTCGTCGACCGCCGCTATCGCGCCGACGGCTCGTTGCAGCCGCGCCGCGAAGCCGGTGCCGTGATCGAGGATATGGATCGGGCGCTGGCGCAGGCGCTCGGCATCGCCCGCGACGGCGTGGCGCACACGCTGGATGGCCAACGCGTGCCACTGCATGCCGACACGCTGTGCCTGCACGGCGATGGCGCGCATGCCGTGCAGTTGGCGCGCAAGCTGCGCAATGAACTTGAAGCGGCAGGCCTGCGCATTGCCGCGCCGGGAGCGGATTGATGCCCTCCTCGCACCACGACGGAGATCACTCATGAACTACTGGCCCCTGCTCGGCGTCGCGGTGATCGTGGTCGGCTTTCTGCTGCGCTTCAATCCGGTCCTGGTGGTGGTCACTGCAGCGATCAGCAGCGCGATGCTGGCCGGTTTCACGGTGCCGGCCCTGCTCGCCCTGCTTGGCAAGAGCTTCGTGTCCAGCCGCATGCTGCTGATCTTCGTGCTGACCCTGCCGGTGATCGGCCTGCTGGAACGTGCCGGATTGCGCGAGCATGCGCAACGCTGGATGAACCACCTGCACGGACTGACCCTGGCACGACTGCTGATCGGCTACCTGCTGCTGCGTCAGCTGCTGGCCATGCTTGGCCTCACCGGCGTGGCCGGCCCCGCGCAGACGGTGCGCCCGTTGCTCGCGCCGATGGGTGAGGCGGCGGCGGAAAAGATCCTCCCCACGCTGGACGATGCCGATCGCGACGAGCTGCGCGCGGTGGCCGCCGCCACCGACAACATGGGTCGCTTCTTCGGTGAGGACGTGTTTGTCGCCGTGGGCGGCGTGCTGTTGATTCAGGCCTTCTATGTACAGCACGGCATCGAGCTGACCCCGTTGTCGATCGCACTATGGGCATTACCCACGGCGATCGCAGCCTTCGTCATCCAGTCCGTGCGCATCTGGCTGTATCAGCGCCGTCTGCAGCGCCGTGCCGCCGACGCAAGCACCGAATCGGCAGGCTGAGCATGCTGCGCATCGAATACGCCTACTGGCTGATCGCCGCCTTTCTGCTCTACACCGGCCTGCGCAATCTGCGCGAACGGCACGGCTGGCACGCGGCATTCTGGCTGGTGCTGGGCGTACTGTTCGGCACTGGCGACTACGTGCTGGCGCAACAGGCCGCCGGCAACGCTTTGCCAGCGCAACTCGCTGGCGCCGGAGTGATCGTGCTCGCGTTGCTGGCGCCGCGTCTGCGCCGCCACGCGCACGTCGAAGGCAACAGCGCCGAGCAACGCCTGCAGTCGGCGATCCGGCTCGGTCACCGGTTGTTCGTGCCCGCCCTGCTGATTCCGCTGGTGACCCTGCTGGTGGCGTTGTTCGGTGCGCATCTGTTCATTGCAGGCCATGCGGTATTCGCCACAGCGCAGATGACCCTGACCGGGCTGGCGCTGGCCTGTCTGGTGGCGCTGTTCGCGGCAGCGCAGGTGGCGCATGCACCGATGCACGACGGCCTGGCCGAAGGTCGACGCCTGCTCGATGCGATCGGCTGGGCGACGCTGCTGCCGCTGCTGCTGGCAGCGCTGGGCGAGGTGTTCACGCAAAGCGGCGTGGGCGCGGCGATCACGGCGCTGGCCGGCACCTTCCTGCCGACCGGCAGCGCCTTCGCCTGCCTGCTCGCCTTCGCCCTCGGCATGGTGCTGTTCACCGTAATCATGGGCAACGCGTTCGCGGCGTTTCCGGTGATGATGGCCGGCATCGGCCTGCCGCTGCTGATCCATCGGCACGGCGCAAACCCGGCAATCCTCGGCTCGATGGGCATGCTGTGCGGCTACTGCGGCACCTTGCTGACGCCGATGGCAGCCGACTTCAACCTGGTGCCGGCGGCGCTGCTGGAATTGCGCAGCCCCTATGGAGTGATGCGCGCGCAGGCATGGAGCGCCTTGTGGATTCTTGCCACCACCTTCATGTTGATGTGGCTGCTGGTATTCCGTTGAATTCGATGAGGCCTGCATGAGTACCATCCCACGCATTCTGTTGACCGGCTTCGATCCGTTCGGCGGCGAAAGCATCAACCCGTCATGGGAGGCCGTGCGCGCACTGCACGGCAAGCGCATCGGCGGGCACCGGATTGTCGCGCTGCAGTTGCCGACGGAGTTTGCCGGTTCGCTGCGTAAGCTCAAGGCGGCGGTGCGCGAGCTGGCTCCAACGATCCTGCTTGGCGTCGGCCAAGCCGGTGGGCGGGCGCAGTTGTCGATCGAGCGGGTGGCGATCAACCTGCAGGATGCGCGCATTCCCGACAACGCCGGAGCGCAGCCGATCGACGAGCCCGTGATCGCCGGCGCACCCGCGGCGTACTTCAGCACGCTGCCGATCAAGGCGATGCTTGCGGCACTGCATGCGCAAGGACTGCCGGCCGAGATATCGAACAGCGCTGGCACCTATGTCTGCAACCACATCGCTTATGCCATGCTGCATCTGGCTGCCATGAAACGCAGTGTGCGCGCCGGCTTCATCCATATCCCGTATTTGCCGGCACAGGCGGCAGCACGGCGTGGCGCCGCCAGCATGGCGCTGGACGACGTGGTGCATGGCCTGGAGGTCGCGTTGCGAACGGCGGTCGCCACACCTGTCGATCGCAAGCTCGGTGGCGGCGCGCTCGACTGAATGCAGCGATACCGATAGCGTCGGTATTCGCCCCCACGAAAAAGCCCACGGATTGCTCCGCGGGCTTTCGATGGAAGTGCGTGAGGTAGGAGTAGCCGGGATCAGTACTGCTGACCGCCGGTATGATCCTGCGGCGGCGGGACCTCCACCGGGGCCCGATCATGGTGATCCTCAAGCTGGCGCGCCTTGGTGTCGATCGGGTTGATCTCCTTCAGCGTGCCCTTGTCGTCGTAATACACGCGAAACCCGTAATCCAGCCGAAGCCGTGCCATGTACTGCAAATGCTGTTTGCGGATCTTCGAGTCGTCGCTGTTCACCAGCAGCACCGTCCTCGGCAGCTTGCCCTGATCCTTCAAGTAAGCGAAATGGCTGCCGAGATCCGCCGACGACAGTACGGCGCCGTCTACCAGAAACTGACCTTCCTTGTACGCTTCAATGGTCGCGTCGAACTGCCCTTTCATGGAGCTAGTGGCAACGTCACCCTTGGTGCCGCCGAAATGGCAACCGGCAAGCAGCAGCGTGCTGCCCAGCATGATCGCGGCGGTGGCGCGCGTCAGCCATGTGGAAAAGCGGATCATGCAGGTCTCCTGGAGGTCGATCGGTTCAATCGGGTGAAGTGTAACGCCCGGCCGCGGCAATCGGAGCGTTGCCCGTGCCGGCCGTTCAGGCGATCGCTCAGGTACGCGGCAGGGTCACGCCCTGCTGACCCTGGTACTTGCCGCCGCGATCCTTGTAGCTGGTCTCGCATTCCTCGTCGGATTCGAGGAACAGCATCTGCGCCACGCCTTCGTTGGCATATATTTTTGCGGGCAGCGGCGTGGTGTTGGAGAACTCCAGCGTCACGTGGCCTTCCCACTCCGGCTCCAGCGGCGTCACGTTGACGATGATGCCGCAACGCGCGTAGGTGCTCTTGCCCAGGCAGATGGTCAGCACCTTGCGCGGGATGCGGAAGTACTCGACCGTGCGCGCCAGCGCGAACGAGTTCGGCGGGATGATGCAGACGTCCGCCTCGACGTCGACGAAGCTGGTCGGATCGAACGCTTTCGGATCGACGATGGTGGAGTTGATATTGGTGAAGATCTTGAATTCGCGCGCGCAACGCACGTCGTAGCCGTAGCTGGAGGTGCCATAGGAGACCAGCTTCTGGCCATCGCGCAGCTTGACCTGGCCAGGCTCGAACGGCTCGATCATGCCCTGGCTCTCGGCCATGCGGCGAATCCACTTGTCGGACTTGATGCTCACGCGGACTCCGGTCGGTAGCAGGATCGCCCGGCTGAGCCGGGCGCAAACGACAAAAATACATGGTCAGGCTGCCACCACGCCAGCCTGCAGGCTTTCACGCCACCGCCAGGGCTGCGGCAAGCACGTCCAGCGCCGCGCGCAACTCCATGCAGCGTTCGGTACTGGCCAACACCTGCGCGACGCTGCAGCCGGCCCCCGGCAAGGCCACCATGAACGGATGCGTGGTCAGCAATCGGGCAGCCATGGTGTGTAGGATCTCGCCCAGCGCATCCTGCGCATGATGCGAACCACGTGCCGCGGTATTCAGCAGCAGCACCGGCTTGCCCGGAAACTCCAGACTGCCCACCAGCCAGTCGAGCAGGTTCTTGAACGCGCCGGGCACGCCATGCGCATACTCGGGGCAGGCGATCAGCAAGGCATCCGCGCTTCTCACTGTCTCACGCAACGCAAGCACGGTAGCAGGCAAGGATGCGGCCTCGTCATCCGGATTGAACAGTGGTAGTGCGCCAAGGCCCGCATAGAGATCGAGTTCCAGCGTACCTGCTGCCAGCTGCTGTGCTGCCTGCAATGCGGCCGTGTTTGCCGAGACTCGGCGCAGGCTTCCGGACAGGCACAACACCCGCCGCCGCGCCAGCGTCATGCGGCAGGCGCGCCCTGTACCACGATCTTGCCCAGTCCCAGCGACTTGTTGCGTGGCTGGCGCGACAGGCGGCCTGCCGCATTGCGCGCAATCTCGCGGTAGCGGGCCGTCAGATCGGAATCCGGCATCGCCACCACGGTGGGCGTGCCGCCATCGGCCTGCTCGCGGATACGGATGTCCAGCGGCAACGAGCCCAGATACGGCACCCCGTATTGCGCCGACATCCGCTCGCCACCGCCCTCGCCGAAGATGTGCTCCTCGTGGCCGCAGTGGGAGCAGACATGCGTGGCCATGTTCTCCACCACGCCGAGCACCGGCACCTCGACCTTCTCGAACATCTTCAGCGCCTTGCGCGCATCCAGCAGGGCGATGTCCTGCGGCGTGGTGACGATCACCGCACCGGCCACCGGCACCTTCTGCGACAGCGTGAGCTGGATGTCGCCGGTACCCGGCGGCAGGTCGACGATCAGATAGTCCAACTGCTCCCAACGCGTGTCGGTGAGCAGCTGCATCATCGCCTGCGTCACCATCGGGCCGCGCCAGATCATCGGCGTGTCCGCTTCCACCAGAAAGCCGATCGACATCACCGGCATGCCATGCGCCTGCATCGGGATGATGCTCTTGCCGTCCGGCGATTCCGGCTTGCCATGCACACCCAGCATGGTCGGCTGGCTGGGGCCGTAGATGTCGGCATCCAGCACGCCGACCTTCGCGCCCTCGGCCTGCAGCGCCAGCGCCAGGTTCGCCGACACCGTGGACTTGCCCACGCCGCCCTTGCCGGATGCCACCACGATGATGTTCTTCACGTTCGGCAGCGGCCCCAGCGTGCCCTGCACCTTGTGCACGTGGACGCGGCTGGTGATCGAGACGGCCGCCGATTCGATCGCCGGGTCGCTCTCCAGGGCCTGTCGAACGCGCCCGGTCAGGCTGTCTATCGCACCCGCCGCCGGATAGCCAAGCTGCATGTCCACCGACACGCGCGTCCCGTCCACGCCGACCGCACGCAAGGACTCGACCAGTGGCGCGCCGGTATGGGTGTCGATCAGTTCGCCGAGGATGCGGCGGATCAGGGCTTCGCTCGCCTGTGTCATGGGAACTCGAATGATAGGGGGACTGCTTATTATGCCAGCCCACATCCCGGTGCCGCCTGAGCCAGATCAGCCAACCCGCACAGCGCATGGCGCAATGCAGCTTGACGCTCCGGACAGGCCCCGGCAGGCTCCGGCCATACGCTTTCGTACGGGAGGTCATCATGAAGCCACTGTTCCGACTCGCCATCGCCGCCAGCCTGCTGCTGGGCGCCAGCGCCGCCTTTGCCGCCAATGACACGCCAGTAGGCACGTGGAAACAGGTCGACGACGCGACCGGCAAGCCCACCTCGATCATCCAGATCACCGAAAACAACGGCAAACTGCAGGGCAAGGTGCTGCAGGTGATGAATGCGACACCGGAGGACATTGCCCGCGACGGCAATCCCCCGAAGTGCACGCAATGCAACGGTGCCAACAAGGATCAGCCGATCATCGGCATGACCATCATGTGGGGCGTGAGCAAGGACGACGACGTCTGGAACGGCGGCAAGATCCTCGACCCCAAGAACGGCAAGGTCTACAAGGTCAGGCTCACCTTGACCGATGGCGGGCAGAAACTCGACGTGCATGGCTATATCGGTTTTGCCCTGCTTGGCCGCAGCCAGGTATGGGAGCGGCAACAGTAACCGCCCCCGTGGCCTGACGTGGAAAAGCGCGCCGATGGCGCGCTTTTCATTTATGGCATGCCTCTGGCGATCCGCACCAGGCATGGATTTGGACGGCCATGCCATAATGCGCAGTCATCCCGGAGTACCTGTCTGCCATGAGTCGTCGCCTGCTCGTCACCCACGCCTTGCCCTATGCCAATGGCCCGCTGCATCTGGGCCACATGCTGGGTTACATCCAGACGGATATCTGGGTGCGCGCGCAGCGGATGATGGGCAACGAGGTGCATTTCGTTGCCGCCGACGATGCCCACGGCACGCCGATCATGCTGGCCGCGGAAAAGGCCGGCATGACGCCGGAAGATTTCATCGCGGGCATTCGTGCCGGCCATGAAGCCGACTTCGCGGATTTCCAGTTCAGCTTCGACCACTACCACACCACGCATTCGGACGAGAACCGCGAGCTGGCCTCGCTGATCTACACGCGCCTGCGCGACAACGGCTATATCGCCAAGCGCAGCATCCAGCAGCTGTTCGATCCGGAAAAGCAGATGTTCCTGCCGGATCGCTACATCAAGGGTGTATGCCCGAACTGCGGCACGCCGGACCAGTACGGCGACAACTGCGAGCACTGCGGCGCCACCTATGCGCCGACCGACCTGATCAACCCATACTCGGTGATGTCGGGCGCCACGCCGGTGCTGCGCGACTCGGAGCATTACTTCTTCGAACTGGGCAAGTTCGAGGGACTGCTGCGCGACTGGTTCGCCGGCAAGTTCACCGGCGGCAAGCCGGTGGCGAACAGCGGTGTCGCGGCGAAACTGCGGGAATGGCTGGACGGCGGCCTGAAGGATTGGGACATCTCGCGCGACGCGCCCTACTTCGGCTTCCCGATCCCCGATGCACCCGGCAAGTTCTTCTACGTGTGGCTGGATGCGCCGGTCGGCTATCTCGCCAGCTTCAAGGCACTGTGCGATCGGACCGGGCTGAAGTTCGACGACTTCCTCGGCCCTGACAGCACCGCCGAGATGCACCACTTCATCGGCAAGGACATCATCAACTTCCACGGCCTGTTCTGGCCGGCGATGCTGCACGGCGCGAACTTCCGCACGCCCACCGCGCTGCACGTCAACGGCTACCTCACGGTGAACGGCGCGAAGATGTCGAAGTCGCGCGGCACCTTCATCCAGGCGCGCACCTACCTGGATGCCGGCATCCATCCGGAATTCCTGCGCTACTACTTCGCCACCATGCTCAGCGATGCGCCGGTCGACGTCGATCTCGACCTCAAGGCGTTCGAGGAGCGTGTCAACTCGCACCTGGTCGGCAAGTGGGTGAACATCGCCAGCCGCACCGCCGGCTTCGTGCAGAAGTACTTCGACGGCCGGCTGGCTGCCCACTTCGACGCCGAGCAGGCCGCGCTGTGGCAGACCCTGCTGTCGCACTACGACGACATCGACAAGCTGTACGAAGACGGCGAGTTCGCCGAAATCACCCGCCGCTTCGTGCTGATGGCGGACCTGGTCAACGGCCACATCGCCGAGAAGGCACCGTGGGCGATGGCGAAGGACGAATCGCGTCGCGCCGAACTGCACCAGGTCTGTTCGTTTGCGCTGACCGCGTTCCGCCTGCTCGCCGGCCTGCTGAAGCCGATACTGCCGGCCACCGTGACGGCAGCCGAACAGTTCCTCGCCGCACCGATCGACAATTTCGAGAACGCACGCGCCGAACTGCATGGCCACACGATCAATGCCTTCGAACCGCTGCTCGGCCGTATCGACCCGAAACGCATCGAGGCGATGGTGGAGGCATCGAAGGAATCGCTGGGCGGCCCAGCCGAGCCCGCGACCGTAGCCGTGAAAAAACCGAAGGAAGCCAGCAAGCCCATGAGCGAGAACAGCACTGCCAGCCATGACACCGTAGCCGCGCCGGCCACCATCGGCATCGACGATTTCGCCAGACTCGACCTGCGCATCGGCAAGGTGCTCGCCTGCGAGTTCGTCGACGGTTCCGACAAGCTGCTGCGCTTCGAACTGGATGCCGGCCCGCTGGGCAAGCGGCAGATCTTCTCCGGCATCCGCGCCGCCTACGGCACGCCGGAAAAGCTGCTCGGCCGCAATGTGGTGTTCATCGCCAACCTCGCCCCGCGCAAGATGCGCTTCGGCCTGTCCGAGGGCATGATCCTGTCGGCCGGCGACGGCGGCAGCGACCTGTTCCTGCTCGATGCCGACCAGGGCGCGATGCCGGGTGCCACGGTCCGCTGACCGGGAGGTCGCGCATGCGGTGCGTCCACCGATCCTTCGACCACGCCGAGGCGGAGATCGTCGCCGGCTTGCTGCGTGAGGAAGGCTGCACCGCTTTCGTCTTCGAAGGCGGCCTGTCGCGTCTCAAGTGGCATCAGGTCATCGCGTTCGGTGGCGCGGTGATCATGGTTCCTGATGCGTGCATCGAGCAGGCGTGTGCCGTGCTCGCTCGCTGGCACCGTGGCGACTATCGCCTGGAAGACGACAATCAATGTCCGTGTTGTCACGGCAGCGATATCGAGGAGAACCCCAACTATCGCGGCTGGGCCTTTTTCTTCGGATGCTTCCTGGGTTTGCCGATTTGGCCCATGCACAAGTGGAGGGAGCGCTGCAGGTCGTGCGGCCACCGCTGGAAAGCAACCCCACCGGACACCTACGCCGAATTGATTGCGTCGGCAGCCGAAACCGGAACGCCTGCACGTAATGACTGAGTTCCAGGCCATCGTCGACCGCATCGACGCGATCCTGCCGCAGACGCAGTGCGAGCAATGCGGCTACCACGGCTGCCGGCCGTATGCGGAAGCGATCGCGCGTGGCGAGGCGCAGATCAACCAGTGTCCGCCCGGTGGCGTCGCCGGCATCGAAAAGCTGGCCGCATTGTTGCAACGACCACTGCTGCCGCTGAGCTCCGAACATGGCGTCGAAAAGCCACGCACGCTGGCGCGCATCATCGAGGCCGATTGCATCGGCTGCACCAAATGCATCCAGGCGTGCCCGGTCGACGCGATCGTCGGTGCGTCCAAGCTGATGCACACGGTGATCGCCGACGACTGCACCGGCTGTGAATTGTGCGTGCCGGCCTGCCCGGTCGACTGCATCGTGCTGCTGCCGATGCCAGTTGAGCAGATCGACATGGCACATGCCGATGCCGCGCGCGCGCATTTCCAGCGCCGCGAGGCAAGGCTGGAACGCCAACGGGCGCAACGCGAAGCCGAGCTGGCCGCACGCAAGGTGGCGGTGGACGCCACCACCAGCCCGGTCAATCCCGTGCTGGCGGCACTGGCCCGTGCCAAGGCAAAACAACAGGAGCCGAAGCCGTGAAGCGTGCCGACGTGATCGATATGTTCACGCGCCTGCGCGAACTCAACCCGCACCCGGCCACCGAGCTTGTCTACACCACGCCATTCGAACTACTCGTCGCGGTGGTGTTGTCGGCGCAAGCCACCGATGTCGGCGTGAACAAGGCGACCAGGAAACTTTATCCGGTGGCGAACACACCGCAAGCGATGCTCGATCTCGGCGAGGAAAATCTAAAGCGCTACATCAGCACGATCGGCCTGTTCAACGCGAAGGCGAAGAACGTGATCGCGCTGTGCCGGCTCCTGATCGAGCAGCATGACGGCGAGGTGCCAGCTAACCGCGAAGCGCTGGAAGCGTTGCCGGGCGTGGGTCGCAAGACGGCCAACGTGGTGCTCAACACGGCGTTCGGCGAACCGACCATCGCGGTGGACACGCACATCTTCCGCGTCGCCAACCGTACCGGCCTCGCGCCGGGCAAGGATGTGCGCGCGGTCGAGGACAAGCTGGAGAAGGTGATCCCCGCCGAGTTCAAGCAGGACGCCCATCACTGGCTGATCCTGCACGGACGCTACGTGTGCAAGGCGCGCAAGCCGGACTGCCCGCACTGCGCGATCCGCGACCTGTGCCGCTACAAGGACAAGACGCCCGCCGACTGAGCCCTCAGGCCGGCAGCTGCGCCCGCTCGAGTGCCGCGATGTGACGTTCCAGCCGCGGCCCCAGATAGCAGTGCGAACCGCATGGCAGCAGTCCAACCTCACCGAATTCGCGCAGGTACCAGGCCGGCGCGCGCGACACGAAACCGTGGTGGTCGCCGGCGACATCATCGCGACTGGTGAATACCTCCAGAAACGCCACGCCTTCGAGCATCTCGCCGATGCCCTGCAGGCCGGCGCGGATCTCGGCCGGCTTCAGGTAATGCATGACATCGGTGCACACGATCAGGTCGAAGCGGGTATCGAAGCGCAGCTGTTCCAGCTGGCCGAAGCGCGCCAGGCCGATATTGCGGCTGCGGCCATAGCGCGCCACCACGTATTCGCTGGCATCCAGTCCGCGATAGGCGATACCTGGTCGCAGCGCGCGCAGCGGCGCCCGCCAGGTGGCCTCGCCACAACCGACATCGAGCACGTTGCGGATCGGCCGACCCAGGTAGTACTCGGCCTGCGCCACCACCATCGCCACCTTGCGCTTCAGTTCGGTCGGCGAACCGACCGCGTGCCGGGGATCGCGGTACCACTTGTCGAAATAGTCGCGGTCGTAGGTCTTGGGCATGACAGGCTCCGGCGGGAGTCGCATGGTAACCGCGGCGGCACGCGATGGGCACTTCGGCTGAATCGCCCCGGAATATGCGCTATCCGTCACATGGCGACGGTCAGCCAAAGCACGGCCTTTGCGTTAACACTACGCAACACCCCCTCATCCGAGTACGGACGCATGCCTGCCACCGCCCCGCTACGCTGCCGTGTTTTGGTTCTCGGCTTGCTGCTGACACTGGCTCCCGCACTGGCTTGCGCCGGCAATGGGAGGCCACCGGACAGCATGCCAACCACGACAGTTACCGCGAAGGTGGATGGCTTGCGACTGGGCGACATCGCCTGGTTGCGCCGCGACGGTTTCGGCCTCGACAGCACCACGCTGGCGCGCTATCGCGAACTGGGCCGCACGCGCTTCCTGGACGAACAACTTGCCGGCGGTGACGACAGCCTGCCGCCACAGGTCGCTGCACAGATCCAGAACCTGGCCGTCATCAGCACGCCGCTGGGGCAGCAGCTTGCCGAGTACCAGGAGCGCGCGCAGCAGTTCAAGCAGATGTCGGACAGCCCGGCCAAGGAAGCCGCGAAGAAGGCATTCCAGCTGTACCGCCGCGACATCTACCAACAGGCCGCGCAGGCCGAGATGCTGCACGCGATCTATGGTGGCGACCAGTTGAAGGAACAATTGGTGTGGTTCTGGCTCAACCACTTCAGCGTGTATGCGGAGAAAGGACCGGTACGTCTGTTCACCGCCGACTACGAGGAGCACGTGATCCGCCCGCATGCGCTGGGCAAGTTCAAGGATCTTGTCATGGCCACGCTGCAGAGCCCCGCCATGCTGGTATTCCTCGACAATGCACACAACGTCAAGGACAAGACCAACGAGAACTACGCGCGCGAGCTGATGGAGCTGCACACGCTGGGCGTGAACTCCGGTTACAGCCAGCAGGACGTGCAGCAGCTGATGCGCATCCTCACCGGCGCCGGCCTGATGCCGGCGAAGCCGGCTGCACGCCGCAACCTGTTCGCCCGTGCACGCCCTGGCCTGGTGCGCGACGGCCTGTTCGTGTTCAACCCCAACCAGCACGATTTCGGCGACAAGAACTTCCTCGGCCAGACCATCCATGGCGGCGGCTACGGCGAGATCGCCCAGGCCGTGGATCTGATCGTGCGCCAGCCGGCGTGCGCGCACTTCATCTCGCAGCAGCTCGCCACCTACTTCATCGCCGACCAGCCACCGGCGTCGCTGGTCGATGCGATGGCGAGCACGTTCCAACGCACCGACGGCGACATCGCCGCGGTCGTGCGCACGATGCTGCTGTCGCCGGAAGCTGCTGCCCTCGACGGACACAAGTTCAAGGACCCGATGCGTTTCCTGGTTTCCGCGATGCGGCTGACCTATGACGGCCAGCCGATTCCGAACGCGATGCCGCTGGTGAACTGGCTGCGACAGATGGACGAGCCGCTCTACGGCCGCATCACGCCCGATGGCTGGCCGCTGGATTCGGCAAGCTGGACTGGCTCGGGCCAGATGAGCAAACGCTTCGACTTCGCCCGCGTGATCGGCAGCGGGCGCAACCGGCTGTTCGTGGACAACAGCGATCCTGCGCTGCCCGGCACGCCGGCGAATCCGCCACGGGATGCTCCCGCGTTGCGCGACTCGGCGCTGTATCGCGACGCGATCGCGCAAGGGCTGTCCACGGCCACTACCAACGCGCTTAGCCAGGCCAAGTCGCCGATGGAGTGGAACACGTTCCTGTTGTCGTCGCCCGATTTCAATTACCGCTGACGCGACCCCTGCCTGCATGGACGAACTTGCTGACCATCACCGAGGTGCTCCATGAACCGCCGCGAATTCCTGTTTGCCGCCGCCAGCGCCACTGCCGCGTTGCCGGCCCTGTCGTTCTCCGGAAAGCTTTTCGCCACGCCAACCAGCGCACCGCGCTTCCTGCTGGTATTCCTGCGCGGCGGCTACGACTGCAACAACCTGCTGGTGCCACACCACAGCGACTTCTATTACGAGTCGCGACCGACGCTGGCGATCGCCAGGCCCGATGCCGGCAATCCGAACAGCGCGATCGCACTGGACGCAAACTGGGGTCTCAACCCGGTGCTGCGCGATTCGATCTATCCGCTATGGCAGCGCAAGCAGATCGCGTTTGTGCCGTTCGCCGGCACCGATGATCTCTCGCGCAGCCATTTCGAGACGCAGGACAATATCGAATCCGGCGAACCGACCGCCCAGCGCGGCAACTTCCGCTCCGGCTTTCTCGCCCGCCTGTCCGGCACGCTGCCCGGCATTCCGCCGATCGCTTTCACCAACACGCTGCCGCTGAGTTTCCAGGGCGCCGCCCATGACATTCCCAACATCTCGCTCAAGGGCGACACCAAGCCGCACTTCGACGCGCGCCAGTCGGCGATCCTCACCCAGATGTACCAGGGCACGTCACTCGCCGCCGCCACCGCGGACGGTCTTGCGTTACCGAACACGGTCTCGCAGGATCTGCGCAACGAAATGGTGCAGGCCAGCCGCGGTGCACCCAGCGCGAAAGGCTTTGCTGCCGAAACGCAACGCATCGCCACGCTGATGCGCGACCGCTACCGACTCGGCTTCATCGATGTGGGCGGCTGGGATACCCACGTGAACCAGGGCAGCGTCACCGGCGGCCTCGCCAACAACCTGCGCAATCTCGGCGAAGGACTGAGTGCCTACGCCGACGCGCTGGGTAACGAATGGAACAACACCGTGGTGGTGGTGGTCTCCGAATTCGGCCGCACCTTCCGTGAGAACGGCGACAAGGGCACCGACCACGGCCATGGCACCGTGCACTGGGTGCTCGGCGGCAAAGTCAACGGTGGCCGCATCGCCGGCGAGCAGGTCGCCGTCAACCAGCAGAATCTGCTGCAGAACCGCGACTATCCCGTACTCAACAATTACCGCGACACCCTGGGTGGCCTGATGGGCCGCGTGTGGGGGTTGCGCGACAGCCAATTGCAGACGGTGTTCCCGCAAGCCAAACCCAGGGACCTGCAGCTGGTGTGAACAGCGTCATGCAGCAACGCTGCACGGATGGTGACCTGCCCCCGACGGAACCTCTCGCATGCACCCGCTATCTGTTGCCATCTCCCTCGTGACGACAGCACGTCGACCGCGCGTGGTTGCCGCGCTGTTCCTGCTACTGCCGCTGCTGGCCAGCGCACGCGGCACGGCCAGCCTGGGAAGCGACGATGTTGCGTGGCTGCGTCGTGATGGCTTTGGCCTGGACACCGCAGGTGTCAGCCTGTACCGCAACCTTGGCCGCGAGCATCTGCTGGATGCGCAACTCGCCGACCATGTAGATGGCCAACTTCCGCCTGCAATCGCCACGCTGATCGGAAGCTTCGAAGCCATCCGTACGCCGACCGCGCAACAGCTGGCCATGCTGCAAGCCGAACAACAGCGCATCAAGGCACTCCCCGATGGGCCGGACAAAGTCGCCGCCAACAAGGCCCTGCAGCAACAGGGCAACCAACGGGGACAACAGGCGCAGCAAGCCGAACTGCTGCAGGCGGTGTATGGCCCGAACCAGCTGAAAGAGCAGCTAGTGTGGTTCTGGCTGAATCATTTCAGCGTATACGCCTCGAAGGGGCGCATCCGCTGGGAACTGGCCGACTACGCGCAGAACACCATCCGTCCGCACGCCCTGGGCAAATTCAAGGACCTGCTGATGGCCACGCTGGAAAGCCCTGCGATGCTCGAGTTTCTCGACAACACGCAGAACGCGAAAGGCCACGTCAACGAAAACTACGCGCGCGAACTGATGGAGCTGCATACGCTGGGCGTGAACTCCGGTTATACCCAGCAGGACGTGCAGCAACTGGCGCTGGTCCTCACCGGCGCGGGCATCGCTCCGGTCGACGGCAAGCCGCAGCATTTCAATCCGAAGTTTGCGCCGCTGGTGGTGCGTAGCGGCCTGTTCGAGTTCAACCCGCAGCGGCACGATTTCAGCGACAAGACTTTCCTCGGCCACGCCATCCATGGCAGCGGCTTCGGCGAGGTAAACCAGGCGATCGACATCCTCGTGCATCAGCCGGCCTGCGCGCAGTTCATCTCGCAGCAGCTTGCCGAATATTTCGTCGCGGACCAGCCACCGAAGAAGCTGGTGGACAAGATGGCCCGCGCCTTCCAGCGCAGCGACGGCGATATCGCCAAGGTGATGCGCACGATGTTCGAATCGCGCGAACTGGTGGCCAACGCCGGCAGCAAATTCAATGACCCCGCCCAGTTCGTGGTGTCGTCGGTGCGCCTGGCCTACGACGGCAAGCCCCTGGCCAATGCCCTGCCACTGATCTACTGGCTGAATCAGCTGGATGAACCACTGTTCGGGCGCATCACTCCGGACGGCTGGCCGCTGGATGGCGCCAGCTGGTCCAGCTCCGGTCAGATGGAAAAGCGCTTCGACATCGCCAACGCGATCGGCACCGGCAACAACCAGCTGTTCACACCGGTCGGCAGCAGCGCGCGCGAAGCCGGATTTCCGATGCTGACCACGCGGCTGTACTACGACGCCATCGAGCCGCGACTTTCAGCAGCGACCCGCGCCGCGCTGGCCAAGGCCGACTCGCAGCGGGAGTGGAATACCTTCCTGCTGTCTTCGCCTGACCTCAACTATCGCTGACCTGCACGTCGCCGGCGCACTCAGTCCACCGAACTGGGCACCAGCAGGTGCTTGGCGATCTGGCCGTGCACGCGGCCGATGCCGCGCACCAGATGCAAGGTGGCGAACAGCAGCACGACGCCGACGAGACTCAGCGCGATGGTGCCAGCCCAACCCGGGCCGTAGTAGCTGAAGCCATCGACGTCCATGTTGACCACGTTGAAGCCAAAGGCCTTGACGAAGGGCGAACCGGCAAGGGCCAGCGACACGCTCAACAGCGTCACCGCGACCGTGAAGTAGATGATGCCCAGCGGCAGCATCAGCCACATGTAGACCAGCGTGGTCCAGGTGCGACCGTCGATGAGTATCGCTCCGATGCGTTTCAGCCAGGGCATGCCTTGCTGCGACGGATACGGAGGCCGGCGCGGCATGCGAACACCCAGCATGGTTTCCACGATGCGCCCTTCCAGCAGCGACAGGCCGCGCACGCTGCCAAGGAACAGCAGGAAGAACGGGATGCCGATGACCAGGAACGACAGGCCTGCCGACAGTGACAGGCCGGTCACCGCCCAGGTGAAATAGAAGATGCCCGTGACCAGCGCCAGCAACAGATAGAACAACGCGCCATAGGTATGCGGATCGGCGGCGACACCGAAGAACCGCCCCAGCACCGAGTGGTGCTGCTGCGGCGGCGGTGGACGGATCGCACGCTGGATCCGGATTTCCTGGTCGCGGTAGATGTCCGCCACCTCGTCCGGCGCGCCATAGCTGCCAACCACGTGCTCGAGCATGACTGCTTCGTCGCGGCCCGGCTGCTCGGCCAATTCGGCGCGCAGGTGTTCCTCGGCGTCGTACAGCGCGTCCTGGACCAGGGCGGGGTCGGCGCCACGCAAGGCGGCACGAAGCTGTTCCAGATATTCGTTGATGGTGCGTGGCGCGTTCATTACACCCCTCCTTGCAAGACGTTATCGACGGAATCGCGGGTGGCAGTCCACGCTGCAACCCACTCGCGCAATGCCTCGCGCCCCGGTTTGGTGATGCGGTAATAGCGACGCGGCGGTCCACTGACCGATGGCTCGACTTCGCTGGCCAGCAAGCCCGCCCCTTCCAGATTGCGCAACACGGGATACAGTGCGCTCTGCTTGCCGGCCAGCACGCCTTCGCCGACCTCCTCCAGCCGCTTGGCGATCTGGTAGCCGTACATCGGCTGGCGCGACTGGCCAAGCACCGCCAGCAGCACCAGCGACACGGTGCCGCTGGAGAGCTCCTTCTGGAACTTCTTCAATTGGCCGGCATGGTCTTCCATCCACTCACCCGCACTGCCGCTTAGACTTGAGTGAACCATAGTATTAAGTTGACACTAGCACATGGGCCTGAAGTCATGCCTGCGGCAACTTAGTCCGCTAAGCTCTGCTAAGTTGCCCTTCTGCCAATCAGCCACCTGAAGGGGAACCGCATGTCTCATCGCCGCCATCTCGTTGCAGCCGCCGTGCTGAGTACCAGTCTGCTTGCCCTGTCCGCGTTCGCTGAGCAGAGCAAGCCCACGCCGACGACACAGGAGCTGCTGGCCAAATCCGCCTCCACCGAATGGCGCCAGCCCGACCCGAACAATCTGTTGGTGATGCAACTGGCCACCGGCCGCGTGCTGATCGAACTGGCACCGGACTTCACCCCGTTGCATGCCGCGAACATCCGCACCCTGGTGCACCAGCATTATTTCGACGGGCTGGCGATCGTGCGGGTACAGGACAACTTCGTGACCCAATGGGACGACCCGGCCGGCGACGAGGGTGGTGACCCGAAGAAGGTGCGCTCGCTGGGAAACGCCAAGAATACGTTACCGCCGGAATTCACCCGCCCGATCGATCCGAAACTGGCGTGGACCGCGCTACCCGATGGCGATGTCTATGCGCCCCAGGTCGGCTTCTCCGAAGGTTTTCCGGTCGCACGTGACCCGGCCAGCGGACAGGAATGGCTGACCCACTGCTACGGCATGGTCGGCGTGGGCCGCGACAACGGCCCGGAGACCGGCAACGGCAGTGCGCTGTATGCGGTGATCGGCCAGGCGCCGCGCCGGCTGGACCGCAACCTGGCGGTGATCGGCCGCGTGCTGGAAGGCATGCCACTGCTGTCCGGTTTGCCCCGCGGCACCGGCCCGATGGGCTTTTATAGCCAGCCGGCCCAACGCAGCGTGATCCAGTCCGTGCGACTTGCCGCGGATCTGCCCGCTGCCCAGCGACCTGCGATCGAAGTGCTGCGCACCGACAGCAACACGTTCACGGCCTTGATCGAGGCAAAGCGCAATCGTCGCGATGCCTTCTATGCCGTCCCGGCTGGCAAGATCGACCTGTGCGGCATCGATGCGCCAGTACGCGAACCGACCCCGGCGTCCGCTGCAGCTCACCCGCCGCATTGATCCGATTCATGCGAACATCGTGTTCAGCCGTATCGGTTACCTTGCAGCAAGATTGAATCATGTCGGAAACCGCTACATGCCATTGAACGATACCGTCGCCTTCTTGCGCGCGTGGCTGCGAGCCCCGCGCCGGATTGGCGCCGTGACGCCATCCGGCGCGGCTCTTGCCCGCCTGATGACAGCCCACGTGAGCCAGCTCGATGGACCGGTCATCGAGCTTGGGCCCGGTACCGGAGCCTTGACCCGGGCACTGCTGGCGCACGGCGTGCCTCCGCATCGGCTCGCACTGATCGAAGCCGATCCGCACTTTGCCGACGCCCTGGCCCGACGCTATCCGAAAACGAAGATCCTGCGCATGGACGCCGCGCAGCTTGGGCACACCCAGCCGTTGTTCGGTGATGAGCGCGCCTGCGCCGTGGTCAGCGGCTTGCCGCTGCTGTCGATGCCGGCCGCGCAGGTGGCCGCCATCGTGCAGGGTGTGTTCGATCGCCAGCTGCGTGCCGACGGCATGTTCTACCAGTTCACCTACGGTCCGCGTTGTCCGCTCCCGGCAAGCCTGCTCAAGCGGCTGCATCTGCAGGCTCGGCGCGTCGGGGGCGTCATGCTCAACCTGCCGCCGGCCTCGGTCTACTGCATCAGCCGGCGCCCGGATATCCAGGTCGCCGCCTGAGACATCGTCCTGCCGGCTGCCGGCGGGCACGCCACGGCCATGCGCTCATGGTGCGCGCGGTGGTGGCGGTGGTGGCGGTGGTGGCG
>NZ_MUNV01000009.1 GCF_002001125.1 Rhodanobacter sp. B04 | reverse complement strand
AGGTGGTTTTGGCGGGGGCGGTGGCTTCAGCGGTGGCGGTGGCAGCTTTGGCGGCGGCGGCGCTTCGGGGAGCTGGTGATGGCACGCATGCAGCGAATGCTGACCAATCTGTTCGGCGGCTGGTTTCAGCTGCATCGACGCTTTCCTGCCGCCTTGCTCGACGAGATGACCGCGTCGATCGCCGCCGGTGAACGCAGCCATCGTGGCGAACTCCGTTTCGCGATCGAGTCGCGACTGGCTCCGCTGGCCGTGCTGGATGGCCTCGACGCACCGACCCGTGCACGCCAGGTGTTCAGCCAGCTGCGCGTCTGGGACACCGAGCACAACAGCGGCGTGCTGCTGTACGTGCTGATGGCCGAACATCGCATCGAGATCGTTGCCGACCGTGGCATCGCCGCGCGGGTGACCACGACCGAATGGGATGCGGTCTGTGCACGCATGCGTGGACGCTATGCGCTCGGGCAATGGCGCGAGGGCAGCCTCGAAGGTATCGCTGCGTCGCATGTCCTGCTTGCGCGGCATTTTCCCGGCCACGACCAGACCCGGCCCGACGAATTGCCGGATCGGCCCGTGCTGCTGTAGGGCAGGTGCATAGCGCGTAGCCATAGGTGCCCCATGGCCGCGCTCCGATGCAAACCTGGCCTCAACGTCCGGATGTCTGCCCGACAATCTTGCTGGGCACGGCCCGGCAGGGGGTCTTGCCATGGCTGGCTGGATGCCCGCTCAAAGGTATGCCGATCGGCCTCGATGCGCAGGCATTCCACGTGCGCTGCGGCGCTACGTCACAACTCCCAACTAGGCGAAGCCAAGAAGCAGATCGAAAGAGCGGACGCCCGCGACCGGCTACACTTGGGTTTTGCAAAGATGCGCCAGCTCACCATGTCCCAGCCTTTCATCGTCGATTTCAATCCGGTAGCGTTCCACCTCGGCCCGATCCAGGTGCACTGGTATGGACTGATGTACCTGCTAGGCTTCTTGAGTGTGGCCGTACTGGGGGAATATCGCCGCCGTCGTGGCCGTCTGCCGGTCAGCCGGGATGTGCTGAGCGACCTGTTTTTCTACGGCATGATGGGTGTGATCGTCGGCGGCCGCGTCTGGTACATGCTGTTCTACTACGCCGGTGGCATCCACTGGATCTGGAACGAGCCGCTGGCCCTGTTCAAGGTGTGGGATGGTGGCATGAGCTTCCATGGCGGCCTGCTCGGCGTGCTGGCAGCTGGCTGGTGGTGGTCGCGTCGGCAGCGCCTGCATTTTTTCGACACGGTGGATTTCGTGGCGCCGCTGGTGCCGATCGGGCTGGGTCTGGGCCGACTGGGCAATTTCATCAACGGCGAGCTGTGGGGCAAGCCCACCATGTTGGCGTGGGGCATGCTGTTTCCGAATGCGCGTACGGATGATGTGGCTTACGCCGGCAGCCATCCGGAGTGGTTGGCACAACTGCAACAGCTTGGCGGCCTCACGCGGCAACCGTCCCAGCTGTACGAGCTGGCACTGGAGGGCATCGTGATGTTCGTGGTGTTGTGGCTGGTATCGATGAAGCCGCGGCCGCGTTACCTGGTGTCGGGCCTGTTCGCGCTGATGTACGGCTGTTTCCGCATCGCGGTGGAATTCGTGCGGCTGCCGGATCCGCAGCTGGGCTATCTGGCCTTCGGCTGGGTGACGATGGGGCAGTTGCAGTCGTTGCCGCTGGTCCTGATCGGTGTGTGGCTGATCGCCTGGTCGCGCCGCGCACCCATCTTGCCGCTTGCTCCCGTGGCAGAGAAGGGCTAAGCCATGCGCGCTTATCTCGACCTGCTGCGCCACGTGCTCGAGCATGGCACTGAAAAGACCGATCGTACCGGCACCGGCACGCGTAGCGTGTTCGGCTGGCAAATGCGCTTCGACCTCACCGAAGGCTTCCCGCTGGTCACCACCAAGAAGCTGCACCTGAAGTCGATCGTGCACGAGCTGATCTGGTTCCTGCGAGGCGATACCAACATCGCCTACCTGAAGGAACACGGCGTGCGCATCTGGGACGAATGGGCCGATGCGAACGGCGACCTCGGGCCGGTCTACGGCCAGCAGTGGCGCGCATGGCCGACCGCCGACGGCGGCGTGGTCGACCAGATCCGCTGGGTCGTCGACGAGATCAAGCGCAACCCCGATTCGCGCCGGCTGATCGTCAGTGCGTGGAACGTCGGCGAGCTGCCGAAAATGGCGTTGCTGCCGTGCCACAGCCTGTTCCAGTTCTACGTGGCGGACGGCAAGCTGAGTTGCCAGTTGTACCAGCGCTCGGGCGACATCTTTCTCGGCGTGCCGTTCAACATCGCCAGCTATGCGTTGCTCACCCACATGGTGGCGCAGGTGTGCGGGCTGGACGTGGGCGATTTCGTGCACACGCTGGGCGATGCGCACCTGTACAGCAATCACATCGAGCAGGCGCGGCTGCAGCTGACCCGCGAACCCCGGCCGTTGCCGCGGCTTCAGCTCAATCCCGAGGTGCGCTCGATCCTTGATTTCGGCTACGAGGACATCGCGATCGAAGGTTACGCACCGCTGCCGGCGATCAAGGCTGCCGTCGCCGTGTAGGACGTCCCCGTCCCTGTGGGCACCTTGAAATTATCGTCATTTCTGCGAAAGCAGGAATCCAGTGGCTGAATCCAAACGCACGGGATCCCTGCGTGACCCGCCATTCGGCTGTTGAAGAGCACCTCGCAGGGATGCCGAGAGAAAGCGTGGCTTTTCGCGATTCTCACAGTGGGACCTCCTTCAGCTGGGCGCGAAAGCATGTCGCCACGGTCGCGCGCTCATGCATCGTAAAATTGCCGCTCACCAGACAGGCCACAACCCCGCGTCAGGCGGTCATGCCATCATCTCTGGGATGCAGCACATCCTGCTAAGATTCGGCCATTCGGTAGCGCCAGCCGCAGGCGTGAACCACTCCATCTAACAAGCCTTCCAAGGACTTCACATGGCCATTTCGCTGATTGCCGCACTTGACGAAAACTTCGCCATCGGCCGCAAGGGACAGCTGCCGTGGCATCTGCCGGATGACCTGCGCTGGTTCAAGCAGTTGACCACCGGCAAGAACGTGCTGATGGGCTACAACACCGCGGTGTCGATCGGCCGCGCGCTGCCGGATCGGGTCAACCTGGTGCTGTCGCGCCGGCATGAGGCGCCGTTCCCCGGCCAGATCACGGTGCGCTCGGTGGAGGAGGCGCAGGCCCGCACCGACAACACCGGCCTGATGGTGATCGGCGGCAGCCAGGTGTTTGCCGAAGCGCTGCCGCGGGCAAGGCGCATGTACCTGACCTGGGTCAGCGCGGCGGTCGATGGCGCCGACGCGTTCTTCCCCGGTGTGCATTTCAGCGATTGGGTCGAAGTCTCCCGCGTGCACCACAAGGCCGATGCCGGGCATGCCTACGATTTCGACATGGTCGAATACCTGCGCAACAGCTGATGCCGGCATCAGCCGCGCCCAAGCCGGTGACAATGCATGTGATGGCCGGCGTCCTGCGCGATAGTGCAGGGCGCGTACTGCTGGCGCAGCGTCCACCCGGCAAGCATCTGGCCGGCATGTGGGAGTTTCCGGGCGGCAAGCTCGAACCCGGCGAGACGCCTCTGGCCGCGCTGGCGCGTGAGCTGCACGAGGAACTGGGCATCACCCTGCAACGCGCCGCGCCGCTGATCCGGGTGCCGCGCCACCATATCGATTGCAAGCTGCTGCTGGATACGTGGCGGGTCGATCAATGGGAAGGCACGCCGCAATCGCGGGAAGGCCAAGCGCTGCAATGGCTGCCTCCGGCCCAAGTCGATCCGGCCATCCTCACGTTGGCCGACCGTGCAATCCTGCAGGCATTGCGCTTGCCCCCGCGTTATCCGATCACGCCGGCGGACGTAACGCCGGATCAGCGGGACCGGTGGTTCGGGCGGATCGGTCGGGCGCTCGAACGCGGCGAGCCGATGCTGCAGCTGCGCCTGCCGCTGTGGCCATGCGAACTCGTGCGCGAGCTGGCTGCGGCTTTGCTGCCATTGGCGCGGCGGCATGGTACACAGTTGCTGCTCAATGGCGATATCGATGGCGCACGCGACCTGGGTATCGGCGTTCAGCTCAAGAGCATTCAGCTGTCCACGTTGTCCGAGCGACCGCTGCCACTGCAGCAACTGGTCGGTGCCAGCTGTCACGATGCGGCGCAACTGGCACAGGCGTCACGGATCGGCGCGGACTTCGCGACGCTGTCGCCGGTGGCCGCCACCCGCAGTCACCCGCAGACGCTACCGCTGGGCTGGGCTGGATTCGAGCCACTGGCTGAAGCCGCCGCGTTGCCGGTGTATGCGCTGGGCGGCATGGCCCCCGGGCAAATCAGCCAGGCCCGCCAGCACAGCGCGCAGGGCGTCGCCGGCATCCACGAATTCTGGCCGTAGAAGCGTCCATAACGGTAAACACAGCTGGTCCGAACGGGACTTCCTTCAGTCGTGCCGCAGCGGTCTTTGCGGAAAAGCTATCGCGCTCCGAAGTGCGTTGTGGCGGCGAGTGCCAGATAACGCTGATGCAGCTCGGCAACGGCTTCGTCTAGGGAAGCCTCGTCGCCATCGTTCTCGATCATGTCGTCGGCCAGCGCCAACCGTTCGGCGCGGCTGGCCTGGTGGGCAAGCATGCGCCGGGCCAGCGCCTCGTCGATATTGTCGCGGGCCATCAGTCGCGCGAGCTGCACGGCTTCGGCGGCATCGATCACCAATACGCGATCGACCCAGCGGTAATGCTCGATGTTTTCCGCCAGCAGCGGAATCGCCAGCAGGCAATACGGCCCGCGATCGGCCTGTGCGTGCTCGTGCAACCATTGGCGCACCAGTGGATGGATGATCGTCTCCAGCGTCTGCCGTGCCGCTGGATCGGCAAACACACGCTGGCGCATCGCCGGGCGATCCAGTCGACCCGAGGCATCCAGGATGTCGCCGCCGAAGGCCCTGACCACGGCAGCCAGTCCGGCTGTCCCTGGCTCGATCACGACGCGGGCAGCCACGTCGGCGTCATGCACAGATACGCCCAACGCCTCGAAGCGTCGCGTCACTGCCGTTTTGCCGGCAGCGACACCACCGGTCAAGGCGACGATCATGGCGTGCAGCGGTTCGTTCATCGCAGTCCGGTCAGGTGCATGTAGCCCTGCAGCAGGTCGGGCCCTGCCACGAACCAGACCCAGCCGGCGGCGGCGATGAACGGGCCGAACGGCATCGGAACTTCGCGCTGGTGTCGCTGCAGCACGATCAGGCCTCCGCCGACCAGCGCACCGATCAGCGAGGACAGCAGGATGATCGGCAGCAGCGATACCGGCCCCATCCAGGCGCCCAGCGCGGCGAGCAGCTTGAAATCGCCATAGCCCATGCCTTCCTTGCCGGTGAGCAGCTTGAATACCCAGTACACGCTCCACAGGCTCAGATAACCGATGGCCGCTCCAATGATCGACGTGGGCGCGCTGACAAACATCGGCAGCAACGCCAGCAGCAGGCCCAGCCACAGCAGCGGAAGCGTCAACTGGTCCGGCAACAGTTGGGTGCGAAAGTCGATGCCAGACAGCGCGATCAGGGTCCAGGTGAGTACCAACCCAGCCAGCGCGGGCCAAGATGGGCCGAATTTCCATACGACCAGTGCGCTCAGCACGGCGGTGAGCAGCTCCACCAGCGGATACTGGATCGAGATGCGCATCTGGCAGTAACGGCAGCGTCCGCGCAACAGCAGCCAGCCGAAGAGTGGAATATTGTCCAGCACCGACAGCGGATGCTTGCACTGTGGGCAATGCGAGGGCTCGCGGACAATGCCAGGCGGCATCGGCGCGGCCTCGGCCTCAAGTTCCAGTATGTCGCGCGCTTCCTGTCGCCAGCCGGCTGCCATGCGCTCCGGCAACCGCAGGATGACCACGTTGAGAAAGCTGCCGACCAGCAGGCCGAGTACGCCGGCAAAGGTAATCCACAGGGTGATCGGGAGGTCGGGCATGCGTGGCCTTGTGTTTGGGTTCCCGCTTTCGGGGCGGGCTGGGCTTTAGGGTACGGTTCTTCGTGCGGGAGCGCACCCATGTGCATGATGCACCGATGCTCATTTCTGCGAAGAACAGAACATCGCGCACAGGGAGCATCGCTGCAACAAAAAACGGCGGGCAATGCCCGCCGTCTTTTGTATCGTTCTCGGGATGCGTTAGAACGTGCCGGCGAGCTTGAAGATCGGCAGGTACAACGCAATCACCATGCCGCCGACCAGGGTGCCGAGCACCACCATGATGATGGGTTCGAGCAAGGTGGACAGAGTGTCGACGGCGTTGCTGACCTCTTCCTCGTAGAACTCGGCCACCTTGAACAGCATATTGTCCAGGGCGCCGGATTCCTCGCCGATCGCGGTCATCTGCACCACCATGTTGGGGAACAGGCCTGTCTGCTTCATCGCCAACTGCAACTGGTGGCCTACAGCAATGTCGTCGCGCATCTGCTTGACCGCATCGCCGTAGACAACGCTGCCCGTGGCGCCGGACACGGCGTCCAGCGCCTCCACCAGCGGCACGCCAGCATGGAAGGTGACGCCGAGCGTGCGGGCGAAACGGGCGATCGCCGAATTGCGCACGATGTTGCCCATGACCGGCATCTTCAGCGACATGCGATCGAGGAAATGGGCGAATTTCACCGAGCGTTTCTTGGCAAAAATCAGGGCGACAACGCCGCCGACCACAACACCAATAAACAGCCACCAGTAGCTCTGCATGAACTTCGACGCCGTGACCAGCAACTGGGTCGGCGCGGGCAGCTGGGCACCTGCATCGGCGAAGGTCTTGGCGAACACCGGCACCACGAACAGCAGCATGATCAGGCAAACCAGGAACACCACGACCAGCACCATCATCGGATAGAACAGGGCTTTCTTGATCTTCTTCTTGATCGCTTCCGTGCGTTCCTTGTAGGTGGCGACGGTGTCCAGCACGGTATCCAGCACACCGGATGTCTCGCCGGCATGCACCAGGTTGCAGTACAGCTCATCAAACTGTACCGGGTAGCGGGCGAGTGCCTCGTGCAGCGCCGCACCCCCTTCGATGTTCTGCTTCACGTCCAGCAGAATATTCTTGAAGCGAATGTTCTTCTGACCGTCGGCGATGATGTCGAAGGACTGCACCATCGGTACGCCGGAAGCCATCATGGTGGCGATCTGGCGGCTGAAGACCGCGACATCACCTGGCTTGACCGTGCTGCCGGTGGCGCCGAACAGCGGCTTGGAGCGTTCCCGCACGGTCTGCGGGTTCATGCCCTGGCGGCGCAGCTCGGCCTTGACCAGCGAGGCGTTCTTCGCCGGCATGTCGCCCTTCATGCGCTTGCCGCGCTTGTCCAGCGCCACCCATTCGTAGGTGGTCAATCTGCTGACCTCGGCCCGCTGGGCGCCGAGTGCCTGAGCCTTGTTCGCGTTTGACTTCGCGGTTGCGGTAGCCGTGGCCATGCGCATCTTCCCCCGGTGGTTCAGTCCAGATCCGCCCAAGCTGGCGGCTGACAAATCAGGTACAGCTTATGCTATTTGAGGGCGCCAAACCGTGGCGCCGGACGCAAGTTCAATGCTTTGGGTGCTCTGGACCCATGAAATCACTCCTTGGTGACCCGGTCGATCTCGGTCAGGCTGGTCAGCCCGTTCTTTACCTTGAGCAGGGCCGAGGCGCGCAGATCATTCACGCCGGCGGCGCGAGCCGCGTCGGCGATCTGCAGCGCATTGCCGCCCATCAGGATGATTCTCTGGATCTCTTCCAGCATCGGCATGACCTGGTAAATGCCGACACGCCCCTTGTAGCCCTCGTTGCAACCTTCGCAACCACCGGCTTCGTAAATGGTCAGGCCGGCGTCGATGTCTGCCTGGGAAAAGCCGGCGGCCAAGAGTACGGCAGGCGGCAGATCCTGTGCTTTTTTGCAGTCATGCAGGCGTCGAGCCAGGCGCTGGGCGATGATCAGGGTCACCGAGGAGGTGATGTTGTACGGCGCGATACCCATGTTCATCAGGCGCGCAATGGTCTGCGCAGCATCGTTGGTATGCAGGGTCGACAGCACCATGTGACCGGTTTGCGCGGCCTTGATCGCGATTTCGGCGGTCTCCAGGTCGCGGATTTCGCCGACCATGATCACGTCCGGATCCTGGCGCAGGAACGAGCGCAACGCACTCGCAAAGGTCATGCCGCGCTTCACGTTCTGCTGCACCTGGTTGATGCCTTCAACGCGGATTTCCACCGGGTCTTCCACCGTCGAGATGTTGCGCTCGGCGGTGTTGAGCATGTTCAGGCCGGTGTACAGCGAAACGGTCTTGCCCGAGCCGGTCGGCCCGGTGACCAGCACCATGCCGTACGGCTTGTGGATGGCGTCGATGTAAAGCTTCTGCTGCTCCGGCTCGTAACCGAGTTTCTCGATACCGACCTTGGCCGATGAGCCATCCAGGATACGCAGCACGATCTTTTCGCCAAACAGCGTCGGCAGCGAACTCACGCGGAAGTCGACTGCGCGCGTTTTCGACAGGTTGAGCTTGATGCGGCCGTCCTGGGGAACGCGCTTCTCGGCGATATCCAGCTGTGCCATTACCTTCAGGCGCGAGGCAATGCGGGTGGCCATCTTCATCGGCGGGCTGGCCACGGCGCGCAGCATGCCATCCATGCGCAGACGCACCCGGTACTGGGTCTCGAACGGCTCGAAGTGGATGTCCGATGCGCCGCGACGGATCGCATCGATCAGGATCTTGTTGATGAACTTCACCACCGGCGCATCATCGTTGGCGTTGGCGTCGATGCCGGTCGACTCGACCTCGTCGTCGCCACCTTCCAGATCCAGCCCTTCGAGCTCCTCGCCTCCCATGTCGGGCATGCTGTCGCGCATGCTGTTGAGCAGGCTCTCGATCGTGCGCTGCAGCGAGCCGCGTTCGACCAGGATCGGTTCGACCATGCAGTTCGAGTGGAACTTGATCTCGTCCAGCGCGTGCGACTGCATCGGATCGGCGATGCCGACGAACAACCGCTTGCCACGCCGGAACAATGGCAACGCCTGATGCTTGGTCATCAGCGGTTCGCTGATGAGATCGAGTGGCAACGTGGCAGTGTTGAGGCCGTTCACGTCGATCATCGGCATGCCGAACTCGGCCGAGGCGATCTGTGTCAGCCTGCCGCTATCGACCAGGTTGTGGTCGAGCAGCCATGCCGCCAGCGTGGCCTTGTGCTGGCTGCTGTCGGCCATGGCCTTGCGCACATCGGCTTCCGGCAGCACACCTTCAGACACCAGCCGGCGCGCCATGCCGGACAGACCTGCGAGCGACGGTTGCAATTGGGATGACATAGCTAACTCGACCCTGCCCCTGTATGTGGTTGAATCTACCGCAGTCTGGTCGTCAGGTCATCTTTTGCATGCATACGGCGGCGTTGCAATGGTGCGTCGCACAATAGCGTTGGTGTATGTTTTTTGGTCTCTTCAGAAGCAACTCTCGTGTACGGTAGACATTGATGGCATTGGTCAATTTTGTACAGGTTACGCTCCAGCTAGGGATTCACCGGAGGCATGTCACGAGGCCGCGATTGCAAGCGAAACTACAAACAGTTACTTCAACCACCATCCGGCCTTCAGGCTATGATTCCTGCTCACCTTGGGGAGCCGCCTGTTGAATCGCCTGAGCATCATCCTGCCCGCCAAAAACGAAGCCCCCGCGCTGGCTACTCTGCTGCCACGTCTGCGTGCGTCTCATCCTGATGCTGAAATCATTGTGGTCGATGACGGATCCATCGACGCAACCCGCAGTATCTGCGCAGGTTGTAGCGTGGTCTGCCTGACATCTCCGTATTCGATGGGTAACGGCGCGGCGATCAAGCGCGGCACGCGCGCAGCGACTGGTGACACTCTCATTTTCATGGACGGTGACGGCCAGCACGAGCCAGCCGATATCGCACGTCTTCTCGAGAAGCTGGAGCAGGGCTACGACATGGTGGTTGGCTCCCGCGACTGGGGTAGTCAGGCAGGCGTTGGCCGGGGCGTGGCCAATACCCTCTACAACTGGCTGGCCACACGCATGACAGGCCATCAGGTGGCTGATCTCACTTCTGGTTTTCGCGTTGTTCGCGCGGACAAATTCCGCGAGTTCATCCATCTGTTGCCGAATGGCTTCAGTTATCCCACCACCAGCACGATGGCGTTCTTCCGCAGTGCCTATCCGGTGGCTTACGTGCCGATCAAGGCCGCCCAGCGCATCGGCAAGAGTCATATCAAGCCACTGCGCGATGGCCTTCGCTTTCTGCTGATCATTTTCAAGATCGCCACTTTGTACTCGCCGCTAAAGTTGTTTGTGCCAACCAGTGCGCTGTTCTTCCTGCTCGGCTGCGCGAATTACGCTTGGACTTTCGCGCATGACGGCCGTCTCACCAATGGCAGTACCTTGCTGTGGAGCGCCGCGGTCATTGTGTTTTTGATTGGTCTCGTCTCAGAGCAGATCACGGCATTGACCTATCGGCACGACAAATAGCTGCGTCATCAACGCTGTCGGTCAAACCTGAGCGACTGGCTTCCGTAGAGGGCTTTCGTCAACAAGATTCTCTGCATACCTCTTCTGATGTCCGTCCTGTGCCAAAGCAAGGTTTCCTCTTCGATGCGCGTACTTCTCATCAGCACTTCATATCCCCGGAATATTTCCGACTGGCGCGGAATATTCATGCGACACCTGGTCGCAGCGCTTGCTCGTGCATCATCGATCAAGCTCAGCGTGTGGGCACCACCTGGAGAACTTCCCGAACAGGCGACAACCGCCGTTGCACAGGAAGATGCTGACTGGTTGGCTCAGCTCATGGTTGCCGGCGGGATATCGCACATGATGCGCAGTGGCGGGTGGCGCGTATGGTTCGCTCCCCTTCGTCTTTTGCACATGATCGGCAAAGCGTATCGCGGTCACCCAGAAGTGGATATCTATCACATCAACTGGTTGCAATGTTCGTTGCCTCTTCCTCGCAATCGAAAACCGGCGCTGATTACCGTACTGGGCAATGACCTCAAACTCCTGAAACTGCCATTCATGCGAGCTCTGCTGCGCAGGGTCATGAAGCGGCGCAAGGTGGCCATCTGTCCTAACGCGGACTGGATGAGGCAGACGCTGGATGAGGCATTTGGAGATATTGCCGAGATATGCCCGGTTTCATTCGGCATCGATCCAAGCTGGTATGCAATCAAGCGTGAATCCAACATCAAGCAACCCCATCGTTGGCTGGCCGTCACCCGTCTGACTGTGAACAAGCTAGGGCCATTGTTCGATTGGTCGGAAAAATTTTTTCAGGATGGCGTTCGCGAATTGCACTTATTCGGACCAATGCAGGAGGGGATTCAGGTGCCAGAGTGGGTCCATTACCATGGGCCGGTCACGCCGGAGCAGCTTGTGTCCGAATGGTTCCCCTCGGCATGTGGCTTGATTACCCTGAGTCGCCATGCCGAAGGGCGGCCGCAAGTCATGCTGGAAGCCATGGCGGCTGGTCTTCCCATCATCGCTTCGAGGATGCCGGCGCATGCCGGCATTGTCTTCGATGGGGAGACCGGGATGCTGTGTGATGACACCGATGGCTACGGCACAGCGCTGCTCGAGCTGGAGAATACGTTGACCAATCGACGCATGGGAGACGCTGCGCGGCGTTGGGCTGCCAGCGAAATCGGTACTTGGGATGATTGCGCCAATCGCTATGTCCAGATCTACAACCGGCTACTTGGAACATCCTGAATGACGGGCTCGATCCTTGTACTCGGCGCAGGCGGCTTCATAGGACAGCAACTGGTCCGGAGTCTGGTTCATCACGGCGAGCAGGTGACCGCAGCTAGCCGACGCCATGTCGAGTTTGACGCCGCTAACGTCGAGACGCTCGTTGGCGCATTGTGCGAACCGGAGGACTTCGCGCCATTGGTCGCTCGTGCTCGAGCGGTGGTGTACCTGGCATCAACGTCAACTCCCGGAAGTTCCGTTGCTCGGCCGATGGAGGACGTGATTGGCAATCTTCTTCCGCTCACTGCGATGCTGCAGGCGTTGCAGGATCGTGCTGACGTCGATCTTCTGTATCTGTCCTCGGGTGGGACGCTCTATGCGTCGGCTGGTGAAGGCATGTCGAGTGAGGCGATGCATGTGCGCCCACTCTCCTATCATGGCGCGGGCAAGATTGCCGCGGAATATTTCATCTCTGCATGGTGCAGCCAGTACTCGCGAAAAGCGACGATCGTGCGACCTTCAAATGTCTATGGCCCAGGCCAGTCTGAGCGCGTGGGATTCGGTATCGTTCCCACTGCGTTGGGCAAAATTCAGCGCAATGAAACATTGCATGTGTGGGGTGATGGCTCGGCAGTTCGCGACTATTTGTACATCGATGACTTGGTAAGATTGATCACAGCTATCCTCGCCAAACCCATGCCAAAGGGTGCGCGTGTCATCAACGCCTGTAGTGGCAAGGGAACAAGCTTGAACGAACTGTTCGCGGTGCTGGAGGCAGTGACCGGTACAGCGTTGCTCTGCAGTTACGAAACAAGCCGCTCCGTGGATGTGTCACGCGTCGTGATGGATCCAACCTTGGCTAAGCAGGAATACGACTTTTCGGCCGCAACGCCATTGCATGAAGGATTGAGGCGGACATGGGTCTGGTGGAACAGCACCACGCGCTGAATCCACCGGAGCGCCCGGTGTGTTCCGTCTGCATCGCTAACTATAACGGTGCGGCGCTTCTGGATGACTGCTTGGCCTCGGTTTTGTCGCAGCAGGGCGACATCAGCATCGAGATCATCGTTCATGATGATTCTTCAATAGATGATTCAGTTGCCTTGCTGCGTGCGAATTACCCTCAAGTAGAGGTGCTCGCAAGTCGTGAAAATGTCGGCTTCTGCATAGGCAATAATCGCATGGTGGCGCATGCGCGCGGAGAATTTGTTCTCCTTCTGAATAATGACGCGGCGCTGTGTCCCGATGCTCTCCTCACGCTGATTGAGGCTGCACGTGTACAGTCCTCGGCAGGCATATTGACCTTGCCTCAGTATGATTGGGAAACCGGTGTGCTGGTTGATCGTGGTTGCCTGCTCGACCCGTTCTATAACCCGGTGCCGAACCTCGATCCTGATCGCTCTGATGTTGCGATGGTGATCGGAGCCTGCCTGTTCTTGCCCCGCGCGCTGTGGAGCGATCTCGGCGGTTTCCCTGAATGGATGGGCTCGATCGCGGAAGATATGTATTTGTGTTGCCTTGCCAGACTGCGTGGCTTATCTATACGTGTTACCTCCGATAGCGGTTATCGCCATCGTCAGGGCAGCAGTTTTGGCGGCGGTCGTGTGGATGCCGGCCGGCTGCAGACCACCTTTCACCGGCGGCGGCTGAGCGAACGGAACAAGACGGCAGTAATGTTGATCTGCACTCCGAGCTTGCTGGTCTGGCCACTGCTTGTAACGCATGTCATCGAGCTTGCTGTTGAGGGCGCGGCCTTGACTTTGCTCAGATGGGACGCGCAGATCTGGCAACAGATTTACGCACCAACGTTTGCATATATCGCCGGTGAACTAGGTTCGTTACGTAGACGCCGGAAACAGGTTCAACTTGCTAGCCGGACAAGCTTGCGCGAATACATGCGCTGTATGGTGCTGTTTTCACGCAAGCTGAGCATGCTGCTTCGGTATGGTGTGCCGACTCTGAAATAAGCTTGCGATGCAGCGTCGACCGACCGTTAGCCGATCGAGTGGGATAACACCAGTCGTCAGCGTTCCGGTCGACGGAATAAAAACAGCGGCTCATCTGGGTTGATTCCGAGCGCAGTAGCATCGACATCGGGCAGCAGCTCATCGTGTTGGCGTACGCATGAGAGCAGCCCCGCTGATGCGAAGCGCGCGAAAATATCCCGTCCGAACAGGCGTACATGGTCGCATTGCCCGTAAGCCTGCAATCGCGCAGCATCATTGTCGATGCCGGGGTCCTGCCAAGTGTGATGTAGTTTCGCACTGAATGGTGTTTGCAGGATGGCGTATCCACCCGGCTTGAGCACGCGGCGGATTTCACCCAGTGCCCTCAAATCATCATCCACATGTTCCAGTACGTGGTTTGCGATTACGAGGTCAAACGACTGGTCTTCGAACTGCATCTCAAGCATGTCGACGCGCTGGATATCCTGCGTACTTGGATAGAGATCGCAAGGCACGTAATGGGCCGGATTGTGGTCTTTGATGCGCCGGGCGAGCCGCTTCTCCGGCGCGAAATGCAGCACCGACATGTCGCGCATGTCCGTTAACAGCCCCGTCTTCTCCAGGTACATCAACAGATGTCGTTCGCGGTCGTGAGCACCGCAACGCGGGCACTCAAATTGATCAGGATTGCTGCCAACCCCGCCGAGTACCCGCATCAGCTCTGGTACGCCAGTGGAGCCACGCAAGTATGGCATGAAGCGCCATACCCGGCGACCGCACATCACGCAGTGACAATGGCCGCCGGGCAGCCATCCTGCAAGCACGTATTTAGCCAGTTTGACTGGGTTCATCGTATTCCTTTGCAGCGAGCTAGCGGCGGTACAACACCTTGATTGGGCGTCCTTGCGCGTCTTTGCGGACGCGCCCGATCAATTCTTTATATGCAATACGGATGACGGAGCTTGCGACGAGTAAACCTGTTCGGATAGCACCATATGGTGAAGCGGCGAAGGCTTTCGGTGCCCACTCCCGCAAGAGTGAAAAATGTCGCAAGCGCAGCATGCGAAAGATCACTCGACGCAAGAAATCTGCGATGCCATACGCGAGGTCGCGATCGGTGATCAGTTCACGAGGCACGCTCATAATCGCTTCCCAATAGAGCTGCCGCACGCGGTTGTTGTCGAGTGCAATCATGGATCCAATGGAGCCGACTCGATAAATCGTCAGTGGCTCCGAGATTTGCGCCAGGAAACCAGTTCGCGCCAGCAAGAGATGTCCGCGATAGTCGATTGCGGGTACGCTTATTCTAGGCAGTGCGTTGTGTGACGCAGCTCGATAGACCACTGAACTGTTATTGAGGAAATTTCCCCGGCGCAGCAGAGCGCCCAGATCGAACCGTTCGTTTCCGACATCATTGAATATGCCAATGTTGTTGCCGTCCTGATCAACCGCCAACGCATTGGTATACACCGCAGCACAGGAAGGGTTTTTTCGAAGATATTCGACTTGTCGTGCCAATTTGCCAGGTAGCCAATAATCGTCGCCGTCGAGATAGGCGTGAAACTCACCGCGTGCGGCAAGCAGAATGCGTCGATGGTTCAACGATGGACCGACGTTCTTGTCTCCCACAAACACGCGAATTATTTGCGGGTGTTCATGCTGGTAACGCAGGGCAATTTCGCGGGTATTGTCTGGTGAGCAATCTTCGCCAATCAGCAACTCGATTGGTGTGTCTGTCTGTTGCGTCAGTACACCTTCGATGGCCTGTGCCAAGTAGGGACCGTGGTTGTAAGCGAGCATCAGCACGCTTACGACGGGATTCTCGATCAGCAACGTGGTATCACTGACCTCTAGGTAACTTTCGGGTGCCGCATTTTCAGGTGATTCCTTCACGCTGTATCGCCTTGCCTACTGTTCATAGGATGGCTGCTCCTTTGGACTTGTTCCTTAGCGTTTGTACTACTGATAGCAATCCGCTCAGCGCCGCATTGCGCGTGAGGATCGCCAGCAGCACGTACATAGCCGCGGCCGCGGCTATGGCGCCAAGCATGGGAATTGGTCCGGGACGGGTCCAGTGCAGTATCACCCAGCCCACGCCAGCCGCCACTAGCGACAGCGCGAATGTTGCTGTCTGGTCGAGCAATTGCATTAGAGCGCCATAACCGAGTAGTTTTTTCGAATAGTAGGCGTTAACGGCTACGCCAAAGAATCCGGAGACAAATACTGCCCAGGCAATGGCAATAGGACCCCAGTGCGCAGAGGCCGTGATCAAGATGATGCTTGCGAGTTGTTTGACGACTTCCACACGCAAAAGCAGATCTGACCTGCCTTGCGCACCGATAGCGGCGAGGTTGAGTACATGTATGGGCCACAATGCCGCACTCAGGGAGAGAATACTCAGAATGGGCGCCGCAGGAACCCAACGTGTGCCGTAAAGCAATTCAATCAGTGGCTTGGCGACCAGTGCAATGCCGACCATGCAAGGGAAGAACAGGAACATCACCATGCGCAGGGATGTGCGGAAAGCCGAGCGCAGTTTGGCCTGATCCTGCGCAATCGTGGAAAAAACCGGCAGGCCGACTCGCTTGAGTATGCCGTCAATCAGTGAGGCTGGTGCTTGTTGTGTGTTCTGAGCGATCGTGTATAACCCCAACGTGCTTGCGTCAAACAGTTTGCCGATCCACAGCGACTGCAGGCGCCCGGCGGCAGCATTCAGTAGCCCAGTGAGTAGCATGTATCCACCGAAGCCAAACAGGCTGCGGAAGGATGTACCACGGTAGCGGCCCTGTGGTCGCCAGCCCGAATACACCCACAAAAGAAGTCCACGTACACCGATCGAAACAATACTTTGCCAAGCCAGGCTCCATACACCAAATCCCCGCAGCGCCAGTATCACCGCGACGGCGCCGGAGCAAAGCGATGCGACCACTTCTGCGCGGGCGCGTGCCTTGAAGTTGAGTCTCATTGTCAACAGCGCATCGGGTACCGCCGCGAATGCGCCAAGCGGCAACACCAGTGCCATTACGCGTGTCAGATCGACTAGTTTCGGCTGATTGAAGAAAGCCGCAATGGCCGGGGCGGTGAGCACCAAGATGCCCGCTGTGACGATGCCGATACAGAGGGTGAAGATGAATACGGTAGTTTCGTCATCCACCGTGGTGTGCTGGCGTTGAATCAAGGCGGCACCAAAGCCGGAATCGACCAGTAGGGTTCCGATGCTGGTGAAGACCAGCAGCATCGCGATCAGACCGAAGTCACCCGGCGTCAGCAACCGCGCCAGCACAACCATGACGAGAAACTGCACACCGTAGCGCGCCAGGATTTCCAGCGTGCTCCACCAGGCGGCGCTCGTCGCGCGTGCGGCTAGGGAGGGCATGACATCATAACGGTGGTTCTTCAAAGGTGGCCCAGAAAATCTCGGCATGGGAGGATGCACGGATGCTTTCAGCAGCAGAGTTTAGAAAAGGCGCTGACGCGCCCCCTGTTGCGTACAGCCTCGTAGCCGATGAGCAGACATCGCTAACAATGGTGACATGATTTGTGCTGTTGCTTGGGATAGGCTGTTGGAAAGGTTGATCATCACGAAGGACGGGCTGCTTCATGCGCTGCCATCGCTTCGAGGTAGAAAGTCTGGAACCGATGCACTTTGTGTTCGTCTTCACTGAGCAGCCCGCTTGATAGAAGCGTTGCGCCCTTATTGTGGAGGCCACGCTGCACGGCTTCATTGGCTAAGACATCTTCGTCCACGATGATCCTGGTGAAGTTAGCGTCCGTCGCTTGCCGCCACCTCATCAATGCTTTCTCGATGAGATTGAGGTTCTGCAGCCCCGGTGCCCAATTGCGCACCCGGACTCGGGTTCTTTCCGCAGATAGGGGCGTGTAAACGAGTTCTGTCGCCAAACCTAAACCGGAAATGGCGAAGTTGAAGCACGGGAATATTCCGAAATGCACTGCCCCCCCGGCTCGCGAAAACAAGCCGGGATTCAGCTTGCGACGCACGCCGTCGTTGGCCATGTTTCTTGCAGGCCGTATAATGGACAGCAGAATGCGTTGCAGCAACGTGCGCAACGTGACTGGTGGCGGCGTGGGTGCCACAGCGGCGATGCTCTCGGCGCGGTAAACAATATGTGGCGGAGCGACAAGCTCGTCCACCTGTCGCAGGGAGGCTAGCTGCTTATAGTTCATTCCCTTGCCGAAACTGCGCGGGTGGACGGCAACGATATGGTACAGCTCCAGCGTGTTCTGGATAACCACTTTCCAGTTCGCCTCGATGGTGTATTCAAATTCCCGAACAACCTTGATCAACGATTCGCTGGCGGCTTGCATGGCCGGGTAGGTCGCGCCAAGAAATTCCCTTAGGCTTTGTCCTTCACGGGCCAGCCGCACGAAGACCAAACCGCCACAGCGATCCACCGCCCAGCGTTCCAGGGCCAGTTTCTCGATGGCGCCCGGGTCGGCGAGTTCAGAAAATTGATTCCTGAGCGGAATACCGCGCGGCACGCCTTCCTTGTTGTAAGTCCAGTGGTGGTAAGGGCATTGCAACGGTCCATGCCCACACGGTTTGGAGCGAATGGCGCTGAAGCGATGGCTGCATACATTGCTGAAGGCGCGCAACTCGCCGGCAAAGTTCTGTACTACTACCTCACGCCCCGCGATATTCGCCAGTATCCAGTCGTTGGGTTGTGCCAGTTGCGCAGCATGACCAGCGTATTGCCAGAGCTTGGAAAAAATCTGCTCGCGCTCCGCCTGCCAGATTTCGGCCGACAGGTAATATTCCGGATTCAGCAGGTTTTGCATAGCGAACGACTCGGCAGAAAATTTGGGGAAAGCGCGTTACATAGGATGAATGCCAGCAGTGTTGCAATTCGTGCGGCAACGCCTTGGGTCGTCTGTGCCGAAGCATGCATGACATCCGGTGTGTGAACTCACGGTCTCCCAGGTCCATTGCATCGCACCGGAACGAAAATACACAGCAGACAGGAAATCATTGGCTCAATCCGATCTTCTCGATCGACACTGTTAATCAGGTATCGGATCCCATCGGTGCGACGCGCTCCAGCAATGCAACGCCCCACGACAGTCCCACGCCAAAGCCCATGGCGAGAACCAACTCGCCGTTCCTCAAATTCACCTGCTGTTCCATCATGAGCAGCGGTATGGATGCGGAGACGGTGTTGCCCAATTCCGCACAGTTCTGCGGGACCTGTTCCGCGCGTAGCCCCATCTTGTGCGCTAGCTTGCCGATGACGAAACTGTTGGCTTGGTGGAAGGCGAACATCCGGATGTCACTGACCTCCAGGCCATTGTGCTTGAGCGCTTCGTTAACGGCTTCGGGAACCACGCGTAATGCGAAGGACAGGATGCCCGGGCCATTCATGTAAATGCCCGGTTTAAAGTCTTCGTTCGGCCGGATGGCCGACCCGTAAGCAATGAAGTCTCCGTAGCCGGTGCCGTCCGAATAACAGCGTGAGTAGAGCAAACGAAAACCGGCGCGTTGGGTCGAGAACGACGAAGCCGTAGCCGCATCGCCGAATAGGACTCGGGTGGTCAGGTCGTCCGGCCGGATCAGGCGCGTATAGCAATCGGTATTTACCAGGATCGCCTGCTGGAAGGCGCCACCGCGGATCATCGCGCTGATCAAGTGGGCGCCATAGATAAACCCCGAGCAGCCTTGATTGATGTCCGTCGCGTAGCAGGTCTGTGCGAAGCCAAGCTTGCCGTGCACCAGCGAGGAAACGCCCGGAATTAGGTGATCGGGCGTTTGCGTGCATACGACCAGGGCACCGAAATCGGTCGCGCTGGCACCCCTTCGGCGCAGAAGCCTTTGCGTTGCGCGCAGTGCCAGGTCGCTGGTGTATTCGCCGTCTGCGACAACCGGGCGGCTGTAAACGCCCGTCTTCTTGACGATGCGCTCGCAATCGGCAGCGGTTTGCCCCAGCGTTTGAGGGTCGTTGCATTCGGTTCTTGAGCCGAGTGCGGATTCGATCAGGTTGAGATAGATCTCAGTCATGCGGCTTGCCGTAGGCGATGACCTTGGCGGGCGAACCGAAAACAGTGGTGTAGGGCGCAACATCCTTGATGACGACTGATCCCGCGCCGACAACAGCACCTTTCCCAATGCGTACCTTGGGAAGAACGACTGCGTGGGGATGCACAGTGCATAGATCCTCGAGTACAGCGTATCCACCAACGAATGCATGAGCACTGATGGTGATGCCATCTCCCAGAACGACATCATGACCGAGAACCGCCAGCGTCTGGATCAGCACGTCGGACCCGATTTGGGTGTCGTTGGATAGGCTGCAGGAGCCAAGAATCAAACAATTGATCAAATCCGCCGTCGGCGTGACCGACTGGACGGTCGGGCTGGTGATGGAGGTAAATTGAGCGCCCCGCGAAGCGAGCATTGATCTGATGCGATTCCTGGCGGTGCCGTCACCGAAGCAGGTGATGTACCGGGCGGCAGCAGTCGGGACGTGGTCAGTGATTTTTCCGAGGATGTTTGCACCAGACTTTTCGTCGTCGATGTGGCCGATGACATCGTAGGGTAAGTCGTAGCGTTTGATGCCAGCTGCAACCTCACGACCCATGCCACCAGCGCCGACAATGATGAGCGGTGTTTTACTGGGCACTGCAACCACCATCGATGACCATATTGGTTCCAGTGATAAACGAGGCTGCGTTTGAAAGAAGAAACCGGATAGGACCGGTCACTTCCTGCAGGGTGGCATAACGCCCACCGAGCGGATATCTTGCTTTGTCAGCGTTGCTGGCTTCAGTGGACATATAGCCCAAGCCGCTCGTCATTTCACTCGCGACCATGCCCGGCGAAACGCAGTTGACGCGAATGGAATATTTTGCCAATTCCAATGCCAAGGTTTTGGCGCAACCGACGAGCGCTGCTTTGCTGGCGGCATAGGATGCCGATCCGATCAAGCCTGTTACTGGCCCAAGAATCGAAGACAAGAGCACGATGGACGCGCCGGCATTGAAATTTCGGTTCTTCAGAAGCTCGGCAATGAGAGCCAATGGCGCAGTCAAATTGGTGCGCATGATATTTTCGTGTTTGATAACAGAAAAATATCGCATCAATGTCGTCTCGTAGATTCCCGCCGAGCAGACCAAGCCGTCGATCTTCTCGCCAAGGTCGAACTTGGATTGGTAGGATTCCATATCCGTGAGATCGGCATTGATGCTGCGAACATCCCCGGACAACCTTGACAGCTCCAGGAGCCTTTCGGTGTTACGTCCGACGGCAACGACACGAGCACCTTCATCCAGCAGTTCAAGACAGAGCTGATGGCCAATACCGGATGTTGCCCCGGTGACCAGTATCGTCTTTCCACTAAACATGGCGCATGTAACGCTCGTAATTGGATTGGAAGTTGATGACCCTGGCTTCCAGATTGCTTTTATCCTGCAACTGGTAGGCGGCCGTGGTGGATTGCAGGCCGATCTGGCAGCTTTCCACGATTGTCTTGTCCTCAGTCAAAGTATTCTGGGTGAACTCTACGGCGGCATCCCGTAAAGCTTTGCGTATGGTTTCGTTCTGCCTCAACAACAGCTCCTGCTCAAACAGACACCATTCCAATCGAGTGTGATTCGGTCCGCTGGGAACGAAATGACCGATGTAGCCGATATGGTCGTTACCATTGGAGATGAATACGTTTGGAAAAATATAAGTGTGGCCGTATTGAAGTCGAGTGCCTTTGACAATCGTTGAAAGTCGGTTGCTTCGTGGATTTGAAGTGGCCGCTATCAGGGTTCCCCAGCATGCGTAGTCGTCGCATGACCATTGATAGTCAGAGTTCGATGTTATCCCGGTCGGGACAAAGGTCTGGGAATGCACAGCGCTGATGTGATACCCCTCTAGTACATTCTCAACTAGCAGTTTCCAGTTGCACTGATGGTCAATATAGGATTGATAATATGGTTGCGAATACCTGATTGACAGCTCGTTCATGACCGCGGAAACCTTCGTTGTATCTAGGTCATCCTGTCCAATGAACACCAAGCCGCCTTCTACGTTGACCCGCCAGGCGTGCAACTGGGTACGCTTCAAACATGCCATGTCTATCTTTGGGGCGTGACTCAATGCGCCGTTGGAATCGTATGTCCACGCGTGGTAGGGGCAGCGAAAAGGCCTGATGCCTGTTCCTTCGGGATCGATCAGCGCGCCCCGATGCAGACAGACATTGCTGAATGCCTTGATGCCATCAAGTGTGCGACGGATCGTGATCGGCTCGCGGCCGAGCTGAATGGTCTTGTAGGAATCAACTTCGGAAAAATCTGCGATGGTGCCGACGAAAAGGCGGCGATTGAAGAGATGCGTCACCTCTTCGTGAAAGATCGCGGCATCGTAGTAAGCCTTGGGGTCAATAGACATTGTCGGTTTCTATGACAGGCAGGATAGTGTGAGCATGCATCGATAGAATGCAGGTGCCCCAGGACAGGCCAACCCCGAAACCGCACAACGCCAGCTGACGCACCTTGTCAAATTGATCAGCATGGGCGCAAAGCGTGATGGGAATGGAGGCCGAACTGGTGTTTCCGTATTGCGCCAATGTCGAGAGTGCTTGGTCTGGCCTGAATCCGGCTTTCTTGGTGATCGTGTCATTGATCATCTTGTTGGCTTGGTGCAGGACCAGGAAGTCGACTTGATCTGGTTTGTGTTTACTTGCTTCAAGTGTGCGCTGAATACTGGAGGGCACCTTCGCGATGGCGAAGCTGAAGATGTCGGCTCCCCGCAAGATCAAGTTATCCGGGTAGCGCATGATGCCGTCACTGCCGAGCTCCATCTGTACAGCTTCATCAGTTCGTGGCCGGCGAGAGGATAATGTTCCGCTTGGGACGATGATGGCATCCTTGCCAGCGCCATCGGACATCAGATCAAAAAGCATCTCTGGGGCGTCGTCCTGCAATTCCAGTGCGGTGGCAGAGCCAGCATCGCCAAACAACGGCCATGCCGACTTGTCATGAATGGCGCAGCTTCGACTTGAGATATCTCCAATCAACAGGAGCGCGCGCTGAATCGATAACGACTTCATCATCGAGGCGACGATGGCGATCCCGTAGGGATAGGCTGAGCAACCCAGATTCACGTCGAATGCAATGCATGCCTGGGAAAGCTTGAGCTTATCCTGCAATATGACCGCGGTTGCCGGAACAGGATAGTCGGGGCTTTGGGTCACCAGAATAAGAGCGCCGATGCTCTCACGGGCCCATCCGGCATGTTCAATCGCCTGATCAGCAGCGAAGGCGCATAGATCAGACGCACATTGCTTGCTATCCACAATCCTGCGTTCAGCGATGCCCGTGACCTTCTGAAAGCGATGACGCTCCTCAGGAGTCAGGAATTCATAGTCTTGCGTTCGCGCAACGCTTTTCGGTACGGCGGCGGCAACTGCGCGGACTGCTATGCCGGGTATGGCTTTCATGTGTTAGCCACTTTCCCTTCGACAATTTTCCAGAGATTGCCGATTGTGCGGCTGGACTCAATATCCTGGCCGCTGAGTGCGACATTGAAGTCGGCATCAGCCATCGCAATGACGGCCAATGTGTTCAACGAATCCCAGACATCGAGCGTTTTATATTCGGTCTCAGCACTCAAGCTTTCCGGTTCAACTTCGATGGCAAAGGCAAACTTGTCGATGAAGGTTTCAATGTTCACGTATTCAACTCCGGTGGCTGGCGCATATGCCAATGATGTCAGAAATGGTCTGGACAGCGTGCTGGGGCATGGAGAGTCCCGTCGGCAGGATAATTACTCGCTCAGCTACGAACTGGGTGTTCGGTAGCATCAACCCTGCATGCGGAAACAGATCGCGGTACGGCCTCATCATGTGCGCTCCTGGCCAGAAGTATTTGCGGGCCAAGACATTCTCAGCTTGGAGCGCAGCTACGATCTGGTCGCGAGTTGCGGCACAACTTTTGTCAACTTCGATGACCACATAGTGATGGCTGTTGTGTCCAGCCGGGTCGTAGGCCAACACCGAGATGCCTGGAATGTCGGCCAATGCTGAAGTGTAAGCGGCATGGTTGTGCATGTTGTCCGCGACCACTTCACCATGGCCGTCGAGGTTGGTCAGTCCCATCGCCGCACAGACCTCAATCATCTTGCCGTTCGTGCCGGGATGAATGACATTGTCGTAACCATGGAAGCCAAAGTTGCGCATCAGGCGTATCGCTTCGGCCAACGCGTTGTCGTTGGTGGTGACCGCGCCACCTTCGAAGGTGTTGAATGACTTAGTGGCGTGGAAGCTGAATACCTCGCATTCCCCAAAACGGCCGATTACCTGGCCTTTGTAGGTACTGCCGAAGGCATGCGCCGCGTCAAACATCAGCTTCAGGTCATGTTCGTCGGCAATGGCCTGCAACTCATCTACTTCTGCGGCACGACCCCACAGGTGGACGCCGATGATACCGGTGGTGCGTGGTGTGATCATGCGGCGCACGGCAGCGGGGTCCAGGTTGTGCGTAACTGGGTCGATGTCGGCAAACACCGGGGTGATACCTTGCCAGTACAGCGCATGCGCAGTGGCCACAAAAGTCCAAGATGGCACAATCACTTCGCCTTCCAACTCCAGTGCGCGGATGGCGATTTCAAGAGCGATGGTTCCATTGCACATCGCCACGCAGTGCTTGACGCCGAGATGTTCGGCGATGCGCTGTTCGAATTCCTGCACCATCGGCCCATTGTTGGTCAGCCACTGGTTGTCAAGTATCTGATTGACGCGCCGTAGGAAAGCTTCGCGGTCGCCAATGTTGGGGCGCCCAACGTGCAGAGGCTGGTCAAATGCCGGTGGTGCGCCATTGATGGCGAGATCGGCTGTGCTGCGGATGGTCTTGGTAGGCACGTTTAACTCGCCCCTGAAAATCGGTGACGTGGATAAGATCAAGCGTATCGCAATCAACAATGACGTAGTTGCGCAGCGCTTCCCTCAGGCCAAGGTCGTGGTCCAGAGCGCTCGGCTCACTGCATACCTGGCAACACGCGTAGCTCGTTCAAGCTGGTGTCCAGACTCCCACCGATATTGAGCGCTTGTAGGTCGTGCAACGCTGCAAGTGCGTCGTCCTTGCGTCCCTGTGCCGCCAACATCCGCACCAGGGTGATGCGGTAGGCCGGTTCGTTGGGTGCGGCCTTTATGGCTTCGTCGGTCATGCGTTCTCCCAGCGGATGATCGTCCAGCACATTCCACGCGTAGTCGCCATACATCGCCAGTAATCGGGCACTTGGGCCCGGGTGCGACAAGGCCGCCAGGTAGGCTTGCATCATGCGCTGTTTCGGCAGGTCGCAATGATCTTCGCGTGCGCACTGTGTTAGTGCACCGAGTGAGCTTTCGTCTTGCACGCCGGGCTTGTGGTCTTTTAGCTTGGCAATCATCGTGTTCCACCACGCATCCTTTAGTGGCAGGTGCATGTGTGAGTTCATGAAGATCAGTGCCTGCTCCGGGAGGATCGAGGATCCGGGGAGGGCTGCTGCCCTTTCCAGTGGAGAGTAAGCCAGTTTGGTGAATGGGGATGATGGATCGTAGTGTGAGTAAATGATGTAAGTACGACCTAGCTCGTACTGCGCACGCGGCGATCTCGGTGCACGATTGGCCAGGTCTTCGGCGAGCCTCAACGGATTGCCCCAGGCGTAAGCGGTGAGCGCCGTCAGTGCGGTCCAGCACAACATAAGCCCAGCTAGCAAAGCATAGCGTGGCAGAGCCATCGGCAAAGTAGCGATGACGCCTGTCTCAGAAGCGACTGCGAGCACGTATGCAGGGATTGATGTTTGCTGTACCGTTTCGGTAGGTAACAGATTGGTGGCCGCGACTGAATCTGCTCCAACTGGCGTGGAATATTCCCCTGGAATTTGAAGGCTGGCTGGAGCGGCAAGCAGCGGGATGATCGCCAGTAGTAGGCCGAAGCTGGCGAAGTAATTTCGGTGCTCGTAGATCAGCTCCAGCGGAATGATGGTGCCCGTCAGCAGTTGGCAGCCCATGAACAGAGCGATGCCCAGTGACATTAGCGGCTGCCGCTTGCGCAAACTGACCATCAGTGCGATCAGTGTTGCCAGAACCAGCATGCTGGGCAGGGTGGTCCATGGTTTCAGCAGCCCACTCGAAATATGGAAGTTGTCGTGATAGAACGACAGCGCATGCGGCGACGGCAGTAGCGTCCAGGCGATGTAGTCCACGATGATGCGTGCTTCACTGAGCAGCCGCGTGGTCAGGGTGAAATCGCGAGTAGCCCAGTTTTCGGGGTTGAGCAAGCCGGGCAGAAACCGTGCTAGCCCTATTGCCATCGGTAGCGCCAGCACCAGCAGAAACAGTGCAACGATGCGACGATCGCGACGCCGAGCCGGTGGCATCTCGGATGTTGCCGCTACGGCGGTGTCCTGGGAGCGCTGAAAGCCGAACATGAGCCACTCGACCAGGAACGCATAGAGCGGCAACATAACCGCCGTCTCTTTGGCTAGGATGCCCACGGCGGTTGGGAGGGTGATGCTGACTGCGCATAGGATGAAGCTTCTGGTGCTGTTAGAAGAGTGACTCCATCCCAATCCTCCCCTTCGAGCGGCAGCGGGAGCAGAGCCGTAGGAGGTGGTCTGTTCCAGCATACGATGGCGCCCGGCAACATAACCGATCAGTCCGAGCAGCACGAACAGGTTGGCCATGCTCTCCATCCGTTGCACCACATACAGCACACCGGAGAGATTGATCGGCAGCAGCATCCAGCAGGCGGCGACCAGGACGGCAACGATGTCGCCCCTGGCTGATCCGGTCACGACACCCGCTGGAGCGCCTTCAGCCATGAGGCTCTGCGCTTTGCTGCTGACATTGCTGTGTTCACCCCCGTGAGCGTTCACAGTTGAATTGGCTCCAACAAGCCAAGCAAGCCGCTTCTGCGCATCGACTCTTATCAGCTTCTGTGCCAACAGAAACACCAGCAGTCCGTTCAGCAGGTGGATCACAAGGTTGGTGAGCTTCATCCAATATGGATTGAGGCCAGCGGTGAGGTAGTTGGCGGCGAAACTCAGCGAAGCCAGCGGCCGCCCGAATTCGCTCGAGGGCGACGACAACGCGGCTCGTACCAGCGAAGGCATGCTGGCATCCTGCGGCTGCACGCCGTGATTGTCGACGATGTTTGGGTAGTCGTCGAACAGGAATGTACCGTAGAGACCAGGCCAGTACACGGCGATGGTGAGCAGGAATGCTGCAGCCAGCAACCATTGGTGGCTTGGAAAACGGGTGCGCAGTGCATGCATCATCGAGTCGCGGTGGAGTGAGGGGGGGACGGTATTGTATTCTGGCTGCCAGTGCTGGCGGCGACGCTCAGTGTGCGGCGAAGCTGGTCCAGTTCGTGTTGCCAGTAGTTTTGGCGAGTGAGCACCCAGGCATGGAGGTTGCTCATGTTGAAAGCCATCGGTATAGATTGCGTCGGTAATTGCTGGTAGTAATCCAGTAGGCGCAGACCCAGCTCGGGGTAGCCGTATTCTCCCATTGTGGCTGCTGCCCTCAACGCCATGCCTGGCCGCGGCAGCAGATCAAGCGCGTGGACAAAGTCCGCCAGCGCGGCTGCGGGATCATGTTGGGCCAGCGCCACGCGTCCCTTCAGATAGATCATGTCTTGTTTTTGCCCATCGGCCTGCAGCTTTGGATTCCCCAAGCCGGCGTCGACGAGAGTGAGCAAGTCCGATAGCGTCAGTCCGCCGCAACGGCCCGAGATTACCAGCGGTAGTATCCGCTCGAACCATCGCACGAACAGTGTGCCGGTATTGGCCGTACTCAGCATCGCTGTGCGCGCGATCTGCAGGTCTGCTGGCTCAATGCTGCCAATCATGCAGCGCGCATTGATCAGGCTGAACGCAAGCTGTGCCTGATCCGGCTGCACGGCAAGCAGGCGCTCCAATTGTCCAGCCGCTATTTGTGCGTGCCCTTGGTACATCAATATCTCAGCCGCATTGGCCTGGGCACGCGGTGATCCGGGGTTCAGTCGCGCCCACAGCGTCCCTTGTGTCTGCACATTGCCCCAGACCACGGCACGGGAGTGCGTCATGCCGACGAGCGCGAGAGGCAGAATCAGCATCATCGCGGTCTTGAACCTATGCAGCTGGCGGTTGTCAGCCAGCCACAGACCCAATGGCCAGAACATCAGCAGGGCCGGTACATAGTTGCGGTGTTCGAAATACAGCTCCAGCGGAATCGAGGTCGACTCCAGCAACTGACCGGCAAAGTAAAACAGCATAGCGAGGGCCGGGGCCGGATGGCGCCGCCGTTGCCACCAGGCGCCCGCGATAAGGACAAGCACCGCTAGCATCGCCGGTAACGTGGTGGCCGGATGCAGCCAATCGGCCGACGCATTCAACTGGTCATTGAACAGACCACTGGAAAACGGTCGTGGCATCCATAGCAGCTTAAGGTAATCGAGCAGCACCCGCGGCTCGGTCAACAGACGCTGGCCGATGTTCCACGGGCGCACGCCGACGGGGCCGCCGACCCACAGGCCATGCGCACCCGTCCATAATACGTAGCTGAGCAACCCAGCCGCGGGAATGATCCCGAAGACGATCATCACGAGTTGATGCGCTCGGTTTGCCGCGCCGGCAGGCAGCGGCCGATGCGGCCGCAACACGATGAGCTCGATCAGTAGGGCGTATAGCGGCAACAGGCTGCCGTTGGCCTTGGCTAAGGTGCCGAGCAGGGTGAAGCCACCCAGTCCGAGCACACTCCAGAGTGTACCGGCTCGGAGCTCGCTTTTGACCAGTTGCTGGCGCCCATGCAGCCATAGCAGCAGGCCGCTCAGCACGCAGGTAGCTGCCAGCATCGCCTCGCGCTGCACGATGTAAAGGGTGGTGGAAACCAGTAGCGGGTGCAGCAGCCACAGCGCGCAGCCGAGCAGGGCGGCCAGTTGCGCTCGGCGCGTCTCGATATCCAGCAGCGCACCCAGCCGTACCAATAGCGCATACAGCAGGGTGCTGTTGAGCAGGTGCAGGATCAGGTTGCTGCGCTTGAAAGGCAGTGGGTCGGCGGGCCAGTTCTGCGCGTCGATCAGAAACGTCAGCAAGGCCAGCGGCCGGCCGGTGGGATCGGCGGTGCCCGAGGTAATGTAGCGCCAGAACGTGGCCCAGTGCGTCACCGGACCATAGGCACCCAGTGCTGGCAGACTGCCAAAGTCATCAAACAAGAAGCCACCGTGCAGGCCGGGGGCATACGCCCACCAAGACACAAGCGCCAAGAGTGCGAGCGCAAGCAAAGGAATGCTGGAGCGATAACTAGGCTGCATGCAATCTGAGTTTCAGCAACTGGAGGATGATCTGAAAAAACGAAGGGCCACCCATGGGTGGCCCTTCGTACAACACCTTAGCCGTAAGACGGCAGCTATCGAATTACTGAGTACGGCAGGACGACGGCAGGTACTTCTGCGGGACAGCGGTACCTACTGCAGTGGCGGGCGAACAGGTCCAGTTGATCGAGCCACCATTATCGGTGGGCGACAGGGTGAACGTATCACCTTGGATCGCCTTGTTAGCCGATGCGCCGCTGAACGTCGCGGTAATTACACCAGACACCACGTTGACCCCGGAAACATACTTTCCGCTGATAGATGCTGCATTGGTCGGCAGGCCCGCAGACTGGTTGCCCGTGGGCCAAGTGCCATGGTTCGAGTAAAACTCAGAAACAGCCGTCTTGGCGCCATCGGACAGTACCGCACCCTCGGAGACCTGCGAGCGGATCAGGTAATCCTGATAGGCCGGGATAGCGATAGCGGCGAGGATCGCGATGATCGCAACCACGATCATCAGTTCGATCAGGGTGAAGCCTTTCTGCATGTTCTTCATGGTGGTTCCTCTGTGTGGTTAGCTAACCGTGTGATGCCCCCTGAGCCCCAGTCCCGATTCCCCCTAGGCGGGATCGGACTCCATACGCGTGGTCAGGAACGACCAGGAAGCTCGTGACAGAATGATGCAGATTGTGTGCCATCATTGCCGCCGGTGTATTCCCGCATACCGCAGGCTAAAGGATTGTGCCCCTCGTCACGAAAGCCTGCAAGGGATTCGAGCCGCGCGCTGCGAACTTACGGAATGTGGGGATTCGGGTAAATCAGGTGCCGGTCAATTCGGGTCAGGTAGTGACGTTTTTTGTCAATCCGAGGCCCGTGGAGCGCTGTGGCTCGTGCGCAGATGACCTGCTAGTTGCTGCGACAGGACGACGGCAGGTATTTGGCAGGAACAGGATTTGTCGGAGCAACGGCGGGGGCGCAAGTCCAGTTCATCGAACCACCGAGGTCGGTGGGTGAAAGGACAAGGTTATCGCCGGAAATTTTGCTGTTCACACTCGGGCCGGTGAATTTGGCGGTGATGACACCGTTTCCCACGGTGACCGAAGAGACATATTTGCCGCTAATGGATGCGGCATTGTTCGGCAGGCCCGCGGATTGGTTATTCGCGGGGAAGTGCCCGGTGTTGGAGAAGAAATCCCATATCGAAGCCTTGGCGCCGTCGGCCAGCACCATGCCCTCGCTGACCTGGGCACGAACCAGGTAGTCCTGGTAGGCGGGAATCGCGATGGCCGCGAGTATTGCGATGATCGCCACGACGATCATTAGCTCGATCAAGGTAAAACCGGCGGATAGGCGCTGGCGTGACATGGTGGATTCCCCCAGGAAGATGCCTGAGGGGAAGCACGTTATGTACCAAGGCCGGTGGGACTTCCGCAATGCTTATCGGCATCTTGCCGAAATGAGAAAACCGTCACCGAAGTCGTACAGCTTTAGGCTTGCTTCACCGCGATTGCCAGCGATCATTTCACACCGCTGGACTGCTGCAGTGCGGACCATGCACAGGAGTGCAAAAGCGTTCGTGACTAAAGTCGCTCCAGGAGCTTTAGCAGGCTGTTGAGAAACCCCGACCAACAAGCCATACGATAGGCTTTGTTGATCGTAAAAGCGCGGCCATGATGGTTTTCGGGCGCACGTTCCCTCACGTCGGCGACGGATTCCACCACTGGCCGATACCGCCAAGGCGGATCAGGTTGTACGCGGCGAAGGGTAATCCCCCCGGTTTTACCAAGGCTCGATAGCCAGTATCGCGAGGGGGCGTCGGGTCTCCGGCGACATGATCGCGGTGTAGTCGTGATCGCCGCGTTGTAATGGCAATGCCAGCAAAGGCGTGCTTCCGGCAGTGCTCTGGATCTCATCGAGTTGCCTGCGCTGACTGGCCGTAACATGTTTCAGTTGAGGTAGCGGTATGGCGTGATGCATGACTCTGTCTATGACTTGAGCATAGGAGACGTAGAATTGGGGCAGCTGATCTATATCCTTGCCGCCTTCCAACACCTTTATCACCGCGCCAGGATCGACGGAATTGCTAGGCGGTAACGCGCCAACCAAGCTGGGTCCGGTCCAGGAGCGTCTGCGGAAGATCGGTTGGCTGCCGCGGGCCAGATCAGCATCAGCAAGTTGGTCGGCCGAGACGAGCACCAGCCGGTCCACTTCTGCCACAACAAATACCGGCCGCGCTGCGGCGATCACGTGAACGCCATAGGCGAAGGCGATTACTTGGATGATTGCGATGATCGAGAGATCCAGCTTCAGCAGGCGCTTGGCCTTGTGCGGACTGACCACCAGCAAGGTCAGCAAGGGGCCAATGCAGACGTCCACACCCATGAGCAGGATAATTAGCCGGCTGGCGCCGGCCGCGATGAAATAGGGTGGCGGGAACCATAGAAAGTAGAGCAGGGCAGCGATACCCACGGCGAGCCCCATGCTGATGGTCAGGTGGATGGCAGAGGCTTTCCAGCGATTCATTATTTCTACTTTTCCTGGCTGGGGCGTTGTCCGGAAAATATCGATTGCAATCCGCTTGCACAAGCTTTTCAGTGGGCACCAAGAATGCTTTCTGGTGCCTTTGATGCGCAGACCTGTATTGTAACTTCGGCGATCTACCAAGCGCACAGCTCGTGGTAATTTTCTACAAGTAGAGTAGCGGACTGCTTGCGTCCCATAAGTTCTACGTACTTACCGTCAGGGTTTGAGCCAATTTAGGAATACTTTATGAAACCTTTGATTTCTGCGTTGCTGCTGGCGCTGGTGGCCGTGCCTGCGATGGCGGGCGATATCACGGACACCAGTTTCGTCAAGACGCATGGCCCGCATCCATTCAACGTGCGCGACCTGGTGATGATGCAGCGGGTCAGCGATCCGCAACTGTCGCCGGATGGGCGTTATGCCGCATTCGGCGTGCGCAGTACGGACTATGCGGCGAACAAGGGTATCAACGCGGTGTATGTGCTGGATCTGTCGGGCAATGGCAGTCAGCCGGTGAAGGTGGTCGACAAGGGCGGCTCGGCGCTGTGGTCGGCGGATGGGCATAGCCTGTATTTCGTGGCGCCTGCCAAGGGCGTGGCGCAATTGTGGCGAGTGGATCTGGGCGGCAAAGGTGGTTTGGATCTGGCCAAGCACGCGGCGCCGGTGCAGGTGAGCCATGCGCCGCTGGACATCAACGGCTACAAGCTGTCGCCGGATGGCAAGCAGGTGCTGCTGTCGTACGAGGTGTTCACCGATTGCGCCACGTTGGCCTGCACCCAGCAGCGAGTCGAGGCGCGCAGCAAGGACAAGGCCAGCGGCACGTTATATACCAAGCTGTTCGTGCGGCACTGGGATACCTGGGCCAACGGTCGGCGCAACCAGCTGTTCGTGGCCGGCTTCGATGACAAGGGCCAGCTGCCGGTGGAGCCGACCCTGCTGAGTCGCGGCATCGATGGCGACGTGCCGAGCAAGCCGTTTGGCGACGAGAGCGAATTCGGCTTCGCGCCGGATGGCAAGACGGTGTATTTCGATGCGCGCATCGCCGGAACGACGGAGCCGTGGTCGACCAACTTCGACGTGTACAGCGTGCCGGTGGACGGCTCGGCCGCGCCGCGCAACCTCACTGCCGACAACAAGGCGTGGGATGCGTATCCGGTGGCATCGCCGGACGGCAAGACCTTGTACTACCTGGCGATGAAGACGCCGGGCTTCGAAGCGGACCGCTTCGCGATCATGGCGCTGAATCTGGCTACCGGCGCGAAGCGCGAGGTCGATCCGAAGTGGGATCGTTCGCCCGGCGGTCTGTCGATTTCCGCCGATGGCAAGACGCTGTATGCCACGGCCGATGACGAGGGGCAGCATCCGCTGTTCGCGATCGATCCGGCCAACGGCGAGGTCACGCGGCTGTCCGGTGACGGGACCGTGGATGGTTATTCACTGGTCGGCGACAAGCTGCTGCTGAGCCGTGACGACCTGAAACACCCGGCCGATCTGTATCTCGCCAAGGCCAACGGCAGCGACCTGAAGCAGGTCACCCACTTCAACGCCGAGGATCTGAAGAACGCCAAAGTCGGTGATTTCGAGTTCTTCAACTTCAAGGGCTGGAACAACGAGACCGTGCAGGGCTATGTGGTCAAGCCGGTCGGTTACCAGCCGGGCAAGACCTATCCGGTTGCCTTCATCATCCACGGCGGCCCGCAGGGTGCGATGACCAATGGCTGGAGCTATCGCTGGAACCCGCAGACCTACGCGGGACAGGGCTTCGCCGTGGTGACGGTGAACTTCCACGGTTCCACCGGCTATGGCCAAGCGTTCACGGATGCCATCTCCGGCGACTGGGGCGGCAAGCCGCTGGAGGATCTGAAGTTGGGCTGGAAGGCCGCGCTGGACAAGTACAGCTTCCTCGACGGCAACCGCGCCTGCGCGCTCGGCGCCAGTTACGGCGGCTTCATGACCTACTGGATCGCTGGCGTGTGGAACCAGCCGTGGAAGTGCCTGGTCGACCACGACGGCGTGTTCGACACCCGCGCGATGTACTACGACACCGAAGAACTGTGGTTCGAGGAGAAGGAAAATGGTGGCACCCAGTACGAGCATCCGGAGAACTACGAGAAGTTCAACCCGATCAACCACGTCAAGGACTGGCGCGTGCCGATGCTGGTGGTGCACAGCGGCGACGATTTCCGCATTCCGATCACCCAGGGCCTGGGTGCGTTCACCGCCATGCAGCGCCGCGGCATCCCCAGCCAGTTCCTGACCTTCCCGGACGAGAACCACTGGGTGCTGAAGCCGCACAACAGCGTGCAGTGGCATGACGCCGTCAATGCATGGCTGAAGCAGTGGACCGCCGTGGATACGTCGAAGACCGCGACAAACTGAGCTGGATCAACGGGCAATGAAAACGGCGGCCTTCGAGCCGCCGTTTTCATGAGCATCGCTATGAGTGGCTCAGCTCACAGCCACTTCGCGCGCTTGAGCAGCAGGAAGATGCCGCCGACCACACACAGCATCGCCACGATGACAGCAGGATAGGCCCATGGCTGGCTGAGCTCGGGCATATGGGTGAAGTTCATGCCGTACCAGCTGGTGAGCAGGGTGGGTGCGGCGAGCATGGCGGCCCAGCCGGCGAGTTTCTTCATCACCTCGTTCTGGCCGAAGGTGACCAGCGAGAGGTTGACGTTGATCGCGGCGGTGAGCATTTCGCGCATCGCGTTGATCGATTCGTTGACGCGGAACACGTGGTCGTAGACGTCGCGAAAGTACGCGCGCAGTTTTTCGGGAATCAGGTTCGGGTGCAGGCGCACCAGCTGGCTGATGATGTCCTGCAGCGGCGCCACCGCCAGGCGCAACGTCATCAGGTCGCGCTGCATGTCGTACAGCCGCTTCACCGTGCTGCGCTTGAAGGTCTCGGCGAAGATGTCCTGTTCCAGTTGCTGCAGTTCCTCGCGGAAGTCGCGCACGATCGGCAGCAGGTTGTCGACGATGAAGTCGAGTACGCCGTACAGCGCATAGCTGGGGCCCAGCGCCAGCAGTGCCGGCGTGTGTTCGCAGGTGCGCCGTGCCGGCGCGTAGGACAGCGAGGCACCGTGGCGGATGCTGACCAGGTAGCGCGGGCCAAGGAACAGGTGCGTCTCGCCGAATTGCAGATGACCCTCGATCAGCTGGGCAGTCTGCACCACCAGGAACAGCGAGTCGCCGTAGGTTTCCAGCTTGGTGCGCTGGTGCGCGGCGTGCGCATCCTCGATCGCCAGGTCGTGCAGGCCGAATTCCTGCTGCAGCTTGAGCAGCAGGGCCTCGTCGGGCTCGTGCAGGCCGACCCATACGAAGGTGTCCGGCTCCTTCAGCGCGTCACTGATCGCGTCGAGGCTGATGTCGCCGATCCGGCTGCCGTCGTTGCGGTAGGCGATACAGTTGACCACCATGGGCTGCTGGGTGGTCGATGGCGCTGGCGGCGTGATCAGGTTCATCGCATGCATGATGCCCGGCACCGGAAGACAGGGCAATTGCAGTCGTGCTATGCCCGGTGTGATTTCAGCCGCCTCAGGAGTTCCTCGCGCGCCTCGCGCAGGATCGAGTCGCGGTCGAGGCTGGCGACGATCTCGGCGACGGCGCGCTTGGCGCCGGCTTCGCCCCAGGATTTGCCGGCGATCAGGTAGCGTTCGGCGGCGCGGCCGATCAGCACGGTGGCGTACCAGCCGAGTGCGCCTTGCGCAGCGGCGGTGACCACTACCGACAGGCCGGCGCTGACGCCCTTCAATGCCGAGGCGACCAGTTGCATGCTCCAGATCGCGCCCATCAGCGCGGCCAGCTGGGCCGAGATCACCGCCACCAGCCGGCCCGATTCGGCGCGGGTCAGCGGCAATCCGTACACGCGTGACAGCTGCACCACCATCGCTGCATCCAGTCCGGCGGCGGCGAGCAGGTCGGCGACCGGGATCGGGTTCAGGGCGACCGCCACGCCCTTGGCGATGCAGTAATGCCGGATCAGGTTCGCGGCGACCGCCTGCCGTGTCTGCGCTATGCGTGCGCTGACCTGGTCGGTGAGCCGGCCGGCATACAACCCGGCATTGATCGCCGACAGCGTCTTGCCTTCGCGCGCCGCGATCGCCAGCAGACGTTCGCGCAGGGCGGCGACATCGGGCGGACGCGCCTGCTCATGCGCCCGCTCGCGGCCGTGCGCATCGAGTTCGATCACCCGCTGCGCGGCGGGATCGGCGGCCACCGCCAGCACGTCTTCCGCGCGGACCAGGCCGCTTGCGCGCAAGCGCAGATGCTCCAGCAGGCTGCTCAGTTCGTCGCGGCCGTAGCGGTCGGCCTTGTTCAGCGCCAGCAGCAGCGGACGCTGGGTGGCGGCGAGCGTCTTCAGCGCATCGAGTTCCTCGCGGGTGAGGTCGCCGTCGCAGACAAAGATCACCAGGTCGCTGACTTCGGCGACCTCGAACGCGAGTTGCTCGCGCGCCTCGCCATCCAGCTCGTTGATGCCGGGCGTGTCGATCAGCACCAGGCCATCGTGCTGTGCCTCGTCGAGGCGCGCATGCGCGGCATCGGTGGTGGTGCCGTGCAGCACACCGACCGCGAACGCCTCATGGCCGAGCAGCGCATTGCCCAGTGCCGACTTGCCGGTGGACACGCGGCCGAACACGGCAATGTGCAGTTCGCCGCGTTCGAGCTTGTCCAGCATGTGCTCGATGCGGCCGAAGTCGGTGGCCAGTTCGCTGCGAACCGACGCGGGGATGGTCGGATCACCGAGCAGGCTGCGCAGGCTGTCGGCTACCCGCGTCGAGCCGGTCGTTGCATTGCGCGGCGCGGGTGTCGCGATGGCGCCGGCGTGCTCGGACGTGAGCCAGCCGCGCAGGCGTTGCCACAGCGTGTCGCCCGCCATCGAGGTGGCCGCTTACTTCGGCGCGAGCTGCAGGTGCCCGTTGATCTTCACGTCCGCCCCGATCACCGAGGTGTCGGCGTAGTCGCCTGTGCCCACGCCGAAGTCGAGCCGCTTCACCGTACCGGCGACATCCAGCGTGGCGCCGCTGCCGTGCGGCTTGAACGTCACGTTGAGGCTGACCGGCTTGGTCACGCCGCGCAAGGTCAGGTTGCCGTCGGCGATCACCTGTGCACCGTTCTGATGGAAGCCGGTGGTGACGAAGTGCGCCTGCGGAAACTTCGCTACATTGAAGAAATCGGAGCCGGGCAAGGCACCGTCGCGATCCTTGTCGCCGGTCTTCACGCTGGCCAGGGTCACGGTTACGTCGAATTTCGAGGTGGCGAGTTTTGCGGCGTCGTAGCTGATCGCGGCTGTCCACTGGCCGAACTGGCCATTGAAGGAAGCGCCCTGGAACGTGCCGCTGAAGCCCAGCGTGCTGGCCGCCGGCTGCACGCTGTAGTCGGTCGCGGCGGCAGCGCAGGGCAGGGCGAGTGCGAGAAAAAGAAGGGCAAGGCGATGCATCAGGATTCTCCTCGGGGAGTGGAATCGTTGCGCGGTCGGCCGAACGGCAGCATCCGGCGCAGCACATTGTCACGGTCGAACACATGGTGCTTCAACGCCGCACCTACGTGCGCCACCAGCACCAGCACCAGCAGCCAGAACAGATATTCATGCACCGCGTGCGAGAGGTGACGCAACGCGTCGTTCTTCGCCCCCAGCGCCGGCAGATTGAACAGCTTGAACCATTGCAGCGGCTTGCCGGTGACGGAGTTGAACCACCAGCCGCTGAGCGGAATCGCTGCGATCAGCAGATACAGCGTGCCGTGGGTGAGGCGTGCTGCCAGCTGCTGCCAGCGCGGGGTGGGCTCCTCTACGGGTCGTCGATCGCTCCAGCGCCACAGCACGCGCAACAGGAACAACGCGAGCACGGTCAGCCCGATCGACTTGTGCAGGGCCAGCCAGTTGATCTTCTGCATCGGCGAATGGGCCAGGTCCATCAGCAGGCCGAAGATGCCGTTGCCGATGATGGCCAGCGCGATGACCCAGTGGAAAAACTTGGCCACCGAACCCCACTGGCGGTCATTGCTGCGCAGGCTCATGGTTGCTCCTTCGAAGGTGGGACAGCGTGGTCGTCGCGGATCGCCTCAAGCTCCAGCCACACGCTTACCTGGTGCCCAATCGAACCGGAATAGGCGGTTATGCCGAAAGCGTCGCGATCCAGCATGGCGGTGGCCGAGAAGCCGGCTACGTCGTGCAGGCCGTAGATCGTTCGTCCGGCGCGGTTGAAGGTAAAGGGGATGCTCACGGCTTGGCTCGCACCGCGCATGCTGAGCAGGCCATAGAGTACGCCATGCTGGGCATCCTTACGTTCGATACGGGTGCTGACGAAGTGTGCGTGGCGATCATGCGTGCAGTCGAGCAGGCTTGGCTTACAGACGGCTTTGTTCCAGTCCGCATCGCCCATGTCCAGGCTGCCCAGGTCGATGTCCAGCTCGGTGGCTGCGGTGCTCCAGTCGTCCGGATCGAAACGCAGCCAGCCCTTGGCGATATGCAGCCGTCCAAACGGACGCGAATAGCCGTCGTGGCTGATGCTGAAGACGATCTGGCTATGTACCGTGTCGTAGCGATAGCTGGCGCTGGCGGCGTGCGCCGATCCCAGTGGCAGCAGGATCACCGCAAGCTGCAACAACCAGCTGATTGAACGCGAACGGAGCATGGGGCGAAGTCTGGCCGATCAGCGGCGGCGGTGCCAGCGTCCATTCGGGAACGGTTGGTTTCCCTGGCCAACCCAATGGTGAAGCGTGCTGTGGCTATGCGATCAGTCAGAACGTGCGCTGTACCGAATAGTCGGCCAGCGTGGCGAGCGCTTCGCGATAGACCGAGGCAGGCAGATCGTCGAGCGCGGCCTGGGCCGCCTCGGCATGCATCACGGCCCGTTCGCGGGTGCGTTCCAGTGCGCCGGAGTCGCGGATCGAGGCGATGATGCGGTCGAGCGAGTCGAGGCCGCCGTGTTCGATCGCGTGGCGCAACGACTGCACCTGCGCGGGGTTTGCCTGCTCCAGCGCATAGATCAGCGGCAGCGTCGGCTTGCCCTCGGCGAGGTCGTCGCCGATGTTCTTGCCCAGGGTGCCGGCATCGCTGACGTAGTCGAGCAGGTCGTCGGCGATCTGGAACGCGTAGCCCAGTTCCATGCCGTAGCGGCGCAGCGCAGTTACCTGCGTTTCCGGCAGGCCGCCGAGGATGCCGCCGAGTTCGGTGGCCGCGGCGAACAGCACGGCGGTCTTGCGCTCGATCACCGCCAGATAGGCCGCTTCGCTGACGTCGGCGTTGCCGATGTTGAGCAGCTGCAGCACTTCGCCCTCGGCGATCGTGTTGGTGGTGTCGGCGAGAATGCGCATGATGCGCATGTCATCGAGTTCCACCATCAGCTGGAACGAGCGCGAATACAGGAAGTCGCCGACCAGCACACTGGCGGCATTGCCCCACAGCGCATTGGCGGTCTTGCGGCCGCGGCGCAGGTCGGACTCGTCCACCACGTCGTCGTGCAGCAGGGTGGAGGTGTGGATGAACTCGATGATCGCGGCGAGCTTGGCGTGGCGGTCGCCGCGATAGCCGGCGGCACCGGCGGCCAGCACGTGCAGCATCGGGCGCAGCCGCTTGCCGCCGCTGGCGATGATGTGGTCGGCAATCTGGTTGATCAGCACCACGTCGGAGGACAGCCGCTGGCGGATCAACGCATCGACGCGCTGCATGTCGGCAGCGGCGAGGTCGCGCACATGGGCGAAGTCGGCGGGGCGTCGGGCGTCGGCTGGCATCGAGTTCATGGGGGCTTCAAGGCGGCGTATCCTCGCGATTATAAGGCTGCGACGAGGGTTGCGCCGCGATTTGCGACGCGCCGAGGGTCACGCGGGCGACGTTTTCGGCGAAAGCGGCCGGCCGGGACGGCGGATCGGGCTCGGGCGGTGACGTTCCGGTGCGGTCCTCGACGGTTTGCAATGGCGGTTGGTTGGCCCAATCATGGGTGCCTGCGGTTTTGCGGAACCGTGACCGAGTATCGATCCGATGGCCCATCACATCATCGCGCTGATCGCCCAGTACGGCCTGTTGCTGGTGTTCTTCAATGTGCTGGTGGAGCAGGCGGGTGTGCCGGTGCCGGCGGTACCGACCATGGTCGTGGCCGGCGCGCTGAGCGCCAGCGGCAAGCTGCCGCTGGCCGGCATCATGTCGGCGGTGGTGCTTGCCTGCCTGCTCAGCGACCTGGTCTGGTACTGGGCGGGTCGGCGCTTCGGTGCTGGCGTGATGCGCACGATCTGCCGCATATCGCTGTCGCCCGATTCCTGCGTGAAGCAGTCCGAGCTGCGCTTCCAGCGCTGGCGCGGGCGGATCCTGCTGATCGCCAAGTTCGTGCCCGGGTTGTCGACGGTGGCGCCGCCGCTGGTGGGCGCGATGGGTTTGCGCGCCGGCACCTTCATCTTGCTGGATGGTCTGGGCTCGCTGCTGTGGGCGGGCATGGCGGTGGGGCTCGGCCATGCTTTTGCAGCGCAGATCGACGATCTCCTGGCTGACCTGGCCAGCGCAGGCACGGTGGCGTTGGAGCTGCTGCTGGGTCTGCTCGTGCTCTATATCGCGGCCAAGTGGTGGCAGCGCCGGCGCCTGCTGGTGGCCTTGCGCATGGCCCGGATCACGGTGGACGAACTGAGCGAATCCATCGCCGACGGGCAGAATCCCGTGGTGGTCGACGTGCGCTCGCAGGCCGCACGCCTGCTCGACACGCGGATCATCCCCGGTGCGTTGCTGGCTGACCTGGACGGTGTCGACCAGGCGCTGCAGGACATCTCGCGGGACCGCGAGCTGGTGATCTATTGCAGTTGCCCGAACGAAGTCTCCGCCGCCAAGGCGGCCAAGCTGCTCATGGCGATCGGCTACCGCAACGTGCGTCCGCTATTGGGTGGCCTGGATGCATGGGATGCGGCAGGCTATGCGATCGAGCGGCTGCCATCGGACACCGCGGCGAATGGCGAGGGTTCCTTGCACATGACGGCCTGAAGCCGGTCCGCACGTCCATGCGGAAAATTTTACGCGTTCTATACGCGTAGCCGCTGCCGCGATACCCCGTTCTTATGCGGTACTTCCTACAGTGCGCGTCGCCCATTCCTGGAGTCGACGCCGATGGATTTCGTCTACCTCTTGTTCCTGCTCGTGCTGTGCGCGGCCGTGCTGGGCTTTGCGCTGATCTGCGATCGGCTGAGCCCGCGCAAATAAGCCGCTGCACTTTTTTCCACTGACATGAGCTTTCCGTCATGAATGTCCTGTATATCCTCGCCGGCCTGATCGCCGCGGCGCTGGCCGGCTACCTGTGCGTGGCCCTGCTCAAGCCGGAGTGGTTCGAATGACCAGCAATGATTTCCTGCAGGTCGGCCTGTACCTGGTGGTGTTGCTGCTGCTGGTGAAGCCGGCCGGCAGCTACATGGCGCTGGTGTTTTCCGATACGCCGAACCGCGTCACCCGTTTCGGCGGTGGCGTGGAGCGCGTGATCTATCGCCTGTGCGGCATCCGCGATGACGAAGCCATGGGCTGGAAGCGTTACGCGCTGGCCATGCTGCTGTTCAACGTGCTCGGCGTGCTGGTCGTCTATCTGTTGCAGCGCGTGCAGCAGTGGCTGCCGCTCAATCCACAACACTTTGCCGCCGTCTCGCCGGATTCGGCGATGAACACCGCGATCAGCTTCGCCACCAACACCAACTGGCAGGGCTACGCCGGCGAGTCGACGATGAGCTACCTGACCCAGATGCTGGGGCTGGCGGTGCAGAACTTCCTCTCCGCGGCAACCGGTATCGCGGTGCTGGTGGCGGTGGTGCGCGGCTTCAGCCGGCGCTCCTCGCTCAGCATCGGCAACTTCTGGGTCGACCTCACCCGCAGCGCGCTGTACGTGCTGCTGCCGCTGTCGCTGCTGATAACGATGTTATTGGTGTCGCAGGGTGTGGTGCAGAACTTCAAGTCCTATGTCGACGTGCCGGTGGTGCAGACCACCAGCTACACCGAGACGGTGAAGGACGCGGCGGGCAACGCGGTGAAGGATGCCGCGGGCCATGACGTGACCAGGGAAACGCCGGTCACCACGCAGACCCTGCCGATGGGCCCGGCCGCGTCGCAGATCGCGATCAAGATGCTTGGCACCAATGGCGGCGGCTTCTTCAATGCGAATTCGGCACACCCGTACGAGAACCCCACGCCGTTCTCCAACTTCATCGAGATGCTGGCGATCTTCCTGATCCCTGGCGGCCTCTGTTACATGTTTGGCATGCAGGTGAGCGATCGGCGCCAGGGCTGGGCGATCCTCGCCACCATGCTGGTGATCTTCATCCCATTGACGATCGCCCTGGTGGCGGCCGAGCAGGCCGGCAATCCGGCGTTGCATGGACTGGCGGTCGATCAGCATGCCTCGGCGCTGCAGGCCGGCGGCAACATGGAGGGCAAGGAGACCCGCTTCGGCATCGCCGCGTCCGGCCTGTTCGCGGCGATCACCACGGCCGCCTCGTGCGGTGCGGTCAACGCGATGCACGACTCGCTGACGCCGCTCGGCGGCCTGGTGCCGATGTGGCTGATCCAGCTGGGCGAAGTGATCTTCGGCGGTGTCGGCTCGGGCCTGTACGGCATGCTCGCCTTCGCGGTGGTGGCGGTGTTCATCGCCGGGCTGATGGTGGGCCGTACGCCGGAATACCTCGGCAAGAAGATCGAGGCCTACGAGATGAAGATGGCCAGCCTCGCGGTGCTGCTGCCGTGTGCGCTGGTGGTGATCGGCACGGCCATCGCGGTCATGGTGCCGGCGGGCGTGGCGGGTGTGGCCAACCCCGGCGCGCACGGCTTCAGCGAGATCCTCTACGCGGTCAGCTCGGCCTCCAACAACAACGGCAGTGCGTTCGGCGGCCTTTCGGTCAACACGCCGTTCTGGAACGTGCTGCTCGGCATCTGCATGTTCCTGGCCCGTTTCCCGCTCGCCATCGCGATGCTGGCGATGGCTGGCTCGCTCGCGGCCAAGCGCCACGTACCCGAATCGGCCGGCACCTTGCCCACGCATACGCCGCTGTTCGTCACGCTGCTGGCCTGCGTGGTGATCGTGGTCGGCGCGCTGACCTTCCTTCCGGCCCTGGCCCTGGGGCCGATCGCCGAATCCCTGATGGCGGGACACTGAATCATGACCGCACAAACTCAAGCAGCGAGCGGCTTCAGCCGCGAGCTGGTGCTCACGGCGATGGCCGATTCGTTGCGCAAGCTGTCGCCGCGGTTGCAGTTCCGCAATCCGGTGATGTTCGTGGTGTTCGTCTGCAGCGTGCTGACCACGCTGTTGTGGGTGCAGGCGCTAGCCGGTCACGGCGAGGCGCCGACCGGCTTCATCTTCTGGGTCAGCCTGTGGCTTTGGTTCACCCTGCTGTTCGCGAATTTCGCCGAGGCGCTGGCGGAAGGCCGTGGCAAGGCGCAGGCCAATGCGTTGCGCAGTTCGCGCAAGGATGTGATCGCGAAGAAGCTGGCCTCGGCCGATCGCCATGCAGCGATCACCTTCGTGCCGTCCAGCGATCTGCGCACCGGCCACCACGTGCTGGTCGAGGCCGGCGAGCCGGTTCCCGGCGACGGCGAAGTGGTGGTCGGCGCGGCCAGCGTGGACGAGAGCGCGATCACCGGCGAATCCGCACCGGTGATCCGCGAGTCCGGCGGCGACCGCAGCGCGGTGACCGGCGGTACCCGCGTGCTGTCGGACTGGCTGGTGGTGCGCATCACCAGCAATCCGGGCGAGAGCTTTCTCGACCGCATGATCGCGATGGTGGAAGGTTCCAAGCGGCGCAAGACGCCCAACGAGATCGCGCTGACCATCCTGCTGGCGAAGTTCACCCTGATCTTCCTGCTGGCCTGCGCCACCTTGCTGCCGTATTCGATCTACAGCGTGCAGGCGGCGGGCATCGGCCATCCGATCACGCTCACGGTGCTGATCGCGCTGCTGGTCTGCCTGATCCCGACCACGATCGGCGCGTTGCTGTCGGCGATCGGCATCGCCGGCATGGACCGGATGATCCGCGCCAACGTGATCGCCACCTCCGGCCGTGCGGTCGAGGCGGCCGGCGACGTCGACGTGCTGCTGCTGGACAAGACCGGCACCATCACCCTGGGCAACCGCCAGGCGGTGGCGTTCTATCCGGCGCCGGGCATTGATGAAAGGATCATGGCCGAGGCCGCGCAGCTGGCCTCGCTGGCCGACGAAACGCCGGAAGGTCGCAGCATCGTGGTGCTGGCGAAGGAGAACTTCGGCCTGCGCGAACAGCAGCTCGAGGCGATGCACGCGCAGTTCGTGCCGTTCACCGCGCAGACCCGCATGAGCGGTGTCGATTTCGGTGCGCGGCAGATCCGCAAGGGTGCGCTGGATGCGGTGGAAAAGCATCTGGAGTCGCAAGGCAGCCATCTGCCGCCATTGGTGAAACGCATGGCCGAGGACATCGCGCGGCGCGGCGCCACCCCGCTGATCGTCACCGAAGGCGCGCGGGCGCTGGGCGTGATCGAGCTGAAGGACATCGTCAAGGGCGGCATCAAGGAGCGCTTCGCCGAGATGCGCAAGATGGGCATCAAGACCATCATGATCACCGGCGACAACCCGCTCACCGCTGCAGCGATCGCGGCCGAAGCGGGTGTCGACGATTTCCTCGCCGAGGCCACGCCCGAAGCCAAGCTAAAGCTGATCCGCGACATCCAGGCCGAGAACCGGCTGGTGGCGATGTGCGGCGACGGCACCAACGACGCGCCGGCGCTGGCCCAGGCCGACGTGGCGGTGGCGATGAACACCGGTACGCAGGCGGCGAAAGAGGCCGGCAACATGGTCGATCTCGACTCCAACCCGACCAAGCTGATCGAGGTGGTGGAGATCGGCAAGCAGATGCTGATCACCCGCGGCTCGCTGACCACGTTCTCGATCTCCAACGACATCGCCAAGTACTTCGCGATCATCCCGGCCGCGTTCGCGACCACCTATCCCGCGCTCAACGCGCTCAACGTGATGCACCTGGCGACGCCACAGAGCGCGATCCTCTCGGCGGTGATCTTCAATGCGCTGATCATCATCTTCCTGATCCCGCTGGCGCTGAAGGGCGTGAAGTACCGCGCGCTCGGCGCCGGCGCGCTGCTGCGCCGCAACCTGCTGGTCTACGGCCTGGGCGGCATCGTGGTGCCGTTCCTCGGCATCAAGCTCATCGACATGTTGCTGGTGCTGGTTGGACTGGCGTGAAGCTTTTGCCCGTCATCCCAGCGAAGGCTGGGACCCAGTGTCAGTCGCTTGCTTGCAAGTCGCTGGATCCCAGCCTTCGCTGGGATGACGACTTCCTTCCATGGAGTTATGTCATGCAAACGCTGAAACTTTCGGTATCCCTTCCCGACGACACCCATCCCGACATGGAGCTGCGCCTGTCGGCCAACGACTCCGACTGCGACGTGGTGATCGCGCTGCCACTGCGGTCGCGCAGCGAACTGCCCACCGTGGCCGCGGACCAGGCCCCGCGCAGCGAGCAGGACGACTACGTACTCGGCGGTTACGCCGGCATCTGATACCCGCGGGCGTCACGCGGCGGCAACCCACGAATATCCATCCACTATAGAAAAGACGGCCGTTGCGGGCCGAAGTTGCAGGGAAAGACATGTCACACAAGAAAGTTGCATCGCTTGCCTTGATGCTGATGCTTGCTGCAGCCGGGCAGGCACAGGCGGGCGCGGATGTCGCCGCGTCGCCGGTTTCGGCCGACAAGGACACGACCGTATCCACGGCACCGGTGGCGACGAGCAGCGACTGCTCCAGCGGGTTTCTGTCGCGCCTCGCGGCGGCCTATCGCGAAGACGCGCAGCCGGCGGATCCGAACGCGCCGGCGCCGAAGCGCCGCGCGCTGGACTCGCCGTTCGATTCGGCGCCGTTCCCGTCGTCCGAATGGCAGCTCGGCGGCGTCGACAATGCCATCGGCGTACCGAACGAGAATTCGCAGTACCCGCTGGAAAAGGCGTTGGCCTGTACCAGGCTGGGCCAGTGGATGCAGGCCAACCGGATCGAGACGTATGGCTGGATCAATCCCTCGGCCAACTTCAGTTCGTCGGGCTTCACCAACTACCCGTTGTCCTATGCGACGCGGCCGAATCGTGTCGAGTTCGACCAGTTCCTGTTCCGGGTGGAACGGCTGCCGGATACCGTGCAGACCGATCACCTCGACTGGGGCTTCCACTTCGACAACCTGTACGGCTACGACTACCACTACACCACCATGAAGGGCGTCTTCAGCAACCAGCTGCTGAACAACCCGAACACCCAGCAGTTGCCGGGCAAGGCCTACGGCGACGACCCGATGATCTGGTACGTCGACCTGTACATCCCCTGGGTGGCGCAGGGCATGCAGATCACCGCAGGCCGCTATCTGTCGATCCCCGACATCGAGGCGCAGTTCGCCCCCGAGAACTACCTGCTGACCCACTCCATTCTGTACACGGTGGATGCCTATACCAACACCGGCATCATCACCACGACCAAGCTCAACGACCAGTGGACGGTGCAGCTGGGCGTGCACAGCGGCGACGACTCGGCGTTCTGGAACAGCTCCGGCACGCTGAGCGCGCAGGCCTGCGTGCGCTGGGTATCCGCGTCGAACAACGACATGCTGTACCCCTGCGTGGAGTCCTGGAACAAGTCGAAGCAGACCTACAACAACCTGCAGGAATTCGTGCTGACCTGGGGCCACCGCTTCACGCGCAGCGTGCACATGCTGACCGAGGTCTATCACATCTACGTGCGCGACCAGCAGGGTGCGCCGCTCGGCGTGCCGGGTTATCCGCTGGGCCAAGCGCCGAATTTTCCGGCCGGCAACAACCCGGCCTACGGCATCGTCAACTACTTCAACATCGAGTTGAACCCGACCAACATGCTGTCGATCCGCAACGAGTTCTACAACGACGTGCAGGGCCAGCGCACCGGCTTCGCCACGCGCTATTCCAGCCACACGATCGGCATGACGCACTGGGTGTCGCAGGACCTGGAGATCCGTCCGGAGCTGCGCTACGAGCGCGCCTATGATTTCCCGGCCTATGACGGCGGCACGAAATACCACCAGGTGACCGCGCTGATCGACGCGATCCTGCACTACTGAGGCGATGACCATGACCAGGCTCTTGCGCAATGCCGCAATGCTGCTGTTGTTGATGACCGCGATCACCGGCGTGCTTTATCCGCTGGTGGCCACCGGGCTGGCCCAGCTGGTCTTTCCGCGGCAGGCCAACGGCAGCCTGATCGTGAAGGATGGCAAGCCGATCGGTTCCGTGCTTATCGGCCAGTCGTTCACCGACCCGAAGTACTTCTGGGGCCGGCCGTCGGCGACCACGCCGCAGGCGGACAACGGCGTCAACTCCGGTGGCTCGAACCTGGGCCCGACCAACCCGGCGCTGACGGATGCGGTGAAGCAGCGCATCGCCGCGTTGCGTGCCGCCGATCCGGGCAACACCGCGCCGGTGCCGGTGGACCTGGTCACCGCCTCGGCCAGCGGTCTCGATCCGGAGATCAGCCCGGCGGCGGCGCAGTACCAGCTGGCGCGGGTGGCGAAGGCGCGCGGGCTCGGCACCACGCAGGTGCAGGCGCTGGTGGACGAGTACACCAGCGGGCGCCAGCTCGGCGTGTTCGGCGAGCCGCGGGTCAACGTGCTGCAGCTCAACCTGGCGCTGGATGCACCGCAACGTTAGGGAGCCCTTCTCCCCTTTGGGGAGAAGGTGCCCGGAGGGCGGATGAGGGGCGGGTGCTCGCGCCGATGCTGATCCAAAGCCGGCTCCGATGTGAGAATGGCGCAAGCTCCGGCCCCTCTCCCCACCCCTCTCCCTGAAGGGAGAGGGAGCCAATCGCTCGCAAACCGGCGAAGATGGGACACCTATGACCGAACCTTCCCGCGAAGCACGTGCCGATGCCCTGTTGAGTACCGAGCACGACGAGCGCACCCATCGGCTGAAGATCTTTCTCGGCGCCGCGCCCGGCGTCGGCAAGACCTACGCGATGCTGTCCGCCGCGCGCGAATTGAAGCGGCAGGGCGTGGACGTGGTGGTCGGCGTGGTCGAAACGCATGGCCGCGCCGAAACCGCGGCCCTGCTGGAAGGCATGGAGGTGTTGCCGCGCCGCCCCGTGCGTTACAAGTCGTCCGACGGCAGCGAGCGCGATTTCACCGAGTTCGATCTGGATGCGGCGCTGGCGCGCAAGCCGGCGGTGCTGCTGGTCGATGAATTGGCGCACCACAACCTGCCCGGGGGGCGCCACGAGCGGCGCTGGCAGGACATCGCCGAGTTGCTCGATGCCGGCATCGAGGTGTACACAGCGCTGAACGTGCAGCACCTGGAAAGCCTCAACGACCAGGTGCGGCGCATCACCGGCATCACCGTACGCGAGACGGTGCCGGACGCCTTCCTCGACCATGCGCGCGACATCGTGCTGGTCGACCTGCCGCCGCGCGAGCTGATCGGCCGGCTCAAGCAAGGCAAGGTGTATGTACCGGAGACGGCTGCCGCCGCGCTCGACGCGTTCTTCTCGCCGACCAATCTGGCCGCCTTGCGCGAACTGGCGCTGGACACCATCGCAGGCCACGTCGACAGCGACCTGCGCGAGCACATGTTGGCGCGCGGCAGCGCGATGACGGTACGCCGGCGCGTGCTGGCGGCGATCGACGGCCACGGCCAGAGCGAGTACCTGGTGCGCGTGGCAAGGCGCATCGCCGAGCGCCGCGGTGCACCGTGGAGCGTCGCCTTCGTCGATACCGGCGCCCGGCTGGACCCCGCACGGCGCGAGCGGCTGGATGCGGCGATGCGGCTGACCCGCCGGCTCGGCGGCGAGGCGATCATCCTGCGCGGCCACGCGATCGCCGACGAACTGCTGGCGCACGCCGATCGCGAGGGCGTCGGCCAGATCATCCTCGGCCGCACCCGCGAACGGCTGGTGGCGCGCATGCTGGGTCGTTCACTGACCCAGTTGCTGCTGCGCCGCGGCGCGCACCTGGAACTGACCATCATCGCCACGCCGAGCGAGCGGGCGAAGGCACGCCGCCGGATGCGCCTGCCGTCCGCGCGCGGTTCGCGCAGCGAATACATCTACGCCACACTCACCATCCTGGTCGCGTTCGGGCTGGCCTTCATCGCCGACCGTTACCTGTCGGTGGCGAACCTGTCGTTGATCTTCCTCACCGCGGTGCTGGTGGTGGCGGTGCGCACGCGCATGGCGGTGGCCGTCTATACGGCGATCCTGTGTTTCCTCGGTTACAACTTCTTCTTCGCACCGCCGCGCTACACCCTGGCGATCTCCAACTTCGACGACGTGCTGGCAGTGACGCTGTTCCTGGTGGCGGCGCTGGTGTGCAGCCGTCTCGCCACGCGACTGGCCAGCCAGGTGGAATCCTTGCGCGGCGCGCACGTGCAGGCGCGCGCACTGCTCACCTTGGGCCAGCAACTGACCGCCAGCACCGACGCCGGTGGCATCCGCGACGTCGGCAGCAAGGCGCTGGCGCATGCATTGCGTTGTGATGCGGCGATCCTCGCCCGCGATGCGGAGCAGGTGTTGCGCGTGGTGGCGAGCGTGCCCGTGGAGCGAGCGTTGCTGGCCCAGGATCTGGCTGCGGCCGACTGGAGCGACCGCCATGGCGAGCAGGCCGGGCGTTACACCGATACCTTGAACGGCGCGCCGTGCTGGGTGCTGCCGCTGGGTAGCGAGAGCCGGCCGCTGGGCGCAGTGGCGCTGCGCTTCGATCCGGCGCTGCGCGAGCCGGATCCCGACCAGCGCAGCCTCGCTTTGGCGATGACCCAGGACATCGGCCAGGCGCTGGAGCGTGCGCGGCTTTCCGATGAACTCGAAGGCGCGCGCGTGCAGGGCGAGACCGAGCGCCTGCGCAACGCACTGCTGTCGTCGGTGTCGCACGACCTGCGCTCGCCGCTGGCCTCGATGATCGGTGCCGCCGGCACCCTGATCAGCTACGAGGAGAAACTGCCGCAGGAGGAGCGCCGCGAATTGCTGCAGGCGATCCTCGGCGAGGGTCAGCGGCTGGATCGCTACATCCAGAACCTGCTCGACATGACCCGGCTCGGCCACGGCACGCTGAAGCTCAACCGCGACTGGACCGACAGCGCCGAGATCGTGGCCGCCGCCGTGACGCGCCTGCGCAAGCTGTTCCCGGAGCTGCGCGTGGAGACGATGACACCGCCGGAGACGGTGCTGCTCTATGTGCATCCCGCGCTGATCGAACAAGCGCTGTTCAACATCCTGGAGAACGCCGCGCGCTTCTCGCCACCCGACGAGCCGGTGCGGGTCAGCGTGCACAGCACCGGCGAACGCCTGCTGATCGATGTCAGCGACCGTGGCCCCGGCATACCGGAAGACGAGCGGGCACGCATCTTCGACATGTTCTATTCGGTATCGCGCGGCGACCGTGCGCCGCAGGGCACCGGGCTGGGCCTGGCGATCTGCCGCGGCATGATCGGCGCGCACGGCGGCAGCGTGGAGGCCTTGCCCGGCGACGGCATCGGCACCACCATCCGCATCAGCCTGCCGTTGCCGGCGCCGCCCGATACCGACGCATGACGCCATCCCCATGACTTCAGCCGCTCCGCGCATCCTGGTGATCGACGACGAGGCGCAGATCCGCCGCTTCCTCGATATCGGCCTGCGCGCCGAAGGCTACGAGGTGCTGCTCGCGGCGACGGCGACCGAGGGATTGGCGCTGGCGGCCACGCGCACGCCGGATCTGGTGATCCTCGATATCGGCCTGCCCGACATGGAGGGCCATGCCGTGCTGGCCGAGCTGCGCCAGTGGAGCCAGCTGCCGGTGCTGATGCTGTCGGTGCGCGATGCCGAGAGCGAGAAGGTGCGTGCGCTCGATCATGGTGCCAACGACTACATGACCAAGCCGTTCGGCATCCAGGAGCTGATGGCGCGGCTGCGTGCGCTGCTGCGCAACCGGCCGGGTGAACCGGAGGTGCCGCCGCGCTACGACGATGGCCGGCTCAGCATCGATCTGGCCCGTCGCGAAGTGAGCCTGGACGGCGCGCCGCTGGCGCTGACCCGCAAGGAGTTCGCGGTGCTGGCGATGCTGTTGCGCCACGCCGGCCGCGTGGTCACCCAGCAACAGTTGCTGCGCGAGGTATGGGGGCCGACCCACACCGGCGACAGCCAGTACCTGCGCATCGTGATCGGCAAGCTGCGCCAGAAACTGGGCGACGACCCGGCCAATCCGCGCTGGCTGAAGACCGAGCCGGGGGTCGGCCACCGCTTCATCGCAGCCTGAACCGGCCCGGGCCGCCGCCGACAGCCGGAATCCTGGCAGAGCGCCCGCCTTCCGGCGCAGACGGCCGGTGGCGGCGCAGGCCCACGCCATGCCGGGGGCTCCGCAGATGGATTCAGAGGCCGCCGAGGTTATGATAGCCAGCCAGATTCATCACTCCGGCCGTAACTACCCCTGACGTACGGCCGGCTCAACAGAGGACATTCCCATGGCACGCGGCATCAACAAAGTCATCCTGGTCGGCAACCTTGGCGCGGATCCGGAAATGCGCCATACCGGCGGCGGCACCGCAGTCACCACGATCAACCTGGCCACCTCGGAAACCTGGACCGACAAGCAGAGCGGCGAGAAGCAGGAGCGCACCGAGTGGCACCGCGTGAAGCTGTTCGGCCGGCTTGCCGAGATCGCCGGCGACTACCTGAAGAAGGGTCGCCAGGTCTATATCGAAGGTTCGCTGCGCACCGACAAGTACACCGGCAAGGACGGCATCGAGCGCTACTCGACCGACATCATCGCCAGCGAGATGCAGATGCTTGGTGGCAACGAGGGCGGTGGCAGCGGTGGCGGCCAGCGCGAGCGTCCGCAGAGCAGCAGCGGCGGTGGCCAGCGCCAGGGCGGCAGCCAGTCACGCGGTGGCGATGATTACGGCAGCCAGCAGCGGCAGGCACCACCGCCAGCCGACAGCGGTTTCGCGGATGACGAGATTCCGTTCTGAGGAACATATCCGCAAGAGTGGTGAAGAAAACATCCTGGAAGCCCCGTTTCGACGGGGCTTTTGCATTTCCAGACTGGGTGCTTTGGCGTCGATGGTCCGCCGGCCGAATCATTTCAATGGCAGTACCCGGGACTGTGCGGATGGGTTTGCCGAGCTCGACCACCCCAGGCGTCGCGACCTCGACCTTTCCCGCAAGTGAACGGTCATGCGGCTGGATCGTTCGTCGGGACACGATCTTGGCGGCTTGCTTCGGCTACTGTTACCCGCTCATTTGTCGCCGGCGTTCATCAGCATGTCCCTGCTTCCGACCCAGATGCGTCCATTGCCTTATCGCAAACCCGTCGAAGGCCGCGATTACTGGGTGGTGGACGACGCCTTGTCGAACGCCGATGAGGTGCGCGCGCGTTGCCTGGCCAAGACCGACTGGGAATTGGGCCATCCCTACACCGGCGAGGTATGGCCGGGCATGCGCGCGATTCCTGCATTGCTCGACGACGAGCTGGCGGCGCTGGATGCGAAGCTGTGCCAGCTGACCGGCGCGAAGAGGGTCTGGATCGAGCAGACGGAGGCCGGCAGCAAACTCAGCCACAACTGCGTGCAAGTGGTCGGCTCGCTCGAAGGCGCCGCCAAGCCGCACACCGACTCGACGAATCTGTGTCGCTATGCCGCGGTGCTGTATCTCAACCGCGACGTACCGGAGCAGTGCGGCACCAGTTTCTTCCGCCAGCGCATGCCCGGTGGCCAGCTCGGCGGCAACATCGTGATGCCGCCGCACCATAACCTGGCCGAGGCGCTGGGCAATCGCTTCGTGCCGCCGAATGCGTTTGTCGAGGACGTGCGCGTGGCCCATCGCTTCAACCGGTTGCTGATCTACAAGGCCAACCTGATCCACAGCGCCACGGCTTACTGGGGACAGGAAACGGCGACCAAACGGATGACGGCCGTCTTTTTCTGGATGGCCTGACGATTCGGATCAGCTTGATCCGCTGCTGCAGGTATTCATGCGAGCCGCTCAAGGCATCGTAGCGACGCGGATTGTCCGGTATGAGGCAAGGATCGAGCGGACAAGCAACCGACTACCGCAAGCAAATGACTGCCTGCCGCCGGTCAGAGATAGCGACGCAGATCGGTTCTGCTGCCGGCTTGGTCAGCTGCGATGGCAATGCATGCTCAGCCCAGTGGCAATACGCACTGTTCTTGAAGTGTAGGCGCAGGATCAGGGCGAGAGATTCCTGACCTGCCGTTGGCCATGCCGGTAGAACAGCAGCCCGATGCCGATCAGCAGTGCCGAGCCTCCCACCACCTTGAGCAAAAACAGGCTTGGGTTGCTGCTGTCGGCGGGCGGAATCATCGAGGTGACGATCGCCAGCAAGGTCACCGAGAAACCGGTCAGCCCGGCCAGCCAGCAGCCGAGGGTGCCGCCGGGCGACAGGTTGACGCCTTCGTTGCGACCGGCGGCGCGGCGGCGCAACAGCGGAAAGGCCAGCAGGATGTACAGCAGCGGCAGCAGCGACATGATGGCGGTCATGTCGACCAGGATGATGTAGGCCTCGTGGATGCTGGAGCCGGACAGCGCGGCTGCCAGCACCAGCGACGTCAGGACGCCCTGGGTGATCAGGGCCACATGGGGCGTGCCATGCCTGGGATGCAGGTGTCCCAGCGCGGCGGGCAGGTAGCGATCGACACCCACCACGAAGGGCAGGCGCGCCGTACCCGTGACCCATGCGGAGATGGAGCCGATCGTGCCGACCGTGACCAGTGCTGCGGTCAGCGATCCGAACATCGGCAGGCCGATCCGTTCGCCGATCGCGGACAGCGCCTGCGGGATGCCGGCGATGATGTCGATCGTCGACGCCGGCAGTGCGATCAGCAGGGATGCCGTGCCGGCGATATAGATGGCTGCAATGACCACGCAGGAGATCAGCGTGGCGCGCGGAACCTGCCGGCGCGGGTCCTTGATTTCGCCACCGAGGATCAGCCCGAGTTCGAGGCCCTGGAAGGCGAGGGCCATCGTCGCGAAGGTGGAAAAGGTCGCGAGCTTGCCGAAGTCGGGTATTACGTTGGTCGTGGTGATCGCGGTGGCCGCACCGAAACGGTAAGCGGCCAGCGCGCCGGCAACGAGGATGAGGGCCGCCGCCGACCAGGTCGCGATGCCGCCGATGTTCTGCAGCCACTTCGCGCGTTCGAGGCCGAGGATGCCGAGACCGGTCGCGGCCCACAGTACCGTCAGGCAGTAGACGAGGTTGTAGCCGCCATCGCCGGCATGGGCCAACCAGTGGCCACCGCCGACATGCAGAAAGATGCCGGCGCTGAACAGCAGCGCGAACGGGAAATAGACCAGGTTGGAGACCCAGTACGTCCAGCCGGCGATGAAGCCATGCACATCGCCGAACGCGGTCTTCGACCACAGGTACAGGCCGCCCTGCCCGGGCACGCGCGAACTCAGTTCGAGTACCGCCAGGGCCAGGGGAATGAAGAAGCCCACGAGTCCCATCAGCCACAGCACCAGGCTCGAAGGGCCGACCTGGGCGGCCATCGACAGCCAGCGCAACGCGACGATCGCCGCGATGTTGAACAGCACCAGGTCCCGGGTGCCGAGCACGCGACGCAGGCCGGGTTCATTCGTTGCTGCTGGCGTTGTAGGCATCGTGTGCTTTCCCCAGGTGAGCGTTGCAAATGACAAAGCGTAGTGTTCGAAGAAAACAAAGGATGGCCCGGATAACTTTTTACCCGTCATTCCAGCGAAAGCTGGAATCCAGCGACTTCAGTGCCTTCCGTGTCTTGCAAGGGAACTCGGTCCTAGCTTTCGCTGGGATGATGAGCTATTCGGGCCATCCCTAAATACGTACAGGCTCGATGCCACGATGGTGGCAGGTTGCATCGCCTGCCGTACATCCAAACCATCGCAGCAGTTCACTTGAATCAGGAGGCGACGTCTTCCGCTGCATGCCTGCTGAAGCCGGACGATACCGCCGAGGGCGCACTGCCGATTTCGCGCAGCGGCAGGCCGGCCATCAGGTTGCGTTCGATCTGCTCAAGGGAGACGTTCTTCGTCTCCGGGATCAGTACGAAGGCGATCGCCAGGAACACGAGATTCAGCGCCGCATACAACCAGAACGTGGCCGCGTTGCCGATGCCGTTGAGCAGGGTCAGGAAGGTGGCGCCGACAATCATGTTGGCGACCCAGTTGGTGAAGGTCGAGCAACCGATGCCGAAATCGCGACCCTTCAGCGGCTGCACTTCCGAACACAGCGCCCAGATCAGCGGGCCGGCGGACATCGCAAAGCCGACGATGAAGGTCAACAGCATCGCCACCGTGAAAATCTGCTCGCCATGCGTGGCGATGCCCAGATGCATCATCGTGCCGACCAGGCCAAGACCCACCGCCATCACGCTGAAGCCGGTGTACAGGATCGGCTTGCGGCCCCAGCGGTCGACCAGGCCGATCGCGATGAAGGTGGCCAGCACGTTGGTCAGGCCGACCACCGCGGTGAACCACATCTGTGCCGAGGTGGCGTAGCCCATGTCCTGGAAGATGCGCGGTGCGTAGTACATCACCACGTTCATGCCGGTGAACTGCTGCATCACCTGCAGCAGCACGCCCAGTCCCACCGAACGGCGGAAGTTGCGGTTCTCCAGGAACAGGTGCCAGCCGCGCTGTGGCGTTTTCAATTGCTCCTCGATGTCGGCCACTTCACGTGCTGCATGGTCGGCATCGCCGCGCAATTTCTGCAGCACGTCGGTGGCCTCCTGCCTGCGCCCGCGCATCATCAGCCAGCGCGGGCTGTCCGGCAGCAGGAACAGGCCGAGCAGGAACAGGATGCCCGGAATCGCGATGATGCCCAGCATCCAGCGCCAGTTGCCGCTGTAGCTGAAGGCGGTATCGGACAGGAATGCCACCAGGATGCCGATGGTGATCATCAGCTGGTACAGCGAGATCATCGCACCGCGGATATGTTCCTCGGCCACCTCGGCCAGGTACAACGGCGCGGTGAAGGTGGCCACGCCGATCGCCAGGCCCAGGATCACCCGCGCCGCGACCAGTGTCTCCGGCGACCATGCCGCACCGCTGAGCAGCGAGCCGGCCACGAACAGCACGGCGCCCAGGATCAGCGAACGCTTGCGCCCCAGCGTCGCGGACATCCAGCCCGCGCCCAGCGCACCGATCGCCGCGCCGAGCATCATCGAGCTGACGATCCACTCGATCACGTGATCGGAGATCTGGAACTCTTTCTGGATGAACTGGGTGGCACCGGAAATCACGCCGATGTCCAGGCCGAACATCAACCCGGCCAGCGCGGCCAGCATGCAGGTGAACAGGGCCGTGGTGCGGGACGGATGCAGCGGGGATGTCGCGACAGTATTCATGAAGGAAATCCTGCAGGCCGCGGACGGCGATGGGCGGTTGGATGAGCAGCGGTTTTCATTGGGTGATCCTCATGCCGGCATGCCCGTGAAACGTGGCTCGGGCAAGCCGCGCACGCTGACCCGCGAACGGAACAGCGCGCCGGCGTGGATATCGGCATCCAGCTGCGCCGCGGACAATCCATCACGTGCGCTGGTGACATACAGCGTGTCGAGAGCGCGGCCGCCGAAGGCGGGTCGGGTTGGCTGGCGCGCCGGCACCGGCAGCAACAGACGCACCGAGCCGTCAGTGGCATAGCAGACTACGCGTGCCATGCCCCATTGTGCGTTCCACAGCGAACCGTCGGCGTCGACACACGAACCATCCGGTTCGCCGGCAAGCTCGCCCAGGTCCGCGAACAATTGCGGTGTGCCCAGCGTGTCGCCGTATTCGCAGCACTGGATGCAGCGTGCCAGCGAGTCGCAGTAGTACATCGTGGTGCCGCCGGGACTGAAGGCGATGCTGTTGCTGATGGCCACCTTCGGCAGTGCGAGCTGTTCCAGACTGAGGTCGGCATTGAGCCGCCAGAAACTGCCGAGCGCCTGCTTGCTGCCTTCCGCAGGCTCGTGCATCGTGCCGAATACGAAGCGGCCTTGGCGATCGCAGGCACCGTCGTTGCAGCGCGTCGGCAGATCGGGCTCGATCTCGTGCAGCGTCTGCAACCGGCCATCGGCGAGGCGGAAAAACGCCAGTCGCGAGGCCAGCGCCAGCAGCAGCCAGCCATCGGTTTCGCATAGCGCGAATGAGGCGAGTCGCTCGGGCATTGGCCAGTGTTCGAGTGAGTCGCTGGCAGGGTGCAGGCAGTACAGCGTGGCGTGCTGGATGTCGGTCCAGTACAGCGCCTGGGCGCGTTCGCACCAGAGGATGCCTTCGCCCAGGGTATTGCCGGCGTCCAGCGCGAGGTCCATCGGCGCCAGTACGGTCGGGGTGGTCATACCCAGCCGCCGTCCACGATGAAATCCTGTCCGGTGCACATGCGGCTGTCATCGGCGGCGAGGAACAGGGCGGCGCGTGCAAGATCCTCGGCCATCAGGAAGCCGGGCATGCATTGCGCGCGTGCAATCTCCTCGCGGCCGGCGTCGTCCAGCCACAGGCGCGCCTGCTTGTCGGTGATCACCCAGCCCGGCACCAGGCTGTTGATGCGGATGTGCTGCGGGCCGAGCTCGCGTGCCATGCCGTTGACAAAGCCGTGTACGGCGGCCTTGGCCATCGCGTAAAGCGGATAGCCCGCATTCTTTTTCATCCAGCCGGTGGAGCCCAGGCAGATGATCGAGCCGCCGCCGAGCTGGTGCATGTCGGGAATTACCGCCTGGGTGGCGAAGATCTGGTGGCGCAGGTTCACCGCCACGTTGCGCTCGAAATCCACGGGCTGGATGTCGGCCAGTGCATGGCGTGCGTCGTTGGCCGCGTTGTTGACCAGTACGGCGATCGGTCCGATCAGCGCGCGTGCTGCGACGATCGCGACCTGCAACGCGGCCAGGTCGGTGAGATCGCAGTGCAGATAGTGGGGTGCATGTGGCACCTCGGCGAGCGAGGCACAGAGCGATGCGGCGCCGGCATCGTCCACATCGAGAAACGCGACCCGCGCACCCTGGCGCGCGAAGCCTTCGACGAAGGCCGCGCCGATGCCGCTGGCGCCGCCGGTGATCAGCACGCTGCGATCGATCAGGCTGGGATAGCTGGCGAACGAAGGCATCAGCAGGCTCCGCAATCGAGGGAAGGCATGCTTACCATTCGGCGACGCTGCCGTCGTCGTGACGCCACAGCGGATTGCGCCAGCGGTGGCCAACCTCGGCGCGCTCCGCGACGTAGGCTTCGTTGACCTCGATGCCGAGGCCGGGGCCACCGGGAATCGTGACGTAGCCATCCGCGTAGGCGAATACATTGCGGTCGACCACATAGTCGAGCAGGTCGTTGGCGGCGTTGTAATGGATGCCCAGGCTCTGTTCCTGGATGAAGGCGTTGTGGCATATCGCATCGAGCTGCAGATTCGCCGCCAGCGCGATCGGGCCGAGCGGGCAGTGCAGCGCCAGCGCCACGTCGTAGGCTTCCGCCATCGCCGCGATCTTGCGGGTTTCGGTGATGCCGCCGGCGTGCGACGGATCGGGCTGGATGATGTCGACGCCGCCCATCTGCAGCACGCGCTTGAAGTCATAGCGCGTATACAGGCGCTCGCCCAGCGCGATCGGTGCCGGGGCAATGCTGGCCAACTCCGGAATCGCATCCAGATGCTCGGACAGCACCGGCTCCTCGATGAACATCAACTTGTACGGCGCCAGCTCGCGCATCAGTACCTTGGCCATCGGCTTGTGCACGCGGCCGTGGAAGTCGATGGCCAGGCCGATGTGCGGGCCGACCGCTTCGCGTACGGCCTGCACGTTCTCCAGTACGCGTTCGACCTTGGCGTGACTGTCGACGAAGTGCATCTCCTCGGTGCCATTCATCTTGACCGCGGTGAAGCCGCGTTCGACCGCGGCCTTCGCCGCCAAGGCCGTATCCGCCGGACGGTCGCCGCCGATCCACGAGTACACGCGAATGCGTTCGCGCACCGGACCGCCGAGCAGTTCATGCACCGGCACGCCGAGATGCTTTCCCTTGATGTCCCATAGTGCCTGATCGACACCGGCGATCGCGCTCATCAGGATCGGGCCGCCGCGGTAGAAGCTGCCGCGGTACATCACGTTCCACAGATCCTCGATGTGGCGGGGGTCCTTGCCGATCAGGTAATCGGACAGTTCATCGACGGCGGTGGCCACGGTATGTGCGCGACCTTCCACCACCGGTTCGCCCCAGCCGCAGATGCCGACATCGGTATCTATGCGAAGGAACAGCCAGCGCGGTGGCACCAGGAAAGTGGTGAGCTTGGTGATCTTCATGCACGGTGTTCCTGAGACTTTGGAGAGACGGCTGCCCACGCTTGAGCAAAGGCGTGGGCACGACTGGCGACTTCGGCAGCGTCGAGGCCGGGCGCATACAGCGCGGAACCAATGCCGAACCCATGCGCGCCGGCGGCGAGCCATGACGCCATGTTGCCGGGCGTGATGCCACCGACCGGCAGCACCGGCAGTTCCTTGGGCAGGACGGCACGCCAGGCTTTGAGTGCTTCGGGTGATACCTGGTCGGCAGGAAACAGCTTCAGTCCGTCGGCCCCGGCCGCCAGCGCCGCAAAGGCTTCGGTGGGCGTGGCGACACCGGGAACGCAAACCATGCCGGCATCCTTGGCGGCGCGGATCACGACGGCGTCGGCGTGCGGCATCACGATCAGTCGGCCACCGGCGGCGGCGACCTCTTGCACCTGGGCCGATGTCATCACGGTGCCGGCGCCGACAAGGAAGCTGTCGCCCAGAGACTGGCTGAGCCGACGAATGCTTTCCATCGGCTGCGGTGAGTTGAGCGGCACTTCGAGCACACGAAAGCCGGCGTCGGCAAGCACCCGACCAATGCTCACGGCTTCATGGGAGCGAATGCCGCGCAGGATCGCGACGAGGGGCAGGGGATTGAGCCAGGAGCTCAGCATGCAGAAGTTTCCTCGGATGCCGTGGACGAGCCGGCGCTGACGAGACCGATATTGCAGGCGATCTGCCACAGCCCGTGCGCGGCGGCGTCCACCACGGGTTCGGCAAGTTCGAGGTCGAAGTGGGATGCAGCCAGCCGGTAACGCGCGCTCAGCGCGGCATCGCCAATCAGCTGGAGCGGTGCATCGTGGCGAAAGCGATTCGAGGCCACGCTGGAACGCATTTCTTCACCGATCAACAGGCCGGAAAGATATTCGGGCACGGCGTCCGGCGCCAGCGCATTGTCGAGCATCAACGCACGAGCCGAGAACAGCAGGGTGAATGCGCCGGCGCTACCGCTGTCGCGTGCCGCGATGACGCCACGCGCAAACGCGTCAGGATCCACCGCGGCATCGCCCGAGCCCGCACAAAGGATCGAATGCTGCCGCAGCAGCGCAAACAGCTCGCCCGTCATCAAGGTGCAGAAGTCGGTTACGGCGCCATCGCGCACGCGAGCCCACTTGCTGTGCGTGCCCGGCAGGATCCAGGTGGAATCGGGAATCAGTGCCGGGCGCAAGGCGAGGGCACCCAGCAACTGGGTTTCTTCGCCGCGCATCACGTCGGGACCCTGCGGGTTGCGCAGGCCGGGAACGATATGGACGTCCAAACCATCCTTCGCGCGCAGGCTGCGAACGGCGCCGCCGAGCTGCGCGGTTTCGGCCGGCAGGTCCATGTACGGCACCTCCAGCCAGCCATGGCGGCTGCCGACCATGCCGCAGGCCAGCCGGGGCAATCGGGGCCAGCCTTCAGTGATGTCGGCCAGTGCGGCATCGAAGCCGCCCTCCGGCAGATGGCGAATGCCCCAGGGGCGCGCCCGCGTCCCGCGGATTTCGCCAGCTGCATCGAACCAGTAGGCGCGCAGGCTGGAGGTGCCCCAGTCGAGTCCGATCAAGCCGCTCATGGATTCAGGTTTTCCCCATGGCACAACGATACGGATGTTAGGCGCATCACGGCGTCGTGTCCTTCCAGATCAGCGTCTGTGCCGGGGCCAGCTGCACCTGGCCGTGCACGATCCTCGCGCCTGCCGGAAGCACGGGGGCAAACGTCTGTGGGTTGTAGTTCACCATGAAATCAAACCCACCACGCCAGTCGATGAACACGCCCTTCGGCAGATCCTCGATCGGCACGCCTGCGCGCTGATAGACGCCGCGCACGATCTCGCGTTCCAGTTCGCCGTCATCGGTCGATACGCCGATCATGGTGACGGTGCCGTTGCCCAGCTTGCGGGTGGTCGCCGCCGCCTTGCCGGCGTAGTAGTGATCGGCATACGTGGCGAGTACCTGGGTGCCTGGGTGCGGCGTGAGAATGTCGGCCCAGCGGTGCCAGGCATGCGTCTTGCCATCGGCCTTGACTTCGCCATTGGCGCTCGGCGGCAGCATGTCGAAGCCATCGACATCGTCGCCGATCAGATCGAGGATCGGTGCATACCACGGTCCCTCGGGGAACTGGCCGAGCTCGTTTTTCTGCCCGGTGCGGCTGGTCAGGATCAGGTGGCCACCGTGTTCCACATAGCGCCGCCATTTGTCCGCCAGCTGCTTGCTGACCATCTGGTAGGCCGGCGCGATCAGGAACGGATAGCGGCTGAAGTCATCGTCTTCCGCAATGAAGTCCATCGGCGCGCCGGTACTCTTTACGGCAAGCGTGTAGCCGTTGCGGTAGGCCCAGCTGTTCCACAGCGTGGTCTGCGGCTGGATTTCCAGATCCCAGAAAACATCCTGGCTCCACAAATACGCGGTGTAGCGCGCCGCCAGTTTCTGCGGCAGCGGTGCCTTGGCATCGAGTTGCGATTCGAGCGCCTTGATCTGATGCAGGGTGTCGACGAATTCGCGCCCGGTGCGCGAGAGCGTCACGCCGTCGGTGCCGACGATGCCCTCGTGATACATCTCGCTGCCGCGCAACGGATGGCGGTAACGATAAGTACTCAGCAAAGAGGCGCCGGAAGCAAAGGCATGCCACATCCACATGCTGACGGCGCCGGGCATGGGTTGCGGATTGATCTCGCCCCAGTTCACCTGGCCCGGCTGCAATTCCATCACCCCAAACGTGCCGTTGATGGAGCGGAAATACGCCGCTGCTTCAATCAGGTTGGCGGGCTTGCCGACTTCATAGCTGTCGCCACCCAGCACGTTCGCGCCAGCGACCGGGTAGAGCGTGAAGGTCGGGAAATCCAGGTCATGTGCCCGCCGCGGATCGGTGGCGGTGGAGACGTTGGTGTAGTTGGTGGTCACCCATTGCCCGGGGCGGGCGTACTTCTTGATGATCAGCGCCTGAGCATCGAGAAAGTGCGCGGTGGTATCGGCTTGGTAGCGGGCGAAATCGAGCAGCGCATGCGGGCTCAGCTTGTCTTCCGCTGCGAGCGTGGCATTCGGGATGTGCACCTGCTTGAAGCTGCCGTAGCGGGTGCTCCAGAACGAACCGGCCCATGCGATATTCATCGCCTCGATGCTGCCGTATTTTTTCTGCAGCCACTCCTGGAACGCCGCCCGCGCGCTGTCGCTGTAATCGAGGAAGCTGCCGGGCTCGTTGTCGATCTGCCAGCCCCAGACACGCGGATCATGGCCGTAATGCTCGGCCATGGCGGCGACCAGGCGCGCCACGAAGGCTTGGTATTTCGGATTGGCCAGGGAGACTTCCGCGCGGATGCCGTGCTCATGGCGCTGACCGTGCTCGTCCACCCGGTAAACCTCGGGATAGCGCTCGTCCATCCAGCTTGGCGGCGCCCCCGAGGGCGTGCCGAGGATGACGCGCAAGCCAGCCTTGCTGGCCAGGTCGATGGCATGATCAAGCCATTCGAAATCGAAGTGGCCTTCTTCCGGCTCCAGGTAGGTCCAGTCGAATTCGGCCATGTGCGTGAAGTCGAAACCGAGCTTGGCCATGCCGCCGAAGTCGTGTTGCCATTCGCTGCGCGGCCATTGCGTCGGGTAATAGAACACGCCAAAGCTCATCGGCTCGCGCTGGTGCAGCAAGGCCGCGCCTTGCAGCGGTGCCGGATGCGGGCCGCCGGCATCGGCCGGGTGCGCGTTGGCAGCGGTGATCATCATGGCAGCGGCCAGTACCGCCGCCAGCAAGGGCCGAAACATGGGATGCGCCTGTGATGGGTTTTAAATGTCAACTTATACTACAATTAAGGCTCCCGCAATATTTGTGCGCGATCCTATGGACATCCTGACTCCTGACGCGGCGCTGGTGCTGGCTGACCGGCACTGGCGCATCCGTGGCGATATTTGCGCACTGCCATCCTATGCCGATCAGAACTTCCGCATCCGCACCGAGCATGGCGAGTATGTGCTGAAGGTGGCGCACCCGTCATGGTCGCGGATGGACCTGGATCTCGAGAATAAGGCCATGATGACGCTGGCCGAACGCGAGCCGGCATTGCAATGGCCGCGGGTGCAGCTCGCCGTGGGCGGCGAACACCTGTTGACCTTGCCGATTGCGGGGCAGTCGTGCCAGGTGCGCGTGTTGAGCTTCGTGCCCGGCACGACATATGCGGATGCCATCGGGGTACTGCCTTTGACTCGGCGCGCGGCGTTGCACGAGAGTCTTGGTAGCGCGGTCGGCCGGCTGACGCGTGGGCTGCAGGACTTTCATCATCCGGCTGCCGGTCGCCAGCACGACTGGAATCTGCTGCGGTTGCCAACCTTGTGCGACGAAATCGCGCATATCAGTGACGTCGGCCTGCGCGCCATCGTGGAGGCTCAAGTGAAGGCGTTCTGCAGCCGTCTGCCGCAATGGCAGGCGCAGCTGCCGATCACGGTGCTGCACAACGATGCCAACGATCTGAATGTGATCGTGGCGGATGACGGCGACGGCCAGCGCGTTCGCGCGGTGATAGATTTCGGCGACATGTGCACCAGTTTCCGTCTGGCCGACCTGGCGATCGCCTGCACCTATGCGATGCAGCATGAGGCTGATCCGGTGGCATGCGCACGCACCATCGTTCGCGGCTATCTGGCGCGGTGTCCATTGCGGCGCGTCGAGCTTGAACAGCTGCATGTCTTCATTCTTGCGCGCCTTTGCCATAGCGTGCTGATGGCGACGCGCGCGCATCGGGAAGAGCCCGACAACCCGTTCATCCTTGTATCGCAGCGAGGCGTGCGCGCGCTGTTGCGCGAACTCGCCGAAGTCGACCACGATGCCATCGTCGGCCCCTTTCTGGAACCAAGCCATGACTGATCCCACCGCCTCCGGCCTGCCCGTCGGCGCTACCTCCAGCAACGTACCGCAACGTAGCAATGCCGACATCCTGCGCCTGCGCAAACAGCTGCTGAATCCGACCCTCAGCGTGTCGTACAACGAGCCGCTCAAGATCGTTCGCGGTGAAGGTGTCTGGTTGTACGACCAGCACGGCCAGGCCTATCTGGACATGGTCAACAACGTCTGCCATGTCGGGCACTGCCATCCGCGCGTGGTCGCGGCAGGGCAGGCGCAGATGGCGCAGCTCAATACCAATACCCGTTATCTGCACGACAACATCATCGAGTATGCGCTGCGCCTGACGGCTACCTTGCCCGAACCGTTGTCGGTCGTGTTTCTCACCAACTCCGGCACCGAAGCGAACGACCTCGCCCTGCGCCTCGCGCGGGCGCACACCAAGGTGTCAGGTGTGGTCGTGGTGGATCACGCCTACCACGGTCATTCGCCGTCGATGGTCGAGTTGAGCCCGTACAAGTTCAACGGCAAAGGTGGAGCAGGGCAGAGTTCGCATGTCGGTGTGGTGGCGATGCCCGACATTTATCGTGGGCCTTTCCGCGAAACTTCCGCGGCGGGTCGGCAGTACGGCCAGGCGTTGCCGGCGGCGATCGAAAGCCTGCATCAGCGTGGCATCGCGCCAGCCGCGTTCTATTGCGAATCGCTGCTGGGTTGCGGCGGTCAGATCGTGCTTCCCGAAGGCTACTTGCGCGAAGCCTACACGGCGGTGCGTGCGGCCGGGGGCGTGTGCCTGGCCGATGAAGTACAGGTTGGTTTTGGCCGGGTGGGCGAACATTTCTGGGCGTTCGAATCCCAGGGCGTCGTGCCGGATATCGTTACCATCGGCAAGCCGATCGGCAACGGCCATCCTATGGGCGCCGTAGTGACCACGCCGGAGATCGCCGCCAGCTTTGTCAGCGGCATGGAGTACTTCAATACGTTTGGCGGCAATCCGGTGTCCTGCGCGATCGCGCTGGCGGTGCTGGATGTGATTGCAGACGAGCAGTTGCAGGAGAACGCCCGTCGCGTCGGTGCTTTCCTGATGGAGGGATTGCGCGAATTGCAGCAGCGACACGATTGCATCGGCGATGTGCGCGGGCGTGGCCTGTTTGTCGGTGCCGAATTGGTGCGCGATCCCGAGGCGAGAACGCCCGATCAGAAGAGGGCCAAAGCCGTGGTGGAAGCGATGAAGGCACGTCACGTGCTGCTTTCCACCGAAGGCCCGGACGACAACGTGCTGAAGATCAAGCCGCCGATCGTATTTAGTCAAGCCAACGCCGAAGAATTTCTGGACAAGCTCGATCAGGTGTTGCGTGGGTCGTAGCCCTGTTGCGCTTGCTGGGTATGGATAGTGCCTGGCTCAGCAACCAATGCAGCTGGAGGTTAATTGCCGTCATCCTCGCCGTTCTGAACAGCCGAATGGCTGGTCAAGCAAGAGGAACTCTTCAATAGCGAAGCTGGTCATCCAGTGATTTCGGCGCTTGCGAACCACCAAAGGCGCTGGATCCTCGCTTGACCAGCCATTCGGCTGTTCAGAGCCGCAGGAATGACGAAGTTGGGCCTGGTGCTTAAGCAAGTAACACACGAGTCAGGAAGCTTTTTTGGAGCTTCCCTTGCGCTTTTTGTGAAGATTGGCCAGGGAATCCTCGATCATGCTTTGCATCGCCTTGCGCGCGATCTCCGGCTGTTTGCGGCGGATCGCTTCAAGCACTTTCAGATGGTGCGGCAGTGAATAGTTGAAGTTTCCGGCCGTCTTCGCCGACAACACGAAGAACATCCCGAGAGCGCTTTCGACTACCGAGAAAAGCGAGATCATCAATTCATTGCCGGTCGCCTGCAGCACGGCATCGTGAAAACCGAGATCCGCCACGGCCCATTCTTCAGGGTCCAGGGAGGCTTCCATTTTCCGGTAGGCAAGCTCCACGTTGGCCAGCTGGGCTGCGGTGCGTCGGCGCGCCGCCGCCGCCGCCGCGGCCGGTTCGATGATTTCGCGCATCTCCACCAGTTTTTCGATGAAGTCGTCGGCTGGCATCGAGGCGCAGCGCCAGGAAAGGACGTCCGCATCAAGCTGGTTCCAGAAGTGCGTCGCACGCACGCGGGTGCCCACTCGCGGGCGAGACTCGATCAGGCCCTTGGCGGACAACACCTTCAGGGCCTCGCGCAGGGCCGTGCGACTCACGTCCATGCTTTCGGCCAGTGCCTCTTCGCGCGGTAAGACATCACCCGGACGCAAGTCGCCGACAACGATCCGCTTGCCCAATTCGCGGATCACATGGCCGTGCAGATTGCGTGAGTCCGTAGCCTTCATGTTCAACTTCTCTCCGCAGTAAGGGCTTTCCGCATTGTTGCGCAGTCATCGCAAGACGATGCGGGAAGCCGCTTGGATCGGGTATCGCGGCATGCTGCGGTGCAGTAGCTCCCGAAATTTATCATACAAATGCACCGCGTGAAGTCCGTGCAGCGCCGAGGAACATACCCGGCTGACTCGGGTTGAAGATCAATCGCAGCGCGGCGCAGTGATGGCCGCGAGCAGCTTGCTGCTGGCCGCGGCCGCACGTTGCCTTGAGCCAGCCATCGACCGCGCAGCGGTGCTTGCCAGGCAAGCGATGACATCGCTGCGGCACACGTTCCCGCCTGCCTGCCGAACCACCTCCCGGCCGCCTGCTCCGTGCAGCGCGCGATCAGGCGCATCTTCATCGTGGACATCCGTCTTTTATACTATGGTAGTACAAATGGAGTTTTCTGGGCTACGATGTGTCCTCACCGGCGCCCCGTTTGTGGCAAGGGCAGCGGAGAAGGAACGAAACAGCTTCAGGCAGCGGATGGGCCAGAGCATGCGCAGGCGCCACGGCATCCAGTCCACGCAAATAACAATGACCCATATGTCTCGGGGAGGAGAATTCATCATGAGAAATTGCACGCAGATCAATCGACGGGCTCTAAGCGTTGCCATCGGCGTCATGCTGGCGACCGGTGCCGTACAGGCGCAGGACACGGCGTCCCGAGTCGCACCGCCACAGGCCGCGCCATCGACAGAGCAAAGCAGGCAGAAACCCGCTGAACCGGCATCGGCGCAGACGCTCAACACCGTCGTGGTCACCGGCAACTCGGCCTTCGGTGGCATCAAGAAGATCGATGCCAGCTACTCGGTTACCACCGCGACCAGCGAACAGATCAGGGAGCTCACCCCGGTCAGCACGGCCGACCTGCTGAAGCTGTCGCCCGGCGTGTATCCGGAATCGTCCGGCGGCGAAACCGGTGCGAACATCGAGGTCGCCGGCTTTCCATCCGACAGTGGCGCCCCTTTCGTGACGTTGCAGATGAACGGCTCGCCGCTGTTCCCCAAGTGGGACTACTTCACCGACGCGATGTTCCGCCTCGACGACACCATCGATCGCGTCGAGGCCGTGCAGGGCGGCACCTCGGTGCTGTACGGCAACGGCCAGCCCGGCCTGATCGCCAATTTCATCCTGAAGGAAGGTTCCTCGACGCCTGGCGGCGACATCGGCGTGACCTACGGCTCGGAAGGCATGGAGCGGCTGGACGGCTTCTACGGCTTCCCGATCGGCGGCAAGGACAGCGGCTGGTATGGCAGCGTGGGCGGCTTCTGGCGCAAGTCCGACGGCGTGCGCGATCCGCAGTTCGCCTCGGACAAAGGCGGCCAGCTCACCGCCACGCTCAGCCACGACCTGGAACACGGTTCGCTGATGTTCTACGCGCGCGACCTGAAGGACAAGAACCAGTGGGTCACCGACACGCCGATCTACAACCCGTCCGCGGGCAAGTTCTCGCCCTATCCGGACTTCAGTCCGCTCACCGGCACCTTCGGCAGCAACGCCGACCGCTACCAGTTCCTGCAGACCACACCCTGCTTCACGAGCGGCTGTACGCCTGGCGGGCAAAACATCGACATGGCCAACGGCCAGGGCGGTGACATGCACGTGGTCGGCGCCAACCTCGACCTGGATTTCGACAATGGCTGGTCGCTCTCCGACAAGGCCATCCTCGTCGGCGGCAACATGGATACCACGGCGTTCTTCAGCACTGGTGCCAACCCGACCTCGCTGGGCGAGTTCATCACCGGTTCCGTCTCCGACTTCGGCCTGCCGTCCGGCGGCACCGCCACGGCGGTCTACACCAACAACGGCCAGCCGGCGAACTTGAATCAGAACGTCACGGTGCAGAACCCCGAGTACATCCACAAGCGCATCCATTCGCTCAGCAACGAGTTCCGGCTGAGCAAGGAAATCTTCGACGGCAACACGCTGACCTTCGGCAACTACACCGCGGTGTACGGCATGGACCACTCCGAAGACGACGGCCTCAACATGCTGTTGCAGGCGAAGAACAACCCGACCCCGATCGCGGTGGACTACAGCGTCGGCGGCAACGTCTACCAGCTCACCGACAAGCAGGGCCTGTTCTGGGCTCCCGGCCCGGCGTCGTGGATGGCGTTCAACGAGAACTGGCACGCCACCACCACGGCGTTCTACCTCGCCGACGAGTGGACGCTGGGCAAGTGGCGCTTCGACGGCGGCGTGCGCTGGCAGCACGACAACATCGGCGGCAACTTCCAGAACACTTCGTCGGGCGATCTCGACGCCAACCCGAACACCGTCTACAACAACAATGCCGAGTACCTGATCGACAGCTGGACGCATTACGGCCAGAACCGCGGCGCGGCGTCGTGGACGCTGGGCGCCAACTATTTGCTGGCCGACAACATGAGCATGTACGGCCGCGTCAACAACGGCGCGTTCCTGCCCAGCTTCGACGACATCGTGAACCTCGGCAATCCGCCGACCGAGCACATCCACAACTACGAGATGGGCTTCAAGTACCAGGCGCCGTGGATCTACGCGGACATCGGCGTGTACCACCGCCAGTTCATCGGCGTGCCGTACTCCATCCAGTTGAGCACGGGGCTGGTCAGCCTGGTCTACGGCTCGATGACCAACGGCGTCAACGCACAGGTGATGCTCAAGCCGTTCGAGCGCTTCTCCGTTGCGCTCAGCGGCAACTACATGCATGGCCACTACAACCGCTACGCGGGCTGCGTGACGTATCAGGCGCAGGACGGAAGTTACCAGTGCAGCAGCATCTCCGGCATGACGGTCGATCGCCAGCCCGAGATCCAGTACCGCGTGACGCCGGCCTACGAAGTGCCGACCAGCTGGGGCAGCCTGAAGTTCTGGGCCACCTACGAGCACATCGGCAACCGCTACAGCGACCAGCTGATGCAGCAGCCGATGGGCAGCTATTACGACGTGAGCTTCGGTGCCAACGCCAATATCGGCGAGAACTGGATGCTGAGCCTGCGCGGTACCAACATGACCAACCAGATCGGCATCACCGAAGGCAACGCCCGCCTGTTCGGCTTTGCCAGCAGCGGCGGGGTGATTCTCGCCCGCTCGATCGAGGGGCGCGAAGTCAACTTCCAGGTCAAGTACAAGTTCTAAAATCCTAGGGAACGAAACCGTTGCCATCCGGGAACCTGCGTCGCGTCGGCTGCTTCCGTGGCCGACGCGGCCTCCTCACCAGCGGTTCGCGCCAAGGAACGATACGTCATGCGTCCACCCGTCAAGCTCCTGATCATCGCTGCGACTATCGCGGTCTTTAGTCTTGGCGGCGGGGAGGCATGGGCTGAGCCAGTCACCCATCGGGCCGATGCCGCTACCAGCTATCTCGATGTACTCGACCTGCACGGTGCGCCGCAGACACCGACGGATCGAAGCTTCAACATCTTTTTTGACGCCGGGTCGTGGCATGGCTACAGCCTGCCGGTTGCCGGCGATCCCGCGACAGGTTTTTCCGGCCCCTTCGTGCACAGCCTTGGGGATGGCCAATGGGCCGGTGCGCGCTTCGCCCAGTTGGCACTGCGCGATACCTCCAGCAAGCAGAGCATCAGCCTGAACCCGACCGATAGCCACGCGGCGCCGGGCTATCTGGTACGCCAGTTTTCCGGCCCGGGCCTGACCGTGCGGCAGACCTTGTTCTTTGCCGATTCCTGGCATGCACTGGTGCGCATCGAACTCACCGCGACAACCTTGCAGGACGTGGATCTTTCCGTGGCCGGGCGCGTGATGCCCGAGCAGCAGGCCGGGCTGGTCAAGGATGGCGATACGGTGGCGCAAACCTTCGCCAACTCGAGCTCGAAGCTGACCACACGACTCCACGCAGACGGCGCTCCTGCCTATCGGATCATGCTGGCGGGAGCCGACTATCGCATCGCGCTGGAGCACTCACTGCATCTGAAACCGAAGCAGACGGTAACGGTCTGGGTCGAGCAAACCCTGGTCTACGACGTGCATGCCGACAAGCCAACACCCGCCGATCTCGCCACGGCCTGGACGCAGAACCGTGCACGCTGGGACAACTACCTGAAGTCCGTGACAGCGAGCCATCTTGCGGGCCTGCCTGATGCGACCACGCGCCGGGTTTCGGTCAAGGCCATGCTTACCCTGCTGGGAAACTGGCGGGCGGCGCGTGGCAACCTGCACCACGACGGTGTCATCCCCTCGTACTCCAACCCCGATTTCAACGGATTCTGGTCCTGGGATTCGTGGAAGCACGCGGCAGCACTGGCGCGGTTCGCGCCCGAGCTCGCACGCGACCAGATGCGCGCGATGTTCGACTACCAGGCCGCCGATGGCATGGTTCCCGACTGCGTCTATCTCGACAAGGCGGCCAACAACTGGCGCGATACCAAGCCTCCGCTGGCGGTCTGGGCCACGCTGGAAATCTATCGCGCTACAGGTGACAAGGCCTTTCTGGCGGAGATGTACGACAAGCTGGCGCGCTATCACCGCTGGTGGTTCACGGCGCGCGATCATGATCACGACGGCCTGGCCGAATATGGCTCGACCGACGGCAGCAAGGTCGCCGCCAGATGGGAAAGCGGCATGGACAACGGCGTCCGCTTCGACGCCATCAGCATGCTCAGGAACGGCGAGGGCGCCTGGTCGATGGACCAGGCGTCGGTCGATCTCAACGCCTACCTGTACAAGGAAAAACTCGACCTGGCGCAGGTCGCGGCCATCCTCGGCAAAACCCGGGATCAGGCGCAGTGGCTGAACGAGGCTGCGGCGATGAAGACCGCAATCCAGCAGCGCATGTTCGACAAGGCGCGCGGTTATTTCTTCGATATCAAACTTGGCAGCGGCGATCCCGTGCGCGTTTATGGTTCGGAAGGCTGGACGGCGCTGTGGGCTGGCGTGGCGACTCCCGATCAAGCCCGGTCCGTGATCAGGATCATGCTTGACCCGAACAAGTTCGCCACCTTCATGCCGTTTCCGACACTCGCCGCCGACGACCCGCACTTTTCACCGATCAAGGGATATTGGCGCGGCCCGGTATGGATCGATCAAGCCTATTTCGGCGTGGAAGCTCTGCGGCATTACGGCTATGACAGGCAGGCCGACCAAATGGCTCGTCGTCTGGTACTCAACGCCAAGGGGCTGGCACAGCAGGCACCCATGTACGAAAACTACGACCCGTTGACCGGCCGGGGTTATCAGTCGCCCAATTTCAGCTGGGCTGCCGCCAGCTATCTGTTGCTGGTGCATGAGAGCACGAACGAGCACGACGTACCGTGATCGACGACATCCCGATCTTGGCCGTCGGCATCGTCCCGTCGGCGGAATAGTTGCAGCCAACACGGGAGCCTCTTCGGCACCGAGTCGATGGGTGGATAAGGATGGCCTGAATAGTCCTCGCGTCATTCCAGCTTGCGCTGGGATGACGGATTATCCAGAAAATCCTAAAACGGAAGGCGGCAGTCGCAGGACTGCCGCCTTTTTCGTTCACGCGCGCATGCTTACGGCATCACGAAAGTATTGTTGCCGCGGTCATGGTCGGGCAGTGCATGGGCCGGATCGATGGTGGCGGACTTCACCTTGCGCGTGCCGTCCACGTGGATCACGTAACCATGGTGCTGCTGCCAGGTTTCCCACGGCACGCGCACGTCCTGCTTGCTGCCGTCGTCATAGACCACCTCCAGCGTGGCGGGCAGCACCAGCTGGTCGAGATTGGCCACGGTGACGTCGGCACCCTTGCGGTAATCGCCATCGGTATAGGCGACCTTCTGCACGGCCAGGTCGAGTTGCCAATTGTGTTCGTACCAGCCACGCCAGAACCAGCCCAGATCCTCGCCGGTTTCGCTTTCCATGAAGCGGAAGAAGTCCGACGGGCTGGGATGCTTGTAGGCCCAGGTGGCGATGAAGCGGCGGAACGCCGGGTCGAAACGCTCCGGCCCGATGATCTGTTCGCGCAGCAGCACCAGGCCGTAGGCGCTCTTGAAGTAGGTGATCGGGTGACGGTATTTCTCCGGCACCATGTCGGCACCGATCAGCATCGGCGGCGCGGCGGCATCGGCCAGCAGCTTCGCCATCTGATCGCCGGGGCTGCCGTCGCCGGGCGCATATTCGCTGTCGCGCTTGGGCGCGTATTCGCCGTGGTTGAAGTGGTCGGCTTCGTAGACATCGATGAACGTGTTGAAGCCTTCGTCGATCCAGGCGTCGCGCCGCTCGTTGCTGCCCACGATCATCGGGAACCAGCTGTGGCCGATCTCGTGTGCGATCAGCGCATGCAGTTCACTGCCGCGGGAACTCTTGTCATCGAAGGTGATGGCCGGATACTCCATGCCGCCGGCGGTACCGGCCTCGTTGATCGCCACCGGCCATGGGTAGGGATACCACTGCTTGGAGAAGTACTCGGTCGCGGCCTTGAGGTATTCGGTGGCGCGCCCCCACGCCTCCTTGCCGGCGCTTTCGACCGGATACGCCGACATCGCCAGCGCGGTCCTGCCTCCCGGCAGGTTCATCCGCGCGGCATCCCACACATAGGCCTTGGAGGCGCCGAAGGCGACGTCACGACTGTTCTGGATGCGGAAGTGCCAGGTCAGCGTGCCGCCCTGCTGCGGACGGCTGGACGGCTGGGTGACTTCCTCGGCGGTGCGGATCATCACGGTGGTGTCGCTGTGGCGGGCCTGCTCCAGTCGCTGCTGCTCCGTCTTTGTCAACACCTCGGCTGGATTCAGCAGTTCGCCGGAGCCGACCACGATCATGTCCGCGGGCACGGTGACCGAATAGTCGAAATCACCGTATTCCAGGTAGAACTCCTGGTTGAGGTAGGGCGCGGTGTCCCACCCGCGCAGGTCGTCGTAGACGCACATGCGCGGGTACCACTGCGCGATCTCGAAGATGTCGCCGTTCTTGCTCGGGTTCACGTCGGTACGGCCGCCGAATTCGCCGGGTACGGTGTAGCTCCATGCAATATGCACGCGCAGGCTGTTGCCGTTGCCCTTCAGTGCTTCCGGCAGCTGTATCTGCATGCGGGTATCGGAGATCACCCATTTCGCGGCCTGCGAATGGCCCTGCGCATCTTCCACTTCGACCGAGGCGATGGTGTAACCGTCGGTAAACTCCTTCGGAAAACTGTCGGCGAAGGCGCCGCGCGCGTCTTTGCGGTAGCGGTTCTGGTCCAGCTGCAACCACAGCACGTAAAGTGCGTCCGGGCTGTGGTTGGTGTAGCTGATCACTTCGCTGCCGCTGAGCTTGCGGCTGGCCGGGTCGAGCGTGGCCTTGATCCGGTAGTCGGCGTGGTTCTGCCAGAACAGCGGGCCGGGCTTGCCGCTGGCAGAGCGATAAGCGTTCGCCGGTTGCGGGTAGGCGAAGGTGGCGAAGGTCTGTCGCGGATCGAAGCGCGTGCCGGTGTCGGTATCCGCGGCATGTGCGGGCTGCATGGCCGCGGACACGAGCGACAGGCAGGCGAAGAGGCATGGGAGCGTCAGGTTTTTCATGCGTCGAGTCCAGAGGTGTTGCCGTTGGGATCAGTCATGCGGGGGCGGGAATGACGGGGGTGCGCCGGCGTCGTCGTGACCCCATTGCGTATTCGGGATTGTGCCCAGGCTGAAGCGCAACTGGCCGCCGTGCTCGACCAGATCCGGTGACAGCCACGGATGTTCGTGGGCCCTCCCGTCGACGCTGAGTGCCTGCACGTAGGGCGTGCTCGATGACGCCGCTGGCGCGTCGATCGACACCTCGCCGCCGGAGCCATGCACCACCGCATGCGGGAACAACGGGCTGCCCAGCAGCAGCTCGGCGCGGCCGGGAATTTCCGGATACAGGCCCAGCGCCGCCCAGACGTACCACGACGACATTTCGCCCAGGTCGTCGTTGCCGGGAATGCCGTCGGGCGTATTCTTCCAGAGCGTGTTGACGACGGCGCGCACGGTCTCCTGCGTCTTCCACGGCTGGCCGGCGTAGTCGTACAGCCACGGTGTGGCCACCGACGGTTCGTTGTTGAGCTCCGCATGCAAAGGGCCGGCGTTGGTCAGCGCCCAGCTGCCGTCCTGGTGACGGAAGAACACATCCAATCGTGCGCTGGCCTTGTCGCGGCCCCCCAGCGTATCGAACAGGCCATGCACGTCGAACGGCACCATCCATAGATAGATCGATGCGCTGCCCTCGACGAAGCCGTCCTCGGTATCGGGTGTGAATGCCGGCCAGCTGCCGTCGGCATTGCGGTTCTGGATATAGCCGCCTTGCGGCGTGGCGTGCGGGTTGAACAGGTTGCGCCAGTAGCCCGCACGGGTCAGGAAGCGTCGCTGGTTGTCGCCGTCGCCGACGCGGCGTGCCAGTTCCGACAACGCGAAGTCGGCGCTGGCTTGTTCCAGCGTTTCGCCGGCACCGCCCCAGGCGTGCGACTTCGCGGCGATGTAGTGCAGGCTCAGCCACTGGTCCAGCGATGGCCGCTGGCCCACGCATTCGACGTTGCAGCCGTCATCGCTGAGGTCGTTCGCGGTGGGTACAGTGGCAGCCTTGAGCAATGAGTCGTAGGCGCCGCGCAGATCGAAACCGTGGCCGCCGAATGCCACGATATCCGCCAGTGCCGGTACCGCCGGATCGCCGCTCATCACGTGCGTGCCGCCGGAGTTGTGCGTCCAGCGATCCCACTCGCCATGGTTCTGCTGTGCCTGGTGGAAGAATGACTGCGCGATGTCGCTGCCGATCTGCGGTTGCAGCCAGGTCACCAGTTGCAGGTGCGAACGGTAGATGTCCCAGCCGGAGAAGTTCGCGTACTGCGCCCGCTGCGTGCCGTCGATGCGATGGGTCTGCTGGTCGAAGCCGCGGTACTCGCCGTTGACGTCGCTGTAGACGTTGGGATGCATCATCACGTGATACAGCGCGGTGTAGAACGTGCTGCGCTGGTCGGGCGTGCCACCGTCGACGGCAATGCGGCCGAGTGCCGTGTTCCAGGCGTCGTGTGCACGCTGCCGTACCTGTGCCAGCGTGGTGGCGGCGGGTATCTCGGCCTGCAGATTGGCGCGCGCGTTCGCCAGGCTTACGTAGGAGATGCCCACGCGGGCCTGCACCGTGCTGCCGGGAGCGAAGCCGACCCACGCACCGGAGCCCTTGCCCAGCGGCGGGAAACCCTTGGCGGCGTAGCTGGTGCCACCACGGGCCGAGCTGCCGCCGGGATGCACGCGGGCATCTTGCCAACTGCCGGTGCGGATGAACGGCTGGTCGAATTCGGCGACGAAATACAGCGTGTAATAGCTGCGCTGGTCGGCCTTGGCCAGGTAGCCGCAGAAATTGCCGCTGGTGACCGCGCCGGTAACGGTGCGGCTGGCGGGATCGATGCGAATGTCGGCCGCGCTGCTGCCGACCTCGGAGTCGGAGGCGCGTATCAGCAGGTTGGCCGGCTTGCCGGCGGGGAAGCCGAAACTGGCCATGCCGCTGTGCATGGCTGCACTCAGCTGCACATCGGCGCCGTTGGCCAGCTGTACCTGGTAGTAGCCGGCGGCGGCATGTTCGTCGGTGTGGCGGAAATCGCTGGCGTAATAGCTGTCCTTGTCATCGGCGGACGGCGAGATGGGGATCGCCGTGGTGATGGGCATGAACGGCACGTCGCCACTGGCGCCAGCACAACCGGTACCCGACAGGTGGGTGAGGCTGAAGCCGCGAATGCGCGGGGCGCTGTAGAGATAACCACCCGGTGCCGCGGTGCGATTGTGCTTGCCGCGGGTATTTTCCGGACTCCACTGCAGCATGCCGAACGGCAGCAGCGCGCCGGGAAAGGTATTGCCGCCGTTGCTGCTGCCGATCAACGGATTGACTGCCGACGCGGGTGACGATGCTGCGTCCTGGGTCATGGCGCCGCTACTGGCGAGCAGGGAGATCAGCATGGCGACAAGTGGAATGGGTCGGAACGGACGTGACATGCAATTCTCCAGTTCGGCGCGCTGTCGGAGCGATTTCAGTCGTGATCGCTCTGCGCCGATCGATCGGCATAGCGAGCATTGCGACCGACGTCGCTCCCGCAGGAATTCAGCGTGCCGGCATCACATGCAACAGTTCGTAGCACGCGCCCATGGTGTGGTAGTCGGTCTTGCCCGCCGGGCTTTTCTGGTCGTCGATCTTGCGATTGTCGCGGGTGAGGATGCGGTACCACGCACCGTATTGGTGATCGACGAAATGCTGCCATGCGTAAGCCCACAGCTTTCCGTACCACTCGTCGTAGACGGCCAGGCCGGTGCGCGCATGCAGCAGGGCGGCAGCGGTCAGTGACTCGGCCTGCACCCAGAAATACTTGTCGCCGTCGCAGACACTGCCATCCGGTGCGAAGCCATAGCAGATGCCGCCGAATTCCTTGTCCCAGGCGCGCGCCAGCGCGGTGTCGAACAGTTGCCGCGCGGTCGGCAACAGCCAGTGTTCCTCGCGGCCGCGCTCAAGCAGCAGGGGTTCCAGGATCAGCAGCAGCTTGGCCCATTCGGTCTGGTGGCCCGGCTGGAACCCCCAGGGGCGGAACAGGTGCTTGGGATCATCGCGGTGGTAGTCCCAGTCGATGTTCCAGTGGCTGTCGTAGTGCTCCCACACCAGGCCACCGGCCTTGGCGGCCTGGCGGCGTGTCATGCGGTCGGCGAGCATGAGCGCGCGATCGAGATAGCGCGGCTCGTCGCTGGCCTGATAGGCCGCCAGCAGCGCCTCGCACAGGTGCATGTTCGCATTCTGTCCGCGGTATTCGCTGAAGTGCCATGCCGTATCCGCCTCGTCTCGATAGAGGCCGGCCGCGGCATCCCAGTAACGCTGTTCCAGCAGGCGCCAGGTTTCGTCCATCCATGCCTCCGCCTCGATGATGCCGGCCCGGTAGGCGGTGGCGTAGGCGAGCAGCACGAAGGCCACACCATAGGCGTGGTTGGTGCGGTCTTCCGGTTGGCCGTCGCGGATCGTCCAGGCATAGCCGCCGGTATGCGGGTCGCGGTGCACTTCGCGCAGATAATGCAGGCCATGCCGCACGGCATCGAGATACTCGCGGTTGAGTGCAGCGGACGTGTCGAGTTCGATCGCCGCCATGGCGTAGTTGAAGACGAAGCGTGTACTGCTGACCAGGTGGCGATGCCGGCGATCGTAGATCGTGCCGTCGTCCTTGAAGTAGTGGAAGAAGCCGCCGGCCGGATCGATGGCGCGCGGGTGGTAGAAGGCCATCGTCTGCGCCACATGGCTGCGCAGGAACGCGGAGGAGCGAAAATCGGGAGTGGCGGCGGTGGGCGCGTTCATGCCTGCTGCTCCATGAAGGCCAGCACTTCGTTGCCGCGCGGCATCGCGCTGAACGAACCCTGCCGGGTCACGGTGAGCGCGCCGCAGGCGGCGGCAAAGCGCAGCATGGCGTGCAATCGCGGCAGTTCGGTCACCAGGTGTTCGATGCGGTCGGGAGTGGCCGCAAGCTCGGCCAGGCAGCACAGCAGGCCGCCAACGAACGCGTCGCCGGCAGCGGTCGTGTCGACGACCTCGGCCGAATAGCACGGCAGTTCGCCGTCGGCGTCGGGATGGAACCAGCGCAACGGCTTCGCGCCATCGGTCACCACCACCAGCCGGGTGCGCCCCAGCCACAGCCGATCGAGCGCGGCCTGCTCGCCATCCACGGCCAGCCAGGCGAATTCCTCCGCGCTCAGCTTCACTACATCGGCCAGGTGCAGGGCTGGCCACAGTAGCGGGTAAGGATCGACTTCGGCTGGCCACAGCGCGAGCCGAAGGTTGAGATCGAAGCTGACCAGCGCGCCGGCGCCGTGGGCCCGCTGCATCCCTTCGCGGGTCGTTTCCGCTGACGCCGGATCGGTCATGCTGTTCGAGCAGACATGGAACACGGCGATATCGCGGAACGTGTCTTGGCGAAAATGCGCCGGGCGGAACAGCAGGTCGGCCGTGCGCTCGCGGTAGAAGCTGAAGCTGCGTTCGCCGTGGGCATCCAGCGTGACCAGCGCGAGTGCAGTGTTTGCCAGCTTGGTGCGCACGACGTCATCCGTGCCGACGCCGGCCTGCCGCAGGCTGTCCAGCAGGAAGTCGCCGAAGCGGTCATGCGACAGCATGCCGGCGAAGCGTGCCGCGCCGCCAAGACGGGCGGCCGCCACCGCCACGTTGGCGGGCGCGCCACCGGCAAACGGCACGAAGTGCTGCGCAAAGCCGCGGCCATCGCCGCCCTCGGCATGAAAGTCGATCAGTGCCTCGCCGAAGCACAGGATGGGGCGCATGTTCATGGTCAGGATTCTTGGGTGAAAGGTGAATCGCCGCTGCGCCATCGCTTGCGATGGCGGCTCACGGGATGCCGCGTACTCGGGAGCCGCTGATGCCGTAGAACACGATGTAGAGGTAGCACAGCAATGGCAGGAAGAAGGCATGCTGCAGGCCGATGTGATCGGCGAACAGGCCTTGCAGGGGCGGAATGATCGCGCCGCCCACGATCGCCATGATCAGCAGGCTGGAGGCTTTGCTGGTCATCGGTCCGAGTCGCTCGATGCCGAGCGCGAAGATGGTCGGGAACATGATCGAGTTGAACAGGCCGATCGCGATGATGCTGTACATCGCCACGCTGCCGCTGCTCAGCATGGTGGTCAGCACCAGCAGTGCGTTGATCGCGGCGAACAGGGCAAGCAGCCGGCGCGGCGAGAACTTCGCCATCAGTGCCGAACCGACGAAGCGCCCGATCATCGCGCCGCCCCAGTACCACGACACGTAGTTGGCGGCCTGTTGCTCGCTCATGTGGCCGATGTCCGGCATCGACAGGTAATTGACCATGAAGCTGCCGATCGACACTTCGGCGCCGACGTAAAAGAAGATGCCGAGCACGCCGAACAAGACATGCGGATGGCGTAGCACTTCGGCGAAGCTGTGTTTGGCGTGGTCGCTCTTGCCGGTGGCTTCGGTGAGTGCCGGCAGACGGAACAGCCACACGAACACGGCCAGCAGGAACAGCACCACGGCCAGCGCGATATACGGGCCTTGTACCGCGTGCGCCTGCTGGGTCTGGTAGGCCAGTTGCTCGGCTGGCGCCAGCTTGGCCAGTTCAACCGAAGACAGCACCACGCTGGACAGGATCAACAGGCCGCCGAGCCTCGGTGCCAGATAGGTGCCGAACGAGTTCAACGCCTGCGCCAGGGTCAGCCGGCTGGAGCTGGTGCGCTCCGGGCCGAGCAAGGCGACATAGGGGTTGGCCGCCACCTGCAGCACGGTGATGCCGGTCGCCAACACGAACAACGCGGCGAGGAAGGCCGCGTACAAGTGCAGCCCTGCGGCGGGCCAGAAGCCGAGTGCACCAAGGCCGGCAATCGCCAGCCCGGCCACAATGCCTTTCTTGTAACCCAGCCTGGCGACCAGCCAGCCGGCCGGCAATGCCATCAGGAAGTACGCGCCGAAAAAGGTGAACTGCACCAGCATCACCTGCGCGTAGCTGAGTTCGAAGATCGACTTCAGGTGCGGGATCAGGATGTCGTTGAGGCAGGTCAGGAAGCCCCACATGAAGAAGATCGTGGTGAGCACGCCCATCGCCATCGGGTAATCGGTATAGCGCTCGCGGCGTCCACCGGAGGCAGATGCGGGCGACGGTTGGGGCGGAGTGGCGAAGGCCATATGGGGTTTCCGTGGGCTGGTCAGACGGTGGCTGGAGGGCAGCTGCTCGCGCGTACCACCAACTGCACCGGTGCGATGGTGCGGCGGGTTGCGGCGGCGGGGTCGCGCAGGCGCAGCAGCAGCAGTTCGGCCGCCTGGCGGCCGCGCGCGAGCGGCGCGGTGGTCAGTGTGGTCAGCGGCGGCGTGCTCATCGCGGCTTCGGCGATGTCGTCGAAGCCGGTCAGGGCAAAATCGCGGCCCGGCCGTAGGCCGCGCTGGCTCAGGCCCAGCATCAGGCCAAGCGCCACCGCGTCGTTGTAGCAGACGGCGGCGGTCGGCGCCGGCGCAGTCGCAAACAGTGCGGCGGTCTGGTTGGCGGCGTCGAGCCGGGTTGGCGCGCATTCCACCTGCCAGTGCGGCTCGATGCGCAGGCCGGCTGACTGCATCGCTTCGGTATAGCCGGCTTGGCGCTGCCGGTAGGAGCTGGCCGTGGAATGGCCACCGAAGAAGGCGATGCGCCGATGGCCTTGCGCGATCAGGTGCTCGGTGGCGAGTCGCGTGCCGTGCTGGTTGTCCAGCGCCAGCAGATCCCAGTGCGCGTATTCGGGCAGGCTGCCGCCCAGTTCACGGTTGAACAGCAGCAGCGGTGTCTGTGCGCCCATCGCCGCCAGTACCTGCTGTGCACTGCTGCCTTCGGCCGGCGACAGGATGATGCCGGCCGGCCCATGTTCGATCAGCGAGCCGAGCACGGCCTGCTCGCGGGTCGAGGATTCGCTGGTGCAGCCGAGCAGGGTGACGAAGCCGGCTTCGCCGACCACCGCGTCGACGCCGGCGGCGAACTCCGCGAAAAACGGATTGGTGAGGTCGTTCAGCACCAGGGCGATACTGGAGGATGTGCGTCGGCGCAGGTTGGCGGCGGCGCGGTTGTAGACGTAACCCTGTCGGCGCAGCTCTTCCTCGACCCGGGCGCGGGTGTGCTTGTTCACCAACGGACTGCCGCGCAGTACCAACGACACCGTGGCGCGCGATACGCCGCACCCGGCAGCCACGTCGCTGAGGGTGATCTTGCGCCGGACCGGGGTGATGCTCTGCATCGTTATTTCCAGATTGGAACGATCCAAATGTAACCATGTCTGTGCAACGCCGTCGATCTCGCAGCGCAACATGCGATGCGCGGGCGGCAGTGCTAGCGTGCCGCATTTGGAACGATCCAAACTCGGAGTATCGCGCGATGGCCAGCCCCTGGTTCCGCCTGTTGATGGTCGCCCTCAGCCTGGGTCCGGTGTCCGCGATGGCGGCTTCCGGCCATGCCGATGCGGTCGATCCGCGCATCGGCACCGGTGGCGATGGGCATACCTTTCCGGGGGCGACGGTGCCGTTCGGGATGATCCAGCTGTCCCCCGACACCGCGGTGCCGGATTTCAAGCACGCCTACAAGTGGGCGGCCGGCTACCAGTACGGCGACCCCACCATCATGGGCTTCTCGCACACGCACTTCTCCGGTTCGGGCCATTCGGATCTGGGCGATGTGCTGGTGATGCCGATCACGGGCGACGTGAAACTCGATCCGGGTGATGCGACCAAGCCCGGCAGTGGCTATCGCTCGCGCTTCAGCCACGCCAGCGAAGTGGTGCAGGCCGGCTACTACGCGGTGACGCTGAGCGATTACGGCGTGCGCGCCGAACTCACGGCCGGGCGTCGGGTGGGCTGGCATCGATATGGCTTCCCGGCCGGCAAGCCGGCGCATGTGCTGCTCGACCTGCGCCCGAGCATCTACGACTACGCCGGCAAAGTGCTGTGGGCCAATCTGCGGGTCCATCCGGATGGCACCGTCACCGGCTGCCGCACCACCCGCGGTTGGGCACCGGGGCGCGAGCTGTGTTTCGCGCTGCGCTTCTCGCAACCGATGACGTCGCGCGAGCTGTACGACCGCGAGACGGACGTGGTCTACAAGGGGTTCGCCGGACCGGGCAACCAAGCGGAAGACCAGAATGCGCAGAACGGGCGGGCCCTGGTCGGTGTGTTCGATTTCGGCGTGCTGAAGCAGCCGCTGGAAGTGAAGGTGGCGATCTCGTCGGTGAGCCAGGCGAACGCGATCGCCAACCTCGACCAGGACGGTGCCGGTTGGGACTTCGATGCCCGTCGCGCCGCGGCGACGGCGGCCTGGAACAAGGCGTTGTCGGTGATCGATGTGGACGGCACGCCGACGCAGCGCACCGGCTTCTACACCTCGCTGTACCACGCGATGCTGGCGCCGACGCTGAGCATGGACGTCAACGGCGACTACCGCGGCCCGGATCATCAGGTGCACCACGCGGACGGTTTCGAGTTCTATTCCAGCTGGTCGATGTGGGATGTCTACCGCGCGGAGGAGCCGCTGATGGTGCTGCTGCGCCCGGACCTCAGCACGCAGTTCATCCGTTCGCTGATCGCCGCGCAGCAGGCCAGTCCATTCGGCATGCTGCCGGTGTGGAGCTATCAGGGACTGGAGACCTGGTGCATGACCGGCTATCACGCCGTGGCGATCATTGCCGATGCGTACATCAAGGGTGTGCGCGGTTTCGACAATGACAAGGCGCTGCAGGCGATGGTGTCCACCGCCACCTATGGCAACTACGGCGACCTCGCCGATTACATGAAGCTCGGCTACGTGCCGATCGACAAGGAAGTGGAGGGTGGCTCCAAGACCCAGGAATACGCCTATGACGACTGGGCGATCGCGCAGATGGCCAAGGCGATGGGCAAGAGCGACATCGCCGCGACGTTCGAGAAGCGTGCCGGCAACTGGCGCAACGTGTGGGATCCGAAGACCGGCTTCATGCGTGCGCGCCTGAGCAACGGCCAGTTCCGCGAGCCGTTCGATCCGGCCTCCGCCGCGTATGGCAGCGACTACACCGAGGCCAATGCCTGGCAGTACTCATGGTACGTGCCGCAGGATGTGGCCGGACTGATTGGCGCCTTCGGCGGCGATGCGAAGTTCGTCAGCAAGCTCGACCAGCTGTTCGACGCCAAGGTCGATCCGTCCATCTTCAAGGACGTGGAGGACATCACCGGCCTGATCGGCTGGTACGCGCACGGCAACGAGCCCAGCCATCACATCGCCTATCTTTACGACTACGCCGGCGCGGCGTGGAAGACGCAGCAGCGGCTGAAGCAGATCATGGACAGCCAGTACGCCACGCGACCGGACGGCCTGGTCGGCAACGACGACCTTGGCCAGATGTCGGCGTGGTACGTGTTCACCGCACTCGGTTTCTATCCGGTCACGCCAGCCAGCGACGAGTACGCGATCGGCCGGCCGTTCGTGCCGAAGGCGGCGATCCATCTGCCCAACGGGCATACCTTCACCGTGGTGGCCGAAAAGCTGGATGACGCGCATCCCTACGTCGGCGCGGTGACGCTCAACGGCAAGCCGCTGGACCGCGTCTATCTGCGCCACGCCGACATCCTTGCCGGCGGCGAACTGCGCTTCACCATGCAGCCCGAACCGAACCGGGTGTGGGGCCGCAGCGACACCGCGCGACCGGGTTCGACGAGCCGTTACGGCCAGTGAACGGAAGCGCGGATGTCGTCGATGCAATGAGCTGATGGCACCATCGGCTAGGCCGGTGGATGGCCTGCGAAAACATGCCAGAATGACCGAAGTTGCTCCCATGTCGGGCTGGCCGGTGTTGCAAGTCGAATGAAAGTCAGAGGGATCCTGCGCTGGCGCACAGCCGGCTTGCTGCTGGCGATGCTGATCATCGTCATCCTGCCGTATATCGTCACGCTGACCAATTCGCGCGAAACCGAGACCGCCACCGAGTGGGTGCCCCATTCGGCGACGGTGAAAGCGCTGACTTACCAGATCGCCTTTGTAGTGCACGACAGTGAGGTCGGGTGCTATCGGCTGCTGGTGGGGGACGGCACCGACATGACCCGCAAGCGTGCTGCCCGGGCCGGCGAAGATGTGCCGGGCATGCTGAGGGATCTGCGCGAGATGACGCGCGACAACCCTGATCAGCAGATCCAGGTCGGTGCGCTGGAAAGCAGCGTCAACGGCCGCATCGCCATGATGGGCCAGGCGCTGGCCCGTCTGCAGCAGGACAATCCGGCCGGTGCCCGGCAGTCGCTGCGCGACGCCGCCGATCTGTTCCCGATGAACGCGAAGATCGGCGCGATCGTGAGCACGGAAGAGCATCTGTTGCAGGCCCGCCGCATGCGGGCCGCGAAGAAGGCTGCCAACGGCCGCCTCGTGCTCACCATCACCGCGCTGGCACAGCTGCTGCTGCTGGTGATCATCGTGATCGCGTCCGAGCGTCAGATTGGCCAGCGTCAGCTGGCAGAGACCCGCGAAGGGCGTGCGGTGCTGCGTTCGCAGCTGATCTTCCAGGCCGTGCGCGAACCGATCGCCTTGTTCGATGAGAACCTGAACAGTCTGCTGGTGAACAACGCCTTCAGCGAGCTGTACGGACTCGATCCGAAGCGGCGGGTGCAGCAGCTGGCCCAGATCGGCGAGGGTGCGTGGAGCGATGGCGTGCTGTTGCAGCGGCTCAATGACGTGCTGCTGCGCGACCGCGAGCTGTGGGATTACGAGATGATCCAGCGCACCGCCGACGGAGTCGAGCGGCATGTGGTGATCAATGCACGCAGGCTGCAGCAGCAGGACAACGATGCGCATGCGCTGTTGTTGACGGTCAGCGACGTCACGGCGCGGGCACTGGCCGAGCAGCGGGTGAACGAACTCAACCACCAGCTCGAAGGCAAGGTGGCGCAGATTTCCGACGTCAACCGCGAGCTGGAGGCGTTCAGCTATTCGGTGTCGCACGACCTGCGCGCGCCGCTGCGGCACATCGCCGGGTTCGCGCGCAAGCTGGAGCAGCACCTGGGTGAACGGGTCGACGACAAGGTCGGCCATTACATCGAGGTGATCAGCAGCTCGGCGCAGCGCATGGCACTGCTGATCGACGACCTGCTGGTGTTCTCGCGACTCGGCCGGGGCGCCTTGCGCCTGCAGGCGGTTGACATGCAGTCGCTGGTCGACGAGGCGCGCGCGCTGGCCGAATCCGTTGAGCCGGACCGGCGCATCGTATGGAACATTGCGCCGCTGCCGATGGTGATCGGCGACGAGAACATGCTGCGTACGGTGTGGCAGAACCTGCTCGGCAACGCGGTCAAATACACCGGCCATCGCGAGGTAGCGCACATCGGGGTGAGTCTGCAGCAGGGTCGCGACGGCGAGTACGAGTTCACCGTGGCCGACAACGGCGCCGGCTTCGACATGCAGTACGCGGACAAGCTGTTCGGTGTTTTCCAGCGGTTGCATCGCAGCTCGGAATTTCCGGGCAACGGCATCGGGCTGGCCAATGTGCGGCGCATCGTGGCGCGGCACGGCGGGCGTGTCTGGGCCGATGCCGAACCCGGGCAGGGCGCCCGCTTTCATTTTTCGCTGCCGGCCACCGATCTGGCCGGGGCACGTACCTGAGGACCTGGCATGAACAAACAGGATCTGCGCACCATCCTGCTGGTGGAAGACAGCATGGCGGACGCCGAAATGGCCATGGACGCGCTGGCCGAGGCGCATCTTGCCAATCCGGTCGTGCACCTGGAGGACGGTGTGGAATGCCTGGACTATCTCCATGCGCGTGGCGCGTGGGCGTCGCGTGAGCCGGGCGATCCGGCCGTCGTGTTGCTGGACATCAAGATGCCGCGCATGAACGGGCTGGACGTGCTGACCCATATGCGCGGTGACGAGCGGCTGCGGCGGATTCCGGTGGTGATCCTGTCGTCGTCGCGCGAGGAGAGCGATCTGGCACGCAGCTGGGACCTCGGCGCGAATGCCTATGTGATCAAGCCGGTCGACGTGGATCAGTTCTTCGATGCGGTACGCACGCTGGGGCAGTTCTGGGCCGTGCTCAACCAGGCGCCGGAGCAGGACTGAGCAGATGATGCAGTGGCAGGGGGCGCGGACGCAGGACTGCGGTTCGCGAAAGGTGGCAGGGCGTCGATGCAGGCGAGAGCGGTCGTGAGAACCCAGATGTCCAATCCGCAGCTTCGAACCATGCCGAGCATCCGTGTGCTGCAGGTCGAGGACAGCGAGCTCGATGCCGAGCTGGTGCTGGCCGAACTCGATGGCGACGGCATCGAGCACGAGGTGCAACTGGTCGACGACGAGGCAAGTTTCCTCGCCGCGCTGGATGAATTCAGGCCGCACATCGTGCTGTCGGATCTGAGCATGCCGGGCTTTTCCGGCCAGCGCGCGCTCGAGCTGCTGCGCCAGCGCGACGAGGACCTGCCCTTCATCTTCGTCTCCGCCACGCTCGGCGAAGAGGCGGCGATCGAAGCGCTGCGCAACGGTGCCACCGATTACATCCTCAAGCAGAATCCGGCGCGGCTGGCCAGCGCGGTACGTCGCGCACTGGCCGAGGTCGAGGCGCGCAAGGCCAGCCGCCGTGCCGAGGCGGAGCTGATCCGTGCGCAGCGCTTCGAGAGCCTGGCGATGCTCGCCGGTGGCCTCAGCCATGACCTGCGCAACCTGCTGCAACCGCTGTTGCTGGCCGGCGACAGCCTACAGGACTACCAGCACGATCCGCGCCTGGCCCGCCTGGGCAAGCTGGTGCGCGACTGCGGCAAGCGCGGCCTGGACATGGTGCACTCGATGCTGTCGTTCGCGCGCGGCGCGCGGCGCGCGGAACAGGTGCGGCTGGGTGCGCTGTTCAGTGCCTTCGACCTGCTGATGCAGGGCAGCGTACCGCGCACGGTGACGATGGAACTGGCCATCGATAATCCCGAGCTGTCGTTCGAGGGCAACCACACCGAGCTGCAGCAGTGCCTGCTCAACCTGTGCCTGAATGCGATCCAGGCGATGCCGGAGGGTGGGCACCTGCGTATCGAGACTTCGCAGGTGCAGCTGTCGGAGGATTTCTTCCTGTTGCCCCAGGAGTCGCCGCGGTCGGGCCACTATCTGCGCATCAGCGTGATCGATAGCGGTCCCGGCATGGACCAGACGGTGCTGGAGCATCTGTTCGAGCCGTTCTTCACCACCAAGGAGGCCGGCACCGGGCTGGGCCTGCTGTCGTGCAAGCGCATCGTCAGCAGTCATGGTGGCGTGATGCGGGTGGACAGCGCGCCGGGCCGCGGCACCCGCTTCGACCTGTATATCCCGCTCGACGAGCTGGTTGCCGACAGCGAGCAATCGGACGAGATGGACAGTCTGGAAGGTGCGGCCGAGCGCGTGCTGGTGGTGGTGGAGGAGGCCGGCCAGCTGTCGCTGCTGGCCGACATGCTGGATGCCTACGGCTATCAGGCGCACGCCAGCCAGAGCGGCACCGCCGCGTTGCAATGGATCGAGGCCGGCGGCCTGCCCGACCTGGTCCTGCTGGATGCGGACATGAACCTGTTTACCGGCGTGCGCACGCTGGCCGCGCTGATCGAGCAGGGCTACGGCGGCGCCGTGGTGCTGCTGGCCCGCCCTGACGCGCGGCCGGATCTGCACGAACTGCCACCGCTGCAGCATCTCTACCTGCTGGACAAGCCGGTCACTACCCAGGCGCTGTTGCGTACTCTGCGCAAGGCGCTGCAAGCCGCCGATGGCCACGGCTGAGTCGATCGCCGCGCACATGACAGCAACGGCGCCCGGCACATGATGGCGTACTACCTCGGTCTGGCCCTGCGCAGCTCTCGCCGCAGCCGGGCGCTGACCGCGCTGGTGATCGTGCTGATGGGGTGCGGCGTCGCCACCTGCATGGTCAGTTATGCGGTGTTCCGTGCCACCGCAGCCGATCCGATACCGTGGAAATCGAACCAGCTGTTCGTGGCGCAGGTCGATAATTTCGGCCCCACCAAAACCTATCAGGGCGAGCCGCCCGATCTGCTCAGCTACACCGATGCCACGGCGCTGCTGGCCGCGAGCAAGGCCGTACGACAGGCCCTGGTCTACCCGGTCAGCCTGTCGATCGTGCCCGGCGACAGCCAGCGGCAGCCGTTCTCGCTGCCCGGGGATGCGGTCACCAGCGATTTCTTCGCGATGTTCGACGTACCGTTCCGGTATGGCAGCCACTGGAGCGCTGCCGATGACGCGCATCGCGCCGCGGTAGTCGTGATCAGCGATGCGCTCAACCGGCAGCTGTTCGGCGGAGCCGATAGCGTGGGACGCGTGATCAACCTGGATGCACACGATTACCGCATCGCCGGGGTACTGGATGACTGGAATCCACGCCCTCGCTTCTTCGATCTGGCCAGCAGCGCCGGTGGGGCTTTCGGCGCTCCAGGGCAGATCTATATCCCGTTTGGCCATGCGATCGATCTGCAGAAAAGCAGCAGCGGCGCGTCCTATTGCAGCAGCACCGACGACAGCAGTTCCCATGGCCCCGGCTGGAGCGCCTTCCTGCGGGGCGAATGCGTGTGGATCAGTGCCTGGGTGGAACTGCCGACCGCTGCCGACACCCGGCGGTACCGGCAGTATCTGGGCAACTATGCCGCCGAGCAGCAGCGCGTCGGCCGCTTTGCATGGGCGCCGAACGTGCGCCTGCGCAGCGTGATGCAGTGGCTCGATGTCGAGCATGTGGTGCCGAAGGCGTCGAAGCTTTCGATGATCGTCTCGATGGGTTTTCTGCTCATCTGCCTCGTCAACGTGATGGGTCTGTTGCTTGCAGGATTCATGCGCCGCGCGCTTGAGGTCGGTGTGCGCCGTGCACTCGGTGCGTCGCGCGGGGCGATCCATCGACAGTTCCTGGTCGAGGCGGCGGCGCTCGGACTGGCCGGCGGCGTGCTGGGCCTGCTGCTGACGCTACTCGGCCTGTCCGGCATCCGGCTGGTGTTCGAGGCGAAGATTGCGGGCTTGGTGCGGCTGGACCCGGCATTGGTGCTGCTGACCGTGCTGGTGGCCGTGATCACGACCTTGATCGCGGCGCTCTATCCCGTTTGGCGTGCGGCGCAGGTGCAGCCTGCGTGGCAGCTGAAGTCCAGCGGATGAACGCGATGCAGATCCAGCCGATCCTCGTTGCGTTGCGCCGGCATCGGGTGGCGACGAGCCTGATCGTGCTGCAGGTCGCCTTGACCTTGATGATCGTCAGCAATGCCCTGTTCATCGTGCAGACCCGGTGGGTGCACCTGTCGCGCCCGACGGGCACGGACGAGGCGCATCTGTTCGTGATCAGGAACGAATGGGTGGGCAAGCTGGATGTGGCGCAGGTCGATGCGCGGATGCGCGCGGATCTGGCCACGTTGCGCAGCATGCCAGGCGTACGTGACGCATTCGCCAGCGAGGCCTATCCGCTGGAAGGCGGCTGGGGGCTGCTGGCTGGCGTCAGGCGGCAGCCGCAGCAGACGCAGCGGCCACAGTTTTCCATCGTCTACTTTGCCGACGAGCACGCGCTGGACACGCTGGGCATCAGCCTGCTCGCCGGCCGCAACTTTCGCGCCGACGAGATCGGCAGCCTGGGACCGTACGACCGTGTCGCGCCAGCCGTGGTGATCATCACCCGCGACCTGGCATACAAGCTTTTTCCGGATGGCTCGGCGTTGGGAAAAACCGTGTACCTGGTCGGTGGCCCGACCACCATCATCGGAATCGTCGATGTCCTGCAGGGTCCTTATGCCGGCAGTACCACGCGTACGATCGACGAGGACTCCATCCTGGTGCCCGCGCGACTGGCCGATCCGGCCGGCGCTGTCTACCTGGTGCGTGCACGCCCTGGCGAGTTGCCGGCGCTGCTGCAGGCGGCGCCGGCAGCCTTGCTGGCGAACAATCGGTTGCGCGTGATCAATCCGGATGGCGTGATCACCCTGGCCGAGGCGCGTGCCGGGGGTTACGCCACCGACCGCGGCGTGGCGATCGCGATGGGCGTGGCTTGCGTGCTTCTTCTGCTGGCGACGGCCGGCGGCATCGTCGGCCTGAGCAGTTTCTGGGTCAGCCAGCGGCGCCGGCAAATTGGCATTCGACGGGCGCTGGGCGCGACGCGTCGTCACATCCTGCGCTATTTCCAGGTCGAGAATTTTCTGATCGTCAGCGGTGGCATCGTGTTGGGCGCGCTGTTCGGCGTGGCGGCCAATCTGATGTTGATGAAGTACTGGGAACTGCCGCGAATGCCGTTATGGGTACTCGGCATGGGAGCGTTGCTGCTGTGGCTGCTGGGGCAGGTCGCCGTGTTCGGTCCGGCGCGTCGCGCAGCGGCGGTGCCACCGATAGAGGCGACGCGGGCAGTGTGATGGTTGTGCGCCCGGTGCCTCCGGGCGCAGGGTCCGGCGTATCAGTCGATGCCGAGTTTCTTCAGCTTGTAGCGCAGCGCGCGGAACGTGATGCCTAGTTTCCGCGCGGCGGCGGTCTTGTTGTAGCGCGATTCTTCGAGTGCCTTGACGATGGCGGTGCGCTCGATGTTGCTGATGTAGTCGTCGAGGCCGCCATCGGCACCGTTGGCGGCGGGCGGGGCCGGCGTGGCTTCATGGCCGGAGGCGGGCAGGTCGGGGCCGGCCGCGCGTGCACTGCGTTGCGGCAGCATCAGATCCGACGCGTCGATGCTGTTGCCGTCGCACATCGCCATCGCGCGTTCGAGGATGTTTTCCAGTTCGCGCACGTTGCCCGGGAAGTCATAGCCCGCCAAGGCTTCGCGTGCGGCCGGCGACAGCTGGCCGACGCTGTCGCCGCTCTTGCCGGCGAGTGCCTTGAGGATGAAGCCGGACAACAGCGGCACGTCGCCGCGACGCTCGCGCAGCGGCGGCACGCGCAGCTCGATCACGTTGATGCGATAGAACAGGTCCTGGCGGAACTGGCCCTGCTCGACCAGTTGGCCGAGGTTCTTGTGGGTGGCGGACAGGATGCGCACGTCCACCGGGATCTCGTCGCGTCCGCCGATCGGGCGCACCGCCTTCTCCTGGATCGCGCGCAGCAGTTTCACCTGCATGTGCAGCGGCAGTTCGGCCACTTCGTCGAGGAACAGCGTGCCGCCCTGGGCGGCCTGGAACAGGCCTTCCTTGTCGGCGCTGGCGCCGGTGAAGCTGCCCTTGCGGTGACCGAAGAACTCGCTTTCCATCAGTTCGGAGGGAATCGCGCCGCAGTTGACCGGCACGAACGGACCGCTGGCACGCGGACCCTGTTCGTGGATCAGTCGCGCGACCAGTTCCTTGCCCACGCCGGATTCGCCGGCGATGTACACGGGCGCCTGGTTGCGCGCCAGCTTGGCGATGGTGGCGCGGACCTGCAGCATGGCCGGCGAGTCGCCGACCAGGCGTTCGCTGGAGCCGCCACCTTTTGCCGCCGCGCCGCCGTTGCGCTTTTCCTCGGCCAGCCGCAGGGCAGTGCGCACCAGGCCCCGCAGCATCTGGATGTCGACCGGCTTGGAGACGAAATCGAACGCGCCGGCCTTCAGCGCATTGACCGCGGCGTCGACATTGCCGTACGCGGTGATCATCGCGACCGGGGTGTCCGGGCAGGTCTCGGCAATCAGCTCGATGATCTCCTGGCCATTGCCGTCGGGCAGCCGCATGTCGGTGAAGCACAAGTCGTAGCTGCGTTCGGTCAGCGCGCGGCGCGCCTCGGCCACGGTGCCTACGGCTTCGACCTGCAAGTCCATCCGACCCAGCGTGATGGTCAGCAGCTCGCGAATGTCGCGTTCGTCATCAATGACCAGGACGGTCTGTGGGTTCATGGCACGGCGCGTGGCTGTCGATGCACCAGAGAATACCCGGCCCCACGCTGCGGGGCAAAGGCTGTCATCGGGCGTTCGGCGTTCTAATGTCCCAGCATGCGGTTAAAGAATCTCGCCGTGACGACATAGGCTTCGCGGGACTCGGGCAGCTCAGGGTCCGAGAAGAACGAGTGCCACATGCCTTCCCACACATGCAGCTCGGTCGGCACGCCGGCCCGGTCGAGCAACTGCTGACTGTGGACCACCGAGCTCATCGCCATGTCGCGGGTGCCGGTGATCAGCAAGGTAGGCGGGAATTTCGCCAGCAACGCCGGGGAAAGGCCAGGTTGCACCAGCGGGTCCTGGGGATTGGCGCCATGGAAATAAGGCAGGTCGGTCAGGCCGAGTCGCTGCCTCGGGACGCCCTGGCCGTTCAACAACGGCGCGACATAGGACGAATCGCCGCTGAGGTCGGTCAGCGAGCCGCAGAAGGTACCGATGGCGCCCGGCACCGGCAGCTTGTCGGTGATGAAGCGGGCGACGGCTTCGGCGGTGAGTATGCCGCCGGCGGAGCAGCCGTAGATGCCGATCTCGGCAGGCTTGTACTGCTTGAGCAGCGCGCGATAGACCGCCTCCACGTCGTCGCTGGCGGCGGGGAAGCTGTACTCGGGACCTTGCCGATAGTCGACACTGATGACCTTGATGCGGCCGATGCCGGCGATCGGGATGGACTCGACCAGGCCGCCGCTGTGCGCGCCCCACAGGAAGCCGCCGCCGTGCAGATTGATCAGCACGCGATGCGCATTCTCCGCGGCCACGCCTTGTGCGGGCAGCACGACATCGGTGCCGACGCCGGCGATGGTCTCGGCGTGGATCTTCACCGGATACAGTTTTTTCATGCGCGCGGCCCGATCGCTGTTGATGCGGTCGTAGAACGCGCGACTCTGCGCGATCGGTGCGGTCAGCGGTGGCGCCTTGCTGCCGGCAGCAAGCATTTTCGGAAAGAACGCTCGTGCTTCCGGCGACGCGAGATCCGAATAAGGCACGGTTGCCGCGGGCGACGTCACGCTGCCGTCGGCCTGCACGCCGGGCGACGACGTCTGCGCGAGCGCTGCGGTGACCGAAAGGCCTGCGCACAGCACGATGCCGGACAGGATGCGTGGAAGACGTGGTGCATGCATGGTGTTTCCTCCGGTATCACTTCATCGTGTTGTCTGCCGATATTTCCGATGCGGGCATGGCGTCACCGTGCAGGAGCTCCTGCAGCTTCAGGTACACGCCATTCGTCCAGCCGAAGCCGACGACGTTCTGGGTGTAGCCGGCGCTGATATGGACGTCCGCATTGCCGAGCACCATGTTGTATTTCTCGCGGATGGTGCCGTCCGTGGCCACGCCGCGATCGACGGTTGCGCAGAACTTGCCGGCGAGGCGGCGCGCGTCATCGTGGTAGCGATAGGCATCTAGGCCCGAGATGGCGAGCCAGTTCGTGGGTGCCCAGCCGAAGGGCTCGTCCCACTGCGCGCCGCTCGGCTGATCGTCCATGGCGAGGCCGCCCGACCGCTCGAAGATCGATAGATGTTTACGCGCCGCGCCGGCTTGCTGCACGGAAGCTGCGTGTGCCCAGAGCGGATAGAAAGCCGTGATGTAAGGGTGGGTCGCAGGCTTCCCGGCAACGAAGTCGTAGTCCATGTAAATGCCCGTGTCGGGGTGCCACAGGTAGCGATCCATGGCCTGCTTGCGCGCCTGTGCGACGTTTGCCCAGTGCGCGGCCTCGGCCGGTTTGCCGAGCTGCAGTGCAAAGTCGTGCAGATCCGTTTCATAGCGATAGAGCAGGCTGTTCAAGCCCACCGCCGCATAGTGATGGGTGGATCCGGCAAACGGACCGAAGTGGAAATTGACGTCGAAACCCGATTCGCGCATGGCGCGATCACCCAGGTAATAGTCGGCGCTCAGCCGGAAGCCGCCCAGCCACGCGTCGGCGCACACCTTCGAGCTGCGCACGTCGCAGCTCGCCGACTTCAGATGGGCGGCTTCGGCGTCGTCCGGATGTCGGGATGCCTTCACGAGGTAGCCCGGATTTTCCGAAGGATGCGCAAGCAACCACTTGATGACGCCGCGGTAATAGTCGGCGTCGCGCGCTTCAAGCACCGGGCCGCTGCCCAGGTCGAAGTAACGTGCCAGCCCGGTATCGCCGGCAAGGTGTTCGGTGCGGGTCCAGATATCGTGGTTGCGCACGGCCAGGGGATACGCCTGCGCCAGCCATGCTTGCCTGTCCGCGTTGCCGTGGAAACTGGCCGGATCGCCGAGTACCGCGGACATCATCGCCGCAAGAAAGGGTGGCTGCGAGCGACTGAGGTAGTAGGTGCGGTTCGCATTCAGCACGCCGCCGTAGTACTCGACCTCGAACAGGGCATTGTCGACCATGTCGCGTGCGAGTCCGCTGCGATGGTCGGCGACCAGGCCCAGCACGATGAAATAGCTGTCCCAGCCATACATCTCGTTGAAGAAGCCACCTGGCACGACATAGGGATGCGGCAGGTAAAGCAGCCCCTGCACGGGCAGTTGCGTGGGGTCGATGTCGCCAAGCTTGCCGATGGTGCGCGGCAAGCTGCGCAGCCCGACGCCGCAGCGCTTCGCGATCCCGCGAAGCTCCTCCGACACGGGCAACTGCGCGGGCAGATAGAGCACCGAATGCGTGCTCACCTTGCTGTCGGCCAGTGCCGAGCAATCATCCAGCGAGCGGGTCAGGGTGTCCCACGCATGATCGATGTAGACGCGGGTCTTGACCGGATCCGGGCTGGCTGCCGCGGCGGTACTGGCCGCGAATGCGATGGCGAGCAGCACGAAGATGCGCAGGGCGCCGTTCGCTGACTGACCCAGCCGACGGGCGTGCGCATGAGCTGCATGGTTGTGCTTCCGGGACAAGTCTTGCGGGTCGGTCATGTCTTGCATCCGGTTCGTCGAGTGCGAGCACCCTGAGGTGCCCGAGTGGGATCGGCGTATCGCGTGGTGAAGCATCAAAGTGTTTTCCGCGTCAGGCGGGTCTTCCCGCTGGCATCGCGATCAAGGGTGATGTCGTAATGCCTGCCGCGGAACGTGATGTCCTTCAGCGTCATCGATTTCCATGTCGGCGGCAGCACCGGCGGATAGGTTTCGAGCAGGCCATCCGGTTCGATGCGCAGCCCGGTCAAGCCGTAGAGCAGGCCCTGCACGTAGCCACCCGAGCCGGTGAGGAAGTAACCCGTGTTGTTGGTGGCGGTTTCGGGGCGCACGTTGAACGGCGGCTTGAACATGTCATCGGCGGCATTGCGCGCGATCCAGCGGGCCGCTTCGGCTGCATTGCCGCTGGCCGCAGCGGCGATCGGCGCCGGGCCGAGTCCCATCGTGGTGGGGATTCGCTTCGATGCATCCATCGGCTTCATCGCGATCGCGTAGTCGTTGCGGCGTACCTGCGCGCTCATCGGCAGGTCGAGGGAGGGAAACGCCAGGAAGGTGAGGTCGCTGCCGCCGCCCAGGTCGTGCCGCACCGTCTCGTCCATGTCGAGGTGATGTTGGCCATTGGCGGAAGACGGCAGGTAGAGCTTCGCGGCGATCTCGGCCCAGCGCGGATCGGGCTGCTCGCCGACGATGGCCGCGGCAGCCGTCGCGATCCGCAAGGCCTTGGCCGCGTCGGCATTGGTGAAGGTGTCGTTGGGCACGTCGTTGTAGTTCTCCTCGACCGAGGTGACGTGGAGGATGTCGTAGCGCTGCTTGCCGGGGTTCCAGCTCGCCCGGCTGGTCCAGTAGCGCGCGACGTCGCGGATCACCGGCCAGCCGTCTGACTTCAGCCAGGCTTGGTCACCGCTGGCCAGGTAGTACTGCCATTGCGCGATCGCCACGTCGGCATTGACATGGATCTCGCGCTCGCCCAGCACCCAGGCGGCATGCACGACCTGCTCGGTGCCGTTTTGCGGGTCGGCCTCCCACGGAAACATCGCGCCCTTCAGCCCGCGTGCCTGTGCACGCTGCTGCGCGGCGGGCAATGTGCGGTCACGGAACATCACCAGCGACTTGGCGAATTGCGGATGCAGCAACACCAGTGCCGGGAAGATCCACGAATCGCTGTCCCAGAAGATGTGGCCGACATAGCCGGTGGTCAGGCCGCAGGCGCCGATCGCCCATGCGGTATCGGGCGTCGCGTTGGCAAGCAGGTAGTACAGGTCCGAATGCACGACGCGTTGCGCGTTCGGATCGCCGTCGATGCGGATGTCGGTTTTCCACAGGTTGGTCCATGCCGCCTTGTGTGCATCGAGCAGGGCGTCGAAGCCTTCGCTGCGAGCAGCTGTGGCCAAGGCGAGATCGGCCTTGGCATTGCCGCCCCAGTCCGCGCGCGATGCCGCGACGTATTTGGTGAAGGTATAGGTCTGGCCCCTGCGCACCTGCACGCGAAGATCGAGCGAGAGCCGATAGATGCCCTTGTTCAGCGTGACCTCGACCGGCGTGAGTCCCGTGGGCAGGCTGACCGCGGCCGCCTCGGCCATGCCGAGACCCTGCTCGGCGCGGCCATCGAGCCACAGGGTCAGATTCTTGCTGTCGCCGTCATCGGCCAGCACGTGGGTGTCGCCGTGATACCACACGGCGGCGCGATCCGGCGTGGCCGGTGGAATCGCCTGGAAGTTCAGGTTGTGCGCGGCCACGGCGGTCTGCATCTCGTCGCCGCTCAACGTCGCCAGCGGCAACCTGGGCTGGTATGGCGCCCACAGGTTGAACGCGAACGACAGTTGCACCACGCCATCGAACTCCGGCGTGACCGAGATCTGGCTGGCAGCCAGATGCGGCGACGCTTCGCTGACCAGGGTCACCACCTTGATCCGCGTGGCCTTGCCGTGATCGAGGTAGCGATAGCTGGTCGTCAGGGTGGCATCGTGCAGGTTCAGCACCTGCTGGTAGTCCTGGAATACCGAAGGATCCAGGTCGACCTGGTTCATCCAGAAATGACCCGCGTCGGACTGGCCGGTGCTGTAGTCGATCTCGGTCCAGCCGGGAATGGCGGCGGGCCGGGACATGTCGTCCTTGCCGTAGTCCATGAAGCCGACCAGGTAGGACAGGTTGCCCTCGGTGCCGCGTGGCGCAGTCGTGGTGGACAGATAGCCGTTGGCCAACTGGCCGGGGAAGTAGCTGGCGAAATCCTTCGAGGTGGCGGTCAGCAGGAAGCTCGGGTCGGCAGTGGCCTGCACGATCGACGCATAGCAACCGATCGCTGCTAGGAGCAGCACGACGAACTGCTTGGCCTGATGCTTCATCTGACCTCTCCGAAGTGCCGCACCGGGATGCCCGGCCCGGCCTCTATTCGACTATTCCGCGTGACGGGTGAGCGTGGCCTTGCCGCTGGCATCGCGCCCGATCACGACGTCGAAGCGCTTGCCGCGGAAACTGATCCGTTTGAGGGTCAGCGATTTCCAGGACGGTGGGAGCACCGGGGCATAAGCCTCGACCAGCCCCTTGTCCTCGATGCGCAGGCCGGACAGGCCGTAGACGAAGCCCTGCACGAAACCGGCCGAGGTCGCCAGGATGTAGCCGGCGTTGTTGGCGACGGTTTCGGTGCGCACGTTGAACGGCGGTTTCAGGAAGCCGACCAGGTTGCGCTGGATCCAGTCGCCCGCGGCCTTGCCGTCGCCCAGTTCGGCCTCGCCGACGGCGAGCATCACCATCATCATCTCGTTCGGGTCGTCGCCGTGGGTCTTCAGCTCCTGCAACTGGAACGCGAAATCGTTGCGGCGCACCTGCGCGGACATCGGCAGGTCGAGGTTGGGATACATCAGCCATGCCAGCGACGAGCCCATCCAGGTGATCTTGTCGTGCGGCACCGAGGCATCGAAATCCAGATGCCGCTGATTCGCGCTGTCGAACGGGATATACATCTTCGCGGCGATCTCGGCCCACTTCGGGTCGGCTTCGGCGCCGACGACCTTGGCCGCCTTGCCGGCGATCTCCAGCGCCTTGCGCGCCGCGGCGTTGGTGAACGAGTCGTTCGGCACGTCATCGTAGGCTTCGTCCGGCGACGTGACGTGCATGATCTCGTAACGATCCGCGGCCTTGTTGTAGGTCACCCGGCTGGTCCAGAACTCGGCGATCGCCTGGATCACCGGCCAACCGTCCTTTTTCAGCCATGCATCATCGCCGCTGGCGAGGTAGTACTGCCATTGCGCGATCGCGATGTCCGCGTTGACGTGGATCTCGCGGAAGACGCCGTAGGCGAAGTGGGGCGTGTTGTCGACGCCGGTCTGCGGATCCGCCTCCCACGGGTACATGGTGCCGCCGGCGCCGTATTGTTTCGCGCGCGCGCGCGCCGGCTCCATCGTGCGGTCGCGGAACATCACGATCGGCTTGGCCCGTTCCGGGTGCAGCAGCAGCAGCGCGGGGAACACCCACGAATCGCTGTCCCAGAACGCATGGCCGGCGTAGCCCGGGGTCAGCGCGCAGGCACCCATCGGCCACGCGGTGCCGACGGTGGTGTTGGACAGCAAGTAGTACAGGTCCGAATGCACGGCCGACTGCACCTTCGGATCGCCCTCGACCACGATGTCGGACTTCCACAGCTCGTTCCATGCTGCGGCATGGCGGGCGAGCAGGCTGTCGAAACCGGTCTTGCGCGCCGCCTCGGCAAGCGTCACGTCGGCCTTGGCGTCGCCACCCCAGTCCTGCCGCGAGGCGGCGATGTACTTGGTGAAGGTATAGGTCTTGCCCTTCTGCACGCTGACGACCAGGTTCAGCGACAGCTTGTCGGGACCTTTTTCGAGTTTCACCTCGTCGACCTGGATCCCGGCCGGCAGGCTGATCGCCGCTGCCTCGGCCATGCTCAGTCCCTGTTCGGCCTTGCCATCGAGCCAAAGGGTCAGTTCGCGGGTGTCGCCGTCGCTGGACAACACCTTGGTATAGCCGGGATACCAGACCGCCGCCCGATCCGGTGTCGGTACCGGCTTGTTCTGCAGGGTCTGACCGCTGGCGATCACCGCGTCGATCATCTCGTCGCCGGTCATGCTTGCGATCGGGAAGCGCGGCTGGTGTTCGGACCAGAGTCTGAGCGGGAAGGTCAGCTGTACCTTCCCATCGAATTGCGGGGTGATCGAGAGCTGGCTGGCGGCGAGGTGCGGATTGGCCTGGCTGACGAAGGTGGTCACCTTCACGTCGGTGGCCTTGTTCGCGTAGGCGAAGCGGTAGCGGGTGGTCAGCGTGCCGCCGTGCATGTCCAGCGTCTGCGCGTAGTCGACGAAGATCTTCGGGTCGAGGCGGATCGAGTTGAGCCAGCCGCCGCCCGGGTTGTAGTCGATTTCGCTCCAGCCGGGGATCGCCGCAGGGCGCGAGATATCGCCCTTCGCATAGTCCATGAACGCGACCATGTAGCCCATGTTGGGCTCGGTCCCACGCGGCGAGGTCATCGTCGAGAAATAGCCATTGGCCAGGTAGCTGGGGAAATAGCTGTCGAAATTCTTCGCCGTGCCGGTGAGCAGGAAGCTCGGATCGGTCTGGCCGAATGCGGGTGCCGTGACGATGGCTGCAATCACGGAAAGACAGACAAGCTTGATGAGACGAAATGTCATGGTGGCTCCATCGTGGCGACGTGCGCGTTCCTCCTCCGGGAGGGCGCCTATTTGGCGGCAAGACCGACCTTGACCGAAGTGACGGCGGTCGAGCGATCGGTTTCGCGCTTGAACAAGAACAGCAGGATCAACAACAACGTCATCGGGATCAGCGAGAAATAAAACGCATGGATGCCGTCGAAGCGCGCGAACACGATCGCGGTGATGCGCGAGCCCAGCGTGCCGCCGAGCGCGGAGAAGATCACGATCAGCCCGGTCATCGCCGCATGCGAAGGTTTCGGCAACGAACTGAGCGCCACCGAATTGATCACCGGATAGATCGGCGCCATCAGCAGGCCGATCAACGGAATCAGGTAAGCCGCGACCGGTGCGTTGAACCAGTCGATGTCGGCACGCGCCACCACGTTCCTGGCCAGCGGCAGGACCACGATGACCAGCAGGCCCATGCCGACCACGCAGATGTTCAGCAGCACATGCCAGGGCACCCGGCGCAGCACCTGACCGGCGAGCAGGCGGCCGATCGCGGTGGCCCCGGCGAGGATGCTGGCAACCTGGATGCTCATCGCGTTGGGCAGTTTGAGCACCTCGTTGTTGAACGTCGGCAGCCAGGTGCCGAAGCTCTGCTCGATCAGCACATACAGGAAGGCGGAAATCAGGAACACGTAGACCAGCGGGCGCAGGAACAGCTGCAGCATCTCCTGCAGCGAGCCGCGCATCGAGTTGGTCTTTTCGCTGTGTGCGGCCGATTCGTCCAGTTGCGAGCTCGCCAGCAGCACGATCACCAGCGCGCAGATCGCAGCCAGCAGCCAGTAGACATGCAGCCAGGACGGGTTCGCCGGGTCGGCATGGTCGATGAAGGCACTGAAGATCCAGCCGCCGGCGAGCACGCCGACCATGAACAGGCCCTCGATGGTATTGGTCAGGCGGCCGTGTTCCGCCTTGTCGCGGGTCAGCAGTCCGATCGACGAATAGACCGCGACCTTGGTCAGCGCAAACGAAATGCCGATGCAGGTGAACAACAATTCGGTGGTGTGGAAGCCCGGATACAGCGGCATCAACAGGCACGCCGCGCCGACGATCGCCAGTGCCAGCATCATCGCGCGCCGGTAACCCAGCAGGGGCAGGAACGAGGCGACCAGCAGCGAGGTCACCGCGATGGTCAGGTCCTTGAACAGTTCCAGCAGGCTGGCCTGTGGCTTGTCCACGCCGAAGGTGTGGATCGCCTGCAGGATCACCGTGCCCACGCTGTTGAGCAGGATCGCGAACACCATGTAGATCAGTGCCAGTGCAGCGATCATGCGCAATCGGTTCATGGGCGCCTGCTTCGTGTGGGTTCACGGATGAAGAGCGATCTGCGTTGTTTCCGGGTGCGCGGCAGATCAGCCATGCGGGGTCGAATCGGGGCATGCAATCACAGTGTGCCGAAAAATGATATCGGTATCAATCGAGTCGGCGGTATCATCCAGGCCGGGTTGGCCCGAGGCAAATCACAGCGACGGCGTCCGGTTGCGATGCTCGGGCCATTGATCGGCGGACTCGCCTCGTGATCCTATGCAGGCTTGGTGATCGGGGCCTCCCCGGACGGGCAGATCCTGGTTCGCCCAGGTTGCGGCCTGAAGGTCGTGGCTGCCCAGCCGCCGGCTCGACGGCATCAGGGAAGCAATCGCAGGCCGATGAGGATGGGCCTGCGATCTGGCGCCGCCAACATAGAGGGTTGGGAATTGAGTCGGACTGGCAAGAAGCAGGTGGACAAACTGGGCTCGACCGGACCGACGATGGCTGATCTGGCCGAACTGGCCGGGCTGTCGAAGATCACCGTGTCGCGGGCCTTGAGCGACAGTCCGCTGGTCAATCCGGAAACGCGCGAGCGGATTCGCGAGCTGGCGCGGGAGCACGGCTACAAGCTCAACATCAGCGCCCGCAACCTGCGCCTGCGCCGCAGCCACACGGTGGCGGTGATCGTCGAGATGAAGCCGTCCTCGGATCGCACGATGTTCGATCCCTACCCGTTGGGGTTGCTCGGCGGCATTTCGCAGGAGTTGACGGCGGCCGGCTACAGCGTGCTGCTGACCACGCGGCAGGGCGCCAATGCCGCCGCGGTGCAGGCGGCCGACGGGCTGATCCTGCTCGGTCAGGGCGTGCATCAGGATGCGGTGCACCGGTTCGACAAGCTGGGCGTGCCGATGGTGGTGTGGGGAGCGGGCCTGAAGGACGACTCGCATGTGGTGGTCGGCAGCGACAACCGGCTTGGCGGCGCGGTGGTGGCCGATCGTTTCTTTGGCCTGGGCCGACGGCGGCCGGTCTTCATCGGCAATCCCAGCCACCCCGAGATCTATGACCGACTGAATGGTTTCGTCGATGCGCTGGGGGTGCATGGCATCAAGCCCCTGCTGATGCGGCGCGACGAGTTCACGCCGGACTCCGGGACCGACGCGGTGCACTCCCTGCATGCTCGTCGGGTCGATTTCGATGCCATCTTCGCCTGCAGCGACCTGCTGGCGATGGGTGCCATCCGCGGCATCCAGGAAATGGGCCGTTCCGTGCCGGGCGATGTCTCGGTAGTGGGTTACGACGACATGCCGCTGGGGGCCAGCTTTCTGCCGCCGCTCAGCTCGGTCCGGCAGGACTGGCAGGAGGGCGGCATCCTGCTGGCGCGCAAGGTACTGGCGTTGATCCGGGATGAGCCGGCCGAGTCGGAGATCCTGCCCGTGAGCCTGATCGTCCGCGCGACCTAGACTTCTGCAAGCGGGTTGTCATGACGGTCATGACGTGCGTGCTGCGGGAAGCGCCTCACGCTGGACGCACGTCCTGGTAAGCGCTGTACCCTTCGCGTCCGATGTCCGGAAATGGGCGCAGCGTCGCTGCCGCGCCACCTGTGCCGATGCGCCAGGACGAGGCGTCGTCATGCACATGCTGTGCCGACAGCAGCGTGCGCCGGTCCAGCGGAACCGGCACAGTCGCATCGCGCGGGCGCATCAGCACCAGGGGGCCGGCGAGCAGGGCCACCGTGTCCGGATGTTCGGGATCGATGCTTTGCAGCCGCATGTGCAGTGGCAGGTCGAGCTCGATCCGGTCTCCCGCATGCCATGCGCGCCGAATCGTGGCGAAAGTTCCCGCGGCCAGCGGATGCCTATCGAGCTTGCCATTGACGCGCAGGCTTGCACCGGCGGCCCACGCAGGAATGCGCAGGTTGACCGAAAACACCTGTGCTGAGGGCGTCTGCACGGTGATCGCGATCGCGCTGGCATACGGGTAACGCGTGTCGATGCTCAGCCGCGACTCGGTGCCACCCTGGCGCCAACGGATCTGTGCCGGCACGTACAGGTTAACGTAGATGCCTTGCGGATCGGTAAAGGCACTGCTGATGTGATAGTCCGCTGCAACAAGCGGCAGCGTGCCGGAGCAGCATGGCCAACGGTCGGGGTGAAAGCCCTTGTGCGCCTGGCGGGTGTAGTCGGAATAGTAGAACGCGTGACCGTCCGGCTGGATCGGCAACGCGCCGAGCACGGTGTTGTAGAGCACCCGTTCCATGCTGTCGCCATACCTCGGGTCGCGCGTGACGCGCAACAGGTAACGGGTCAGCTTGAAGTGCGCATAGGAGCCGCACGGTGTCTCGAAACTCTTGTGCTCGGTCGCCAGGCCGACGCCGAGCTTGCCACTGCCGGGTGTCACGAAATGCTCGTCCGGACCCCAGCCGCCGGTGGCGAAGCTCTGCGCATCGACCATGGCAAAGCCTTGCTGCGCGGCCCGCAGGTAGACCGGCTGGTTGAGCGACAGATACGCCTGGGCCGCCGAGCTCAACGCGTTCATGTGGCTGTAGGCATGCTTGCCCGGCAACACGTTTTCCCCGCGCGCCAATGGCAGAAAGAAATCGTCGTAAAGGAAGCGCTTGGCCAGCAATCGATGCTGGCTGTCACCCGTGAGGCGAAAGGCGAGAAACTGGTTTTCCGGCAAGGTATAGCTTTCGTCCCAGGCGTGCTGGCTGAAATCTTCGCCGGGCCTGGCCGCTTCATTGCGGGGCACCGCGTGCGGCGGAAGATAAGGTAGTGCAGCCCGGGTCGTGCGCCCGAGTGTGTCGAGCGCGATGCCATTACCGGCCAGCTGCCTCGCATCGACCAGGCCGGCGACCAGCTTGTCGTAGATATAGGAAGGGAAGCGGTTGTCGCGATAGAACTTGCCGCCTGCATCGATCGTCGCGGCATATCCGTGCACCAGTCGATCGATCTTCGCGCGCGTCTTGGCATCGCCGGTGATGGCGTAGTGACGCGCCAGGGCACTGAGCCATTGACCGAATGTGGCGCCTGGTGCGAACCCCCACGTGTCATACCAGCCGCCAAGTTCCTGCCCTGGTGCGGGCAGGCCGCCGCGCAGGCGAAACGGCCGCAGCAACGAATCCTCGTCAAGCTGCAGGACAAGTTGATGGTTCTCGCGGACCTGTCGCTCCAGCGGACCCGGCCCGAACTGCACTTGCCCGTGATGGAGTTCGCTCAGTGGCGACAGCGCCGCTGACATGGCTGCCGCGTTCGGATTGCCTTGCCGCAGCAACCATCCCGCCGTCGAAAGCGCGCCGTATTTGAGTACCGACCGGCGCGCCGGATTGAACTCGCTAGCCATGGCGACGCGACACCATTTGGATCGATCTGCGCCTGATCCTACGCCGGGCAAGTGGGCGTGTCACGGCGCTGGGAATGGCCTTGTGGCGCAGAGCTGATGTGCATCCGCAGCAAATGTTATCGGTATCTTGATACCGATAACATTTGCTGTTAGGTTCGCACCCAGATCTGCCAGGGGGCGGGTCGAACACTGCTATCGGTGCGTGTGCCAGTCGGGAGGGGGATGCTTGTCATCGGGAAAATCCATCATTCGAGATTGCGCATGGCCAGGTCGGCCGAAGGCGTCGTCTTGGGCTGTAAACAGCCCGGTTCACTGGTTCCCATGAGCGGCAATCACCTACACACGAGACCGCAGGTTGTCCGAGGTGTCGATCTCGCCGGGGAAGCGGTGCATCCCGACGGGTTCGATGCGCCTGTTGCAGACGCCGACACGTGGCGGCTGACCCAATCGCATTGGCAGCCGGCCCATGCCGCGCGCGACGAAACCCTGTTCGCGCTGGCCAATGGAGCGCTCGGCGTACGCGGCGGCTTTGAGGAATCCCGCAGCCCAACACAGGGAAGCTTTCTTGCCGGCGTATGGGAACGCGCGCCCATCCACTATCACGAACGCCACTTCGGTTTCGCACGCGACACGGACACGCGCCTGCCGGTCGCCGAAGCGACCGCTGTACGCATTCGTCTGGGCGATCTGCATATCGACCCGGCGCATGGTGAAATTCTTACGTTCAAGCGAGTGCTCGATCTGCGTGAAGGAAAGCTCTCCCGCTTCCTGCGCTGGCGTACTGCGCAGGGACATACGTTCGAGCTCGAGACGGAACGCGTGGTGCCGATCGCGCACCCGGGCCTGCTGTGCATCCGCATGCGCCTGCGTTCGGTCGACTATGCCGGTCCGGTGTCTTTCGAGTCATCGATATCCGGCGATCGGGCCGCGGCGGCGCAGGGTGACGATCCGCGCTTTGGCGCCGGCAGCGGTCTGGCCCTGCACGTATCGCATACGTCCGCCACGGAAGGCGAGGCATGGCTTGCGCAACGCACCGGCGAGAGTGCGATTGGCGTGGTCTGCATGCAGCGCCACCGGATCGGCGGGCTCGCCTTCTCCGGTGCCGCAGCGGACGCTGGCTGCGTGCAACAGAGCTATCACGGGCATCTCGCTGCAGGCGAGTCGGTGCTGATCGAAAAGTTTGTCGCGTATGCGTGGAGCCAGCCGCAGCAGGAGATATCCGACGCCGCCCTGCATTTGCGTGCCGTGAGCGAGCTTTCCAGTGCCATCGACAAAGGTTTCGACGCGCTGCTGCAGACCCAGGCGCGCGATTGCGCCGCTTTCTGGGATCGCGCCAGCCTTTCGATCGAGCATGACCGGCGCAGCGAACAGGCGCTGAAGTTCAACCTGTTCCACATCTTCCAGTCCGCCGCGCGCGACGGTCATGGCGGCATCGCCGCGAAAGGCCTGACCGGCGAGGGCTACGAAGGCCATGTGTTCTGGGATTCGGAAACCTTCGTGTTGCCTGCGCTCGCGCTGACCGCGCCGGCGCTGGTCAAGCCCAGCCTGCTCTTCCGCCTGCACACGCTCGATCACGCACGAGCCCATGCCCGCGAGATGAATCATGCGCGTGGCGCGTTGTACCCGTGGCGCACGATCGGCGGTGACGAATGCTCGGCCCATTACCCGAGCGGGTCGGCGCAATATCACATCAACGCCGCGATCGCCTTCGCGATCAAGCTCTATGTCGAGGCCAGCGACGATCGCGCATTCCTTGCCGAGGGTGGCGCGGAAATGCTGATCGAGACCGCGCGCATCTGGCTGCAGGTCGGGCATTTCAACCAGCGTCGCGGCGGTGCGTTCTGCATCAACGACGTGACCGGGCCGGACGAATACACCGCGCTGGTCGACAACAACTACTACACGAACCGGATGGCGCAGGAGCATCTGCGCTATGCGGTCGAGGTGGTGCGCGAACTGGCCAAGAGCTCGCCAGGGACGTTTGCCGCGCTCCGGCAAAAACTCGCATTGTCGGAACCTGAAATCGCCGACTGGTCGCGTGCGGCCGATGCGATGTACCTGCCGCATGACGAGCGTCTTGGCATCGTCGCGCAGGACGACACGTTTCTGGACAAGCCGCGATGGGATTTCGCCGGCACCCCGCCGGAAAAATACCCCCTGTTGATGCATCACCATCCGCTGACGCTGTATCGGCACCAGGTGTGCAAGCAGGCGGATGCGCTGCTGGCGCTGGTGCTCGCGGGCGAAAACATCGATCGTGCCACCAAGCGGCGCAGCTTCGATTATTACGAGGCGATCACGGTCCACGATTCCACGCTTTCCGCGTCCACCTTCGCGGTACTCGCAGCGGAAATCGGTTACGCCGACAAGGCGCGCGACTATTTCATGGACGCGTTGCGCGTCGATCTCGACGATCTGCACGCCAACACCAGCCACGGTGCACACATGGCCGCCATGGCCGGAAGCTGGTTGGCCCTTGCGTGGGGATTCGGCGGCCTGCGCATCGCGGCTGGCGGCATTGGCTTCGATCCGATCCTGCCGCCGGGATGGCGCGGGTACCGCTTTGGCGTGGCGTGGAAGAACCGGAACATCACCGTGGCCGTCGATGCGCAGACGGTCCGCTACACCCTGGCCGGCGGTGCACCGCTGGGCATCATGCATGCCGGCGAGCCGTTGCTGCTGACGGAAGGCAATGCGCAATCGCTGATGCTGGACAGACATCTGCCGCCCGTCGATGCGTCGCAACATGCGGCGGTGGTGTTTCCGCGCGCATTCCGGGCGTTGCTCTTCGATCTCGATGGCGTACTCGCGGACACCGCACATCTGCATCATGCCGCCTGGAAACGCTTGACCGAGGAGATCGGTCTGCCGTGGAACGAGGACATCGGCGAGAAGCTCAAGGGTGTCGACCGCGCCACCTCGCTTGAAATCGTTCTCGGTACAGCCGCTTCCGGATACACGCGCGAGCAGAAGCAGCAGCTTGCCGATCGAAAGAATGGCTATTACCGGAAGGCCATCGAGACCTTTTCGGCCGGTGATCTTCTACCGGGTGCGCTGGCTACGCTGAAGGCCGCGCGCAAGGCCGGCTTGAAGATCGCGCTGGCGTCGGCCAGTCGCAGCGCCGGCGAGCTCGTCGAACGCATGGGCATCGGTGAATTCTTCGATCACATCGTCGACGCCTCGACGATTGCGCGGGCGAAGCCCGATCCGGAAATTTTCCAGCGCGCCGCCGCGGCGCTGGGTGTCGACGCTGCCGACTGTCTGGGCATCGAGGACGCGCAAGCTGGCATAGCGGCGATCAAGTCTGCGGGCATGGCCGCCCTGGGTATCGGCGATGCACGGATCTTGGGGGAGGCGGATGCAGTACTGCCCGATCTGGCGTCATTCAGGCTGGAGCAGTTTGTCGAGCCGGGCTGAGATCTGCGCCATCGCGGTGTCGTCAATGAATTGATAAATCAGAACGAAAACAACGTCGAGTCGAAACCGGTGTTCCAACACCATCTTGAGGAGGGATTACCATGAATCACCCCGAACTAGTCAAACTGGCACTGGTGACCGCGATCACGGCGGCGCTGCCGCAGATGGTCTGGGCGGCAGGCCAGGATGCAGCTGCACCGGCCGCGCAGACCGACACCAACACGGCGCCTGCCGGCAAGGAAAAAACCAGCACAGGGCTCAAGGAGGTCAAGTCCCTGCAAGCTGTCGTCGTGACCGCCAACGCGGGTGGCGTCAAGAAAATCGACGCGAGTTACAACGTCGTCACCGCCGACCTTCAGCAGATCACGGACGCCAACCCGAAGAGCACCGCCGACCTGCTCAAGATCTCGCCGGGAATCTGGCCTGAATCCAGCGGCGGCCAGACCGGCGCCAACATCGAGATCGCCGGCTTCCCGGGTGGCGGCGATGCGCCGTTCTTCACCATGATGGTCAATGGCACCCCGTTGTATGGCATGCCGTCGTTGTCCTTCATGGACAGCAGTTCGCTGTTCCGTCTCGATGACACGATCCAGCGCGTCGAGATCGTGCAGGGCGGTCCGGGCGCCATCTTCGGTCCGGGTCAGATGGGCGCCACCGCAAACTTCATCCTGCGCCAGGGTACCGAGGTGCCCTCGGGTGACATCGGCGTGACCTACGGCTCCGAAGGGCTGTATCGCGTGGATGGCTTTTACGGCTTTCCCATCGCGGAGAACTGGTATGGCAGCATCGGCGGCTTCTACCGCAGGTCCGATGGCGTGCGCGATCCGCAATATCCCTCCGACAACGGTGGGCAGCTGACCGCGACCCTGACCCACGACCTGGACAACGGTACGCTGATGTTCTGGGCACGTTCGCTCGACGACAAGAACCAGTTCATTACCCCGACCGCATTGATCCAGGGCAGCGGTTCGAACTACTCCAGCTTTCCCGGCATCGATGCGCTGACCGGTACCTACTACAGCCACGCCATCCAGAACGTCCAGGTGCCTGGACCCTACGGCAACATGCTGAACGCGAATCTTGCCAATGGCCGTGGCGGCAAGCTCAACTACTTCGGTGGCACCTACAGCGCCGACTTTGGCGACGGCTGGAAGGTGGACGACCACTTTGTCGTGGGCGGAGGCCAGCTCAATACCAATGCGCTGTTCTCAGGCCCCAACCCGAAGCCGCTGGGCTACTACCTCTACGGCTGCAACACCGCGCAGCCGGCGGGTTATTGCAGCAGCACCAACCAGCCGGTGGACAGCGACACCCTGGGTCTGCCGGCCGGCACCAACGTCCAGGCCAACTATGTCGGCGGCGGCGCGGTGCCACTGAACCAAAGCGTCATCCATCAGGGTTGGTGGTATATCCAGAAGCAGCTGCATACCTTCAACAACGATTTCCGGCTGAGCAAGGAATTGTTCGACGGCAATACCCTGACCGCGGGCTTCTACTTCGCGCGCTCGACCGACAACGACAACTGGTCGCTCGGCAACCAGATGCTGATGAGCAACACGAACAACGCCAAGCCGATCACGGTCAGCTATGTGCAGAATGGACAGACCTATTACGTCACCAACCCCCAGGGCTTCGTCAGCTTCAATGGCAATTACGACATTGCCGAGAATGGCGTGGCGACCAACAAGGCGTTCTACCTGTCTGACTCGTGGAAGGTGGGTCCGTGGCTGCTGGATGCCTCCGCACGAATTGAAAACATCCATGCCACTCAGAACACGTGCAACTTCGTGACCGTCGACCTGGATGGCAACCCCTATACGCTGTATGACAATGCCGTCTCGATCTGCAATGGCACGTTCACGCACCTTGACTACAACAAGACCCATCCGTCGTTCACGGTCGGCGCCAACTATGAGCTGGCCAGCAACATGAGCATATACGGCCGTGCCAATACCGGCGGCCATTTCGACGATTTCGACAACGGCATCCGCGGCAGCGGCGGCAATTTTTCGCCGATGGAGAAGATCCGCAACCTGGAAGGCGGCTTCAAGTACCAGACCCCGGTTCTCTACCTCGATGCCAGCGTCTACTATCGGAAATTCACCGGCCTGCAGTACCAGGAAACCAACGGGGCGGGCGTTCCGATCGGCGCGATCTCCAATTACGGATCATCGACCAAGGGTTTGAATCTGAACGCCACCTGGTCGCCGATTGAAAACCTGAAATTCGCCTTGGTCGGCGACTACATGGACGGCCACTACACGAATTACAACGGCTGTGCCCAGTACACCGATATCAATGGTGGTGTGCAGTGCGTCGGCCTTGACGGCGAACCTCTGCAGCGGCAACCCAAGGTGCGTTACATGTTCACGCCGAGCTACCGGATCGTGACCAGCTGGGGAGACATCACTCCCTATGTCACGTACACCCACATTGGTCAGCGTTACGAAGACCAATCCGGGTTGCAGCCGCTCGGTTCGTATTACACCCTGGACGCAGGCATCGTCGCCAACTACAACCAGAACTGGCAATTCACCCTGCGCGGAACCAATCTGACCAACCAGATCGGCCTGACCGAAGGCAATTCACGTGTCTTTGGCGTCAATACGGGCATCGGCGGCGTCATCATGGCGCGTTCCATCGAGGGGCGCGAAGTGAATCTGCAGGCGAAATACAACTTCTAGGTCTGATGGCCTGCTTCGCTTGCGGTACTGGACGGCCCGGATCGTTTCCCTCGACGATCCGGGCCGTTTCGTTTGACCGCGTGGCGCGCTAGATTTGTGCTTCAGTTTCGTTTCCACGGCAGTGGCGCGCTTCGGGAAGCTGGCGGGCAGAGGTCGATCTCGCGTGCCTGGAACAGCCCGTGTCTTGCGGCTGATGCCTGCGGTCACGAACCGGGGATCAAGCAAGCTGTTCCCCTCTTTCGCAAGCGAAATCATGCAATGCCCGCATGCAGGGGCGAGTCGTTTTGACGATGAATCAATCAAGCCAGTCCGCCGTGGGATACCCATGATCTCGTCCGCTGTCATTGAGTCCCTGCGACACATCAGTACGTTGCTGCAGGCCGGGAATTTCCGGCTTGCGCATGAGCAACTCGAAGCGGTCGTAAGCGAAAACCCGCAGTTCGCCGAAGCGCGCCGACTGCTCGCCGGTGCCAAGCAGGCGCTTGGCGATGCTGCCGGTGCGGAAGCCAGCTTGCGTGAAGCGCTTGCGCTCGATCCCGGTTGGACGCCCACGTTGGCAACCCTCGGCGAGCTGCTGCTCGGCAGCGGTCGGGCCGGCGAAGCCGAGCCCCTGCTGCAGCGCGCCTGTGCGGGATCGCCGCCGTATCCACGCGCAGCGTTGGTGCTTGCGCGCTACTACAACGACACGCAGCGTCCAGCCCAGGCGGTGGAGGTGACTGCCCGCTTTTGCGCGAACGGTCAGGCGGACGCGGAGTTGGTTGCGCAGCATGTCGCCGGTCTTGCCGCGCTCGGGCGTCAGGGCGAAGCGGTGGCCACGTTCCGCCAGGCGGTGGCGGCTGCGCCCGGGCATCCTCTCGCTGCGCATGCCCTGGCGATGGCCCTGGATGCCGCGAACCAGCCTGCCGAGGCGGAGCGCGTCGCCCGCCAGGCGCTGGCCCAGGGACAACCGAATGCGATGCTGCATTACACCCATGCGCGCAGCTTGATCGCGCTCGGCGACTTCGATCGGGCCGAGACGGCGTTGCGCGCCTGCCTGCGGCTGGAGCCGCGCCTGCTGGAGGCGCACAACCATCTTGCACGGCTGGTATGGATGCGTACCGGTGACAGCGCGCAGGCAACCGCCACGATGGATCAGGCCTTGCGGACGTTTGCCAACGACGATGCCCTGTGGGCGGCGAAGGCGGCCATTCTGCAGGGGGCGGGGGATGCGCGCAGCGCGTACGCCTGTCTCGCCGAGCCGGTTTCGCGTGCGGGTGCTCCGCCGGCACTGCTGGTGCGCGCCGGTCTGGCGGCGCTGGAATTCGATCCCGCGGCCGCGTTGGGCCTGGCCGGGCGCGCCTTGCGTGCCATGCCGAACGACATGGGGGCACGCAAGCTCCTGCTCGCCGCCCAGCTCGGTATCGGCGACGCTGCCGGCGCGTTGCCCCATTGTGACGCGTTGCTGGCGAGCACTCCCGACGACCAATATCTCATCGCGCTGCAGACCACGGCCTGGCGCCTGCTGGGCGATGCGCGTTACCAAGAGCTTTGCGATTACCAGCGATGGGTCGTGCCGCAGCAGCTCGACGTGCCATCGCGATGGTCGGATCTGGGCAGTTTTCTCGCCGATGTGAAGAGCAGCCTCGAGCGCCTGCATCGTGCCCACAACCACCCGCTGCTGTTTCAATCCTTGCGGCATGGCACGGAGACCACCGAGGAACTGACGCGCAGTACGGACCCGGTGATCCAGGCCTTGTTCCAGGCCTTCGAAGCGCCCATCCGGCGCTATATGGAGCAGATCGGTCGCGGCAACGATCCGCTGCGCCGGCGCAACCAGGGGAGCTGGCGCTTCAATGGCAGCTGGTCGGTGCGGCTGCGCACGTCGGGCTTCCACACCAACCACGTGCATCCGCGCGGATGGATTTCCTCGGCCTGCTATATCGAATTGCCTGACAGCATGGCCGATCAGCGAAGCCAGGACGGGCTCCTCACGTTCGGCGAGCCCAGCATCGCCACGACGCCTAGCTTGCCGGCCGAGCACGCGGTACGTCCCGAGACCGGCATGCTGGTGCTGTTCCCGTCCTATTTCTGGCATGGCACGGTGCCTTTTTCAGGCGACCAGACGCGTCTTACGGTGGCCTTCGATGTGGTGCCCGATCGCCGGTAGCTTGGTGCCCCTGGTCTACGCCGTCACCGCATTGAAGGAGATCGAGATGCGCGGCTCGTCGCTGTCGTGGGGTTCCACGAAGTGTTCCATCCAGCTCGGGAACAGCACCAGCAAGCCGGCATCGGGGGTCAGCTGGATATCGCTGTAGCCGTTCGGCACGGCACCCTTCACGTAGCCATGAATGACACCGGGCCGCGGATCGCGGAACACCAGCTTGCCCGAACCCGCGGGCACTTTGAGGTAGAAGCAGCCCGACAGCAGGCAGCCTTCGTGCACATGCAGGAAGTTGAAGCCGCCGCGGTCATGCAGGTTGATCCATGATTGCAGCTGGAACGGGACATCGCGCACGCCCATCTCGCTCAACGCGCTGGTGCAACCCGAACGTATCGCCTGTCGCAGCGGCGCAAAGACGGGCTGCTCCAGTACCGCCATGTCCTCGCTGTTCCAGCCCTGGCGATTGGTACGTCCTGCCGGTCGCGGGCTGGCAGCCCGTAGCGCCAGCACGGTACTTGCCCACTCCTGCAGATGCGTTGTCAGCGCGGGCATCTGTGCCTGCCAGATACGGGTAGGGAAGAGATCGAACGATCGCAATGCCGGGGCAACCGTCGGCGTGGCGACGGAGTAACTGATTGAGCCGGGCGCGCTGGAGCTGACCGTGAAACCTGCCTGATTGCCGCTGTGCGATCCCTTGGAAGGGAAACTGGAATTGCCCGCCATTCGTCGATTTCCTGTCCTGCTCGGTGATTCCCATACTGCGCGCGAGCCCGCGTGGCCCGCAAGATTCACCCGCGCGGTCAGTGTGTGGATTCCACATCGAAATGCAGGGCCGCCGTACTTGGTGTGGGGTGCGCCGGAGCCCCATGCAGCTTCGCGATGTATTCGGTGAAGAATGCATTGGGCCAGCCGAAATCCTCGCGGGTGAATTTCGTGGGATCGCGAGGATCGAAGGATTCATGCAGCCGGTGGTCGCCCGGGTCGCTGGCCAGCAACATGGCCAGCACGCGCTGCTGCTCGGCCGGGTCGTTCGTGGTGAATCCTTCGGCAAGCAGCCCCAGCGGCCAGATCATGCCGACGGGAGTGTGCGGGCTGCCCAGTCCGGCTGCGAGCGGACCGGAGTAGTAAAACGGGTTGGCCCGTGAGAGCACGAAATGCCGGGTGTTCCGGTAGATCGGATCGTCAATGCCGACATAACCGAAATACGGCGCCGAAAGCAGGTTCGGAAGGTTCGCATCGTCCATCAGGTTCGCGTGGCCGAGCCCGTCGACTTCATAGGCATAGATCGGTTTGCCGTCAGGCCCCTTCACGATGCCGTATCTCTGGATGCCTGCATGCACTTGCCGGCGCAGCTTCCCGGCGCGTGCTGCCATCCGCGGATCGCGATAGACCGCGGCGATATCCACAAGCGCCGACAAGGCCTGCACCGCCATCATCTCGGCGGGGATCAGGTAGTTGTAGACGCACGGGTCGTCCGAGGGACGGAAGCCGGTCCAGATCATGCCGGTATGGGCGACCGGATTGATGCCGGCTTCCTCGGTGTCGGACTTGAAGCGGTACCTGCTGCTGCGTCGGTGATCCTGCTCGATCTTCATGACGTCGAGCACGTGCAGAAAGGCTTGTCTGAGCTCTGGCGTGAATACCGACGCATCGCCGGTCACCCGGTAATACTTCCACGCGAGCAGAATCGGATAGCACAGCGAGTCCAGTTCGAACTTGCGTTCCCACACCGTGTAGTCCTGTTTGAACGCGTTGGCATACGGATCGACGATCAGGTACTTCGCCTGACGCTGGATCACGGCCTTGAACAGGGCGCGTACCTGCGGATCGCGGGCGTAGTCGAGATAGGTTGCCTCGACCTGCACGCTGGAGTCGCGCAGCCATTCGGCGGGAATGTCGCCGGTTCTCACGTAGGCGGTGCCATCGCCCGCTTCCACGATCTGCGTGCCAGTGTTGAGCAGGGCCGAACGCAGCATCGCCTGCAATGCCGGGTTCGGATTCCGATACGCGGCTGCGGCCGCGATGATCACCCCAGGCTGGACCACCAGCCTGCCGTTCTGCAGCCTGTCGTCCTGATGCGTTTGCGTCGCGGATGCGTTCGTTTCGACCTGGGCCCCGGCAGCCTGTCGCGACGTGAATACGGCGCAGGCAAACAACACTGCCAGCACCAGGTGATGTCTGGAGGTCATCGCAAGGCCTCGATCGTCACCAGTTCGGACGAGTCCGCCATGGGCAGCGCCACGACAAGGCCAGCCTGCATCAGCTCGCGCCCGCTTGCTTCGCGATCAGGCGACGAGTGATCCCTGAAATGCAGCCGGTATCTGCGATTGCCGCGCAGTCCACGCAAGTTGAAGCGGAATCCGCCCGGCGTGGCCGCGCTGCCATGGAAAGCGTAGAGCACGCCCCGGTCCCGGCCGGCATCGAAATATTCCAGTCCGTCCCAGCCCTTGCCGTCCGGCCGGGGTCCCACGTGGTACAGGTCGGCATCGCGGATCAACGGGCGCAGGGTCGATTTGTAGAATGCGATCTCCCTGGCCGCGGCGGCATGCTGCTGCGGACTCCAGCTGTTGCTGTCGATCATCACCGTCAGCCAGCCCATCATCCCGCTGCGCAGCATGTAGCGGAAATTCTCGATGTGCGGCGTCGGCCATGCCTTCACATAGGCCTCGAGCATCGCCGGTGGCAGTACGTGGCTGGCGTCGTAGAACGCCTGCCGGTTGGATAGCGGGTCGTAGGCGTCGACGATGGAGAAGTAATCGCCGTGCGCGGCGCTGCCGAAATCGACCATGCGCCCGCCGTCGTTGCAGATTTCGAGCATCAGGCCTGGGTGCGCGCGTCGCAGCCCTGCCTGTATCTCGTAGTAAGCCTGCGTGGCGTGCAGGCTGACATCGGTCGAATTGGAACTGTCGACCCAGAGGAAATCATCATCGCTGTAGCGCCGGGTGCCGGCGGGGTCGGCCGGCGCATGCGGATGATCGGCGCGGGCGCAGCCCTGGGCGACGACATAACCGTCGTGCTCAAGCATGTCGACGTGATAGTCGCGCACGATGCGATCGACTTCGCGCGTCGCCCACGCCTGTGCGGCGGGTGCGCCCAGGTCGATGGTGATGCCCTTGAACTCCGCGGGTTGCCAGCCCGCTGGCGGATCGGTGGTCAGCCAGTCGCGCACATGCGGATCGGCGACGTTAAGTGCGCCGCGCTGCGCACTCGTGCCCGCCTGCGCCCAGTCGGTCCAGAGGCCGAACTTCAGGCCGCGGCTATGCGCGTAATCCGAAATCGCCGCAATGCCGTGCGGAAATTTCCGCGGGTCCGGATACCAGTCGCCGACCGCGCGGAACCAGCCGGCATCGAGATGGAACATCTCGAAACCCAGGCGGCGTGCATCGTCGATCATGTGCCGGGCCTGTGCGTCGGTGATCGCCATCGCGCTGCCCCAGCTGTTGACGGTCACCGTCGGATAGGCGGGATCGCGCAAGATGGCGGGATCATTCAATACCTCGCGCACCCAGCGCCGCAGCGTGTTGCCGGTAGTGTCCACGTCGCCATCGCTGGCGCCGACGAACACGGTCGGGGTGCTGAAGGTTGCTCCGGGCGCCAGGCGTGTGCGGAAGGGGCCGGGTTCGGGATCGAGCCCCGCCACGCCTTCGAGCACATCGCCGTGCCGCTTCAGCGCCATCGCGATGCGGCCACTGAACTCCACCCCGACATACCATCCACGATGCGTGGAGCCCTCGTCACGGACCAGGAAGTACGGGATGATCTCGCGCGGCTCGCCCGCTGCCGGATGTGCGAACGTGCTCGATGCGCCATGCCAGCGATAACCCTCGCTGACCGGCACCAGATGCGTCCCGACGGGTGGCGCTTCGCCGGCGCCCTTGTCGATCCACAACTGCTCCAGCGGCTGATCCGCGGCGACCTTCCAGGCAAAGCGAAAACTGTCCTGCAACGGGATCCAGACCTCGTGCCGGCCCGGGTTCTCGATGCGGATCACGTGTTCGATCGGGCCATGCCGTGCCGTCGCCCGCCATTCCCAATAAAGCCGCAGGCCGGTCGACCGATCCGCGTAGGCGAGGCTGACGGAATCGCTGCGGATGCGGCTGGCGCCAGGGTCGAATCGCCAGTGCAGCGCAACCGCCACACCATCGATCGTCGCGCTGCCGACAAAGGTCTCGGCATCCATGCCTTGCCAGGTGGTACCGCCGCTGCCGGCCAGGCGCAGCACCTGCGGGACAGACGCCGCGGGTAGCAACGCGATCTGGTTGTCCGTATTCCCGACCAGGATCGGTGTGGACGCAGTGTCGGCAGCAGCATGCTGCGTGAAGATCAGGCCGAGCGAGAGGCAGATCCATGCGGCGGGCTTCATCGTGTGACCTGTCTTCGGTTATCCAGCAAGGTCGCAACGGTTCACGCCCGAAACGTCAACGCGAAGCGCCTTGGGTGGTTTCGGCGGGTTCGGCGAGGCCGCGGGCCGGCGGTGTCAGCACCAGCCGGAAACAGCTGCCGCCCCCGGCCACGCGAACGTATTCCAGCGCGGCCTGGTTGGCCTCGCTCATCTGCCGGGCCAGGTACAGGCCCAGCCCGGTGCCGTATTCGTGGGTGGTATAGAACGGTTCGAAGATCTGCGCGGCGACCTTGGGCGCGATGCCGGGGCCACGATCGATCACTTCGAGGATCGGCACGCCGTGCTCGCCCTGCCGGGTCACCACCATCACCCGCGCCGGCTCGCCCGGCAGGCGGCCATAACGCAGCGCGTTCTGCACCAGGTTCCACACCACCTGCTGCAGTTGCTGCGGATCGGCCACCGCCGCCACCGGCGCACCATTGCTCGCGATCGCACGCAGCGAATCGATGCCGAGGTCGTTGCCCTGTGAATATTCCTCGACGAAGGCCTGGGCCCAGTGGCCGAGGTCCAGCGTTTCCGGGCGCGAGCGCTCGCGGCGCGACAGCTGCAGGATGTTCTCGATGATCTCGTTGAGCCGGATGCAGTGATTGTTGATGATCTCGACCATGCGCTGGTCGGTGGCATCCATGCTGGTCGATTCGGCCAGCAACTGCGCCGAGTAGCGGATGGCTGCCAGCGGGTTGCGGATCTCGTGGGCGATCGAGGCGGACAGGCGGCCCAGCGAGCTGAGCGTGAGCTCTTCCGCGCGGCGCGACAGCAGCGAGGTGTCGTCCAGGAAGATCAGCACGTGTGAGTCATCGTTCGGCGCCAGCCGGCTGAAGCGCGGCACTACCTCGGGCACGCCGTCGGCGAGCTGGGTGGCGGTTTCGTCCAGCTTGCCCGAGGTCATCCAGTGATACAGCCGGCGCGACAGTTCCGGCGCCAGCTGGCCCAGGTCGCGCTGGTCGGCACGGGGGTTGCCCATCAGCATCCAGGCAGATTCGTTGATCTGGTGGATGCGGTTGGCGTCGTCCACCAGCAGTACGCCGGTCTTCATGCGGCGGATGATCAATTCGTTGACCTGGGCCAGGTTGGCCAGATCGGTGCTGCGCTGCTCGGCCAGCGCCTCGGTGGCGCGCAGCTGGCGGCCCAGCACGTGGCATAGCGTGCTGCTGGCGAAATAGGCCAGGCCGAACAGTGCCGCCTCCAGCAGGTCGCGATCGGCCGGATTGTTCGACGACGTGCCGAACAAGGTATGGCCGAGGATGCCCAGGGTGGCCAGCGCGGCAAAGAAACTGGACAGCCGCAAAGGCAGGATCAGCGCGCCCGCGCTCAGGTTCACCGCCAGCATCATCGCGATGCCGATACGCGCATCGTGCATCGCGCCAATGGCCAGCACGGCGGCGAAGATGTCCACGGCCAGGGTCGCCGAAACCGCGGTGTTGACGTATGCCATGCTGCGCCGGTTGAACAGCAGCGCAATCAGCGCAAACAGCAGATAAGCCGAGGTTACCCCACGGGCAAGACCGGGCTTGGCCAGTTCCGGCCACCCCATCCCGCCCGGACTGAACGCCAGCCCGGCGTAGACCAGCGCCTGCACCAGCCGGAACACGTTGAGGAAGGTCAACTCGTGGCGGATCGTCGCAGTACCCGCGCGGGGGGTGGTGAAGGGTGGCGTGCTGGACACGTGGGATGCACTCCATGGCGGTTCCGGGCGAGTATAGACGGGCTGATCGGCGTTGGAGTGCGCTCGCAAGGCGCATGAAACCGGGCTGCGGGGCGGCCCGGACACGCCGCTCTTTCCATTACCGCCCGCTTCCGCGAAAATAGGCGGCCGTATTGCGCGGTTTTTGCCGGTTCACTGGCATGCGCACTGCTTTCGGCAGCGTGCCACTCCGCTGTCCGATCTTCCCTGACCCACGTCGTGTTCAAGCGTGCGGCCGCCATGTTTTCCCGTTCGCTCGAGGTATCGAATGAATTTCCACGAATACCAGGCCAAAGAACTGTTCGCGCAGTACGGCATTGCCGTGCCGCCGGGCAAAGTTGCCAACTCCCCCGACGCCGCCGTCGATGCCGCCAAGCACCTCGGCGGCACGCAATGGATGGTCAAGGCGCAGATCCACGCCGGTGGCCGCGGCAAGTCCGGCGGCGTCAAGTTCTGCCGCAGCTTTGACGATGTGCGTGCCGCCGCCAAGGGCATGCTCGGCACCCACATGGAAACCTACCAGTCCGCCGGCCGCGCGCTGCCGGTGAACCTGGTGCTGGTGACCGACGCGACCAATATCGCCCGCGAGCTGTACCTGTCGATCCTGGTCGACCGCGACAGCAAGTCCGTTTCGTTCATCGCTTCCAAGCATGGCGGCGTGGACATCGAACAGGTCGCCAAGGACACCCCGGAAGACATCCACACCATCGTGGTGGATTTCGTCGAAGGCCTGCAGCCGTACCAGTGCCGCCAGCTCGGTTTCGCGATGGATCTGACCGCCAAGCAGGTGAACCAGCTGACCAAGATCATGCTGGGCCTGTACAAGTTGTTCAACGAGAAGGATCTGGCCCTGGTCGAGCTGAACCCGCTCGCGGTGCTGGAAGACGGCAACCTCGCCGCGCTCGACGGCAAGGTGAACTCCGACGACAACGCCGAGTTCCGCCATCCCGACCTGGCCGCGATGCGCGACCTGACCCAGGAGGACGCGGCCGAAGCAGCCGCAGTGCAGAACAACCTCAACTACGTGACGATGGACGGCTCGATCGGCTGCATGGTCAACGGCGCCGGCCTGGCGATGGCCACGATGGACGTGATCAAGCTGGCCGGCGGCGAGCCGGCCAACTTCCTCGACGTCGGCGGCGGCGCCACCAAGGAGCGCGTCACCGAGGCGTTCAAGCTGATCCTCTCCTCCGACAAGGTGAAGGCCATCCTGGTCAACATCTTCGGCGGCATCGTGCGCTGCGACCTGATCGCCGAGGGCATCATCGCCGCGGTGAAGGAAGTGGGCCTGACGATTCCGGTAGTGGTGCGCCTGCAGGGCACCAATGTGGAGAAGGGCCGCGAACTGCTGGCCAACTCCGGCCTGGCGATCACGCCGGCCGACGATCTCAACGACGCGGCGCAGAAAGCCGTGGCTGCGGCCAAGGCCTGAGGAGCAATCGAACCATGAGCGTTCTCGTCAACAAGAATACCAAGGTGCTTGTGCAGGGCTTCACCGGCCAGCAGGGTACCTTCCACGCGCAACAGGCACTGGACTACGGCACCAAGGTCGTCGGCGGCGTCACGCCAGGCAAGGGTGGTTCCGAGCACATCGGCCTGCCGGTGTTCAACTCGATGGATGAGGCTGTCCTCGAGACCGGCGCCGATGCGTCGGTGATCTTCGTGCCGCCGCCGTTCGCGGCCGACTCGATCCTCGAAGCGATCGACGCCGGCATCCGCGTGATCGTGGCGATCACCGAGGGCATCCCGGTGCTGGACATGCTGCGCGTGAAGAACGTGCTGGCGCAGCATCCGGAAACCGTGCTGATCGGGCCGAACTGCCCCGGCGTGATCACCCCGGGCGAGTGCAAGATCGGCATCATGCCGGGCCACATCCACATGCCGGGCAAGGTCGGCATCGTGTCGCGTTCCGGCACGCTGACCTATGAAGCGGTGTTCCAGACCACCAACGAAGGCCTGGGCCAGTCCACCTGCATCGGCATCGGCGGCGACCCGATCAACGGGCTCAGCTTCATCGACTGCCTGAAGCTGTTCCAGGACGATCCGCAGACCGAAGGCATCATCATGGTCGGCGAGATCGGCGGCAGCGCCGAGGAAGACGCCGCCGAGTTCATCGGCGAATACGTCACCAAGCCGGTGGTCTCGTTCATCGCCGGCGCCTCGGCCCCGGCCGGCAAGCGCATGGGCCACGCCGGTGCGATCATCTCCGGCGGCAAGGGCACCGCGGCGGCAAAGTTCGCCGCGCTGGAGAAGGCCGGCGTCACCACGGTGAAGTCGCCGGCCGATCTGGGCAAGACGCTCGCCAAGCTGATGAAGAAGTAAGTCGGGTCTGCACGACCGATATGGAAAGGGCCGCGAGACGCGGCCCTTTTCGTTTGCCGACTGCCATCACTTGTGCATGTGCGAGGTGCTTCGAAGTCCTTGCCGGGCAGCCTGCAGCAGGGCTTTCGTCACTGTCGACAGGGTGTTCGAACGGATCGACCAGTGCTGCCAGTACAGGGGCACGTCCAGCCAGTGGTCGGGTGCGATTGGCTTGAGCGCGCCTTCCGCGAACGACTTGGTCAGCATCGACTCCGGCGCCATCGCCCAGCCCAGGCCCAGCGCTGCACCTTCCACGAAGGCGGTGGAGGATGGCAGGTAGTGCATGGGCGGTGCGAGTCGCGCGCGCGTCACGCGGTGCATGAAGCGCCACTGCAGCGCATCCTTGCGGTTGAACACCAGCATGGGGGCCTTGCCCAGCGAGATGGCATCCAAGCCTTGTGCGAAATGCCGCGCGACGAACGCAGGTGAGGCCACGGGCAGGTAGCGCATCACCCCCAGTTTGCTCACGTTGCAGCCCTGCACCGGCCGGGCGCTGGCCGTGATGGCGCCAAGCACCGAGCCATCGCGCAGCAGGTCGGTGGAATGATCCTGATCCTCCACGCGTATGTCGAACAGCAGCCGGTGCTGCTCGTGCAGATTTGTCAGTGCCGAGAGGAACCAGGTGGCGAGCGAGTCCGCGTTGACGGCGATGGCGACGGACGTGGGGGCGGCGCCATCGTCGTCGACCTGGAATGCTTGCAGCGCCTCGGCTTCCAGCAATCGCATCTGCTGCACGCTGCGCAGCAGGCGCTCGCCGGCAGGGGTGGCCGTGCATGGGGAGTGCCGCAGGATCAGCACCTGGCCCAGGCGATCCTCCAGCGCCTTGATCCGCTGCGAGACGGCCGATGGCGTCACGGAGAGTCGCCGCGCCGCGCCCTCGAAGCTGCCTTCGTCGAGCACGGCGACAAGGGCGGCGAGTTGGGGATTGAGGAGGCTCATGAGCGGGTGCCCGTCGATTTTGATGTGGCTTCGTCTGCCTGATTAGTAAAACTAAATATGGCTAAGGATATTTAGTTTTACTGAATCATGGGCGTTCGCCACAGTGACGGTCTTTCCGAGGGCTTCGGACATGTTCTTTTCGGCTTACCTGGCCGGCCTTGCAGCGGGTGCGGGCCTGATCATCGCGATCGGTGCACAGAACGCCTTCGTGCTCCGGCAAGGGCTGCAGCGCAGCCATGTCGGTGCCGTGGTGCTGGTGTGCATCGTGGCGGACGTCTGCCTGATTCTGCTCGGCGTGGCTGGCATGGGGCTGGCTGTGCAACAGCATCCAGGCCTGCTGCAGTGGCTGCGCTATGCCGGCGCGGCGTTCCTCGCGGCGTATGGCGCGCTGGCGTTGTGGCGCGCATGGCGCGGGAAGAGCGGGCTGCAGCCAGCCAGCGACGGCGCCGGCGACTGGCGGCGCGTCGTGCTGGCCTGCCTGGGCTTCACTCTGCTCAACCCACACGTCTATCTCGACACGGTGGTGCTGCTCGGCAGTCTTTCCACCCATTACGCCGGCGATGGGCGTTGGGTCTTCGCGGGCGGCGCGTCCACGGCCAGCGTGCTGTGGTTTCTCTCTCTGGGCCATGGTGCTCGCGCGCTCCTGCCGGTATTCCGCAGCCCGGTGGCGTGGCGGGTATTCGACGTGGCCGTGGCCGCTTTCATGTGCACCCTGGCGGTGTTGTTGCTGATCCAGCCGGTGGGTGCGTAGGCGAGGGTGGACGGGTGCCTCGGGTATCATTGGGAACTGCCCCGAAACACGGATTTGCCGGTATGTCCCCGCTACGTCTCGCGCTTGCGCAGTTCGATTTTCCGGTTGGCGCGGTCGCGGCCAATGCGGCCAAGGTGGAGGACCTGATGACGCAGGCGCGTGCGGGCGGCGCGTCGCTGGTGGTTTTCCCCGAGCTGAGCTTGAGTGGCTATCCGCCAGAGGATCTGCTGCTGCGGCCAAGCTTCCTCGCTGCCTGCGAGAGTGAGCTTGACGTGCTGGCACAAGCGACCAATGGTGTTGCCGCGCTGGTCGGGCATCCGCACAGCGAGGGCGAGGTGTACAACGCTGCCAGTCTGCTGCGCGGCGGACGCATCGAGGCAACGGCCCACAAGCAGGCGCTGCCGAATTACGGCGTGTTCGACGACAAGCGTTATTTCCGTCCGGGCCATGCGACGGCAGCCACGGTGATCGATGGCGTCTGTATTGGGCTGTTGATCTGCGAAGACATTTGGCAACCAGAGCCGGCGGCGCAGGCCGCAGCGGCAGGTGCCGAGCTGATCGTGGTGATCAACGCCTCGCCATGGGACGAGGCCAAGCAGGCTGGGCGTGAGGGGGTGCTGATCGAGCGCGCGCGCGAAACCGGTTGTGCGATCGTCTACCTGAACCTGGTCGGTGGCCAGGACGAAGTGGTCTATGACGGCGCTTCGCTGCTGGTCAACGGCGACGGCTCGATTGCTGCGCGCGCGCCAGCCTTCGTCGACGCGCTGCTGTGGGCCGAGTTCGATCCGGCGACACGGAGGTTGCACGCCGAGGACTGGCCGGTGTGCGCGGATGCATGCATCGAGGCCACGCTCTATGCGGCCTTGGTGCGCGGCATCCGCGACTACATCGACAAGAACGGGTTCGGCGGCGTGCTGCTGGGCTTGTCCGGCGGCATCGACTCGGCGCTGACGCTGGCGCTGGCAGTCGATGCGCTGGGCGCCGAACGCGTCACCGCGGTGATGATGCCTACGCGCTACACCTCGCAACTGTCGCTGGACGGCGCGCGTGCGCAGGCGGCGCGGCTGGGCGTCGACTACCACGTGATCGACATCGAGCAGACCTGCCAGTCGTTCGTCGACGCGCTGACCCCGGCATTCGCCGGCAAGGGCGCCGACACCACCGAGGAAAACCTGCAGTCGCGCACCCGCGGCGTGATGCTGATGGCGCTGTCGAACAAGCATGGCCGGCTGTTGCTGGCGACCGGCAACAAGAGCGAGATGGCGGTGGGCTACGCCACCCTGTACGGCGACATGTGCGGCGCCTACGCGCCGTTGAAGGACGTCTACAAGACCGTGGTGTACAAGCTGTCGCGCTGGCGCAACGCGCACGCCGCAGGGCGGGGCGAGCCCGAGTGCATTCCGTCGGCCGTGATCGAGCGTCCGCCGTCGGCCGAGTTGCGCGACAACCAGACCGACCAGGATTCGCTGCCGCCGTATGACGAACTGGATGCGATCCTTGAACGCTTCATCGAGGGCGAGCAGTCGCAGGCTGAAATCGCCGCGCAAGGCTTTCATGCGGACACCGTGCGCCGGGTGGTGCGGCTGGTGCTGCTGAACGAATTCAAGCGCCGGCAGTCGGCGCCCGGACCGCGCGTGACCACGCGAGCGTTCGGTCGCGAGCGGCGTTATCCGATCACGTCCGGTTGGCGCTGAGCCAGTCCCGGACGGAGCCGACGACAGCGGGTCGCGTCAGTGTGCCCGCTTCTGTTTTGCCAGGGTGATCACCAGCACGCCGAGCAGGATGATGGACATGCCGGCCAGGTCGTAGGGTCCGATGTGTTCGCCGGCCAGCAGCACGCCGAACAGCACCGCCACGGGCGGGTTCACGTAGGCGTAGCTGGTGCTCAGCGCAGGCCGTGCATGTTTCAGCACATACAGGTAGGCGCTGAACGCGATCAGCGAGCCGAACACGGCCAGATAGACCACCGCCAGGGTGGCGCGTGCGGTGGGATGTGCAGGAAAGTGTTCGCCGCTGGCGAAGCCGAAGATCAGCAAGGCGACACTCGCGCAGAGCATCTGCGCGGCGGTGTTCATGGGCCCCGGCGGCATTTCGCGGCGGCGACTCCAGGCCGAGCCGAATGCCCAGCACATCGCCGCCACCAGCAGCGCCAGCGCGCCGAACCGTGAGCCGGACAGGCTGCTGCCAAGGTTCAGCACGATCACGCCGGCGAAGCCGATCGCCAGGCCGATGCTCTCGCGCCGGTTCGGCCACTCGCCATACATGCCGGAGAACAGCGCGGCGAACAGCGGCATGCTGGCCACCGCCACGGCGGCAATGCCGGAGCTCACCCGCTCTTCCGCGAAACAGACCAGGCCGTTGCCGAAGCCGAGCAGCAGCAGGCCGGTGAAAGCCGCATTGCGCCATTGCAGCGGCGTCGGCGGCGCGATGCCACGCAGGCGCAGAAAGCCATACAGCGCGGTGCCGGCGCAGACGAAGCGCACGCTGGCGAGTAGGAACGGCGGGTAGCTTTCCAGCGCGTAGCGGATACCCAGGTAAGTCGAACCCCAGATCACGTACAGCGCGAACAGCGCCAGCGGAATCAGGAGTCGGGGCTCACTCAGGCGATGCGGCGCGGCGGCCACAGGATGGTCGGACATGGGGGCGGATCGTGAGGGGACGGCGGATTATCCGCGAGCCCGACGGATTTTGTGAGCGCGATTTGGGCCGCGATGCGGCCCGGACCGTGGCGGCACGCGCCTCAGTGCGTGACTGGACGACCCTGCTGGATCACCACGAACTCGCCTTCCAGTATGTCAGGCTGGTGTGCGGCGCGCGCTGCGGCGGGTCCGGCGGGCGACTTCGCCTGTCGCCACTGGCGCCAGGCCAGCAACAGGCTGCCGCCGACCAGCAGCACGCCGGCAACCACCAGGCCAAACACCAGCAACACGCCGAGCACCGCCATGCCGACCAGCAGCGACAGGACGCGAACCAGCGGATGACGGGAGCGACGCAGGGAGGGCAGGGTGAAGTACATGTGTTAAAAATCCGTATGGTAAAATCAACGACTTACGCTTGAAATCATGCGTGCAACCATGGGGCCATCCGGCCCGCGAGGCAAGTGCCGATGGATACAGTGACCTCCGTCCCGTTGTTGTGCCGGCTGGACGAGATTCCCGATGGCGGCGCCACCGCGGTCGATGCCCCGCTGCCGGGTGGCGAGGAGAGCCTGATCCTGCTGCGGCAAGGCGATCGGGTGTGCGGCTATCTCAACGTCTGCCCGCATGCCGGGCGCCGGCTTGACTATGCACCGGGCAAATTCCTGCTGAAGGACGGCATGTTGATCTGCGCCGTGCACGGCGCCAGCTTCAGCCAGGCCGATGGGTTGTGCATCGCCGGTCCCTGCCGCGGCGAGCATCTGCGCCAGGTGGCCGTGCAGGTGGCGGATGGTGCGGTTCATCTCGATGCAGGCGTGTAGTCACCTGTGGAAACCTCGAAAGCCCTCGTCATTCCTGCTCTTGTCTCCTGTTCGGGTTCGCCGGCATGACGAGCAAAGGCGCGGTTTTTCGAGGCCCCTTTCGTCATCGAGACTCAGGCAACGGGGTCCGGCCATGTCCGGGGGTGTCCGCATATGCATAAATCCGCTGGTCATTACGCAAACGGCGTCGCCCCGACTAGAATCCCGACGGATATCAACGGCAGCGACATGACCAACATCGACACGCTTGCGCACGCATCGCATCTAAATCAACTGGAATCGGAAAGCATCCACATCCTGCGCGAGGTGGCGGCGGAATTCCGCAACCCGGTGATGATGTATTCGGTCGGCAAGGACTCCTCGGTATTGCTGCACCTGCTGCACAAGGCGTTTTATCCGGCGCCGCCGCCGATCCCGCTGCTGCATGTGGACACCACGTGGAAATTCCGCGAGATGATCGCCTTCCGCGATCGCCGCGCCCGGGAAACCGGCTGTCGGTTGATCGTGCACATCAACCAGGACGGCGTGGCGCAGGGCATCGGCCCGTTCAGCCACGGCGCGACCGTGCATACCGACGTGATGAAGACCCAGGCGCTGAAGCAGGCGCTGGACAAGTACCAGTTCGATGCCGCGATCGGCGGTGCCCGCCGCGACGAGGAGAAGTCGCGCGCCAAGGAACGCGTGTTCTCGTTCCGCAATGCGCAGCACCGCTGGGATCCGAAGAGCCAGCGGCCGGAGCTGTGGAACCTCTACAACGCGCGTATCGCCAAAGGCGAAAGCGTGCGCGTGTTCCCGCTGTCGAACTGGACCGAGCTGGACATCTGGCTGTACATCTATCGCGAGAAGATCGAGGTGCCGTCGCTGTACCTCGCCGCCGAGCGGCCGGTGGTCGAGCGCGACGGCGCGCTGATCATGGTCGACGACGAGCGCATGCCGTTGCAGCCGGGCGAGATCCCGCAACTGCGCAAGGTGCGCTTCCGCACGCTGGGCTGCTATCCGCTGACCGGTGCGATTGAGTCCGAGGCCGATACTTTGCCGGCCGTCATCCAGGAAATGCTGGTGGCGCGCACCTCCGAGCGCCAGGGCCGGGTGATCGACCATGACCCGGCCGCGTCGATGGAGAAGAAAAAGCAGGAGGGCTATTTCTGATGGGCATGGAGCACGAGGCAGCCAGCGCGATCGACGCCTACCTGCAACAACATGAAACCAAGAGCCTGCTGCGCTTCATCACCTGCGGCAGCGTCGACGATGGCAAGAGCACCTTGCTTGGACGCCTGCTGTACGACAGCAAGCTGCTGTTCGACGACCAGCTGGCGGCGCTGGAAGGCGACAGCCTGCGCCACGGCACGCAGAACGGCGAGCTGGATTTCGCCTTGCTGGTCGACGGGCTCTCCGCCGAACGCGAGCAGGGCATCACCATCGATGTCGCCTACCGCTTCTTCAGCACCGATCGGCGCAAGTTCATCGTGGCCGATTGCCCCGGCCACGAGCAGTACACGCGCAACATGGCCACGGGTGCGTCCACTGCCGATCTTGCCGTGATGCTGGTCGATGCGCGCAAGGGCCTGCTGACGCAGACGCGCCGGCATACGTATATCTGCGCGCTGCTCGGCATCCGCCATGTGCTGCTTGCGGTAAACAAGATGGACCTGGTGGATTACGCCGAAGACGTGTTCCGGCCGATCGAAGTGGCTTACCGTGAGTTGGCCGCTTCGATGGGTATCGAACAGGTCACGGCGGTGCCGCTGTCGGCGTTGCGTGGCGAGAATGTCAGCAGCCGTTCGCGCAACCTTGGCTGGTACGACGGCCCCAGCCTGCTGGAACATCTGGAAACGGTGCAGCTCGTGCGCGCCGCCGATGCGATCGGTTTCCGCCTGCCGGTGCAGTGGGTGTGCCGGCCGGATCAGAACTTCCGTGGCTACGCTGGCCAGGTGGTCGCCGGCTCGATTGCGCCCGGCGACGAGGTCGTGGTGCTGCCCAGTGGCGTCCGCTCGAAGGTCGCGCGCATCGTCACCGCAGATGGCGACTTGCCGCATGCCGGCCGTGGCGACACGGTCACGCTGACCCTGGCCGACGAGCGCGACATCAGTCGCGGCGACGTCATTGCCGCCGCCGTGCGGCCGCCGCAGGTGGCCGACCAGTTTGCCGCGCACCTGCTGTGGATGGGCGAGTCGCCCTTGCTGCCGGGGCGCTCCTATTGGCTGAAGATCGGCACGCGCACGGTCAGTGCGCAGGTCACCGAAATCAAGCACAAGGTCGACGTCAACACGCAGGAATCGCTGGCGGCCAAGCGGCTGGAATTGAACGAGGTGGGCTACTGCAACATCAGCCTGGATCACGCCATCGCGTTCGAGTCGTATGAGCACTGCCATGCGCTGGGCGCGTTCATCCTGATCGATCGGCAGAGCAACGGCACGGTGGCCGCCGGCACGCTGAACTTCGCCCTGCGCCGTGCCGACAACATCCACTGGCAGCACCTGGACGTCGATCGCACCGCGCGCGCGCGGATCAAGGGCCAGGCACCAGCCTGCCTGTGGTTCACCGGCCTGTCCGGCTCCGGCAAGTCGACCGTCGCCAACCTGGTGGAGAAGCGCCTGCACGCCTTGGGTTATCACACCTACATGCTGGACGGCGACAACGTGCGCCATGGTCTCAACCGCGATCTGGGCTTCACCGCCGAGGATCGCGTCGAGAACATCCGTCGCGTGGCCGAGGTGGCGAAGCTGATGGTGGATGCCGGTTTGATCGTGCTGGTCTCGTTCATCAGCCCGTTCCGCAGCGAGCGGCGCATGGCGCGGGACCTGTTCGCCGAGGGCGAGTTCAGCGAGGTCTTCATGGATACGCCGCTGGCGATCTGCGAACAGCGCGACGCGAAAGGGCTCTACGCCAAGGCGCGTGCCGGCGAGATCCGCAATTTCACGGGTATCGATTCACCGTACGAGCCGCCGGAGCATGCCGAAGTGCATCTGCACGCGGCGGAACGCAGCGCCGAGGCCATGGCCCAGCAGGTGGTGGACGTGCTTCTCGGCCAAGGTTGAGCTTTCGGGCGGATCCTGCGCGAGCCCGTCCGCGCAGGATCCGCCGTGGCCATGTTGCTGCCGGGACGGCCCGGCAACTCAGCACTCGATGACGTTGACCGCGAGCCCGCCGCGGCTGGTTTCCTTGTACTTGTCCTTCATGTCGCGGCCGGTGTCGCGCATGGTCTTGATCACCTTGTCCAGCGAGACGCGGTGCTTGCCATCGCTCTTCAGTGCCATGCGGCTGGCGTTGATCGCCTTCACCGAGCCCATCGCGTTGCGTTCGATGCAGGGGATCTGCACCAGGCCGCCGATCGGGTCGCAGGTGAGGCCGAGGTTGTGCTCCATGCCGATCTCGGCGGCGTTCTCCACCTGCATCACGCTGCCGCCGAGCGCGGCGGTGAGGCCGCCGGCAGCCATCGAGCAGGCCACGCCGACTTCGCCCTGGCAGCCTACTTCGGCACCGGAGATCGAGGCGTTTTCCTTGTACAGGATGCCGATCGCGGCGGCGGTCAACAGGTAGTCGACGATGCCGTCGTCGTTCGCCTTCGGGCAGAAGCGCAGGTAGTAGTGGCCCACCGCCGGCACGATGCCTGCCGCGCCGTTGGTCGGCGCGGTGACCACGCGGCCACCGGCGGCGTTCTCCTCGTTCACCGCCAGTGCGTAGAGGTTGACCCAGTCCAGGATGGTCAGCGGATCGCGCAGGGCGGCTTCCGGCTGGGTGCGCAACTCTTCGGCCATCGCCGGCGCGCGACGTGCCACCTTCAGGCCGCCAGGCAGCGTGCCAGGCGAACGCAGCCCGCGGTCGACGCAATCCTGCATCGCCTTCCAGATCGTCAGCAGGCCGGCGCGGGTTTCCGCTTCGGGGCGCCACACGCTTTCGTTCGCCATCATCAGCTGGGCGATCGTCATGTCGTGCTGCTTGCACAGCGCCAGCATCTGGTCGCCGGTGGAGAACGGATAGGGCTGCTCGGTGGTGTCGGCGACGATGCGGTCTTCCGCTGCTTCGTCGTGATTCACCACGAAGCCGCCGCCGACCGAGTAGTAATCGCGCGTGGCCAGTTCGTTGCCCTCGGCGTCGTACGCGCTGAAGCGCATGCCGTTGGTGTGGAACGGCAGCTTCTGGCGCTTGTTGAAGACCAGGTCGCTTTTTTCGTCGAACTCGATCTCGCGTTTGCCGAGCACGCGAATGTGGTGCGAGGTGCGGATGCGCTTGAGGATTTCCGGGATCCGGTCGGGATCGACGGTATCCGGGTGTTCGCCCTCGAAGCCGAGCAGCACCGCCTTGTCGGTGCCGTGGCCGCGGCCAGTCATCGCCAGCGAGCCGTACAGCTCGGCGCGCACGCGGGTCACCCGGTCGAGCACGCCTTTCTCTTCCAGCCAGCGTTCGGCGAAACGTGCCGCCGCGCGCATCGGTCCCACCGTGTGCGAGGAGGACGGGCCAATGCCGATCTTGAACAGGTCGAATACGCTGACGGCCATGGGTTTGCTGCTGGGTTAAGGGAGTGAACCGGTTATTCTACGCGGCGTCCCCGCCTTTGGCAGTCCATTCGCAAGCGCATGTCCGATCTGATTCTGTACCAGCGTGATTACTGCCACCTGTGCGACCTGGCGCTGGCCGTGCTGGCCGAGGCGCGTGCGCCGGAGTTCGACAGCGTGTGGGTGGACGACACGGTCGAACTGGAGCAGCGCTATGGCATCCGGGTGCCGGTGCTGCGCGATGCACGCAATGGCCGCGAGCTGGACTGGCCGTTCGATGCGGCAGCGGTGCGTACCTTCCTCGGTTAGGAGCGCACCGGGTGCGCTCCTGGCGAAGCGTCGATGACGGTGTCGCTCAGCCGGCCAGTGCAGCGGCCACGGCAAACGCGCAACCGGTCTTCGCCTTCACGTCGGCCAGCGTCACGCCGTCATGCAGTTCGATCAGGGTCAGGCCCTGGCCTTTCGCCACCTCGAACACGCACAGGTCGGTGATGATCAGGTCGACCACCTGCTTGCCGGTCAGCGGCAGGTCGCAGGCGTCCTTGATCTTCGGCGAGCCGTCCTTCGCGTTGTGCTCCATCAGCACCACCACGCGCCTGACGCCGCTGACCAGGTCCATCGCGCCGCCGGGGCCCTTGACCATCTTGCCCGGCACCATCCAGTTCGCCAGGTCGCCGTGCGCGGACACTTCCAGGCCGCCGAGGATCGACAGGTCGATGTGGCCGCCGCGGATCATCGCGAACGAGTCCGCGCTTGAGAAGAAGCTCGAGCCGGGCAGGGTGGTGATGGTCTGCTTGCCGGCGTTGATCAGGTCGGGATCGATCCGGTCCTCGGTGGGGAACGGGCCGATGCCAAGCAGGCCGTTCTCCGACTGCAGGATCACGTCCATCCCTTCGGGGATGAAGTTCGCCACCAGGGTCGGGATGCCGATGCCGAGGTTGACGTAGTAGCCGTCGCGCAACTCCTTCGCGGCGCGCTGCGCCATCGCGGTGCGGATCGGGCTTTCCTTGCCGGTGTTGGCGCCGGCGATGGTGCGGAACTCGATGCGCTTCTCGTAGTTCGCGCCCTGTATGATGCGATCGATGTAGATGCCCGGCACGTGGATGTTGTCCGGATCGAGCGCGCCGACCTCGACCAGTTCCTCCACCTCGGCCACGCAGATCTTGCCGCAGGTGGCGATCATCGGGTTGAAGTTGCGCGCGGTCTCGCGGAATACCAGGTTGCCGAGGCGGTCGCCCTTCCACGCCTTCACGATCGAGACGTCGGCGTGGATGGCTTCCTCCAGCACATATTCCTTGTCGCCAAAGACCTTGGTTTCCTTGCCTTCGGCCAGCTTGGTGCCGTAGCCCGTGCGTGTATAGAAACCGGGGATGCCGGCGCCACCGGCGCGCAGCTTCTCGGCCAGCGTGCCTTGCGGGGTCAGGTGCAGCTCCAGCTCGCCGGCCAGCACCTGGCGCTCGAATTCCTTGTTCTCGCCCACGTAGGAGGCGTACACGCGCTTCACCTGATGCGTCTTCAGCAGCGGACCCATGCCGAAATCGTCCACGCCGGCATTGTTGCCGACGATGGTCAGGCCCTTGGTGCCGGCTTCCAGCAGCGCGCCGATCAGGTTCTCGGGAATGCCGCACAGGCCGAAGCCGCCGGCGGCGATCGTCATGTCGTCGAACAGCAGCCCGTCGAGAGCCTTGGTTGCGCTTGGGTAAACCTTGTCCATTGCCATGCCTTCCGCAGGGAGAGTCAGCTGCCAAGGATACGACGGTTTGCCCGTGCACGGCCTTGTACCAAGGTCGCAGGCCCAGTTTTGCATAGGCAAATCATGGCTTGACGCGATCATTTACGCGTGTAAACATAACATCACTTACACGCGTAAACGGTGACTCATGGCAATCAGCGAAGCCGAGGCGGTGGTGATGGATGTGCTGTGGCGCAAGGCGCCACGCACGGCCGAGGAGATCCTCGCCGAGGTCGGCCCGGCGCAGGACTGGCAGGAGGGCACGGTGAAATCCCTGCTCAACCGCCTGCTGCGGAAGAAGGCCGTGCACGCCGAACGCGACGGCCGCCGTTACCTGTACACGCCGCTGCTCACCCGCGAACAGTACGTCCAGCAGGAGAGCAAGGGTCTGCTGGATCGCCTGTTCGGCGGTCGCGTGGCACCGCTGGTGGCGCACTTCTCCGAGCAGCGCAAGCTGTCGAAGAAGGATGTCTCTGAACTGCGGAAACTGCTGCAGGAGCTTGATGATGAGCAGCATTGATCTTGCCGGCATCGACTGGATTGGGCGGGGCTGGCTGTTGATCCTCGCCTTCACCGCCGCGGTGCTCGTTGTAACTGTGCTGCGCAAACTTTGCCGATACCTGTTCGGTGCGGAACGCGCGTTCCAGCTGTGGTGGTTGCCGCCGCTGGCGATGCTGGCCAGTCAGTTGCCGCACACCGGCAGCGCAAGCGTCGCTGCGCTGCCTCCGCTGGTCTACATGATCACTTCGGTGACCAGCATGCTTCCGGCCCATGCCAGCAGTGCGGTTGCTGTTGAGTGGCGAGGTTTTGCCGTGCTGATCTGGTGCGCAGGTGTCGTGATGGCCATGCTGCTCGCCGTGCTGGCGCAATGGCGTTACCGCAATCGACTGCTTGGCGCTACGCCGATGGCTGGTGTGCCGTCACATCCGCCCGTGCTGCGTGCAGCACGGGCGGATGTCGGGCCTGCTCTGGTGGGTGCATGGCGGGTTCGCATCGTCGTGCCCGTCGATTTCGAGCAGCGCTATGACACGACCGAACGGGCGTTGATCCTCGCCCATGAGGCCATGCATGCGCGTCGTCGCGACGGTTGGTGGTGTTTGCTCGCGCAAGCCACGGCCGCCGTGTTCTGGTTCCATCCGCTGGCGTGGTGGGCGCTCGGTGCATTGCGACACGACCAGGAACTGGCCTGTGACGCCGCCGTGCTGCGACATCACGGCGAGCAACGCCGCAACTATGCCAATGCCATGTTGAAGACCCAGACGGCGCTGTTTGCGTTGCCGGTGGGTTGCCCCTGGTCCCCTCGTCACCCACTTACGGAGCGTATTGCCATGTTGAAGTCGCCCTTGCCAGGTCGTCTGCGGCGCAGTGTCGGGATGATCGCCAGTCTCACACTCGCCAGCGTGGTGGCTGGCGCTGTATATGCCGCCAGTGCAGTGGCTGGCCAGCCTTCGGGCATGCCGGCGACATCCGCCACGGATGCGCACGAGTATCAGCTGAACATGAAGGTCGAGCTGACCACGGATGATGCGCATCGCAGTCATGCCGAGCGGGCGACCCTTGCGCTCTGCGTGGTTCCCGGCAAGGGCGCGGCAGTGAGCACCCAAGGCTGGAGGGTCGATGCCACCACCTTGCCCGAAGGCGACAATCGGGTGCGCATCGATCTGGCCGTGACCGGGACAGACAGCAAAAAGCTTGCAGACACCCAGTTGCATGGTGCCCTGGGCGAGTCCTTGCATGCTGACGGCATGGGCAAGGACGGCAAGCACCGCTACGCCATCGACGTGACCCCGCTGGCCGGGTGCCCTGCGCGTACCCAGGCGGCCGATACCGGCGCGCGCCTGAAGCTGCTCAGCCAGAGCGTGAAGAATGAACCGGTACGTGCCGTGGCGAAGACGGTGGCAGCCAAGGCGGGACTGGTATTGGTCAATCCGGAATTGCTGGATGAGCGACCCGTTACCTTGAATTTCGAGCAGATAACCGCCGAACGCGCCATGCAATTGCTGGCCGATATTGACGGCATGAAAGCCGTGTTCGAGGGTAGCCGGGTGCACTTCGAGCCAAAGTGACACCTGGAGCTGGCTATACTCATCCCGCCATGATCGGGAGAGTCAAGTGAAGTTCCGTCGTCTGTTCATTGCCCTTGCCAGTGTTGGAATCGCCACCATGAGCCACGCCGCCGTCTCACCCGTGCTGGTGATCCATGGCGGCGCTGGCGTGATCAAGCGCGACATGACGCCGGCGAAGGAAAAGGCCGTGCGTGCGGCGATGACGCTGGCGCTGCAGAACGGCTACGCCCAGCTCAAGGCCGGCAAGCCGGCGCTGGATGCGGTGACGGCGGCGATCACCGTGCTGGAGGACGATCCGAACTTCAACGCCGGCAAGGGCGCGGTGTTTACCCATGACGGCAAGAACGAGCTGGATGCGGCGATCATGGACGGCAACACCCTGGGTGCCGGCTCGGTGGCCGACGTGCATCGGGTGAAGAACCCGATCCTGCTGGCGCGTGCGGTGATGGAGCATTCGCCGCATGTAATGCTGGCCGGCGAGGGGGCCGAGGAGTTTGCCAAGGAGCAGGGCATCACCCTGGTCGACCCCTCGTACTTCCGCACCGAGGAGCGCTGGCAGCAGTTGCAGAAAGCCTTGAAGGAAGACGCCGCGAAGCAGCCGCATGCAGACGTCGATACGGCGAAACACTTCGGCACGGTCGGTGCGGTGGCGCTGGATGCCGAAGGGCATCTCGCCGCGGGTACCTCCACCGGTGGCATGACCGACAAGCGCTGGGGGCGCATCGGTGATTCGCCGATCATTGGCGCAGGCACTTATGCCAACAGCGGTTGTGCGGTGTCCGGCACCGGCTGGGGCGAGTACTACATCCGCACCGTCGCCGCGCATGAGATCTGCATGATGGTGACCCAGATGCGCGTGCCGCTGAAGCGCGCCGCCGCCCAGGTGATCAACGAGGAAATCCCGTCGATGGGCGGCAACGGTGGCGCGATCGCGCTGGATGCGGACGGCCATATCGCGATCCCGTTCAACACCGATGGCATGTACCGCGGCTGGATCGGCGCCGATGGCGTGCCGCATGTGGCGATCTACGGCGACGAGGACGACGGTATTGCCGAGCCGCCGGCACCGGCCGACAGCACGGCACAGCCGTAATTGCCGCTGCATCCGGCGAGCTGTTTCAGTTGTGCAAGCCGGCTGTCATCGTCATGGATCATCACGCGCGCGGCATCGGGTCGCCACGGTTCGTATCGAGCAGGAAGTTGAGACGTTCGACCTGTGCAGCTCCTGACGCGGCAAGACCCGTATGGGTAATCGTGTTCGGTCAGTTTCGCGGCAGCGGCCGGCGAGTGCAGGAAATCGTAATGGCTGGCGACCGCCGTCCAGCGCCAGAGAGGACGGCTTTCTTGTGCGCGAAATCGTGCGTACAAAAAAGCCGGCGATGGCTCGCCGGCTCGGGTGATGCGAAAACTAAAAGCATCAGTGATGCCCGGAGAACGGCACCATCTTGCGTAGCGTGGATGGCGCACGCGGCCATTTGGGGTCGGTCAGATAAGGATGGTTCGGATAGTTCAGCGCCAGCACCTGGCGTGCCTGGTCGGCCAGCTCCTTGTGACCGAGCGCGATATAGCTGCGGGCGAGGATGGCCAGCGCATCGCCGGTTTGCGGCGCCTGCTGGTAGTGTTCGATCACATACTGCGCGCGATCGGCCGAGGCGATATACGCCTTCTGGCGCAGGTAGAACTCGGACACATTGATTTCGTACTGGGCCAGCGTGTTGCGCAGGTAGATCATGCGCTGCCGCGCATCGGCGGTATACGCACTGTCAGGGAAGCGGCGCGACAGCTCCGAAAAGTCGTCGAACGCTTGCAGGTTGTAGCCCTGATCGCGGCGGGACTGGTTGTCGTGCTTCTGGGAATAGCGCTCCAGCCAGCCGGTGGTGCGATCGAAATTGATCAGACCGCGCAGGTAATAGGCATAATCGACATGTTTGTTGGTCGGATAGGTCTTGATGAAGCCGTTGATGGTCGACAATGCATCGTCGGGCTGGTTGTCCTTGTACTGGGAATAGGCCAGGTCGAGCTGGGCCTGCTCGTTGTACGGGCCCGACGGGAAGCGTGCGATCAGGCGCTGGTAGCTCTTGCTGGCTGCCGCATAGTCGGCGTTCTCCAGCGAGTTGTGCGCCTTGGTGTAAAGCGCTTCCAGCGGCAGGTTGTCGTCGGTTACGCGCTTGTTGTGGCCGAACATCGAGCAGGCGCTCATCGACACGGCGAGCGCGAGTACGGCGAGCACCTTCAGGGCAGGCAATTTGGACATCGGCAACTTGATTACGCGCATGAGGACAGGATTCAGATGTTTGATCGAAAAGGAATGATAGCCGAAACCGGCCACCGCCCGCGGATGCCGGCATGACCACGATCCGGCACGAGGCGACGGTGCCGCTGGGCGCCGCTGGACGCAGGTTCGACCAGGCTCTGGCCGAGATGTTCCCGGATTATTCGCGTTCGCGGCTCAGCGGCTGGATCAAGTCCGGCGCGGTGAGCCTGGATGGCGCCGTGGCGCCACCGCGCCAGCTGCTGCGCGGCGGCGAGCTGGTGCGGCTGCAGGTCGAGCTGGAGAACGAGGTAACCAGTGCGCCGGAGGATATTGCGCTGGTCATCGTCCATGAGGACGAGCATCTGCTGGTGCTGGACAAGCCCGCCGGGCTGGTGGTGCATCCGGGCGCCGGCAACCCGGCCGGCACCCTGCTCAACGCCTTGCTGCATCACGATCCGAAGCTGGCCGAACTGCCGCGCGCCGGCATCGTGCACCGGCTGGACAAGGACACCTCCGGCCTGATGGTGGTGGCGAAATCGCTGCCGGCGGTGACTGCGCTGGTGGACATGTTGTCGCGCCACGAGGTGGAGCGGCAATACGAGGCGGTGGTGCTGGGTACGATGGTGGCCGGCGGCACGGTGGATGCGCCGATCGGCCGCAGCATGGGCGACCGGCTGCGCCAGGCCGTGCGCGACGAAGAGGACGGCAAGCGCGCGGTGACCCATTACCGGCTGCGCGAACGCTTTCGTGCGCACAGCCTGCTGCAATGCCAGCTGGAGACCGGCCGCACGCACCAGATCCGCGTGCATCTGGCGCACATCAATCATCCGCTGATCGGCGATCCGCTGTATGGCGGCGGCCTCAAGTTGCCCAAGGGCGCCACGCCGGAGCTGACTGCCGCGTTGCGCGGCTTCCGGCGGCAGGCACTGCATGCGGAACGGCTGTCGTTCGAGCATCCGGTCACCGGCGAGCTGCTTGCGTTCGGTGCCGAACGGCCGGCCGACCAACTGGCGCTGATCGAGGCGCTCCGCGCGGATCTGCTGCAGCACGGTTCGGACGATTATTGATGCCTGGCATCGGGAACAAGAGCCGTGGTTATGCGATGCTCTGCGTTTCCTGATCCCCGCTCCCCCGGAAAAATGACCGACACCTGGATCTTCCCCGACTGGCCGTCGCCGTCGCGTGTCCATGCCGCGGTCACCACCCGCCATGGACCCGGCATCTCGGCGGCACCATTCGAGCGTTTCAATCTGGGTTTGCGCAGCGGCGACATGGCCGATGCGGTGGCGGCCAACCGCAGTGCTTTGCAGCAGGTACTGGCGCTGCCGGCGCCGCCCCGCTGGCTGCGTCAGGTACACGGCACCAGCGTGGCCGAACTGGGGCCGCTGCCCAGTCCGGACGAGCCGCAGGCGGATGCTGCGGTGTCGCATATTCCTGGCACCGTGCTGTCGATTCTCACCGCCGACTGCCTGCCCGTACTGTTCTGTACCGACGACGGCAGCCAGATCGGTGCGGCGCATGCCGGCTGGCGCGGATTGGCAGCCGGCGTACTGGAGGCGACGCTTACCCAGCTGCATTCGCCGCCCGAGCGGTTACTGGCGTGGCTCGGGCCGTGCATCGGTGCGGCTTCGTACGAGGTCGGCGAGGAAGTACGTGCCGCGTTTGTGGCGCACGCGGCGGCGGCGGAGGGTTGCTTCATGCCGACTCGGCCGGGTCACTGGTCGTGTGATCTGACGGGACTGGCACGACGCCGGCTGGCTGCTGCCGGAGTGACGCGAATCCACGGTGGCGGCTTCGATACGTTCAGTGACGCGCGTTTCTATTCGTACCGCCGCGACGGTGCCCGCAGTGGTCGTTTCGCCAGCCTGATCTGGCTGGCCGACAGCTGAGGCTCTTCAGCCGGCCGTTGGCTGAAGCTTGACGCGGCGTCGGCATAGGGTCTGCTTGAATCGCTTGCCGCAGTCCGCATCTCTGCGGGCAGTGGCGGCGGGTCCGCCAAATCCTTTCACCTCTTGCAGGGGATCTCGATATGCGGATGGACAAACTCACCTCGCGTTTCCAGCAGGCGCTGGCGGACGCGCAGTCGCTGGCCGTGGGCCGCGACAACAACATGCTGGAGCCGGCCCATGTCATGGCGGCGCTGCTCAACCAGCAGGGCGGCTCGACCGGTCCTTTGCTGACCCAGGCCCAGGTCAACGTGCCGGCGCTGCAGCAACGCGTCAACGACTTGCTGGAACGCCTGCCGAAGGTCAGCGGGCAGGAAGGCAACATCCATGCCGGCAACGAGCTGACCCGGTTGCTCAACCTCACCGACAAGCTGGCGCAGCAGCGCGGCGACCAGTTCATCGCCAGCGAGTTGTTCGTGCTGGCCGCGCTGGACGACAAGGGCGAGCTGGGCGCGGCGCTGAAAGCGGCCGGCGCGACCAAGCCGAACCTTGAAGCGGCGATCGAGAAGCTGCGCGGTGGCGAGAAGGTACAGAGCGAGAACGCCGAGGAACAGCGCCAGGCGCTGGAGAAATACTGCATCGACCTGACTGCGCGCGCCGAGTCCGGCAAGCTCGATCCAGTGATCGGCCGCGATGAGGAAATCCGCCGCACCATCCAGGTGCTGCAGCGGCGCACCAAGAACAATCCGGTACTGATCGGCGAGCCCGGCGTGGGCAAGACCGCGATCGTCGAAGGGCTGGCCCAGCGCATCATCAAGGATGAGGTGCCGGAAGGCCTGCGTGGCCGCCGCGTGCTGGCGCTGGACATGGGGGCGTTGATCGCCGGGGCGAAATTCCGCGGCGAGTTCGAGGAGCGGCTGAAGGCGGTGCTCAGCGACCTGTCCAAGCAGGAGGGGCGGGTGATCCTGTTCATCGACGAGCTGCATACCATGGTCGGCGCGGGCAAGGCCGACGGTGCGATGGATGCGGGCAACATGCTCAAGCCCGCGCTGGCGCGCGGCGAGCTGCACTGCATCGGGGCCACCACGCTGGATGAATACCGCAAGTACATCGAGAAGGATGCCGCGCTGGAACGCCGCTTCCAGAAAGTGTTCGTGGGCGAGCCAAGTGTCGAAGACACCATTGCGATCCTGCGCGGGCTGAAGGAGCGCTACGCGGTACACCACGGTGTCGAGATCACCGATCCGGCGATCGTCGCCGCGGCGACGTTGTCGAACCGCTACATCGCCGACCGCCAGCTGCCGGACAAGGCGATCGACCTGATGGACGAGGCCGCCTCGCGCATCCGCATGGAGATCGACTCCAAGCCGGAGGAGCTCGATCGGCTGGAGCGCCGGCTGATCCAGCTGAAGATCCAGCGCGAGATGCTGAAGAAGGAGAAGGACAGCGAATCGAAGCAGCGCCTCGCCGATCTGGGCACCGACATCGAGAAGCTGGAGCGCCAGTTCTCCGACCTCAACGAAATCTGGAAATCCGAGAAGGCCGCACTGCAGGGCGCAACCAAGGTGAAGGAGCAGATCGAGCAGGCACGGCAGGAACTGGACGCCGCGCAGCGCCGGCAGGACTACGCCAAGATGAGCGAAATCCAGTACGGCCGCCTGCCGGAACTGGAGAAGCAACTCGCTGCCGCGCAGGCTGCCGAGACGCAGGACTTCAAACTACTGCAGGACAAGGTCACCGCCGAGGAAATCGCCGAAGTGGTGGCGCGCTGGACCGGCATTCCGGTCGCCAAGATGCTCGAAGGCGAGCGCGAAAAGCTGCTGCACATGGAAGACGACCTGCACCGGCGCGTGGTCGGCCAAGACGAGGCGGTGCGCGCGGTGTCCGATGCGATCCGCCGTTCGCGTGCCGGTCTGTCCGATCCGAACCGGCCGAACGGTTCGTTCCTGTTCCTCGGTCCGACCGGCGTGGGCAAGACCGAGCTGTGCAAGGCGCTGGCCGAGTTCATGTTCGACACCACCGATGCGATGGTGCGCATCGACATGAGCGAGTTCATGGAGAAGCATTCCGTGAGCCGGCTGGTTGGCGCACCGCCGGGCTATGTCGGTTACGAGGAAGGCGGCTATCTCACCGAGGCGGTGCGGCGCCGGCCGTACAGCGTGATCCTGCTGGACGAGGTGGAGAAGGCGCACCCGGACGTGTTCAACATCCTGCTGCAGGTGCTGGACGACGGCCGCCTCACCGACGGCCAGGGCCGCACGGTGGATTTCCGCAACACCGTGATCGTGATGACCTCGAACCTCGGCTCGCAGATGATCCAGGATGCCTCAGAGAACAGCGAGGGCCGCGACGCCGAGGAGCAGTACACGCAGATGAAGGCCTCGGTGATGGGCGTGGTGCAGGCGCACTTCCGCCCGGAGTTCATCAACCGGCTCGACGAACTGGTGGTATTCCGCCCGCTCGACAAGAAGCAGATCCGCGCGATCGCCAGGATCCAGCTGGCATACTTGGGGAGGCGCCTGGCCGAGCGCCAGCTCAAGCTGGAGGTCAGTGACGATGCGCTGGCCCTGCTTGGCAACGTCGGCTTCGATCCGGTCTACGGGGCGCGGCCGCTGAAGCGGGCGATCCAGCAGCAGCTGGAGAATCCGCTGGCGAAGCAGATCCTGGAAGGGCGTTTCCCGCCCGGCGACACGGTCAGTGTCGCAGCTGCCGGCGGCCACCTGGTATTTCACAAGGCTGGAGCGGGTCCAGCCTGACATCCTCGTATCGGTTCGCAGGCCGCAGCAGCGGGCCGATTGGGGGCGGCGGAAGGGATGCCGCTGCGACCTGCGAAGAGTGTGACCAGCCGGGTCCCGTCCTGCCGGTTGTGCAAGGTGTGTGCTGCCATGGATGGGCGCCTGGTTTGCAGGGCGGACTGGATGCGCCAGCCCGCCCTGCGATCACTCGGACAAGGGCAAGCGAGCGGGCCGGTCCGTCAGAGGCTACCGCTTGATCTGCCGCTACTCGAGATCGAGTGAATTCTTGTCGTTCTGGCGGCGACGCTGCTCCTTCTGCTGGAAGCGGGTTTCGCAGTCGTCACGTTTGACCATCACGCAGTCGAGGTAATCGCTGGCCTCGATCAAGGCTGCGCGCACCGCCTTGCTCGCCGGGGTCTTCTGCGAATGCTGCACATCGCCACCAATCCCATGGCCGAAATAGCCGCCGGCATTGACCGCGCTGTCGGTGCTGTGGCCTTCGACGGTGCGTGAGTACACGACTTCGGATGTCTCTGCGTCGATCACGCGCAGGTCGATCGCGACATAGGCCTGCTTCTGGCCACCGCCCAGATGAAAGCCGGCGATGTTGACGCCGCCGCCGGTATTGGACGTGTCCTCGGTATACGCGCTGACCGAACCGGTGACCAGGTACTGCGCACCGGTGATATTGCCGGTATGCGGCGTGCTGCCCGGGCGCATGCGATACGAGCTGGCAAGATCCTGTTCGGACAGCACGGCGTTGATCTTCTGCCGCTCGATCACCTTGAAGTCGCCGGTGGCGCTCAATTCATTGCTGAGCATGTCGGCGAGCTGTGGGCCGACGTCGCCGCCCCACCACGAGGCGGAACTGGTCTGGTTGGTGAAGTCGATCACGGCGACGGCCAAGGTTGGTGCTTCGCGGGCCATCGCCGCGCCGCTCGCAGTCAATGCCAGGGTGAGTGCAGCACTGATCGCGATGCAATTCATGCGTTTCATGAGATTCCCCTCCGGTTTGTGGATACGACACTGCCCCAATTTCAGTCCCGGCGCGGGTCTTGCGGCCCCGCGTGGCGGTCGCGACGCGGGTCGGCCCCCCTTTGCCGACCCGTGGCGAATGCATCATGCGCCAGTCAGGATTTTCCTGCCTGTGGTCAGACCGCCATGTTCTTGGGGGAGGGTCCGTACTGGTTGTTTCCCGGGCTGCTGTCCAGCACGGCGAACACCAGCAGCACGAGACCGCCGATCCCGGGCAGCAGTGAAATCCAGAACCACCAGCCACTGTGATCCGTGTCGTGCAGCCGACGCACCAAGACGGAAATGCTCGGTACGAGAATCAGCAAGGCGAAGACTGCATAGACGACAGTGAGAGCCAGCGGCGAATGCCCGGCGCTGGCGGTCATGGAGATGGCGATGGCCAGCCCGGTCAGGATGGCTGCATTGATCAGTCCGAAATACCAGTATTCCTTGCGTGGCGCGCGGCCGGCGAAGGTGGCGTATTTGCCCAGTGCCCTGAAGTACCAGTTCATGATGATGACCCCCACTCGATGCTCCGTGGCTAGGGTCGACGGCTGCCGGAGCGGGATGGCCGTCGATGGATGGTGTCCGCCCCTGGACGAATGCCATCGCTCTTGCATGCCTTGCCTGCGGAACCTGCACCGATTGTCCCGGCAGGTTCGCCGGTGGATGCGGCTATGCCGTTATCGTCCGTACGAACCATTGCCGGCACATGCCGGTAACACGGCATTTTCAGTGGTCGGATTCCGACAACATGTAGTCGCAGACACCCATGTTTTGACCGGGATGGCCGACATGGGTGGTCAGCGGCGAACCGTTGGCCATGCCATCGTGTGCAATCTGCTGACGGCGCCATATTTCGCGCGGCATCGGGCCCGTGTCACGTCACGAAGCGTTATGCAGCGTTATGCCGTGTTATGCCTGTCCCCACAGAATGCGGTCGCTCGCCGGATCGTGCGAAGGACAAGTGCGGGTGGCGTGCGTACTGCCATGGCTCTGATCGGCAAGGCAGTGCCGGCGCCGCCTGCCGCGCGCGACGTGCTTGCATAGTTACGGAACAGTTCGTTGGGCGCGCTGTCGCGCTTGCTGTAGCCGCCGAAGGCGTAGAAGTAGACACCCGGCGCGATGGTGTACTGCACATTGAGCAGCACGTCCTTAGTTCTACACATCCGGATCGCCATAGCGTTGGCCCGGAAGCAGCGCGGTATAACCCGCGCGGTTGGTGTAGTCGCTGTGGCCGTCCTGCAGCGCCAGGCGTAGCCAGCCGCGTCACCGTTGAGCGGTATGCCAAGGTTCGCCGAGCCCAGCGACTGGTGGCCGTCGCCCTTGCTGTACTGGCCGTTGCTGGCGGTGACCGAGCCGCTTGACGCGCCGCCTTTCAGCGTGATGCTGATCACGCCGGCGTCGCGTCGGAGCCATCTGCGTGCAGATGGAAACAGCATGGCGATCGTCAATGACGTTCAGAGGGGTGCTGGCTCATGGAGACTCCCTTGGGATAAGTTTTCTTGCGTTGCTGCAAGTCCGGCCTGGTGGTTTGCCAAGCATTTATCAATAGATGTATAGACGGCTAAATGAAACGATCATGGGTTGCGTCGGCGTGCCGGCGGTCTGGGTGCGTATTTACGGTGCATGACGCCGGCGCGCGCCGCGCCGCGGGGATGCGGCGCGCCATGTCGCACGTTGAAATCCTGGTGGATAGCCCGATAATGGGTCGCTGCCGGTGCCGAGGCGGGGCCGGCAAGCTCAGGAGTATCCATGCCCATCTACGAATTCGAATGCAGCCATTGCGGCCATCGTTTTGATCGCCTGCAGAAGTTGTCCGATACCGACCCATCGATCTGCCCGGCTTGCGATGCGCCACAGCTGCGCAGGCGGGTCAGCGCGCCGTCATTCCGCCTGGCCGGCAGTGGCTGGTATGAGACCGATTTCAAGAAAGAAGGCGACAAGAAGCGCAATCTGGTCGATACGGCCGGTGGCGACAAGCCTGCCGCTGGCGGCGACAGTGCGGCAGCCGCGACGCCCGCGCCGGCCGCGGCAGCCCCGGCCGGCAAGGTCGCCGGCAGCGAGTGAGCAGCGCGGTGTCGTCACCGCCGGGCTGGTGAAGCCAGCCGATGTTCCAGTAGGGTTGGCATGGCACGCGATGGGCGTGGCGGATTCTTCAGGGAGAGGCCTATGCACCTGTTAGACGGAATTCCCGGCGGCATCGCAGCAAGCCTGGCTGTCGCACTGTCCTTGGCAGTCGTCGCGCCAGCCGTGCCGGCACAGCAGGCAAACAGGGCAATCCGCTGCGAGAGCAGCAATGGTCAGTTCAACCGCTGCATGGTGCCGTGGCGCGATGCCCAGCTGGTTCGGCAGGAGTCGAAGGGTGCATGCATCCGCGGCCAGAGCTGGGGTGTGGATCGTCAGGGGCTGTGGGTCGACCGCGGCTGTCGCGGCCAGTTTGCCGAAGTGGTTCGTGGCGGCCGTCCCGGCTGGGACGAGCATGGTCCGGGCGATGGTGGATGGCGCCCTGGTCCGGATTGGAATCGGCAGATCCAGCTGCAATGCGACAGCAACAGCAAGCGCTACAGCTTCTGCCAGGTCGATGTCGGCGGCCATGGCCGCGTGCGGCTGGTGAAGCAGCTGTCGGACACCCGCTGCAGCGAGGGTTACAGCTGGGGCTGGAACCGCGCCGGCGTCTGGACCGACCACGGTTGCCGTGGCGTGTTCGTGGTGGATCGACGCTGGTAAGCCTTGTCTATACCGCATCAGCCGGGCTGCAGGCCGCCCGGCGATGCGGTGCAGTGGTAACATTCCGGGTCTTTTCCACCTGTTTTGCCGCCCCGCGGCCCGGAGTTCCAAGCGCATGCGCACGCATTACTGCGGCCTCATCGACGAATCGCTGATCGACCAGACTGTCACCCTGTGCGGCTGGGTCAACACCTTGCGCCTGCAGAGCCATGTCGCCTTCGTCGATCTGCGCGATCACGAAGGGCTGGCGCAGATCGTGATCGAGCGCGACAACGCAGCGGCGTTTGCGGTGGCCGGCGAGATCGGCAACGAGTATTGCCTGCGCGTCACCGGCACGTTGCGCAAACGCCTTGCCGTCAACGACAAGCTGAAGACCGGCACGGTCGAGTTGCTCGCCGACACCGTCGAGGTCCTCAACGCCGCGAAGGACCTGCCGTTCGCGCTGCACGAGAGCCCGAACGAGGACATGCGGATGACCTACCGCTACCTCGATCTGCGCCGCCCGGAAATGCAGGCGATGATGCGCAAGCGCATCAAGCTGGTGCAGGCGTTGCGCCGCTATCTCGACGAGCGCGGCTTCCAGGACGTCGAGACGCCGATCCTGACCAAGGCCACGCCGGAAGGCGCGCGCGATTACCTGGTGCCGAGCCGCGTGCATCCGGGCCAGTTCTATGCGTTGCCGCAGTCGCCGCAGCTGTTCAAGCAGATCCTGATGATGGCCGGCTTCGACCGTTACTACCAGATCGCGCGCTGCTTCCGCGACGAGGACCTGCGCGCCGACCGCCAGCCGGAATTCACCCAGCTCGACCTGGAGTTCGCCTTCGTCGAGGAAAAGGACGTGCAGGATTTCGTGGAGGAGCTGATCCGCCACGTGTTCCGCGACGTACAGGGCGTGGAACTCGCTGCGAGCTTCCCGCGGATGACGTGGGCCGAGGCGATGCGTCGATTCGGCTCCGACAAGCCCGACCTGCGCATCGCGCTGGAGCTGGTCGACATCGCCGAGGCGGTCAAGCATGTCGATTTCAAGGTGTTCGCCGAGCCGGCCAATGATGCCGGCGGCCGCGTCGCCGCGCTGCGCGTACCGGGCGGCAGTGCGCTCTCGCGCAAGGACATCGATGGGTTGACCGAATACGTGTCGCGCTACGGCGCGAAGGGCCTGGCCTGGTTGAAGGTCGAGGATATGGCCAAGGGCCGCGAAGGCATCAATTCGCCGGTGGCGAAGTTCCTCGACGACGCGGCGCTGGACGGCGTGCTCGAGGCCACCGGCGCGCAATCGGGCGACATCGTGTTCTTCGGTGCCGGCAGGTGGAAGACGGTCACCGACTTCATGGGCGCCTTGCGCCTGAAGGTCGGCAAGGATCGCGGGCTGGTGGAAAACAGCTGGAAGCCGCTGTGGGTCACCGACTTCCCGATGTTCGAATACGACTCGGAAGAGCAGCGCTACGTCGCCCTGCACCACCCGTTCACCGCGCCGAAGATCGACGACGTTGCCGATCTGCGCGCGAACGCCATGAATGCGGTAAGCCGTGGCTACGACATGGTGCTCAACGGCAACGAGATCGGCGGTGGCTCGATCCGCATCCATCGGCCGGAGATGCAGAGCGCGGTGTTCGAGTTGCTCGGCATCGGCGCGGCCGAGGCCGAGGCCAAGTTCGGCTTCCTGCTGAAGGCGCTGAAGTTCGGCGCACCGCCGCATGGCGGCCTCGCCTTCGGGATCGACCGCATCGCGGCGCTGATGGCCGGTACCGAGTCGATCCGCGACGTGATCGCGTTCCCCAAGACCACCAGCGCGCAGTGCCTGATGACCGACGCGCCGTCGCCGATCGCGGCGCCGCAGCTGAAGGAGTTGCACGTGCAGGTGCTGGGCGGCGAGGCATCCGGCGCTTGAGCCTTTGCGCAGCCACAGATGGCTGGCGTCAGCGCGATCGTGCTGACGCGGCCATGCACGGCAGCGTTGTCGTTGCTTTCACTTCGCGTCAGGCTTCGTTTGCGCCATGTCTGATCATGTGATCCTGCTGCACGGCCTGTGGATGCGCGGTTTCGCGCTGTCCATGCTGCACCGTCGCTTGATCGAGGCGGGCTTTCGTGTGCACCGCTTCGATTACCTGAGCGTGGCGGCCACCCAGCAGCGCATCCTCGATCGCTTGCAGGCACGCATGAATGGGTTGGCGGCGGAAGCCGATGCGGTGCATCTGGTCGGCCACAGCCTCGGTGGCCTGCTGGCCTTGCGCGCCTGCCTCGATGGCGGGCTGCCGCCCGGACGCATCGTCTGCCTGGGTTCGCCGTTGAAGGGCAGTGCCGCTGCACGCGGTTTTGCCGCCTGGGGGCGTGGCGGCGAGGTGTTGCTGGGGCACAACCGCGAATTGTTGCAGCAGGGTTTCGAGCGCTGGGACGGGCCACGCGAGGTGGGCATGATTGCCGGCCGCATGCCGCTCGGCTTGGGCGCCATGCTCGGCCATCTCGCCGGCGAGCACGATGGCACGGTGGCCGTGGAGGAAACCCGCCTGGCCGGTTTGACCGCCCATTGCGTGGTCGAGGCCAACCACACCGGACTGCTGTTTTCCGCCGAAGTAGCCCAGCGCGTTGCACGATTCCTGCGCCAGGGCCGTTTCGAGGCCGATTGAACATCATTGCCGGCGGCCAGCCGGCTGTTGCCGGGGTTCCGGCACGCGGCCCGAAATCAGGTAAAATTCCCGGTTCATTCATCTGATCCGAGTGCAGGCATCGTCATGGGTAGAGGCCCGTCCATCGAAGGTCGCAAGAATGCCGAGGACGCCAAGCGCGCCAAGGTATTCACCAAGCTGATCCGCGAAATCACCGTCGCCACGCGCGCCGGCGTCGCCGATCCGGCGGCCAATCCGCGCTTGCGCGCGGCGGTCGACAAGGCGTTGTCGGCGAACATGACCAAGGACACCATCGAGCGCGCGATCAAGCGGGGCTCCGGTGCCGATGGCGGTGCCGACATGCAGGAGCTGCGCTACGAGGGCTACGGGCCGGCCGGTATCGCCCTGATCATCGACTGCGTCACCGACAACCCCGTGCGTACGGTCGCCGATGTGCGCCATGCGTTGACCAAGCACGGCGGCAACCTCGGCACCAGCGGCTCGGTGGCGTTCCAGTTCAGCCGTTGCGGTGAGCTGGTGTTCGAGACGGCCGGCGATGCGGCGCTGGAAGAAAAGATTCTGGAGGCCGCGCTCGAGGCGGGTGCCGACGACGTGGTGAACGAGGCGGGCGAGAGCAGCGTGCTGTGCGCGCCGGAAAGCTTCGAGGCGGTGCAGCAGGCGCTTGTCGCCGGCGGCCTCAAGCCGGCGCGTGCCGAGGTGGTGATGCGCCCGGCCAATCGCGTGGCGATCCCTGCCGAGGCACAGGAAACCCTGCTCGACCTGATCGATTGGCTGGAAGAACTCGACGACGTGCACGAGATCTACCACAACGCCGCGTTGCCGGCCGAGGCCCATCCGTAAGCGCCGGCCGGCAGGCTCGCCTGCCGCCGCGCCTGGCTGCGCCCCATGACCAGAATCATCGGCATCGACCCGGGCAGCCAGCGCACTGGCGTGGGCATCATCGACGTGGACGACGCGGGCAAGCTCAGCCACGTCTTCCATGGCGCGCTGGCGGTGGCCGGCGAAGCGACTTTCCCGTTGCGCCTGAAACGCATCTTTGACGAGCTGTGTGACATCATCGCCGCGCATCGGCCAATCGAGTGCGGGATCGAGCGCGTGTTCATGGCGCGCAATCCCGACTCGGCGTTGAAGCTGGGCCAGGCACGCGGCGCCGCGATCTGCGCGGTGGTCAGTCAGGGGATCGTGGTGCACGAATACGCAGCAACCGAAGTGAAGCAGTCCGTCGTCGGCAGTGGCCGCAGCGACAAGAGCCAGGTGCAGCACATGATCGGTGTGCTGCTCGGCATCAAGGGGCCGCTGCAGGCCGATGCGGCCGATGCATTGGCGGTTGCGGTGACCCATGCGCATACCCGCGCCAGCCTGATCCGTGTCGGCATCCCGCGCACGGCCTGGAGACGACGTCGATGAAGATGGTATGGAGGCGACGCCGATGATCGGGCGTCTGCGCGGCATCCTGATCTCCAAGCAGCCGCCGGCCCTGCTGGTCGAGGTCGGTGGCGTCGGCTATGAAGTCGAAGCACCGATGTCGACGATCTACGACCTGCCTGGCATCGGCAAGGAAGTGATCCTGCTCACCCATCATGCGGTGAAGGAAGACAGCGTGACGCTGTACGGCTTCCTGCACGAGGCCGAGCGCGCGCTGTTCCGCAACCTGCTGAAGGTCAGCGGGATCGGCGCGAAGATCGCGCTGGCGGTGCTGTCCGGTGTTTCCACCGATCATTTCGCGCGACTGGTGCATGCCGGCGACGTGGTCGCCTTGACCAAGATTCCCGGCATCGGCAAGAAGACCGCCGAGCGCATCGTGGTCGAGCTGCGCGATCGTCTGGACGGGTTGTCAGCGCCGCATGGCGGAACAGTGCAAAGTCCCGGCGCGCCGCTGGATGCGGCCGGCGAAGCCACCGTGGCATTGCAGCAGCTTGGCTACAAGCCGGTCGAAGTGACCCGGCTGGTACAGAAGGTTGCCGCCGAAGGCGACAACGCCGAAGCCATCATCCGCAAGGCGCTGCGCGCCGCGCTGGGGGGTTGAATTAGTGAGCCAGGAAACCATGCACGGAACAAACGAGTCTGAAACCAGGCGGCGCCTTGCTGCACTCGCATTGGGCGCGATCGGCGTGGTCTACGGCGATATCGGCACCAGTCCGCTGTACACCTTGCAGACCACGCTCAGCCACGACGGCATGAAGCCGACGCCGGAAAGCATCTATGGCGTGCTCTCGCTGATCTTCTGGGCGCAGATCCTGGTGGTTTCGCTGAAGTACGTGGTGTTCATCATGCGCGCCGACAACAAGGGCGAGGGCGGCATCATGGCGCTGATGGCGCTGGCGCAGCGCAGCGTGCGCGAGCAGCCTAAGCTGCGCTGGGTGCTGGCCATCCTCGGCATCTTCGGTGCCTCGCTGTTCTACGGCGACGGCGTGATCACCCCGGCGATTTCCGTGTTGTCGGCAGTGGAGGGCGTGAAGGTGGCGGCGCCAGGCCTGGCGCATTGGGTGGTGCCGGTAACGGCGGTGATCCTGTTCTTTCTGTTTGCGATGCAGCGGCATGGCACGGCACGCGTGGGCAGCGTATTCGGGCCGGTCATGGTGGTCTGGTTCGTCGTGATCGCCTTGCTTGGTGTGCATCTGATCGTGCGCAATCCGCAGGTGCTGTGGGCGATCAATCCGGTCCATGGCGTGCGCTTCTTCTTCACGCACGGGATACAGGCGTTCATCGCGCTCGGTGGCGTGGTGTTGGCGCTGACCGGTGCCGAGGCGCTCTATGCCGACATGGGACATTTCGGCAAGCGGCCGATCCGCATGGCCTGGTTCAGCTTCGTGCTGCCGGCGCTCGTGCTCAACTATTTCGGGCAGGGCGCCCTGTTGCTCGCCCATCCCGACGCGATCGACAACCCGTTCTTCAAGATGGTGCCGCAGATCCTGCTTTATCCGATGATCGGCCTGGCCACGGTGGCCACGGTGATCGCCTCGCAGGCGGTGATTTCCGGCGCGTTCTCGATGACGCGCGAAGCGATGTCGCTGGGCTACTCGATGCGCATGCAGGTGGTGCATACCTCGCGCGAGATGTCCGGGCAGATCTTTGTGCCGTGGGTCAACAGTTTCCTGCTGGTGATGGTGCTGGTGGCGGTGTTCGGGTTTCGCAGCTCCGACAGCCTCAGCGCGGCTTATGGTATTGCGGTGACCGGCACCATGACGATCACCACCTTGCTGGCCCTGGTGGTGGCGCGCTATCAGTGGCATTGGCACCCGATCGCGGTGTTGGCGGCGGGTGTGCTGTTCCTGACCATCGATTTGTCCTTCCTCGGTGCGAACCTGATCAAGATCGAATTCGGCGGCTGGTTCCCGCTGGTGCTGGGTCTGGGCGTGTTCGTGCTGATGACCACCTGGCGCCGCGGCCGCGAATTGGTAGTGCGCGAGATCAAGCAGGGCGGTCTGGCGCTGGCGCCGTTCATCGCGAACATCAGCGAGCACCCGCCGTTGCGGGTGCCGGGCACGGCGGTCTTCCTCACCGCGAACCAGAATTCGGTGCCGCATGCGTTGTTGCACAACCTCAAGCACAACAAGGTGCTGCACGAGCGCAACGTGATGTTGACGGTGGACATGCTGGAGACGCCGCTCGCGGAAGCCGGCGAGCGCATCCACATCACCACCATGGGCAACGAATTCTTCGGCCTGGAGCTGCGTTTCGGCTTCGCCGAGGATCCGAACATTCCGCAGGCGCTGTCGATGTGCTCGTCGACCGGGCTGCCGTTCGACCTGATGGACACCACCTTCTTCCTGTCGCGCGAGAATATCGTCGCCGACAAGCGCCGTCCCGGCATGGTGCTGTGGCGCGACAAGCTGTTCGCCTTCATGGCGCGCAATGCGGTGCCGGCCACGGCGTTCTTCCAGATTCCGGGCAACCGCTTGATCGAGCTGGGTGCACAGGTCGAAATCTGAGGTGTCTAAGAGCGCTTTGTGCGCGATGCTCTTTCTCCAACCGGTGAGGGCTATCGCGCACAGGATGCGCCTACATGTCTGGCGTGGGCCTGCCATAATGTGCGCATGACCGACCACCGCATCATCACCGCTGCCGCCCAGCTCGACGACGAGGCGCTGGAGGCCACGATCCGCCCGAAGCGGCTGGCCGAATACCTCGGCCAGCAGGCCGTGCGCGAGCAGCTGTCGATCTACATCGAGGCGGCCAGGAAACGCGGCGGTGCGCTCGATCATGTCCTGATCTTCGGGCCACCGGGCCTGGGCAAGACCACACTGTCCCATGTCATCGCCAATGAGCTGGGCGTCAACGTGCGTTCCACCTCCGGCCCGGTGCTAGAGCGCGCCGGCGACCTCGCCGCGCTGCTGACCAACCTCGAAGCGAACGACGTGCTGTTTGTCGACGAGATCCACCGCCTGTCGCCGGTGGTCGAGGAGGTGCTGTATCCGGCGATGGAGGATTTCCAGATCGACATCATGATCGGCGAGGGGCCGGCTGCGCGCTCGATCAAGCTGGATCTGCCGCCGTTCACACTGATCGGCGCCACCACCCGTGCCGGCATGCTCACGGCGCCGTTGCGCGACCGTTTCGGCATCGTGCAGCGGCTGGAGTTCTATACCACCGAGGAGCTCGCTGCGATCGTGCGGCGCGCGGCGCGCATTCTCGGCATCGCCTGCGCGCCGGAAGGTGCGCAGGAAATCGCGCGTCGCTCGCGCGGTACCCCGCGCATCGCCAACCGCCTGCTGCGCCGCGTGCGCGACTACGCCGAGGTGCGTGCCGCCGGCGAGATCACCCTGGCGGCGGCGCAGGCCGCGCTGGACATGCTGAAGATCGACCCGGAAGGTTTCGACGAGCTGGATCGACGCCTGCTCGGCCTGATCATCGAGAATTTCGACGGCGGTCCGGTCGGCGTGGAATCGCTGGCTGCCGCCTTGAGCGAGGATCGCGGCACGCTGGAAGACGTGGTCGAGCCGTACCTGATCCAGCAGGGTTATCTGGTGCGCACCGCGCGTGGCCGCATGGTCAGCGCCAAGGGCTGGCGCCATCTGGGCCTGACCCCGCCGCCGCGGCAGGCGCAGGTGGTCGATCTGTTCAGTGCGGAGGCCGGCGATGTCTGAATCGGCTTCGACGTCCCCTTTCAGCTGGCCGGTGCGGGTGTACTGGGAAGACACCGACGCCGGCGGCGTGGTCTATCACGCCGGCTACCTGCGCTTCATGGAGCGCGCCCGCAGCGAGTGGATGCGCACACTCGGCGTCGACCAGATGGCGTTCAAGCACGCTACCGGCCTGGCTTTCATGGTGCGCGACATGCGGATCGATTTCCTCAAGCCAGCCCTGCTGGATGATGAACTGTCGGTGACGGTCGAAGTCAAAGAACGGCGCGCAGCCAGTATCCTGTTCACCCAGACGATCACCCGAATGGACGGCAGCTGCCTGATTCGCGCACTGGTGCGTGTGGCGTGCGTGGATATCCAGCGCATGCGTGCGGCGCCGATTCCCGCCGATCTGATTCCCGAAGCTGCCCCTCAAGACAACCAAGCCGACTGGCGGAGAACCTTCAAGCAATGAACGGTGGACTGAACATTTTCTCGCTGATCGCGGATTCGAGCTGGCCGGTAAAGATGGTGCTGCTGGTGCTGTTGGTGTTCTCGTTCCTGTCGTGGGTGATCATCATCCGCAAGTACACGCAGACCAAGGCGGCGCTGGAGGATGCCGAGGCGTTCGAGGAGCGTTTCTGGTCCGGTGGCGACCTGGCCCAGCTGTTCCGCGAGGTCAGCAACCGCGGCGGCGAAAACGGCGGCATCGAGAACATCTTCGAGTCGGGTTTCCGCGAATTCGCCCGCCAGCGCCAGCGCAAGACGCACGACACGCGCAGCGTGATCGAGGGTTCCGAGCGCGCCATGCAGGTCGCCGGCACGCGCGAGGTCGGGCGGCTCGAGCGCAACCTGGAGTTCCTCGCCAACGTCGGCTCGATCAGCCCCTACGTGGGTCTGTTCGGCACGGTGTGGGGCATCATGGGCGCGTTCCAGGGCCTGGGCGAGATGAAGGATGTGACCATCGCGGTGGTCGCGCCGCACATCTCCGAGGCGCTGATCGCCACCGCGATGGGCCTGTTCGCGGCGATTCCGGCGCAGTGGGCGTACAACCGCTACGCCACCAAGGTCGAGCGCATTGCCTCGCGTTACGACGTGTTCCAGGAAGAGTTCTCCTCCGTGCTGCAGCGGCAGATCCAGACCGACGACGTGGCCTGAGCGGAGCAGCAGTCATGGCCACTTCCAGGCGCCAGAAGCGCTACAAGCTCAAATCCGAGATCAACGTCGTGCCGTACATCGACGTGATGCTGGTGCTGCTGATCATCTTCATGGTCACCACGCCGATGATGAACTCCAGTGTCGACGTGCAATTGCCGCAGGCCAACGCCAAGTCGCTGCAGCAGAAGAAGGATCCGGTGCTGGTCTCGGTGCTGCAGGACGGCCAGCTCTATCTGACCCTGAGCGGCGCCAAGAAAGAACTGGTCGACGAGGACACGCTCAAGCTCAAGGTGGGCGCGTTCGTGCGCGAGAACCCCGAAGTCAGCGTACTGGTCGGTGGCGACGAGCGCGGTGCCTACGGCGGCGTGTTCAAGGTGCTGGCCGACCTGCAGCAGGCCGGTGTCGCCAAGGTCGGCTTGATGGGTCAACCCGAGCAGGGCAAGAGCACGTCCAATGGACGAAAGTAAGGGTACGCCCAAGGCGGTCGTGTTCTCCGCCATCCTGCATATCGGCATCGTGGGGTTTCTGTTCCTCGCGATCCTGCCGTGTTCGAGCTACGAGGCTTTCTTCGACGCCCTGGGTCTGCCGGCCTCGATGAATCCGATCACCTGTTCCAAGCCGCTGCAGCTGCAGGGCCAGATCATCGAGGCGACCCTGATCGGCACCACCGGCAGTCCGCCGCCGAAAGCGGTCAAGGTCAAGCCGATACCCGATACCGTGCCACCGCCGCCGACGGTGCCGCCACCGACGCCGCAGGTCGAGGCGCCGCAGGTGAAGACCCTGCCGCCGCCGCCCGAGCATCCGGACGTCAAGGATCAGGAGCGAGTGGTCGAGGACGCGGCGGAACAGGCCGAGGCCAAGCAACTGCAGGAAGAGAAGCAGCGGCAGCGCCAGGCCGAGATCGATGCGCAGGCCGCCAAACTGAAAGAAGAAAAGCAGAAGCAGATCGATGCCTTGTTCGCCAAGATGGACGCAGCGGCGCAGCAGACCAAAAAGCTCGACAGCAAGGCGAAGCAGGCCCAGCAGCAGATGCAGGATTTGAAGAATGCCCAGGACAACGCCCAGCCCGATCTGCCGAATGCGGCCCAGCGCCAGACCGGCAACAACAGTCCGAACAGCAGCTTGGCCGACGAATATGCCGCAGCCATTCAGAATGCGGTCACGCCGAACTGGCTGCGTCCGGATAACATGCCGAGCGTTGCGTGCCAGGTTCATATCGTGCAATCACCCGGCGGCGACGTGATGAGTGCCACCGTGGATTCCAGCTGTCCCTACGACGATGCCGGCCGACGTTCGGTCGAAAATGCGGTGCTGCGAACCAAGACCTTGCCGTACAAGGGTTTTGAAAGCGTGTTCCAGCGCAACCTTACCTTCACCTTCAGGCCGCAATGATCAAGCCCATGCGCAAATTCAGCCCAAGCTTCGCTGTCATCCTGCTGGCCCTGGCGGCTTGGTTCGCCGGCCCGGTGGCTGCCCAGTCGCTCAATGTCGACATCGTCGGCGGCGTCAAGACCGCCACGCCGATCGTGGTCGTGCCATTCGCCCAGCAGGGCGGCACGCCGCCGTCGACCGACATTGCCGACGTGATGCGCAACGATTTCAACCGCTCCGGCAAGTTCCGCTCGCTGGCCAAGAGCGATGTCGTGGAATTCCCGGCGCAGGGTTCGGACATCAAGTTCGCCACCTGGCGACTGCTCAAGCAGGACTACATCGTGGTCGGCCGGATCAAGGATGCCGGCGACGGCATGCTGCGGGTCGAGTACGAGTTGTGGGACGTGAACAAGCAGCAGAGCCTGCTGGCCCAGGCGTTCACCGCGCCGGCGGGTGACTTGCGCGGGGTGGCTCACCAGATCGCCGACCAGATCTACGAGAAGATCACCGGCGTGCGCGGCGCATTCTGGACCCGCATGGCCTACATCACGGCGGTGGGTCTGGGCAACAACACCACCTATTCGCTGATCGTGGCCGATTCGGACGGCTTCAATCCGCAGGTGGTGGCCCGTTCCAAGGAGTCGCTGTTGTCGCCGGCGTGGTCGCCGGATGGCCGCAAGATCGCCTATGTCTCGTTCGAGAGCGGCAACTCCAACATCTACATCCAGGACATCACCACCGGTTCGCGCCAGCTGGTTTCTTCCCACAAAGGCATCAATGGTGCCCCGGCCTGGTCGCCCGACGGCAGCAGGCTGGCGCTCTCGCTGTCCTATGTCGGCAACCCCGAGATCTTCGTGCTGAATCTGGCCACCCGTCAGGAAACCCGCCTGACCAACAACCTGGCGATCGATACGGAGCCGGTCTGGGCGCCGGATGGCCAGAGCATCTATTTCACGTCCGACCGTTCCGGCCGCCCGCAGATCTACCAGGTTTCCGCCAGCGGCGGCGATGCCCAGCGGATCACCTTCCAGGGCCAGTACAACGCCAAGGCCTCGGTAAGCTACGACGGCAAGCAGATCGCCATGGTGCAGGGCAACGGGAACGTGTATCGTATCGCCATCCTGGATCGTAGCTTGGGCGGGCAGGTGCGCTTCATCTCGCCCGGTCCGATCGACGACGCCGTCAGCTTTGCGCCGAACGCAAGCATGCTGTTGTACGCCGCCACCGAGGGCAGTCGCGGAGTTCTGTATTCGGTTTCCAACGACGGGATGGTCCGGCAGCGGCTCGCACTTGCCGATGGCAATGTGCAGGAGCCTGCCTGGGGTCCATACCGGCAACGCTAGATTCTTCATGCTGCCGCGCACCAATGTGTGGCGGCATGATGCCCAAGGACTGGGCCCGAACAGCGCCTCTGGCGTATGTCGGTTTCAGGTTGTGACGCTTTGCCGCGTCATGACCAGTCAGGTCGATTGTGCACTGTCATGCACAATCGACCTTTCACGTGTCAAAATAACAGCCGGTTAACCGGCGTCGTTGTCCCGTAACCCAGATCGTCATCGTTTGTCGGAACTCAACTCGTAAGGAACGTCACCATGAATAAGACCGTTCGCGTCGCCCTGGTCGCCCTGCTCTGCGTTGGCGCGGCCGCTTGCTCCAAGAAGCAGGAAGTCAAGCCGCAGGCTCAGCCTCCGGAGCAGGTTGCCCAGACTGAGACCAACCAGTCCAATGGCAAGTACACCCCGGCCGATCTCGATACCGATGCCTGCCTGCGTCAGCGCGTCGTGTACTTCGATTTCGACAAGACCGAAATCAAGCCGGAGTTCCAGCAGATCATGGCGTGCCACGCCAAGTACCTGCAGGATCGCCCGATGTCGCACATCCGTCTCGAAGGCAATACCGACGAGCGCGGCACGCGCGAGTACAACCTGGGCCTCGGCGAGCGTCGTGGCAATGCCGTCTCCAGCGCGCTGCAGGCAGCCGGTGGTTCGGCCAGCCAGCTCGAAGTGATCAGCTACGGCAAAGAGAAGCCGGTGTGCCGCGAGCACAACGAGGATTGCTGGAGCAAGAACCGTCGCGTCGAGATCGTCTACACGGCGCAGTAAGTGATGAAGCGACTGGCTAACAGCTTTGCAGCCAGGGTCAGCATGGCGGCCGCGATCGCGTCCGCCATGCTGTTCGCGTTGCCGGTGTGTGCACAGGATTCACGGCTGAGTCTCGCCGATCGTGTCGCGGCGCTGGAACAGCAGGCACAGAACAAGGACCAGTCCGGCATCGGCATGGTCAACCAGGTCCAGCAGTTGCAGTCACAAGTGCAGCAGTTGCAGGGCCAGATCGAGGAATTGCAGCATCATCTGCAGGAACTCGAGGACAAGAACAAGGCCCAGTACACCGATCTCGACGCGCGTCTGGGACGCATCGAGAACGGCAGTGCGGGCGCGGCCGGCGCCCCCGCCCTGGCGGCAGGCAATGGCAACATGGCTGCTCCGGCCGGCAATCCTGCTGCCGCACCTGCAGCAGCCGGCACAGGCGGCAATGCGGTCGGCGCTCAGAGCGCCCAGCCCGCGGCAGCAGCCGACCCGGCTGCAGCCCAGGCCGCCTACGACGTGGCCTTCAAGGCGATCCGTGCCGGTGACTATGTGCAGGCATCGCGCGAATTCCGCAGCTTCATCAAGCAATACCCGAACAACGCATTGACGCCCAATGCCTGGTACTGGCTGGGTCAGTCGTATTACGTGACCACCAATTATTCGGTGGCGCTGGAGTCTTTCCAGCAACTGCTCAACCAGTTCCCGCAAAGCGACAAGGCGCCTGAAGCGCTGCTCAAGGTCGGCTACAGCCAGATCGAGCTGAAGCAGAACGCCGCGGGCAAGGCGACCCTGACGCAGGTGACCACCAAGTATCCGGGCTCCAAGGCTGCCAGCCTGGCCAAGGAACGCCTGCAACGCATCCAGTTGCAGTCGGCCAACTGAGGTCGTCGTGGTGAACGGCAACAGCGCAAGCGTGGACGCTTCCACGCCTGCCCCGGTGGTCAGCGAGCGGCTGCGCATCACCGAGATCTTCCACTCGATCCAGGGCGAGGCCGACGCGATCGGCTGGCGCACGGTGTTCGTGCGGCTGACCGGATGCCCTCTGCGCTGCGTCTGGTGCGATACCGAGTATTCGTTCTATGGCGGCAACTGGCATGCGATCGACGACATCCTCGCCGAGGTGGCCTCGCATGGCGCTAAGCATGTCTGCGTGACCGGCGGCGAGCCGCTGGCGCAGAAGCGCTGCCTGATCCTGCTGCAGAAGCTATGCGACGCCGGGTATGAGGTGTCGCTGGAAACTTCCGGTGCGCTCGATGTCGCGGCAGTCGATCCGCGCGTGCGCAAGGTGATGGATCTGAAGGCGCCGGATTCCGGCGAGAGCCAGCGCAACCTGTGGTCGAACCTCGACCACCTGCTGCCGCACGACCAGATCAAGATCGTGATCGCCAGCCGCGCCGACTACGAGTGGGCACGCGCAATGCTGGTCGAGCATGCCCTGGCGCAGCGCTGCATGGTGCTGTTCTCGCCGGTGCACGGCGCAGTGCAGCCGCGCGAACTGGCCGAATGGATCATTGCCGACAAGTTGCCGGCAAGGTTTCAGTTGCAGCTGCACAAGCTGCTGTGGAACGACGCGGCCGGACATTGAGGCGAGGAGTGAGCGAAGAGGAGTGAGTAGGGAGAGCAAATGCTGCGTGCTTTTCTCTCGCTCCTCTTCATTCACTCCTGTTTTATGCGCGCCGGCCTGTGCTGCCGGTGGCGCCTGCGGCCGGTGACCGGCCACTCCAAGGTGAAAAACATCATGTCCGAAAACATTCTACGCAAGGCTGTCGTGCTGGTTTCCGGCGGCATGGACTCGGCCGTCACGATAGCGCTGGCGCGCGAGCAGGGCTATCAGGTGCACGCCCTGAGCGTGGCCTATGGCCAACGGCACAACTCCGAACTGGCCGCGTCCGACCGCGTCTCGCGCATGCTCGGTGCGGTGGAACACAAGACCGTCGGCATCGACCTGCGCAGCATCGGCGGCTCGGCGCTGACCGCCGACATCGACGTGCCGCTGGACGACAGCGCACACGACGGTGACGGCCACATCCCGGTGACCTATGTGCCCGCACGCAACACCATCATGCTGTCGATCGCGCTGGGCTGGGCCGAGGTGTTGGGTTCCAGCGACATCTGGTGCGGCGTCAACGCGGTCGATTACTCGGGCTATCCGGATTGCCGGCCAGCCTTCATCGAGGCCTTCGAGGCGTTGGCGAATGTCGCCACCAAGGCCGGCGTCGAGGGGGCGGGTATCCGCATCCATGCGCCGCTGATGCGCATGAGCAAGGCGGACATCGCGCGCGAGGGCCAGCGCCTCGGGGTGGATTTTTCGGCCACGGTGAGTTGTTACAAGGCTGACGACGAAGGGCGCGCCTGCGGCCATTGCGATGCCTGCCGGTTGCGTGCGCAGGGCTTCCGCGAGGCAGGCCTGCCCGATCCGACGCATTACGTCTGAACGGATGCTTGCTTGTGCCGCTGACGCCCAGCCCGTAAAATTGTCCGCTTGAGTTTTCTCATGATGGGTCGTTAGCTCAGTCGGTAGAGCAGTAGACTTTTAATCTATTGGTCCCGAGTTCGAATCTCGGACGACCCACCATCTTACGTTCCAACGCAGTCCAACGAAGGCCGACAACCCTAGCGACAGCAAAGGTTTCGGCCTTTTTTGTGCCCGATACCGTCCAATCTAGTCCATTGCAATCTGGGGGCAACTGGGGGCAACATCGGGGGCAACAGCACCTATCTCCGTGAGGGTTGCCCCCATGACGCTTACATCCGTCGCAATCCGCAATGCCAAGCCCAGCGACAAGACCCAGCGCCTATTCGATGGCAGCGGCATGTACTTGGAGCTATCGCCATCAGGTGGCAAGTGGTGGCGCTTGAAGTATCGGTACGGGGGCAAGGAGAAGCGTCTATCCCTCGGCACCTACCCAGATACCAGCCTCGCTGATGCACGCGAGAAGCGCGACGCGGCTCGCAAGCTACTGGCTTCTGGCGTCGATCCGGGCGAACAGCGCAAGGCCGTCAAGGCTGCTGGTGAGGAGCGTGCTGCGAACAGTTTCGAGGTGATCGCGCGCGAGTGGCATGCCAAACAATCTGCAACATGGGTGGATCTGCACGCCAGTCGAATCATGTTGCGGCTGGAAAATGACGTATTCCCGTGGCTTGGTAGCCGGCCGATTGCCGATATTCCGGCTAAGGAATTCTTGACGACGGTCAATCGCATTGTTGGCCGCGGTGCGGTCGAGTCCGCACATCGCGTGTTGCAGTACTGCAGCCAGGTGCTGCGTTATGCCATTGCCACCGGTCGCGCCGAACGCAACCCGGTTGCCGACTTGCGCGGCGCGTTGCCGCCGGTCAAACAAACCCATCACGCGGCCATTATCGAGCCGGCAGCCATCGGCGGACTGCTGCGCGCGATCGACGGCTATCAAGGATCGTTCGTCACCAAATGCGCGTTGCGGCTGGCACCCTTGTTGTTCGTTCGTCCCGGCGAGCTTCGACATGCTGAGTGGGCCGAATTCGATCTGGACGGCGCGCAATGGAACCTGCCGGCCGAGAAGATGAAGATGCGCGAGCCCCACCTTGTCCCGCTGGCACCGCAAGCTGTGGCGATCCTGCGCGAGCTCCACGAGCTGACCGGGCGAGGGCGCTACGTGTTCCCCAGTGCGCGCGGCCCAAAACGCCCCATGAGCGATAACGCGGTGCTTTCGGCGTTGCGTCGCATGGGCTACACCTCCGACGAGATGAGTGGCCACGGCTTCCGCGCGATGGCGCGCACCGTGCTGGATGAGGTATTGCACTTCCGTCCCGACTACATCGAACACCAGTTAGCCCACGCAGTGAAAGACCCGAACGGTCGCGCGTACAACCGCACAGCGCACCTAGCCGAGCGCCGGAAGATGATGACCGGATGGGCGGACTATCTGGACACGTTGAAGGTGGGCGGCAACGTCCTGCCGATGACACGCAAGGTAAGTTGATCGACAACCGTTGAACGCCGCGCCTAGGACGGCCATCCGAACTCCGGGCACCTTCCCCGGCTGGCGCGGCACCTATTGGAGGGCGCAGAGGTGTGCGCATGTCGGAATATCTGTTGCAAGAATACCGACCGATTGCTAATTCACTTTTGACTAAACATCGGTTATCCGTTCCCGACGAAACGTGCGACATGTTGGCAAAGACCATTATGTACTTGCATCGTGTGCCCCGTTCCGAAAGACGCGAACCATACTCACCCGTTGCAGCATTGACCAAAGCGACGAAGCACGTGCGCGCTCTTCTCAGGTATGCCGAAAAGCCGTCTACACACAAGGACAGTGTTCCGAAGCGTTGTGCCAGCCTTCATGCTGCATTGCTGAGTAGCGGAATGCTGGTGTTTGAACTGGGCGTGGCTCAGGTAGAACGCGATGAATTTGAGTACGCCGCGCTGCTTGATTCACTTGAGGCAGGGCACCCGGATGTTTCGTCCTTGGCAATGCTGCTTGACTCACTGAACAACATTCAATCGAACCAAGGCGATTGGCAAAAGGTGGGTCGACCGTGGGGGTCGGCTAAGCGAGTTGTTCGTGACGGCTGTATCGCATGGTGGAGTGCTGGTCGCACCGATAGCTTTACGTGGAATGATGATCGAGAAGAGTTGCTTGGGCCAATGCCTGACTTTCTTCGCGACCTTATAGCGTGCTGCAACGGTACGCATGAATTGATGGTGCAGCACAAGCGTACACATCGCCCCGAGCTACCAAAGGGGTATGAATTTAAATGGCCGAAATCGAAGGGTGACAGCCTGAGGGTGACCGACAAGTCACTACAAATGGCCATCATAGACTGCAAAAACGAGGGACTTATTTAGCTTCGACGGTGAATTCCGTCCTTTCTAGTCTTGCTTCGAACCTACTGGAACGGAGCTGGACAAATGCACAACTTCCCTGTAACCGGTTTCGCGCGCTTGCCACAAATCATCGGCAAGCCTGCAACCGAAACTGAGCCGGCAATCCCAGCGATCATCCCTGTCAGCAAATCCACATGGTGGTCAGGCGTTCGATCCGGCCGCTACCCGCAGCCGACACGTGCACTGGGCGACCGCATCACTGCATGGCGATGGGAGGACATCATCGCCTTAATTGAGAAAGGGGGCGCGGCATGACCCGGCCCGAAAGCAGCGCCAGCCCCAACCTGAGTCCGTCTGCGCTGCTGCTGGCGCGACTTGAAGGCGTCCAAAAGACCGGCAACGGCTGGCGCTCCATGTGCCCAGCCTGTGGCGGCAAGTCCCGTAAGCTAAGCGTATGCGAGGGTGACAACGGCACGTTGCTGGTGACCTGTTTCAGTTGTCATGACACCCCAGCGGTCCTGGCCGCGGTCGGATTGACCATTGCTGACCTGTTCACCGATCGCATCCGCGACCAGACGCCAGGGGGTCGACGCGAGGCACGACGTGCGTTCAAGCAAACAGCATGGGCCGCTGCGCTCAGTGTCGTCGGACGTGAGGCGAAGGTCATCAGCATTGCCGGTTACGATCTGGCTGCGGGTCTGGTGCTGAGCAAGACGGATGCCGACCGGCTGGCGCTCGCTATTGATCGGGTCGACGCGGCTCGGGACGTGCTTGTATGACCGGCGCACCCGAGAAGTTGCCGGCCAGCATCCGCAGTCTGGACGAACGGGCCGACCGTGACTTGGCTGTGATCGAGAAAGCACGCAAAGGCAAGTTGAAACCCGCCCACACCAAAACAGGCGGAGATGACCGGGACAGTGGGGACACCGCACCGCACAAGGGTTTGGATCGTCCCCAGCCTTGCAGGGTTACTGGGGACAGTGGGGACAAACTGCCGCGCGCACACTTCGATCTGCTGCACGAATGGACTGGTGGACGCGCGCCTGGCGTCTACTGGGTTGGCGTCATCACCGATCATGAATCGGGGGCCGTCATCGGTGAGGCCGATCCGCAGTGGATCTGCTCGCCGCTGACCATCGCCGCACTGACGCGTGACCCACAAAGCTCCGAATGGGGGCGTCTGCTGGTGTTTCCCGACAACGACGGCAAGGAACATCGCTGGGCTATGCCGATGCGCATGCTGGCAGGCAGTGGTGAGGAACTGCGCGCGGAGCTGCTGAGCGAGGGACTTGTGATTGCTTCAAACCCCAACACTCGCCGAATGGTCACTGACTACATCGCGCGCGAGAACCCCGCAGTGACAGCCCGATGCGTTGCCCGCACCGGCTGGCATGGCGATGTGTTCGCGCTGCCGCGTGAAACCTTCGGTGACACTGAGGCGGAGCCAGTCATATTCCAGACGGCCGCGTCGGATGGTGTTGCGCTTGGTCAGGCCGGCACGCTGGATGGCTGGCGCGAGCACATTGCCCAGTGCCCAAGTACTCCGACTGGTGTTGCATGAGTCGACACCGGAAGCGCAACTTTGCCCTGACTTTCAGCAAAGGCGTTTGCCTGCTTGATCACATCAGCTTGAAGCCTTGCCTGACTGCCAAAGATGCCGGCGTGGTCTTCTTTCGACAGCATGTAGGTGTTGCCTGATAGCCGAACGATGCCGGGATTCGCGCAGCCGCTCAGAATTAGAAAGAAAGTGGCAAACGCTACAGCGGATGTGATCTTTTCCATGATTGCTCCCCCTTGGCAATTGGCAGCTTACAGGCGAGTCGCCGGAATCCGATGGGGGCAACTTTGGGGGCATCTCGGAATCGTCGAGTGTCTTAATCGTTGCAGCCCAAGGCTTGCGACGGTCAGTTCAATAGACGGACGACAATTCGCAGAGCGCCCCATGGGCGCTCTTTTTTTGTCCACCGCCTGGGTGTGGCGGGACCGCTTCAACTGCTCCCGCGTGCGGACATCCACACGGCCTGCATCGTGGCGCGCAGCAGCTGCGGCGAGACAGGCTTGTGCAGCAGGGGGATTCCACGGGCGGTGACTTCGCTCAGTCGATCCTTGCGGGTTTCGCCAGTGATCAGCAGGCGCGCGAACGGTGCTTCGCCATCGCGCAGATAGTGCTGGTCGAGTACGGCAAACACATCGAGCGCGCGCTCCCCATGGCGCAGGTGCAGGTCGGAGATCACGAGGTCTGCCGGCGCTGGCCAGTTCTCGACCGCTTCGAGCGCCTGCAGCCGATCCTCGGCGACGGCCACCTCGCAACCCCAGCTGTGCAGCAGGAAGCGGATGCCGGAGAGCGTCGCCGGATCGTCGTCCATCACCAGCACGCGCTTGCCGGAAAGATGATCGGCCGGCATGTCGTCGCCCGGCGTCGCCGGTTCTTCTCGGGCAGCAGCACCAGGCAATTTGAAGTGGAACACGCTGCCGCGCCCCAGCCGGGATTTTACCCGCACTTCGGTATCGAGTAGCTGAGCCAGCCGTTGCACCGTGGCCAGGCCAAGGCCGAGGCCGCGCGACGAACTGTCGTGATGATGATCGTCGATGCGGTAGAACTCGTCGAACACGCTGGCAAGATGCTCGGGGGCGATGCCGCGGCCGGTGTCCCATACCTCGATGCGCAGATGATCCGCACCCTCGCGGCGCGCGCCGATCAGCACGCCACCGAGATGGGTGTAACGCAAGGCGTTGCTGATCAGGTTGTTGAGCATGCGTGTCAGCATGGTGCGATCGCTGCGCACCCACAGGCCGGTGTGGCGTGTGGTCAGCTGCAGCCCGCGCTGTTCGGCCACCATGTCGAAGTTGCGGCAGACCTCGATGAAAACCCGATCGAGCGGAAATTCGCTGAGTTCGACCTGGATCGCACCCGACTCCAGTCGCGACAGGTCGAGCAGCTCGCTGAACAAGTGATCGAGCGACTGCACGCATTCCTGGATATGCGCGATGCGGTCCAGTCGGCGCGGATCGGTTTCGTCGACCGCAAGCGCCGCGGAGAACAGGGTCAGCGCATACAGCGGCTGGCGCAGATCGTGCGAGGCCGCCGCGAGAAAGCGTGCCCTGGCCACACTGGCAGCTTCCAGTGCGGCGTTCTTGTGGGCCAGTTCAAGCGTGGCCTGCTCGATCTGTTGTTGCATGCCGCGTTGTATGTCGAATAGCGCAGCCGACGCGTGATTGAAGCCCTGCTGCAGTTCGCCTATCTCGGTACGATCGGTCACGGCCACCACGACCTTGCGGTTGCCGGCGCCGAGTTGTTGCACGGCGTCGGCCAGATGGCGCAATGGCGCGCTGATCCAGCGCGCGGCAAGCCAGCCGATCAGCCCTGCGACCATGAGACTCAGCAGCAGCACGAGCAGGGCGTGGCGCAAGCTTGCATGCTGGGCGGCAATCGCCTCGTGCAGGCTCACCCCGACCAGCACCGAGCCGAGTACCGTTGTTTGCCCGGACGGGGCGCGATCGACCACGTCGCGCATCACGGTCAGGATTTCCTGCGGGTGGTGGCTGTCCTCCGGTGCGCGATGGTCGGCAAGGATCTGTCCGGCCGCTGTGCGGATCTGCACCCGCGTCACATGCGGCAGTTCGCCGACCGAGTCGGCGATGCTCAGCAGCTCGCGCAATTGCTGGTTGCGCAATGGCTGCACGCAGATCGAGGCGGTCTGGATGGCAACGGTGTCGGCATTGCTTTGTGCCATGCGCCGCAGATTGACCAGTTGATGCCGGGTCAGCAGGGTTACCAGCAAGGCGGCGGTAATCAGCGTGGGCAGCATGGCGATCAGGGCCAGGCGCTGCATCAACGACGTCCGTTGCCACAGCCGCGTGGGCCAGGAGTTCGTCGCCATCTTCATTTGCCGGATGCCCCCTGGATCGCCCGCATGCGAGAACGTCGAGCTGCTTCAGTGTTTCGGTCACCTGATGCCGGTGTGGCACAGCTGCGCATCACACTAGCGCGAAACGGCCGGATTGGCAGCTGTCACATAGGCAGCATGGCTCTGGGCGCCTCAGTCGACGTGGTGGCTGCTGCGGCGATACCGCCGGGTCATCCGTTCGATCAGCAAGGGCAGCAGTGCGAGCAGGGCGATCGCTCCCAGCGGCAGCAGCACTTCGCGGTGCATGAACAGGCCCACGCTGAACGTGTCGCTCCGGCCCATGGCGTTGCCCAGGCCGGCGCCGATCGAGGTTTCGAAGAGCAGGGTGATCGTGCCGCCCAGCCAGCTGGCGCCGATGAACAACCATAGCGGGCAGCGCAGCCAAGCCAGCGCGACAGTCACTGCCCCGAACGGCACCACCGGCACGAAGCGCAGGAACAGGGTGTAGCTCACCGGGTGCCGCTCGAAGCCGTGGTGCAACTTCGCCACGATGGCCGGCGGATGTCGGCTGCCGGCGCCGAACGCGTAGCGGCTGGCCAGGTACAGGATCAGCGAGCCCAGCGTCAGCCCCACCGATGAGCACAGCGTGCCGTCCACCACGCCAAACGCAAAGCCGCCGGCGAGGATCACCACGATGGTGCCGGGCAGGCCGGTGGACATGGTCAGGGTCAGCAGGCCGATGAAGGCGAGCCGGGTCGCCCACGGATGTTCGGCGATATGTGCGTGCAGTTCGTTCTGGTGCGCCACCAGCTGCTGCGGAGTCAGCTGGTCGAGCCAGCCGGAGGCGAACAGCACGATGCCGGCCAGCACCAGCAGGATCAGTGGCAGCGCGGCGCGCCAGCGGCTCAATACGATGTGCCGCCAGCGCCATAGGCGGCCAGCACGGTGCGCGCGTGGTCGCGCAGGATGTCGCGGCGCACCGCGATGTGGCGGCGCTGCAGTTCGCCGATCCAGTCGGCCGGCAACGGACCTTCGTCGAATTGGGTGAGTTCCTCGACGTCCTCCGAGCGCGCGCCGATCAGCAGCTCGTCGATGCCGGCCCAGATCGTGGCGCCGTAGCACTGGCAGCACGGCTGCGCGCTGGTGGCCAGAATGTAGCGACCACCCTGTTCGTTGAGCCGGAACGCCGCGAGGCGTTGTTGCGCCGTCATGTACGCCATCATTTCCGCGTGCGCCACCGAGCAGGTCTGCGGCACCACGCGGTTTACGCCGACCGAAACCAGTCGACCGGCCTCGTTGAACACCGCGGCGCCAAACGGACCGCCATGGCTGCGTTCGACATTGTGCTTCGACAGCTCGATCGCCAGGCCGACCTTGTCTTCATCGGTGAGGTAGCTGCGGCTTTCATCGGCAACTTCGCCAATCCATGGCGGCAGGGTGAGGTGGATCTGCAATCGCAACATGCTCAGGCTCCCGCTGGCTTCGCCCATACGTCGCGCAGGGTCACGGTGCGGTTGAACACCGGCGCCGCGGCACGATGATCGACGCGGTCGGCGACGAAATAGCCCAGTCGCTCGAACTGGAAGCGCTGCTCCGGCTCGACCCGCGCGGCAGCCGGTTCCAGCCACGCCTGCACCACGCGCTTGGCATCCGGGTTGACGTGATCGAGCCAGCTCTTGCCGTCTTCCTCGCTGTCCGGCGCCGCCACGGTGAACTGGCGGTCGTACAGGCGCACCTCGGTGGCCACCGCATGCACCGCGCTGACCCAGTGGATCGTGCCCTTCACCTTGCGGTCCGCACCGGGCAGGCCGTGGCGGGTTTCCGGATCGAGCGTGCCGCGCAGCTCGGTCACGTTGCCGTCGTCATCCTTGATGACCTGCTCGCACTTGACGATGCCGACGCCGCGCAGGCGCACCTCGCCATCGGGTTTCAGGCGATGGAAACCTTTCGGCGGCAGCTCGGCGAAATCCTCGCGCTCGATCCACACCTCGCGCGCAAACGGCACCTGGCGCGTACCGAAGCTCTCGTCCTTCGGATGGTTGGCGAAGGTCAGGCTTTCCTCGTGGCCTTCGGGCAGGTTGGTCAGCACCAGCTTCAGCGGATCGAGCACGGCCATGCGGCGCGCGGCGGTGGCATCCAGGTCCTCGCGTACGCAGTTCTCCAGGATCGCGTAATCGATCACGCTGTTCTGCTTGCTCACGCCGACGCGCTCGATCAGCAGGCGCAACCCGGCGGGCGTGAAGCCGCGCCGGCGCAGGCCGCGCAGCGTGTTCATGCGCGGATCGTCCCAGCCGTCGACATGGCCTTCGCTGACCAGCTGCGCCAGCTTGCGCTTGCTGGTGATGCAGTAGCTGAGGTTGAGGCGCGAGAACTCGATCTGGCGTGGCTTGGCCGGCTTGGCCTCCAGGCCCGCGGCGACCACCGACTGCCACAGCTCCGGATGATTCGGCAGGTCGACCTTGTCGACGAACCAGTCGTACAGCGGGCGGTGATCCTCGAACTCCAGCGTGCAGAGCGAGTGGGTGATGCCTTCCATCGCGTCGGACAGGCAATGCGCGTAGTCGTACATCGGGTAGATCGGCCACGCGTCGCCAGTGTTCTGGTGGGTGACCTTGCGGATGCGGTAGATCGCCGGGTCGCGCAGGTTGATGTTGCCGGCGCTCATGTCGATCTTCGCGCGCAGCGTCTTGCTGCCGTCGGCGAATTCGCCCGCGCGCATGCGGCGGAACAGGTCCAGGTTATCCTCCACGCTGCGCTCGCGGTACGGCGAGTGGCGGCCGGGCGCGGTCAGCGTGCCACGGTACTCGCGCATCTCCTCGGCGGTGAGGTCGTCCACGTAGGCCACGCCGTCCTCGATCAGCTTGAGCGCCGAACGGTAGAACACCTCGAAATAATCCGAGGCGTGGCGCAGCGAGTGCCAATCGAAGCCGAGCCAGCGCACGTCGTCCTTGATGCCCTCGACGAACTCCGGATCCTCCTTGCCCGGATTGGTATCGTCCAGGCGCAGGTTGCACCAGCCCTTGAACTCGCCCGCGATGCCAAAGCTCAGGCAGATCGCCTTGGCGTGGCCGATGTGCAGGTAGCCGTTCGGTTCCGGCGGAAAGCGGGTATGCACCACGTGATGCTTGCCCGAAGCCAGGTCGTCGCGCACGATCTGCCGGATGAAATCCTGGGGAACGGCCGCAGTCGGAGTGGCGGGAGCGGCGGCGGGATTTTCAGTCGACATCGGGCAAAGCTCGCGTGCGGTGGCGGAAACGCCCAAGTTTACCCTGTCGGCGCCATCGGGCGCAGATCGCCAGGATTCGCGCGATGGGACAAGGCATCGCTTGCCCCGCGCCCGCGCCGGGGTTAGCGTGCAGGTCATGCACACCGTCTATCGCGCCGAAAACCTGTTCGATGCCCATCTGGTCAAGGACGCACTGGAGGCCAGCGGCGTTCCGGCCTTCATTGCCGGCGAATACCTCACCGGCGCGGTAGGCCAGCTGCCGGCGATGAACTACATCGAGGTGCGGGTGCCCGAGTCGAGCCTGGCGCTCGCCAGCGGCATCGTGGGCGAGGTCGAGGCCCAGTTGAGCGAGGCCCGACTGGCCATCGACGAGATCGGCGAACAGCCCGACGGTCCGCTGCTCATGCCCTGCTGAGCCGCATCGCGCCAGCACTGCTCCACAATCGCATCACCCTCAAGGGAAGCTGCATGCAAGACCTCGCCGCCCTGATCCGTGCCGTACCGGATTTCCCCACGCCCGGCGTGATGTTCCGCGACGTCACCCCGTTGCTCGCCGACGCCGGTAGCTTTGCCTGCTGCATCGACGCGCTGGCCGAGCCGTGGCAGGGCAGTGGCGTGCAGGCGGTGTGCGGGATCGAGGCACGCGGCTTCATCTTCGGTGCTGCGCTGGCGCAGAAGCTGCACGCCGGGTTCGTGCCGCTGCGCAAACCCGGCAAGCTGCCGCCGCCGGTAGCGACGGTGGACTATCAGCTGGAATACGGCAGCGACCGGCTGGAGGCGCAACGCGATGCGCTGAAGCCCGGCGAGCGCGTGCTGATCGTCGATGACGTGCTGGCCACCGGCGGCACGTTGGCGGCGGCGCGTGCTCTGGTCGAACAACTTGGCGGCGAGCTGGTAGGCGCTGGCGTGGTTATCGAACTGATCGCGTTGCATGGGCGGAATCGTTGGCCCGGGGGACCGCAGTTGCACAGCCTGTTGCATTGCTGAAACTTTGCCTGTGCGTCGTTGCGACCTGGTCCGCTTCGAGGCGCTGCTTCATATCGACATAGGCGGCATGGATGAGCTTCGTCAGCGCTACGTCATCGACCGGCTGAGCGGGCCTGAGCTTGACGTGGCGCATGAACCTGCCGGTGCCTTCAAGCAGGTCGCCCGGATCGGCAAGCTCGACGCCACGAAAGAATCCAATGTTGACGTGGGCCTTGAAGGCGTTGGCGTAGGCGAATGCCGCGTCACCCACACATGCCGTGGGATGACCGTCATGCAACAGTTCCAGAACATCGTCTCCACAGTTACGCATGATCTCAAACCAGCACCGCGCGATTTCTCCCAATTCATCCGCATGCGCTTGCATCCATGCCTCGACGGCTTGATCGCGCTTGGTGGCACTCGGAAATCGCAGCAGTTGGCTCATCGCGCTTTTACTCTTGCCGTATTACGCACTTGCTCCGGCGCCAAGCTGAGTTGGCGCGGTGGTTGCGCAAGCAAACGCCGTGACAATGTACCTTGGTCGTTCAACAACAGTTTGTTATGTTTCGAGTTTCTTGGAAACATGTTCCATTAGGGATGATCAGACCATCCTTAGCGCGTCCGCTTGAATGAACTTTTAGGCGCGCCAATTATGGTTGCACCGAATATGCCCACGTGAAAGCCAGCATGCTTCAGTTTTCGGTTTGCCTTATAGTTAAGTACGAGAATAATGGCTACGTTGGCAAATGGTAGAAGCATTGATGCGAGGCATAGATATTTTTTGAGTGGCTTATATTCCAAACCATTGCAAATATCCAGAACACCTAAAAAACCAAGTAACAGTAGTATGCCTAGGACCGGGAACGGAATGCTTGAAAAGCGCGGCACATTTACAGCGACAGCCACGGCTATAAAGTAGCCTGCAATTGCTGTCATGACCATCCTTTGGCCTCGGGCTAGGGCAAGATGGCGAGAGCTTGGGTGGCTAGCATCGTTCATGGTTGCAGTCCTTGCCTAACGCTGGAGTTCAGCGGTGCCGGAGGCGTCCGCCTTGAACTAGTAGTTAGAAGCCAACTCGTAGGTGGATAAGCTGCAGCTCTTGCGCATATGAAGGCCCACCGTACCTGCGATCGAAAGGTGCGGCACGAAGAATATGTCCTGAAAGAACATACAAAAGATAAATTTGGCCGGGCCTGACCTCGACACTCTTGAACATGTCAGCAACGTAGCAACTCACCGTAACGCCACTTTGCCAAGATAGCGGCAATATGCCAGAAGCGTGGCCCTTAAAAGCGCTGATGACGGAAAAAGTGGCTGAGGAAGAGTCCATAGGTGCGGAAATTGTGCGGGCAACGACAATTAGATCAGCTTGGTCTGATAGTTCTTTGACGAGTTCTTGTTGGCGAGCGAAGTCAACGGCGTCCTGAGCGGATTGTTCTGCCTGCGTCGTAACCTGACAACAGGTGCCAGTACCAGGGAGGGCTGCTAGACCTAATGTCAATATTAAACGAAGAATTCTCATTGGCATCTAACGCTGGAGTTAAGCGGCGGCGGAGCCGTCCGCCTTGAACGAATTGTTAGCCTGGGCCGGCGCGCTTTTCTGCGATTGAGCCAAGTAGACCAAGTGCTTCGTGACGCATGTTTGGAGCTGCATCTTTGAATGTCTCGGCTGCCGCCTCGGCCTCGTCTAAACGGCCAAGAGCTAAAAGTGACATCGTCTTGTACATCAAATGCATTGAGCTCGCCGGAAATCGCTGGAGGCGCGCCGAGGTAAAGGCAAGTAACTCCAAGTGCTTGCGGGTTTCCCACAGGCTTTTCATTTTTTGATAGTCGCCGTTATGCCGAGAGTTTCGATAGTTGCAGGCGATATTTCCGAGTAAAACGATGCCAAGCACGCCTGTGAGGATCCAAAGGTGGATCTGCATTGCGGCTAGTTGAGCTGCCATATCCTGTCCGATGAAGGCTAACGCTTAGTATTAATACACCTCAAAAGTGAGGTGCTGCGCCGAGTATGTTGCCCTGGCTGTGCTCCATGCAAGTCGCGAATTTCCTTTTTAGATAAGACGTTGCGTCGGGCTGACGTGCTGGGTGAGCTTTTGGGGACGTCGTGTTATCCGGCACTTTTGAGGGTGTATGAGTTACGTCCGAAAAATCGGGGGGTGTAATAGCCATCACGGCGTGACGATATCGAGGCTCTCCACATAAACCAGCTCGCATGCGCCGGCGCCGACATCGTCGCGGGTCATCGAGGTGTTCCAGTGCCAGCCGTCGGGGCGGCTGGCGTCGACCAGGAAGCCCTCGATGTGCACGACCTCGCCCGGACGTAATTCCTTAAGTGTGTGCAGCACGCCGGCATCGGCGGGGATCATGTGCATGTTGGCGCTGTGTGTCTCGATCTCGCGACGCGGGATCGGGAATTGCTTCACGTGCCAGTAGTAGAAGCGGTCTGACTGGCTGATCTCGATGCTCGCCAGTACCGCGCTGTCGGACATGCGGCCCCAGCCGAGCGCGAGGTCTTCGGGGATCAACTTGCCTTCGGCGCCCCAGGAATAATCGGCGCGCGACAGCACGCGGGCGGTGAGGATGAAGCGGGCGCGCGTGCTGAGGGTAACGTCGCCGCGTTGCAGCTTCGCGCCATTCTCGATGTCGTCCTGCTCGGGTTCGTCCGGTGCCAGCACGCCGGGTGGCTGCTGCAGCGGTCGATGCCGCCACCACGAGGCTCCTCCCCACAGCACCAGCAGCAGGGCGATGGCGACTATGAACTTGCGCATGTTCAGCTGAAATCGGCCGCCAGCATGCAGCGCTGTTCGGGTGTCAGGGTGGCCTCCACCGGCATCGCCGGCAATGTCGAGGCCAGCGTGACTGCTGCGCCGGCATTCCAGTCGGCGATCATCGCTGCGCCGAGCTCGAAACGCAGGAAATGCACGGCGGCGGTTTTTTCGTCGTTGCTGCGCTCCATGTCCTCGTCGGCGATCGCGGTGACCGGCGCGTGCCCATACACGGTCAGCGTGATGGCGTGCTCGATGTGGCGCAGACGTACCAGCTCGCGTTTGCGCTGCTCGACGTCGTCGTACTCGATCAGCAAGGTGGCCTTGAGATTGCGGCCATCGGGGATCAGCGGATTGTAGGCGTCGAGTTCATCCTGGATGCCGGCGGTCTCGAAGATGCGCTCGATGCGCAGCATTTCCTGCACTTGGTACTGCACGCTCAGGCGATCCTCGAAGATCAGCCTGAGATGTTCGCCGAGGTGCACGCTGCGCTGCTTTTTGTGTGCGATCACGCGGGCGCGGAATTCGCCGCGTTGCTGCGCGTAGGCTTCGAGGGTGAGCAGGTCGGCGCGGGTCAGTTTGTTCATGGAACCAGGAGTGAGTGGAGAGGGGTGAGATAGTGAAAGGAGAGCAAAGTGCGGAGAGCGGCTTGGCGAGCGGCGAGGGTTTCACTCACTGCTCACTCCTCTCCACTCGCTCCTCAAATGCCATAAGCCTTGCGCAGCAGGCTCAGCGGATGTTCCGCCGCCGGTTTGTCGTCGAGGCCGTGGGCGATATGGCCGCCGGCCATCGGGCAGTCGCTGGTGAAGTGGTCGGGATCGGCCTGCTCGACGCGATTTTCCACCGGTTTGGCCAGTTTGCGCGAGAGCGCATAGGTCGCATGCTTCACGCCGTAGGTGCCGTCGTGGCCGGAGCAGCGCTCGATGGTGATGACTTCGGTGTCCGGCACCAGTTGCAGGATGTCGCGCGTTTTCGGCCCGATCTTCTGCACGCGCTGGTGGCACGGTACCTGCCAGGCGACCTTGCCCAGCGACTGCTTGAAGTCGGTCTGCAGCAGGCCGGCCTTGTGCCGCTCGGCGAGGTATTCGAACGGATCGAAGAAGCGCTCGCGCACCAGCGCCACGTCGGCATCGTCGGGGAACATCAGCGGCAGTTCCTGCTTGAACATCAGCACGCAGGACGGGATCGCCGCGGTGAAGTCCCAGCCTTCGCGCGCCATCTTGGCCAGCAGCGGGATGTTGCGCTCCTTGTACTTCTTCACCGTCTGCAGGTCGCCCAGTTCCAGCTTGGGCATGCCGCAACAGCTTTCCTGCTCGACAAGTTTTGTCGGGATCGCGTTGTGGGCAAGGATCGCAGCCAGGTCCTCGACCACGACCGGATCGGAATGGTCGCAGTAGCAGGTGGCGAACAGGGCGAGCTTGCCGCGCGTACGGCCGGCCGGTGCCGCCGTACCGCTGCCGTCGAGATCGCGCAGACGCCTGCGCGCGGTGGGCGTGTGGTACTCGGGCACCCGCGCGTCGGCATCGACGCCCATGGTTTTCTCCAGCAGCTTGCGTGCGCCCGGGTTGCGGTTGGCGGCGTTGATCACCTGCACCACCACCGGGATCGAGGCGAGCTTGCCGACGGCGCGGGTGTTGGAAAGGATCTTCGCCGAAAGCGGAGCGCCATCACGCTCGAACGCCACCGCCTTGGCGCGCAGCATCAGGTGCGGGAAATCCACGTTCCACGGATGCGGTGGCGTATACGGACACTTGGTCTGGTAGCACAGATCGCACAGGTAGCACTGCTCGGTGACCTTGGGATAGTCGGCCTTGTCGACGCCGTCGATCTCCATCGTGTTCGATTCGTCGATCAGGTCGAACAGGGTGGGAAAGGCATGGCACAGGCTGACGCAGCGGCGGCAGCCGTGGCAGATGTTGAACACGCGCTCCAGCTCGGCGTCGAGCGCCTGCTGGTCCATGAACTCGGGGTTGAGCCAGTCCAGCGGATGCCGGGTAGGCGCTTCCAGGTTGCCTTCGCGGGTGCCGCCGATCGGCTCGGCCATCATCGTCTCCAAGACCCGGATGGGACTTGCTTGAACGCCGCCATTCCCGCGCAAGCGGGAATCCAGTGACTTCAGGAACCCGGGTAGTACAAGGCACTGGATCCCCGCTTGCGCGGGGATGACGAGCTTTATTCCCTCAGCCCAGTTCGCCCAGCGCCTTGGTGAAGCGGTTGGCATGCGAGCGTTCGGCCTTGGCCAGCGTCTCGAACCAGTCGGCGATCTCGTCGAAGCCTTCGTCGCGTGCCGACTTGGCCATCCCCGGATACATGTCGGTGTATTCGTGGGTCTCGCCGGCGATGGCGCTTTTCAGGTTCAGGTGGGTTTCGCCGAACGGCAGGCCGGTGGCGGGGTCGCCCACGTTTTCCAGGTATTCCAGGTGGCCGTGGGCGTGGCCGGTCTCGCCTTCGGCGGTGGAGCGGAACACCGCGGAGACATCGTTGTAACCCTCGACGTCTGCCTTGGCGGCGAAGTAGAGGTAGCGGCGGTTGGCCATCGATTCGCCGGCAAAGGCGTCTTTCAGGTTCTGCTCGGTCTTGGAGCCTTTCAGGTTGCTCATGACATCACCTCGTGGCGTTGGGCTGGGAGGGGTTGCGAGTTGGCCTTGGCGGTCGTGACCGGCCGAGCGTAGCGCCCGGCGGGCAGCGGATGAAATTGATTGTGTCGATGGAGCGGATAGCTTGTGGCTATCGGCGTGCAGTACGGCGTTTCGTCGCTGGCGCGGCCAGCGGCGTGGCAGCGGTGTGGGCGTCGAGCAGGTCGGCCGGCAGCTGCTGGAAGATCGCCGCGAGCCGGCGCAGGAACCCGTCCATCGCCGAGCTCTTGCGCCAGACCATGGCGATGCGCCGGCTCGGCGGATGGCCCTTGAACTCGATCAGGTGCAGGTTCTCCACCGGCGCCACCGGCGGCTTCACCGCGGTGACCGGCAGCAGGGTGATGCCGACATTCGCCGCCACCATCTGCCGCAGTGTCTCCAGGCTGGTGGCGCGGAAGCCGCTGCGCTCGCCGGCGCCGGCCATGTGGCATACCTCCAGCGCCTGATCGCGCAGGCAGTGGCCGTCTTCCAGCAGCAGCAGGTTCTGGTTGGACAGGTCGTCCAGTTTCAGTTGTGCCTGCCTGTGTGCCAGTGGGTGGTCGCCGGAGACCGCCAGCAGGAACGGTTCCTCGAACAGGAACTCGGTATGCAGGCTGTCCTCGTGCAGCGGCAGGGCGAGGATGCCGGCATCCAGCTTGCCTTCGCGCAGCAGGCGCAGCACTGCCTCGGTCTTCTCCTCGACCAGCAGCAGTTCCAGCCGCGGGAACGCCGCGCGCACCAGCGGCAGCGCGTGCGGCAACAGGTAAGGGCCCAGCGTCGGGAAGATGCCCAGCCGCACGGTGCCGGATTCCGGATCGAGCGTGCGCCGGGCCACGCCGCGGATCTGCTCGATCTCGTTGAGCACGTCGCGTGCGCGGATGGCGATGTCGCGGCCGACCTCGGTCAGCAGCACCTTGCGCGGCGTGCGTTCGACCAGCGGCACGCCAAGCTCGTCCTCGAGCTTCTTGATCTGGGTGGACAGGGTCGGCTGGCTGACGAAGCAGGCGTCCGCGGCGCGGCCGAAGTGGCGATGTTCGGCCAGTGCCACCAGGTATTGCAGATCCCGCAGGTTCATCGTGCGCCTCGCTGAAGCAATAGATTCAACCTATGGCAGCGATGGTAACAATCAATTTGAACGATGCAAGCATGGGTTCTATGGTTTGTGCCGTCGGCGTCGCCCATGGTGTCCCCGCCACCCGACGGGCCGACAGCAGCCCATGCGCGTCAGGAGTCCCCTCCCTCCCTGATGCGCAGACCCCACCGGCGGTGAAGTCATTTCACCGCCGGCTTTTTTTCGCCCTCATGCAGGCGGAGCGCGCCGGGTGTGCCGGGTTTCGGGCGCGGAGCTGCCATGCCTTCTGGCACTGGGTCGAAAGTCATGTTGGGTCTTAGCGTGGGTGTTCTACACAACCCAGGGAAAGCCCATGCGCCGCATCGTTCGCCCCCTCCTGACGACCGCGCTCGCCGCCTGCTGCGGTGCTGCATTCGCCACCACCGAACAAGCGCCCCAGGGCCGCCTGCCGCACTGGGCGGTGCCGCAGTCGTACCAGCTGTCGTTCAAGGTCGATCCGGCGAAGGAGGATTTCTCCGGCACCACCACGATCAAGGTCAAGCTGACCCAGGCTTCCGACCACCTGTGGCTGGACGGTAATGAGCTGAAAGTGTCCAAGGTGGAAATCACCGACGCGGCCGGCAAGGTGCATGCGGGCAAATACGTCAATGCGGATCCCAAGGCCGGCGTGGTGCGGGTGGATTTCGGCAGCACGCTGAAGCCGCAGGAGCTGACCTTGCGCTTCGACTACACCGCGCCGCTCAATGCGCAGCTGCAGGGCCTGTACAAGGTCAGCGCCAAGGGCCAGCCGTATGCGATGACGCAGATGGAGCCGATCAGCGCACGCTTCGCGTTTCCGAGCTTCGACGAGCCAGGCTTCAAGACGCCATTCGATATCAGCCTGACGATTCCCGATAGCGATACCGCGGTGGCGAACACCCAGCAGACCAAGGAGACGCCGGCCGGTGCCGGCTGGAAGACGCTGACCTTCGCGCAGACGCTGCCGCTGCCGACCTATCTGGTGGCGTTCGGCGTGGGGCCATGGGACATCGCCAAGGGTCCGGACATCGCGCCGAACGCCTATCGTTCCACGCCGCTGCCGCTACGCGGCATCGCCTCCGCCGGCGAAGCCCATCGCATGTCGCATGTGCTCGGCGAGACGCCGAGCATCATCCAGGCGCTGGAGAACTACTACGGCTTCGGTTATCCGTGGGACAAGCTCGACGTGCTCGCCGCGCCGGACTTCGCCGCCGGTGCGATGGAGAACGCCGGCCTGGTCACCTTCCGCGACTGGCTGCTGCTGCTCGACAAGGATTCGCCGGCGCGCAACGTGCAGGGGTCGTTCAACGTCACCGCGCACGAGCTGGCGCACCAGTGGACCGGCGACACGGTGACGCTGGAATGGTGGAACGACATCTGGCTCAACGAGGCGTTCGCCACCTGGATGCAGCAAAAGGTGACGATGCAGGTGCATCCGGAATACCGCGCCGATCTCGACCGGGTGCGTGGCGTGCAGGGTGCGATGAGCAGCGACAGCCTGGTCAGCGCGCGCAAGATCCGCCAGCCGATTACCGGCAATGGCGACATCGAGACCGCATTCGACGGCATCACCTACCAGAAGGGTGCCGGCGTGATCGCCATGTTCGAGAACTACGTCGGCGAGAAGACCTTCCAGAAAGGCATGCAGGCGTATATCCAGCAGCACAAGTTCGGCAATGCCGTGGCCAGTGATCTGGTCGGCGCGATCGCCACGGCCGCCGGTAAGGGCGACGCGTTCAAGCATGCGTTCAACAGCTTCCTCGACCAGTCCGGCGTGCCTTACGTGCAGACCAGGCTGGAGCAGAAGGATGGCAAGACCGTGCTGCATTTGAGCCAGAGCCGCTACCTGCCGGTCGGCAGCAGTGGCGATGCGAAGCGCATCTGGGGCGTGCCGGTGTGCGTGCGTTACGGCACGGCGGACGGCAGCAAGGTCAGCTGCGACATGCTCGACCAGGCGACCGGCTCGATGGTGCTGGCCGACGCCAGCAACCCGACCTGGATCATGCCGAACGCGAATGCCAGCGGCTATTACCGCTTCAGCCTGGGCAAGACCGAACTGAGCGGCCTGATCAAGCAGGTCGGCAAGCTCAGCGACGCCGAGCAGTTGGCGTATGCCGACGCGGTCAACGCCAGCTTCCGCCATGGCGATCTGGATGCCGGCGACGTGCTGGCGGCATTGCAGCCGCTGACGAGCTCGAAGATCCGCGAGGTGAGCACCGCTCCGCTGAGTCAGGTCGAATGGATTTACCACAACGAAGCCACCACCGATGCCCAGCGTGCCCGTCTGGCCGCATGGGTGAAGGACGCCTACCTGCCGCGACTGGAACAGCTTGGCTACCGGCGCAAGGCGGGCGAATCCGAGGGCGATGCCTTGTTGCGCAGCACGCTCGCCAGCAGCCTGGCGTTCGACTTCAAGTTGCCCCAAGTGCGCGCAGCCCTGCTCAGGCAGGGTGAGGCTGCACTCAAGCCCAGGCCGGATGGCCGCCTGGATCTGACTGCAGCCGATCCTGATCTGCTTGGTGATGCGCTGGGCGTGGCTGCCCAGGAGCAGGGCAAGCCGGCAGTCGATGCCTTGCTCGGCGAGCTGCCGAAGACCAGCGACGCAGCGCTGCGCAACAGCATCCTCGGTGGCCTGTCGAGCGTGGAGGATCCTGCCCTGACCGACGCGGTGCGCAACTTCGCGCTGGACAAGCAGGTCAAGGTGGGCGAAATGGCCATGCTGCTGATGGGCGATCGCGACACCAACACTGGCCGCGATGCGATGTGGCAATGGTTCACGACGCACTACTCGCAGGTGCTGGCGCGCACCGGCAGCTTCGCGGGCGGATACCTGCCGCGACTGGCGGCAGGCGGTGGCTGCTCGCAGCCGGAACACGATCGCCTGCAGGCATTCTTCAAGTCGCGCATGCAGGACGCCGACGGCATCGATCGCGGCCTGGCGCAGACCAGCGAATCGATCCAGTTGTGCAGCGCGCTGAAGGCGAAGCAGGATCCGGTGGCGATCATGCGCTGAAGGCGTGGCAGGGCTTCAAGCAGGCCGGTACCTGCAAGGTGCCGGCTGCTTCGGCCATTCATCGGGGCACCCGTCTGGTCCGGGTGCGGTGAGGTTTTTCGGCGCGGTACCGGAAGCGCTTCGCACAAATGCCGCCCCGTAGATCATAGAATCCAGACCTGTCATTGCAGTCTTCAGCTGCAGCCCATCGTCTGTACGCCGAGACGGACATCGCATTCCTCACAATCTGCTTCACCGGCATCGAATACAGGGGGGCCTGATGATCGAGCTGGAAATCCAGGCGCTCTCGGAAAGTCGGGAGGGCCTGCTCATTGAAGTTGGCGGGTTCGTCATCGCCAACGGATTCACCTTGCAGCGGCAGCGTCTGGTGCAGGATCCGCACGGCATCCTGATGACGATGGTGGTGCGCGGACCCTGGCTCAAGAAGCGGGCGCTCGTGTCGGCGTTGAACGCGTATGACCGCTTTCTCAGTTTGAAAGTCGAGCCGTACGTCGAAGGCGAATCGAGGCCGCATTTCGCCGCATCGCGCAAGCCGTCGCCGTATACGGCTCCGCCCGCTCCCATGCTGGAACCAGCGCCAGCTGCTGCGGCAGTGGCACCAAAGCTAGTCGATCAGCCCGAGCCGGTGGTGGCGCCTGCGATCGTGGATGTGCCGGAAGCACAGCAGTTGCCGCCCGAGCGGGAGTCCGAGCCGGAGTTCGAGTTCATCCTGCCCAATCCGCCGCGACCGGCTGCAGCACCTGCACCCGCGGCGGCGGCACCGTTCGTCGAGTTGATCCCGCAGGGGCCGGACGAACCGGCTGTAGACAAGCTGTTGCGTGGACTGGAATACGACTATCCACGGATCGTGCCGCAGTTGCTGGCGCTGGATCGCACGGTTGCCGAAGCGGCGCGCGAGTCGTCGCTGGCATTGGCTGGGCAGCGCATCGGGGGGTGGGTGTTCGAGCGCGAGTACGCGCTGGATGGAGGGCTCGATCTGCATGACGCGATCGAGCGTATCGGGGTTCCGGCGCTGCGCGCCCTGGCCGAGGTTGACCTGCAGGGCGCCCAGCTGCACATCCAGGACAGTGCGCTTTGCGCCGAGCATGGCCACTCCGGGTGCAGTTTCTTCAGTGGTTTCCTGGAGGGGTTGCTAGGGGCTGCCATTGCGCCGGGCAGTCTGTCGATCTTTCCGGTTTGTTGTCGCAGTTACGGTGCGGATGAGTGTGTGTTGGCGATTTCGGATTGAGTGGGTTTGGCGGTTTCGGCCGTTGCCATTTTTGAAGCAAGAGCTTTCGTCCTCCTTCGGAGGGCGAGTCACTTTCTCTCGCTTGCCCGAGAGAAAGTAACCAAAGGGAGGGGCACCCCGCTTACGCGCCTTGCGGGCATCCCTGCCCGCAAGGTCCGCGGTCGGGCTACGGGGTTTGTCGACAGGGCATCCTGCCCTGACGCCAAACTGGCCGGCATCCATGCCGGCCACCCTGCGGGCTTTCCTCCACCCGCCCGCCGCTTCAGAGGGGCCCCGGGTAGAGCAACGCGCATCCTGCGCGTACTTTTCAGAAGAGCCAGATCAAAAGAAGTGGAACAAGAGCAAAACAACCGTTGAGCGATGCTTTGCTCTTGTTGTTGCTTGTGTGCTTTCAGCTCTCCATCGAGTGCGGGGCACGATGGCCCACTGCTCTACCGGGGCCCCGGCTCACGGACTTGCCGGGCAGGATGCCCGGCAAGCGCCAAGCGGGGTGGCCTTTCTCTTTGGTTAGCTTTCTCTTTGGCCACGCAAAGAGAAAGTAACTCGGGTGCCGAAAGCGCACGAAAGCTCTTGCTTCAACGCCGTTCGCGAATCAGCCAGAACGATATTGACAAACTGCTGCATCGACCGGTTGAGGCAGCAACCGGTAGCGGAGATTAGCTACATGCCGTGTCGTTCTCGCAGCAGAGACCGATAGGTGGGAACGTCAGCACAAGGAGAATTCCACTCATTGAGCCTTTGAGCCGAGGCAGCCATTAGCGTGATGTTCAAAATCACCGTGTGGAAAACAGCTCCGAAGCTCGATAACTGCGTTCTCATAATTTCCCTGTGCGGATCTCTTAAGCCAGTAGAGGGCTCGACGTTGAGAGATCGGGTCGTCACTGACTCTCAAAATATTGTATTCATCAAATTGCGATGCGAGGTAACCGTTTTCAGCCGCAATTAATACCCAATATTTCCATTTCGCATCGTAATTTTTCTCATAGCGAAAGTAGTCACTTAATAGCGACGCCGCTACCGCATTGCCCATTGATGCATCGACAGAGAGCTGCTCGACGCTAGAGGTGAGTTCAACTGGAGCTGCGCCAACTTTCGATACACCCCCGTGTGGAATTGGTGCGACTCCGGCTACCTGAAAAGCAAGGGCAAATATCCACGAACCAAGCATCTGAGGGCCCCCAATCTAACGAATTCCCGAAACCGGCTGCGTCCGCTATGGCTGATAGTGGACATTACACAACAAGCGCACCTTATGACTGCGGGTCCACCCGCAACACCAACTTCCCCCGATGACTCCCATCAAACAACCGGTTGAGTACCTCGGGCGCATTCTCCAGTCCCTCCGCCACCGTCTCCTCGGCCTTCAACTTCCCCTCGCGAATCCACCCACCCAGCACCTGCACCGCCTCGCGTGTCTTCGTGTAATCAAGAATCAGAAACCCCCGCATGCTGAGGCGCTTCATCACGAATACGCCGTAGTCGTCGCTGGGGCGCTCGTTGCTGTTGTAGCCGGAGATCAGCCCGCACATCGCGATGCGGCCGCCGATGACCATGCGTGAGAGCACCGCGCGCATCACTTCGCCGCCGACGTTCTCGAAGTTGACGTGGACGCCGTCGGGGGTGGCCGCCTTGAGTTGCTGCTTGAAGTCTTCGGCCTTGTAGTCGACGGCGGCGTCGAAGCCGAGTTCGTCGACGAGGTGGCGGCACTTGTCGGCGCCGCCGGCGATGCCGACTACGCGGGCGCCGTGGATCTTGCCGATCTGGCCGGCGATGGAGCCGACCGAGCCGGCGGCGGCGGAGACCACCAGGGTTTCGCCGGGCTGCACCGGGGCGATGTCGGTGAGGCCGTAGTAGGCGGTGACGCCGCTCATGCCGCAGGCGCCGAGCAGGGTGGGCAGTGGAATGCCGGGATCGGCGGGCAGGCGCACGTAGCCCTTGGCGCTGTCGTGCAGTACCAGATAGTCCTGCCAGCCGGTGATGCCTTGCACCAGGTCGCCCACCTGGTAGTGCGCCGAGCGCGATTGCACCACGCGGCCCAGGCCGAGCGCGCGCATCACTTCGCCGATCGCCACCGGCGGCAGGTATTGCGGGATGTCGCGCATCCACACGCGGTTGGTCGGGTCCATCGAGAGGTACAGCACACGCAGCAGCACCTCGCCGTCCTTCAGCTCGGGCACGGCCTGTTCGACCAGGTCGAAGTTCTCGCGCTTGACCAGGCCTTCGGGGCGGGTCTTCAGGCGCAGCTGACGATTGGCGTAGGACATGGGATTCACCGTGATGCAGGAAAGGGAGTGGGTGTATTCGACTATACGGCGCAGGCGCCGCCATCGATCACCATTTCGGCGGCGGTGACGTAGCGGCTTTCGTCGGAGGCCAGGTACAGCACGGCATAGGCGACATCGTCCGGTTCGCCGAGGCGATGCATGGGAATGCCGTGGGTGAGCTTGCGGGTGGCTTCCTCTTCGCCCAGCGCCTCGAAGAACGGCGCCACGATGCCGGTGCGGATGAAGGCTGGGTGGATCGAGTTGCAGCGCACGTCGATCTTTTGCCTTGTGCAGTCGATCGCGACGGATTTCGTCAGCATCGCCACCGCGGCCTTGGAGGTGTTGTAGGCGGTGTAATCGGGGCCGACCTTGAACGCGGCCAGCGAGGAGATGTTGACGATCGACGCGGGCTGATGCGCGCGCAACAGCGGCAGCGCATGTTTGCAGCCGAGCATGATGCTCTCGACGTTGACGCTCATCACGCGGCGCCACTCCTTCAGTTCGATCTGTTCCACCGTGCCGAGTGAGCCGATGCCGGCGTTGTTCACGAGCACGGAGAGGCCGCCCATGGTCTCGCTCGCTTCGGCCAGCAGCGCGTGCCAGCGTTCCTCGTCGCGCACATCCTGTGCGGCGGACCAGGCGACCTGCCGGCCACGTTCGCGATTGATCTCGTCGGCCACGGTGCGCGCGCCGGCTTCGTCGATATCGGTCAAAAAGACATTCGCGCCGTGCCGCGCGAGCATGCGCGCGATCGCGGCGCCGAGGCCTCCGGCGCCGCCGGTGACGAAGGCATGCTTGCCGGCGACGCGTTGTGCGGAAGGTTCGGTCATGGCGTATTCCTGCGGATGTTGATGAGGCCGATGCTTATGGGGATGTCGATGGTTTTTCGAGGTTTCCTTATGAGAACGGAGTCGATGGGAGTGATGTTGATCGGATCAGACACAGAGGTAGCCGCCATCGACGTTCAGCACTGCGCCGGTGGTGTACGACGACGCGTCGGAGGTTAGATAGAGTGCGGCGCCGGCCATCTCCGACGGCTGCGCCACGCGGCGCATCGGCACGTGCGCCAGCGCCTGCTTGAGGATCGCCGGCGTATTCACCAGCACCGAGGCGAACTTGGTGTCGGTCAGTCCCGGCAGCAGCGCATTGCAGCGAATGCCAGCGGCGGCGCATTCCACGGCGAACGCCTTGGTCATCGAGATCACCGCCGCCTTGGTGATCGAGTAGATGCCCTGCTGGAAGCCCGGCACCACGCCGTTGACCGAGGCCACGTTGACGATCGCGCCGCCGCCGTTGGCCGTCATCAACTTCGCGCCATGCGTGGACATGTAGAAATAGCCGCGGATGTTCACGTCGACGGTTTTCTGGAAGATGCCCGGATCGGTATCGAGGATGCTGCCGAAGTAGGGATTGGTGGCCGCGTTGTTGACCAGGATGTCGAGCCGGCCATGTTTCTGCGTCACGTGCGCGAACAGCGCCTCGATCTGCGCCAGCTCGCCGATATGGCAGGCGAAGGCTTCGGCCGAGCCGCCTGCTGCGACGATCTCGTCGACCACCAGCTGGCAATCGGCTTCGCGCCGGCTGGAGACGATCGCATGCGCGCCGTGTGCGGCCAGCAGCTTGGCGATCTCGGCGCCGATGCCGCGGCTGGCGCCGGTGACGATGGCGATCTTGCCCTTGAGATCGAAGTTCGTAGTGGTGCTCATGGCGAGGTCTCTTGGCGGAAGTGGAAGGGAGTCAGCGCAGTGTGATGAGATGATGCTCGTTCGCGTGTTCCAGGTGCGGCCAGGCGTTGTAGGTGATCAGCGTGGCGCCGCGTTGGCCTAGCCGCAGTCGGGTGAGGCCGGTGTTCACCAGCGGCCAGCTGAGCTTGAAGGTCTGTGCAGCGGGCGCCTCCATCAGCGCGTTGGCGAGTACGGCGATCGGTCCGCCCGAGGTGAAGGCCCAGATCGTGTGCGCCGAATGTTCGGTCAGTGCCTGCAGTGCATGCATGACGTTGCCGCGAAAGCGCGGCCAGGTGAGCTGGTACTCGGTGTCGTGTGCACCGTCGACCCAGCGGGCGACGGCATCGGCGAACAGACGCTGGAAAGCGCGGTGTGGATCGGATGCCTGCTTCAATTCCTTGCGCAGCACGCCTGGCCCGCTCAGATCAGGTCGATGCCGCGCGAGCAGTTCGTGGTGATCGACTTCGTCCAGACCATCCAGTGTCACCAGCGGGAGGTCGATGCCGGCGGCTTCGAGACAGAGTTCGGCCGTGCGTCGATGCCTCGCGCGCGGCCCGATCGCGATCAGGTCCGGGGTCGGGCCGCACGCGGTAAGCCACGAACCCAGCCGTCGCGACTGTTCTTCGCCAAGCGGCGACAAGCGATCGTAGTCATCGGCGCCAAAACTGGCCTGGCCATGGCGTATCAGCAGCAGGCTGCGCGCGCTCACAGCGTGGAACGACCGATGATGCGGCGGCAGCGACCGCCCATGTAGAGGGCGGCGTGGCCGAAGCCGGCGAACTGCGGGTTGCTGGTCTGGCCCAGCGCGAAGCGGCGGTAGATCTGCTGGATGATCACCATCAGCCGGAACAGCCCGAACACTTCGTAGAAATCGAAGTTGTCCACGTGCAAGCCGCTGCGCTGGCCGTAGTAATCGATCACCTCGCGGCGCGTCAGCATGCCGGCCACGTGGGTGGGTTGGCGGCGGAAGGACTGGAAGGTGGCGTCGTCGTCGGCCTGCACCCAGTAGGCCAGCGAGCCGCCCAGGTCCATCAACGGATCGCCGATGGTGGCCATCTCCCAGTCCAGCACGCCGACGATGTCCAGCGGATGCTCGGGATCGAGCACCACGTTGTCGAAGCGGTAGTCGTTGTGGATCACGCAGCTGGCGTTGTCGCGCGCCGGCTGTTTTGCCGCAAGCCACGCGACGACGTCGGTGCAGGCATCGGTGTCCTCGGTGAGCGACTTCTGCCAGCGGTCGCTCCAGCCGGCGACCTGCCGTGCGATATAGCCGCCGCCCTTGCCGATGTGTTGCAGCTCAGGCAGCGAGGCATCGACCCGATGCAGCTCGATCAGCCGGTCGATGAACCCCCGGCAGAGTTGGCGCACGCCTTCCGCATCGAGATACAGTTCGGCCGGCAGTTCGCGGCGCAGGATGCTGCCGCGCAGGCGCTCCATCACGTAGAAGTCATGGCCGATCACCGATGTGTCGTCGCAGGTGGCGAGGATCGCCGGCACATATGGGTAATGCGGTTTCAGTGCCGCCATCACTTGCGCCTCGCGCAACATGTCGTGTGCGGATTTCGCTTTGGCGCCGCCCGGTGGGCGACGCAACACCAGTTCGCGATCGCTGTAGGTGATCAGGTAAGTGAGATTGGAGGCGCCGCCGGGAAACTGTGCGAGCGTCGGTATGCCTTCGAGTCCGGCAATATGTTGCTTCAGAAATGCATCGACGCGTTGCAGATCGAGTGCATCCTCGTCGCGCACCGCACGCGGTTGATCCAGCGGCGTGGTCATCGTGCCGCCTCCTGTGCGCCTTGCGCCTTCATTTCCAGTCGTGCGATCACGCCGCGATGCACTTCGTCCGGGCCGTCGGCCAGACGCAGCACGCGCGCATACGCGTACAGCTGCGCCAGCGGAAAATCGTCGGACAGGCCGGCGCCGCCGTGGATCTGGATTGCCGCATCGGCCGCCTGCTGGGCTATCGCCGGCACGGCCACCTTGATCTGCGAGATCAGGCTGAGCGAGGCCTTGGTGCCGTGTGTGTCGAGTGTCCAGGCGGTCTTCAGCGTCAGCAGTCGCGCCTGCTCGATCGCCATGCGCAGGTTGGCGATGATGTCGGGATTGCTGCCCAGTTCAGACAGCGGCTTGCCGAACGCGACGCGTGAACGCGCACGAGCGCATAGCAGGGTCAGCGCGCGCTCCGCCGCGCCGATCGCGCGCATGCAGTGATGCACGCGTCCGGGTCCCAGCCGACCCTGGGCGATCTCGAAGCCGCGGCCTGCACCGAGGATCACGTTCTCCGTTGGCAGCCGCACATTGGTAAAGCTCAACTCGCCATGGCCGCTTGGTTCGTCGAAGTGATGGAACACCGGCAGCATGCGTTCGATGTTCACGCCGGGCGCATCAAGCGGGCAGATCACCATGCTGTGGCGCCGGTGTGGCTCGGCGTGCGGATCGCTCAGCCCCATGAAGATCACGAAGCGGCAATGCGGGTGGCCGGCGCCAGTGGTCCACCATTTGCGCCCGTTCAACACGACCTGGTCGCCTTCGATCGTGGCGGTGGCCTGCATATTGGTGGCGTCGGAAGAGGCCACGTCCGGCTCGGTCATGCCGAAGGCCGAGCGGATCCGGCCACCCAGCAAGGGCTGCAGCCAGCGCTGCTGCTGTTCCGGCGTGCCGTAGCGGTGCAGCACTTCCATGTTGCCGCTGTCGGGCGCGCTGCAGTTGAACACTTCCGGCGCGATGAAGGAGTGCCCCATGATCTCGGCCAGCGGCGCGTAGTCCATGTGGCTTAGCCCCGCGCCGTGTTCGGCATCGGGCAGGAACAGGTTCCACAGTCCCGCCGTGCGCGCCTTGGCCTTCAAGGCCTCCATCACCGCCGGTTGCCGCCATTGGCGATGGTTGCTGCTGCCGCTCAGTTGTGCGGCGTAGATCCGCTCGGCCGGAACCACCTCGTCGCGCATGAAGGCGCAGAGGCGTTCGACCAGAGCCTGGGTGCGTTCCGAGGCGGCAAAGTCCACGTGCATTCCTCCTGACCAGCGGCCAGCCTACGCCTCACCCATAGAATTAGTGAAATGAATATGCTTTATGACTACCCATTAGAATGGTCGATGGGTTTTCGCTCATCATCCCTGCGCAAGCAGGGATCCAGTGCCATTGGATTCGGTCGCTGGAAGTCGCCGGGTCCCTGCTCGACCAGCCATTCGGCTGTCGAAAAGCGCGTCGAGGGAATGACGATGGTTTTTCGAGGCACCCTTTACGGAGCAGCACATGGACCGCACCGACAACCGCATCGACCTCAACCTGTTCCGCGTGCTCGACGCGATCTACAGCCATGGCGGCGTCAGCGCCGCTGCGCGCGTCCTGCATCTGACCCAGCCGGCGGTCACGCATGCGTTGCAACGCCTGCGCGACCAGTTGGGCGACCCGCTGTTCGTGCGCCAGGGCAACCGGTTGCTGCCTACCGAAAAGGTGCGCACGATGATGCCAGCGGTGCGGATGCACCTGAAGGGCCTGCATGCCAGCGCGCACGCGCAAGCGCGCTTCGACCCGGCGCAGCTGGATATCGAGCTGGCCGTCGGATTTCGCGACATCCTCGAATCGATCGCCCTGCCTTCGCTGCTGGCACGGATCGAACGGCACGCACCGCAGTTGCGCGTGGTCAGTCGCCGCGTCGCCGCCGATGACGTGGAACGGGAGCTGGCGGCAGGCACGGTGGACCTGGTGGTGGACCGGCCGTTGCGCGCCAGCGCACGCATCTCCCGCAAGCGCCTGCTCGACGAGTCGCTGGTGGTGGTGATGCGTGCCGATCATCCGTGCGCCACGCAGCTTCGGCGCAACGACTACATGAGCGCGCGCCACGTCGCCGTGTCGGCGCTGGGCGAGGCCAATGCGCTGGACATGCTGCTCGGCCAGAACGGCATGTTCCGTCACGTGCAGCTGGTCAGCCAGCACTATTTTTCCGCCTGCCAGATTGCGGCGGCCACGCAGATGCTGCTGACCGTGCCGCGCTCTTATGCCAACCACCTGGCCACGCTGCTGCCGATTGCCGTGCAGCCGTTGCCGATAAGGCTGAAGGCATTTCCGATCCTCGCCTACTGGCATGCGTCGAAAGACGACGATCGCGCGCACGGGTGGTTTCGGCAATGGGTGTTCGAGGCGATCACCCAGGCGATCGAGCCGGCGCAGCGCTGATCAAGGCGCGCTGGTTTCCGCCGGCACCGCCATGGATTCCGCACGCCGATGCGCGTGGATGAATTGCACGACATCCTGGATCACCGGCGCCTTGTCGCGCAGCGGCTTCGAGATCGAGAACAGGATCGCGAAGTGGCCGATATCCGGATAGAGCTTGACCTCGACCGGCTCGTTTTCCTGGCGCAGGGCACGTGCCAGCGATTCGGTATTGCGCGGCCACACGATCTTGTCGGTCGTGCCCTGCATCAGCAGCATCGGCGGCTCATCGCCATTGACGAAGTGCACCGGCTGCGAGCGCAGTTGTGCCGCATGCGTGGCGCCGAACATGTCGATGAAATCCGGATCCTTCAACGGCAGAAAATCGTACGGCCCGGCCAGGCCGATGAAGCCGGCCAGCTGCCGCGGCTGCATGCCTACCTCATTCAACCAGTGCGCATCGGTGGCCAGCAGCGCGCCGATGTGCGCGCCGGCGGAGTGACCCATCACGAACAGGTCGTCCGGGTTGCCGCCGTATTCGTCGGCGTGTGCATGCGTCCATGCCACGGCGTGTGCAGCGTCCTGCATGAAGCCATCCAGTCTCACCTTCGGCCACAGGCGGTAGTCGGGAATCACCACCACCAGGCCACGCCTTGCGAGCGTTTCGCCCACCCACGCGTACCACGACCGTTTGCCGGACTTCCAGCTGCCACCATAGAAGAACACCACCACCGGCGCATGGCTGGCGTCGCTCGGCCGATAGATATCCAGTGCCAGCTGGTGCGCAGGGTCGAACACCATGCCGCGTTGCACGACCACCCCCGCCTTGCTGGTGGCGGTGTTGAGGCTGCCGAAAAGCACCGCCTGGCAGCCTGTGAGCAGGGTGCCGCCGAGCAGCATCAGCGCAGTGGCAAGAAGGCCTCGACGTAGCGGGCCGCGGGCGGCGCGGGGTGTACTGGTCGGCATGCGGTTTCCTTTGGATGGCCTGCGGGGTTGACCCATGTGGCGGACCAGTCAACCCCGTTATGCAGCAGGCTGCGTTTCATCAGGGGTTGAGGTGGCATGCATGCAGATACGAGCAACGACTCCTTCAGGATGCAGTTGCCGCTGTGTGCCTGCCGCGTACCACTTACACTGTGCCGGCCTCGCGGGCACACAGGGAGAAATACATGCTTCGTCGATCGCCAGGGTTGCTGGGCTTTGGGTTGCTGGGTGTGTGGCTGCTGCTTGCCGCGCCCTTGCTGGCGCAGGACGTACCGCCGCCGTTGCGCGACTGGCAGGGCTGGGTGTTGCACGACGTGCCGCAGCATGGCTGTCCGTTTCTTGCCAACCAGCCGCCGGGCGATGGCAGCTACCAGTGCGCGTGGCCGGGACGATTGACACTGGACGCCGACAAGGATGGCGGGCGCTTCAGCCTGGATGTGCATGTGGATGCGCCAAGCTGGGTGGCGTTGCCGGGCGACAACATCCACTGGCCACAGGAGGTGACGCTGGGCAAACAGCCGGCCATCGTGCTGGAGCATGAAAACGCGCCAATGCTGCGGCTGGAGCCCGGCGACTACCAGGTGAAGGGCACGTTGCCATGGGTGTCGCGGCCGGCCATCCTGCGTGTCCCGGCTGCGATCGGCCTGATTACGCTGACTGTTGACGGCGCCGCCGTCACCCGAATCGAGCGTGAGGACGAATTACTCACGCTGGGCGAAGCGGCCAATGCGCAACGCGCTGCCGATGCGCTTTCGCTGCGCGTGTATCGCCGTCTCGCCGATGGCCTGCCGGCCACGCTGGAAACGCAGCTTCAATTCAATGTCACCGGTACGGCGCGCGAGCAGGTGCTGGGACCGGCACTGCCGGATGGCTTTGTGGCGACTGCTCTCCGTGGTGATCTGCCGGCGCGGCTGGAAAAGGACGGGCGCCTGCGCGTGCAGCTGCGGCCAGGCCAGTCGACGTTGACGCTGGTTGCGCGCAGCGTCGCGCCACTGGCAAGGATCGGCCTGACCTTGCCGCCATCGCCATGGCCAAAGCAGGAGGTCTGGAGTTATGCCGACGACAACGCGCTGCGCAGCACACGGGTCGAGGGCAATCCTATCGATGCCAACCAGGCTGGTGTGCCGGATGACTGGAACATGCTGCCGGCCTATCTATTGGACGGGGCCAGTGGTCTGAACGTGGAGCAGGGTAACCGCGGCAACGAAGGTGGCCAGGGTGACGCGCTGCACCTGCAGCGCGAGATGTGGCTGGCTTTCGATGGGCGTGATTTCAGCATTGCCGACCACCTCACCGGCGAGCTGCGTCACCATCAACGGCTCGAGGTGGCAGCACCATGGGAATTGCAGCGTGCCTCGGAGAGCGACGAACCGTTGCTGGTCACCAGGGATGCCTCGGGGCATTCGGGTGTGGAGGTTCGCGATCGCACGATCGACGTTTCAGCCGGGCTCAAGCTGCCGGCGCATGCCGGTGCGGTGCCCAGTTCGGGCTGGCAGGTGCCGCTGGAAAACATCGACGCCACCCTGCACCTGCCGCATGGTTACCGGCTGCTCGGCGCGATCGGCGCGGATCGTTCGGCCGATTCGTGGGCGGCGCAATGGAACCTGCTCGACCTGTTCGTGGTGGCGCTGATTGCACTGCTGGCCGGGCGCCTGCTCGGCTGGCCGTGGGCGCTGTTGGCCGCTGGCTATCTCGTGCTGGCCCAGCACGAGCACATGGCGCCGCTGTGGACGGTCGCCGTCGCGCTCGCGTTGGCACTGCTGTTGCGCGCCTTGCCCGAGGGGCGGCTGCACCTGTTTGCGCGTTGCGGTGCCATCGGCATGTTCGTGCTGGCGGCGTTGTGGGCGCTGCCGTTCGCCGCGTCGCAGTTGCAGTACGCGCTGCATCCGCAACTGGAGGAAAGCATGGCGCCGCGGATGGTCTCGGCAGGCTACGCACCGCAGGTGCAGGATGTGATGGAGGATGGCAAGAGCGCCAACCGGGCTCCGTCCAAGATTGTCCAGAAGGTCTTGCCGCCACCCCCGCCGGGATTGGTGACATTGAACGAGGCCGCCGCCCCGGCACTGGCTGGCGCAGCCAAATCAGGCACGCTGCAGACGGTTGTGGTGACCGGCTCGCAGATTTCGATCACGATGCTCGTGGCCGATGACCGGGATACGCACACCGTGATCCAGGCCGGTGCCGGCACCCCGGGCTGGAACGAGGGCAACAACTACCGCCTCGGCTGGTCCGGCCCGGTGACACCACAGCAGACCACCCGGCTGGTGATTGCGCCGGCCTGGCTGGTGCGCATCATGCGCGTGCTGATGATCGGCCTGCTCGGTGCACTGCTCGGTCGGTTGATGATGAACCTGCTGCTGCCGCTGCGTGGTCGCGGGATGCCTTCGCGTGGCGCGGGTGTGGCTGCTGCGGCGCTGCTGGCGATGGCCTTGTTGCCCACGGGTTCACGTGCCCAGGCGATGCCTGATCAGCAGCTACTGAACCAGTTGCGCAGCCGGCTCACCGAGGCGCCGAAGTGCTCGCCGCAATGCGCGGAGCTGGCGCAGGCGCAGCTGCAGGTGAACGGTGCGATGCTTGACCTGGAGCTGGAAGCGCACGCCGGCACTTCCGTTGCGCTGCCGTTGCCGACGTCTGACGACGCGATGCCGCTGGCCGACGTCAGCCTTGATGGTCATGCCGATCCGGCACTGCTCCGCGACGGCGAGCAGCTGCTGCTGCGACTCGATCGTGGGGTGCATCGCATCAGCCTGCATTACCGCCTTGACGGCGTCGAAAGCGCCGCTGTGCATTTCGCGTTGGCGCCGCAACACATCGCCTTCATTGGCCCGGGCTGGTCGCTGGAGGGTGTCGACGACGGACGCGTGCTGGGCGACAGCATCACCCTGCGCCGCGCGCAGACCGCAGCCAACGGCAAGAGCCTGCCGACCACGCAGAGCTTTCCGCCCTATGTGCGACTCACCCGGAAGATCGGCCTGGGCCTGGACTGGTTCGTATCCAACCAGGTGGAGCGCATCGCGCCACAGGACGGTGGTTTCAGCATCAGCTTGCCGCTGCTGCCGGGCGAGCATCCCAAGGGTGAAGGCGTACTGGTCAGGAACGGCCGCATCGACATCACTTTCAAGGCAGGCGAGTCCGTAGTGAGCTGGGAGAGCCAGCTCGATCGTTCGGCTGGAATCACCTTGCACGCACCACCGCTGGACGAACGCGCCGAGGTGTGGAAACTGGGGGCGGCGCCGATGTGGCATGTCGATGCCAAGGGCGTGCCGACCAGCGACAGTGACGATGATCTGCGTTTCGACCCGTTGCCTGGCGAAAGTCTGCGACTGGCGATCACACGACCGGTCGCGATCGCCGGCGACAGCCTCGCCATCGATAGCATGCAGCTGACCAGCAGCACCGGCGAGCGTGCCAGCGAGCTCGTGCTCAACGTGCGTGCGCGCAGCACCCGTGGTGGCGAGCATTCGATCGATCTGCCGCTTGGCAGTGAACTGCTCGATGCGAAGCGCGACAACGAGTCGATCAACCTTGCCATCCGCGATGGCAAGCTCAGCCTGCCGCTGCTGCCGGGAACGCATGACTATGTGCTGCGCCTGCGCGGATTGCAGGGCATGGCTGCACGCGTGCGCGCGCCGTCGCTTGACTTGCACGCGCCGGTAGCCAATATCGAGATCACTCTGCAACTGCCGCAGGATCGCTGGTTGCTGTGGACTTGGGGGCCGACCGATGGCCCGGCCGTACTCTACTGGTCGCAGCTACTGGTACTGTTGCTCGCCTCCTGGCTGCTGGCTCGCCATGCGCCGACGCCGCTGCGCTTCAGTCACTGGCTACTGCTGGGGCTGGGCTTCTCGGCCTTTGCCTGGAGTGCCTACGCGCTGGTGGTGCTGTGGCTGATCTTGCTGGGACTGCGCGCGCGCATGCACGCACCGGAACTGATGGGCGGCACTCGGTTCAACCTGCTGCAATTCGGTCTGGCTGCCTTGACTATGCTCTCGTTGGTGGTGCTGATCGGCGCCGTGCCACAGGGCTTGCTCGGCCTGCCCGACATGCATGTGGCCGGCAACGGATCAACGACCTCATCGCTGCACTGGTTTGCTGACCAAAGCAGTGGCGCGCTGCCTGAGGCGGGTGTGTTCAGCGTACCGCTGTGGGCGTACAAGTTCGCCATGCTGGCCTGGGCGCTGTGGCTGGCCAATGCGCTGATCGGCTGGCTGCGCTGGGCGTTCGATGCGTGGACGCGTGGCGGCTACTGGCGCAAACCCGAACCTAAGCCTGCGGCCATCCCGCCCCAGTTGCCGCCGTCATCGACGGAGCCTTCGCCCGATGCCTGATGTTCGCAGCGTATTGGCTGCAGCGACGCAACGCCTCGGCGAGCGCCTGGATGCGGAGCTGTTGCTGTTGCATGCGTTGAAGAAACCACGCAGCTGGCTGTTTGCGCATGTCGACGACATGCTGGATATGGACGTCCGGACGGCTTACGCGGCCCTGCTCGATCGGCGTGTGCAAGGTGAGCCGGTGGCCTACATCACCGGCCATCGGGGCTTCTGGTCGCTGGAGCTGGAAGTCACGCCGGCGACCTTGATCCCGCGCCCGGAAACCGAGTTGCTGGTCGAGCAGGCGTTGCAACGGCTGCCGCGCGATGCCGCCTGCCGCGTGGCGGATCTCGGCACCGGCAGTGGTGCCATCGCGCTGGCGATCGCCAGCGAGCTTCCGCATGCGCAAGTGAGCGCTACCGATGCCAGCGCCGCGGCACTCGCCGTGGCCCGGCGCAATGCGCAGCGTCTGGCCATCGGCCATGTCGTTTTTCTGCACGGCGACTGGCTGGTGCCGCTGGCCGATCAACGCTTTGACATGATCGTGTCCAATCCACCGTACATCGAGACCGCCGATCCGCATCTGGGGCAGGGCGACCTGCGTTTTGAACCCGCCAGCGCACTGGCTTCCGGCCATGATGGTCTCGACGACATCCGCCGCATCGTGCGCGATGCGCGCGCGCATCTGCATCCCGGCGGCTGGCTGCTGTTCGAGCATGGCTGGAACCAGGGTGCCGCCGTACGCGCGCTGCTCGCCGACGCCGGTTATGGCGAGATCTTCACGGTGCAGGATCTGGAGCATCGCGATCGCGTCAGCGGCGGTTGTCGCTGATTGTCGAAGCTTGTTGCGCGCTGTTTCGACTTTCTTCGCGTGATTGCGCATGGGTAGTGCCCTGCCGGTGGTCGCGCTAAGCTGGTGCCTGCATATCGCGGTCGGCCGGATCCGGGCAGGCTTTGGTCTCCCGTCATCCGTACCGGATTTACCCGTGCCAGGTGAGGGTGCAGCATCATGCCGTTCCATTCGGATAGCGCGTTCAGCGGCTGCGATGGAAAGCGCCGTGTCGGTGGTGCGTGCTGGTCTCGCCTGATCGGAGTGTCGCTGCTTTGCCTTCCGGCCCTGGCGGTCGCGCAATCCAGCGCGGACCCAGCCACGGCAGCCAGTTCGGCATCGCCCGGCAAAGTTGGCTCATCGGGGCCGAAGCAGGCGACGGCACTCGGCGAAATCATCGTCACGGCGAACCGCCGGCGCGAGCCATCGCGCGAGGTGCCGATGCATGTGGACACGGTGCAGGCTTCAGACTTGCAGAAGGTCGGCGCGCGCACGCTCAGCGACTATGTTTCGTACCAGCCCGGCGTGTTCTTCGCCAGTTCGGGCGGTGCCGGTGAAGGCGAGCTGATCATGCGCGGCGTGTCCACCGGCAACCAGACCAGCCCCACCGTGTCGGTGTACATGGACGACGTGCCGGTCGGCGGCAGTACCGTGTATGCCTCGGCCGCCACCTTCGTGTTCGACGCGGCGCTGATGGATCTGGACCACATCGAGTTCCTGTACGGCCCGCAGGGCACGCTGTATGGCGCCGGTTCGATGGGCGGCCTGGTCAAGTACGTCACCAACAAGCCCGATGCAAGCGGGTTTTCCGGGTCGGCGGGTTTCGACATTTCGCATACTCAGCAGGCCGGCATGAATTACACCGAGCGGGCCACGCTGAATATTCCGCTGGTGCAGGACAAGGCGGCATTGCGCGTATCGGTCATGGATCAGCACAGTGCCGGGCTGTACCGCGCGGTGGGCGAAACGCCGGCCAGTGGGGACGACCGCACGCATACCCAGGGGGTGCGTGCGCAGCTCGAGGTCGACCCGACCGACAAGCTCAGCTTCAACCTCAGCGCGATGGTCCAGCGTATCGCCGCCAATAGCCTGTCGATGGCGGACTATTCGCTGGCGACCGGCCAGCCGTTGTCGGGTGGCCCCTATGATCGCGAGCTCAACCATCGTGAGCCGTTCACGCAGACCCTGCAGCTGTATTCGTTCCATGCCGGCTACGACTTTGGCTGGGCCAACCTGGACTGGATCAGTTCGTACCAGAATTTCGTCAACCACAGCGTGCAGGATTATCCGGACGGATTCCTGGTCCTGTACAACCAGCTCTATCCTGCGCTCGGTGGCGACAGCGCACTGAGCTCGCTCTATGTCGATTCCCAATACAACGTGCACAAGGCCTCGCAGGAGATCCGCCTGACCTCGCGCAAGGGCGATCACTTCGACTGGCTGGCCGGCCTGTGGTTCAACCGCGAGGACGAGTGGGAGCAGTACGCGCTGGAAGGTGCGAACCTGCCGCCGCCGGGCCGCAGCATCCTGCTGGCGCAGCGGGTGAATTCCCGCTACCAGGAATATGCCGGCTACGGTGACCTGACCTGGCACATCACCCCGACGATCGACGTGGCCGCCGGCGTGCGCGCCAGCGGCAATTCGCAGCACCTGTCCAACTTCGAGGATGGCTCGGTGGCCGGCAGCCCGGGCGGTTTCCGCGAGAGCATGATCAGCGACGACATCACCAAGATGCTGACCGTCAGCTACCGGCCCGACAAGAGCCACAGCTACTACATGCGCGCATCGACCGGCTACCGTCCCGGTGGCCTGCAGGCGCCGGTGCAGAGCACGGTCTTCGGCGCCAATCCGAATGCGAATGACACCTTCGGCTCGGATACCCTGCAAAGCTATGAACTCGGCTACAAGGGCAGCCACCTGGATGGCCATCTGAACATAGGCATCGATGCCTATGACATCGAATGGCACAACATGCAGCTGATCACCTACACGGTCGGCAACGCGATCATCGAGAATGCCGGGGATTCGAGGATCGATGGACTCGAGCTGCAGGTCACCTATGCCACCGGAGCATGGCTGCTCAGCGGCGCGGGTGCCTATACCGATGCGCGTACCCTGCAGGGCAACCCGCAGCAGGGCATCGAGGACGGCGCGCGCCTGCCGTATTCGGCCAGGCAAACGGCCACGCTCGCCGCGAAGTACAACTTCCGGCTGGCCGGCGATGCCGCCTATGCCGGTGCCAACCTGCGCCTGTCGAGCCAGCGCAACGCCGGCTTCGTGGGTGATTCGAGCGATCCCAACTTCAACCTGCCGGGTTTCGCCATGCTCGATCTCGACACCGGCCTGACCCTGCGCAGCGGCATCAGCGTGGATCTTTACCTGCGCAACGCGCTGGATCGCCGGGTGGCGATCGGCACGCTCAACTCCGAGTCGGTCAGCTTTCTCGCCAGCGTCGGTGGCCCGATGCTGGTGCAGCTGTCCACACCGCGCACGCTTGGCGTGTCGGTCAACGTGCCGTTCTAGGCGACGCCGGCGCCAGCGTGTAGAGCAGGGCGGGCAGGAAGGCGAAGGTCGCCAGCAGCACGGCGACCAGGCTGAGCAGGAGCAGGCTGCCCATGCTGGCCATGCCGCGGTCGTGCGACAGCGCCAGCGAGCCGAACGCGGTGCCGGTGGTGAGCGCGGAGAAGAGCACCGCGCGTGCCGAGGCGGAGCCGACGAAACGGCGCATGCCGGCGCGCCAGTTCATCACGAAGTACACGTTGAACGAGACGCCCACGCCGAGCAGCAGCGGCAGCGCGATGATGTTGGCGTAGTTGATCGCCATGCCGGCCAGTTGCGCCAGCAGCGCAGTGAGCAGGCCCGACATCGCCAGGGTGAGCAGCACGATGCCGGTATCGCGCAGGTGGCGCAGTGCGAACAGCAGCACCAGCGCGATCGCAACCGTGGCCAGCATGGCGGCCTGGAGGAACGCACGCATGATGGTGTCCGCCGAGGCAATCGTGGTGACCGCCGGGCCGCCCGCGTCCGGCGCTATCGTCTGCACCGCATCGACGAAGCGACGCAATCCGGCGGTGTCGTGTGCGGCCGCGGTCGGCGATACCTGCAGGTGCACCCGTCCATCCGCGGCAAACCAGTCGTGGCGGATCGAATCGGGCAGGCTCTGCAAGGTGATCGGGGTCGCGTTCAGCGCATCACGCAGACTGGCCAGTTCGTCGGGCAGGAAGCGGGTGACCGCTTCGTTCATCGCCAGCAGGCGCGCATCGGGTGCCTGGGCCAGGTGCTGCAGGGCGACATCGATGCCACGCAGTGGTGAATCGGCAGGCAGGTCGGTGCCGGCCCGTGCGATCGCATCGCGGGTATCGGCGATCGCCGTGCGCAGCGTTGCCGGAGTCAGCGCGGGCGCCGCACCTGACGGCTCCAGCGAGGGCAGCAGCAGGTCCTGCGCCTGCTCCAGCTGGTCGAGCTTGGCCGGCTGCTGTGCCGGGACGAAGGTTGCGCCGGAAATCACGCTGGACACTTCCGGCAGATGCGCGAGGCGATCGCCGAGTGTGCGCGCGTGGACGAGGTCGGGCGCCATGATGTCGATGTTGAACGGGTTCGTGGCCGGATTCTCCGCCAGGCTGCGCAGCGTGCGCATGGGTTCGGAATTGGGGTCTTGCGTATGCAGCGGGTTGGCATCGAACGGCATCCACACCGCAGCCACCATGCCGGCTGCCGCGAGTACGGTGAACAGGCCGAGTACCCCTCTGCGATGCCGTTGCAGCAAGTGGTCCCACGCGACACCGAACGGCAACGCCAGCTCGTGATCCTGGTCGCGTGGCTGGAACAGCCACAGCAGCGCCGGCAGCAGGGTCAGCGTGCAGAGCAGGGCCAGGCCCATGCCGGCGCCGGCGATCAGGCCCAGCTCGGCCACCCCGACGAAGGCGGTCGGCGCGAACGCGAGGAAGCCGCAGGCAATCGCCATCGCAGCCACCGCGATCTGTGCACCGGCTGCGCGGGCGGTGCCGCTCAATGCGGCTGCGAGTGTGGGTTGCTGCGGCCGTTCATCGCGCAGGCGCACGGCGAACTGGATCGCGAAGTCCACGGCGAGGCCCACGAACAGCACGGCAAAAGCCACCGAGATCAGGTTCAGCGTGCCGATGGCCATTGCCGCGAAGCCGATCGTGAGCGCGAAGCCGGCCAGCAGGGTCAGCAGGATCGGCACGATGAGCCGCCATGAACGCAGCGCGAGATACAGCCACAGCGCCAGCAACACGAGGCTGACCAGGGTGCTGCCGACGATGCCTTCGGTCAGCGCACCGAACTGCACGTCCGAGAGCGCCACCGAGCCGGTGTAGTTCATCCGCACGCGGCCGCTGCGCACGCCCGGCAGCGCGGCACTCGCGCGCTCCAGTGCCTGGGTGGCGGCGAGACCCGGTTGCAACGAGTTCGCTTGCAGCACGGGATGCAGCAGCAGCAGGCGCATGTTGTCGGTTTGCCGGGTGACATCCGAGCCCAGCAGCGATTGCCACGACAGCGGTTGCGGCCGTCCGGCAGCGGCATGCTCGAGTACCTGCTGGAGCTGCCGCAACGCCGTGTTGTAGGCACTCAGGTCCGCATGTTCGATGCGCACCCCTTCGGCCATCAACGACACGCCCTGCAGCAGCCCGCGTGCCGACGGATCGCTGGCCAGCGGGCCGAGCAGCGGTTGTGCCGCCATCAGCGAATCGAGCAGTTTGGCCAGGTCGTCCGGGCCGAGCAGGAGCAGCCCTTCTTTGCGAAAGAACGGATCGGCGTCCGGCCGCGTCACGTCGTGGAAATGCTGGCGGTCCGCACGCAGCGTGGCAGCCAGGGTGGCGGCGGCCTGGTCGGTTTCCTCCGGCGTCGCACCACGCACGACCGCGACCAGCAGGTCATTGAACTGCGGAAACTCGCGGTCGAAGGCCAGCTGATGCTGTCGCCACGGCAGGCTGGTGGCGAACATGTGGTCGGTATCCGAATCGATGCCGAGATGGCCAGCCGCGTAGCAGGTGCATACGGCAGTCAGTACGGCGAAGCCCAGCACCAAGGCCATGGCATGTCGCCGGCTTGCATCGACAATACGGATCAGCCATCCAGTCATGGATTGCGCAGCTCCCCACGGTCACGACTGCGCCAGCCCACAGGCTGGCGCAATCTACATCCCGCGAGTCGCCTCGCCGGCCGGCTGCGATGGCAACCGGCTCAGGCGTTGGCCTGGTTGAGCATGCCCGCCTGCGGGAAACGGGCACGTATCGCGTTGCGGATGCCGGGCAGGTCGAGCCCGGCCATGCTCAGCACTTCCTCGCGGCTGCCGTGTTCCAGATAGACGTCCGGCAGGCCGAGGTGCAGGATCGGCAAAGTGACGCCATGCGCGGCAAGACACTCGGCCACTGCCGAGCCTGCGCCACCGGCGATGGCGTTGTCTTCGAGCGTGACGAAGGCGTCGTGGCTCTTGGCCAGATCCAGGATCATCGCCTCGTCCAACGGCTTCACGAAACGCATGTTGACCAGGGTCGCATCCAGTTCGGCGGCGATCGTGGCGGCAGGGGCGAGCATCGTGCCGAAACTGAGCAGGGCGATACCACGGCCGCGGCGACGCAATTCGGCCTTGCCGATCGGCATGGTATCGAGCGATGGATGGATCGCTGCCCCGGGGCCGGTGCCGCGTGGGTAACGCACCGCAGCGGGGCCGTGGTACTGGAAGCCGGTGCTCAGCATCATGCGGCACTCGTTCTCGTCGGCCGGCGCCATGATCAGCATGTTCGGCAGGCAACGCAGGAAGCTGAGGTCGAAGCTGCCGGAATGCGTGGCGCCGTCCGGGCCGACCACGCCGGCGCGATCGATCGCGAAGGTGACGTCGAGGTTCTGCAGCGCCACGTCATGGATCGCCTGGTCGTAGGCACGCTGCAGGAAGGTGGAGTAGATCGCCACGACGGGTTTCGCGCCTTCGCAGGCCATGCCGGCGGCCAGCGTCACCGCGTGCTGCTCGGCAATCGCCACGTCGAAATAGCGTTGTGGATATTCCTTGGAGAAGCGCACCAGGCCTGAGCCTTCGCGCATCGCCGGAGTGATCCCGAGCAGGCGCTCGTCGGCGGCAGCCTGATCGCACAGCCAGTCGCTGAAGATGTCGGTGTAGCTGGGTTTGGCTGGCGTGTTCTTCTTCGCCAGCCCGGCCTGCGGGTCGAACGGGCCGACCGCGTGGTATTCGATCTGCGCCTGCTCGGCCGGCGCGTAGCCCTTGCCCTTGGTGGTGATCACGTGCAGTAGCTGCGGGCCGGGCAGGTTCTTCACCGTGCGCAGCGCCTGCAGCAGCTGCGGGAGGTTGTGGCCGTCGATCGGGCCGGTGTAGTGGAAGCCGAGCTCCTCGAACAGCGTGCTCGGCACGAACATGCCCTTGGCGTGTTCTTCCCAGCGCTTGAAGAAGCGACCGAAAAACGACTGCTTCGGGATCGCCCGCTTGGCCCGCTCGCGCCATTCGTTGAGCCGGCGGCTGGCCATCGCGCGCGCCATCACCTTGGTCAGCGCGCCGACGTTCTCGCTGATCGACATGCCGTTGTCGTTGAACACCACCAGCATGTCCGGCTCGACGTCGCCACCGTGGTTCAGTGCCTCGAACGCCATGCCGGCGGTCATCGCGCCGTCGCCGATCACCGCGACGACCTTGCGGTGATCGCCCTTGCGCTGTGCGGCGATCGCCATGCCCAGGGCGGCCGAGATCGAGGTGGAGGAGTGGCCGACACCGAAGGTGTCGTATTCGCTCTCCTCGCGGCGCGGGAACGGTGCCAGCCCGTCCTTCTTCTTGATCGTGGTGATCCGCTCGCGACGACCGGTGAGGATCTTGTGCGGATAGCACTGGTGGCCGACGTCCCACACCAGGCGGTCGTGCGGCGTATCGAATTCGTGGTGCAGGGCCACGGTCAATTCGACCACGCCCAGGCCGGCACCGAAGTGGCCGCCGGAGCTGGCCACGGCCTCGATCAGGTACTGGCGCAGTTCGTCGGCGACCGCCGGCAGCTCGTCGTCGGGCACGCGACGCAGGTCGGCCGGCGTCTCGATCGGCGCCAGATGGGGATAGTGGGAAAGGTCGTTCATCTGCGTATTGTTGGCCCAGCGGCGGGGCGGGGCAAGGGCAGCGCGGGGCGGAATGAGGGGCGCACGCGCGCCGCCACCCATTTCAGGCGGCGTGCGGGCGCCGGTCGCGCGGCAGATGGCTGACCAGAAAATCCATCTGGTCGGCCAGGATGTTGCGGTTGGACAGGATCAGGTGCTCGACCCAGCTGGGCCGGTACGGCACTGCCAGCAGGGGCATGTTGGCCTGCTGCGGGGTGCGATTGCTCTTCTTCAGGTTGCAGGCGAGGCAGGCGCTGACCACGTTTTCCCAGTTGTCCTTGCCGTGTTTGGAGATCGGCAGCACGTGGTCGCGGGTCAGTTCGCCGCGGGTGAAATGGTCGCCGCAATACAGGCACAGGTGGCGGTCGCGGGCGAACAGGGCGGTATTGGTCAGGGCCGGGGCCGGATCCACGGCGTGGTCGCGGCAGCGGCCGGTACTGGCGATGATCGGGTGCAGCTCCATCGTGCTCTGCACGCCATGCAGGCGATTCATGCCGCCATGCACGGTCAGGCAGGGGTCGCCCAGGGTCCAGGCCACGGCGTCGCGGACGTACAGGCAAACCGCCTCCTGCCAGCTGATCCAGTCGAGGATGCGGCCGGCGGAGTCCAGCGACAGCACGCGGGTCGCGTTGAGATCGACCCGGGTTGGCACTTCCATCAGCATGTAGATCGTCCTTCAGCCAGGGCTTTGAGAGCGTTTCAGCGATGCGGAATGCTTGTCCGTAGCCAGCATAGAACAATTCCATTGCAAAACGCATGCAAATGGGACTGGCCGGTCTACCCGGTAGTGTCTCAGTTTGAAATCTAGGCTGCTCGCCGGTTCCTTGAGCGGTCAGGCATGCGGCTTCATTACTGTAGCCATGCCTATGAAGCCCAAGCGCCCGCGCGACCCGAACCAGCTAGCCCACCTCATCGCTGCGATAGCGACGGGTGAGGTTGATGACGCCAAGACGGACGACGGCAAGAACCCGGCAGCGGTCGCACTGGGCAGGAAAGGCGGCCTCAAGGGTGGAGCAGCGCGCGCAAAAAAGCTGACCGCCGAGGAGCGGTCAACCACATGCATGCGGTTGCGCTTCACTTCATGCACTACAACTTCGGGCGCATCCACAAGAGCCTGCGTGTCACGCCTGCAATGGAAGCTGGTGTGAGCGATCATGTCTGGTCTTTGGAAGAGATTGCGGCTCTGGTGCCTGAGCCGGTTGCTAAGGCTCGCGGCCCGTACAAGCCGCGTCAACCTGCAATTTCAAACTGAAACACTACCGTCTACCCGGCACAGTCGCCGGCACGCTGCCGCGCTGATATGATCAGAAGTCAACACAGACCCGCCGCCGGGTTTGGTAGGGGCGCTTCGGTGGTGACCCGGCACGGCGGGGGATAGAGGTAATCAACGTGGCTGAAGTTCTTTTCTACGAGCGCCCGGTGCCGCTCAATCGCGGTGCCCACAAGGATCTGCGCCTGAAGGGCGTGCCGAACATGAAGTTCGCGATGAACGTGCATTCGGTGCCGATCATCGGTACCGAGTTCGGTGTCGCAGCACGCGATGTGGCGATCGTGTTTGCCGGTACGGATGCGGCAACCGCCGGTCCGGTGGCATTGCTCGGGCTACGTCCGAACGAAAACCTGTATGTCGATGCGGACGGCCAGTGGGCGCCGAACATCTATATCCCGGCGTTCGTGCGCCGCTATCCGTTCGTGCTTGCCGAGAAGCCGGCTGATCAGGTGGGCGGTGACGATTTCACCGTGTTCCTCGACGAACGCTATGAAGGCTTCAACACGACCGAAGGCGAGCGTCTGTTCAATGTTGACGGTACCGACACCGAGATGTTGACCCGTGCGGTGGGCTTCCTGTCCGAATTTCAGCAGAACGTGGCGCGTACCAAGTGGTTCGTGGAACAACTGAACAAGCATGACCTGCTGGAGCCACGCAATATCCGTCTGCAGAAAGACGGAGAGGATGGTGCGGAAGGGAAGTCGATCAATCTCAACGGCCTGTTTGTGGTCAACGAGAACAAGCTGCGCACGCTGGACGAGAAGACCACCCACGAATTCGCGCGCGAAGGTATCTTCGGCTGGATCTACGCACACATCCTGTCGCTGTCGAATATCGATCGCCTGACTCAGCGTCTGGATATGCGCGAGCAGGCCGAGGCGGCTGGCAGCACGATCAGGAACTGAGGTTTGCTCGGCTTGTCGCAATGGCCGTGTGCCTTTGCGGCTGATGCAGGGGCAAACTGCTCCAGAGAAAAAGATGGTGCGAGCACCATCTTTTTTTTGCGCCCGCTCTCGGATGATCAACGCACCGGCTTGGCCAGCCGCAGCAGGTCCGGCGCGTAGCCTGTCGCCTCGTACAGTGCCCGCGCCCGCTCGTTGCCGGGAAACACCGCCAGCGTCACGAGCTGGCAATGATGTTCGCGCGCCCAGTCCTCGGCATGCGCCAGCAGGGCCTGGCCGACCCCATTGCCCTCGTGCTGCGGCGTCACCGCCAGGTCGGAGATGTGGCAATTGCTGCGCCCGGTGAAGAAGTCCGCGGTGCGCTGCAGGTGGATGAAGCCGACTCGCGTGCCGTCCACATCCTCCGCCACGAACAGATAGCTGTTCGCCGGCTGGTCTTCCAGGTGTCGCAGCAGGTCGTTGCGGATGCCCTCGACGCATTCGTGCCGTCGCCGCCATGGCGGCAGCGTGAAATCCACAAAACGCGGTACCAGCGAGAGGATGAACTCGTCGTCGTCTTCGGCCAGACGGATCAGCAGGGAAGTGGCGGTCATGATGCAGTCGACACGATGCGGGGAATGACCCTGCCGTTTCTACACCTAGCGCGGTGGCTGTGGTAGTCCCAAACGACGCGTGTATATTCCCGGCGGTATGACCATGCGCCGGGGCGATGTGCTGCCCCGGGACCGCCGACAGGCGCCATGTCAGGAAGATTGCCCGTGTCGAGCACCCGCCGCATCCACATCCAGGCCGACGACGATGGACTCGCGCAGGGCATGCGCGACATCCAGGTCGAACTGAAGCTCCCGCTGGCGTTTCCGCCGGACGTCGAGGCTGCCGCCGAACAGGCCGCCGCGAATCCGCGCCTGCCGGCCCTGGACCGGACCGATGTTCCACTGATCACGATCGACCCGGCCGGGTCGATGGACCTGGACCAGGCGATGTACGTCGAGCACATCGACGCCGGCTATCGCGTGTACTACGCGATAGCCGATGTCGCCGCGTTCGTCACGGCCGGCGATCCGATCGATCTGGAGGCGAACCGGCGCGGCGAGACGCTGTATGGCGCGGACGCGAAGATTCCGCTGCATCCCAAGGTGCTGTCCGAAGGCGCCACGTCGCTGTTGCCCGGCCAGCTGCGACCGGCCTTGCTGTGGACGATCGAACTGGACGGGACTGGCGAGATCGCCAGCATCGACGTGCGGCGTGCCCGCGTCAGCAGCCGCGCCAAGCTCGACTATGCCGGCGTGCAGCAGCGGATCGACGCCGGCACCGCCGATCCGATGTGGGCGGTGCTGCGCGAGATCGGCGAACTGCGCCAGCAGCGCGAATTTTCCCGCGGCGGCATCAGCCTGCCGTTGCCGGAGCAGGAAATCGATGTGGTCGACGGCCAGTGGACGCTGGCATTCCGCGCACGCCTGGCGGTCGAGGACTGGAACGAACAGATTTCGCTGTTGACCGGCATGGCCGCCGCGCAGTTGATGGTGCAGGCCAGGGTTGGCCTGCTGCGCACCTTGCCCGAACCCGAGGCACAGTCGCTGCAGCGCCTGCGCATCACGGCGCAGGCGCTCGGCATCGACTGGCCGCCCGCGCAGAATTATCCGGATTTCATCCGCTCGCTGGATCCGACCAAAGATACCCATGTCGCGATGCTGACCACGTGCACCACGGTGCTGCGCGGTGCCGGCTACGCGGCGTTCAACGGCGAACTGCCCGCACAGCCGATGCAGTGGGCGCTGGCTGCGGAATACACCCACGCCACTGCGCCGCTGCGCCGCCTGGTCGACCGCTACACCGGCGAGGTTTGTGTGGCGCTGTGCGCGAAGCAGCCGGTGCCTGAATGGGTGCTCGCCGCCTTGCCGGGCCTGCCGGCCACGATGCAGGCCTCCGGTCACCGGGCGCGTCAGTACGAGAAGGCTGTACTCGACCTGGCCGAAGCCGAAGTGTTGGCGTCGCGCGTTGGCGAGAGCTTCGACGGTGCCGTTGTGGAGGTGATGGCGCACGATCCGCGCAAGGGTGTCGTCATCGTGCGCGATCCCGCGGTCGAGGCCGGTGTGTCGAGTGAGGCGGCGTTGCCGCTTGGTGCGGATGTCCGGGTGACCCTGGTCGAAGCCGATCCCGGCAAGCGCCTGACACGGTTCGAACTGTCCAAATAATCGTCTCGGGCGGCCGTTGGCAAGCCTGTTGCATTGGAAAAGGCATGAGCGACCATGCCTACGACATTTCCTACCTGCTTGAATCCGAACCGGCCAAGGTCGAGACGCGGGACCTGCGGATTACGAAAACCGCGCCCGTGGCGCCACCCCGGCCGAGTCTCGCCCAGGTGCAGGAGGCCATGGCGCGAGAGCTGATGCAGGCTGCCGAGTTCCATGAGGCGCTGATCCAGCAATACCTGCAGATCAGCGGCAAGGCCTATCTGGAAGCTTCTGCCCAATGAGGCGCGGTCCTGCCGCAGGTGTGATGTCGCTTCTGAGCCATACCTGACCAAGTTCGGCACCTCGGGCTGACCCCGGCGGTCGTGCCGTTTTTCCTGGAGGTGGGGGGGACGAAAAAGCCCGGGCTGGCCCGGGCTTTTCGCTACTGGCTGCGCAGCATGACTCAGGCAATGGCGGGCAAGGTCTCGACGCCGGCATCGATCGCCGCCTTGTGCACCAGGGTGCGCGGCAGGATGCGGGCGAAATAGAACGTCGCGGTGTCGCGCTTGGCCTGCTTGAACGCGGTGGGCTGGCTGCTGGCTTCGGCAGCGGCCACGCTGCGTGCCCACAGGTAGGCGAGGGTGACGTAACCGGAGTAGTACAGGTAGTCGGTGGCGGCAGCGCCGAGTTCCTCCGGATTGGCCTGCACGCGCTGGGCCAGTTTCATGGTGAGGTCGCTCCACTGCTTGGTGGCGATGGCGAGCGGCCCGATCAGTGCGCGCAACGCCTCGTCGGCACTGTGCTTCTGACAGAACGCGCTGATCTCCTCGAGGAAATGCCTGGCGCCGACACCTTGCAGCTGGAGAATCTTGCGGCCCAGCAGGTCGGCCGCCTGGATGCCGGTGGTGCCCTCGTACAAGGTGATGATGCGGGCGTCGCGGACGAACTGCTCCATGCCGTTCTCGGCGATGTAGCCATGGCCGCCGTAGATCTGCAGCGCCTCCTTGGTGCACTCCTGCGCCAGTTCGGTGACCACGCCCTTGGCGATGGGGATCAGGAACGCGACCAGCTCGCCGGCCGCCTTGCGTGCCGCCTCGTCGCCGCTGCGTGATTCGATGTCGGTCTGCAGCGCCGTGTACAGCAGCAGCGCGCGCGAACCTTCGACGAAGGCGCGCTGGGTCAGCAGCATGCGGCGCACGTCGGGCTGCACCAGCAGGTTGTCGGCCGGCTTGTCGGGGAATTTCGGACCCGACAGCGAGCGCGACTGCAGCCGCTCGCGCGCGTAGTTGAGGCTGTTCTGCAACGCGCGTTCGGCCAGCGCCAGGCCTTGCACGCCGACCGACAGTCGCGCGGCATTCATCATGGTGAACATCGCCATCAGCCCCTTGTGCGGCTTGCCGATCAGGTAACCCTCGGCGCCGTCCAGGTTGATCACGCAGGTGGAGCAGGCGTGGATGCCCATCTTGTGTTCGATCGCGCCGGCGGCGACCGTGTTGCGCGCGCCGAGCGAGCCGTCTTCGTTGACCTTGAACTTCGGCACGATGAACATCGAGATGCCGCGGCTGCCTTCCGGCGCGTCGGGCAGTCGGGCCAGCACCAGGTGCACGATGTTCTCGGTGAGGTCGTGCTCGCCGGCGCTGATGAAGATCTTGGTGCCGGTGATCTTGTACGTATTGCCTTCGCCGGGCTCGGCGCGGGTCTTCAGCAGGCCGAGGTCGGAGCCGGCCTGCGGCTCAGTCAGGCACATCGTGCCGGTCCAGCGGCCTTCGACGATCGGCTTCATGAAACGCTCGCGCTGCCATTCTTCGCCATGCATTTCCAGCGCATGGGTGGCGCCTTCGGAAAGCAGCGGATACAGGCTCCACGCCAGGTTGCCGGACTGGAAGATCTCGGTGGTGGCGATGCCGAGCACGCCGGGCAGCGCCTGGCCGCCGTATTTCTCGGGGTTGGTCAGGCCGGTCCAGCCGCCCTCGGCGAACTGCTTGAACGCTTCCTTGAAGCCCTTCGGCGTGGTCACCGTCTGGGTGGCCTTGTCGAAGTGGCAGCCCTCCTCGTCGGCGGGGCCGTTGGTCGGCGCCAGCAACTGCTCGCTGAGGCGGCCGGCTTCCTCCAGCACCGCATCGAGCAGGTCGCGGCTATGCGCCTCGCCGCCCTGCAGCGAGGTCAGGGTCGATTCGGCGCCAAGCACGTCGAACAGGGCGAAGCGCAGGTCGTCGAGCGGGGCCTTGTAGATGGTCATGGTGATTCCTTGGTGTCGTGGCGTGGTGGCGAGCGGGGGCGGGGCGCTGCAGGTCAGCGATAGGTGTTGGGGATGCCCGGTACGGGCGAAAGCCAGTCGTTGCCGTTGAAGTCGAAATCGCGCGGCTGCTTTTCCTGTTCGGGCTTGGCGCTGGCGCTGCCGCTGACGCGATAGGCCAGCGAGCCGGCGCTGCCCTTGCCGGCGATGGCCTGCAGTGCCTGGCTCATCGGTGCCGTGGGCAGCACTTCAAGCTGGACCACGTCGCCGGCAAGGGCCGGGATGTCCAGCCTGAAATTCTCGTGCAGGCGGATCGGCACCAGCTCGGCGATCTGCAACTGGCCGTCGAGCGACTTGAAGTCCATCTCGCCGTAGCTGTTGTTCTGGATACGCAAGGTGAGTTGCCATTGGCCACTCGGCAACACGACCAGCTGCTGGATGCTCACCGTGGGCGGGTAGACGCTCTTCTTCGCCGGCCCGCAGGCGCTCAGGCCCAGGGCAAGCAGCAGGACAGGGACAATCCAGCGCAACAGACGCATTGCGGATACTCCAAACGATCGTTTGAATGTCGATTCTAACCGCGTTTGGGGGTGAGTACGCCAGCACACGGTGCCAGGTCGTCCGATGGGCATGCCGCAGCCGGCCAGTTTCATGGTCATCCGCAAACGGGCATGATCATCTCCTTTACCCGCAGGGTTCGACCGCATGTCACGACGTTTTGTTGCCCGCCGCTCACCCATCCACGGCAACGGTGTATTCGCCACCGCTCCGATCGCCAAGGGCGAGGAGATCATCGAGTACAAGGGCAAGCTGCGGACCCATGCCGAGGCCGACGAGTTGTACGGCGATGGCGGCGAGACGGGTCACACCTTCCTGTTCACGCTCAACGACGACTACATCATCGACGCCAATGAGCGTGGCAACAGCGCGCGCTGGATCAACCACAGCTGCGCGCCGAACTGCCGCGCACTGGTGGAGGAAAGTGCCAGCGGCGATCCGCGCAGGGACAAGGTGGTGATCGAGACGATCCGTGCGATCAAGCCGGGCGAGGAACTCACCTACGACTACGGCATCGTGCTCGACGTGCCGTACACCGCGCGTCTGAAGAAGCTGTGGAAGTGCCTGTGCGGTTCGCCGAAATGCACCGGCACCCTGCTCAAGCCTAAGCGGTAGTCAGACGGCGAAAATCGCTTCTATACTCGGGCCGGTTGCCCGACGTGGGGTAGGGCAAACGGACAGTACAGGGGAAGCTTTGCCATGGAAGCGATTCCGTATGCCGCGCCGACCTTCGGTGGCGAGCGACGATGTCTGCACGACCCGATCGCCGACACCCTCGTCATCGACGTTTGATGCTGGACACGGTACGCGAGATCGAGACTCCCGAAGGGATCAGCCTGCGCCTGCGGGCGGCCGGCGCGGTGCCGCGTGCGCAGGCGTGGATGCTCGACCTGCTGGTGCGCCTGGGCGTGTTCGTGCTGGCGATGATTCCTTTCTCGTTGCTCGGCGTGGGTGGCAACGGGCTGGCCATGTTGCTGCTGTTTGCCCTGATGTGGGCTTACTCGGTGGTGTGCGAGGTCTGGCTGGGCGGGCAGACGCTGGGCAAGCGTGCGCTCGGCCTGCGCGTGGTCAATGCCGACGGCACGCCGGTGACGTGGATGCCCTCGGTGGTGCGCAATCTGCTGCGCGTGGTGGATGCCTTGCCGGGCGTGTACGGCGTCGGTCTGGCCTGTACCCTGATTGATCCGCATGCGCGCCGGCTCGGCGACATCGTGGCCGGCACGATGGTGGTCCATGCCGCCGAGCTGCCTGCGGGCACGCAGGTGCCGAAAGTCGCGGCGATAGCGCCGCCGGTGGTGCTGGCCGCGGACGAGCAGGCGGCCCTGGTGGAATTTGCAGAGCGCTCCGGCCAGCTCACGCTGCAGCGGCAGGAGGAACTGGCCAACCTGCTGATGCCGTTGACCGGGCGCCGCGACAGCGGAGCGGTGGCGCAATTGATCGCGCATGCCAACTGGCTGCTGGGACGCGCATGAAGCAGGAGCGTTTCGTCGCCATGTACGGTAGCGAGTGGGACAGCCTGCAGTTCTGGCTGAACGCGCTCGAACGGCAGCCGAAGCGCACGCTGCGGCAGGAGCAGGCGCTGGATTTTCCGCAGTCCTATCGGCGCCTGTGCCATCAGCTGGCGCTGGCGCGTGGTCGCGGTTACAGCCGCGAGGTCACCGATCGCCTGCAGCGGCTGGTGCAGCAGGGGCATCGCGTGCTGTACCGGCCGCCGGCACCGCGCTGGCATCGGGTGGCGGTGTTCCTGCTGGCCGGCTTTCCGCGCCTTGTGCGCTCGCAGTGGCGCTGCATGGCGGCAGCGGCCGGGCTGTTCTATCTGCCGGCGCTGGTGACCCTGCTGCTGCTGCAGCTGCACCCCGAGCTGGCGCACACGGTGTTCAGCAGCATGCAGCTGGCGCAGTTCGAGAAGATGTACGACCCGAGCAATGCGCACATCGGCCGCAGCAGCGGCACCGACCTGCAGATGTTCGGTTTCTATGTGATGAACAACGTCAGCATCGCCTTTCGCACTTTCGCCTCGGGGTTGTTCTTCGGCGTCGGCGCGGTCTACGTGCTGGCTGCGAACGGCGTGTTGATCGGCGGCGTGGCCGGCCATCTCACGGCGATCGGTTATGGCGGTCCGTTCTGGCGCTTCGTGGTGGGGCATTCGGCATTCGAGCTGAGCGCCCTGGTGATCGCCGGCGGTGCCGGCCTGCAGCTGGGGTTGACCTTGCTGATGCCGGGCCGGCAGCGACGCGGGCCGGCCCTGGTCGCGGCCGGCTGGGTTGGCGCACAGCTGGCCCTGGGCGCCTTCGCGATGTTGCTGATGGCGGCCTTCATCGAGGCGTACTGGTCGTCGATCGCAGCGTTGCCCGACGTGCTGAAGTTCGGCAGTGGGGCGCTGCTGTGGCTGCTGGTGCTGGGCTGGTTGTGGCGCGGCGGCAGGGGGCGTGGCGATGGAGCTTGAGCGGATCAGTGTGGTGCTGCGTCCGCGTGCGCCGCGCGAGGCGCTGGATCTGGGCGCGGCGATGCTGCGCGCGAATGCGCGTGCGGTGTGGTCGGCCTGGTTCGCGTTCACCCTGCCGGCATTCGTGCTGTGCAATACGCTCGGCGTGGTCGTCGGGTTGCCTTGGCTGGGCCTGTTGCTGATGTGGTGGCTCAAGCCGTTGTTCGACCGGTTGCCGCTGTACGTGCTGGCGCGCGCGGTGTTCGATCGCGCACCGGGCTGGCGCGCTACGCTGCGCGGGCAGCGCCAGTGGCCGTGGGGCAGCACGTGGGCGGCGCTCAGCTGGCTGCGGATCGACAGCAACCGTTCGCTGCGGCTGCCGCTGGAGCTGCTCGAAGGCCTGCCGCGCCGGCAGCGCTCGGCACGCTGGAGCGTGCTGCGCCGGCGCATCGTGACGGATGCCAGCCTGCTCACCTACGCTTGCCTGCAGTTCGAGCTGGTGCTGTTTCTCAGCGTGTGGCTGCTGACCTGGATGCTGGTGCCGCATGAGTGGCTGCCGGATTCGCTGCGCGATTTTTTCCGTGTCGACGTGCATGCGGCCTCGACGGCGTGGATGCTGCTCAGTTCGTTGGTGGCCTATCTGGCGATGAGCGTGATCGAGCCTTTGTATGTGGCCTGCGGATTCGCGCTGTATCTCAACCGGCGCACGCAACTGGAGGCATGGGACATCGACCTGGCGTTCCGTCGGCTGCGCCAGCGCTTGCTGGCGAATGGCAAGGCGCTGGCTGTGTTGCTGGTTTGCGCCGGTTGCTGGTCGTTGCCGGTCCACGCGGCAATCAGTCCGCAGGCCCTGCAAGCGGCGTCGCCGACTTCGCTGGAACAGGTATTCCGGCAACCGGTGGGCGCTGCCGACCGGCGCTTCGCGGATGCGGCAGCGGAGGCATACCGCGATCCGCGTTTCGGCGGTGAGCGCAAGACGCGCGAATGGGTGTTCAAGTACACGCCTGCGCCGCAAGCAGCGGCAACGCCGATGCAACCCTTGTTCCCGGGGTTTGCCGGTGGCGTGGCGATGATCCTGAAACTGGCGCTGTGGCTGTTGCTGGCGGTGGCGGTCGCTGCCTTGCTGCGATTCGTCTGGCGCTGGCGGGGTACGCGTGCCGGCGTCGATGCGGCTGCGGTGTCGCGGTTGCGGGGCTTGCGCACGCAGGTGGTGGCGGATGCGCCGCTGCCGGCGGATCTGGCTGCCGCCGTTCGTGTCATGTGGCATGCACATCAGCAGCGCGAAGCACTTGCCTTGCTTTATCGCGGCTGCGTGGAACAGGCCACGCGACTGCTGCAGCTGCCATCGTCGCTGGACATGACCGAGGCGGACTGGCTGCGCCAGGCCGCGGCGATGGCCGACCGGGCGCGCGCCCAGCGCGTCGTCACCATCGTGCGCACCTGGCAGTTCGCCGCCTATGCCGGGCGCTATCCCGACGATGCCGCCGTCGAGAGCCTGCTGGCCGGCTGGCCGGCACAGGCGGGAGCGCCGGCATGAGCCGCGGCACACTCTATACAGGCCTGCTGGCGGCAGGTGTGATGCTGGTGCTGGTGGGCGCCTTCTTCGCCACGTTCGAGCGCAAGGAGGTCACCCAGCCGGTCGCCGCGCATGGCGAGGCGAGCTACAACCGGTTCTTCGCGCTCGAACAGACCTTGCGCCGGCTGGATGCCCCGGTCACCGCGCTGACCACGCTCGATCCGCAGCGGTTGCCGTTGCGGTCGGGCGACACCCTGGTGCTGGGCGATGACAGCAGCCGCGTCGATGTCGACGATGCCGCGCGCATCGCCGAGTGGGTGCGTGGAGGCGGTCACTTGCTGCTGTCGCCAGGATCGACCGTGGCCACGCACACACCGCTGTTCGAAGCACTGAACCTGCTCGATCCGCGTGCGGCGGAATTTGCCTGCAGCACGATCCACCCGATGGGTTCCGCTGCCGGCACGTCGGCCGACGACGTGCAGTTGTGCGGGCGCCGTTTCCGCCTGAATCGGTTGGGCACCGCTGTCGTCGAAGCATCGATCGGCGATGCGCAGGATGGCTATCTGTTTGCCCGGGCACGACTCGGGGCGGGAGTGGTCAGCCTGCTGAGCAATCTGGACCTGCTCTCCGGCAACCAGTTGCGCAACGCCGGGGCGCAGCAATTCGACTGGCGCCTGCTGGCGCCGAACTTCGGTCTTGGGCGGATCTATCTGGTGTATGCGCTGGATGGCATGTCGTTCCTGAAACTGTTGCTGCTCAAGGGCTGGCCGGCACTGCTGGCATTGAGCCTGCTGCTGGTCGCCTGGATGGCCATGCGCAGCGAGCGGTTCGGGCCGCTGATGCCGGCCCCGGCGATGCATCGGCGCGCCCTGCTCGAACATGTGCAGGCGGCCGGCGAGTTCGTCTACCGTCGCGACAGCGGCCGCAGCCTGCACAACCTGGCCTGCCAGGCCGTGCTCTCACGTTGGCGGCGGCGCGACCCGGCCAGCGCCATGCTGCACGGCGATGCGCTGTATGCGCGCCTCGCGCAACGCAGCCAGCTGGCGCCCGAGCAGGTTGCGCACGCCTTCCAGTCATCCGCGAACGCCCAGGCGTTTCGCGCATCCATCATCACCCTGGCGCGACTCAGGAGCCGCCCATGATTACCGAAACCCTTGCTGCCGAGGCGGTCATGCCGCCGGCATCGTTGTCGCTTGCCGAACTCGGCGCCCGTGCGCGTGCCCTGCGCGAGCAGGTCGCGCAGGCCTTCATCGGCCAGACCGAGGTGTTCGACCAGGTCTTGCTGGCCTTGCTGGCGGCCGGACACGTGCTGATCGAAGGCGTGCCCGGGTTGGGCAAGACGTTGCTGGTGCGCGCGCTGGCCGCCTCGGTCGGCTGCACCTTCGGCCGCGTGCAATTCACCCCGGACCTGATGCCGGCTGACGTCACCGGCCATGCGATCTACGACCCCAAGAGCGAGCGCTTCCAGATCCGTCGCGGCCCGGTGTTCGCCAACCTGCTGCTGGCCGACGAGATCAATCGCGCGCCGGCCAAGACACAGGCGGCGCTGCTCGAGTCGATGCAGGAAGGCCAGGTGACCATCGAGGGTCGCCGCTTTCCGTTGCCGGCACCGTTCATGGTGGTCGCCACGCAGAATCCGATCGAGCAGGAGGGTACCTATCCATTGCCCGAGGCCCAACTCGATCGCTTCCTGATCAAGGTGGTGATCGGTTACCCCACGCTGGAGGACGAGTGCCGCATGGTCGCCGGCGTGGTCAACGGCAAGGTAGCCGCCGATCTCGATGTCTCGCGGGTGCAACCGGTGATGGGGCAGGCGGAGCTGCTGGCGTTGCAGCAAGGTGTCGCCGCGATCCGCATGGACGCGGCGGTGACCGACTATGCCGTGCGCATCGTGCGTGCCACCCGCGAATGGCCGGGCGTGATCGGTGGCGCCGGCCCGCGCGGTGGGCTGGCCCTGGCGCGGCTGGCGCGTGCGCAGGCAGTGCTCGACGACCGCGACTTCGTGATACCCGACGACGTGCGCGCGGTCGCGTTGCCGGCGCTGCGGCACCGTCTGCTGCTGGCACCGGAGGCGCTGATCGAACGGCAGCGCGCGGACGACGTGCTTGGCGCGTTGCTGCACAAGGTGCCTGCACCTCGCCAATGATGCGACCGGCACCGCTCTTGTTATGGCTGCTGGCTGGCTGGGCCGCGCTCGGCATGTTTGCGAGCGTGGCCTGGTTGCCGTTGTCGGCGTGGCTGGCATATGGCCTGCTGGTCGCACTGCTGGCGCTGGCCGATGGCTTGCGCCTGTGGCGCATGCCTTCGCCCGGGTTGCAGCGCGAAGTGGCCTCGGTGATGCCGCTGGGTCAGGAAGCACGCATCGGCCTGCGCCTGCGTGCGGTCATCGCGCGAACGCAGGAGCTGCGCCTGCACGACCTGCATCCGGGCGGCTGGGCGGTGCGCGGGATGCCGCGCGCACTGTCGCTGCAACCGGGCAACGAAGTGCTGCTCGACTACATGGTGACGCCGGATGCCCGCGGCCAGTTCAACTTCGACGGCTGCCACCTGCAATTGCGTTCGCCGTGGCGTTGCTGGGCGGCACGCCGCGTGATTGGCATCACTTCGACCGTGAAGGTGTATCCGAACTTCGCCTCACTGGCCGAGCTGGCCGGACTCAGCGTGGAGCTGGCCTCGCGCAGTGTCGGCGCGCGGTTGCAGCGCCGGCGCGGCGACGGCACCGAGTTCCAGGAACTGCGTGACTATCGCGTCGGCGACAGCCTGCGCAAGATCGATTGGAAGGCCACCGCGCGCAGCAGCCGGCTGATCTCGCGCGAGTATCGCGACGAGCGCAACCAGCAGGTGGTGCTGATGCTCGACTGCGGCCGGCGCATGCTGGCGCAGGACGATCATCTGGCGCATTTCGATCACGTGCTCAATGCCTCGCTGGCCCTGGCCAGCATCGCGCTGCGCCAGGGCGACGCGGTCGGCCTGCTGGCCTGCACCGGCCAGCAACAGCGCTGGCTGCCGCCACAACAGGGCAGTGGCGGCATGGACATGCTGCTGGCTGCCGGCTACGACCTGCAGGCGATGCCGCTGGCGACCGATTACCTCGCGGCAGCCAGCGCGCTGCGGGCGCATCAGCAGCGTCGCGCGCTGATCGTGCTGGTCACCAATGTGCGCGACGAGGACGATGCGGAACTGCGTACGGCGGTGGCAATGCTGGCGCAGCGGCATCTGGTGATGCTGGTCAGCCTGCGCGAGCTGGCGCTGGACCGGGTCGCGGTCGAAGCGGGCGACAGCCTGGAAACCGGCATCCGCAGCGCCGCAGCGATGCACTATCTGGCCGAGCGTGAACGTGTGCATGAGGGTTTGCGCCGCGAGGGCGTGAACACGCTCGATGTCAGCTGCAACGAGCTGTCCGGTGTGTTGATCGAACGCTATCTGAGCCTGAAGCGGGGCGGTCGGCTGTAGCGCGTCGCCAGCACGACGGTCACGGTAGTGTCTCGCCGTCATAGTCGATCGCGACCACCTCGATCAGCAGGTCGCCGGCGGGGCGCTTCCAGTTCACTTCGTCGCCGATCTGCGCGCCGAGCAGGGCCTGGGCCAGCGGCGACAGGTAGCTGACCCGGTGCTGTTCGGCATCGGCCTCGTCCTCGCCGACGATGCAGTAATGCTGTTCGCCTTCGACGCTGTCCAGGGTGACGATCGCACCGAAGGCGACGCGGTTCTGCGGTTGCGACAGCAGGTCCACCTCGATCGCGCTGTTCACGCGCGCGTTGAGCCAGCGCAGTTCGCGCTCCAGCGGCGCCAGCTCGTTCTGCTGTACCAGTGTGTCGTTGGAGGCCTTCAGCGCATCATGGCGTGCGGTCGCTGCCTGCAGCCGCGCACGCAATTGAGCCAGCCCGCGCGGCGTGACGTAGTTCGGGTGCTCGCTCAGCGGAATATCCGGCAACGCCTTCGCATCGCCGTCATCGGATTCCCTGGTGAAGGCTCGACTCATCGTGTTCTCCCGGCGCGATGCGCAAAGCATGCACTGGTAGGTGGCAAGTGGCGATCATCGCGCCATGGACATGGCGCGTGACCAACATGACGGCGCAGCCGTCTCAGTGATCGGCTGCTTTCCTGTCGCCGGGTGCAGCCAAGGTGCCGATCCAGCGGGCGGTGCCCAGCTGCTGGTCGATGGTGCGGGCCAGCCGCTCGATTCTTGGCCGCACCGCATCGGCAACGGCGCCCGTGCACCCGTTGTAGAAATCCACGGTCTTGCTGCCGCTGGCGTCGACGATCGTGATTTTCACGCCGGGCTGGTCGCTCATCACCGTCTCGCACCCATCTTCTTGCGAGACGTAGCTGTCATGCATGGAGCGAAAGCCGGCCTGTTCGAGCGCGGCGTGAATCTGCGCGATCTGCGCTGATGTGGCATGCCCGCGGGCGTTGCGGGTCCGCGTTTGGACATGGCCTTCGAAGCCGACCTCACCCTGCGGTGTCATGGTCACGCGGTAAGCAGGGCAGTTGCCGAAACAACTGCTGCGTTGCAGGGTGATGCTGGCGGTGTCGGCATGCTGATCCGGGGCGGCGTCGGCATGCATGCCGCATGCGCCAAGCAGCACGACGCAGGCGATCATGCTGCACAGGCGGCTGCGGCCGGAAGCGAACATGAAGCTGGCCGCAGGGTATCCAGCTGAAAGCTTCGATCGTGGCATCTCAGTCCTCCTCCGCATGCGGCTTCCACGCCTCGCTGAGCTGCTTCTGCACGGTGGCCGGCACGGTCTCGTAATGGCTGAGGTCTAGGCTGTAGCGGCCGCGGCCACCGGTCATCGACTTCAGCTCGGTGGGATAGTCGATCAGCTCGGCCAGCGGTGCCTGTGCCTTGATCACCAGTTCGCCGCCACGCTGGGTATCGGTGCCCATGATGCGCGCGCGCTTGCCGGCGAGACCGCCGGTGACGTCACCGACGTTGTGCTCGGGAATCGCCACCTCGACATTCACGATCGGTTCCAGCACGACCGGACGCGCCTTGCCGATGGCGTCGAGGAAGGCCTTCTTGCCGGCGCTGACGAAGGCGACCTCCTTCGAATCGACCGGATGGTACTTGCCGTCGTACACCGTCACGCGCAGATCCTGCAGCGGATAGCCGGCGATCGCGCCGTGCTCCATCGCCTGGCGCACGCCTTTCTCGATCGCGGGCAGGAACTGGCCGGGAATCACGCCGCCTTTCACGGCATCGACGAATTCGAAACCGGCGCCACGCTCGAGCGGTTCGACGCGCAGGAACACCTCGCCGAACTGACCGGCGCCACCGGTCTGCTTCTTGTGCCGGTGGTGGCCTTCGGCGTGGGCGGCGATGGTTTCGCGATAGGCGATGCGCGGCGGGTGAGTCACCACCTCGACGCCGTAGCGCTCGCGCATGCGTTCAAGCATCACCTTCAGGTGCAGGTCGGAGAGGCCGCGCACCACCGTCTCGTTGAGCTCCTTGTGGTGCTCGACGCGAAAGCACGGGTCCTCTTCGGCCAGCCGCGCCAGTGCGTTGGAGAGTTTCTGTTCCTGGCCCTTGTGCTTCGGTTCCAGTGCGAGGCCGAACATCGGCGCCGGAAAGGCCAGCGGCGCCAGCGTGATCAGGTCCTCATCGTGTGAGTCGTGCAGCACGGCGTCGAAGTGGATGTCCTCGATCTTCGCCACCGCCGCGATGTCGCCGGGGATCGCCGTCTCGATCTCCACGTGGGTCTTGCCCTGCACGCGGAACAGGTGGCCGACCTTGAACGGCTTGCGGCCGTCGTCGATCAGCAGCTGGCTGTCGCGGCGGATCGTGCCCTGCCAGACGCGGAACACCCCCAGCTTGCCGACGAACGGATCGTTGACGATCTTGAACACGTCGGCGATCACATGCCGCGCCGCTTCGGCGCGGATTTCCAGCGGCTTGCCGTCGCCGCGCACGAACGGTGGCGGGTTGCCCTCGGCCGGATTCGGCAGCAACCGCTCGGCGACCTCCAGCCATTCATGGACGCCCACGCCGGTGCGCGCGCTGACGAAGCAGATCGGTACCAGGTGGCCTTCGCGCAGGCACTGCTCGAAGGCATCGTGCAGCTGTTGCGGCGTCAGCGCGTCTTCACCGGCGTCGAGGTAGGCACCCATCATGCTTTCGTTGATCTCCACGACCTGGTCGAGGATGCGCTGGTGCGCCTCGGCCAGCGAAGAGAAATCGGTGTCGCCCTCGCTGTGGAAGAAGCAATCGAGCACGCGCCGGCCGTGACCGGCGGGCAGGTTCACCGGCAGGCACTCGCTGCCGAATTCATCGCGCAGCGCATCGACCAGCGCGGCCAGGTTGGCGCCGTCGAAATCGATCTTGTTGACCACCAGCATGCGCGCCAGTCCGCGCGCCTTGGCATGCGCCATCATGCGGCGGGTGCCGTGCTCGATGCCGTTGATCGCGTTCACCATCACCGCCACGGTTTCCACTGCGGCCAATGCGGCCAGCGTACCGCCACGGAAGTCGGCGTAGCCGGCGGTATCGATCAGGTTGAGGTGACAGCCGCCGTGGTCGATGGTCGCCACGCAGCTGTCGATGGAATGGGTGCGCGCCTTTTCCTGGCTGTCGGTATCCGAGACGGTGGTGCCGCGTTCCACCGAACCCGTTGTCTGGATCGCGCCGCCGGCCTGCAGCAAGGCTTCGAACAGCGTGGTTTTGCCCACGCCCGCGTGACCGGCGAGCGCGATGTTGCGGATGCTTTCCGTGGTGTACGACACGATGCGACCCTCCCATGACTGGGCGCAGTTCGTGCCGGCATGGACAACGGCGCCGCACGAAGCCGCGCGTTGGCGACTGAACTGGCGGGCCGTCATGGTCGTCCGTGAGGGCGGTCATGGCGGAGCGGCGCGTGGCGCCGCCCGCGTAGATTTGAGCGAATGCCTGGCATGGTCAAGCTGCAGTGCGGGGAACCGGTGTCGTCCGTGGTGGTCTGTGGTGGACGCGTGAATTCCCGCACACGCTTGTGCCCGCCAGTCCTGCCGGGTTCAAGCACCACTGCGCATCCTGTGCGCAGCCATCCGTGCCACCTGAGGTGTCGTCATCGCCCATCCGCTGCAGGTCGAACCGCAGAGCCAACCCTTGCCGGACGAGGGTCAGCCGGGTCGTGGGCTGATGCCGCTGGATGGGCTGACCAGGGCACGGCTGCGGCAATTGCGCTGGCGCGAGCCCTCTCCGGAGCGGCGCTGGCAACGGCTGGCGCTGGCCGTGGCGCTGCTGCTGCACGTGTTGTTCATGCTGGTGGTCTGGGGCGAAATGCGCCCATCGCCGGTATCGGCGTCGCGCGTGCAGCCGGAGCAGGTGCTGGAAGTGCGCTTCATCACGCGCGCGCCGGCGGCGGCGGTACAGCCGCCGCCCCCACTTCCGCCGCCACCGGCTCCGCGCGCGCCGCCGAAGCCGCGCGAGCCGGTGGCGAAGGATGCGATGACCATGCAATTGCCCGCAACGAAGCCGGCGGATACGCCGCGGCTTTACGACAAGAACGGCGAGCCGTTGCTGCCGGCGCCTGCCACCAGTGCCCCGGTGCCCGGCTATGTGCAGAATCTGCCGCAGGGCGATACGCGGATCATGCAGCACAGCAGTCCGGTCACATACCAGGCGACGCGTCTCGAACGCGACTGGCGCGGCCATGGCAACGCGGTCGACGATGCCCTGCAGAAGCTGGTGGACAAGACCACGGTCAAGAAGACCATCGAGCTGCCCGGCGGCGTGCGCATCCATTGCGCGGTATTCCTGCTGTCCGGCGGCTGCGGTGGTGATCCGCCACCACCGCCTTCAGCCAAGGATGGCGACGAGCGTCTGAGCATGGCTCCGGCGCAGTCGCTGGCGGTTGATCCGCATGCACCGAAGCCGCCCAGCGTCGAGGCTTGCATCGCGATGTACCGTGCCGGCAAGCCGCTGGCGTCGGGTTGTCCGGTCGATACGCCGAATCGCGCGGTCGACGCCGAGCTGCGCGATCGCGCTGCAGGTACGGCCGGTCGTCCTTGAAGCTTCCGCGTAGCGTCGCTGCGTCAGTGGCTTCGGTGGGCAACGATTTCCGGGCTGCAGGCGTCGGTCACGCATTCACGCACCAGCGTCATGTGGAATCGTGGCAGTGCCCGCTACACTGATCGCATGCCTTTGCCGCCCCCGGATCCATCTGCCGCCGGCCGTCCCGCCAGCCACCCCTCACGGGCCATCCTGAGCTCGCCGCGGGCCGCCGCCGCCCGTGCCGGGGTGTATCGCCGGCGTACCCGTGAGCGCCCGCGCGAGCGCGGCCTGCGCGTGCTCGCCATGGTCGGCGCGCTGCTGGTGCACCTGCTGTTCCTGTTCGCCTTCGTGCTCGGCCCGGCCTATGAGGTCAAGCTGCCGCCGGAGGGGAAAGAGCCGTTCGTGCAGGTGCGCCTGATCGAGACGCCCGAAACACCGCCACCACCGCCCGTGCTCGGCACCCCGCCGAAAGAATTGGGGCCGCGGCATCAGGGACGCGCCAGCCACGCTGCGTCGATCCGCGAGCGCAGCGCAAACCTGGAAGCAGTGGTCACCGCCCAGCCAGCCCCGGCCCCTGCGCCGCCAGTAGTCGCCCAAGCGACAAAATCCATGGCCCAGACAGCCAAGCCGGTGGCGGCACCTCCCGCACCGGTGAGCCTGCCCAAGCCGGCGCCGACACCGCAGCCGCAACCGGTTCCCTTGGCCATCGAGCCATCGCCGGTGCCTTTGCCGTCGCTGCAGCCGCCGTCGCCTCCAAAATTCCAGCCCGAGCCGGTGCGCCCGCCGCAACTCGAAGGCACCCGTCCGTTGCCGCCGCCACCCTCACTGGCGACGCCGGAGTCGCCGGTACCGGCATCGCCGCCGATCGCCGTGGCAAACATCGCGCTGGACATCGCGGTACCGAAAGCGAGCGTGCCGACCAGTGTGGTGCCAGCCAGGATGGAGGCGATTGCAGCGCCGCCGGTACCCGAGTTGCAACCGACCCCATTGCCGGCGCAGCCGTTGCCCACGGTGCACTTGCAGGCCCAGCTGATCCCGCCCAGTCCGAGCGCGCCGGGCGAGCAGTTGCACGTGCAGGCACCGCACGTCGATGTGGCCGAGGTCGAGCTTGAGGCGGTGCCGTTGACTTCCGCAGTAGTCACACCAGTACCGGTGCGGGCACCGGCGGCCAAGGTTGATGTTGCCGACAAGGTGCTCACGCCAGCCATCGTGCCTTCCATCGAGCCGGTGCAACCGACCGCGCCGCCGGAGGTCGCTGCGGCCATTGCGCCTGCGCTGCCGCCGTCGGCCGCAAACCAGGCGGCCGAATCGCCCGCGCCTGCCGCGAGCGAACAGCCAGCCGCTGCAGCGAATCCGAGCCAGGCCCATGCAGAGCGTGACCTCAGCACCGCGCCCAATGCCATTCCGCTGGGCAGCGATACCGCCACGCCGGGCGAGCCCAACGGGGTCGCTGCTGCGACGGAAAGCGAGACGAGCCGAACCAATGGTTCTCCAGCGAAGCCCGGGCAGAGCGGAACCGAGGGCGCCGGCGGCAAGGCGCAGGGCCCGGGCCAGCTCGGTGGCAACCAGCCCGGTGCTGCCGAGGGAGCCGTGCATGGCACGCCCGACGGCTACGTGCAATTGAAGCCGCATGGCGACACGCAGGTCATGGGCCACGGCACCCCGAACATCGGCTACAAGCCGACCCGCTTCGATGGCGACTGGACTCCGGAAGGCGAGAGTTCGGTCGATACCGCATTGCGCCATGCGGTGGAAAAGACCACGGTGGCGCATACCTTCCATCTGCCGCGCGGCGTGCGTGTCGAATGCAAGGTGATGCCGCTGCTGCCGATGAGCCTGTTCGGTTGCGACAACCCGGACCCGCCGCCTGCACCCGTCGCCGCAAAGGTCTACGACCGCATGCATCTGGCGCCGGCCAATCCGGTGGCGGCGCCCGCGCCGGCAACGACAGCCCGCGCCGCTGCAACGGCGACGCCGATCAAGCTCGACAACAGCGCGCAATGTGCGGCGGCCCGGGTCAGCGGTGGCCCGCTGCCGCCTGGCTGCGAAGACAGTGTGGTACCTGTCGCGAAGAGCTTCAGGCCAGCATCGTCGTCATCCAGCTCATGGGTGCCGGCCAGCGACCAGTTTCATTGAGGAATAGCGACTGGGCCGCTGCGGCGTTGCACGCGGCCCATGAAAGAGCGATGCTCCGAAATCGCCAAGGCGTGGGCCGGAGCAGGCCCGGGGAGCGCAGCGATGTCCGAGCATCTGGATACGTGGACGGCAGCAGATCTTCTCTCTTACGAGAAGTACATCGAGTCCACCAGCGGGCTCGAGCGGTTGAGCAGGGTGGCGACCGCGAACGAGGAATGGGTCGTCAGCGACTGGGATGGCGAGCGCTATACCATCCGCTTCGACAAGAACTTCTCGAAGAAGCATCTCGCGACCTTCTCCAAGGACCGCGAACGCACCGAGAAGGAGGCCTACTTCGAGTGGCTGAACTCGGGCAAGACCCGCGATGCCGGCGAGAACTGGCAGCGTGCCGAGCACAAGTTCATGGACGAGAAGATGAAGACGACGGCGGACAACCGCAATGTCGCCAACGCCTGCACCTGCGGGCATCTCTTCAACAGGCATCCGGGCGGCGGCGCGTGCAACCAGGCCGGTTGTGTCTGCGCGAAATTCACCACGGTGTTCGCCGCCAGCCGGATTGCCGCCGGCAAGCCCGTCGAGGATCCGCTGGCTGGCATGAAGACGCCGAAGACCACCTTCATCGTGCTGAACTGGGTGCCGAAGGCCGATTTCGAAAGCGTGGTGGTGCAATCGATCCAGGCGCACGAGAAACCGTCCGGCTGGAAGCGCGGCGATCCGCTGGCCAAGGCGGTGAACGACGAGGCGGTGCTGAAGTGGGACTTCGGTGCCGCCCGCATCGGTGCGGTGGTGCAGGCGCAGGCAGGCACCGATCCCTCCAGCTGGGTCAGAAAGCAGGGTTGCTACATCAAGGCGAAGAAGATCGCCACCGACTGGGGCAGGCAGACCTGGCAGATATTCCACATGGAGAGCAGCCCGCCGCATGCGGCGTTCTGATCCCTACGTGACCCAGGTATTTACGAGTCACAGCAGGCGCAACAATTCCTTCATCAGCGGCAGTCGCCGCACGCGCACGGCGGTGGCGCGGAATACCGCGTTGGCCAGGGCGGGCGCGGCGGTAGGCATGGCGAGGAAGCTGGCGCCGGCGGGTGGCAGGTCGTCGTTGGGAACGACGATCACTTCCACCGCATCGGGCAGCTGGGCCATGGTCGCCAGCGGGTAGTCCTTCGGATGGTGTTGCTGGATCTGGCCGTCCTTGAAGGTGATCGCCAGGTTGAGTGCGTTGGAAAGCGCATCGAGCGTGGCACCGGCGACCTGGCCTTCCAGGCCCTGCGGGTTGATCACCCGTCCGACATCGACGGCACACACGACACGCTGGATGATCAGTCGCTCACCCTGCATCGCGACCTCGATCGCATGCGCCACATAGGCGCCATTGAGATGCCAGCAGGCGATGCCGAGACCGTTCACGCTGTGCAGCCAGTTCTTCCACTCGATGCGGTCGGCGACCAGTTTCAGCACCTTGATCAGGCGGCCGGTATCGAGCACGCCACCGGCGCTCAGCGGCAGCTGGCGCGACGGGCCGAGCAGGCGCAGCTGGGTGTCGAGCGGGTCCTCCTTCATGCTTTGCGCGATTTCGTCGATGAAGCTTTGCACGGCGAATGCGTTGCCGAGATGCGGCATGCCGCGCATCGGGCCGCGCGGGATCGCCGTGTTGAGGGCGTACCAGTCGCTGCGGTAGTTCGGCACCAGGGCGGCAGGCAGTTGGTCGGCGTCGAGTTCTGATGTCCACAGGCGGTTGTCCGGCACGCCGCGGCGTGCCAGTGCCGAGGCGCTGGCCATGCGCTGGTTCCAGCCGGTCAGCTGGCGTTTGCGGTCCATCACGGCACTGAGCTGGTGCACGCTGCCGCAGCCGTAGTAGTCGTGCTCGAGATCCTGCCCATGCGTCCACAGCAGGCGCACGGGCTTGTCGACGGCCTTGGCCAGCATCACCGCTTCGGCGACATAGTCGTGATCGAGCCGGCGGCCGTAACCGCCGCCGACGCGCGGCACCTTGATCTCGATCTGCGCGGGGCCCAGGCCGGTCAGGCGCTGCACCACGGCCCAGGCCTTCTGCGGCGCCTGGGTCGGCACGACCACGCTGGCGTGATCCTTGTCCAGCCGCACCAGGCAGTTCATCGGCTCGGCGGTGGCATGGGCCAGCCACGGCTGGTAGTAGGTTGCCTGCACGCGGCGCGCGGCTTTCCTGCCGGCGGCATCGAAGTCGCCGTCGTTGCGCACACGCGAGGTGGGCTCGGTCTTGCCGTTGAGCAGGGCGTCGGCCTGCTGTTCCAGGGCGGCGCTGCTCTCGCTGCCGCTGGCACCCGGCTTCCACTCGAGCTTGAGTTTCTGCCGGCCCTGCAGCGCCGACCAGGTGTCTTCGGCCAGCACGGCCACGGCGGGCGCGATCACGGTATGGCCCAGCGGCTGGCCGGGCTCGGGCTTCAGTTGCAGCACCTTCAGCACGCCCTTGACGGCCATCGCGTCGGTGGCGTCGAGGTTCGCCAGCGTGCCGTCCGGCCACGGGCAGTGCACCAGAACGGCCACCAGCGCATCGCCATAAAAGTGATCGATCGCGAACGGTGTCTGTCCGGTGACGATGCCGCGTGCGTCCACATCGCCGGCTGGCTGGCCGATCAGGCGGTAGCGATCGGGTGCCTTGAGCGGCGGCGGATTGTTCGGCAAGGCGATCTTGCCTGCGCTTTCGGCCAGGCTGCCGTAGCCGAGGCGGCGGCCGTCCGGCGCGATCACGGTGCCGGAGTCGCAACGCAGGCGGTCGGCCTGCACGCCCAACTGGCGGGCCGCGGCCTGCAGCAGCAGCCAGCGTGCCAGCGCGCCCATCTGGCGCAGGTCGTTCCAGGCGGCAGGGATCGAGCCGCCGGTGCCGCCGATCTGGCGTCCGTAGTCCCAGCGTGGCTGGCCATTGTTGTCGCTCACGCCGAGGCCGAGCGGCACCACGCTGACGCGGGTCCAGTCGGCATCGAGTTCGTCGGCGATGATCCGCGGCAGCGAGGTGGCCACGCCGGTACCGGTATCCGGATCGCGTGCGCCGATCAGCACATTGCCGTCGCCATCGATGCGCACATACGCACCGAGATCGTAGAAATTGTCGCCGAGCAGGGCCGGTGGCAGCGGCGCATCGACCGCACGGGCAGTGCGGATGCCGACCATCAGCACACCCGCACCGCCAGCCAGCACCTGCAGGAAACGGCGCCGCGACAGCCGGATTCCATCGTGTGTAATGCGCTCGTTCATGCCGGGCCCACCTTGCCGGCGGCGACGCGCTTGATCGCGCGGCGCACGCGGGTCTGGCAACCGCAACGGCACAGGTTGGGCAACTGGTCCAGATCGTCGTCGGTGGGACGCGGCTTGCGCTTGAGCAGGTCGACCGCGGCGATCAGCCAGCCCGGCGTGCAGTAGCCGCAGCCGATCGCATCCTCATCGATGAAAGCCTGCTGCACCGGGTGCAGCCCGCCGTCGTTGGCGGCCAGGCCTTCCACCGTGATTACCGACTTGCCGGCCAGCTTGACCATCGGTTGGGCGATCGCGGAGACCGCCTTGCCGTTCAGCAGCACCAGGTCGGCGCCGGTCTCGCGGGCGTACTTGGTGCCGGTCAGCCGCAGCACGTCACGCAGGTACCACAGCAGCGGCATCTGCGGATCGCCGGTGTGACGGTAGTGCTCGCCGTTGATCTCGAGATCAATGCCGTCGCGCACCTTCTCGGGCACGATACCGTTTCCCGGTGCGGCCGGTGTGACCAGGTCTTGCGCGAGCGCCATCCATCATCTCCTTCGAAATCTGTCTGCCCATTGTGGCATTGCCGCCACCCGGTTAGGAGCTTGCGCGGCTGAACAGGCGGCGCCAGACAACATGCACCGGCACACCGGCCAGCATGATCAGTGTAACGATGCCGGCGTTGCGCGGGTTGTCGCGTGCCGTCATCACCACCACCCAGGCCACGCTGCCGATGAACAGCAGCGGCAGCCACGGATAGCCGGGTACCCGGAAGCTCGTGCCGGCGCCATCGCGGCGGCGATACCAGAACAGCGTGGCGACGCCGACCGCACAGGCCAGCCAGTCGCCGAAGGTGGCGTAATCCAGCAGTTGGCCATAGTCGACCAGCAGCGCCAGCACGATGGCCCAGCCGGCCAGCAACAGCAGCGCGGTGTTCGGCGTCCGGTAGCGCGGGTGCAGCCGTGCCACCGAGCGGAAGAACAGGCCGTCCTCGCCCATCACCTGCAATACCCGCGCTCCCGCGACCAGGGTGATATTGCAGAAGCCCAGCGTGGAAATCGCCACGCCCAAGGCAATGAGCCTGGCGCCCAGCCGGCCGAATACCTGCCGCATCACGTCCGCTGCCGGCGCGTGACTGGCGGCCAGGCCGGCATGGCCGAGTACGGCCAGATACGCCACGTTGACCAGCACGTAGGCAACGATGACCAGCAGCATGCCGAGCAACAGGGCCCGCGGCAGCGTGCGTTGCGGATCGCGCACTTCGCCGGCCAGGTTGTTGAGATAGGTGAAGCCGGAATACGCAAACAGCACCGGCAACGCCGCGCCGATGAAGCCGACGCCGCTGCGCGCCGGATCGACGGCCAGCACCTGGCCGTGGCCGGCACCGGCAAGAAACAGGCCGCACATCACCAACATCGCCACCGCCAGCAGCTTGAGCAGGGCGAACAGGTTCTGGACCTGCGCGCCGAGGCGGATGCCGAACAGGTTGATGCCGCTCACGAACACCAGTGCGCCGATGCTCAGCGGCAGCGCCATGGCTGGTGGCAGGCCGAACACCGCCGACGCATAGCTGGCGAAGATCGTCGCCACCGCGGCGGTGGAACCGGAATAGATCACCAGCAGCATGGTCCAGCCGAACAGGAAGCCGGCCAGTGGGCCGAAGGCTTCGCGCAGGTAGACATAGCTGCCGCCGGCATGCGGCCGCCGTGCGCCGAGCTCGGCATAGCACAACGCGCCGATCAGGGTGAGTACGCCGGCACCGGCCCACATCAGCAGCAGGGCCAGCCCCGAATCCGTACGCTGCGCGGCAATGCCGGGGTTGAGGAAAATGCCGCCGCCGATGACGCCGCCGACCACGACCAAGGCGGCATCCCATGGTCGCAGGCTGCGCTGGTAGCCGGATCGGGGGGAGTCATTCATGCATGGCATCGCCGCAGCAGGTAGTGGTAGCCAGCATGCGGGCTTGCCGGAGTGGCAGCAAGCCCATGGGGAGCAGGCTTGAGGCGCGACCCTCCTGGCGGTTGCGCCGATCGATTCAGGCATGCCGCCATGCGAGCCGCATCCGGCGTCTCGCCGGAAATCAATTTTTCGTAGAATTTAACAATTCTTGCAAGACGCCCCGATGTTCACCAGAATGCGCACCCCGCGCGCATCGTGCCGCGGGCAGTAAGCAAGAATCTCAAAACAGGGAAGCTAATGAATAAGCGTATTTCGATGGTTGCCGTCGCCGTTGCACTGGCCGCCGCCTCGACCAGCTCGTTTGCCGCTGATCAGGGTGCATTTTTCATCAACGGTAACCTCGGCCAGTCGAACTATCACGACAACACGTTCTCCAACCATACCGATACCAGCACGGCCGTGCGTGCCGGTTACAGCTGGCAGAACAACGCGATCGATTTCGGCGTCGAAGCCGGCTATGTCGATCTTGGCAAGGCGAGCGGTCCGTTGACTGCCAACAACATGACCGTCAACTTCAGCGCCAAGGTCAAGGGACCGCTGGCGGGCGCCAACTTCAAGTACAAGTTCAGCAACAAGATGTACGTGTCGGCGCGTGGCGGCTGGTTCCGCTCGAACATGGACGCAAGCATCAGTGGTTTTGGCTCCGATAGCTTCCACGGTGACGGCAGCTATATCGGCGCCGGCGTGGGTTACGACATTTCCAGGCACTTCAGCCTCGGCGTGAACTACGACGCCTACCATGCCCGCGCGAAGGTGTACGGAGTCAAGGCCGGCGAGAGCATTGGCATGATCTCCGGTTTTGCCGAATACCGCTTCTGAGATTTGTCCGTTGCAACAGCCAAAGGCCGCCTTGTGCGGCCTTTGCTTTGTCGGTGCTCCCGGCTGCGGCACAATAGGCGGTCTGCGCGCTTGAGGTTTGTCCTGGCGCGTCCCCCTTACGAAGCCGAAGCTGCCGCCCCATGACCATCATCAAGCAAGACGATCTGATCCAGTCCGTCGCCGACGCTCTGCAGTACATCAGCTACTACCACCCGGTCGACTACATCAAGGGTCTCGCCGCCGCCTACGAGCGCGAAGAGAGTGCTGCGGCCAGGGACGCGATGGCGCAGATCCTGATCAACTCGCGCATGGCGGCCGAGGGCCATCGTCCGCTTTGCCAGGACACCGGCATCGTCACCGTGTTCCTCAAGGTCGGCATGAACGTGCAGTGGGACGCCACGTTGTCGCTGGACGAGATGATCAACGAGGGCGTGCGCCGCGCCTACAACGATCCGGACAACAAGCTGCGCGCCAGCATCCTGGCCGACCCGGCCGGCAGGCGCATCAACACTAGGGACAACACGCCGGCGATCATCAACGTGGCTATCGTGCCAGGCGACAAGCTCGACGTGATCGTGGCAGCGAAGGGCGGCGGCTCCGAGGCGAAATCGAAGTTCGTGATGCTCAACCCGTCCGACTCCATCGTCGACTGGGTACTCAAGACGGTGCCCACGATGGGCGCCGGCTGGTGCCCGCCGGGCATGCTCGGCCTGGGTATCGGTGGCACCGCCGAGAAGGCGATGCTGCTGGCGAAGGAGGCGCTGATGGAGCCGATCGACATCCAGGAGCTGATCGCGCGTGGCCCGAGCAATCGCGCCGAGGAGCTGCGCATCGAGCTGTACGAGAAGGTCAATGCGCTCGGCATCGGGGCGCAGGGCCTGGGTGGCCTCACCACCGTGCTCGACATCAAGATCAAGGATTACCCGACCCACGCGGCGAACCTGCCGGTGGCGCTGATCCCGAATTGCGCGGCCACGCGCCATGCGCACTTCACGCTGGACGGCTCCGGCCCGGTGATGCTCGATCCGCCGTCGCTGGAAGACTGGCCGAAGCTGACCTACGACAGCTCCAAGGGCCGACGGGTGAACCTCGATACGGTGACGCGCGAGGAAGTGGCGAGCTGGAAGCCGGGCGAAGTGCTGCTGCTCAATGGCAAGCTGCTCACCGGCCGTGACGCTGCGCACAAGCGCATGGTCGAGATGCTCAACAAGGGTGAGCCTTTGCCGGTGGATTTCAAGGGCCGCTTCATTTACTACGTGGGCCCGGTCGACGCGGTGCGCGACGAAGTGGTCGGCCCGGCCGGCCCGACCACCGCCACGCGCATGGACAAGTTCACCGAGCAGGTACTGGCGCAGACCGGCCTGCTCGGCATGGTCGGCAAGGCCGAGCGTGGCCCGGCGGCGATCGAGGCGATCAAGAAGCATCAGTCGGTGTACCTGATGGCGGTCGGCGGCGCGGCGTATCTGGTGTCCAAGGCGATCAAGGCCTCGCGTGTGGTCGGCTTTGCCGATCTCGGCATGGAGGCGATCTACGAGTTCACCGTGCAGGACATGCCGGTGACCGTGGCGGTGGATTCCGCTGGTACCTCGGTGCACCAGACGGGCCCGAAAGAATGGCAGGCGCGGATCGGCAAGATCCCCGTGGTCGTGGCGTAACACCGACTTTCTTCCGCTCCCCTTGGAGGAGCGGGCCGAGGTGAGGGGGGAGGGGCGGGTGCTGGCGAGAGCCTTCACCTGCACCGTCATCCCAGCGAACGCTGGGATCCAGCGCCTGCACGTCTGGCCGCGAGAGTCACTGGATCCCGGCTTCCGCCGGGATGACGGCTCTTCGGGCCATACGCCAGCGCATTTAGCCATCCAAACAAATACAGCCTCCGAGCGGTTGCATTCCGCCTGCTGCGGCGCAACACTGGCTAGATTGTCTTCCCCCCACCACCGCTGAAGGTACCTGTGAACCCGCAAAGCCCCGCGTCGCTTACCGTCGACGCCCCCTGGATCGTGATGAAGTTCGGCGGCACCAGTGTCGCCACGCTTCCCCGCTGGCAGAACATCCGTGAACTGGTTGACAGTCGCCGCACCGAAGGCGCCCGCGTGCTGGTGGTTGTCTCCGCCTTGACCGGTATCACCGACGCACTCAAACAACTGTGTGCTCAGGGCGACAAGGGCAAACGCAACGAAGCAGCGAAGGCGATCGCGCAGCGGCATTACGAGCTGCTCGATCACATGCAGCTGGCGATGCCGGATACGCTGGGCACACGGCTGGACGAGCTGGCGAAGCTGGCCGATGACGGCCCGGCGGCGTTGGGCGAGCTGGCCTGGCAGGCACAGGTGCAGGCGCATGGCGAGCTGATGTCCAGCGCGCTCGGCGCGGCTTTCCTCAGCCATAGCGGGCTGCCCACGCAGTGGCTGGATGCACGTGACTGCCTCGCCGCGATCGCGTTGCCGAACCAGAACGAGCGCACCCGGCTGCTGTCCTCGATGGTCGATTCGCGACCCGATCCGGTACTGGCTGCGCGGCTGGCGACGCTAGGCGAGGTGTTCATCACCCAGGGCTTCATCGCCCGTGAGTCACAGGGGCGCACCGTGTTGCTCGGTCGCGGCGGTTCCGATACGTCCGCCTCCTACTTCGGCGCGCTGCTGAAGGCGCAGCGGGTGGAAATCTGGACCGACGTGGCCGGCATGTTCACCGCCAATCCGCGCCAGGTGCCGGGTGCCCGCCTGCTGCAGCGGCTGGATTACGAGGAAGCCCAGGAAATCGCATCCACCGGTGCCAAGGTGCTGCACCCGCGCTGCCTGTCGCCGTTGCGCGAGTCGCGCGTGCCGTTGCTGATCAAGGACACCAATCGTCCCGAACTCGACGGCACGGTGATCGGCCCCGAAGTGCGCGCGCACGCGCCCAGTGTCAAGGCGATCAGCGCGCGCAAGGGCATCACCCTGGTGTCGATGGAATCGGTCGGCATGTGGCAGCAGGTCGGTTTCCTCGCCGACGTGTTCACGCACTTCAAGCAGCATGGGCTGTCGGTGGACCTGATCGGCTCGGCCGAGACGAATGTCACGGTGTCGCTCGATCCCACCGAGAACCTGCTCGACTCCGACGCGATCGCCGCGCTGGCCAGCGACCTGGCCAAGGTGTGCCGGGTCAAGGTGATCGCGCCGTGCGCGGCGATCACCCTGGTCGGCCGTGGCATGCGCTCCCTGCTGCATACGCTGTCCGGCGTGCTGGCCGAGTTCGGCCAGCTGCGCGTGCACATGATTTCGCAGTCGTCGAACAACCTCAATCTCACCTTCGTGGTGGATGAAGAAGTGGTCGACACGCTGTTGCCGCATCTGCACGACCTGCTAATCGGCGCCGGTGCGCTGCGTACCGACGACAGTGAACTGTTCGGTCCCAGCTGGCAGGCGCTGTACGGCAGTGGCGAAGTGCCCGGCGTTGCGACGGCATGGTGGCGTGGGTCGCAGCGGACACGCTTGCTGGAACTGGCTGCCGAGGCCACCCCACGCTACGTCTATCACCTGCCGACGGTGCGCCAGCAGGCGCGCGAGCTGAACACGCTGGGCGCGGTCGACCGTCTGCACTATGCGGTGAAGGCGAACACCCATCCGGCGATCCTGCATGCGCTGGTCGCGGAAGGCTTTGCGTTCGAGTGCGTCTCGCCTGGCGAATTGAAGGCGATCAGCGCAATCGTGCCGGAAGCCACGCCGCTGCTGTTCACGCCGAACTTCGCGTCCCGCGAGGACTATGTTTTTGCGCTCGGCACCCGTGCCACCGTGACGCTGGATGCGCTGTACCCGATCGAGCATTGGGGCGAGTTTTTCCGTGGCCGGGAGATCGTGCTGCGGGTGGATCTTGGCCGCGGCCTCGGCCATCACGAAAAGGTGCGCACCGGCGGCAGCGGCAGCAAGTTCGGCCTGCCGCTGGATCAACTGGCCAACTTCCTGCAGCTGGCCGAGGCGCATGGCGTGACCGTGCGCGGCCTGCATGCGCATCTGGGTTCGGGCGTGCTCGATGCCGGCCACTGGGGCGAGGTCTATGTGCAGCTGGCCAGCCTGGCCGAGCGCATCGGCAGCGTGACCTTCCTGAACATCGGCGGCGGCCTCGGCGTGCCGTCGCATCCGGGCGAGGCACGGCTCGACATCGCTGAACTCGATCGCGTGCTGCGCGAGGTCAAGGCGGCTTATCCGCAATACCAACTGTGGATGGAACCGGGCCGTTACCTGGTCGCCGACGCCGGCGTGCTGCTGGCACGGGCGACCCAGCAGAAGGGCAAGGGTGCGTTCCGTTATCTCGGCATCGATACCGGCATGAACAGCCTGATCCGTCCCGCGCTGTACGACGCCTGGCACGAGATCGTCAATCTCAGCCGGCTCGATGAGCCGGCCACCGCGCTGTACCAGGTGGTCGGCCCGATCTGCGAGAGTGGCGACGTGCTCGGCACCGATCGCCGCTTGCCCGAGGCGCAGGAGGGCGACGTGATGCTGATCGCGCAGGCGGGTGCCTACGGCAAGGTGATGTCCTCGCACTACAACCTGCGTGACGAAGCCGAGGAAATCATTATCGAGTGACGCTTCTGCCTCCTCTCCCCTTCGGGCGACCCGAAGGTAGTCCCCGTGGGAGAGGGGACTGAGGCGAGGGGCCGATCTTGCCAAGGTGCAACATCAGGAGAGCTTTCAAGGATGAAACGTCTCAACATGGATCGGGCGCGTGGATTGCGCCGAGCAATGACCGGTGCGGAGCAGATGCTATGGCGGTATCTGCGCAATCGGCATCTGTCAGGCTTCAAGTTCCGACGCCAGCATGAAATCGGTCGTCACATCGTCGATTTCGCTTGTGCAGAAGCGTTGCTGATCGTGGAGCTGGACGGTGGTCAGCACGCTGATCAAGTGGTGCATGACGAGCGGCGCACATAGCAATTGCAAGCCATGGGTTATCGCGGACTGCGGTTCTGGAACAATGACGTATTACTGGATATTGAGAGCGTGCTTACGGTGATTCTGGATGCCTTGGCAAGTCCGGCCCCTCACCCCAACCCTCTCTCCCACGGGGACTACCTTCGGGTCGCCCGCAGGGGAGAGGGGGGCAAGCGCGCCGGAGAATGAAGAGTGACGATGACAATTCAACCGCGGCTGACCCAGCTGTTCCGTTTTGTGCGCTGCAGCTACGCCGATGGCGTGGCCGAGCTGGCGTACGCGTTCGACGACGGCGAGGAGCTGGTCGAGCGGATTCGTTTCCCGCATGCGCCGGCGGTTCCGGCCACGCATGCCGCGGCGTTCGAGGCGGCGCTGAAGCTGCTGCATCTGATCGCCGGTGTCAGCTATTACAAGGCTGGCGTGCCGCCGAAGATCGAGGTGGCCAGCGGCCCGCTCGACGATGCTACCGCCGAGCTGCTGGATCAGCTGTATCTGCACGGCTTGGCCGAGTTCGCCTATCGCAACGGACTGGATTTGCGCGGGCGTATCGCCTTCCCGCGTGGCGGCGTGGCGCCGACGGTGGGCGCCTTGAACCTGCCGCAGCGCACGCTGGTACCGATCGGCGGGGGCAAGGATTCGCTGGTCGCGGTGGAGGCAATCAAGTCGATCGGCGGCGAGGCGACGGCGGTGTGGGTCGGCAATTCCGCGCTGATCGCCGCCTGCGCCGAACGCACCGGGCTGCCCACGCTGAACATCCAGCGCGAGCTGGCACCGGGCCTGTTCGAGTTGAACCGGCTCGGCGCGTGGAACGGGCATATTCCGGTGACCGCGGTGAATTCGGCGATCCTCGCCGTCGCCGCGATCGTGTACGGCTACGACTCGATCGCGTTCGCCAACGAGCGTTCCGCCTCGGCAGCCACGCTGGAGTACGAAGGCCAGCAGGTGAATCATCAGTGGAGCAAGGGTTACGCGTTCGAGCAGCTGCTCGGCAACTGGTTGCATACGCACGTTGCCAGTGACCTCGACTACTGCTCGCTGCTGCGGCCGTATTCGGAACTGGCGATCACCCGCGCGTTCGCGAAGCTCACGCCGTATTTCGACGCGTTCTCCAGCTGCAACCGCAATTTCAAGCTGCTCGGTCCCAAGCCAGCCGACCGCTGGTGCGGACAGTGTCCGAAGTGCCACTTCGTGTTTCTGGCGCTGGCACCCTTCCTGCCCAAGCCGCGGCTGCTGTCGATCTTCGGACGCAACCTGCTGGACGACGAGAACCAGGCCGCCGGTTTCGACGCGTTGCTGGAATACCAGGACCACAAGCCGTTCGAATGCGTGGGCGAGGGTGCCGAGGCGCGCGCTGCGATGTTTGCACTGAGTCAGCGGCCGGAGTGGCAGGAAGACGCGCTGATTGAGCGTTTCCGCAGCGAGATCCTGCCGCGGCTGGATCCATCGCAGCTGGCGCTGGAGCCGTGGCTGAAGCCATCCGGCGAGCATCGTGTGCCCGCCCGTCTGCAGGCGGCGCTGGCGGCGATCGGTTGATGCGCATCGCCGATCTGGCTGGCCGGCGCATCGCGGTCTGGGGTTTCGGCCGCGAAGGGCGGGCGGTGATCCGGGCGCTGCGTGCGCGCTTGCCGCGGCAAGCCTTGACGTTGTTGTGCGGCGACGCCGAAATCGAATCGGCAGATGCATTCGATACAACGATCGAAGTCATCGGCGGCGAGCCCGACGCGGTTGCCCTGGGTCGTTTCGATGTCGTGGTGAAGTCGCCCGGCATCTCGGCCTACAAGCCAGCCTTGCTGGCCGCTGCGCAGCAAGGCACGCATTTCACGTCGGGCACCGCCCTGTGGTTCGCGGAGAACCCGGGTGCGCGAGTGATCGGGATAACCGGCACCAAGGGCAAGAGCACCACCAGCGCGCTGATCGCACACCTGTCGCGCTCGCTCGGTGTGCGCACGGCGCTGGCCGGCAATATCGGCCTGCCGCTGCTGGAACTGCTCGACCAGCAGGCCGATCTGTGGGTAGTCGAGCTTTCCAGCTTCCAGACCGGCGAAGCCGGTCCGCTGGAGCTCGGCGTGATCACCAGCCTGTACGAGGAACACCTGGACTGGCACGGCTCGCGCGAGCGCTATGTCGCCGACAAGCTGCGTCTCGCCGATGCCTCGCGGCAGCTGCTGGTCAATGCGCTGCAACCCGTCTTGCTGGAACGCACGCAGCAGCACCCGCATCGCCTGTTGTTTGGCCAGCCGGAAGGCTGGCATGTCGCCGATGGTTTCATTCGCCGCGGAACCCAGGCAGTCTTTCCGGTCGATGGGCTCGCTGCACCGGGCCTGCATAACGCACTCAATGCCTGCTCAGCGCTGGCTGCCCTCTCAGCTGTCGGCATGGATGCGCTGGCGGCAGCGCCAGCGCTGGCGCATTTCCGGCCGTTGCCGCATCGCCTGCAGCGGCTGGGCGAACATGACGGCTTCCACTGGGTCAACGACTCGATCAGCACCACGCCGCTGGCTACCCTGGCGGCATTGGAAAGCCTGCATGGTCGAACGGTGACCGTGCTGGTCGGCGGCCACGACCGCGGCCTGGACTGGACGCCGTTCGTCGACGCGATGCGCAGCACGCCCGCCCATGCGATCGTCTGCATGGGCGGCAACGGTGCGCGCATCGAGATGGCGCTGCGCAATGCCGGCGTGGACTGTACGATCGTCCGAGTCGCTGATCTCGCTGCTGCCGTGATCGAAGCTAAAGCGTGTACACCAAAAGGCGGTGTCATCCTGCTGTCACCAGGGGCACCTAGTTTCGATCAGTTCAAGGACTACGCGGAACGTGGGCGCTGTTTCGCTGAACGGGCTGGTTTTGACGCCATGACGATCCTGGGCATCGAAGGTATGGGCATCGTCTGATTCAGGTGTCCGGTTCGACGTGAAATGCGGTGATACGCAGCGCAGGATGTGACACGCGAGGCGAAGGACGACTTGCGGGGAGCAGGTTGTTTTGCTATTCAGGCCGTTGCGGGATGTTTCTATTGGAAGCTGGCCGCGGGGGATGGTGATGGCAAGGCTATGGAATGGGCGGGACACGATGCGGACGCGCAAACTTGCGCTGTCCCAGGCTACAAAGCCTCATAGGCGGCTTTCACATGCCGGACATATTCTGCTGTCCGTGCTGCTTTGCTGCGCGCTGTTTTTGACGACTGCTGACGAGGCGAACGCCATGGGAAAGATGTGCCTGTTTTCTGCGGTGCGCGGTGTGGTGCTGGATCATGGCCAGCCGATCAAGGGAGCGACCATCGAGCGCAGTTACAAATGGATGTGGAACGACCAGACTGGCAACGACGAGGCCACTACCGACGCACTAGGTGTGTTCTCGCTGCCCGCAATCTGGGGGCATTCGTTGTTCGGATCGCTGATGCCGCATGAACCCAATGTGCGGCAGACGATCCTGATCAAGTACGCCGGGAAAAGTTACGAAGCATGGTTGTTCAACAAGGGCGAATATGCAGAGAACGGTGAACTCAAGGGTCGGCCGATTTTCCTGACTTGCCGACTCGAAGCCGAGCCGGGACGTCACGGTGAGGTCTACGGGATCTGCGAGCCGCAGTGATGCGTTCAGCCATCAAGGAGGGTTTATGAGCACACTTTCACCTCATCAGGCCGCGGCGATTGCTCGTGGCGTCTATTACCTGCTTGATCAGAGCTTCAGTGAATCCGCGGCACGTCATGACATTCTCGGTAGCGAGGGTATGTTCACGGTCAACGACAGCTCGCGCTTCGTCGGCCGCACTGGTGGGTTGATTGCCTGCAAGAAGCTGAGCGGCTTCGGTTACATTGCTGCGGGCGAGGGTGCTTACCGGAACGAAGTGCTGATCGCGACCCGTGGAACCAAGACAGGGTTCGATTGGTTGACCAACTTCAATATTGGTGTACAGCTCGGTCCAGGTGGCCTGCCGGTTCATGCCGGCTTCAACGAGACGTGGAAGTCGTTTTCCGCCGATGTCACAGACTTTCTGCGTGGGCGCAATCCCTCGGTGATTCACTGCGTAGGGCACAGCCTTGGCGGTGCATTGGCCACGCTTAATGCCGATTACCTTTCAAGCGTGCGTGCGGCCGAGGTCAAGCTGTACACCTTCGGTTCGCCACGCACTGGTGACATGTTCTTCGCGCGCAGCCTGAGCCAGCGAGTTACCGAGCAGAACATGTATCGCGTGCACCATCGTTCCGATCCGGTGCCGAAGATCCCGTTGTTCCCGTTTCATCATGTTCCGATGGAGGCACCGGGTTACGAACTGACTGCGGGCCCTTCGGGATTGATCAACATCAACGCGCATTTCATGGTGGACAGCTACATCCCCGGAGTCGGCGACCAGAGCTGGCAGACCCTTGGCAACCGGGTTTCGGCTGACGATCTTGAGGTGCAGGCATGGCTTGCCCAAGTTGGGCCTGGCGGTGGCGGCATCTTGATGGGCAGTGCAGCCGTATTGCAGATGATTGGCAAGGCGTTGGCATGGATTCTGGGCAAGGTGGCTTTCGTTGCCGTAGGCGCCGTTTTCACGGCTGGGATGACCGTGCTGGATCATCTTGCATGGATGCTTGGCAAAGGAGCGCAGCTGTCGATCGAGCTTTCCACCTATGTCAGCACGATCATCGCAGCGATCTTCCGTTTTCTCGGCCGCACGATGGTTGCTGGCGTATCGCTTACCACCAGCTTTATCCGCTGGGTGCTAGAGCTGCTTTACAACAGCTTGGCGTCAGTCGCGCGCCGGGCGCTCACGTTGGTCAAGTGATTCCTATTCCTGTCCTGCAGGGTGACGAATAGCCGAGAGATCAGGCGTTCGCGCTCCAATCTTGTCAAAAGACGGGGCCGTGGTTTCGCAACCACGGCCCCGCATATTTTCGCCTGGGCATCTTCCTACCAGATCTTCACCCGGTCCTTCGGATCGAGGTACAGCTTCTCGCCGGGCTTGACCTCGAATGCGGGATACCAGGCGTCGAGATTGCGCACGGTCTGGGCGCGGAAATCGGCGGGGGCATGCACGTCGGTGGCGAGGCGCTGGCGCAGGGCGTCGTCGCGGATCTTCGAGCGCCAGGCCTGGCCGAAGGCGAGGAAGAAGCGCTGGTCGCCGCTGAGGCCGTCGATCACCGGTGCCGGCTTGCCGTCCAGCGACTTGTGATAGGCGAGGTAGGCAATCGTCAGGCCGGATACGTCGGCGATGTCCTCGCCCAGCGTCTGCTGGCCGTTGACGTGCAGGCCCGGTAGCGCCTCGTACTGGTCGAACTGCTTGGCGAGTTGTGCGGTGGCGGATTCGAAGTGGGCGAGGTCGGCCGGCGTCCACCAGTTCTCCAGCTTGCCCTGCGCGTCGAACTCGGCGCCGGTGTTGTCGAAGCTGTGGCTGATCTCGTGCCCGATGATGGCGCCGATGGCCCCGTAGTTGGCGGCCGCATCGACCTTCGGATCGAAGAACGGCGGCTGCAGGATCGCGGCGGGGAAGTTCAGCGCATTCTGCAGCGGCAGGTTCACCGCGTTGACGGTCTGCGGTGTCATCCACCATTCGTCGCGATCGACCGGCTGGCTGAGCTTGGCCAGCTGGTGCGCATACTCGAACTGCTCGGCGCGCAGGTGGTTGCCGAGCGGATCGTCAGCGCTGATCTGCAGCGTGGCGTAGTCACGCCAGGTTTCCGGATAGCCGACGCCGACGCGCAGCGTGACCAGCTTGGACTTCGCTTTCTGGCGTGTGGCTGGCGTCATCCAGCTCAAGGTGTCGATGCGATCGTTGAAGGCGGCGATCAGGTTCTTAACCAGCTGTTGCACTGCAGCCTTGGATGAAGCCGGGAAGTAGTGCTTCACATAGAGCTGGCCCACCGCGTCGCCGAGATCGACATTGGTGGCGCCCACGGCACGCTTCCAGCGCGGCTGCTGCGCCGGCGTGCCCTGCAGGGTACGGCCGTAGAAATCGAAGCTGAGGTCGGCATAGGCCTGCGGCAGCAGGGCGGCACCGTGGTCGAGCGTGTGGAAGACGAGCAGATCCTTCCAGGCCTGCAGCGGCTCGCTGGCGGTCAGCGCGGACAGGCCGGTGATGGCGGCGGGCTGCCAGGCGTCGATCTGCGGCTGGCCGTCCAGGCCGGCGGCCTTGAAGTAGGCTGCCCAGTCCAGCCCCGGTGCCTTCTGCGCGAAGTCGGCCACGCGCCACAGGTTGTTCGCCTTGTGCACGTCCTGGCTGTCGATCAGGCTTTCCTGCGCCTTGGCGATCTTTGTTTCCAGTTCGATCACCGTCTTCGCTTTCGCGTCGGCGTCGGCGATGCCGGCCTGCTTCAGCAGCGCGGTGACATAGATCAGGTATTTCGCACGGAACGCCACCATGTGCGGGTCGTCCGACAGGTAGTAGTCGCGGCTGGGCATGCCCAGGCCGCCCTGCAGCAGGTAGGCGATGTTGCGCGAGGGATCTTCCAGGCCCTGCGCCACGAACAGGCCGAACAGGTTTTCGGTGTGGAAGTTGGTGGCGTTGATCGGGTCGACGTCGGCACGCAGGCGCGAGCCCAGCACGCGGGCCAGATCCTGGCGCGAGGCGATCGCGTCGATCTGCATCAGTTCCGGTTTGAGCGGGACCAGGCCGTGTTGCTGGATGGCAGTCGTATCCATCCAGGCGGCGTAGTAGTCGGCGATCTTGCGCGCACTGCTGCCAGCGGCGGGGTGGCTGTTGCCGGCGTTGCGGATCAGCTCGGCGGTGTCCTTCTCGGCCTGCTCGAACACCTTGAGGAAGGTGCCGGTGCTGGAGCGGTCGGCGGGAATCTGCGCGGTTTTCAGCCAGTCACCGTTGGCGTAGCGGAAGAAGTCGTCGCCTGGCCTCACGCTGCGGTCGATGCCGGCCGGATCGATCCCGGAGGGCGGGTTACCGCTCGATGGCGACATGGGCATGGGCGCGGCGGCCCATGCGCTCGCACTGCACAGCACGGCAGTAGTCAGAATCCAACGTAGTTGTCGCATGGCGACTATCCCGGCAGGAACGGAATGCCCACGATAGTCCGCCTGTTCGTGCTTGTGGGCATGACTGATGGGCTATCGGATATCGGTGCTGGCTGCGCAGCCTGCGGCGCCGGGGCATTGGCTGCGCCCGGAATGCCCGGAGATTCCGTCGGCGCGGGATGCGACCAGCCGTGTGCCATCCCTGGCGTTGCGGCTGGTCGGTGTGCCGTCAGGAATGCTCGTTTTTGTCGTCCTTGCTGTGCTTTTCGTCTTTGGCAGGCTCGGCGTGTGGATGCGCAGCCTGCGCTGGCGCGGCTGCGGGTCGTGGGTGTTGCGCCGGAGCAGGGCGAGGTGCTGCTGCAACGTGAGGTGGCATGGCCGGATGAGGCTCGGCGCGGGGAGTTACGGCGGGCCGTGTTGCCGGAGTGGCATGTGGCGGCCTCGGCTGTGCTGCAGACATCTCCCGGGTGGCGTGGTTCGGTTCACGATTCGACTCGGTCGCCGGTGCATGCGCAGGCAGTGGTTGCGGCATGGTTGTGCGGTGCGCCACAGCCTCCGGGCGCGCCAGGGTATTGGGCACATGTTCCGCAGGACGTGTTCCCGGCGGCACATTCGCACCTTGTGGGGCGCTGCCGAAATGCGGTATCGACATGGGCCCATGCGGTGCTGGTGCCGCATGCTCGTTGGCTACGGAATGCGGCAAGTTGTTGCCAGCTGGGCGACCAGCTTCGTGGTTCTCCACGACCTGATTCCGGCTGTTGTTGATATTGCTGGTGTTGTTGACGGTTGTGCGGTTGTTGTTGATGTTGCCGGTGTGGTTGATCGTCGTGCGGCTGTTGTTGATGTTGTTGGTGGTATAGCGATTGACGATGGTGGTCGAGTTAGACACGTAGGTCGTGTTGTTGTGGATCACCGCCGGTCGCTGCCAGCCGCCGCCCGAGCCACGGCCACCCCAGTGCATGCCCCAGCTGTGCCAGCCGCCACCCGGCGGAGGCGGTGGGTTGTAGTTGCGGTCGTGGTGATGATTGTCCAGCAGCGTGCCGATCAGGATGCCTGCACCGAAGGTGATGGCGCCCGCGGTCACGATTTCACCGGTGCTGTATTGCGGTCCCTGGTAGCTGTAGCTGGGATAGACCGGCACGTCACCGCCATAGACGGTTTGCGGGTTGTAACTCGGCACATAAACCGTGTCCTGCTGCGCCGGCATGATCTCGATGGCCTGGGCTGGCGCCTGCACGACGGAGGGGCCGCTGTAGTAGGCGGATCCCTGGTCGTTGTCGGCATACTCGGCGGTCTGGGCCACGGGCTGGGTCTGCACGACCTGCTGGGCATTGCTGCGCAGGTTGCCTTTCTGCGCCGCACGTTGGCGCATCACCTGGATCGCATTCATCACGTCGGTCGGATCGTTGACATAAGCCTCACCCAGGGCACTGGTCCACTGGGGATTTCTGGCCATTTGATCGAGCACGGTGGGGAAGGTGGTCAGTGCCTTGACGCTGGCGTCCCAGGATTGCGGGTTGACCTGTGCCTGCAGGGCGGTGCCCTTCAGGCCGGGATTCTGGGTCAGGAAGGTATCCGCGGCAGCGATCTGATCCGGGTACGTCGATCCGGCCAATACCTGGGCGACCAGGTTGTCCGGGAACAGCGCGATCGGTGCCACCATTTGGTACAACTGGTCGGCCGAGGGCGGTGTGTACGGTGCGGCTTGCGCGGCAGCGGTGGTTTGTGCGGCTGCCGGGGCTGCCGAGCTTGCCGTGGCGGCAGAAGCCGAACTGGCCGGATTCTGCGCCGGCGGCGGCGATTGACTGCAGCCGACCATCGCCACGAAGCCTGCGCAGAGCAGGGTGTAAGTCGCATTTCGTGCAAGAGGCTTGCTGATCACGTGACGATCTCCAGTGGGATGGTGCAGGCGCGATGTCGAGTGGATTATCCCCGTCGTGTTTGAACGGCTGCTGTCACCGTACTCCCGGTTGGCGGCAACTCGGGTGATCCGGCCACGCTTCACATTCAGGAGAGCGACACGATTACCGGCAGAGCCCAGAAGATGTCCCGTGCCCGCTCATCTCTTCAATCTGGACTGCATCATTCCGCTATGGCTGCGGAAGCGCCCGGTGTCGCCGCGCAGCGTGAACAGGGTTGCACGGTAGATCGCGGTGAGCCGGCTGCCGTAAAGGCTGCGTATCTTGAGGTAAGCCCAGCACCAACCTCTTTTCCCGGACTGCTTCATCTCGACATGCACCTGTGGTTGCCTGCGTCTCCTTCCCGGTCGCCCTCAGTTCATCGGTCTGATGACGGCTTTCCATGCGTTCCACAAACGAGGTATGCCGGTGGCGCGAACCAGCCACGCTGTCACGTCATCGGTCCAGGCAGTTTCCACTATGGGCAATATTCGTTACGGAACCGTGATCACAAGGTTAGATAGTGCTGAACCCAACGCACTGTCCAGGAGCGATCCCCTGGGAATGAGGCAAGCTCTATTTCTCGTAGCGATAATTGAGGCTGGCGCGGCTGAAGTCGGTGGCGTTCTGCGCCTCCAGATTCCAGCGATGGCTGAGGCGGTAACGGAAGGTGATGACTTCACCAGGTTCGAACAGGCCGACGCCGTAGCTGAGATAGAGCCGTGGCGACAGGTATTTTCCGACCGTGAATGCCGAGTTGCCGCCGAGCGCCTCGTTGCTGGAGACGCCGATATCGTCCACACCCAGCTTCGAGCCGATGCTCTTGGCGAGCAGGTCGCCGGCAGCCGAGCCAAGCGCCTGTGCAGCGGCGCCGACCATGTCGCCTTCGCCACCCTTCACCTGCGACAGCGGCTTGCCGGTGACCAGGTAGGACAGCGCATCGGACTGCTCCATCGCCGGGTTGGAGAACACGGTGAGGACGGGGCGCTGCGCCGTGCCGGCGACCAGCAGGCCGACTTGCTGGCCTTCGTCGACGGTGGCGTTCGGGTTGAGCTTGCGCACGGCGCGGATGTTCAGGCCCGGATTGTCGATGGGTGTGCTGGCGAACAGCAGCTGGCCGCGCTGGATCTGCAGGTTCTGACCGTAGGCGCGGTAAGTGCCATCCACGGCGATCTGGCCCTGGCCGGTGGTGGCGCGACCCGGGCGCTCGGTGACGGTGAGTACGCCACTGAGTCGGCCGTCCAGCCCCATCCCCACCAGATGTGTCTTGCGGCCGAGGTCCACCTTGACCTGTGCACTGACCGGCAGTTTCCCGCCGGCCTGCTGCGATTGCTTGTCGTCGATCACCACCACGTCGGGCGAGGCCTTGGTGGCGCCGGCGCCGGGTAGTTTGTCCGCATTCACGTCGGCGCTGTCCAGCGTGACGCTGCCGCCGATGCTCACGCCGTTGGTATCGTGTTGCACGGTGAGGTCGGGTGAGATCGTTACCTTGGCTGCGGGGATGTCGGCGGCGGTGAACTGGCTGCCCTTGAGCGTGATCGCGGCCTGCGCGTTCGCGCCGAGGCCGGCGCTGCCGTTGATGGCTACCGTGCCCTTGCCGGATCGCACGCTGCCGTCGATGCGGAACTGTCGCGCGTCGGCGGTGCTGACGGCCAGTCGGCCCTGGTTGAGCTTGAGCCCGGCGGCAGGTACTTCGCTGGCGAAATCGGCAACCGTGGCGTGGCCGGTGATCGCAGGTTGCTGCAGCGTACCGGCAAACCGTAACGAGCCATCGAGGCGGCCTTTCACGTTGGCCACCTCGCTGCTGAGCAATTCGACGAAGGCGAGGTTGTTCAGGCGCAGGGTGAGCTCGCCGCCCAGCGACTGCCGGGCGCCACTGAGCGTGATCTGACCGTCCAGACGGCCGCCCTGGTCCAGGCCGCTGTGGACGCCGATGCGCTGACTGGCGGGTGCGAGTTCGGCATCAAGGCTGAACTGGTCGTAGCTCAGCAGGGGTGCATCGGGGTGGTCGGTATAGGTGACGCTGCCCCGGACAGAGTTGAGCGAGGCGGTGCCGCTGAGTGCGCCGGCCGCATTGCGGCGGAGCTTGCCATCACCGGCCAGCATGCCGTCGGCGCGGATCGGCAGGCCGGTTTCGCCGGCTGCGTTCAGCAGCAGGGCCAGCGGCAGGGCGCGTAGTCGATAGCTGGCGGCAAGGCTGCCGCCCTTGTCCTGCGTGGCGGCGATGCACAGCAGTGGTTCGCCAGCGCTCAGGCATAGCTCGGACAGGTTCACCGCGCCATGGCGGTAACCCAGTTGCGCCGGCTGCTGCAGTCGCCAGCCTGGCATGCCCTGTGGGTCCACGTTGAGGAGGCCGAGCGTCCCGTTCCATGCATCGCCTTTCAGCGCGCCATGCAGGTTCAGCGCTCCGGAGAGCTGGGTGCCGTGGGCATCGATGTTCAGCTGATGATCGCCTTCGCTGCCTTCGGCCAGCAGGTTGATGTGCTGGAAGGCCAGTCCCTGCAGGTGCACGCCTGCCATCTTCACATCCAGTTTGCCGGCTGGATGGCCGATGTCCGGGATGCCGGCGATCAGATGCAGTGAGTCCACGTGTTGTTGCTGCCAGCTCAGCGACTGCCCCTGCAACTGGCCGTTGATGCTGAGTTTCGAGAATCGTCCGCCGATGTTGAAATGGCCATCCAGACGGCCACCAGCACTCGGCAGCCAGTCGCCCAGCGAGGCGATATCGAGTTTCAGGTCCACGTTGTTGCTGGCGCCGGGTCGCGCCTCCAATTGCACGGTGCTGCCGGCCGATTCCAGTTGCAGCTGGCCGTCGATCACCGCATTCGGTGACAGGTGGATTTTGCCCTTGGCGCTAACGGTGCGATCGCGCAACCTGCCGTCGAATTTGCGGATATCGAGTGTCGCGTCGGGTCCGTCTTTGGGCAGCGTGCCGCTGCTCGACATGTCGACATCGAGTGCGCCGCTCCAGCCGGCGAACAGCTGGCCCGGGTCGAACCGCTCAGCGGTGGCTTCGGCCTGCCATGCCAGCGCGGGCTGTAGGGTCAGCATCCCGTTCGCCTGCAACAGGCCCTGCGGCTGCCTCAGCGCCAGGCTGTGCAAGGTGATCTGCCGGGGCGTGCCATCGAGATCGAGGGCCAGCGTGGCGAGCATGCCGGGTGGGCCGATCGCGACATTGCCGGCGGCACGGTACGTCGCGGTACTGCCGCTGGCCTTCAGTTCGCCGTGACTGGCCAGCGCCTGGCCGGCCAGTTCGGCTGGCAGCAGCAGGTCGCTCCAACGGATGTCCAGTTCCGCGCTGAGTGGCTTGGCGTCCAGCTGCACGGTGCCGCTGGCCGTGACGCTGCCCTTGATGCGTGGCGAGCCGAGTTCGAGCTGTTGCAACGTCAACGTGTTGAAGTCGTGGCTGACAGACGCCCGCAACGGCTGCAGCAGCAACGGGTAGTCGTTGAGGTCGAGGCGGCCGTCTAGGGTGCCGCCGTAGCGGTCGCCGTGGCCTTGCAAAGCGACAGCCAGGGCCTTCAGCGAACTGTCGCCGAACAGCGGCTTCGGATCGAAGCGCGGCGCGTCGAGCGAGGCGGTCCACGCATGGTCGCCGGCCTGGCTCAACTCCAGTTGCAGCTGCACGGCGGTCGGCGCGACGAGTTTGAGGTCGACATGGGCCTGCCTTCCGTCGCCATGTGTGGCGAGGCTGCCGGCGTAGTCGGTGTCGCCGAGCTTCCATGCAAAGTCGGCGTGGCCATCGCCCCGATAGCGCTGGCCGATGGCCAGGATGCCGGTGAGGTCGATGTGGCCGTCCGGTGCCTGCAGGGTGAGTTGATGGAGTGCGATGCCGGCATGGGTCCAAGCGCCGGCAAGGTCGAGACTACTGGACGCGAAACGTGGTTGACCAGCCTGGGTGACCTTTACCGCGCCGACATGCACGCGATCGAGCACCACGTCGACCGGCAGCTGCCATGAGAAGCTGCCCGAGGATGCGTTGCTGTCCTGGGCTGATGCCGGCAGCGCGACGTCGACTCCGTCGGCATCCAGCATCAGCACATGCACGCGTTTGGCCAGCAATGGCCAAACGCGCAGGTCCAACTGCGCCCTGGCCACGCTCACCACGGTGCCGTTGCCGTCGTCGTAGTGCACACCGGCCAGAGTCAGCGGCCCGATCAGCCGTCCGTGTGCCTGCTGCACATGAACCGCACCATGCGTGGCGGCTTCGGCACGCGCCAGCGCGAAGCGCAGGCCGGAGGCCGTGCCAAGCAGCCAGCCAGTCGTGGCAACGAGCAGTACCAGCAGGCATAGCAGTACCAGACCGAGCCCGCGCAGCCAGCGTCGGCGGCCTGGTGAAGCGGGTGCGGCAGCTGGCGTGGTCATCGTGTCCATCTCACAGGTCCGGCCCGATCACCAGGTGCAGCTCGATGCCATGCGCCTGCGAGTTGTGGATCGGCGTGCCCAGGTCGACACGGATCATGCCTACCGGGGAGCGCCAACGCACGCCGAGGCCGGCACCGATCTTCGGCTGGTAGTCGACACCGCTGAACGCGTTGCCGGCATCGACGAAGGCCGCCATGCCCCAGTTGCGGGTGAAGTAATGCTCGACCTCGGTGCTGGCGACCAGCAGGCTCTTGCCGCCGATCACGCGACCGTCGCTGTTGAGCGGGCCGATCGTCTGGTAGCCGTAGCCACGCACCGAACGGTCGCCACCGGCGAAGAAACGCAGCATCGGCGGCAGCGCGGTGAAGTCGTCGGTCCAGGTATAGCCGGCGCTGCCGCGCAGGATCAGGCGGTTGCGTTGGCGTTCGCCGAAGGCATGGATCCACTTCGCGTCGGCGGTGAGCTGGCTGAAGCCGGCATCGGATAGCAGGTTGCCGACGGTGCTGCGTGCGGCCAGGTTGACCGACCAGCCCTGGTGCACGAAATCGAAGTTGTCGGCCTGCTTGCGCGACAGCGAAGCCTCGGCGAATACCTCGGTGCTGCGGCCGTGTTCGATGCCGGGCGTGTTGTCCGGTTCGTTGCCGATCTTGCCGACGGTGAAGGTGCCGTCCAGCGCATGTACCCCCAGCGTACGCGTCCAGCCGTGCCACAGCCGGGTCTCGTTGGCGACCAGCTCCAGCGTGCGCGATTGCGAGGTATCGGTATTCGCGTCGCGGTAATTCGCACCGACGTTGTAGCTGCGCTGGTTGTCGCCCGGCAGCGGAATCGAATACAGCGTGGACAAGGTTTTCAACCGCTGCGCCAGGACCAGCTCGTTCTTCCACTTGTGCCCGCGCCGGTTCACCCAGCGTCGCTCGATCCCGCCGCGCAGGCCGAAGCCGGTGTCGGTGCCGATGAACGGGCCACCGGTATAGATCGTGCGCCTGGCCGGTGCCAGCTGCACATCGATGTCGACCACGCCTGCCTTGGCCGTGTCCACGTCGGGCAGCACGTTGACCACGGCGAAATAGTCGGCGCCATTCAACGCCTGCTGCAGTTGCAGCAGCTGGCTCTGCGAAAAGTAATCGCCCGACTTGAACGGCAGGTAGCGGTCGAGGAAACCGTCGTTGAACTGCGAACCCTCGAAATTCACCTTGCCATAGCGGTAACGCTGTCCTGCCTGCCAGGTCAGCTTGATGGTGGCGCTGCGAGTGGCGCGGGTCACTTCGACCCGATGGGTGAGCAGCCTGGCGTCGAGGAAGCCGTTGGCGATGAGCTGCGCGCTCAGGGCATCGCGGGCAGCGTCGTAGCTGCCGTGGTTCAACGGCTTGTCCTTCAGTCGCTCGATCACGCGTTGCGCCCGGCGGATCTCGGCAATCTCGGCGGCGTCCTTGTCCAGCTGGATGTCGATGGCGATGACCGTGACCGGCGTACCCGGTTGCACGTGCAAGGTCACCTGCCAGTCCTTGCCAACCTGACGCAAGTCACCGTTGACCGTGGCGTCGTAATAGCCATACGGCTCAAGCGAGGCTCTCACCTGATCGGTTGCACGCTCATACAGGCGTCGCACCTGTGCGTCGCTGACCTCGCGGGTGGCATATTGAGACAGCTCGACGCCCGAGGTCACCGCAGCTTTCAGCGGGTCGTCGACCCCGTCCACCACCAACTGCACGCCGGCATGGGCTTGTGTCGACAACAGCACCAGCGTCAGCAGCAGGCTCAGGCGTCGGGGGATTCGGCGCATGCGTGGGGTTCCGTCCTCGATGGCGTCTTCGCAGGGTAAGGCCAGCTTACCCAAGTCGTTGTTGGCTGGGTACGAACACGGCTCGCTGCCTCGGCGTCAGAGCCGAGGCGCCATGCTTGACAGCAGGACAGGTGTGCCTGATTTGCCGATGCGGCCGTGGCCGCATCAGCCCGCCTTGTCGCCCGCCTTGTGCGCGATCCATGCACCGACCACGGCCGAGACGTAGGGAATCGACTGTGCGGCGAGGATGAACATCCACAAGGTGCCTTCGATGTAGCGCGTGCCATAGCCCAGCGCCATGCCGACGATGCACAGCAACAGGGCGATCGCCATCAGCGCCTCTTCGCGCACCGGCGCGAACGCGGCGAAGTTGCTGCCGCCCAGCCGCCGGCTCTTGGCGGTGACCACGAACGAGGTCTTCTCGCGGGTCAGGCCGTGCAGGATGCCCCGCGCGATGGCGTGGCTCAGGCCCATGCTGGCCAGCGAGGCCATCAAGGTGTCGTACCAGCTGCACGGCACGCGGGCGCGATAAAGCACGATGCCGAAGATCGCCTTGGCGAAGAAGAAGCCGATCACCGGGATCAGGAACAGCTGCATCGGCAGGCTGAAGTACTGCGGATACGCCACCATGCCGGCGGTCCAGAACAGCGCCATGAGGGTGAAGATCAGGTGCAGTGCATCGGCGAACCAGCTGAACCAGCCGGTGAGGAAGTGGAAGCGCTGGCCGGCCGAAAGCGGGCCTTTCTTCGTCATCCAGTCCCAGCGGCCCTTGAGGATCTGCATCGCGCCGAACGCCCAGCGGTAACGCTGGCTCTTGTACGCCTTGAAGTCGGCCGGGGTGAGGCCCTTGCCCATCAGCTCGTCGACGTAGACCAGCTCGTAGCCGGCGTGCATCAGGCGCAGGCCGAGCTCGGCGTCCTCGCAGATGGTCCATTCCGACCAGCCACCGGTGCCTTCCAGTGCGGTACGCCGCACCATCGTCATGGTGCCGTGCTGGATGATCGCATTGCGTTCGTTGCGGTGATGCATGCCGATGCGGAAGAAGCCGTCGTATTCCCACGCGGTCATCCGGCGGAACGTGTTGTGCACGAACTCGCGGTGTGCCTGCGGGCACTGCACCACCGCCACCTTCGGGTCATGAAAGTAGCCGGTGAGAGTGGCCAGCCAGTCGGCGCGTACCTCGTAGTCGGCGTCGATCACCGCCACCACATCGGCGCGCGGATCGGTTTCCTTCAGGCCGAAGTTCAGCGCGCCGGCCTTGTAGCCTGGCCACGGTTCCAGGTGGAAGAAGCGGAAGCGCGTGCCGAGCTTTTCGCAGTATTCCTGCACCGGCTGCCACACCGCCGGGTCCTTGGTGTTGTTGTCGATCACCAGCACTTCGAAGTTGGCGTAGTCCAGCGCGGCCAGCGAATCGAGCGTGACGATCACCATCTCCGGCGGCTCGTTGTAGCAGGCCAGGTGGATCGACACGAACGGCTGCTTTTCCGGCGGGTCCGGGCGCAGCATGCCGGCATGGCGCACCCAGCCGCGTCGCCACAGCACCTCGGTGAACTCGAAGCCGTTGATCAGCAGGATCGACAGGATCGCGATCTGGGCCGGGAACAGCAGCACCAGCATGGTCCAGTCGACCCAGCTGAGGTAGAAGTTGAACGGCAACGTGGCCGACCAGGTCAGCAGGCCGCAGGCGAGCTGGATCAGCATGCAGAAGAACAGCCGTCCCATCAGCTTGAAACGGCTGAAGCGGCGCGCGAACCAGATCATCGGCAGCAGCGACAGCAGGCTGGCGGCAATCGCCTTCCACGGCCAGGCGGTGTCCTCGGTCACCGGGCCGGTGAACGGGAATTTCGGCTGACGGTCGGCGTTGAAGATGCCCCAGTAGGCACCGGTACGGCCTTCGCCGAGGTTTTCCTTCCACGGCTGATCGAAGGCTTCGAGCAAGTAGTATTCGATGTGGTGCTGCTTGGCTAGGTTCAGCCAGTTGCGGATGAAGATCGCCTCGTTGGACACCGAAGGATCCGCGTACTCATGGCGGTCGCCGTTAGATGGCCAGCCGATCTCGCCGACTACGATGTGCTTGTTTGGAAAGCGCTGTTGGATCTCGTTGTACGCGCCCAGGGCTGCAGGGATAGCATCGCTGCGCGGTATCCCGTTCCAGAACGGGAACAGGTGGATGGTGATGAAGTCCACATGATCGGCCAGCTCGGGGTACTTCAGCCAGATGTACTCCGGTTCGGCGATCGACACCGGCTGGTGCAGGGCGGCACGTACCCGGTCCAGGTACGCCATCATCTGTTCGGGCGTGAGGTCGTTGCGGAACAGCACCTCGTTGCCGACGATGACGCGGGTGATGGTTTCCGGGTACCGGCGCGCCTTGGCGATCAGCAGCTCGATCTCGCGCTCGTTGTTGTCCAGGCGCTTGTCGATCTCGGCGCCGGCCATCACCTTCAGGCCTTCCTTCTGCGCCAGCCGATACAGCTGCGGGTTCTGCTGCATCGTGTAGGTGCGCACGTTGCCGGTGTATTTGCTCAGCAGGTGCAGGTCGGCGGCGATCTCGTCGTCGCTGGGGTAATCCTGCTTGAACGGGCTCTGGTAGCGCTGGAATACCGACAGCGAGAACCCGCTGATCTGGCCGTGCCAGTCGTCCGGGCCGTGCGGCAGGTTGCCCCACCACCACAGCCCGATATTCATCGCGGCCACGACCAGCGCAAGCACCAGGGCGGTGAACAGGGGATGCCGGCTGTCGTGGTTTGCTGCAGTGGCGCTCAAAAAAGTCCCCGGCGAAGCCTGCGCAACAGGCGATAAAGCTTGGGGAGCTTAACCAATGCATGCCCATGGGCTCAACAAAGATCGTCGGTCATGGTCAGCGCGAGGTCAGGCGCAGCAGGGAATCCGGAGCCAGGGCCGGGATAGAAACCTTGGGCGAGCCCAGTTCGGCACAGTCCGCGGCTGTGGCCGTTCTTGCCCGGTCACTCGCCTTGTGCAACGGTTATCCGGCTTTTTGTCGAAAGAGCCGATCCGGCATGCTGCAGATCACCGTGGCCAGTCGGTGGCCGGGCAAGTACCGAAACCCTGCTGCAAACCGTCTATAAGAGGACACCTTGTGAACAAGTCCATGGGATATCTCGCCGCCGCGATCGCGCTGGCCCTGGCCGGTACGGCTGCCGCGGCGACGAACGACGCGGACGTCACCCGCGCCACCCTCGACAACGGCCTGCGCGTGGTGATCGTGCGCGACTCGCTGGCGCCGGTGGTGACCACCGAGATGAACTACCTGGTCGGCTCGGACGAGGTGCCGGACGGCTTCCCCGGCAGTGCGCACGCGCTGGAGCACATGATGTTCCGTGGCAGCCCGGGGCTGTCGAAGGACCAGCTGGCGGCGATCGCCGCGAACATGGGCGGCGCGTTCAACGCCGACACCACGCAGGCCGTGACCCAGTATTACTTCGTGGCGCCGTCGCAGGATCTGGATGTGGCCCTGCACACCGAGGCCTTGCGCATGCGCGGACTGGACATTGCCGACGCCGAATGGGCGAAGGAGCGTGGTGCGATCGAGCAGGAAGTGTCGCGCGACCTGTCCAGCCCCGACTTCAAGTTCTATTCGCAGTTGCTGGCGCAGCTGTTCGCCGGCACACCCTACGCGCACACGCCGCTGGGCACGCGCGAGTCGTTCGACAGGACCACGGCGGCCATGCTGCGGCAGTTCCACGCCAGCTGGTATGCGCCGAACAACGCGATTCTGGTGATTGCCGGCGACGTCGATCCGCTCGCCACGCTGGCCACGGTGAAGGCCAAGTTCGGCGATATTCCGCGCAAGGAGTTGCCGGCACGCCCCGCATTCGACTTCAAGCCGGTGCAGGCGAAGACCGTGCAGCTGCCTACCGACAGCCCGTACGGCTCGGTCTATATCGGTTACCGCATGCCCGGCATGAAGGACCGGGATTATGCTGCGGCGCTGGTTCTGGGCGAGGCGATGGGCTCACAGCGAGCGGCGCTGTTCGGCATGGGCATGGACGGCTCCGCGCTATATGGCGGCTTCTCCGGCGAATGGATGCCACAGGCCGGCGGGGCCGTGGCGGTAGGCATCTTCCCGCGTGGCGGCAATCCGCAGCCGGTGCTGGCGAAGATGCAGGCGATTCTTGCCGATGCGGCCAGCAAGGGCATCGACCCAGCGCTGGTCGACGCGGCCAAGCGCAAGGCCATCGCCGGGCTGGAATTCAAGAAGAACTCGGTGGAAGGCCTGGCCAATGCATGGTCGGAGGCACTGGCATTCCAGGGGCTGGAGTCGCCTGACGCGATGAAGCAGGCGATCGAGGCGGTGACGCCGGAGGCGGTGAATGCGCTGGCCCGGCGCACGTTCGATCCCGCGCATGCGGTCACCGCGATCCTGACTCCGCAGAGCTCGGGCAAGCCCGGCAGCGGCAAGGGTTTCGGCGGCGCCGAGAGCTTTGCCTCCAGCCCGGACAAGCCGGTGGTTCTACCGGACTGGGCCGCTCAGGCCTTCGCCAAGCTCGAACTGCCACGCTCCACCTTGCAGCCGGTGTCGTACACGCTGGCCAATGGGCTACGCCTGATCGTGCAGCCGGAGACGATCAGCGACACCGTGCAGGTGTACGGCAAGATCAAGACCAATGGCGACCTGCAGGCACCGAAGGATGAGGACGGCGTGGACGACGTGCTCGGCGGCCTGTTCGCGTTCGGCACCACGAGCATGAATCGCCTGCAGTTCCAGCAGGCGCTGGACGAGATCAGCGCAGGCGAAACTGCCGGATCGAGCTTTTCGCTGGAAGTGCCGGCCGCGCATTTCGCCGACGGCATGAAGCTGCTCGCCGACAACGAACTGCATCCGGCGTTGCCGGCACGGGCGTTCGCCGTGGTGCAGCAGCAGGTCGCGGGGATGGCGGCCGGTGAAATCCAGTCGCCCGACTTCCTTGCCCAGATCGGCCTCTACAAGGCACTGTTGCCGGCGCACGATGCGCAACTGCGCTATGCCACCCCGCAGACGGTGGGCAGCCTCAGCCTGGACAAGGTGAAACGTTACTACGCGCAGACCTTCCGTCCGGACATGACCACCATCGTCATCGTCGGCAAGGTCGATCCCGCGCAGGCCAGGCAAGTGGTGGAACAGAGCTTCGGCGCGTGGCAGGCCGGCGGTGCCAAGCCCGATGTCGACTACGCTGCGGTGCCGCCGAACAAGCCCGGCCAGCTGCACGTGCCGGACAGCAGCGCCGTGCAGGACAGCGTGCAGATGGCGCAGACCATCGACGTCACCCGCGACGACCCCGCGCGCTATGCGCTCAATCTCGGCAACGAGGTGCTCGGCGGCGGCTTCTACGCCTCGCGGCTGTACCGCGATCTGCGCGACAAGCGCGGGCTGGTCTACAACGTGAATACCAGCTTCGCGCTGGACAAGCACCGCAGCACCTACAGCGTGTCGTTCGGCAGCGATCCGGACAAGGTCGCCGCAGCCGGTGCGCTGGTGGTGCGGGACTTGCAGCAGATGCAGCGCGAACCGGTATCCGCCGACGACCTGCGGCGCGCTAAGGGCATCCTGCTGCGGCAGATCCCGCTGGGCGAGTCGAGCTTCGCTGCGATCGGCCACCAGTTGCTGACCCTGGCGACCCAGGACCGCCCGCTGGATGCCATGAGCATCGCCGGCCAGCACTACCTGCAGCTGACCGCGCCGGAAGTGCAGCAGGCGTATGCCAAGCACATCCGGCCTGATGCCTTCGTCACGGTGGTGAAGGGGCCGGCGCCGAAGGGATAAGGCGCGCCACTCTCATCAGGCAGGGCCTGAAACGGCGCCGCCTCAAGGGAACCTCGAAAAACCGGGCTTTTGCTCGTCATTCCTGCGAAAGCATGGATCCAGCGCCATTGGATACAGTTGCTTGAAGTCGCTCGATTCCTGCTTTCGCAGGAATGACGATGTTTTTTTCGAGGCTGCCTTGGGGCGGCGCCGCTTTTCCTGGAGCCTGTGGGCTGTCGTGCCTATTTCAGCAGCGAGCGCAGCATCCAGGCCGTCTTCTCGTGTTCCTTCAGCCGGCCGGTGACCAGGTCGGCGGTGCCCTCGTCGCCGGCGGCATCGGCGCCCTTGATCGTCTCGCGGGCGGTGTGCGCGGCGATCTCGTGCCCTTCGACCAGCTGGCCGACCATCTCCTTCCACTCCGGTACGCCGGATTCCTCCTTGATCGAGGTGAGCTTGCCGAACTGGCTGTAGGAGCCCGGCGCGAAGACGTCCAGGGTGCGGATGCGCTCGGCCACTTCGTCGGCGGCCAGCCACAGCTCGTTGTATTGGGTCTCGAACATGGTGTGCAGGCTGTTGAACTGCGGCCCGGTGACGTTCCAGTGGAAGCTGTGCGTCTTCAGGTACAGCGAATAGGTGTCGGCGAGCAGCTTGGACAGCTGTTTGGCGACTATCTCGCGATCCTTCTTGGCGATACCGATATTCATGGCCATGCGCTTGCTCCTGATGGGTGAATGGAAAAGCTCGCCGGCTAGGTTAGCCATGGGTCCTTTTGCATGGAAATGAAAGCTTTCGATCCCGCCGATAGCCAGCGGCTATCATGTGCGGTTCCATGAATGACGTCACGCCGCCTGCACCCGCCATTTCCCCCGACGCCCGCCTGCGTGCCTTGCACAAGGCGCTCGACGGCGTGTGCAGCCGCGACTTCGGTCGCCTGCTGGGGCGCTGGCGCGGGCTGTCGCGCAAGCCGGAGGCGGGCAGGCTCGATGCGCTGGCCGCCGATATCGAACGTTCCGCCGCCAAGCGTGCCGCGCGCAAGGCGTCCAAGCCGGCGATCCGTCTGGACGAATCGTTGCCGATCACCGCACGCGCCGACGACATCGTCGCGCTGATCCGCAAGCACCAGATCGTGGTGATCGCCGGCGAAACCGGTTCGGGCAAGACCACCCAGTTGCCGAAGCTGTGCCTCGCCGCCGGTTGTGGCGAGGCCGGCATGATCGGCTGCACCCAGCCGCGTCGGCTGGCCGCGCGCTCGGTGGCACACCGGGTGGCGGAGGAGCTGGGCACGCCGCTGGGCGAACAGGTGGGTTTCCAGGTGCGCTTCAACGACCAGGTGTCCGAGCGCAGCCTGATCAAGTTCATGACCGACGGCATCCTGCTGGCCGAAACACAGGGCGATCCGTGGCTGTCCGCGTACGACACCATCATCATCGACGAGGCGCACGAGCGCAGCCTCAACATCGACTTCCTGCTCGGCTATCTGAAGCAGCTGGCGAAGAAACGTCCGCAGCTGAAGATCATCGTCACCTCGGCGACGATCGACACCGCGCGGTTCGCCGAGCATTTCGATGGTGCGCCGGTGGTCGAGGTGGAAGGGCGCGCGTATCCGGTCGAGTTGCGCTGGCGCTCGCTGGACGAAGTCGCCGCGCGGCAGGGCCGCAGCAAGGACATGCAGCAGGGCAGCGCCGAGCATATCGCCGCGGTGCTGGATGAAATCAGCCACGACGACCCGCGCGGCGACGTGCTGATCTTCCTGCCCGGCGAGCGCGAGATCCGCGATGCGCATCTGCTGCTGTCGCGCCGGCAGTACCGCGAGACCGAGATCATGCCGCTGTATGCGCGGCTGTCCGCCGGCGACCAGGACCGTGTGTTCAAGCCCGGCATCAAGCGCCGCGTGGTGCTGGCGACCAACGTGGCCGAAACCTCGCTGACGGTGCCGCGCATCCGCTACGTGATCGACACCGGCACCGCGCGGGTCAAGCGTTACAGCCAGCGCAGCCAGCTCGAGCGGCTGCACGTGGAGCCCATATCGCAGGCCGCCGCCGACCAACGCAAGGGCCGTTGCGGTCGCGTGGGCCCGGGCATCTGCTACCGCCTGTACGACGAGGCCGATTACGCCAGCCGCGCCGCATTCACCGATCCGGAGTTGCTGCGCTCGTCGCTGGCCAACGTGATCCTGCGCATGCTGGCCTTGCAACTGGGCGAGGTGGACGAGTTTCCGTTCATCGAGGCGCCTGATCCGCGCGTGGTGGCGGACGGCTATCGGCGCCTCGCGGAAATCTCGGCGATCGACGACGCGCGCAAGCTCACCGCGATCGGCCGCACGCTGGCGAAGCTGCCGATCGACGTGCAACTGGCGCGCATGCTGGTCGAGGGCGAGAAGCTGCATTCGTTGCGCGAACTGCTGACGATCGTGTCGTTCCTGAGTATCCAGGATCCGCGCGAGCGTCCATCCGACGCGCGCCAGCAGGCCGATGCCGCGCATGCCGCCTTCGCCGACCCGAAGTCCGACTTCGTCGGCGTGCTGAACCTGTGGAAGGCTTATCACGACGCGCACGAGGAAATGACCCAGTCGAAGCTGCGCGACTGGTGCTCGCGGCACTTCCTCAGCTTCATGCGCATGCGCGAATGGCGCGAGCTGCATCGGCAGTTGCTGCTGGTGGTGCAGGAGTTGGGGTGGAAGCTGGATGCTCTTGCTCCTTCTCCCCTGCGGGGAGAGGGCCTGGATGCGGGGGTAATCTCGCGAGAGAGCGGAAAGGAAAAGCGCGCTTCGCCTGTGCGTTCCCGCGAGCACCGGCCCCTCACCTCAATCCGCTCTCCAAAGGGAAGAGGAGGCGAACGCGAAGAGCAGGTTGTTGATGAAAAAGACACTGCACGTCTTTTCGAATCCATCCACCGCTCCCTGCTCGCCGGCCTGCCGACCCAGGTCGGCCGCAAGGACGAGAAGGGCGTCTACCAGAGCACGCGCGAGCGGAAGTTCCAGCTGTTCCCCGGTTCGGCGTTGGCGAAAGTACCGCCGAACTGGGTATTCGCCGCGCAGATCCTCGATGTGGGCGGCAAGGTGTGGGGCATGATGAATGCGCGCATCGAACCGCTGTGGATCGAGCAGCAGGCGGCGCATCTGTTGCGCGCGTCATGCCGCGATGCGCACTGGTCGAAGAAACGCGGCTGCGTGATCGCCTACGAGCAGGTCAGCCTGTTCGGCCTGACCCTGGTCGAACGCCGGCCGGTGACGTTCCAGCAGCAGGACCCCGCGCTGGCGCATGAAATCTTCCTGCGCGAGGCACTGGCCCGCGGCGACATCGACAGTCGTGCGGACTTCGTGCGCGCCAACCAGCGTGTTTTGGAGGATGCCCGCGGCATCGAGGCGAAGCAGCGTCGCGAAGGTCTGATCCGCCACGAGGACGAACGGGTGCGCTTCTTCGAGGGCAAGCTGCCGCAGGAGATCGCCAGCGGTCGCGCACTGGATGCCTGGTATCGCAAGGCGCGCCCGGCCGAGCAGGCGGCACTGCGCTGGTCGATCGACGATGTGATGCAAGGTGGTGCGGGGCTTGATACGAAAGCGTTTCCTGCGGCGCTGGAAATCCCCCCGCAACGTTACCGCCTGGAATACCGCTTCATGCCCGGCGACGAGGCCGATGGCGTCACCCTGCACCTGCCTCTGGCGATGTTGAATGCCTTGCCGGTGGCACGTTGCGAATGGCTGGTGCCGGGCCTGCTGGGCGAGAAGGTGGCCGAGCTGATCCGTGGCCTGCCCAAGTCGCTGCGACGCAACTTCGTGCCGGCGCCGGATTTCGCGCGTGCCTTCGGCGAAGCCGAAACGCCGCGTGACGAGACGTTGCCGAAAGCGTTGGCGAGTTTCCTCAAGCGAACTACGGGTGTCGAGATTGCTGCCGGTGAATTCGCCGCGGTCGAGCTTCCGGCACATTTCCAGATGCGTTATCGCCTGCATGACGAGCAGGGCAGCACGCTCGGCACCTCGCGCGATCTTGCTGCCTTGCGCGGGCAGTGGGAGGGACAGGCGCGCGAAGCGTTCTCGCGCAAGACCGACATCGAACTGACCCGTGAGGACGTCGCCCGCTGGGACTTCGAGGAAATCCCGGCGCAGGTACGTTCCGACGGCGGCCTGCTGGCGTTCCCGGCACTGGTCGACCTGGGCGAGACGGTGGCGCTGCGTGTGTTCGAGCGTCGCGACGAGGCACGGGTGGCGCATGCGCAAGGCGTGATACGGCTGCTGCGCAACGCGCTGGCCAGCGACATGAAGCAGGCGCGCCGCCGCCTGCCGATCGCCAATCCGCTATCGCTGAAATACGCGCCGCTGGGCAGCGTCGATGGCCTGCGCGAGGATCTGGTCGAAGGCGGTTTCGCCGACCTGCTGGAACGCCACGATCTGGATGTCCGCACGGCTGGGGCATTCGAGAGCCTGCGCGCACAGGCCTCACACGGGCTGTTCGCCGCCGCCATGGAACGGTTGAAGCTGGCCGAGCCGATCATCGAGGCGCAGGCCGAGCTGAAGCCCTGGCTGCAGCCGCCGCTGATGGGTTTCGCCCGCGCCAGCTACGACGACCTGCGTGAACAGCTCGACGCACTGCTCAGCTCAGGCTTCCTGCGTGCATTGCCTGCCGCACGGCTTGCCCACTATCCGCGCTACCTGAAGGCGATGCGCCTGCGTGGCGAGCGCCTGCGCCAGGATCCGGCAAAGGACCAGCAACGCATGCTGCAGGTGCTGCCGTACTGGCGCGCGTACCTGCAGCACCGCGCCGCCGGCACGCCGGCTCTCGACGAACTGCGCTGGCTGATCGAGGAGTGGCGCGTCTCGCTGTTCGCGCAGGAACTCAGGACTGCCGAACCGGTGTCGGCCAAGCGGTTGGCAAAGGCGCTCGACATGCTGGTCCGAGCTTGACGATGCGGCTCAGTTGACCGGAGTGACCCGTGCGCTGGCGTTGTAGCCCTTGACCTTGAGCAGCCAGCCGCCGAGCAGGCCGGGCTTGATGGTCACTTCGGGATCTTCAAGCGTCTTGCCCGTGGTCAGGTCGCTGTCGTCGATTACGCGCCACTGCTGGCCATTCTGCAGGGTGAACGTGGTGTGCGGGCCCCAACCCTTGAAGCTGCCGGCGATGCGGTTGAGCACGGTATCGTCGGGCACTTCGGTCTTGTTGGCCGATGTGCCGTGGTGGCTGAACCAGCCACTGCTCCGCGCGGGCTTGCCGGCGGCGGCCGAGGCCGAGGCCGCCTCGGAAGCAGGCACCGCTGCGGCCAACTCGCCGGCGTGGACGGATAACCATTGCTGCAGATGCTTCAGTTCGGCCGGAGTGAGCCGGTCCAGCCCCGACTCGTGGAAATCGTTTTCGCCCATATGCTGCTGCAGCGTGCTTGCCTGTTGGGCGTGCAGCGAGAGGCATGGCAGAGCAAGTGCGCACAAAAGAGGCAGGAACAAGTGGCACGAACGTGTCGTCATGACGAAGGTCCCGTAACGGAGATGTGGCGGACAAGAGGCGGATTCTGCGTGGCAAACCGGTATCGCACAATCGCCATCGCCAGGGCGATGACAACGCCGTTCCGTGAGGAAGCTACCGTTCACAGTTCAATGCGCATTTGGAATCACGATCCTGCCCTTCGGGGGCTTCGGGCAGGCACTCGGGATCGCCGCGCCGGCATCTGCCCGGCGTCGGCAAAGACCCTGGGCCCTGTCCTGGCTGGTGCGTTCAGCGCACGCGTTCGACGTGCACACTGTCGTTGCAGCCATCCACATACATGAGCCAATCGCCCATGATCGATGGCTTGACCTTGGCGGCCGGATTGTCCGAGTTCGCGCAGGAAGGGGCGTCCGACCCTACCTGTTTCCATATCTGGCCGTTGTCTAGCGTGAACTGGTCATGGCCATGCCAGCCGGCGAAGTGCCCCACGATGTGTGCGTTGATCTTGCTGCGCTCGGACTTGGCCGTATAGAACACCGGGTTGCCACTGGAGTCGACGACCTTGGTCGTGACCTTGCCATGCGAGTTCAGCCAGTTATCGAGGTTGGCCAATTCCTGTGGCGAGAGCTTGTCGAGTCCGGCAGCCTTGAATTCGTCGCTGCTCATGCGTTGCTGAAGGTCATTGGCCTGCTGGGCGTGTATCGAGATGCAGCAGAATGGGAGTGCAAGCAGCAAGGGCAGGATCAGGTGGCGTGGGCGAATCGGCATGGATGCATCCTCTGGCTGTGTTGGACCGCGGAACATGAGGGCAATTCTGCGCGGTAAGCACCATCAGGCCAAGCCTTGTGTCTGCTGCGGCCGTTTCATGAGATGCAGGGTGTGATGGGTACCGTCCGGCTGCGGCTACTATGACAGCCGACAGCAGGTACTTTTTCCCATGGCCCGAGCCGATAAATCTCCAAGCCTGCAGCAATGGCGCGACCGCGCCAGCAGCTTGCCGCCCGCGCTGGCCGAGGCGCTGCAGGCGTGCGGCCAGCACCCGGTGCCCGATGCCGAATGCTGCGATGTGCTGGATCTGCTGGGCATGCTCGGTTGCGACGCACAGACCCAGGCGGCGGCACTGTGGTTCGAGCTGGCGCGGGTGGATCCGGCGCTGTGGGCTGCACGGGCAGCCGGATTGCCGGCCGAGCTGCAGCGACTGGTCGGTGGCCAGCAGGCCGCCGAGCAGGTGTGGGCGCTGCATGCGCAGCGTGCCCCCGAAGGCGGTTCCGAAGGCTTGCGCCGGCTGCTGCTGGCGATCGTGCGCGATCTGCGCGTGGTATTCGTGCTGCTGGCGCGCCAGCTGGCACGGATGCGCGCGGCGGCCGCGCTGCCGGCGGAACAGCGTGAGGCACTGGCGCGGCTGACCCGCGACATCCATGCGCCGCTGGCGAACCGGTTGGGTATCTGGCAATTGAAATGGGAGTTGGAGGATCTGGCCTTCCGCTTCCTGCAGCCGGAGACCTATCAGCGCATTGCCAAGCTGCTGGACGAGCGCCGCGCCGATCGCGAAGGCTTCATTCGTGACTCGCTGGCCGAATTGCAGCAGGCGCTGACCGTGGCCGGCATCCGTGCCGACCTGGCCGGGCGGCCGAAACACATCTACTCGATCTGGAAGAAGATGCAGCGCAAGGCGCTGGAGTTCTCCGACCTGTACGACATCCGCGCGGTGCGCGTGCTGGTCGACAACGTCACCGACTGCTATGCCGCGCTGGGCGTGGTGCATGCGCGCTGGCCACACTTGCCGGGCGAGTTCGACGACTACATCGCACGGCCCAAGAGCAACGGCTATCAGTCGCTGCACACTGCCGTGCTGGGTCCGGCTGGACGTACGTTGGAGGTGCAGATCCGCACCCACGAGATGCATCGCGCGAACGAACTGGGCGTGGCCGCGCACTGGCGCTACAAGGAAGGCGGCAGCGCCGATGCCGAGTTCGAGGCGAAGATCGCCTGGATGCGCAAGCTGCTGGAGCCGCGCGGAGACGACGACAGCGCGCTGGCCGCCGACCTGCATACCGAGCTGCTCGAAGACCGCGTCTACCTGCTGACGCCCAAGGGCGAGGTGTTCGATCTCGCGCGCGGCGCCACCGTGCTGGACTTTGCCTATCTGGTGCATACCGAGGTCGGCCATCGCTGTCGTGGCGCCAAGGTCAACGGCCGCATCGTGCCGCTGACATTCCAGCCGCAGAGCGGCGATCGCGTGGAGATCCTCACCGCCAAGGTGGCCGATCCCAGCCGCGACTGGCTGTCGCCGCATCACGGTTACCTCAACACGTCCCGCGCGAAGGACAAGGTGCGCGCGTGGTTCCACCGGATCGCCCACGACACCAACCTCGCGGTCGGCCGCGGCATGTTCGAGCGCGAGCTGAAACGCCTGGCGCTGTCGACGGCGGATGTCGCGAAGCTGCCTGCGCATTTCCACCTGAAGAACCACGACGAATTGCTGATTGCGTTGGCGCTGGGCGAGATCACGCCCGGCCAGATCGCCCGCGTGCTGCAGGAGGCTGCGCAGCCGGTCGAGCCGGTGCCGGCGACAACGCCGGTTACGGCACGGCTGAGCACGCCCGAGCACGGCGCGCTCAGCATCGAGGGCATCGGCAACCTGCTGACCACGCTGGCGCGCTGCTGCCAGCCGTTGCCGGGAGATGCCGTACGCGGCTTCATCACCAAGGGCCGCGGCGTGTCGGTGCATCGCGCCGATTGCGGCAGCCTGGCGCGGCTGGCACGGCGCGATCCGGACCGGGTGATCGAGGTCAGCTGGGGACGTGTCGCGGCGAAGGCCTACGAGGTGGACGTGGAGTTGCGCGGCTACGATCGCAAGGGTCTGCAGAAGGATGTCACCGGTCTCATCAGCAATGCCGGTGCCCACATCATCGCCTCGTCCAGCCGGCTGATCGCGAATACCGGCGAGGTGGAGATGCGCTTCACCCTGCGTGTGCGCGACTTCGACCAGTTGTCGACCCTGCTCGGCAAGCTGCAGGCGCTGCCCAATGTGGTCGATGTGCGGCGTGTGGGTGCGGGCTGAACTCCCGGCATCCCCGCGAGTCTCAGGTCCGGTAGCCTCGCCACGGGTCCGCCGCAAGCTGAACGCCGGTTCGAGCGGCGCGAAGCGCGCCGGGGGCCCGATGCTAAGCTGCATCCGTTGCTTGCACAGACATGGAACATGAGCGGACGCCGAGACCAGCACGAAGCGAATTCACACGGTCGCACCGAACCTACCCTGGGTGATCTCGATCACCTCGACGAGTCGCCGCGCGTAAGCGCAGGCGATGGTTTGCCGCAAGTCAGGATCGAACCGCGCCGCCCGCGTGAACGGACGACGTCGCCAGCGTCGGGTCGCGCCGGTCGGCGCGGCTGGCTGGTGCCGTTTCTGCTGTTGCTGGTGATCGCCCTGGCCGCGGCGCTGTGGTTCAACCAGAACCGCCTGCGCGGCATGCTGCCGCGCACCGATTTCAACAACGTGCTGGGACAGGCGCAGCAGGCCTTGCAGGCTGGCCATCTGGACGGCCAGGACGGCACCAGTGCGCGCGAGCTGTTCCAGGCTGCATTGGCGCTGGCGCCGGACAACGATCGTGCCCGCGATGGCCTGCGCCAGGTGGGTCAGGCCGAATTGTCCCAGGCCGATGCCGCGCTGCAGGCCGGCCAGCTTGGTCAGGCTGCACAGCAGGCGGCGGTGGCGCGCGAGTTGCTCGGCGGCGGCAGCGACATCGACCGGCTCGACCAGTCGATCAGCAGTGCGCGTGCGGCGCAGGTGCATACCGTGGATCTGGTGGATCGCGCTCAGCAGGCACTCGCTGCCGGCCAGTTGGATGGCCCCCAGGGCGCCGGGGCTCTGTACCGGCAGATACTGCAGGCCGATCACGGCAATGCCGTGGCGTCGCACGGGCTGGACCAGGTCGGTGATGCACTGGCAGTGCGCGCGCGCAAGGCATTCGATGCGAATGACAGCACGACAGCGAACGCCAGCATCGAACAGCTCGCCGAACTGCAGCCGAACAATGGCGCGCTGCCGGCGTTGCGTGCGCTGCAGTCACAGGTGCGCCAGCAGGACAACACGGCGCTGGATGCAGCGCTCAAGCAGGGCCAGGATGCGTTGCGCGCAGGCCGCATCGGTGGTGCCGGCGAGGATACCGCGCTGACCCATTTCCAGGCTGCACTGGCGCTGGATCCTGACAACGTGCAGGCCAGGCGCGGTCTCGGCGACGTGGCGGAGGCACTGACTGTGCAGGCGAACGCAGCGATCGATGCCGGTGACACAGTCCAGGCCGGCAAATTGCTTGACCAGGCAGCTGCACTGGCACCGAAATCGGCCGATCTCGCGGCGGCGCGGGCGCGACTGGCCAGTGCCGCGCAGGCACCGGCTGCCACGGCGTCGCCGGATGACGACAACGTCGCGGCTCCTGCACCGGCACCGTTGTCGCCCCAGCAGAGCGCCCAGGTGGCGCGGCTGGTGCAGCGCGCCCAAGTGGCGACTCGCAGCGGCAACATCATGATGCCGCCCGGCGACAGCGCCTATGACCTGTATCGCAGCGCCTTGGCGATCGACGGCAACAATGCCGCCGCCATGCAGGGCCTGCAGGGGCTGCCGGGCCAGGTCGAGCAACAGTTCAACCAGGATCTCGCCAATGGCAGGCTGGGGCAGGCCAACGACATGCTGGCGAACCTCGCCGATCTGGCGCCGGGCGATGCGGCGCAAGGCGCGCTCAGCAACCGGCTGGCGTCGGCGTGGCTGGATCAGGCCGAACAGCAGCTGTCGAACGGCGATCGTGTGGGCGCGGCGCAGTCGCTTGAACGGGCCCGCAAGCTGGCGCCGAGCCACCCGCGCGTGCTGGACCTGAGCGCGCGCCTGCAGGCCAGCCAGTGAGCGCGGAATGACGGTACTGGTTCTTGGTGGCAGCAGCCAGATCGGTCATTTCCTGTTGCCGCGGCTGCGAGCCAGCGGCGAGCATGTGCTGGCGCTCAGTCGCCATCCACGACCGCTGCAGGCGGGCGTGGACTGGCTGCACGGTGCGCTGCCCGATGCCGTGCCGGAGCTGCCGCCGTTGTCGGCGATCATCAGTTTCGGGCCGCTGTGGGCGCTGGCCGAATGGCTGGCGCAGGCCCCGCTGCACGATGCGCCACGGGTGGTTGCCACCAGCTCGATGAGCGCCGAGACCAAGCGTGATTCCAGCGTGCCGGCCGAGCGCGAGGTCGCGCGCCAGCTGCGTGATGGCGAGGTGGCGCTGGCTACGGCCTGTGCCCGTCACGGCTGCGCCTGGACCGTACTGCGGCCAACCCTGATCTATGGCGCCGGGCTGGACAAGAGCCTGACGCCGATCGCGCGGCGTGCCATGCGGCTGCGACTGTTCCCGTTGCCGGCCGGCAGCGGCCTGCGCCAGCCGGTGCATGCCGACGATATTGCGCAGGCCGTGCTGGCCGCACTCGAGTGTCCGGCTGCCGCCGGTCGCATCGTGTCGATCGGCGGTGGCGAACGGCTGCCGGCCGCCGCCATGTTTGCGCGCGTGCGCCAAAGCTTGCCGCGAGCCACCGTGCCGCTGCCGCTGCCGGCATGGCTGCTGCGGCTTGGGCAGCATGCCGTGCCGCCGCTGCGCGGGCCACTGAACCGGCTGGACGCCGATCTGGTCGCCGACAACGACGAGTTGCAGCGTTTGCTCGGCATCAGTCCGCGGCCGTTCCGTCCCGAATCGTCGATGTGGATGTCGCCGGTGTAGACGCGGCCACGTCGCCCTTGTTCTGCCCCGAAATCGGCCGTGGCGTTCATATGCGCGCCGGGGTGCAGGCCCTATCATCGAACCACTTTGCTACCGGATTCCCCCACGTTGGCCTTTCTGACCCGTACTCGCTCGTTCGCGCATCGTTGCTGGCCGTGGTTGCGCATCCCGTTCTGGATCGGCACCGGCCTGTTGTTCGGCTTCGTGTTGCCGTACACGCTGGTGCTGAACAAGCGCGTGCAGGATCGCTTCAATGACCTGGTCTTTGCCGTGCCCACGCGCGTCTATGCGCGGCCATTGGCGCTGGCTGCCGACACGCCGATGACACCGGCGGCGCTCGAGCTGGAGCTGACCTTCGCCGGCTACAGCCAGGATGGCCACGGCCAGGTGGCCGGCAGCTGGGTGAAGCAAGGCACGCACTACACGATTTCCTCGCGCGGTTACGCCGGTCCGGATGGCGGCGAGCTGCCCAAGCGCATCCGTGTCACGCTGGGCAGCGGCGTGGTGCAGTCGGTGCAGGACATGGGCACCGGCAAGAACATGGCGCTGGCCCATCTGGATCCGGCGCGCATCGCCACGTTGTACGGCGCCAAGCAGGAAGAGCGTCGCTTCGTGCGGCTGGCCGACGTACCGCCGCTGCTGCTCAGCGGCTTGCAGGCGGTCGAGGATCGCGATTTCAAGCACCATCTCGGCGTCGACTTCAGTGCGATCGCGCGTGCCGCCTTCGCCAACCTGCGTGCAGGGCATACCGTGCAGGGCGGCTCCACGTTGACCCAGCAGCTGGTGCGCAACCTGTTCCTGAATCGTGACCAGAATTTCACGCGCAAGATCAACGAAGCCCTGATGTCGATGCTGCTGGAGGCGCACTACAGCAAGGACCGGATTCTCGAGGCGTACGTCAACGACGTGTTCCTGGGCCAGCAGGGCGACCAGGCCGTGCATGGGTTTGCCGCCGCGTCGGAGTTCTACTTCGGACGCCGGCTGGAGGACCTGCGGCCGCAGGAGATCGCTCTTCTGGTCGGCATGGTGAAGGGGCCAAGCTATTACGACCCGCGCCGCGCGCCCGAGCGTGCGCTGACCCGGCGCAATCTGGTGCTGCAGGAGTTCGTCAGCACCGGCCTGCTCAGCGCCGCGCAGGCCAATGCGGCGCAGGCTGCGCCGCTGGATGTGGTCAGCAACGGCCAGCTGCCGCACAACCGCTTCCCTGCCTTCATGCAGTTGGTGCGCACGCAGATCATCAATGATTTCGACGACCAGACCCTGAGCCAGGGCAACCTGTCGGTCTTCACCACGCTCGATCCGGCCGCCCAGCTCTATACCGAACAAGCCATTGCCAGTGCAATGAAGGGGCTCGGCAAGCGTGCCGATGCGCTGCAGGCGGCGGGCGTGGTGACCGATGCGCAGACCGGCAGCGTGCTGGCCGTGGTCGGCAGCAAGATTCCAGGCGACCAGGGCTTCAACCGCGCGCTCGATGCACGCCGCCCGGTCGGTTCGACGATCAAACCATTTGTCTATCTGGTGGCGCTGACCCAGCCCGCGCGCTGGAACCTGGCCAGCCAGCTCGACGACAGCCCGATCAGCATGCGCCAGCCCGATGGCAGCAACTGGACGCCGCAGAACGACGACAACCAGAGCCATGGCCAGGTGCCGATGGTCAATGCGCTGGCGCAGTCCTGGAATCTCGCCAGCATCCGTCTGGGTCTGGACGTTGGCCTGCCGCGGATCAAGTCGTTTCTCGAATCGTTCGGCCTCAGCAACGTCAATCCGGGCCCTTCGCTGCTGATCGGTGCGCTGGATCTGGCACCGATACAGTTGACCCAGCTGTACCAGTATCTGGCTGCGGACGGCCATGCGTTGCCGCTGGTGGCAGTGCGCGGCGTGGTCGATGGCAACGGCCTCACCATCAAGCGTTACCAGGTACAGGGCGGCAACGGCGAATACCAGGATGCCGTGCATCTGACCACCTGGGCGATGCAGCAGGTGGCGTTGCGCGGCACGGCCAGTGCGATCGGCAATTCCGGACTGGCCTGGCTGCACGCAGCCGGCAAGACCGGTACCAGCAACGACACGCGGGACAGCTGGTTTGCCGGCTTCACTGGCGAACATCTGGCGGTGTTCTGGATGGGTCGCGACGACAACAAATCGACCGGCCTGTTCGGCGCCACCGGCGCGCTGCGCGCATGGCGCGAGCTGTTCGCCAAGTTGCCGACCCAGCCGCTCTCCGCCGCGCCGGCCGCCGGGCTGGAGATGGCCTGGATCAACCCGGCCGACGGCAAGCGCACCGAGTCGCAGTGCGAAGGTGCGCTTGAGGTTCCGGTGATTGCGGGCACAGTTTCCACCGATACCGAAGGCTGCTTCTGGCAGGGTGTGCAGAACCTGTTCGGTGGTGGCGATCACCCGGCATCAGCCAGCAGCGCCGCACCTGCCGCCACCGATACTCCCATCCGGAACTGACCATGCTGCATCCGTTCAAGCGTTTGTCCGCCACTTCCATGCTGCTTGTCGTCAGCCTGCTTGCCGGCTGCAGTTTGTTCGAGCGGGCGCCGGCGCCGGCTACGCCGGCCGTGGTGCCGGATCACGACATGATCGGCGCGATCCATGCCGCCGGCGATCGCGAAAAATCCGTCATCGATGTCAACCCGCTGCGCGATCCCGGCGTCACCCTGTTGCAGGATCAGGCCCGGAGCGACGAGCAGGCCGGTCGCTATGCCGACGCGGCAACCAGGCTCGATCGGGCACTCAAGCTGAGCCCGGAGTCGCCCGACCTGCTGCAGGAGCGCGCCGAAATGGCGATACGCCTGAAGGACTACGCCACCGCTGAACGGCTCGCCCACCAGTCGTGGTCACTCGGTCCCAAGCTGGGGCCGCTGTGCGCACGCAACTGGCAAACCATCGTGGAGATGCGCCTGCAAGCTGGTGACGAAGCCGGCGCCGAAACGGCGCGCAAATGGGTGAAGCAGTGCCATAAGGGTGGTGTTCCGCGGTATTGAGTCAGCGTGACATCCTGCCGCTACTGGCAGTGAGCATCGAGGACACTCAACCTTGAACCGTTGCGTAATGTCCGGTACCGGACTTCGCAACGGTGCGTACCTTGCTGCACGGGTCTGGCGATGAAAAGCGAAGTGCCCGTATAAATGCACGCAGCCCAGATGGTTTCTTTGCGACTCGGTGGAAATGTCCAGTTGTCCCGGGATACTCCTTGCGCAGTTTGGCTGTCATCCGGAACCAGCGAAACCTGTTCCGAGGGCGGTCCGGCATAGAACCCGATCCGGTCGAGTACATGGTTTTTTGATGAATCGGCAATCTGCCAGCCAGCCGGCGGATTTGCCGAATTCTGCACATCGAGTGTTGTAGGGCAGTCCACCGGATGCGAAGCAGCCCAGCCGAGTGACGGCATTAGCAACATCAACCATAGGCAAGTTTTCATACGTTTTGTCTTCATTATTCGATCACGTAGAACGTATCGCCGCTATTGCTGCGTTTCGTACCTGGCGGCTTATGAAAGCTGATTGTTCTCTCCAGAACTTCTTCCTGGCTGTTCCATTGGTCCAATACAACGATGCCTCGATTGTCATGACTGAGGTAAATGGCTGCATGCTTGCCCAAGGCATCAGTGGGATATTTCCCGTTGTCGTCGAATGTGGCAATGGCGGTACCTCTCTTCAACTCGCCGGATTTGAAGGACTTGACCAGCCGCCCTCGAGTCCACTTTGAAGTTTCAGGTGCGCTCGTAGCCTGACGTATGAATTCGACGCACTCAGTGTGGTCTTTCGCGTTGACGAATTTCTTTTTCCCATAGACGGAGTTTTCTTCGACGTTCAGCAGATAGGGCATTTCTATCCTCCTTGATAGAAGCTGATGAGGCGCTTGTTCCTTCAACGCACCGACTTCAGTAGAAACTTCATCGCACAAACAGCCATGCGCGACGCAAGGCTGCTAGCCTTCACGCTTGCGATTTTGTTTCAGAACAGGGCGATCAGCAGCAGCGCGATGCCGACGATGCTTGCCAGCCAGATCAGAGTCCGCAAGTAGGGTATGCCTGCCGCATAAACCGGCACGTAAGCCAGCCTGGCCCAGAAGTAAAGTTGGGCGCCCAACACAGTCATGCCGCTGTGACGCTGCAGCAGATGGCCGGTCAGCACGATAGCGATGAAGAACGGGAAGGTCTCCAGGAAATTGGCGCGGGCACGATCCAGTCGGGCGGCCACGCCGGTCAGCGCTGGCGCGACGGCGTCGCGTGCGCCTGCGGCCCAACCCAGTCCGCGCTGACTGACCGAACAGGTCGCGGCAAGCGCGATCTGCACCAGCCCCAGCACGGCACTCCACACCAGCATGCTCAGTTCGGTCGTCATGGTGCGCTCCCCCCGTGATGGTGTCGGCATGGTGAACCTTCGCGGCCGCACACACCAGTGTGCGGCCTGGTTTGCCGCGACAGTCCACTCGGCCATACTTGAGGAATGACTGATCTCGATGATACCGGGTCCGACGACATCGGCACCCTGCTCGGTGCCGATGGCCCGTTCGCACGCGAGCTGCCGAACTTCGCGCCGCGGCTGGCGCAGCAGGCAATGGCGCGGGCGGTGCAGCACGCGATCGCCGGACGCGACACGTTGATCGCCGAGGCCGGCACCGGCACCGGCAAGACGTTCGCCTACCTGGTGCCTGCGCTGCTGTCGGGCGAGCGGGTGATCATCTCCACCGGCACCAAGACGTTGCAGGATCAGCTGTATTTCCGCGACCTGCCCAAGGTGCGTTCGGTGCTGGGTGCGCGGCTGAAGACGGCATTGCTGAAAGGGCGCGCGAATTACCTGTGCCTGTACCGGCTCGACCAGACCGTGCGCGAGGGCGCCACCTACGAGCGCACGCACGCGGCGCAGCTGGCGACGATCCGCGCTTGGTCGGCGCGCACGCACCGCGGTGACCGCATGGAACTGGCCGAGGTACCCGAGGAATCACCGCTGTGGCCACGCGTCACCTCCACGCCGGAAAACTGCCTCGGCGTGGAGTGTCCGTTTTTCGACGACTGCCATGTGGTGAAGGCGCGCCGCGAGGCGATGGAGGCCGACGTGGTGGTGGTCAACCACCATCTGTTGTTTGCCGATCTGGCGCTGAAGCAGGATGGCTTCGGCGAGATCCTGCCGGGCGCGGCAGCCTTCATCCTGGACGAGGCGCACCAGATTCCCGAACTGGCCGGCCAGTTCTTCTCGCAAAGCATCAGCGCGCGACAGCTGGCCGAGTTGGCGCAGGATGCGCTGACCGAGTGCAACGGCATCACCGGCGCGATCGGCCTGCTGCTGGAGCCGGTCGAAGCGCTGCAGGAGGCATTGCGCAAGTTGCGGTTGGCGATGGAGGCGCTGCCGTCGCGCGGTGCGCTCCAGCAACTTGAGGATCGCGTCGGCGTGCGCGAAGGGCTGCACGATCTGCGCGAACTGCTCGCCACACTGGCCGAACTGCTCGCCTCGCAGGCCGAGCGCTCGCGCGGCTTCGCCAACCTGCACGAACGCGCCGAGTTGTTCACCGGACGGCTGGACCGCATCGTCGAATCACACGGCGATCGCGACGTACGCTGGTACGAAACCTTTCCGCGCGGCTTCGCGCTGTACGCCACGCCGCTGGATCTGGCGGTGCCGATGCGCGGCTTGCGCGAGCGCACTCATGCGGCGTGGATCCACACCTCGGCCACGCTGTCGGTGGCGGGCAACTTCGACCACTTCGCGCGCCAGCTCGGGCTGGATGATCCACAGACCTTGAGCCTGGAAAGCCCGTTCGACTATGCGCGGCAGGCGCTGTGCTATCTGCCATCCGGCCTGCCCGATCCGAACGCCCGCGATTACACCGAGCAGGTGGTCGAGACGGTACTGCCGGTATTGCATGCCTCGAACGGTCGCGCCTTCCTGCTGTTCACCTCGCACCGTGCGTTGCGTCGCGCGGCCGAGCTGCTGCAGGACAAGGTGCCATGGCCGCTGTTCGTGCAGGGCAACGCGCCGCGACCACGTCTGCTCGAGGAATTCCGTGCCAGCGGCCACGGCGTGCTGCTCGGTGCGGCGAGCTTCTGGGAAGGCGTCGACGTCGTCGGCGAGGCGCTCAGCGTGGTGGTGATCGACAAGCTGCCATTCGCCGCGCCGGACGATCCGGTGCTGATGGCGCGGCTGGAGGCGCTGGAGCAAGCCGGCATCAACCCGTTCATGGGCTGGCAGGTGCCCAGCGCGGTGATCGCATTGAAGCAGGGCGCCGGCCGGTTGATCCGCGACGTGCACGACCGCGGCGTGCTGGTGCTGTGCGACCCACGGCTGACCACCAAGGGTTATGGCAAACTGTTCCTGGCCAGCCTGCCACCGGTGCCACGCACGCGCGAACTGGCGGATGTGCAGACATTCTTTGACGATGCGAATGCCGCGGCAACAGCCACGGGCTGAGGAGACAGGAGATGGCGAAAGCAATCGGAATCGGTGGGATCTTCTTCAAGGCACGCGACCCGGCGGCACTCAGCGCCTGGTATGCGAGGCATCTGGGCCTGCCTCTGGAAGACTGGGGCGGCGTGCGCTTCGACGAAGATGCGACACGTCCCGGCTCCACGTTGTGGGCGCCGTTCGCCGCCGACACCGGTTACTTCGCGCCGAGTACCCAGCCGTACATGGTGAATTTTCGCGTGGACGACCTTGATGCGCTGCTCGCGCAGTTGCGCGCCGCGGGAGTCACGGTGGACGAGCGCACGGATACCAGTGAACTGGGCCGCTTCGGCTGGATCATGGATCCGGAAGGCACGCGCGTCGAGTTGTGGCAGCCGCCGGCGTAAACGCGTGTGCCTGCGTTTCACTGCGGGCGCGGGAGTCCGATAGGTGACGGCCGAGACGGAACCCGATCTGTCCACCGCGCCTGAACTTCTCGGCGTGCAGGAGGAACTTCGTCGACGCGAACCGATCTTCCATCGCCCCGAAGTCGGCAGCACCCGCGCCGACTTCGAGCGCATGACCGAGGTGGACTTCTGGGAGGTGGGTGCCTCCGGTCGGCGCTATAGCCGGAGTTACGTCCTCGACGTGCTCGATGCGCGGCGCGACTCGCCCGAGCCGGACGTATGGGAGACCTCCGGGTTTCACTGCCGCCAGCTCGCCACGGATCTATACCTGCTCACCTACACGTTGCGACAGGGTTCGCGGCTGACCCGGCGCTCGACCATCTGGCGGCAGGTATCCGGCGGCTGGAAGATCGTGTTCCACCAGGGCACCGAAGTGGTGGGTGCCTGAGCGGTCAGTCCAGGGCTGCGCCAAAGCGATCCCCGCGCGGAAGATAGTGATGCTGCGGGTCCAGCGAGGCGGCCACGTAGCGCGAACGACCGACGATCTCGCCGCGCGGGAAGAAGCCGAGATAGCGCGAGTCCATGCTGTTGTCGCGATCGTCGCCGAGCAGCAGGTACTGGCCCGCAGGGACCTTCACCGGTCCGAAGTTGCTGGCCGGGCTTGGCCAGTTCGCCGACAACCGTATCGCATGGCGCATGTCGCCGTAGTGCTCGATTTCGTAATGCGCCGGGTTTTGCAGATCGTCATGGATGCCGTCGTAGCTGCTGGTGACGTAACTGGCTGCGTGGCCGTTGATGTAGAGCACGTTGCCGCGCATCGCCACCTCGTCGCCAGGCAGGCCGATCACCCGCTTCACCAGCCGCTCGTTGGCGGCGTGCGAATCCAGCACCACGATATCGCCACGCCGCGGGTCGGCCAGATGCAGCAGCGAGATATGGGTCAGCGGCAGGCGGATGTCGTAGGCCGCCTTGTCGACGAAGATGCGGTCGCCGATCTTGATGGTGGGCTGCATCGAGCCGGTCGGCACCACGTTCCAGTCGGCCACCGCGCTGCGGAACATGATCATGCACAGCATGAAGGTGAGGAAACCCTTGTTGCGGGTCAGAAACTTCGCCAGCGTGCGCATTGGAACCCCCAGGCCGAGTGGATGGGTGCATCCACCTCGACCAGGTCAAGGCGCGGATGCCCGAGACTGAGGGACCACATCGACTGCACGAAGTTTCTGCAGGGCAGCACCTGCTGGGGTGGAAAGGGTCCGGGAGCCCTGACATCGGGGCTACGCGGACGGCGTCGCAGGCCATGGCTGAATACCCGTCACGATCTGTTCCCGAGGGGCAGGCCCATACTCGTTACTGAACCGCCGACGGCCCTCGCACTGCCCGTCATTCGCCACTCCGGCGTGCTGTCATGGTTTTCCCGCGAATGCGAGAATGTCGTCATGAACCTGCTTGCCATCGAAACCGCCACCGAAGCCTGCTCCGTCGCCCTGATCCACGGCGACGAACTGATCGCGCGCAGCGAGATCGCACCGCGCCGGCACACCGAGCTGGTGCTGCCGATGGCCGATGCCCTGCTGGCCGAGGCCGGCATCGGCCGGCACGCGCTCGATGCGATTGCCGTCGGCCGCGGCCCTGGCGCGTTCACCGGCGTGCGGCTGGGCGTGTCGCTGGCACAGGGCATGGCGCTGGCACTGGACCTGCCGGTGATCACCATTTCATCGCTGGCCGCGCTGGCGCTGGAAGCGCCGGAAGAGGAAGGTACGGCGATCCTCGCCGTGATCGACGCGCGCATGGGCGAAATCTATGCCGCCTGTTACCGCCGAGACGACAACGGCGGAGTGATCGCGCTGGACGACGAACGCATCTGCACCGCCGAGACCCTGCAGTTGCCGCAAACCGGCGCGTGGCAGGTCGTCGGCAGCGGCTGGGCCACCTATGCCACGGTATTGTGCGAGCGCCTGACCGGCCCCCTGCATTCGGCCGATGGCCTGCGCTATCCGCAGGCTGCGCATGTTGCCGAGTTGGCGCTGCGCGAATTCAAGGCTGGTCGCATGCAGGCGCCGGAGCTGGCTTTGCCGGTGTATTTGCGCGACAAGGTGGCGTTGACGCTGGTGGAGCAGGGGAAGGCGTGATGTGTTTCATCCAAGTTTCATCCAGTCGTTCAGAACAGCCATATGCATGACGTTCGTTCATGCAGTTAAGTCAGGCTACATTTGACAGGCAGGGCTTTGCGATTTTGCCTTCCGTCATTTCGGAGGCAGAGTGCGACCGCCTGGTGTCTGCGGTCGAAGGGGCCGACAAGGCAATCGCCGGCTCCCGCCGGCTCCTTGGTGTTGAATCGCTGGCACATGCAGCCGAGAGCATCCGGAGCCATCCCGTCATCAGCCAGTTTCTTGCGGCGCGATCGCGGGCAGTGCAATGCACTTTGTTTTCGAAAGGACTCATGACGAACTGGTCGGTTAGTCCGCACCAGGACTTATGCATTCCAGTGCAGCAACGTGTGGAAACTCCCGGATGGTCAGGCTGGTCGGTTAAAGAGGGAATAACTTTTGTACAGCCACCAGTACATATCCTGGAACAACTTGTTGCCGTGCGATTGCAACTGGATACGCATTCTTCAGAAACGGGGCCGCTTGAGGTGGTGCCGGGTACACATCTTCTGGGTAGGCTTGGTAATGCGGAAATCCTGGAGCATGCGTCACGTGGAAAATATCGCTGTGTAGTCCCGCGATGTGGTGCGGTTGTCATGCGCCCATTGATTGTTCATTCGTCGGGCAAGTCGGTTATGGACAGACGCCGCCGCATACTTCATTTTCTGTTCGGGCCGCCGTTACCGATCGGCTTGGGATGGGCTGAAATGGCTTGGCGGTCAAAGTTGCCCGATCATCCATTGCACCAGCAGGCTGCTCACTGAGACGGCGATCCATACGCCCAGACCCAGCAGGATCGGCCGCGCACCGCTGGCGGCCATCCGACGCAAGTTGGCTGACAAGCCAATCGCGGTCAGCGCCACGATGATCAGGAATTCCGCCAGAAGATGGATGGCGGGCTGGATGGCGAGCGGTACCAGCCCGGCGGTGCGCACCGCCGAGGCGACCAGAAACCACAGGATGAACCACGGGAAGATGCTGGCGAGGCTGAAATGGCCGACGCTGCCTGCCTGCTTGTGCCGGCGCTTCTCGCGCGCGGCGACGGCGAAGGCGAGTACTAGACAGACCGGGATGATCAGGGTGGCGCGGGTCAGCTTGACGATGGTGGCGTAGTCGCCTGCCATATGGCTGTAGCTGTAGCCGGCCGCCACCACCGACGAGGTGTCGTTGATCGCGGTGCCGGCCCACAGGCCGAAGCCCATGTCGGACATGTGCATCAGGTGGCCGAGCAGGGGAAACAGCAGCACGGCGACCAGGTTGAACAGGAAGATGGTGGAGATCGCGAACGCGGTGTCGTGGTCGTCCGGGCGGATGATCGGTGTCACCGCGGCAATTGCCGAGCCGCCACAGATCGCAGTGCCCACGCCGATCAGGATCTTCAGCTTGTCGTGCACGCCGAGCCAGCGCCCGAGCAGCCACGCGGCGAGGAAGGCCACGGTCATCGTGACCAGGGTCACCGACAGCGATTCGAGGCCGGTCTTCGCCACCTGGCTGAGGCTGAGTCCGAAACCGAGCGCAATGATCGACCACTGCAGCACGTACTTGCCGGTGAACGCGATGCCCGGCTGGTAACGTTCGCCCGGCGGCAACAGGTTGCGCACGATGATGCCCAGCACGATGCCGATCACCGGGCCGCCGATCAACGGCATGCAACGCCCCAATGCCATGGCGACCAAGCCGATCGTCAGCGCCAGCAACAAACCGGGTGTGCGCATACGCAGCGTGGGACGGATAAGGGCGGCGATGGGTGACGCGTTCATGCATGGGCTCCGGCAACTGCGCCATTGTCCGTGTCTGCATCAATCAGGAAAATTTGGAATATCTGATCAGATGTATAAGATAGGCTGATGATCAACATCAGCCCGCGCCAGCTGGAAGTGTTCGTGCAGATCGCGCTGCATGGCAGCGTGCGTGCCGCCGCCGAGCGGCTGCACCTGACCCAGCCGGCCGCCAGCATGGCGCTGGCGGAAATGGAGCGGCAACTGGATGCGCCGGTCTTCGCACGCGAGCGCGGCCGCCTGCGGCTGAACGCGCGCGGCCGCGAACTGTTGCCGCTGGCGCAGGAGTTGCTGGAGCGGCATGCCGAATTCGGCCGCCGCGGCAGTGAAAATGGGGTGGCGCTGGGTGGCGAGTTGCGCATCGGTGCCAGCAATACGGTGGGTAATTACCGTGTAGGTGAATTGCTGGGCGCGTTCGTGCGCGCCCATCCGCAGGTGGCGATCCGCCTGCGCGTGGCGAATACCGAAGCGATCGCCGCCAGCGTGCTCGACCACAGCCTGGACATCGGTTGTGTCGAAGGACCGGTAACGCACCCGTTGCTGGAAGTGCGGCCGTGGCGCGATGACCTGTTGGTGGTGTGCGCCCCGCCGGAACATACGCTGGCGCGCAAGCGCAGCCTGAAGCCGGCGGATTTCGCCGGCGCACGCTGGGTATTGCGCGAGCCGGGCTCGGCCACGCGTACGACCAGCGAGCGCGTGCTGGCGCAGCTGCCGCCGGGTGAGACCGTGCTGGAACTGGATCAGATCGAGGCGATCAAGCAGGTCGTGGTCGCCGGCCTCGGTATCGCCTGCCTGCCTGTGGTTGCGGTGACCGATGCGCTGGCGACCGGGCGGCTGAAGGCACTGAAAACCCCGTTCCTCGATCTGCGCCGCAAGCTGTCGCTCTTGCTGCACCGGCAGAAATACCGCGGCGCGCTGCTGGACGAGTTTCTCAAGCACGCCGGTTTCGATCGGGCGGATTGAGCCGTCCCCGATCCGGCAACGCATGACATGAATGCGGAGCGAGGGTGGGCTGCGTCAACTGGGCAAAGCAAAAAAGAAGCCCTTCTTGCCCGAGGCGGGAGGCAGAGGCTGTTCGCGGTCGATCGGCTATGCGGCTGACGAGCCCACGATCTCGTTCAGCAGCGCCTCGGCCTGTTCGTGGGTATGCGCGCGCAGCAGCCGGGCGGCATGACGGCGCAGATGGGCGTGGTCCAGCGTGGCGAGGCGGTCGCGCACCTGCAGGATCTGGCCGGGATGCATGCTGAATTCGTGCAGGCCCAACAGCAGCAGCAGCGCGGTGAAGTTCACGTCGCCGGCGATCTCGCCGCACAGGCTCACCGGCTTCTTCGCGCGGCGGCCGGCGCCGATCACGTGCGAGAGCAGCCTCAATAGTGCCGGTTGCAGCGGGTTGTAGATGTTCTCCAGCGCATCGTTGCCGCGGTCGGCGGCGAGCACGTACTGGGCCAGGTCGTTGGTGCCGATCGCGAGGAAGTCGGCATGCTCCAGCAGGGCGCGCACGTTGATCGCCGCCGCCGGCACCTCGATCATCGCGCCCAGCGGCAACTTCTCCGGCAGGTCGATGTTCTCGCGTTTCAGATCCTGCCGGGCCAGCTTGAACAGCGTGCGCACCGCGATCAGTTCGTCCGGCTGGGTCACCATCGGCACCAGCACGCGTACCGGGCCGTAGCAGGCGGCGCGCAGGATCGCGCGGATCTGGGTGGAGAACACTGCGGGATAACGCAACGACAGGCGCACGCCACGCACCCCGAGCGCGGGGTTTTCCTCGCCGCGCAGCACCAGGCCGGCGGCATCGGCCTTGTCGGCGCCGAGGTCCAGCGTGCGGATCGTCACCGGCAAGCCGCCCATGCCCATCACCAGGTCGCGATAGGCGATGAACTGTTCGTCTTCCGACGGCAGTCCCTTGTGCTTGAGGAACAGGAATTCCGTACGGTACAGGCCGACGCCGTCGGCGCCACGCGCACGCGCGCTGGCCACGTCGGCAGGGGTTTCGGCGTTGGCATACAGGCAGATTTCGACATCGTCGCGGGTGCGCGTGGGCGCGTTTGCCAGCTTGGCCAGGCGGCGCCCCTCGATCGCCGCCTCGCGCTGCCAGGCGCGATAGCGCGACAGGTCCTGCGCGGTGGGATGCACGATCGCCTCGCCGCGCTCGGCGTCGAGCAGGATCAGGTCGTCGTCATGGATGGTCGACAACGCATCACGGGTGCCGACCAGCATCGGCAGGCCGAGGCTGCGCGCGAGGATTGCGCTATGCGAATACGGGCTGCCGGAGCTGCCGACCACGCCGAGCAGGCCGTTGCCGGCCAGTTGCGCCATGTCGGCCGGCGCGATGCTGTCGGCGATCAGGATCTCGCCGACGCGCGCGGCCAGCTTGCGCTCTTCCGGGCTGGTCTGCCGCTGCAGGGCGGAGATCACCCGGTTGATCACCTGTTCGACGTCTTCCTTGCGGCTGCGCAGGTATGGGTCGTCCATCGCCTCGAACACGGCGGACAGGCGGTCGCGTTGTTTCTTAAGTGCGGCACCGGGGCGGTAATGGCCGATCCGCACCAGGTCATCCAGTCCGCGCAACAACTCGGCGTCGTCCAGCAGCAGGCTGTGCGCGTCGATGAATTCGTTGACCTCGCGCGCCAACGCGCCATGCAGCTTGCCACGCAGCTCGCGCAGTTCCTGCCGGGCCGTGTCCAGCGCGCGGTGCAGATGCTCCAGCTCGACCTCGATCTCTTCCTCGGCCAATGGCCGGGTGTCGACACTGTAGCGGCTCGGCTGCACCAGCCGGGCCCGGCCCAGTGCCATGCCGTGGGCGGCGATCGTGCCGTTGAGCACGTGCCTCATGCGCGGGTTCCAGTGGGAGCGGGGAATCCCGCAAGGGGACTTCCTGACGGTCGCGGGAAACGGGGAGCGGGGCACAGAGAAGCAGCCAGCGCGTTGCGCAGGTTCGGTCGTTCGCCGTTCCCTGTTCCCTGCTTCATCCTCAGGCTCCTTCGTCGAACTTGCGCTCGAACAGCGCGACCACGGCATCCAGGGTGGATTGCTCATCCGGGCCATCGACACGGATGGTCAGCGGCGTGCCGATGCCGGCGGCCAGCATCATCACGCCCATGATGCTCTGCGCATTGATCTCGCGACCCTTGCTGACCAGCCACACGGTGGATTTGAAACCCTGCACCAGCTGCACCAGTTTGGCCGAGGCGCGGGCATGCAGGCCGAGCTTGTTGGAAACGACGATCTCTTGCTCAAGCATGATTGAAGTCAGGCATGGTCGATGAAAATTCCCCCGCGGCCACCGCTGGCCGCGATCTCGGCCAGTTCGTCCAGTGGTTTTTCCGCATAGTTGAGTACGCGCAGCAGCATCGGCAGGTTGAGGCCCGACACGCAGCGCAGGTGGACGCCCAGCGCACCGAGCGACAGGCCGATATTGCACGGCGTGGCGCCGTACAGGTCGGCCAGCACCAGCACGCCATCGCCCTGATCGAGTTCCCGCGCATGGCGCGCGGTCAGCGTACGCATCACGTCCGGATCGGATTGTGGCGGAATCTCCACGGCAGCCACCTGCAGCGGCAGTTTCGGCATCACGTGATGCGCGGCGGAGATCAATGCCTGGCCGACCGCCTCATGAGTCATCAACAGCACGCCGACGCTCATGACCGGTTCCTCGTGGCGCCTGCAGGCGGCATGGTCTTCACTCCAGCTCTCGATGGAAGGTGAGTACGCCTTCGCGGCGATCACGGTAATGCGCGGCGAGCTTCTCGACCAGATAGACCGAACGATGCCGACCACCGGTGCAGCCGACCGAGATCGTCACGTAGCTGCGGTCGTCCTGCTCGAAGCGCGGCAGCCACGCATCCAGCCAGCGCGCGGTGTCGAGAAAGTATTCGGTGACGAGTGGCTCGGCATCGAGAAATTCGCGCACCGGCGCATCCTTGCCCGACAGCGGCCGCAAGTGTGCATGCCAGTGCGGGTTCGGCAGACAGCGCGCATCGAACACGAAGTCCGCATCCAGCGGCAGGCCGCGACGGAATGCGAACGACTGGAACATCAGGGTGAGCCCGGCGGTTGCCTGGGCGTAGCCGGTGGCGACGAGGCGGCGCAGCTGGTGCACGTTGAGCTCGCTGGAATCGATCACCTTCTCGGCGATCGCCATCAGCGGGCGCAGCAGTTTGCGTTCTTCGACGATCGCGTCGGCCAGCGACACGCCGCGCGTGGCCAGCGGGTGCCGGCGGCGGGTTTCCGAATAGCGCTTGATCAGCACCGCGTCGCTGCAATCCAGAAAGATCAGATGCACCTGCACGCCGGCGCCAGCCAGTTCCGACAGGACGGTCGGCATGTGCGAGAAATCCGCGCCGCGGTTGCGCACATCCACGCCGACGGCGATGCGCCGGTGCTTGCTGTTGCCCTTGATCACGGCATTGACCAGCTGCGGCAGCAGCGCCGAGGGCAGGTTGTCGACGCAGTAGAACTCCAGGTCTTCCAGCGCGCGCAGCGCCACGGTCTTGCCGCCACCGGACATGCCGGTGAGCACGATCAGGTGGATCTCGTGCGGATCGACCAGCGGATTGAGCAGGGGCGTATCGGCTTCGTTCATGGGCTCACCACGGCGGCAGCCGACGCAGCTGGTGCGCCTGGCGGTCGATGAAGGTCTGCGCCGGATCGATGCCCTTGCTCTTCAGCGCGTGGCTGCGCACGGCGGCTTCGACCAGCACGGCAAGGTTGCGTCCCGGCGCCACCGGGATGGTGATCATCGGCACCGGCACGTCGAAGATCTCGCGATGGCCGATGTCGCCGGTGAGGCGGGTCAGTGCATCGGTTTCCTCGCCCTCGCGCATGGGCTTGAGGTGGATCACCAAGCGCAGGTACTTGGACGGCTTGACCGACATGTGGCCGAACATCTCGCGCACGTTGAGCACGCCCAGGCCGCGCACTTCCAGCAGGTCCTGCAGCAGCTCGGGGCAGGTACCGTCGATCACGTCCGGCGCGATCAGGGTGAACTCGGTGGCGTCGTCGGCGACCAGCCGGTGGCCGCGGCTGATCAGTTCCAGCGCCAGCTCGCTCTTGCCGGAACCGGCCTCGCCGGTGATCAGCACGCCGATCGAGAACACTTCCAGGAACACCCCGTGCAGGGTGGTCTTCGCCGCCAGCATGCGCGCCAGATGATATTGCAGATAGGTCAGCAACTCATGCCCGCGCTTGGGACTGATCCACAGCGGCGTGTTGGTTTCCTCGGCGACCTCGCGCAGGTCGGCCGGCACGGCCTGGTCCTTGGTCACGATCAGCGCCACCGGCTGGTAGGCGGCGATCTTGTGCATGACCTCCCAGCGCTGGCGCGAATCCAGCCCGTCGAGGAAGTTCAGTTCCTCGGTGCCGATGATCTGGATCTTGTTCGGGTAGATGACGTTGAGGTAGCCGATCAGCGAAGGCCGGCGCGACTGCGCGGCACCGGGCTCGATCGCGCGCGTTTCCCCGCGCATGCCGGACAGCCAGCGCAGGGCCATGCGTTCGTGGACGCCATCGTAGAGTTGTCGTGCGCTGATCCGGTCCAAGCGAAGATCCTTGCGTCGCATGGGGGCTGCTGCGACGGCATGACCATTGTGCCAGCTTGGACGAAGACGCGCCTTCGGAACGGAAGCGGCCCGCCGGAAGGGCGGGCCGCGGGAGGGATCAGCCGTACTGGCGCGCTTCGCGCGCTTCCTGCTGATGCTTGTCGCTGACCTTCTCGCGATGCTTGCGCAACTGGTTGACCAGCTTGTCGAACAGGATATCGATGGAGGCATACATGTCGGCCTCGGTGGCCTCGGCATGCAAGGTGGCGCCGATCACGCCCAAGGTGCCCTCGGCACGTTGTCGGAGCTTGTCGACGGACAGCACGACCGCGAGGCTGAGCAGTTTGTCGTCGAGGCGAGTGAGGCGATCGAGCTTGGCGGTGGCGTGTTCGCGCAGGGCCGGGGTGACTTCAATCTGCTGGCCGCTGAGTTGGAATTGCATGGGGCGCCTCCTCTGGTGCTGCAGGCCGCGTTTCGCGGCGGGATGGACGTGCCGTAGCCGGGAAGGCGGCGGCACATCGTCAATCATCTTTCAGGTATGGGAACGCTTTTGTGAGAACCAAGTTCCCGCACGGACGTGAATGCGGATCAGCTGGCGCGCTGACGTTCGCTGGAGCTGGGAATGCGCAGTCCCTCCCGGTATTTGGCCACGGTGCGACGGGCGACCTGGATGCCCTTGCGCTGCAACTCCTCGGCGATGGCCTGGTCGGAAAGCGGCCTGCGTGCGTCCTCCGCATCGATCAGCTTGCGCAGCATGGCCTGGATGGCGGTAGCCGAGGCGCTGCCGCCGTCCTCGGTGGAGACGCCGCTGGAAAAGAAGTACTTCAGCTCGAACGTGCCGCGCGGGGTATGGATGTATTTGCGGGTGGTGACCCGCGAGATGGTCGATTCGTGCATGCCGACCTCCTCGGCCACTTCGCGCAATACCAGCGGGTGCATCGCCTCGGGGCCGTAATCGAGGAATGCGCTTTGCCGGCGCACGATCGCCTCGGCCACCTTGAGCAGGGTTTCGGCGCGCGATTCCAGGCTCTTGATCAGCCAGCGCGCCTCCTGCAGCTGGCCGCGCATCCAGCTGGCGTCCTCGCCGCGCGCCTGCGCGATCAGGCCGCAGTAATGCTGGTTGAGGCCCAGCCGCGGCTGCGCATCCGGATTCAGGCTGACCCGCCAGCGGCTGCCATCGCGCAGCGCGTAGACATCCGGTGCGACATATTCCACCGGGGTGGCATCCAGGGCGGCACCCGGGCGGGGGTCGAGGCTGCGGATCAGTATCGCGGCGGCGGCCACCTCGTCCTCGCTGACCCGCAGGCGGCGCGCCAACCGCGCGATGTCGTTGCGCGCCAGCAGTTCCAGCTCGCTGTCGACCATGCGCAGGGCCAGCTCGCGCTGCGGCGTGCCCGGATCGAACTGCTCCAGTTGCACGCGCAGGCAATCACGCAGATCAAGGCTGCCGACGCCGGCGGGGTCGAAGCCCTGCAGCCGCCGACGCACGGCATCGACCTCGTCGAGCCCGGCCTTCAGGTCGGCCGGGAGAACCGCCAGTACCGCGTCCAGCCCCTCGGAGAGATAGCCGTCGGCATTCAGGAAGTCGATCAGCACGGTGGCGATCAGATGCTGGCGCGGGTTGAACGACGCCATGTTGAGCTGCCACAGCAAGTGTTGCTGCAAGGTCTCCGGCGCGGCGTTCTGCGGTTCGAAGTCGTCATCGCCGCGCGAGCCGACGCTGCCGCTGCTGCCGGCGCTGCTGCTGGAGAAGTCGATCGGCGATTCGGCCACGACGCCATCGGCCCACTCGCCACCGTCATCGCCGTCATTTGGGCTGCTGCCTGCGTCAGCGATGCTCTCGGCGCTTGGGTATTCGCTTTCGGCGCTTTCGCGATCGACGGTTTCCTCGTCCTCGATCTCTTCGGCGAACTCCAGCAGCGGGTTGCTCTCCGCGATCTGCCGCAGCTCGGCTTCCAGCTCCAGCTGCGACAGCTGCAGCAGACGGATCGCCTGCTGCAGTTGCGGCGTCAGGGTCAGCTGCTGGTGGAGACGAAACTGCAGTGCGGGTTTCATGCCAGCCAGGTCGAAGGAATTCGCGGCCATCCTAACGCTTGCCCGCGGGCGCGGCCATAGCCGTGCGCAACCGCTTGTCGCACAAACCTTAAGAGCATGGGGATCAGAGGCGGAATTCGCGGCCCAGATAGACCTCGCGCACCTTTTCGTCGGCGAGGATGTGCGCCGGGGTGCCGCGGGACAGCACCTCGCCTTCGCTCATGATGTAGGCGCGGTCGCAGATGCCCAGTGTTTCGCGCACGTTGTGGTCGGTGATCAGCACGCCGATGCCGCGCTCCTTCAGGTGGCGGACGATGCGCTGGATTTCGCCGACCGAAATCGGGTCGACGCCGGCAAACGGCTCGTCCAGCAGCATGTAGCGCGGCCGCGCGGCCAACGCGCGGGCGATTTCAACGCGGCGACGTTCGCCGCCGGACAGGCTGACACCTTTCTGGCCGGCGATATGGCTGATCTTCAACTCGTCGAGCAGGCCTTCCAATTCGCTGTTGCGCTGCTGTTCGCTCAAGCCCTCGCGAAGTTCCAGCACTGCCAGGATGTTGTCGGCCACGCTGAGCCGGCGGAATACCGAGGCTTCCTGTGGCAGGTAGCCGATGCCGAGCTTGGCGCGGGCATGCATAGGCAGGCCGGTGATGTCCTGCTTGTCCAGCTTGATGCTGCCGGCGTCGGCTTCGATCAGCCCGACCACCATGTAGAAGCAGGTGGTCTTGCCGGCGCCGTTCGGGCCGAGCAGGCCGACGACCTCGCCCTCGCGGATCGAGAAAGCGAAATCCCGCACCACTTTGCGCGCCTTGAAACTTTTCTGCAGACCTTCAGCGGAGAGCATCGGTTATGGCTGCCTCTGCGAAGACGCCGACGAACTGCTGGCCGGCGCCGGCGCGGGCTTGGCGCCCGTACTCGATGCCGAGGCGGGTTTGGTGCTGGAGGGTGTGGCCACCGGCTCGCCGGCGGCCGGCTTGCCTGGCGCCACCGGGTGGGGTTTCGGCAGGAAGGTCATGTGCACGCGGCCATCGCCGTTGCTTTCACCGGTGATGTAGGAGGTCTGGGTGTTATAGGTGAGCTTGTCGCCATGCGCCTCGCCACGGCCCTGCTGGTGCACCACGGCATTGGTGGTGAGCACGGCAATGCCGTTGATGTTGTCGTAGTCCAGCGTAAGCGCGTCGCCGGTCACCAGGTTGCCGCTGTCGTCCAGTTGCTCGATGTGTGCCGGCTTGCCGGTCACCACGATGCGGCTTACCTGCTGGTCGCCGTCCACGTGGATCTTGGCCAGATCACCGGTCACCTTCATGGTGCCCTGGGTGATGAGGATGTGGCCGGTCAGCGTGGTGATGCTGTTGGGTGCATTGAAGCCGTCGAAACTGTCGGCGTGCACCACGTTCATCGGCTGGTTGCGGTCATCTTGCTTGGCCAGCACCGGTTGCAGCACCAGCAGCCCCAGGAGTACCAGGCCGAACCGGATGGTTCTTCTGGCGCGGGATAAGAGTGCCGTGGACGTCATGGAGTAGCTCCAGATGATTTTCGTTGAGATTGGCGCGCATGCCGACGCCGTTCATTCTACTGTCGCCCTGCGTCATCAAGGCAGGCTCCGCGGTTTCCATGCGGTTTTCCTTGGGCCAGGCGGTGATTTCCGAGGTGTGCAGGGTGGCTACCGGCTGGGTCACGCCTTGTGCATCGACGAAGGCCGGACGGTGCAGGTAGACCGGGCCCTGCAGTTTGAGCAGGGTGCCCGGCTTGTTGACCCAGCCGTACAGGGACTCGCCCTCCCAGTCCGGTATGCCCGGTTGCTTGGCAGGCATCTGGAAGGTGGGTGAATTGAGATAGAGCGAGTCGTCGCTCTCGCGCCGCTCCAGGTGCGGCGACTGCACCCTCAGCCCGGGCATGCCGTCGACGTCGTATTCGGTGACGCGCGCATTGGTCAGGGTATAGCCGGAGCGTGGCGGCCCTACAAAATCCTGGTTGGACGACGGTGGCCCCAGCCACCACTGCAACACCTGCAGGATGCCTGCCGCCAGGGCGATCAGGACAATCGATGCAGGCAGGCGGCGGTCGCGCAACCAGAGCCACAGCTTCACTGCCAGCGCTCCCGCTCGGCCGCGCTCTTGCCCTGGGCAAGCAGGATCAGGTCGCACACTTCGCGCGCGGCGCCCATCCCGCCACTCTTGCTAGTCTGCCAGTGCGCCTGTTCGGCGACCCAGGGGTGCGCATTGGCCACGGCGATGGACAGGCCGGCAATGCGCATCGGCGACAGGTCGGGCAGATCGTCGCCGATAAAGGCGACCTGCTCAGGCGCGAGATGCAGTGCGTCGAGCAGCTCCAGCAGGCAGGCGCGCTTGTCGCCCTGGCCCTGGTAGACATGGGCGATATCCAGTTCCTCGGCACGCAGCGCCACCGGATGGCTGATCCGCGCGGTGATCAAGGCCACCTGCACACCGTTTGCCTGCAATTGCTTCAGGCCGAGGCCGTCGTGCACATGGAACACCTTGGTCTCGTGGCCATCCTCGCTGTACCACAGGCGCCCGTCGGTCAGGGTGCCGTCGACGTCGAATACCGCCAGGCGCACCTTGGCGGCACGGTCGAGGACGTCGGCAGGTAGATCAGCCAGATACATGGAGGGCGCGGACTCGAGCGGTTGTGATTGAAGGCGACGCGTGATCAGACCACACGTGCACGGAGCAGATCATGAATGTTCAGCGCACCAACCACGCGGTGCTCGTCATCGACCACCAGCAAGGCGTGGATCTGGTGCTTTTCCATCAGCTGCGCCGCTTCGGCGGCCAGCTTGTCGGCGCCGATCGTCTTCGGGCCGCGGGTCATCAGTTCGGCCACGGTGGCGCCACGCAGATCCACGCCCTCGTCGTCCAGCGCGCGGCGCAGGTCGCCATCGGTAAAGACGCCCAGCAAGCGTTGTTCGGCATCGACCACGGCGGTCATGCCCAGATGCTTGCGGGTCATCTCGACCAGGGCGGCGGTAAGACTGGCGTCCGGCGGCACCCTGGGCACGTCGTCGCCGCTGTGCATCACGTCGCTGATGCGCAGCAGCAGGCGCCGGCCAAGGCTGCCGGCCGGATGCGAGCGGGCGAAATCGTCCGAGGTAAAGCCGCGCGCGTCCAGCAGCGCGATCGCCAGCGCATCGCCCAGCACCAGCGCCACCGTGGTGCTGGTGGTCGGTGCCAGGCCCAGCGGGCAGGCCTCGCTGGAGATGCTGCCGTCGAGATGCACGTCGGCCTGGCTCGCCAGCGAGGAGCCGGGCTTGCCGGTGATCGCGATCAGCGGGATGCCCTGGCGCTTGATCACCGGCAGGATGAACAGCAGCTCGTCGGTCTCGCCGGAGTAGGACAGCGCCAGCACAACGTCCTGCGGCAGGATCATGCCAAGGTCACCATGGCTGGCCTCGCCCGGATGCACGAAGAACGCCGGCGTACCGGTGGAGGCCAGGGTGGCGGCGATCTTGCGCGCCACGTGCCCGGATTTGCCCATGCCGCTGACGATCACGCGGCCCTTGCAGGCCAGGATCAGCCGGCAAGCCTCGACGAAGTCCGGTCCGATCCGCGATTCCAGCGCCTGCACCGCCGCCGCTTCGGTGGCGACCACCGTGCGGGCACTGCGCGCGATGGCGTCCGGGTTCAGGTCGATCGGGGCGGGAGGGGCGATGCGTGCGTTCATGAGTTCTCGGGAGAAGGGGGCGGATGCCGGCATCGCCATGGCGACTGCGCAGTGGTCAGGCCGGTCGGCAGTTGCCGTCGTTTCTGTGCCAGAGGATTTCCATTACCATGGCATATTCTCATTTTAACGTCATAAGCCGCATCCTGGATTTGGCACGCGCCGGAATCCTGCCGCGGCGACCCCAGTTGTGTACGGAATATTCCCGATGGATCCAGCCAGCATCCAGGCAATGATCGAAACCGGCCTGCCCGGAGCACAGGCCGATGTCAGCGGCGCCGACGGCGTGCATTTCGAAGCCACCGTGGTGGCCAGCCAGTTTGCCGGCAAGTTGCCGTTGGCGCGGCATCGGCTGGTCTATGCCACGCTGGGCGACTTGATGGGTGGCGCGATCCATGCGCTGGCGTTGAAGACCCTGACTCCCGAGGAAGTCGCGGCGCGCCGTTGAGGCTGCAGCCGGATTTCCCCCTCATTATTCAAGGAAAACGATGGCCAAGATCCTGATCAGTGGCGGCACGCCGCTCCAAGGCGAGGTCGGCATTTCCGGCGCCAAGAACGCCGTATTGCCGATTCTCGCCGGCTGCCTGCTCGCCGACGAGCCGGTCAGCATCGGCAATGTGCCGCACCTGCACGACGTCACCACCTTCATCGAGTTGCTTGGCCAGATGGGCGTGCGGCTGGTGCTGGACGACCGCATGAAGATGCACGTCGATCCGCGCACCACCAGCACCTGCGTGGCGCCGTACGACCTGGTGCGCACGATGCGCGCCTCGATCCTGGTGCTCGGCCCGCTGGTGGCGCGTTTCGGCCAGGCCGAAGTCTCGCTGCCGGGCGGCTGCGCGATCGGCTCGCGTCCGGTCGACCAGCACATTCGCGGGCTGCAGGCGCTGGGCGCCGACATCACGGTCGAGAACGGCTACATCAAGGCGAAGGCTTCGCGGCTGAAGGGCGCGCGCATCCTGATGGACATGGTCACCGTCACCGGCACCGAAAACATCATGATGGCCGCCACCCTGGCGCAGGGCACCACGGTGATCGAGAACGCCGCGCAGGAACCCGAGGTGGTCGATCTGGCGCACTGCCTGATCGCGATGGGCGCCCAGATCGAGGGCGCCGGCAGCTCGACCATGATCATCCATGGCGTCGAGCGCCTGCACGGTGCCGAGTACGAAGTGCTGCCCGACCGCATCGAGACCGGCACCTTCCTGGTCGGCGCGGCGATGACCGGCGGCAAGGTGCGCGCGCGGCATGCCCGCGCCAATACGCTCGATGCCGTGCTGGCCAAGCTGGAAGAGGCCGGTGCGCACATTTCGACCGGCGACGACTGGATCGAGCTGGACATGGGCGGCCGCCGGCCGAAGGCGGTCAACATCAGCACCGCGCCGTATCCGGCGTTCCCGACCGACATGCAGGCGCAGTTCACCGCGCTCAACTGCGTCGCCGAAGGCACCGGCGTGGTCACCGAGACGGTGTTCGAGAACCGCTTCATGCATGCGCACGAACTGCAGCGGCTGGGCGCGGACATCCGCCTCGAGGGCAATACCGCCGTGGTGCAGGGCGTCAAGGAAATGAGCGGCGCCCCGATCATGGCCACCGACCTGCGCGCCTCGGCCTGCCTGGTGCTGGCCGGCCTGGTGGCCAAGGGCGACACCATCGTCGATCGCGTCTATCACATCGATCGCGGCTACGAGAACATCGAGGAAAAGCTCGGCGTACTCGGCGCGAAGATCCGTCGCCTGCCGAACTGAACTGGCAGGTCGTGAGCTGTAGCTGCGGCGATGGCGTCAGCCGGTGCGCCGCAGGCTCCATGCCAGTGCGATCCAGCACGGCAGGGCGAGCAGCAGCCAGGGTTGGTTCTGCTGCACGACACCGGGCAGCAGATGCAGCAGCACGGCAGCCAATCCGGCCAGCAGCTGCAGTGCGATCACGCCATCGATGAAGCGCCCCGCGGCCTGGCCGCGGCGTGCCCGCCACAGCGTCGGCAGCAGCGCGAAGGCCAGCGGATTGAACAGCAGCAGGTTGGCGTTGGCCCAGGCCGAGTGGTGCGAGGTCAGTGTCCACAGGGCAAGCAGCAGGACGCCGACAAGGCCGGCCGGCAGCAGGTAGAGCGTGCCGAGCAGGGCGTAGCCGGTGGGCCACCAGCGTCGTGTCGCGACGATCAACATGGCGATCAACACCCCGCCCAGCGCCAGCGGAAGCCGCAAATCGGGTGCGCTGGGCGGTGGCACGTCCAGCCGGTTCGGCGACAGCAGCTGTTCGTCCTGCAGCAGTGGTTGCAGGGCACCGTGGCCGCTGTCGATACGGACGTCGCGCATCTGCGTCTGCAGCACCATCGGCAGAAAACTTTCCTGCCAGGCGTTGAGCGGCTGGTCCGCATACGGACCCAGGCCAAGATCCAGTACCAGCATCAGCCACGGCTGCGCGCTCATCAGGCGCGCCGTCTGCTGGCGATAGGTCATGCCGCCGGTACGCGCGCTGAGCTGGGTCTTCAGCACGCCGCCAAGCGCCTTGTCCAGCGCATCGCGCACGCGGGTGGTGCAGTTGTCGACGTAGTAGTCGTAGTTGTAGCCGGCATTTTCCGGGCGCAGGTTCCACAACAGGAAGTCGCGCAGCGCGGCGGCCTGGTCGGCGTCCAATGCCAGTCGCTGGCGGGTCACCGAGCGACCGGCGGTGACGTAGTCGCTTTCGTCGAGCGTACTCGGTGCGGCATCCATCAGGTAATGCATGCGGCCGCGGGCGAAGTTGACGAAGAAGTTCGACTCGTTGAAATCGAACACGCCGTAGTTGAAGTTGATCGCTTCGCCCGAGGCGCTGTCGCGCAGCTCGATCGCGTCATGGCCGAAGCGTTCCCAGTAGGTTTCGCCGGGACCGTAGGTGATCAGCGACACCTCAAGGTTTGCACCGGGTGCATTGGCGATGCTGGCATGGGCGCTGGAGAGCATGCCGAACAGCAGCAACGCGAACAGCAGCAGAATGGAACTGGTGCGATGCATGCGGCGGAAGTCTCGGCAGGGGGCGTGGGGTGTCGTGCTAAGGCTAAGAACGAATCAGGCGGCCACGCCGTCCGCCAGCTGCAGACGCCCGCGCAGCGAATTGCTCATCGCTTCGGTGATCACCACATCGACGAACTGGCCGATCAGGCGCGGATGACCCGGGAAGTTGACGAAGCGCATGTTCTCGGTGCGCCCGGTCAGTTCGCGGGCGTCGCGCGTGCTGGGCTTTTCCACCAGCACGCGCTGCACGCTGCCGATCATCGCCTGGCTGATCCGCTTCGCGTTTGCGTTGATGGTTGCCTGCAACCGGGTCAGCCGGGCGTGCTTTTCCGCCGCAGGCGTGTCGTCGGCGAGATTCGCCGCCGGCGTGCCGGGGCGCGAGGAGAAGATGAAGGAGAAGCTCTGGTCGAAGCCGATGTCGTCGATCAGCTTCATGGTCTTCTCGAAATCCGCCTCGGTCTCGCCGGGGAAGCCGACGATGAAATCGGAGGACACGCAGATGTCCGGGCGCACCGCGCGCAGCTTGCGGATCTTCTGCTTGAACTCCAGCGCGGTGTAGCCGCGCTTCATCGCGCTGAGGATGCGGTCGGAGCCGGCCTGCACCGGCAGGTGCAGATAGTTGGCCAGCTGCGGCACGTTGGCGTAGGCCTCGATCAGCGAGTCGGAGAACTCCAGCGGGTGCGAGGTGGTGAAGCGGATGCGGCCGATGCCATCGATCTGCGCGATCGCGTGGATCAGCACGGCGAGGTCCGCGATGCCGCCGTCGTGGGTCGGGCCACGATACGCGTTGACGTTCTGGCCGAGCAGGTTCACCTCACGCACGCCCTGCGCGGCGAGCTGGGCGACCTCGACGATGACGTCGTCGAATGGGCGGCTGATTTCCTCGCCGCGGGTGTACGGCACCACGCAGTAGCTGCAGTACTTCGAGCAGCCTTCCATGATCGAGACGAAGGCGGTCGGACCTTCGGCGCGCGGCTCGGGCAGGCGGTCGAACTTCTCGATCTCCGGGAAGCTGATGTCCACCTGCGGCTTGCCGCTGGCGCGCTGCTGCTCGATCAGCTGTGGCAGGCGGTGCAGGGTCTGCGGGCCGAACACCAGGTCGACGTAGGGCGCGCGCTTGACGATCGCGTCGCCTTCCTGCGATGCCACGCAGCCGCCAACGCCGATCAACACCGGCTTGCCGTCCTTCTTGTGCTGCTTCCAGCGGCCGAGCTGGCTGAACACCTTCTCCTGCGCCTTCTCGCGGATCGAGCAGGTGTTGATCAGGATCACGTCCGCCTCGGACTCGTCCTGGGTCAATTCCATGCCATGCGACGCCTTGAGCACGTCGGCCATCTTGGCCGAGTCGTACTCGTTCATCTGGCAACCGTGGGTCTTGATGAAAAGCTTGCCGCTCATGGCGTGGGAATACCGTGGTTCGTGGCGCAGTAGGTGCAATCCGCTGAACCGCGCAGTCTACCTGTCTGCAGGCATGCCTGCCAGTCGATGGCATGGAGGATCAAGCACTTGCGGCAGCCGGCGCGGTATCGGACAGCTGCCCCGACTGTTGCAGAATCGAAGTGTTCGGCGAACGGTGCACGGTGCACGAAATGGCGATCGCGTACTTGGCGCCGGAAGCGCGTGACGGCACACTGCATCCATGTTCGACGTCGCAAGCCACGGGGGAAGCGTCGATCGGCCTGCCCGGAGCTTCCCTTCACACTCGATCCTGTTCCGGGTCGTGCTGGGCTGTGCGCTGCTGTGGGCCGGAGGCTGGTGCGCACAGGCACGGGCCGGCACGCTGTATCGGTGCACCGGGGCCAGTGGCGAAGTGGCCTTCAGCAGCAGCAAGATCGGCTACCACGGCTGCAAGCCGATAAGTACCTATGCCGCGTCGGCACCGGCGCACCAGGCGCCGCCGCGCATTTCGCTGACGGGAGTGACCGGTTCGGTAGAAACCAGCGCGCGCCGCCTTGTTGCGGATGAGGTTGAGCCGGTTTCGCTCGCCCGCGTGCAGGCAACGGTCGAGACCACTGCTCGGCCGCTCGATGCGGGCCAGCTGCGGCACGCATCGCTGGCGGCGGTGCATGGCTCGGTCGAAACGACGGCCAAGCTGCCCTTGGCCGCGGCCGCCGCAGGCACGCCCGGTCAATGGAGCTATCACGAATCACACGATGCACCGGCGCCGCCGGCGGTAGTCGCGGATGACCCGGGCACCCGCATCCTGCGTGGAGCGGTCTACCGCATCGTGCGGGCAGACGGCAGCGTGGAGTACACCAACCTGCCTGTGGCGGGGCAGAAGGGTCGCACCGTGACCATGTTGTTCAGCTATATCGCCACCTGCGTCGCCTGCGACCTGCATTCGACGATCCGCTGGGGCAGCGTTTCGCTCAACCTCACCGCCTATGCCGACACGATCCGCGCCGCCAGCATGGAATATGGTGTGGACGAGGCGTTCCTGCGCGCAATCATCCATGCCGAAAGTGCATTCAACCCGCGCGCGCTGTCGCTGAAGGGAGCTCAGGGCCTGATGCAGTTGATGCCTGCCACGGCCAGCGACATGGGTGTGCTGGATGCGTTCAATACCGATCAGAATATCCGTGGCGGCGCGCGCTACCTGAGCCTGCTGTTGCACAACTTCAATGGCAACGAGCGGCTGGCTGCAGCCGCCTACAATGCCGGGCCGGGTGCGGTGCAGCGCTATAGCGGGGTGCCGCCCTATGCCGAAACCCAGGTGTACGTGGAGCGCGTGGAAACCCTGCGCAAGCGTTATGGCGCGGCGATCCATCCGCCGCTGGCGAGCGCGCGCGGTCCGGGTTGAATCAGTCGCCCAGCGTGGTGTTGGCGCTCATCGGCGGCCGTTGCGCCAAGGTCACCTCGACGTGGAACGGGCTACCGTCGCGCAGGCCGGAGACTTCCACCACATTGCCCGGTTTAAGCGCAGCTTCGCGCCGGCGCAAGTCGGCGGGGTCGAGGATGTCGTCATTGCCAATGCGCAGCAGGATGTCGCGTGCCTTGATGCCGGCCTGCTCGGCCGGGCCCCCGGGAGTAACCTCGGTGACCTGGACGCCACGCGCCGCCGCCGGCAGGCCGCCATTGGCAGCCAGCGGCACGAAGGCATAGTCGGCGCCCAGCCAGCCACGGACGACATGCCCGGTGGTGATGAGCTGGTCCAGCACCTTGCGCGCGGTGGCGACCGGTATCGCAAAGCCGATACCTTCCGCGCCGGCGGCCTTGCCGATCAGCAAGGTATTGATGCCCACCAGCTCGCCTTCGGTATTGATCAGGGCTCCGCCCGAGTTGCCCAGGTTGATCGCCGCATCGGTCTGGATGAAATCCTCGGCGCTGGCGCTGTTCAACTGACGTCCCACCGCGCTGACGATGCCCATCGTGACGGTCTGGTTGAGCCCGAGCGGGTTGCCGATCGCCAGCACCACGTCACCCGCCCGCAGCAACTGCTGGTCGGCCATGCGGATCACCGGCAGGTTGCTGGCGTCGATCTTCAGGACCGCCAGGTCGGTCTCCTCGTCCGCGCCGACCAGGGTGGCCTTGGCGATGCGGCCGTCGTACAGCAGCACCTGGATGTCGGCGGCCTGGGCGATCACGTGGTTGTTGGTCAGTACGTAGCCCTGGCCCTGCGCACTGACGATGACGCCCGAGCCGAGGGTCTGCTCTCGATGCTGGTAGGTCGTGGGCTGGCCACCGAACAGCTGCTGCAGCACCGGGTTGTCGTACATCTTCACCGCCTGCTCGGTGACGATCTTGTTGGCATAGATGTTCACCACCGAGGGAGCGGCGATGGCCACTGCATCGGCGTACGAGACCGGGCCGTTGCCCATGTGTACGGTGCCGGATGCCGGGGCCGGCGATGACGTGGACAGGCCGAACCGCGCGCGCAGCCGCTCGCCGCTGCCGGGCCAGAACAGGCTGACCACAAACGCCATCGCCAGGCCGAGGACGACGAAGCGAGCGATGAAGGCAAGCGTGCCGGCGGCATGTTTCATGTCGAAAGGAGAGGGTTCCGGCAAATCATGGCGAGGGTCGCGGCGGATCAACTTCGCCGGGATGCGGTTTTATTGTACGGGGCAAGGCCTGACGCTACACTAACGCGATTTTTGCGGGGTCCAAAACCCCACCATGCATCGCAAGTACCGGAGAGCCTGATGGCGAACGAAGTCGTCGATCACGGCCGCCGCCGTTTCCTGACAGCAACCACTGCGGTGGTGGGTGGTCTTGGAATCGTGTCGGCAGCTGTGCCCTTCATCAAGTCGTGGGAACCCAGCGCGCGCGCCAAGGCCGCTGGTGCTCCGGTTACCCAGTCGTTGAAAAAGATCGAGCCAGGCCAGCAGTTGATCGTGGGCTGGCGCAGCCTGCCGGTATTCATCGTCAACCGCACGCCGGCCCAGCTGGCGACGTTGCCGCAGCAGGACCCGCGGCTGGTCGATCCGAAGTCGGACGGCAGCTCGGCCACGCAGCAGCCGAAGTACGCCCAGAACGAAACCCGCTCGATCAAGCCCGAGTGGCTGGTGATGGTCGGCATCTGCACCCACCTGGGCTGCGTGCCGAACTTCGTGGGCGAGATCAAGCCGGAGCCGTTCGATCCGAACTGGCAGGGCGGCTACTACTGCCCCTGCCATCATTCGCGCTACGACATGGCAGGCCGTGTCTACCAGGGTGTGCCGGCGCCGAAGAACATGGAAATCCCGCCGTACAACTTCATTGACGACAACACCATCCAGATTGGCGTGGATCCGAAGGGGGCTGCGTAATGGCCAACGTATTCACGAGCATCGGTGACTGGGTCACCGAGCGCGCGCCGAACATGATGCCGATGTACCGCAAGCACATGACGGAGTACTACGCGCCGAAGAACTTCAATCTCTGGTACTACTTCGGTTCGCTGGCGATCGTGGTGCTGATCAACCAGATCGTCACCGGCATCTTCCTCACCATGAACTACAACCCGAGCGCGGCGGGAGCCTTCGACTCGGTGCAGTACATCATGCGTGACGTGGAGTGGGGCTGGCTGATCCGCTACATGCATTCCACCGGCGCCTCGCTGTTCTTCGTGGTGGTGTTCCTGCACATGTTCCGCGGCATCATGTACGGCTCGTACAAGAAGCCGCGCGAGCTCGTGTGGCTGCTCGGCATGCTGATCTTCCTGGTGCTGATGGCCGAGGCGTTCATGGGCTACGTGCTGCCGTGGGGCAACATGTCGTTCTGGGGCGCCAAGGTGATCGTGTCGCTGTTCGGCACCATCCCGGTGATCGGCGGCACCCTGGTCGAGTGGATCATGGGCGACTTCCTGCCGGCCGATGCCACGCTTAACCGCTTCTTCGCGCTGCACGTGATCGCGCTGCCGATCGTGCTGCTGCTGCTGGTGGTGCTGCATCTGGCCGCACTGCACGAAGTGGGCTCGAACAACCCGGACGGCGTCGAGATCAAGAAGGGGCCCAAGGGCAACCGCTGGGACGCGCTGAAGCCGGCCGACGGCATCCCGTTCCACCCCTACTACACGGTGAAGGACCTGTTCGGCGTGGGCTTCTTCCTGCTGATCGCCGCGTTCATCATCTTCTTCGCGCCGACCTTCGGCGGCTGGTTCCTCGAGCATGACAACTCGATCATGGCCAACAACCTGGTCACTCCGGCCGAGATCAAGCCGGTGTGGTACTTCACGCCGTTCTACGCGATCGTGCGCATGGTCCCGTCCTTCCTCGGCACCGCCGTGTGGGGCGTGCTGGCGATGTTCGGCGCGATCGTCGTGTTGTTCCTGCTGCCGTGGTTCGACCGTGGCCAGGTCAAGTCGATCCGCTACCGCGGCACCGGTTACAAGGTCGCGCTGGGCGTGTTCGTGATCGCGTTCCTCGGCCTGGGTGCGGTCGGTGCCGGCATCACCGCCGAGGTGATCCCGGAGTGGTTCGGCAACGTCGACCTGACAACCTGGGAAAACGCGTTCGGCCGCACGATGACGCTCATCTATTTCGGCTTCTTCGCATTCCTTTGGGCCTACACGCATTTCGGCTGGGAAAAGACCAAGCCGGTTCCGGATCGGGTGACGATGCATGACTAAGCGGCAGATCACGATGAAGCATTTCCTCTCCGCGGCCGCGCTAGCGTTCGGTCTCCTGGTCGGCGGCATGCCGGCGCACGCCGAAGGTGAAGCCGGGCTGCTCAAGTCCGGTTCCGATGTGCGTGACCAGGCGTCGCTGCAGCGTGGTGCCAGGTTGTTCTTCAATTACTGCGTCGGCTGCCACTCGCTGAAGTATGTGCGCTACTCGCGCATTGCCGAGGACCTGGGTCTTTCCGAACAGGAGGTGATGCAGAACCTCAATTTCACCGGGGCCAAGTTCGACGACCCGGTGGTTTCGCACATGCCGGCCGACTCGGCAGGCAAGTGGTTCGGCAAGGCCCCGCCGGATCTCTCGCTGGAAGTGAGCGCGAAGAGTGCGGACTGGGTCTACACCTACCTCAATACGTTCTACCTGGATCCGCACAGCCCGATCGGCTGGAACAACACCACCTTGCCGAATGCCGCGATGCCGTTCCCGCTGTGGGAGCTGCAGGGCATGCAGGCGGCGGTGATGAAGCCGGGTACCGACGAGGTTGAGAAGCTCGAACTGGCCAAGCCGGGCAAGCTGACGCCGGCGCAGTACCAGCAGGCCACCCGCGACCTGACCAGTTTTCTGGAATACGCTTCCGAGCCGGCTGCCCTGCAGCGCCATCATTACGGTATCTGGGTGTTGCTGTTCCTGGCGTTCTTCACCTTGTTGGCCTACATGCTCAAGAAGGAATACTGGAAGGACGTCCACTGACGCCTGGTGGCATCATCCGACTGCGGCGGCCACGAGCCGCCGCAGTCGTCTCACCGATGGGGAATCGAGCATGGTTCAAAGCGTTCGCTCGCGTACCGTACTTACGCTCTACACCACAGCGGATGACATCCAGTGTCATCGCGCTCGCTTGGTGCTGGCCGCCAAGGGTGTCAGCTATGAACGTGTGCTGGTGGATCCGGCCCGGCCGCCGGAGGATCTGATCGATCTCAATCCATATGCCAGTACACCGACCCTGATCGATCGCGACCTGACCTTGTTCGATACGGCGGTGGTCTGCGAATACCTCGATGAGCGTTACCCGCATCCACCCTTGATGCCGATCGACCCGCAATCGCGAGCACGCTTGCGGGTGGCGGCGGTGCGCATCGAGAAAGACTGGCTGCCCGAAGTGGACACTATCCGCGCTGGCGGCCGGCCGGCAGACGCAGCGCGCAAGCGGCTGCGCGAGCAGCTGTTGTCCACCTTGCCACTGTTCAAGGCATCGAAATTCTTCCTCAATCCGGAGATGAGCCTGGCCGACTGCCTGGTGGCGCCGGTGATCTGGCGGCTGCCGTGGCTTGGGGTCGATCTGGGGCGCGAGGGCAAGCCGATCATCGATTATGGCGAGCGTCTGTTCCACAGCCAGGGTTTTGCGCGCAGCATGACCGATCAGGAAAAGGCGATGCGGCAACTCCATGAGCAAGCATGACACCCCTGTACCGATGAGCTCCAACCGCCCGTACCTGTTGCGGGCGATCTACGACTGGATCAGCGACAACAACCTGACGCCCTACGTGCTGGTCGATGCCACCTTCAAGGGGGTGCGGGTGCCGCCGCAGGTGATCAAGAACGGCCAGGTCGTGCTCAATCTCGCGATGCGCGCGGTGGCTAACCTGGACCTGGGCAACGAATGGATCAGCTTCCAGGCCCGTTTTTCCGGTGCCAGCCAATCCATCCAGATCCCGGTTCAGGCGATCCTGGCGCTGTATGCGCAGGAGAACGGGCAAGGCATGATGTTTCCGGCCGACGAAGAGGGCGGTGACACGCCGCCGTCCACGCCGGAGCCCGACGACACGCCGCCTGCGCCCGGGGCTGACGATGGTGGCGACGACAAGCCCAAGCGCGGTGCCCATCTGCGCGTGGTCAAGTAGAGGTCGCTCGGCGAAACCCTGCTTCGGCGGGCACTCAGTGCAGCCTGTCGCCGGCGCGGGGACGCGGGTGCATCGGTATGACGTTGCTGGTCGCCGTGGTCAGGGCTGGCGTGGACGCGGGCTGATGCGCGGACAGCAACGCAATGGTCGGCAGACTCAGGCTACTCAGTGCGTCGCCCAGCATCCACAGGCGTCCGGGCTCACGATCATGCCCGTCGATGCTCACCTCGAAGCCATAACAGCGCTCAAGCCGGTGCAGGCCATTGACGCGGCGCAGGCGCACGGCGCGCAGACCAACCGTTTCATCGAGTAGTTGCAGGCCGTGCTGCTGGCATTGCCGACGTGCTTCCCGTACGGCGCGTTCGCGCGCCACGCTGAGCTTCAGCCACAGCCCCACGATGGCGAGCAGCACCAGCAACAGCAGCAGATTGGAAAAATCGCTCATCTGCGCAGTGTGTGGGCGACAGCACCCATCCGCAAGCCGAGGTAATCAGCTCAACCGCAGCCGCAGCGAAAGGTCGATCGCCCGCACGTGCTTGGTCAGTGCGCCCACCGAGATGAAATCCACGCCGGTACGGGCAAACTCGCCGATCGTGTGCAGGTCGACATTGCCGGACACTTCCAGCGGAATGCGGCCAGCGGTGAATTGCACGGCTTCGGTCATCTGCGGCAGGCCGAAGTTGTCCAGCATGATCCGGTCCACGCCGGCATCGATCGCCTGCGCCAGCTCGTCGAGGTTTTCCACCTCGACTTCCAGCAGCAGGTTCGGGTGCAACTGCCGCGCCGACTGCACGGCGGCCGCGATGCCACCGGCCGCGATGATGTGGTTTTCCTTGACCAGGATCGCGTCGTACAAGCCGATGCGGTGGTTATGGCCGCCGCCGCAGCGCACCGCGTATTTCTGCGCGAGGCGCAGGCCCGGTATAGTTTTGCGGGTGTCCAGGATGCGTACGCCGGTACCGGCCACGGCGGCCACGTAATCGGCGGTGACTGTGGCGGTAGCGGAAAGCAGCTGCAGGAAATTCAGTGCGGAGCGTTCGGCACTGACCAGCGAACGGGCATGCCCGGACAGGCGGCAGATGACGGTGCCGGGCCCGACCCGTTGCCCGTCGCGGGTTTGCCAATCGATCTGCACGGCCGGATCGAGCCGGCGAAAACAGGCATCGAACCACGCCGTGCCGGCGACTACCGCCGGGTCGCGGCAGGTCAGCTCGGCGTGAGCGTGGGCATCGATCGGCAGCAGCTCGGCAGTGGCATCGCCCTGGCCAAGGTCCTCGGCGAGGGCGCGTTCGATATCGACAGCGACGTGGGCGGCATCCGGCGCCAGCGGCGCAAATGGTTGACTCATTCCGTGTCCGTGGCGGCAGGTGGTGCGGCGTTGTCCGATTGGCTCAGGCGGCCGACGATGGCGCTCAGGGCGCGATCAAACAGTGCATTCGCGGCGAGTATGCGGGCCAGGCCATCGATCAGCAGGACAGCCAGTTCCTGCGGCGAGTAATCCGCCACTTTCAGGCCGCGCCGGTTGACGAACAGATAGCGGCCGCTCATCGGGCTGATCCACGACAGCTTGGCGCGGGTCATGGCTTCCTCGAAGTGGCTGAACTCCAGCCAGGTGCCAGGCTGCAATGCCTGGACCTGCTGCCATTCGGGGCTGTCCGGCGGTATCGCGACATTCTCTTCCGGGCTGCTCTCTTCCGGTTCGGCCTCGCGCTGGATGACCGGCTGGATGCTGTCGGGTATGGCCAGCATCGCGCTGTCTTCGTCGGTCGTGACCACTTCGGTGGTCTCGACGGTCTCGCCAAGTTGCTGCCGGTAATAGGCATGCAGCTGGCCCAGCAGGCGCTCGGTGTCGTGCTCCTGGAAGGCCACATTGGCCAGGCCCTGGCGCAATGCACGCTCGATGCCGGGCAGCATCTGGCGCAGGTTCTGCCGGCTTTCGGGATCGGTGACGGCGCGGGTGCTGGCGATGAAGTCATCCACGAAGCGCAAGGCGCTCTTGAACTCGGGCGAAGTTTCGCCCTGGCGCAGCAAGGTCAGCACCATGTGATTCGCCCAGGCCCTTGCCAGCACGCCGTGCACCAGCGGCGGCAGCTTGCGCTCACCGATGCGATCGAGGATTTCACGCGCCGCACGCCGCCGCGCCTGCTCGAGCTTTTCACGGCCGCGGGTGGATTCGGCTACGCGCTGTTCGGCGAGTTCGGAGCGTCGCTTGTTGACGTCCTGGAACTGTTGCAGGTCGGTCAGCAGGCGCTCGAAGATGCCCATGTCATCGTCGAATTCATGCAGCAGCTGCTCGACGACCCATTTCACCTTGTCGTGCAGGCGACGATCGCGGTCGGACTCTTCCGACCAGCCCTTGGCCTGTTCGGCCAGGCAGTCCAGCAACCGGCGTGCCGGATGCTGGCGGTGCGCAAACAGCTTGCGGTCGAGGATTGCCGCCTTGAGGTAAGGGATCTGCAGGCGTGCCAGCATGACCTGCATCTCGGCAGGCAGGTTGCGGTCTTCCAGGATGAATTCGAACAGCATCCCAACCAGGTCGATGGTGTCCTCATCGATGGTGGCGACGTGACTGGGGCGTTCGCCGCGCAGCGCGCCGATCTGGCTCAGCAACTGCCCCTTCAGCTGCATGACTTCGCGGCTGAGCTCGGCAGCATCATCGGGCTGGGCCAGCGGCAACGGGCCGGCGCTGGCGATCTGGCTTTGCAACACGCTGAGGGCGCCAAGCAATTCGTTGGCCGAAGGCAGCGGCCCCGTCGGCATCGCATGCATCCCGCCGCTGCCCGCGTTGCCTGCATTGATGCCGGCCGAACCGCGGCGGGCACTGAACAGTGCATGCAGGGTCTGCAGCAGGTCGCTCGGGATGTCGCCAGCCTCCTCGCCATTTTCCGCTGCGGCACCCGCAGGCTGTTGCGCATTCGCGTTGCCTGAAGCGGCCGCGGCCTTGGCGCCGCTGCGCGCAACCTCATGCCGCAGATGCGGCAGCACGCCGGCACGGGCCAGTTCGGTATTGATTTCCTGGTAGAGCTCTTCCAGCGACGACAGCAGATAGCGATCGAACAGCTTGAAGATGATCAGCTTGACGCGCATGTCCGCGCTGAGCTCATGCAGCGCCTGACGGAAAGCCTGCGCCAGGGTCGCCGGGGCCACCGGATTGTTGGCATCGTCGATCTTGTGGCCGCCGCAGATCACCGACAGCCGCTGGTTGACGGCGAACAGGTCGCGCGCCAGCCGCGATTCGTTCTTGCCGATCATGCTGGTGATCGCGAGCGACTCTTCCAGTTCGTTGTCTGCCACCAGCGACAGCTCGACCGTGCCCGGGGATGCCGGAGCACTTGTGGATGGCTGCTGCGACGGATGGGTCAGTTCGCCCAGGCTGCGGCTGATGGCACCGAGGAAATGCCGCTCCACCGCGGGGCGACGCTTGCGCACTTCGCGCATGCCATCGAAATAGTGCATCTGGGCGGCGTTGTTCTCGGCCTTTTCGGCAAGGTCGAACAGCGCATCGTCGACATGCTCGAAGGCGTTGCCGACCCATTGCTGCAGGCGCCGATTGGCGATGCCGCGCACGGTGTTGAGCAGCTCGCCCACGCGCTCGCTGGCGGGATCCATCCGCTGGTTCAGATTGACAACTCTGGATGGATCACTGGCTTCGTTCATCGCCAATCCCCTGAAACATTGCAATGTGCGGCCGGCAACCGGAGTGCTGCACGAATGCTGACGATAAGCCAAAGCGGCTATCCATGTCATGGTCATGCGTGGGCGGCAGGGCGGTCACGGCGCAGGATTTTACGGGGCGACGGGAAAGGCCGTGAGCTGGGTAGTGCCGATGCCTTCTTCCGGCAGCATGACGGGAATGCCGTCCTCGACCCGGTAGATCACCTTGCGGTCGGTGGTGATCAGCGCTTCGGCCACCCGCTCGCGGACGCGGGTGCCGGCGACGGAGTCGACCTGGCCGGCGGCGATTGCCTCATTCAATGCGTCGAGCTCGTGCTTGCTCAAGGGACGCACCGGCGTTTTGCTGACCGGGCAGCACAGGATGTCGAGTAGACGCTTGTCCATGATGGCTTTTTTGCATGGTGCCGGGGTGGCGGAAAGCCCGTACAATAGCCGTTTTTGGACGGCTCGGCCATGACAGGTACATCCAAGCCGCCGCGCGTTGGCGTGGTGATGGGTTCACGTTCGGACTGGGAAACCATGCAGCACGCCGCCGAGGTGTTGACCGAGCTGGGCGTGCCGCACGAGGTGCAGGTGGTCTCGGCGCACCGCACGCCGGACCTGTTGTTCAGCTATGCCGAGCAGGCCGTTACACGCGGCATCCAGGTAGTCATTGCCGGCGCTGGCGGCGCCGCACACCTGCCGGGCATGCTGGCAGCGAAGACGCGGCTGCCGGTGTTCGGCGTGCCGGTGCAGTCCAAGGCCCTCAATGGCATGGATTCGCTGCTGTCGATCGCGCAGATGCCGGCCGGCATTCCAGTCGGCACGCTGGCGATCGGGCGGGCTGGTGCGGTGAACGCCGGTCTGCTGGCGGCCGCGGTGCTGGCCTTGCACGATCCCGAGCTGGCCACGGCACTGGATTCGTGGCGGGCACGCCAGACCCGGGCCGTGCTGGAACAACCGGATCCGCGCCAATGAGCGACCGACGGCAGCCTGTGCTGGGCATCCTCGGTGGCGGCCAGCTGGCGCGCATGCTGGCGCTGGCCGCGGCACCGCTGGGTGTAAAGGCCTTGGTGGTGGACAGTTCGGCCGATGCCTGCGCGGGGCAGGTCGCGCCGCTGGTGGTGGCTGACTGGACCGATTATGCCGCGCTGGAAGCCTTTGCCGCGCAGGTCGATGTCATCACCTTCGATTTCGAGAACGTGCCGGCCGAGACGGCGCACTGGCTGTCTGCGCGGGTAACGGTGTCGCCGGCACCGCAGGCGCTGGCGGTGGCGCAGGATCGGCTGGCCGAGAAGACCTTGTTCCGCGAATGCGGCCTGCCGACGCCTGAGTTCATCGCGGTGGATACGCGGGAGGGATTGGATCAGGCACTCGCAGCGATCGGGGCGCCGGCGATCCTCAAGACCCGCCGACTCGGCTACGACGGCAAGGGCCAGTTTCGTCTCGGCGGCGTCGCAGATGCCGACGCTGCATGGGCGGCGCTCGGTGCACAGGCATCAAAGCATGGCCTGATCCTCGAGGCGTTCGTGCCGTTCGAGCGCGAGCTGTCCGTGATCGCGGTGCGTGGACGCGATGGCGATTTCCGTACTTGGCCGCTGACCCGCAACTGGCATACCGATGGGGTGCTGGCGATGAGTCTGGCGCCGGCTCCGGATATCGAACAGTTGCAGCAGCGCGCCACGGCGTTGGCGCGCACGCTGGCCGAACGGCTGGACTACGTGGGCGTGTTCGCGCTGGAGCTGTTCGTCAGGAACGGCGAGCTGCTCGGCAACGAGATGGCGCCACGGGTGCACAACTCAGGGCACTGGACCATCGAGGGCGCGCACACCAGCCAGTTCGAGAACCATGTGCGGGCGGTGCTCGGCTTGCCGCTGGGCGATACCGGCGCGCGTGGCATGTCGACGATGTTCAACTGGATCGGCGAGCTGCCTGCGGCGGAACCGGTGCTGCGCGCCGTCGATGCGCACTGGCACGATTACGGCAAGCAGGCCCGAACGGGACGCAAGGTGGGGCATGCCACGTTGTGCGCGCCGGATGCCGGGCTGTTGGCGGGGCGGTTGAATGCCCTGGCCAGCGCCTTGGGGCGTGAGCTGCAGGCAGCGCCGGTGCTGCGCTCGCTCGGGTGAGCTGAAGCGCCAGGCGTGGCCATAAAAAACGGAGCCCTCGGGCTCCGTTTTCGTACCGCCAAACCGGGTCAATCAGGCCAGGTTGCTGGCCGCGAAATCCCAGTTCACCAGGTTCCAGAACGCTTCCAGGTACTTCGGGCGGGCGTTGCGGTAGTCGATGTAATAAGCGTGTTCCCACACGTCAGCGGTGAACAGCGGCTTGTCGCTGCCGGTGATCGGCGTGGCGGCGTTCGAGGTGTTGACGATGCCGAGCGAGCCGTCCGGGCGCTGCACCAGCCAGGTCCAGCCGGAACCGAAGTTGCCGGTCGCCGACTTGGTGAACTCTTCCTTGAACTTGTCGAACGAGCCGAATGCCTTGGTGATCGCGTCGGCGAGCTTGCCGGCCGGTGCGCCGCCCCCCTTGGGGCTCATCGAGTTCCAGTAGAACGTGTGGTTCCAGATCTGCGCGGCATTGTTGAACACGCCGCCGGAGGACTTCCTGATGATCTCTTCCAGTGCGGCGTCCGCAAACTCGGTGCCTTCGATCAGCTTGTTGAGGTTGGTTACGTAGGCCTGGTGGTGCTTGCCGTAGTGGAACTCCAGCGTTTCGGCGGAGATGTGCGGTTCCAGTGCGTTCTTCTCGTACGGCAACGGGGGAAGTTCGATCGCCATGTGTGGCTCCTTGACGGTGGCTGGGGAGATAGTCGGCGCAGCGGACGGCAGCCGACGGCTGACTGATACAATATCGGTCTGCCTGCATTGTAAAGATGAAACACCAAGCTATGGACATCAACGAACAAATCCGGACCACATTGGCCGAGCATTCCATCGTGCTTTTCATGAAAGGCACGCCGGAATTCCCTATGTGCGGGTTTTCCAGCCGCGCCGCCAAGGCGCTTTCCGAGGCCGGCGCGGAATATCACGCGGTGAACGTGCTGGCCGATCCGCAGGTGCGCGCCGCGCTGCCGCATTTCGCCAACTGGCCTACCTTCCCGCAGTTGTTCATCCAGGGCGAGCTGATCGGTGGCTGCGACATCATCGAGGATCTGAACGCTGCCGGTGAGCTGGCGCGCATGGCCACGGACGTGACCGGAGTGGCACCTTGAGGGGCCTGCCGGTTGCCCGATTGCCGGCGGGCTGGGTGCCGGCAACCGATGCCTTGGCGGACCGCGTCGTGCTGGTGACCGGTGCCTATGGCGGCCTCGGCAGCGCGGTTGCGCGGGCAGTCGCCCGTGCCGGCGCGACAGTGGTCATCACCGGCAAGCGCAAGCGCCAGCTGGAGCAGTTGTACGACGCGATGCTTGCCGAAGGCCTGTCCGAGCCGGTGATCCATCCGCTCGACATGGAAGTGGCCACCCCGCGCGAGTACGCCGCTCTGGCCGAAGGGTTGGAGCGCGATCTGGGCCGGCTCGACGGCATCGTGCATTGTGCCGCCAGCTTCACCGGGCTCACCCCGATCGCGATGCACAAGCCGGACGACTGGCTGCGTGCGCTGCATGTGAATGTCTCGGCACCGTTCGCGCTGACCCAGGCCTGTTTGCCGCTGTTGAATCAGGCCAGCGACAGTGCGGTGGTGTTCGTGATGGACGCCCCCGAGCTGGTGCAACGCGCGCACTGGGGTGGTTACGGCGTGTCGAAGGCGGCGCTGGAGCGCTTCGTGGCGATCCTGCACGAGGAAACCGACAGCGGCCCGCTACGCACGCATGCGATGCTGCCGGCACCGATGCGCACGGCGCTGCGGCGGCAGGCGTATTTCGGCGAGGACATCATGCAGCGCCCGCTGCCGGATGCGGCGGCGGCGGCGGCGGTCTATCTGCTCAGCGCGCAGGCACTTGAGGCGCGTGGTGCGGTGCTGGATCTGCGTGTCGACTGAATGCATGCGCCGGTGTCACCGGCGTGGTGATCGCCTCACGAGAAGGGAGTCGAGATGGAAACGCAGATGACCACGTTGTCCGCGGGAATCATGTTGTTTCTGATCATGGATCCGCTGGGCAATATCCCGTTCTTCCTGAGTTTGCTCAAGGACGTGCCGCCGAAGCGTCGGCGCCGGGTGATGGTGCGCGAATTGCTGATCGCGCTGGGCGTGCTGGTGGCGTTCCTGTTCGGCGGCCAGCACATCCTGCAACTGCTGCAGCTGAAGCCCGACTCGATCAGCATCGCCGGCGGCATCGTGCTGTTCCTGATCGGCATCCGCATGGTGTTTCCGCCGGCCGACGGTGGCGGCATCTTCGGCAAGACGGGCGAGGGCGAACCGTTCATCGTGCCGATGGCGATCCCCGGCGTGGCCGGTCCATCGGCGATGGCGGCACTGCTGTTGCTGACCAACACCCAGCCAGGTCGCACCGCCGACTGGATGATCGCCCTGCTACTGGCGTGGCTGGCGACCTCGGCAATTCTGCTCAGCGCGACCTACCTGTTCCGCTGGCTCGGCGAGAGCGTGCTGACGGCGCTGGAGCGCGTGATGGGCATGCTGCTGATCGCGTTGTCGGTGCAGATGTTCATGGCCGGCGTGGCGTCGTTCCTGCATCTGGCCGTCTGAACCCGACCGTCTGAAAGAGCGGGTCGCCGGCTGGGCTGGCCTTGCACACCGGCGCATCGACCGCTTGTCACATTCGACCTTCAGGATGGCGGAGGTCGATTCGAGGACACGGTCATGCTGAGTATCGAACAGTCTCTGCTCGAGCGTCTGCCCTGGCTGGCGCAATATCCCGTCATCCGTCGCCCGGTCGCGGGCATGCTCGGGCGGCTGGCCGACGAGGATGGTTTCAACCGCGTGCTGGATAGGGTCGGCACGGCCACGGGTTTTGATTTTGTCGAACGTGTGCTGGATGTGCTTGGAACCAGCTACCACGTCAATTCGCGCGAGCGCGAACACATCCCGCTGGATGGCCCATTGCTGGTGGTGGCCAATCACCCGCTGGGCATGCAGGACGCGCTGACGCTGCTGCAGTTGATCGGTTCGGTGCGCAGCGATGTGCGCATTCTCGGCAACGACTGGCTGGCGACGGTGCCGCAGCTGGGTCGGCTGCTGCTGCCGGTGGACGTGTTCGGCAAGGGCGCGGCATCGCGCCTGCGCGGCATTTACCGTGCGCTGGATAACGGCGAGGCGCTGATCGTGTTTCCCGCCGGCGAGGTATCGCGGATGCGCGCCGATGGCGTGCGCGACGGGCGCTGGTCGGACGGTTTTGCACGGTTGTCGCTGCGCCGCAAGGTGCCGGTCTTGCCGGTGCATGTCGCTGCACGCAATTCGACCATGTTCTATGGCATGTCGATGCTGGCCAGACCGCTGAGCACGGCGATGTTGCCGCGCGAAGCGGTGGCATCGGGCAGTCGACGGATCGGTTTCAGCATCGGGGCACTGATCACGGCCGCCGAGCTGGAACAGCGCAGCGAGGGGTCATCGGTGCAGGCTGCGAGGCTGATGCGGCGGCATGTCTATCGGGTCGGCCGACACCGTGGACTGATCTTTGGCGGACAGACACCACTGGCACATCCAGAGCCTGCCGACCAGGTTGCCGCCGAACTGGCGCGGGCCGAAAAGCTGGCCGAACTCAGCGATGGCAAGCAGGCGCTGTTGTTCAAGGGGGCTGCCGACAGCACCGTGCTGCGTGAAATCGGTCGGTTGCGCGAGCTGACCTTCCGCAAGGTCGGTGAAGGTACCGGTGCACGGCGCGATCTGGACGCCTGCGATCCGCACTACGAACATCTGGTGCTGTGGGACCGGCAAGCCTTGCGGATCGTCGGTGCCTATCGCCTTGGCCACGGCGCCCGGCTGATCGCCGAGCACGGCATGCCAGGCCTGTATACCTCCAGCCTGTTCCACTACTCGCCGGCGCTGGAGTCGCGGCTTACGCAAGGCTTGGAACTGGGACGCAGCTTTATCGCGCCGGCGTACTGGCGCTCGCGCGCGCTGGATCAGTTGTGGCAGGGCATCGGCCTGTATCTGCAGCGTCATCCGGAACTGCGTTACCTGTTCGGTCCGGTCAGCATGTCGGTCAGTCTGCCGCGCGAGGCACGCGAATGGATCGCTGCGGCACATCAGCATTATTTCGGCGCCCCGGGACTGGCAGCGGCCAGGCAGCCGTTCGTTATTTCCGACGAAGTCATCCAGGGCGTGCGACTGGCACTGGACGGGCTCGATGCGTCCGCCGGCCTGGGCAAGCTGAAGCATCATCTGGATGCGCTGGGTGTCAGTTTGCCGGTGCTATATCGCCAATATGTCGACCTGGTGGAGCCAGACGGCGTGCAGTTCCTGGACTTTGGCGAGGACCCGGGCTTTTCCGGTTGCGTGGATGGGCTGGTGATGCTGGATCTTGCCGCCCTGAAGGAAGCCAAACGGGCGCGCTACCTCGGCAAGATGGTCTGACCCACTGCATGTTCCTGCGCGGCCGTGGCCGAGATCGTTCCGGTGGTCTGGGGCGGGATTGTCGTATGCAGCAAGCAGGCATCGAGGCCTGGATCATGCGGGATCGCAAGATGGCCGTGTGACGAGTTTGCGTTGCAATTACATGGCCATTCTCGATTATCGGCAATGGCTGGAATTGTTGTAAAATTGTTGTAAGGTAAATCCGTGATCATGACGAAGTGCATTAATTCAACGGCACGACGTTTGTTGGCGACACGGAATAACCGCAAGTAATTTCGAGAATTTGATGCAATTTACCGCCCGACTGACAGGTTGGGTTTTTTTGTGCCCGAGTTTTACGTTTTTTCTTTCGGTTTTGCTAGGCATTGATAGCAATAATTTGCGATTTTGGTTTCGGGCAAGACGATGCACTGCCTGATCAACTAGGCGAGTTGGAGTGCCGGGAGTTGCCGAAGTTCCCCGATATGGCCAGCTGAGCGGGATGGGACTGCTCAGCGCCCCGGAGGACCACGGAAAAGTTGCTATGCGATCGACCGTTGAACCGGTCATTCACTTGTTTGAACTTGAGAGATGGAATCCATAATGAAACGAACCTATCTATCTGCATCCATTGCGCTGGCCTGCTGCATGAGCGCCGGCATGGTTATGGCACAGAGTGCCTCCGACCAGGCGTCGTCCGCGCCGGTCGCCAGCGCCCAGACGGCGCAGCGTGCCAGTGCATCGAGCACCTCCAACACAACCACCTCCAATGACACCAAGCGCGTGCAGCAGCTGCAGTCGGTGCAGGTCACTGCCCAGTCGCTGTCATTGGGCGGTGGCCTGATGTCGGTGCAGACCGCACCCAAGGCGGTTTCCACCATCACCCGCGATGCGATCGTCAAGGCGGCGCCGGGCGTGACGTTTGTGCAGATGATCGACAGTATTCCGGGCGTCAATGCTTCCACCGACGACTTTACCGGCCTCGCCAACGGCAACTACAGCATCCGCGGCTTCACCAGCGACGAGATCGGCACCACGGTCAACGGTGCGCCGATCAACGACAGCGGCAACTACAAAGTGTATTCGACCGAGTATGGCGACGCGGAGAACTATGGCGACATTACGGTGTTGCAGGGTTATCCGGACGTGGACACGCCGATCGGCGGCGCGGCAGGTGGCTCGATTGCCTGGGCTACCATCGACCCCTCGCATACAGCTGGCCTGGATGCGAGCCAGACCTTTGGCAGCAATGACTACCGCCGCACCTTCCTGCGCCTGAATACCGGCGATACCGGTCCGGTGCGTTCGTGGTTGTCCTACTCGAACAACAGTGCCGACCTCTGGCGTGGTCCTGGTGAGCAGAACGTGACCAAGGTGGATGGCAAGTCGCTGTGGACCATCGATGACAGCAACTCCATCTCGGCCTCGTTCCAGTACAACCGCGAGTTCAACAATACCTATGAAAGCCTGACCAAGGCGCAGGCGCAGCAGAATTACAACCAGAACTATGATGCGACCTTGCTGACGCCCACGGACACCAATTTCTACAAGCTGCACACCAATCCGTTCCGCAGCTGGCTGGTCAGCATGGATGGCGAATTCAAGCTGAGCGACAACCTGCACCTCTCGGTGGTGCCTTACTTCCAGTACGGCTTTGGCGGCGGCGGCGGCGGTACAACCTTCACCGAAACGACGAAGACGACCAATCTATACCAGTACACCAACCAGGACCTAAACGGTAATGGCAGCATCGGCGGCAAGGATCTGGCCTATTCGCTGAGTTCCTCGTACACCATGCGTCCCGGCGTCATCGCCAAGTTGAATCAGGATTTCGGCGAGAACAACAGCCTCGAGTACGGGGTGTGGTGGGAGCGCCCGCGCCAGGAGCAGCATGAGGTGTTCACCCCGGTCGACCCGACGACGGGCATTCCCTCCGACAACTGGGCGGAGACCGACCTGATCCGCTATCCCGATGGCACGGTGCAGAAGCTCTACAACGAATACACCACCACCGAAACCCGCAAGGTATTCGCCACGGACACCTGGACGCCGAATGACCAGTGGACCCTCACGGCAGGTGCGGCTTACCTGTGGGTGGAGCGCACCGGCTTCGACTACGAGTATCCGGGTTCGGTACGTTCCGGATACACGCAATACGGTGTCGCCGATATCAGCTCGACCTATCACAAGGTGAGCCCGACCCTTGGCGCGAAGTACCAGTTGAACGAGCAGAACCAGTTCTACTTCGGCTGGGGCAAGACCTTCCGCGCACCGATCAATGGCGCCACGTTGCAAAACGGCGCTGTCGCAAATGCTCCGGGCCAGGTCTCGCCGGCGAGCGATTTCATCAACAAGCCGGAAACGGCGACCACGGCCGACCTGGGCTGGCGCTTCTACAACGACACGTTCTCGGCCAGCGTCGATGCGTACTCGTCGAGTCTCAACAACAAGCAGATCTCCGGCTTCGACGAATATACGTTCGCGACGGTGTATCTGTCCCTGCCCAAGGTGCGCATGCGCGGCCTGAACACAGAGGCCAGCTACAAGATCACGCCGAACCTGACGCTGTACGGTTCGTATGCCTACACCAAGGCGACCTTGGTGGGTGATCTCGATTCGCAGGGCGACGGCATCTACAACACCAACGGCAAGACGTTGCTGAATACGCCGAAGAACATTGGTTTCGTGCGCCTGAACTATGATCAGGGTCCGTTCTGGGTCGGCCTGGACGCCAAGTACCGCAGTTCGATCTGGGGTGACTGGTCCAATACGGAGAAGGTGGGCGGGTACACCACGCTCAATGCCAGCGCAGGCTGGCATTTCCAGGACTTCGCGTCGTGGTTCCGCAAGCCGTACCTCAAGGTCAATGTGTACAACCTCACGGATCGCAAGGCGCTCACCAACGCCAACAACATCACGGCGTTCCTTGCATCCAACCCGGACAAGATCAAGGACGAGAACGGCACGACGCTGTACGCCTCGGCACCGTACTACTCGCTGCTGCCTAGCCGTACGCTCATGGTGACCCTCGGGGCTTCGTTCTTCTAAAAGCGGTCATCTCAACATGTCCACGGCTGGTACAGCGTGGTAATCAGGCCGGCACCTTAGGGTGCCGGCTTTTTTTATGGTGCGGTCACCCTCGGGCGAATGTGGGAGAGCTTCCCCGCATGGCATGAAGTTACGAATTTGTAATATATTGCGCGTAAATTTGGCTCGACTGCCTGTACCGAGCAGCAAGGCTTCGATCGGTATATTCAGGGGAAAACCAAGAAAATCATTGCCTTAAGGGTGTTCCCGGCAGGCAGGTTGCCGTGTTTTCTCCAAATTTCGTTATTTCTTGCGAATCACCATGAGGTTGATGTTCGATGAAAAGCATTGTTCGCACAAAACTGCTGCCGCTGGCGATCGCCACGCTGCTTGCCTCCTCGCCGATCCTGGCGCAGGACACCTCCTCCTCGATCAGCGGCCGCGTGCTAGACGCCAACGGCCAGCCGGTGGCAGGCGCCACGGTGCAGATCGTGCATGAGCCTTCGGGCACCACCAAGACCACCACGACGGACGCGGACGGTCGCTATGCCGCACAAGGCCTGCGCGTGGGTGGTCCGTTCGACGTGACGGTCTCCAAGTCAGGCATGCATGGCATTGAGCGGAACAACGTCTATCTGCAGTTGGCTCAGGATACGGCCATCAACCTGAGTCTCGGGCAGCAGGCAAAGGATCTGCAAAGCATCACGGTTACGGCCAATGCTCTTTCGCAGACCTTCAATAGCGACAACAAGGGCATGGCGACCAATATTTCCCAGCGTGAGCTGGAAAACACGCCGACTCCGGGCCGTTCGATCCAGGATATTGCGCGTCTTGATCCGCGCATCGTGATCTCGGACCGGGATCGTGGCCAGTTTTCAGCGCTTGGCCAGAACTTCCGCTACAACAACATCTCGATCGACACGGTGAATGCCGGCGATCCGTTCGGTCTCGAAGATAACGGTCTGGCCAGTGTCGGTACGCCGATTTCGCAGGACACGATCCAGGAATACAACATCTCGACCGTGAACTACGACGTTTCCGCCCGCCGTGGCGTCGGCGCCAACATCAATGCGGTGACCAAGAGCGGCACCAATAATTTCCATGGATCGGTGTACTACGCGTTCCAGAACACCAGTGACATGCTTGGCAAGATCCAGAATTCGTCCGGCAAGACGGCACAGTACACCGGCTTTGATCGTAACTGGACGGGCGGCATGACGCTTGGCGGCCCGATCATCAAGGACAAGTTGTTCTTCTTCGCTTCTTACGAGCAGGCAAAGAAAACTGGTGTGGGCGCCACCTACGGCCCCAGCGACTCTAATGCCACCAACACGGTGCAGGGACTGACTCAGGCACAGGTAGACGCGATCGCCGCCGCCGCCCGCCAACTCGGTTTGAACCCGGGCGACAGCACGAGCAAGTTCGATCTTCTCGACAAGCGCACGCTGGTGAAACTGGACTGGAACATCACCGACGGCCACCGTGCCAGCCTGCGCTACACCCGTACCAAGGAAAACCAGCCGATCATCAATGATGGCGGCGCCAGCTACATCAATCTGAGCAGCAATTGGTTCTACAAGAATCGCGACAGCAAGAGCTATGCGCTGAACTTGTACGACGACTGGAACAGCACGTTCTCCACTGAGGCTTCCGTTTCCTACGCCACCTATGATCAGGCACGTGGTCCCGCCGTCGGCGGCGCGCAGCCGTATGTACAGGTCTATCCCAGCTACGGCATCGATAACAATCCGAACGTCGCTTTCGGCACCGACTACAGCAGCATGGTCAATGTGCTCAACGTGAAGAGCTGGAACGCCTATATGGCCGGTACGCTGTTCCTGGATCAGCATACGGTGAAGGGCGGTGTGGATTTCCAGAAGGACGATTACTTCAACGCCTTCCTGCAGCGTTATTACGGTACCTACCAGTTCCGTTCGCTGCAGGACTTCGAAAACGGTGCCTGGTACAACTACCAGTTGAAGTTGCCGGTGAACGGCAACGATCCGCGAGACCCGAACAGTGTGGCCGCGCGTTACGCCATTACCCAGTACGGCGCTTTCCTGCAGGATAGCTGGCAGATCACCGATCGGCTGTCGATGCAGTACGGTGTTCGCCTCGATATCCCTCTGACCAGTGACAGGCCACTGCTCAATGAATGTTTCCTCGCCACGCCGGGGGTATCGTTCACTGCGCGTAATGCGGACGGTTCCGTACGTTGCCAGGCGGCCAAGGGTGGCTTTGGTTATTCCAATACCACCACCATCAACGGCAACCGGGTCGTGCAGCCGCGCATGTCGTTCAACTATTCGTTCGATACCGAACGGTCGACTCAGTTGCGTGGTGGTGCCGGCCTGTTCATTGCCAACAACCCCAGTGTCTGGATTTCCAATTCCTACGCCAATCCGGGCATCAACGTGGGCACGTGGAATGTGACTGACGCCAATCGCCTTCTGCCTGGCGTCAATCTGCCTGGTGTCGGCCTGAAGCCCGCGCCGAGCTATGACCCGAACAACCCGATCATCCCGGGCAATTCGGCGATACTTGGCTCCTCCAATGCCAAGATGGCGGTCGATACCGTCGACCCGAACTTCCGGCAGCCGACGGTATGGAAAATGAGCCTTGCCCTGGATCGCGAATTGCCCTGGATGGGTATCGTCGGTTCGCTGGAGTGGGTGCATCTGAAGGCGCGTGATGCGATCTTCTATCAGAACCTGAACATTGGCGATCCGAACAGTCATTTGACTCCCGACGGTTTCGCCCAGGATGGCCGCAATCTGTACTGGGGCACGGTCAGCAAGACGGCGCTCTCCACCGAGCGCGTGAATGCGAACCCGGCGTTCGATCGTTCGGTCACCCGTCTGACCAATACCAGCAAGGGTCGTTCGGACAACGTCACACTATCTTTCAAGAAGGCATTCGCGAACGACTGGGCGGCGATGGTTGGTTTCAGCTGGAACAAGACCACCGACGTGAACCCCGTGCCGAGCAGCACGGCCAGCTCAAACTATCAAGGCAACTTCTGGGTCAATCCAAATGTGGCGAAGGAATCCACCTCGCTGTATTCGATTCCGAAGCGTGTGCTGGCTTCGGTGACCTGGAGTCACCGATTCTTCGGCAATTACGCGACCACCGTCGGTGCCGTGTTTGATGGCCATTCGGGTTCTCCGTACAGCTGGTCATTCGGCAATGACATCAATGGCGACGGCTATGCCCGCGATCTGGCTTACATCCCGAGTTCGCTGACGGACGTCGAGTGGAACACCAAAGTGACTGATGCGCAGAAGCAGCAGTTCATGGACTTCATCAACAACGACAAATACCTGAGCAAGCACAAGGGCGAGATCGCTGGCGTCAACGGCGCGCATGCACCCTGGATCAGTCAGCTGGACCTGAGCTTCCGCCAGGAAATCCCGGGCATCTTCAAGGGCAACAAGGGCATACTCAGCCTTGACGTGTTCAACTTCACCAACATGCTGAACAAGAAGTGGGGCGTCGAACATCGTGCCACCTTCCCGGGTTACCGCAATCTGGCCAACGTGACGGGTATCGACCCGGTTACCGGCAAGTATGTGTATGACATCTCTGGTGCGGCTTATCAGAAAAATGGTGGGTACAGCCCGGCTTCCTTGCCGATCAACGAGTCGTTGAGTCCGTCACAACGCTGGTCGCTCCTGCTTACCGCTCGCTACACGTTCTAGTCAAAGCGGGTGTATTGAAAACCGGCGCCCGTAAGGGCGCCGGTTTTTTTGTGCGCTTGACCATACAGGACCGGCGCGGGAAGCTACTCGTTCTGTCCGACGTGAGTGGCAGGCCAACAAGCCGCGAGAAGCGGTCAGGAGAACAACAGGAATGAATGACACGAATGCCGTATCGAACGGCAAGTCAGCCACCGTCAGCGCGCGTATCTCGCCGGTCGGCGGGCTGGATATTCTTTCGCGCAACGAAGTGGCTCGGTTGCGCGGCGCGAGCGACTCGGGTCTGCATGCCTTGCTGCGCCGCTGCGCGCTGGCAGTATTGACCTCGGGCAACATCAGTGACGATCCGCGCGCGATCCTCGAGCAGTATCCGGATTTCGACATCCAGGTGCTGCAGCAGGATCGCGGCATCAAGATCGAGCTCAACCATGCACCGGCGCAGGCCTTCGTGGAAGGCCAGATCATCCGCGGCATCAACGAGCTGCTGGTGGCGGTGGTGCGCGACATCGTCTACGTGTCGACCCAGCTTGAGCAGATCGGTTTCGACCTGGACGGCTCGGCCGGGCTGACCCAGGGTGTGTTCGAGATCCTGCGCAACGCGCGCATCCTGAAGCCGAATATCGATCCCAACCTGGTGGTGTGCTGGGGCGGCCATTCGATCGCGCGCGAGGAATACGAGTACACCAAGCTGGTCGGCTATCAGCTGGGCCTGCGTGGACTGGATATCTGCACCGGTTGCGGTCCGGGCGCGATGAAGGGGCCGATGAAGGGTGCGACCATTGCGCATGCGAAGCAACGGCGCCGGCACAATCGCTACATCGGCATCACCGAGCCGGGCATCATCGCCGCCGAATCGCCGAATCCGATCGTCAATCACCTGGTGATCATGCCGGATATCGAGAAGCGGCTTGAGGCGTTCGTGCGCATGGGCCACGGCATCATCGTGTTTCCCGGTGGTGTCGGTACTGCCGAGGAAATCCTTTATCTGCTCGGCATTCTGCTGCACCCGGACAATGCCGGCACGCCATTCCCGCTGATCTTCACCGGGCCGCGGCAGTCTGCCGCGTACTTCGAGCAGATCGATCGCTTCCTGCGGCTGACCCTGGGCGATGACGTGGCGCAGCACTACCAGATCATCGTGGACGACCCGGCAGCGGTGGCAAAAGCGATGATCAAAGGCATCGACAAGGTGCGCAATCACCGGCTGGACACCAAGGACGCCTTTTTCTTCAACTGGGCGTTGCGGATTCCGTTGGCATTCCAGACCCCGTTCCGCCCCACGCATGAAGCGATGCGTGCGCTGCAGATACATCACGACCGGCCACGGCACGAGTTGGCGGCTGACCTTCGACGTGCCTTCTCCGGTATCGTCGCCGGCAATGTAAAGGAAGAGGGCGTGCAGGCGATCGAACAGTCCGGTCCGTTCGATATCGACGGCGATGCCGACATCATGCATGCGCTGGACAAGCTGTTGCAGGCTTTCGTGGATCAGCACCGCATGAAGCTTCCGGGCGGTGCCGCGTACGTGCCTTGCTACCGGGTGCTGACGAGCTGAAAAACTGCCAGGTCATCTGCCTGCGACGGCTTGACAGCCAGTCGCGACACCGACAAACTACGCAGCTCACGCCCGAATAGCTCAGCTGGTTAGAGCACTTGACTGTTAATCAGGGGGTCGTTGGTTCGAGTCCAACTTCGGGCGCCAGTTTGGCAAAGGCCGGCTTATAGCCGGCCTTTTGCTTTTGCGGCGATACACTGTGTCATTCCATCTGGGCGCAACCTGCAGCCTCGGCTGCACTGGCAGGGGCGCCGCGAATCCGGCCGGAATTGGAAACGACCACGTTGAGTGCGTTTCGTGGGCTTGACCGCTGGCAAAACACCAGGGTGAGGTTGCTGCCGCTGGCGCTGCCATCGGGTTGAAAGCGCACGAAGCGTCGTCCGGTACTGCTGTGGATGATCAGCTGGTCGGTGTAGCCGTGGCCGGTATACAGCGGTTGCTGATCCGGTTGATTGTTGCGATTGGCGTTGTGGCCGAGCAGCCAGCCGCTTTCCCAGCGCCACTCATTGCTGCAGTTGCGGCCATCGCGGGTCGGACAGAACAAGGTAGGCTTGCCGGTGGTCGCTGCGGTTTCGCGGGCGTGCTGCAGGGCCGCGATGAAGTCGGTCTGGGCAACCTGCAGCCGGTTGCCGCTCAGTAGCTGCCGCAACGGTGGTATGGCGATGCCGGTAAGCGTCGCCATGAGCGCGAGCACCATGATCTGTTCGATCAGGGTTACGCCGTGTTGCCTGCATACGATCCATGTATTCCTGCCGTTCCTCATGACGATATCCCTGAGCGGTCCAGGAATGCCATGCTAGGGCGGTGCTGGTGTGCGGCCAGTAGCGTGCTCGCTGCGCGATCGTGGGATTCTGCTGACGCTTGCTGTCAGCAGGCCCGATTTAGAATGCCCCGTCTTGCCCACATCTGTAGCCGATGACCGACCGTTTCCAACTCGTGGCACCCTATCAGCCGGCTGGTGACCAGCCGCTGGCGATCCGGCAATTGGCTGCAGGTTTCGAGTCTGGCCTGGCAGCACAGACGCTGCTTGGCGTCACCGGCTCAGGCAAGACCTACACGATTGCCAACGTCATCCAGCAGGTGCAGCGGCCGACCATCGTGATGGCGCCGAACAAGACGCTGGCGGCGCAGCTGTATGGCGAGTTCAAGGAGTTCTTCCCGCACAACGCGGTGGAGTACTTCGTCAGTTACTACGACTACTACCAGCCGGAAGCCTATGTGGTGGCGTCGGACACCTTCATCGAGAAGGATGCCTCGATCAACGAGCACATCGAGCAGATGCGGCTGTCGGCGACCAAGGCACTGCTGTCGCGTCGCGACGCGATCATCGTCGCCACCGTGTCGGCGATCTACGGACTCGGCAACCCGGAGGATTACCTGAGCTTGCGGCTGATCCTGGCCAAGGGCGAGCGCATCGACCAGCGCAAGCTGATCCATCAGCTGACCGAGCTGCAGTACACCCGCAACGAGATGGAACTGCGCCGCGGTACCTACCGTGTGCGCGGCGAGATCATCGACGTGTTCCCGGCGGAGTCGGAAACCGAGGCGTTGCGTATCGAGCTGTTCGATGGCGAGGTGGAGAACCTGGCGTTGTTCGATCCGCTCACCGGCGAGACGATCCGCAAGGTGCAGCGCTACACGGTCTATCCCCGCACGCACTACGCCAGCACGCGCGAGAGCGTGCTCAACGCGATCGAGACGATCAAGGTCGAGCTTAAGGAGCGGCTGGAGCAGCTGTACAAGGACAGCAAGCTGGTCGAGGCACAGCGGCTGGACCAGCGCACCCGCTTCGACATCGAGATGATGGCCGAGGTGGGTTATTGCCAGGGCATCGAGAACTATTCGCGTCACTTGACCCGGCGTGCGCCGGGCGAGCCGCCACCGACCCTGTTCGATTACCTGCCGGCCGATGGCCTGCTGGTAGTGGACGAATCGCATGTCACTGTGCCGCAGCTCGGTGCGATGTACAAGGGTGATCGTTCACGCAAGGAAACTCTGGTGGAGTTCGGCTTCCGTTTGCCGTCGGCCATGGACAACCGGCCGCTGAGGTTTGAGGAATGGGAAGAGCGTGTGCCGCGCGCAATCTATGTCTCCGCCACGCCGCGTGCGTACGAACTGGACAAGTCCGCTGATGCCGTGGTCGAGCTGGTGGTACGCCCCACCGGCCTGGTCGATCCGGAAGTGGAGGTGCGTCCGGTACGTACCCAGGTCGATGACCTGCTCGGTGAAGTGCACAAGCGCGTGGCGATCGGTGATCGCGTGCTGGTCACCACCTTGACCAAGCGCATGGCGGAGAACCTCACCGAATACCTGGCCGAGCACGACGTGAAGGTGCGCTACCTGCACTCGGACATCGAGACGGTCGAACGCAGCGAGATCATCCGCGACCTGCGCCTGGGTGAGTTCGACGTACTGGTCGGCATCAACCTCTTGCGCGAGGGCCTGGATATGCCGGAGGTATCGCTGGTGGCGATCCTCGATGCTGACAAGGAAGGTTTTCTGCGTTCCACCGGCTCGTTGATCCAGACCATCGGTCGTGCTGCCCGCAACGTGCGCGGCAAGGCGATCCTGTACGCCGATGCGGTCACGCGATCGATGCAGGCAGCCATGGACGAAACCGCACGTCGTCGCGAGAAGCAGACCGCATGGAACCAGCAGCAGGGGATCGTTCCGACCACCATCGTGCGCCGCATTGCCGACATCATGGAGGGCGCGCGTAGCGAAACGGGCAACCGTCGAGGCAGCAAATCAACGCGAATCCGTGCCGTGGCCGAGCAGGCCGCCGATTACGCGGGGCTCAGTACGCAACAGGCGGCAGGCGTGCTGAAGAAGCTCGAGGCGCAAATGTACAAGCATGCGCAGAATCTGGAATTCGAGGAAGCCGCCCGGTTGCGCGACCAGATCCACCAGTTACGCGAACAAGCCTTGCGCTGAGTCGCCCGGGGATTCGGGATATTGTCGGAAGCCGATACCTGCCGTATACTGCGCGGCTCGCGCGGTCATCCCGAAGCGAGACGGGCGGTTAGCTCAGCGGTAGAGCACTACCTTGACATGGTAGGGGTCACAAGTTCGATCCTTGTACCGCCCACCACTTTTTACAGTGGCGTAGGTGTAGGCCTACACGTGTTGCCGACGCAATTGTACGCAAAAAGTCCCCAAAGCCACCCTGCGACAGGGTGGCTTTTTTGTTAGTGTGGCCGTGATAGTGGTCCGCAGCTTGGCTGGTGATGGCTGGAAGCAGTCTCATCGAATGACCGCACTTCCCTCGATCATCGTTAAGCAGGGTGAACTGCCCAGCTCCCTTGCAGCAAACAAGAATTCGGTGGCGTCGGGATTCATCGCTGGCTGTTGTCGGCTGCATCCGGGTTCAGAGAAGCGGCAAGAGGGGGCTGGTTCAAATTCAGCTTGCAGACGATCGTTGGCGGATGTAGGTTAATGAGTGAACAGCTCTTGTTCTTGGCCTGAAGGTGCGCCGGATCGGGGGGAGCTTGTCGCCATGCTATGGGGGCTTCTGTCGATCGTGCGAGCTGCGCCATTCAGTCCGTGCTGCTGATGACGCTATGCGATAGTGAATCACAAAGTCATAACTCGTCGGGGTACTGGCGGGTGCCTTGGTCAACCGAGATTTTCGGGTAAAGATTCGGGCGGTGAAGCGGTGATGTGCGGTTGAGGCGAGTAGGAATGCCTCATGTCTGTCCGACGCATGGAATGGAGGGGGACGACCACGCTTGCGAAAATACCTGGCAACTATGGGCATGGCCCAGTCGTGCGCAGCCATTCGGCATTCCGATGTGCCGAGCGTCAGGTATCGAGGATCGCAGCATTCAAGAATATTTAATCTGACGATGCCAAGGCTTAGGGTGGTGCGTGTACTGTGCGGCGCTGTGGCGTTGCCAGTGACGATGGCATGAAAGGCATCGATACAGGTCGCCAGCAAGTCAGTCCCATCCCGGCCACCTTGCTGGGCTGCCATCACACTGAAGCCTGCTTTTCCTGCTGCAAGCCCGTCTGCGCGCTGCACTGAAACCGATCGTTCCATTTGAATCCGTACGAGCATTTACTTGGGAGACATCGCATGGCCAAGCAAAGTAGTCAGAAATTCATCGCACGCAATCGTGCGCCGCGCGTGCAGATCGAATATGACGTAGAGGTCTACGGCGCACAGAAGAAGGTGCAGGTGCCGTTTGTGATGGGTGTGATGTCCGATCTCTCCGGGGCAAATGCCGGGGAGTTGCCGCCGATCGAAGACCGCAAGGCACTTGAGATCGACGTCGACAACTTCGACAACCGCATGCAGGCAATGAAGCCTCGGGTGAGCTTCGCCGTGCCGAATACGCTGACCGGAGAAGGCAATCTTTCCGTCGATATCACCTTTGAGAGCATGGACGATTTCTCTCCCGCTGCCGTGGCAAAAAAGGTAGGCGCGGTAGCGAAACTGCTGGAGGCGCGCACTCAGCTCGCCAATCTCGATACCTACATGGACGGCAAGGCCGGTGCTGAAAAACTCATTGCGCAGGCCTTGAAGGATCCGGCATTGCTGCAATCCCTGGTATCAGCACCCAAGCCGGCCGACGGCAACAACAACGACGGGGAGTAATCGAGCATGGCCACCGAAAACCTAGCCGAACAACAGGGCGGCGCAGTTCAAACTCTTGATGCAGGCGATTTTGCCTCGTTGTTGAGCAAGGAATTCAAGCCGAAGAGCGATCGCGCAAAAGAGGAAGTGGAGTCTGCGGTCCGCACGCTGGCCGAGCAGGTGTTGAGCAAGTCCGACATCGTTTCCGACGATGTTGCGCAGACCATCAATGCTTACATCGCTGAACTGGATCGCAAGCTCAGTGAGCAGATCAACCTGATCATGCATCACGCCGATTTCCAGAAACTGGAAAGCGCATGGCGCGGCCTTCATCACTTGGTCAACAACACCGAGACGGATCAGCAGTTGAAGATCCGCGTGATGAACATTTCGAAGAAGGAGCTGGCCAAGACCCTGAAGCGCTACAAAGGCACCGCCTGGGATCAGAGCCCGATCTTCAAGAAGATGTATGAGGAGGAGTATGGCCAGCTGGGCGGCGAGCCGTATGGTTGCCTGATCGGCGACTACTACTTTGACCATAGTCCGCCCGATGTCGAGTTGCTTGGCGGCATTGCACAGGTTGCTGCAGCCGCGCACGCGCCGTTCATTGCTGCCGCCAATTCAACCTTGATGGGCATGGACAGCTGGAACGAGCTGGCCAACCCGCGTGATCTGGCGAAGATTTTCTCGACCCCGGACTATGCATCGTGGCGCTCGCTGCGTGAATCGGACGATGCCAAGTACATTGGCCTGACCATGCCCCGTACGCTCGCACGCCTGCCTTATGGCGCGAAGACGGATCCGGTCGAGGAGTTCAATTTCGAGGAAGATACCGCGGGTGCCGATTCATCCAAGTACACCTGGCAGAACGCCGCGTATTCGATGGCGGTGAATATCAACCGCTCGTTCAAGGAGTATGGCTGGTGCTCGCGGATTCGTGGCATCGAGTCCGGTGGCGCAGTGGAAGGACTGCCATCGCATACCTTCCCCACCGACGACGGCGGCGTGGACATGAAGTGCCCCACGGAAATCGCCATTACCGATCGCCGTTCCGCTGAACTCGACAAGATGGGCATGATGCCGCTGGTGCACCGGAAAAATTCGGACATGGCGGCCTTCATCAGTGCGCAGTCCTTGAGCAAGCCGGAGGAGTACGACGACCCGGACGCAACGGCCAATGCAGCCTTGGGCGCGCGCTTGCCTTACATGTTCGCCTGCTGCCGTTTCGCGCATTACCTGAAGTGCATCGTGCGCGACAAGATCGGTTCGTTCAAAGATCGCGATGCGATGGAACGCTGGCTGACGTCTTGGATACTGCAGTATGTCGACGGTGACCCCGCCAACTCCAGTGAAGAGACCAAGGCACGCAAACCGTTGTCTGCTGCAGAAGTCGTGGTTGAGGAGGTCGAGGGGGCGCCGGGCTACTACACCTCGAAGTTCTTCCTCAAGCCGCACTACCAGCTGGAAGGCCTGACTGTTTCCCTGAGGCTCGTGTCTCGTCTGCCGTCAGCGGCCAAGAGCTGATTGAGTGTAAGTGTCACCTGGTTTCAAAAAGTCGCATCAGCAATTGCAACGCAAGCAACTACCAGTAGCGTCCGTGAAATACGTGCGGTACGGCTGGTTCAACTGAAACAAACAGTCCAGGAGAATTCTGATGTCATTAGACATGCATTTGAAATTGGAAGGCGGTTCGACCAAGTTCACCGGCGAATCGAAGCATGCGAAGCACAAGGACGAGATTCAGGTTCTGGCTTGGTCCTGGGGCATGTCGCAGAGTGGTTCGTTTGGCCACGGTAGCGGTGGCGGTGCCGGTAAGGCGAATGTGCAGGACATCAGCTTCACCAAGTACATCGACAAGAGCTCGACCTCGTTCATCAAGGCACTGACCACGGGCGATCACATGGATACCGTGACCTTGGCGATCTCGAAGGCTGGCGGCAAGCAGGAAGACTACTTCACCATCAAGCTTACGAGTGCGATGGTCACCAGCTATTCCACCGGCGGCTCCGGTGGCGAAGATATGCTGACCGAGAATGTGTCGATCGCCTTTGCGAAATTCGATGTCGAGTACTTCGCACAGACCGACAAGGGTGTGGTTGCCTCGGCCGGTACGGTGTCTTACAGCGTCGAGACCGTAAGCTGATCTAGGCTGTTTTGATCGAGGTTCATGGAAACCCTGTACGAGTCGGTCGTGCAGTGTGGCGGTGCGCATGAGTCTGCAATTGCAAGACAGCCATATGCCGGCCGCTTGTCCAGAGTTTCCCCTTGAGCCAGACACTTCATGGGCTTGGTCATGCTGCGGGCATGACCAAGAGTTGGCCTGCGAGAGAAGAAATGACGCCTGAAAGCAAGCTCAAAGAAGGCCGGCTCGACGAGGCATTGCAACTGCTGACGGTGGAAGTACGCAACAACCCGGCAGACGCCAAACGCCGGGTTTTTTTATTTCAGCTGTTGGCCTTGCTGGGGCAGTGGGAGCGTGCGCAGAACCAGTTGAACATCAGTGGCGAGCTTGAGCCACTCAACGCGATGATGGTCGGTGCCTACACCGAAGCGTTGAAAGGTGAGCTGGTACGTGCCGAAGTTTTTGCCGGAAAGCGTCTGCCGGTGGTGATCGGCGAGCCCGAGCAGTGGCTCGCATTGATGCTTCAGGCACTCAAGCTGACGGCTGACGGATTCTATGAACAGGCCGCGGCCTTGCGTGAGCAGGCTTTCGAGCAGGCCGCAGCGGTAAGCGGGACGATTGACGGTATACCGTTCGACTGGATCGCAGATGCCGATCCGCGGCTCGGTCCCTGCCTTGAGATCATCGTCAATGGTGGATATTCCTGGGTGCCGTTTTCGCGCTTGAGGGAGCTCAAGTTCGAAGCACCGTCGGATTTGCGCGACAAGGTATGGGTGCCGGTGCAGGTGACATGGGTCAACGGCGGACGTGCAATCGGCTTCATACCCAGTCGCTATCAGGGTTCAGAGCGAGCCGGCGAGAGTGATCTCGTGCTGGCACGCAAGACGGATTGGGTCGAGATCGCGGCGGATTTTCCGGTCGGCTGTGGTCAACGGATGCTGGCGACTGATGCAGGCGACTATCCGTTGCTTGATGTTCGCCTGATCGCGTTTGATGCGTCATGATGCGGGCGTGAGGGCGTCGTGGCCGAGCTGACAACTCAGGAAAGGCTTCAGCCCTCGCTGCTCGATCGGCTCACCGACGACGAGCCTGGCAAGGCCGAGGAAAGCCGCGAAAAGCGCGTGATCTCGGCTACCCGGCTACGCGATTGTGTGTCGCGAGACATGTCCTGGTTGCTGAACTGCGTGAGCATGTCGGCAGATGTGGATTTGGTTGACTACCCCGAGGTGTCTCGTTCAGTGCTGAATTTCGGTATTCCGGATCTCACCGGCGTGGCCCTGTCTGGTATCGACGCGGATACGCTGCAGCGCCAGGTCAAGGAAGCCATACTGGCCTTCGAGCCTCGTCTCACGGCCAACACGCTGCGGGTCACGGTGAACGCGAATGCTTCACGGATGGACCGGCAGGCGCTGATGTTCAACATCGAATCGGAGATGTGGGCTCAACCGATCCCGCTCAATCTCTATCTGAAAACCGAAGTGGACCTGGAGACGGGCAAGTTCAAGGTATCGGAGGGCTTCGGCTGATCATCCATGGATCCACGTTTGCTGCGTTACTACAATCGTGAGCTACAGCACGTCCGCGAAATGGGCGGCGAGTTCGCGCGTGAATACCCGAAAATAGCCGGGCGTCTTGGGCTGGAAGGTTTCGAGTGCGCAGATCCTTATGTGGAACGCCTTCTGGAGGGGTTCGCATTCCTCGCCGCGCGAGTGCAGCTGAAGCTGGATGCACAATACCCCGTGTTTACCCAGCACATGCTGGAGATGATTTATCCGCACTACCTGGCGCCGGTTCCTTCGATGGCCGTAGTGCAGATGCAGCCTGACCTCAAAGAGAGCGGATTGCTCACGGGGCATACCGTAGCCCGCCATACCGCACTGCGCAGCCTGACGGGCAAGGACGACCGTACTGCATGTGAATATCGTACGGCGCACGATGTCACGTTGTGGCCGCTGGAACTCACCGAGGCCAAGTACTTCGAAACCCCGGCGGCCATTGCGGCGGCTGGAGTGGCACTGCCGGCGGGCAGGCCGGTACGTGCAGGCCTGCGTTTGAAGTTTCGTACGGCCGCGGGTGCGCAGGCGAACATGTTGGCGCTGGACAAGCTACCGGTATTCATCGCCGGTGCGGATGAGTTGCCCAAGCGCTTGTACGAACAGTTGCTCGGCAATGGCGTGAGTTACATCGTGCGTGCGCCTGGCGCAAACGGTGAAGTCAGCCAGAGTTTCGACGCCTCGAATATCCGGCGCAGGGGGTTCGATGATGATGAGGCGTTGATCCCCTATACCGGGCGCTCGTTCAGTGGCTATCGGTTGCTGCAGGAGTATTTCGCTTGCCCCGAGCGCTTCTTGTTTGCTGAATTCACGGGTCTCAAGTCGGTGCTGGCACGCATTGCAGGCACCGAATTCGAGATTGTGGTTCTGTTCGACCGCAGTGTGGCCAGCCTGCACAACGCGATTGATGCCAGCAATTTCCGCCTGTTTTGTACCCCGGCGATCAACCTGTTTCCACGCCGCGCCGACCGCATCCATCTGCAGCAGGGCAAGACCGAATATCACGTGCTTGCCGATCGCACACGCCCGATGGATTTCGAAATACATAGCGTCGGCAACGTCGAGGGGTTCGGCGACAAGCAGGAACCAGAGCAGCGCTTCCTGCCGTTCTACGGCTGCGATGAGCGTACCTGGCATAGCCAGCACTCTGCTTACTACACCGTTCGGCGCGAGCCGCGGCTGGTCTCGTCGCGACAGAAACGACAAGGCGCACGCTCCAGCTACGTCGGCAACGAGATGTTCATCGCGCTGGTGGATTCCAACGATGCACCGTACTCCACTCAGTTGCGCCAAATCGGCATGCAACTGATGTGCACCAACCGGGATCTGCCGCTGCAGATGCCGGTTGGCAAATCCAAGACCGATTTCACGCTGGAGACGGGGGCACCGGTCGAAGCCATCCGTTGCGTTGCCGGCCCGACCAAGCCGCGAGCACCGGTAGCCACGGGGGAAACCGCCTGGCGCTTGTTGAGCCATTTGCAGCTGAACTACGTATCGCTGCTGGAAAACAACAGCGGCGAGGGGGCAGCCGCGCTGCGTGAAATGCTGACGCTGTACTGCGACGAGTTCGATTCCAGTGCCTTGCGCCAGGTCGAAGGCGTGAAGGCCGTGAGTTCGCAGCCGATCGTTCGGCGGATTCCGGTGCCTGGACCGATCACCTTTGGTCGCGGGCTGGAAATCACGCTCACTTGCGATGACGGGGCCTTCGAAGGTACTGGTGCCTTCCTGCTGGGGGCGGTGATGCAGCACTTTTTTGCACGTTACGTATCCATCAATTCCTTTACCGAAACCGTTCTGCGCACATTGGAACGCAACGAGGTCGCTCGATGGCCCGCCAAGCTGGGAACGCGGCAGACGCTGTAGCGCTGGAAAACGCGCTGCGCGACCATCCGGAGAGCTTCGAATTTTTCGAGGCTGCCCGCCGGCTGGAGTGCGCGTTTCCGGAGCGGCCCCGGTTGGGGCAGTCAACCAAGGCGGCGGATGACTTCGTGCGCCTGTGCCAGACGCCTTCGCTGCTCTTTGCACCGCGCATGGTCGATCGTTATCAGCCCGGTGGCGGTGGCCGGCCGGCACGCATGTATGGGCTTTTCTTCGGCCTGTTCGGGCCCAATGCGCCGCTGCCACTGCATCTCACCGAATACGCGATGGATCGCGAGCTGAACTCCAAAGACGGCACTTTCATCGCATTCGCAAACATCTTCCATCACCGGATGATGAGCCTGTTCTATCGGGCATGGGCCGACTCCCAGCCCACCGTGCATCTTGATCGCCCGACCGAAGATCGCTTTCGTCTTTATATGGGCGCGATGGTGGGACTGGCCACGCCGAACCTCGGTGAGCGCGATGCACTGCCGGATCAGTTCAAACGCTTTTTTGCCGGCCGACTGCTGCAGCAGTCGCGCAATGCCGAAGGTTTGAAGGGAATGCTCGAACGATTCTTCCGCATCCCGGTTGGCATCGTCGAATTCGTGGCCGAGTGGATGCGCCTGCCGCCTGCATCCCACCTTCGCCTTGGCTCATCGAGTGAAGTAGCCGGATTGGGGCGTACGGCAGTCACGGGCGAGTACGTCTGGGGTTGTCAGCAGCGTTTCCGTCTGCGGCTTGGGCCGCTCAGTCGCGCCGAGTTCAACAATTTCCTGCCTGGTGGCGAAGCGCTCAGGCAACTGGTGGCAGCGGTCAAGACCTATGTGGGCGAGGAAAAGGCCTGGGACGTGCAACTGGTACTGAAGCGTGCCGATATTCCCGCGACCCGCCTGGGGCAGAACGGGCGCGTGGGGCTGACCACATGGATGGGCCAGCCATTGCAGAAAAGCGATGCCGACGATGTCGTGCTCAAACCCGTAGGGTGATTGAACGCGCACGGCATCGAGATCGGACAAGAGATGCGGCCTCACGATATTGACTTGACTTCGTTCCAGCAAATCCGGATTGACAACCATCGCACAAGGATCAATGACCATGGCCGAAATCAGTCGCGGCGCCCTGTTCGGGAAGCTCAACAAACTCGCCTTTCGGGGCATCGAAAGCGCTACCGTTTTCTGCAAGCTGCGTGGCAATCCGTATGTGGAGCTGGTGCACTGGATCCACCAGATCCTGCAACTGCAGGATTCGGATCTGCATCGCATCGTCAAACAGTTCAACCTGAACCCGTCGAACCTGGTGCGTGACCTTACCGACGCGCTGGATCGCCTGCCGCGGGGTTCATCCAGCATCTCCGACCTTTCAAGCGACGTCGAAGAGGCCGTCGAGCGAGGCTGGGTGTTCGCCACCTTGATGTTCGGCGAGGCACAGGTGCGCACCGGCTATCTCATCGTCGGTTGCATGCGCACGCGCAACCTGCGCAACGTGCTGGTGAACATCTCGGCGGAATTCGACAAGATCAAGCCCGAGGCGCTGATGGAGAAATTCGCCGAAGTCATTGCCGGGTCGCCGGAAGACGGGCAGAGCGCGAACGACGGCTTCAAGATGGGCGGCGGCAGTGCCCCTGGCGAAGCCAGCGGTGCGATGTCGCCCGCGCAGATGGGCAAGCAGGAGGCATTGCGGCAGTTCACCGTCGATCTCACCGAGCAGGCGCGCAGCGGAAAGATGGATCCGATCGTGGGTCGCGACGACGAGATCCGCCAGTTGGTCGACATCCTGATGCGTCGTCGGCAGAACAACCCGATGCTGGTCGGCGAGGCTGGCGTGGGCAAGACGGCGGTGATCGAGGGCTTCGCATTGCGCATTGTCGCCGGCGATGTGCCACCGCCCTTGAAGGATGTGCAACTGCGTGTACTCGACGTTGGTCTGCTGCAGGCCGGCGCCAGCATGAAGGGTGAGTTCGAGAACCGCCTGAAGCAGGTGATCGAGGAAGTGCAGTCCTCGACCAAGCCGATCATCCTGTTCATCGATGAAGCGCATACCCTGGTCGGCGCTGGCGGTGCCGCGGGTACCGGTGACGCCGCGAACCTGCTCAAGCCCGCGCTGGCTCGCGGCAATCTGCGCACGATCGGCGCCACCACCTGGGCCGAGTACAAGAAGCACATCGAAAAGGATCCGGCACTGACCCGTCGCTTCCAGACCGTGCAGATCGATGAGCCCAGCGAGGAAAAGGCGATCCTGATGATGCGCGGTGTTGCCAGCGTGATGGAGAAGCATCACAAGGTGCAGATCCTCGACGAGGCGCTGGAAGCCGCGGTCAAGCTTTCGCATCGCTACATTCCGGCACGCCAGCTGCCGGACAAGGCGGTCAGCCTGCTCGACACCTCGTGTGCACGCGTGGCGATCAGCCAGCATGCGGTGCCTGCCGAAGTGGACGACACCCGCAAGCGCATCGAGGCGCTGGAAACCGAGCTGGCCATCATCGGCCGCGAGAAGAATGTCGGTGTCGACGTAAAGGTACGCGAGGAAGCGGCCACCGAGAAACTGGCGGCGCAGAAGGCGCGGCTGGAAACCCTGGAGGCGAACTGGATCACCGAGAAGGAGCTGGTCGAGAAGATCCTTGATATACGCGCCCGCTTGCGCGGCACGGCGGCGCCGGTGGAAGGCACTGGCAGCAAGCTGGAGGAGTCTGCCAACAAGGAGGCTGCGGCTGAAGGCGTGGCAGCACTCGACGGCGCCGAGCGCACGGCAGCGCTGGAGGAACTGAAAGGACTGCAAAACCAGCTTGCCGAGCTGCAGGGTGAGCATCCGTTGATCCTGGCTTCGGTGGATTACCAGGCGGTCGGCTCGGTGGTCTCGGACTGGACCGGCATTCCGGTCGGTCGCATGGTCAAGAGCGAAGTCGAGACCGTGATGAACCTGGCCAAGCTGATGGGCGCCCGAGTCATCGGCCAGGATCACGCGATGGAGATGATCGCCAAGCGCATCCAGACCTCGCGCGCCGGACTGGTCGATCCCAACAAGCCAATTGGCGTGTTCATGCTTGCCGGCACTTCCGGCGTCGGCAAGACCGAAACCGCCCTGGCGTTGGCCGAAGCGCTGTACGGTGGCGAGCAGAACATCATCACGATCAACATGAGCGAGTTCCAGGAAGCGCACACCGTGTCTACCCTGAAGGGGGCGCCTCCTGGCTACATCGGCTATGGCGAAGGCGGCGTGCTGACCGAGGCGGTGCGTCGCAAGCCGTATTCGGTGGTGCTGCTGGACGAGGTGGAGAAGGCCCATCCGGACGTGCATGAAATCTTCTTCCAGGTATTCGACAAGGGCGTGATGGAAGACGGTGAGGGTCGCTCGATCGACTTCAAGAACTGCCTGATTCTGCTGACTACCAATGCAGGCACCGAGATGATCGCCAGCCTGTGCAAGGACCCCGAATTGATGCCCGATCACGAGGGCATGGCCAAGGCCTTGCGCGAGCCGTTGCTGAAGATCTTTCCGCCAGCGCTGCTGGGGCGTCTGGTGACGATCCCGTACTACCCGCTCAGCCCGGAGATGCTGGGCAAGATCGTCAAGCTGCAGATCAACCGCATCAAGAAGCGTGTCGAGGCCCGCTACAAGATCCCGTTCGAGTACGACGAGGACGTGGTGAGGCTGGTGGTCGAACGCTGCACCGAGACCGAGTCGGGCGGGCGCATGATCGACGCGATCCTGACCAACACCATGTTGCCGGACATCTCACGTGCGTTCCTTACCAAGATGATGGAAGGTGATGCGATTGCCCAGGTACGGGTCGGTGTGAAGGATGGAGAGTTTTCGTACGAATTTGCTTGAAAGTGAAGGTGTGGGGATTGGATGACTTAATCGTTTATTTTCTTTGTCATTAGAATCCGGGTGCACATTGAATGTTTTTGTGCATTCGAAATTTGAATGGAATCAGTCATGCAAAATACATTCACGGCAACAAATAATGATTACAGGCCATGGGGTGACAACATTCCTCTGGCATTGGGCACCAAGGGCACGGCTCTGACAGATGCGGGGCATCCGGTTAATGTCTGGAGGCCGAATGATGGTATCCCACAAAAATACAGATACTGGTGCCACGGGCACGCTACATTCAGCCATTGGCTTCATGGCTTTTCCATTTTCAGCAACGAGGATATGGAAACTGTTTTGAGCGACGAGTGGGTTCGTATCAACAAGAAGCCCACAGTCGGTGACATCATTGTGTTCAGGGCCGATGCCGATGGAGTGGGCTATGCAAGCGGCGCCATACTCCACACCGCCAGGGTAGAGGCTGCCGTTCACCACTACGGTGGGCGAACCAATATCACGGTGAGCAGCAAGAATGGTGCGGCCAAACTGAAGCTCGCATCGACGCCATCGGAAGTGCTTGGTGTGTATAACGACTGCTACTGGTTCAAAACAGAACAGTCATGTTGTTGCTCAACGAAACGTATCGACAAGCAATATTATCGAAGATTGGACAGGACGGTTGCTCAAGGCACTTTTGTCGCATGGGCCAATCAACATATGGACAGATTGCGTTGAGTAAATGAGGAAATAGCCTGGACATGAAGAGCCTACCGGCTCGGAAACCACCTGCGCCCATTGGTGGAATCGCCCCGGAATTTTCATTCGGACTCATCCGCAAACTCGATTCATTGCAAGGGGGAATCCATCATGGGAACACTAAGCGACGCTGAAATCATTGCCGATTTCGCCAAAGGTGCGCGCCCGATCTACGAGAACTGGCAGAAGAACACGCCGATCGCCAACCAGAATGCGATCGTGAATCTGCTGCGCGCCGCTGTCCGCAACACGCCGATCACGTCATATTCGTACTCGTTCAGGGACTTCGCCAATGGCAGCGGCGGCCAGTTGACCTCCGAACACTGGCGCCTGGAAATCAATCGCACCTATACGAACCAGCATGCGTTGCCGGCTTATCTATTCCAGTGGTTGTGCGGCATCCTCTACCACGAGGCGCGCCACGGCGAGCAATGGTTCTGTTGCGCGCAGGGTATCCACGAAGGAGATCTTGTGCTGACCACGCCGTTGAGTGGTACTGGCACGAAGAGCCAGCAGATCGCCGCCGCCATGGGCAACATGCCCGCAAACGTGGTCACCGATGCCGAGAATACGAGCAGCTATCGACTCAAAACCGGTGCCGAGAAAACCACGATCGCCGCGTGGTTCAACTCGGTATGGGGAACCCAGGCGGGTCACCGGAACACCGTATATGGAATGGGCGACCTGTTTACACCGGGATCAGCCGGCAACCTTGCCTATACCAGCCTGCCTGAAGAGGTCGATGCCTATGCGGTTCAGGCGGCCGTCGAGGCCGCCGTTGGGGCGGAGATCAACACGGTCGTACAAATCGTCGTGGCCGAAAAGACGCCGGTGGCCACGCTGAAGACCCAGGTCGTCAGCGGCCCTCCTGCGGTGACCGGGCCGAAGCCCGTCATCACAACCGGTGCGACGCAGGGCGCCTCGCAGCTGGCCGCCAGTTTTTCCAGTGCGCCCACGCTGCCTTCCGCCGACGCCGTGAAACCTGCGGTCAGCCGCAACACCGTCGCTTCGCTGGCAAGCCTGTTTTCAAAATGATCTTTGGGTGGAGATCCGTCTCCGATTGACAGGGTTACGATCATGGCCGGCAATGACTATCTATCGAATTATCAGAACCTCAGGTTGAACGAAGTCGTCATACCTGGCAGCCACGATGCGGGCGTGTACACCGCCAATAAATCCAATGTGCAGACGCAGGCGCTGGACATCGCAGGCCAAGCCAATGCGGGATGCCGCTTCTTCGACCTCAGGATAGCGACGTACAGGTCGACGGTGGGTGGCCAGACAACGTATACAAACAAGGCCTTTCACCTTGACCAGAGTCTGGTGGTCGATCACAAGGTCAAGAACACCCCAGGGGTTACGTCGTATCAGAACGTTGGTCATGCAGGTGGCTGGGGTGGTGGTCTGGACGACATGCTTGATGATGCCCGGACCTTTGTCACGACAAATCCGACCGAGTTCCTGATCCTGAAGTTTTCGAAGTGTGCCAACTGGGCAAGCATTGCAAACGCGTGCATAACGAGGCTTGGGCCCGCGCATTACACGGATGCCGGAAATCTCAACAACAAGACCGTTCGGCAGTTATCGGGAAGAGTGATTACCGTATTTGACGAATCAGCCAGGCCGAAACTGATTCCCGTCATCACGGCACAAGGCGGTCGCCCCCACGGAATACTGTTCATCAAGGCGCTGTATGACAGCGACTCCGGCACAAGCAAGACCTACGATCCCAATTTCTGGGGCATTCAGTACTTCGGCAAATTTTCGAGTACTGACAAGGTCAGCAAGAATACTGCCAAGCAGGGAAGAACTCTGGTCAACGGTGCGGCCACGCATATGGATGTGCTGGGCATGATGTACTGGACAACGACTGGGTTGTTCGGGGACATACGTCAGCGCAACAACACCATGTGGAACCAGACCAATGTCGCCGCCCTGCAACAGACCTGGAAGTCGGGTCTGGAAGCATCGATCACACAGCGTTTCGGCAACGAGAAAGACAGTGCCATGCTGCTGGCCCAGACTCATGGTGGCGCACTCGGTGGCCGGTTGAAGTCATTCATGCCGAACATCGTCATGATGGATTTCGTTGACCAGCAGAAATGCGACATCGTGGAGCAATTGAACGCCGTGGCGGCGACGTCGTTGCTGCAACTCATGATCCCTGCGCCGCGTGGCCCGCAGCCGCACCCTGATCCGATTGGTTGATTCCATGTCTATGCTGGTGCCGCTTTCCCGGTTCATTTCCACGGTAGCGTTGCATGCGGTCGAATTTTTGAAGTAGCGTGCCATAGCCGAATTGATGACGAGGACGTCGATCATGCCTCCAGCAGCCAGAATTACCGACATGCATGTCTGTCCCATGGTAACGGGCATCGTTCCGCACGTCGGCGGTCCCATTCTTCCGCCCGGTGCGGTCACGGTGCTGATCGGCGGCTTGCCGGCAGCGCGTGTCGGTGACATGGCTACCTGCGTGGGGCCGCCGGATGTCATCGCGCTGGGCTCGTTCAAGGTGCTGATCGGCGGGATGCCTGCGGCGCGCATGGGAGACATCACGGCACATGGTGGCACGATCGTGCTGGGGTGCCCTACCGTGATCATCAACTGAAGGCAGGCATTGGATCGCCGTTGCGGTACTTGGTCAATCAGGTGGGAGCTGGTTCATGGAAAGGGATCAGATGAAAGCGTGCAGCCGTTGGGCTGAGTGCGACATGCCTGGCACCTTGGCATGAGCCGGGCTTCGTCCAGCAAAGCCGGACGCAGGCATCGTGGTGAGCGGGGCGTCAGCATCGCTCTGCAGGAGGCAATTCACGCCCATCAACTGGGTCATCTTGACCTGGCGGAGCCGCTCTACCGCAAGGCCCTGGAGCTGCATCCGGGGCAGCCGGATGCGCTGCATTTTTTCGGTGTGCTATGCCACCAGCGCGGGCGCAGTGAAGAAGGGGTCGGACTGATCCGCATGGCGCTGCGCGCGATCCCGCTGCATGCCGACGCGCACAACAATCTCGGCAATATCCACAAGGAAAGCGGGAACCTCGTTGAAGCGGAGGCTTGCTACCGGAAGGCGTTGAGCTGTGCGTCGTACCATCACGATGCATTGAGCAACCTCGCACTCGTGCTGGAAGCGCAGGAGCGGACGGAAGAAGCCTTCGAAGTCTACGAGACCTTGCTTGCGCATGCAGGAACGCCGCAGCTTGCGCGGGCAAACTATCTGATGGGGCTGTACCTGAGCACGCATGCGCGCACGTTCGAGGACGTCGAACATGCGGTTGTCTGCTTCAGGGCTTCCTTCAAGCAGGACAACAGGGACATGCGGACGCTCGAGTTGCTGGGCATCGCGCTTTACATGCTTGGCCGGCGCGATGAGGCCATCGAGGTATACCGCGACTGGATCAGGCGCGAGCCGGATAACCCCGTGGCGCGGCACATGCTGGCATCCTGCGGTGGGGAGGTGGCTCCGCCGCGGGCGGACGATGCCTACGTGCGCAAGGTTTTCGACAGTTTTGCCAGCAGTTTCGACGAGCAGTTGTTGAACAAGCTCGCTTATCGTGCACCACAGATCCTGGTTGAAGTATTGGCTCAGATACTCGATCCCCCATGTGCGGGACTCGATGTGCTTGATGCGGGTTGCGGTACCGGCTTGTGCGGCCCCCTGATCAGGCCTTACGCGCGCCGGTTGAGCGGCGTGGACCTGTCCGGCGGGATGATCGAAAAAGCACGCGTACGCGGTGGTTACGACGAATTGACCGTAGCCGAACTGACCGCCTACCTGCAGGCCAGTCCTGACACCTGGGACCTGGTGCTGTCGGCCGACACCCTGGTCTATTTCGGCGACCTGCAAGCGGTTCTATGCGCGACTTATGCTGCTTTGCGGCCGGGTGGCTGGTTGGGGTTCACGCTGGAGGCGCTGAACAGTGAAGAGGATCGCGCAGAGCTGAGTCACAGCGGCCGTTACCAGCATACGCTGCATTACGTGCAGCATGTGCTGGACACGAATGGATTCACGGACGTGAAAATTTCTCCTGAATCGCTGCGCAAGGAAATGGGGGTGCAGGTGGCTGGCTGGGTGGTGCTGGCGCGCAAGGGAAAGATCACCAGCGAATAGGGCAATCCCGTGTTTGACGACCGGCCTCGTGCCTATTGCTGCATAAGCTGATCGACCCGGTCACGCATGTTTTTCTCCAGGCATGCAGCGTCAGCACCGCAGGCATTCCGGGTCTTGAGCCAGTCGAGCTGTTCCTGCCTGACCGAGGCGGCATCGTCGCCCGACACCGACAGGGCGCGACGATAGGCTGCAGTAACGCTGCGGTCATATCCGGCCAGGGCAGCCGATGTGCAGATGGCATGTTCGGCCGTGCTTTGGGCGTTGCCGCAGGCGAACGAGGGTTTGATTGGATCGGTGCCCTGGCGGCGACGCAACACCAGCACGTAACCGTTGTTGTCGTAATTGGTCAACAGACGATCCGGCGCGATGGGAATGAGCCAGGCGCCGTTCCATGCCGAGGTATCGGGGTCACAACTGATCTGCAGGGGTTGTACCGATGAATCAGGGAGAGTCAGGCCGAAATCGGCCAGGGTTGGATGGATCGGTGTCCCGTACTGCGGAGCACGCGGGAATTTCCGCCCGATGTATTTCTGCAGTTCGGTTTTCGGAAGCGTGGACAGGGCCGGCTTTGAGCAGTCGCGCGAATCGTCGTTCAGGCTGATTACGGCCTCAGCGATGTGCAGCTCGCGACCGAGCAGTCGCGGATCCGCCGGGAAGTACAACCAGTGCGGTTGATCCCGCTGGTCGACAGCCACCTGGACTACTTCCCAGCTGCCTTGCAGCTGCGATGGCGATGTGGCGGCGGTGCATCCCGCGACACATCCAATGGAAAGCAGGATCCTGCGCAAGAACGGTGGCAAGTGAAATGGCATCGTGTGAGGCATCGTGGTTTCCGGCTCAGGATTTTGCAGCGATCAGGATGGTTTCGAAATCTTTGGCGACCGTGGCGATCTGTATCGCATGGTCAGTGCCGTTGACCATGGCGCGTGCCTTGATGTAATCGGTGGTTGCGCCGTGAAAGTATTTTTCGAGCTTTCGGCCATTGGCGAAACCTTCCCCGGTAAGCATGCCTTGGGCCATCAGTTTGTAGGCGATTTCCGGCTGCAGCACCATGTCCGGATCCAGCAACAGCTGCAGCCCCATGTTCAGGTTGGCTCCAGCCTTGGCGTAGTTCGACCACCAGGTCAGTTGTACGTAGCCGCGACCGTAATACTTCAGTTCGGTGCCATCGTCGTCGGAATAGGATTTCACCGCCTTCTGCGTGGCGGGGACGCCCAGCTTGGCACCCTTGGTGATCGCGCTTTCCCTGCCTTTTGCGGTGACCGTGAACTGGTCGCCGTCCTGTTCGGTGACACGGGCTTCTCCGGTGGGCAGGGACTTGACCTTGACCGGCAGGAAATACTGCCGGTTGGCACCCTTGCCAACTTCCTCAACCGGCGACATCGTCATGAGCCAGCGTTGCCGGGAATGCACCAGCGGATTGCCTTTCTTGTCCATGCGCTGCTTGCCGTGCTTGTCGAGGGTGGGCACGGTTTCTTTCTTGAGGGAGGTGGTTTCCCAATAGGCAGTGGCCAGCATGTATGCCATCCAGCGAATATCGGTAATGCGGATGTCGCTCTCGATGAAGCCGAGCAGCAGCTCCATGTGCGGGATGGCCGACGTATCGAAATGAGGGTCTTTGCCGAACTCTTTGATGAAGCCTTCACGCAGCTTGATCCGGTCGAATTTCCCCTGCCAGACATAGATGGCCATCGCAGCGACATCGGCGGCACTGTTGGTGGCGACGGGGGCGGCAACAGGATGGGCCGGCTTGTGACGAGCCTTGCCTGGGCCCGGCTGTTGCCCCGGCAGCGGGTGCTGGAGGACCTTGCGTGTATGTCCGGGGTGTGCGGATCGGAAGTTGGCCATGGCATCGCTCCATTGTCAGGTTCAGGACAACCGCACACCGGCGATGGGAGTCTAATCGCGGTCAGGCATGGCGGCCATGTTGGCTGCACTTGGAAGCAAAGGACTTGCCATCCGGGAAAGCGGTAAATTCAGGGATGCCTGACACAGCGGAAGCTACCCGCACCTAGCGGAAATATGGTAAACAATCGAGCTTGCCAGTCCGTCATCGCGGGCTCGCTGGGGAGAATGGATATGACGCATCGGATGACACTGAAGTCAAACCTCGGTGACAAGCTGCTGCCCGCGAGTCTATCGGGCAGCGAGCAGCTTGGAAGGCTTTTTTCCTACCAGTTGAAAATGCTGAGCAAGGAAGGCGCGGTCGCGCTGCGTGACCTGCTTGGCAGCTCGATGACCGTCACGTTGGATACGGATGGCTACAAGCGCTATTTCAACGGCATCGTTTCGGAAATTTCCCAGACCGGCTTCGAGAGCTTCAAGAACGAGCGGTACGCCGAATACGCCGTGACCCTGGTGCCCAAGCCATGGCTTTTGCAGCACAAGGTGGACTGCCGCATCTACCTCAGCACCTCGGTTCCCGACATCATCAAGACTGTCCTGTCCGAGGTGGGTTATACCGACGTCAAGCTGAGCCTCAGCGGCAGTTACGAGCCGCGGGACTACTGCGTGCAGTATCGCGAGGACTACTTCAACTTCATCAGCCGGCTGATGGAGCAGGAAGGCATCTATTACTTTTTCCAGCACACCGGCGATACCCACACCATGGTTCTGGCGGATTCGCTGGGTGCCCACAGCGCAACCAGCGGATTCGACAAACTGCCCTATCGGCCGCAGGGCGCCAACAGCCGCGGAAAGCAGGAGGTGGCGATCCACGACTTTTCCACCGTGCGAACCGTGCAGACGATCAAGTATTCGCTGACTGACTACGATCCGCTGAAACCGAAGACGTCCTTGCTGGGAACCGACCAGATCAGCAATGCCGACGACAACCACGGCGTGAATGGGCTGGAGTCGTTTGATTATCCGGGCGATCACCTAACCGCCGCCGATGGACAACATTACGCACAGGTTCGGCTTGAAGCCCTGAACGTGCCGCAATCCCAGTGCAGCGGTTCGACCACGGCATGTGGATTGTTGACCGGCGGCCTGTTCACCCTGAGCGAATTTCCGCGCAGTGAGCTGAATCTGGAATACCTCGTCACCGGCTCGACCATCCATATCGAGGACGACACGTACATCTCCGGGCAGCAGACCGGCGGCGATCTTTTCTATTGCCATTTCTCGGCAATCCAGAGTCGGCAACCGTTCCGCACCATGCACACCGCAGCCAAACCGATGATCGTTGGCTTGCAGACGGCCGTGGTGGCCGGTAGCGACACGTCCGAGGACATCAGCGTCGACAAGTACGGACGCATTCAGGTCACTTTTTTCTGGAACCAGGCGGACAAGAAGAACGCGCACATTTCCTGCCCGGTCAGGGTGGCGTCGTCCTGGGCTGGCCAGAACTGGGGCGCAGTGAATATTCCACGCGTCGGCCAGGAGGTCGTGGTCAGTTTCCTGGAGGGCGACCCGGACCGGCCGCTGGTGATCGGCAGCGTCTACAACGCGAGCAACATGCCGCCGTACACGCTGCCCGACAACAAGACGCAAAGCGGCATCAAGAGCCGGAGCCTGCTGGGCGGGGCGGACGATTTCAACGAGATCCGCTTCGAGGACAAGAAAGGCAGCGAAGATTTCTTCATGCATGCGCAGAAGGACATGCATGAAGAGGTGGAGAACGACCATACGGTCACGATCGACCATGATGAATCAATCACCATCAAGAATGACCAGACGGTCTCCATCAAGCACGACCAGACCGAGAGTGTTTCTAACGACCGCAAGATCAGCGTGGGCAACGACGACAAGCTCGATGTCACCCAGAATGGCACGACCACGATAGGTCAGAAATTCAGTCTCAATGCCGGTAGCGAGATCGAACTGGTCACAGGTGCCTCCAGCATTGTCATGAAAAGCGATGGTTCCATTGAGATCAAGGGTGTCAACATCACGATCACCGGCCAGATGGGCGTAAAGATTGAAGGTCAGACCCAGGTCGGCATCAAGGCTGGCGCGACGATGGACGTCGGCGCAGGGGCCAGCCTGAAGATGCACTGCGACGCGATATTGGAGGTGGCAGGCACCGCCATGACGACAGTCAAGGGAACCATGTTGACGCTGAAGGGCGATGCCATGGCACAGATGTCCGGCGGCATCATCATGATCGGGTGAGCGGAGGACACGCACATGTCAGCAGTCATGCAAGCATGCATTCAGATGGAACTATCCGAGCCGGCGGGTGCGCTGCTAAGTCCCGATATGACTCCGCAAGCGGCAGTACAGGCCTTGGTTGGTGCCGGCAAAGTACAGGATGCGCTGAAATTGCTTGCGCGGCTGTTGCCAAAACGTTACGCCGTGGCTTGGTTGTGCCAATGCGCGCGCGATCAGGTGCTGAGTCCCGAGGACAAGGCGGGGGCATCTCTGGCTGAAAAGTGGGTGCGCGAACCGAATGAAAGCAACCGGCGCGCTGCCTTCGAGTTCGCCAGTGCGGGCGGCTACAAATCGACCGGGGCGTGGCTGGCCGCTGCGGCTGGGTGGTCCAGTGGAAGTCTGGCACCGGCTTCACAGGCAACGCCAGTGCCACCGCCGGATCATCTGACGGCCTACGCCGTGGTGGCCGGAATCAACATGCTGGCGGCGCTGGTCATCGATAAATTCGAGATCCGCCGGGCAGGGTTCATCGAACCGGCCATGACTTTGCTGAATGGCGCAGGTGGTGGCTCAGGCGGAGCATGAATCTGCTGCTCCCAGAACATGCTTTCGCGGCGACTGCCCTGCCGAATGGGAGCACCGTCGAGATGGTCGTGCCACTCGTGCAGTGGGCTTGAGTGTAGTCGTTCGATTGCATCGCTGAGGGGCTTCGCTGTCAGCCATGGCGGACTTGCTGCGAACGACTCGCGCACGTGTCGTGTCGTGTTTTCGGCGGCTTGCCCGTTGTGCGGAGGGGCGATACGATGGCGAGCGGCAGATGCATCGCGCCTGGGTTGCCCATGGTGGGGTTCGACCTGAGGTTGGTTGGTCGAGAGCTGTGGAGCATCCACTAGTGGCGGCGTGCTGCGTTGGTTGATGAGGGTAGGGATTACCGATTTGTTAGATGCAAGGGGGGCGGGACGATCTGACGCTGATGAGAGAGTCATCTGCGCTCGTGCCAACTCCCGGGTAACGCCTTTTGTCCGTGAACGAGTGGCCATCGTGGTTTGGTCGCAGGTGATCCGGGTCAGGTGGGTCATACAGACACGAGGCGGTTCATCCACCGCTGTCTTGGTTGCAGTGACAGCTCCAGGGAAATAGAGCGTACCGATGTCGCAGACCCTGATCCTCGCAGTTGCCGGCCATCAGGCTGTCCAATTCGGCAGTCGCAGCCGCAAGACGTTCGAGGCCAGGGGCGGCAGTATCGGCCGCTCGGAAGATTGCGACTGGGTGCTTGGTGCCTCGGGTGTATCCCGAGTTCACGCGATGATCCGCTATCTGAACGGCATGTACTTTGTCGAGGATCGCAGCACCAACGGCATGCTGTTGAACGACGTGCCGCTTATCAAAGGTGAGCCCTCCGCATTGAAGGAAGGTGACCGCCTGCTTATCGATACCTTCGAAGTGGAAATCCATCTGCAGGATGCCAGTGCTGCATCGGCAATGCCGGATCTGTTGGACGCGGCGCCTGTGCCTGCAGTCGAGCCGGCACGGGCACCGGCGATGATGGACCCACTCGATTTCGGCCTGCTCGATCCGGCGCCGCGTGCAAGCTACCCGCCGACGGCATCGGTCATTCCGATGGATGCCGAACTGATTCCGGGGGCAGTCAGCTCGACCTCCGGCAATGAACTGGATCCGCTGAACCTGTTCGGCCCGGCCGACACCGCGTCGTCGGGGCTGTTGTCCTCTGCCACGACAGGCAATGCCAGTTCTGGATGGAACCACTCGGTCAGCACCGAGGATTATTTCCGGCCGCCGATAACGACGGAGCAGCGACAGGCTCAGGCGTTGCCGGACGACTGGGACCTCACCATGGGCGATTTTGGATCGTCCCCGGCATCGCCAGCCCCCAGTCCACCGCCTGCGCCCATGCCTTCGCCACCTGCCGCCGGGCCGGTATATCAGCCGGCCGTTGCCGTGGCTCCGATCGCGGAAGCGACGGCCTCCGCTGCTGCGTTGCCGGCGAATGTCGACCAGATTTTTCGTGTCGTGGTCGACGGTGTCATGGACGTCCTGCGCGCCCGCGCCGAGATCAAGAACACGTTCCGGCTGCCGGTGACGATCATCCAGCGCTCGGAAAACAACCCGCTGAAGTTCGCACCGAACCCGGAAGAGGCGCTGCAGAAGATCATGGGGCCATCGAATTCGGCCTTCATGTCCGGAACCATGGCATTCGAGGATGCGTTCGACGACATCCGCTGCCATCAGATGGCCATGCTGGCCGGGGTACGCGCAGCGTTCGAGTCGCTGCTGGCGCACTTCAACCCCGACCGGTTCGAGCAGGAGGCGGATGGCGGTTCAAAGCGTTCCGCGTTCGCCGGCAAGGGCAAATACTGGGAGAAGTACCGCGAGGGCTTCGACGGGTTGTCAAAGGACCCCGACGAATGCTTCCGCAGGCTGTTCGGCGACGAATTCGCGCGTGCCTATGAGGAACAGTTGTCACGCCTGAAGTCGGCGCGGAGAATGCAGAAGTCAGCACGTCACTGAGGCGCAGGGGGCGCTACGGGTCGCAGCAGCAAAGATCCAGGGGAGGGCGTTGCCGGCAGCGTGCCGACAACGCCTGAATGGCCGGCAGCATCGCCGGGCGAAATTCTGACACGGGCAGACGCGACGCATGGCGGATAACAACAAAGTCGTCTGGAGCGAGGGACTGTTCCTCCGGCCCCAGCATCTGCAGCAGCAGGAGCGCTATCTCGAGCGCTTCGTGGAGCTGCGCTCGGGCAGTCTGCGCCCCTACACCTGGGGTTTCTCGGAGCTGGAGCTTGAGACCGACCTGCTGGCGATCGGCAAGCTCGGCATCAAGCGGGCACGGGGCGTATTTCCCGACGGCACGCCTTTCTCGATGCCGAACGACGATCCATTGCCGTTGGCGCTCGAGGTCGACGGCAACTGGCGCGATCAGACCGTTTTTCTGACCTTGCCGTTGCGCTCACCGGCGCAGCCCGACAGTGGACGGCCCGAAGCTCCGGCCGACAAACTGTTTCGCTTCCGCGTGCGGGAAACCGATGTGCGCGATGCGTCCGGCAGTGTCGATGGCCTGACGACGCTGGAAGTGGGTGGCCTGAACAGCCGGCTGCTGCCGCAGTCGCAGCCGCTGGAGGGTCTGGCACAGATCCCGCTGGCGCGGATCGTGGAGTGCCGCTCCGATCGGCGCGTGATCCTCGAAGAAGCCTTCATGCCGACGGCGCTCAGTTGCCAGGCCGCCCCCAAGTTGACCACGTTCCTCACCGAGCTTCTCGGCCTGCTGCACCAGCGCGGCGAGGCGTTGGCCAGTCGTGTGGCTGTGACGGATCGCGGTGGTGCTGCCGAGATTGCCGATTTCCTGTTGCTGCAGGTGGTGAACCGCTACCAGCCGTTGATAGCCCATCTGGCCGCGGCGCCGGTATTGCATCCGGAGGATTTCTACCGGGTGCTGGCGGGCATGGCCGGCGAACTGGCCACGTTCACCATGCCCGGCAAGCGGCCGTCGGCGTTTCCGCCGTACCGGCACGAAGCCCTGTATGAGAGTTTCGAGCCGTTGATCGTTGCGTTGCGCAGCAGCCTCAGTGCCGTGCTGGAGCAGACGGCGATCCCGATTCCAATGCAGCAGCGCAAGTTCGGGGTGTGGGTGGCTGTGGTGCCGGATCTCAGCCTGATCGACACCGCCGCGTTCGTGCTGGCGGCCAAGGCCGACCTGAAGTCGGAGGATCTGCGGCGGCAGTTGCCTGCGCAGTCGAAGATCGGCCCGGTCGAGAAGATCCGCGACCTGGTGAACCTGCAGCTTCCCGGCATTCCGGTGACACCGATGCCGGTGGCGCCACGGCAGATTCCGTACAACTCCGGCTACCTGTATTTCGAGTTCGACAAGAATTCCTCGATGTGGCGGATGTTGAAGACATCCGGCGGCATCGCCTTCCATTTTGGTGGCGAGTTCGCCGGTCTCGACCTGCAGCTCTGGGCGATCAGAGGTTGAGCGCATGAATACCAATGGCCCGCATGATGACGATCCGCTGCGCGACGCTACCGTCGTCCGTCCGCGCGGACCGGCGACCCCTGCCGCACCCCCGCCGGCTGCCCCGGCGCCGCCGGTTGCAGCGCCGGCGGCTGCAGCGACCCGTGGCCAGGCGGCCCGTGCGCCGAACCTGGGAGTTCCGCCTGCTGCGATCAGCGAGTTTCTAGGCGGTGGGTTGAACGCGCTGGTGCAGGCTGCCAGCCCGTTGCTGTTGCTGGCGGTACAGTTGCGCAACAGCGTGTCGCAGCCGGACGCGGCGCATCTGCGCGAGCAGGTGATTGCCCAGGTTCGGCAGTTCGAAAGCAATGCGCAGGCTGCCGGCATCGCCTCGCAGACGATCACCGCGGCGCGCTACGTGCTGTGCACGATGATCGACGAATCGGTGATGAACACGCCCTGGGGACAGCAGAGCGGCTGGGCTGCCAAGACGCTGCTGGTGGTCTTTCACGGCGAGTCCTACGGCGGCGAGAAATTCTTCATCATCCTCGATCGGTTGTGCGCGGATTTTTCGCGGCATCTCGATTTGATCGAGATGATGTACATCTGCCTCACCCTGGGTTTCGGTGGGCGCTACCAGATCGAGGCCAATGGCCGCGCAAAGCTGACCGACATCCAGGAAGACCTGTATCGGCGCATCAAGGGCCAGCGTGCTCCGGCGGCGGAGGAACTGGCACCGCATTGGAAGGGGCTGGAGGATCGCCGCAATCCGCTGGTGCGCTACGTGCCGCTGTGGGTGATCGTGGCCGCCGGTGCATGTCTGCTGCTGGGTGGCTTCCTGTACTTCTATACGCGGCTCAACGAACTGTCGTCGCCAGTCAGTGCGCAGGTTGCGCAGATCGGCCTGCAGGGTGCGGTGCCGCCGGATGAGGCGAAGTTGCGGCAAACCCAGCCGAAGCCCGATCGCAAGAGCCTGAAGCAGCTGCTGGCGCCGGAGGAACAGGCGGGCCAGCTGAGCGTCGACGAGAAGCCGGACGGCTCGGCCAAGGTGCGCCTGAACGCCGCGGTGATGTTTGCCTCGGGCGGCACCGATGTCAGCGCCGCGCAGATTCCCTTGCTGCACCAGATCACCGCCGCGCTGAACCAGGTGCCCGGGCGCGTGGTCGTGGTCGGCCACACCGACGACCAGCCGGTGCACTCGCTGAAGTTCAAGGACAACTACGCGCTGTCGGCGGAGCGTGCACGATCGGTGATGCAGATCCTGAGCCAGGGGATCGACAACGCCGGAAGGCTGGAATCGAGCGGCGCCGGTTCGTCGCAACCGATCGCGATACCGCCGGACCTGCCGGAAAACCGCGCGCGCAATCGCCGCGTCGAAATCCTTTACAGCCCGGAGGACTGAACACCGTGGGCAAGCTTCTTGCGCTGTTCAAATCCCGACTGTTCATCACCCTCATCGGCTTGCTGCTGCTGTCGCTGCTGATCTGGTTCGGTGGCCCCTATCTCGGCTTCGGCGATTCCCAGCCGCTGGCCAGTCCGGTCGCACGCCTCCTGCTGATCATCGTGATCGTGGTGATCTGGGCCGTTTGGCTGCAGATCCAGCAGATGCGCGTGCGCGGCAAGACCAAGCAGATGGCCAGCGAGCTCAGCGAACAGGGCGCACCGGCTGCCGGGGGTGAGCGCGACGAGCGTTCCGCCAACGAACGCGCCCAGCTGCAGGGCCGCTTCCAGGAGGCGGTCGAAACGCTGCGCAAGAACCGCAGCGGCGGCACCAATCTCTACGCCTTGCCGTGGTACGTGGTGATTGGGCCGCCAGGTTCGGGCAAGAGCACGTTGCTGCAGAATTCCGGCCTCAATTTTCCGTTGTCGAACAAGTTCGGCAAGGAAGCGATCCGCGGCGTCGGCGGCACCCGCAACTGCGACTGGTGGTTCACTGACGAGGCGGTCTTCCTCGATACCGCCGGCCGTTACACCACGCAGGATTCCGACCGCGGTGCCGATGCCTCTGCCTGGGAGGAATTCCTCAACCTGCTGCGCAAATACCGCAAGCGCCGGCCGATCAACGGCGTGATCGTCGCGATGAGCCTGTCCGACCTGCTCACGCTCGACACCGCAGGCCGCCAGCAGCACATCATGGCGATCCGGCAGCGGCTGGATGAGTTGGCCAAGTATCTGCGCATCGGTGTGCCTGCCTATCTGGTGTTCACCAAGTGCGACCTGGTCGCCGGCTTCACCGAGTTCTTCGACGATCTCAACCCCGAGTTGCGCAGCCAGGTCTGGGGCGTTTCCTATCCGGTCGACAAGACCATGGACGGCACCGCCGCGAAGCAGTTCCTCGACGAGTTCAACCTGCTGCTGGATCGCCTCAATACGCGCATCCTCGATCGCCTGCATGGCGAGCGCGATCCCACCCGGCGCGCGGCGATCCTGTCGTTCCCGCAGCAGCTTGGCGCGCTGCGCGACATCACCCGGCAGTTCGTCGAGGGCGTATTCACAGGCCACCAGTACGATGCGCCGCTGCTGTTGCGCGGCACCTACTTCACCTCCGGCACGCAGGAAGGCACGCCGATCGATCGCATGATGGGCGCGGTCGCGCGCACCTTCGGCCTGGACGCTTCGCGCCTGCACGTGCCTGGCGCACAGAGCCGCACGTTCTTCGTCGAACGCCTGCTCAAGGACGTGCTGTTCAAGGAGTCGGGTTTTGCCGGCACCAACCCGAAGCTGGAGCATCAGAAGATCCTGATCCAGGCGGCATCCTATATTGGCGTGCTGTTGGTCTGCGCGCTGCTGATCTTCGGGCTGGCCAGCAGCTTCCGCCGCAATGGCAGTTACCTGACCGAGGTACAGGCGGCGCTGCAGAAATATCCGGCGCAGAGCGACATGTCGCTGGCGCCCACCCAGCAGGCATATTTCGCGCTGGTGCTGCAACGGCTGGAGGCACTTTCCGCTGCAGTGGATGTGGCTGATCAGCACAAGGGCAATGTGCCGCTGTCGATGCGCTTCGGCCTGTACCAGGGCAATGCGGTGGGTGACGAAGTGCGCGACGCGTACTACCGTGAGCTCAACGGCATCCTGTTGCCAGGTGTGGCTTCGCAGTTCCGCGCCGGCCTGGCGGCAAACGCCAGCGACCCGCAGATGCTGTACTACTACCTGAAGGGCTATTTGATGCTGGGCGAGCCGCAGCATCTGGATCACGACGAGATCGTGGCCCTGTCCAGCATCGAATGGCGCCGGTTGTTCCCGGATGATCCGGTGCTGCAGAAAGCATTGACCAAGCACTTCGATGCACTGGTATCGCATGAAGGCCGGCTGCGCCCGTTGAGCCTGGACAACACGCTGGTGGAGCAGGCGCGCAATACGCTGCGCACGGCGGACTTGCCGACCCTGATCTACGGCAATATCAAGCTGACCGCAGACAACGGCGCGTTTCCGCCCCTGCGGTTGGACAAGGAACTGGGCCTGCTCGGCAATGTGTATCGGCGCAAGAGTGGTGCGGCGCTGTCCGATCCGCTGCCGGCCATGTTCACCCAGCCTGCATTCAAGAACGAGGTCGACAAGGGCATCGATCAGGCCGTGACGCAGTTTGCCAACGACGACTGGGTCTTTGGCGCCAGCAAGATCGATTCACTGCAGAAGGCACATCTGGCACAGCAGGTGCTGGCACTGTACGAGCAGGACTACATCAAGGCCTGGGACAGCATCCTCGGTGATCTTGAGCTGCAACCGATCAACAATATCCAGGATGCCAGCGCCACTGCCGCCAAGCTCGCCGGTCCCAATTCGCCATTGAAGCTATTGCTGAAGGTGGTGCGCGACAACACCAACGACCTGATGCGTGCACCGCCGGCGGATGCCGAAGACAAGGCGCTCGCCGCAGCCAAGCAGGCGGCGCAGGCCAAGGCCACCCAGAGTGCGCTGGCGCGTGCACTGGCCTCGGCCGGAGGTGCCGGCGCCGCCAATACGGCCAGCGCAGCGACGGAGCAACCTGGGGCCGTGATCAGCGAGCACTTCGCGGAGATCAACAAGCTTACCGACGGGCCGCCTGGCGCGGCGCCGATCGACCAGACGCTGAGCACGCTCGATCAGCTCAGCAAGACCCTGCTGACCATGGGTGATTTCAGCAATGCCGCCGGCCAGCCGAATCCACAGCTGCTGATGGCACAGCAGGCGGCCGCGCAGCTGCCGCCGCCGGCATCGGGCTGGTTTGCCGCGCTCACCGGCAAGAGCCAGGCCCTGGTGGCCAGCGGCACCAAGGGCGCGCTGGACGACCAGTATCAGCAGATGGTTGCCAAGGACTGCGCCGATTTCACCCGCGGCCGTTATCCATTCACGCCAGGCAGCAACAATGACATCCCGCTGCAGAATTTTGGCGAGATGTTCGGTTACGGCGGTCGTTTCGACAGCTTCTACACGCAGACGGTCGGCAAGCTGATCGATGCCAGCGGCCGCAATTGGCAGTGGAAAACTGGGCCTGGTGCAGTCAGCGGGTCGGCTGGCATGTTGGCGCAGTTGCAGGGGGCCGATCGCATCAAGCAGATGTTCTTCCGCAGCGGCAACGTGCCCGAGGTCGATTTCACCTTGCTGACACCGGTACTCGATGCCGGCATCGGCAAGCTGGTCATCAATATCGATGGCCAGAAGTACGAATACCAACCCGGCGGGCCGACCAATATCACGATGAAATGGCCTGGGCCGACGCCTGGCAGTGTCTCGATTTCGGCCTACGATCCAGCAGGTACGCTGCTGACGACTTTCGATTATCACGGTGACTGGGCGTTCTTCCGCGCGTTGCAGGCGGCCAATCTGCAGAAAGAGTCCGATCTGAGCTTTGTGGCCAGCTTCAACTTCGGTGGCCATGTCGCGAAGGTGACGATCCGCGCCAACAACCTCAAGAACCCCTTCCTCAGCAATGCCCTGCAAAGTTTCAGGTGCGGGGGATAAACGCATGCCGAATCCCGTCGCAGGCTTCTTTGGAAAGCTGCCCAGCGCCGGGGATTTCGTGCAGCGACGCTTGCCAGCGGGTTTTGTCGACGTCTGGGATCAGCATTTCGAGAATGCCGTGGCAGCCAGTCGCGGCGCACTTGGTGGTGACTGGCATGAGGCTTATCACGCCAGTCCGGTCTGGCGCTTCTTGCTGGCGCCTGGCGTATGCGGCGACTCCGCATGGCTTGGTGTGATGGGGCCGGGTACGGATCGCGTGGGTCGCTGCTTTCCGATGGTCATCGCCATACCGCTGGCTGCGGATCCGGAATCCTGTCGGCAGACCTTGCTCGATGACGGTGGCTGGTGCGATGCCGCCGAGCGATTGCACAACATGGCGCAGAATGACGCCGCGCTCGGCGTGGACGCTTTCGACGAGCAGGTGGCTGCACTGGCGGGTTCGCTGGATGCCATGCTGCCCAGTCGTGGCTTGGGCTTCCTGCGTGGCGTGGACTGGAATGCGGCAGCCCATTGGCGCCTTCCGCTGCCGACCGAGCCTGCCATGGGCGCCTTCCTGAGCGAGCTGTGGGCTCGACTCGGCGCTGCGCCTGGCCACTGGTGCCTGTGGTGGACGACGGGTGCCGGACGAGTGCCTGCCAGCGTGCTGGTTACCAACGGGTTGCCGCAGCCGGCAGCTTATGCAGGGCTTCTCGATGCCGGTCACAGCGCGGCCGCGTGGCAGTCGCTGGGTGTGTTCGAGCAGAGCCCGGCATCCCATCGCATGGCACCTGAACCCATGGTTGCCGTTGCAGCAGCCAATCCGGAGCCGGCGCCTCCAACCGCATGGCTGCCGGACGACCTGGAGCTGCTCGCCGATCTGGATGTGACCGCCGTGCCGCTCGCCGCCGCAGCTTCACCGGCCGCTGCTGCAGCCGGTGCGGTGGCGGAGGTGTCCGAGCAGGATTCCTATCAAGCCGTCGTCGTGCTGCATCGGCAGGACTTTGCGTTGACCCTGGTGGCTGCCGAGGTCGGTCATCGGGATCCCCGGCAGCAGGCGGTTGCCGCTGTCGGCACGATCGGCCGTGAGCTGGTCGAAGCCGATCTGGCTGCAGGCATGCAGACCCTGCGGACACGGATCATGGCCTTGAACCCGCGACTGCGGCAGGCCGGCGAGGATCTGATCGATCCGGTGACGGAGGATTGCGCCGTGATCGCCGCGCATGTAGCCGCCGGCCAGGTCGGCCTGTTGCGCATCGGCACGGCGGCGGCTTGGCATTGGCGGCATGGACGGTTGCAGCCGATCTTTGCCGAAGGCGAGGCGTCCTCCATGGCTGCCGATGCGGGTGCCGCCGATGATTTCGATGACCTGCTGTTCAATCGCGCGTCACTGACGGCACCAGGCCTTGGTGCAATCGAGCAGCCGGCCTGCAGTGAAATCTCTTGCGCGACGGCGGCGGGCGATCGCCTGCTGCTGGCGGCGGCACCCGCGCTGGTGCAGTTACCGCCGGAGGTTCTGGTTCACAGCCTTGCGATGCCGTCCTGCGACGACGCGCGTCTGCATCTTGCCACCGCTGCAGGCCTTGGCGCAGATCCCGCGCAGTGGCCACTGGCGATCATCGAGATTGACGCATGACGACTCGATACCTGTCCGCTGGCCGCACAGTGACCGGGAAAGTGCGCAGCCACAATGAAGACGCCATCCTGGTGCGTGACGACGCCGGGTTGTGGGTGGTTGCCGATGGCCTCGGCGGCCATTCGGCCGGCGATTATGCCAGCACGATGATCACCGAGCGCCTCGGTGCGTTGCCGCGCACTGGTAGCGTGTTCGACTTCATCGAATCAATCGAGGACACCCTGGTCCAGATCAATGCCGAGCTGCTGCAGACGGCAGCGGCTCGTGGTGTCGACCTGATCGGCTCGACGGTGGTGATCCTGGTGTATGACCCGGACTTCATCCTGTGCGGCTGGGTCGGCGACAGTCGTGCGTACAGTTTCGAGGGCGGTCGCCTGCAGCAGATCACGCGCGATCATGTGCATGGTGGCGAAGAGGATGATGTCACCCATTTTGGTACCACACCGACCCAGCAGCAGCCCGGTTCCGGCGTGCTGACGCGCGCGATTGGCGCAGAGGATCAGCTGTTCGTGGACTGGGTGGTCGCCGGCAATCACCCTGACACGGCCTTCGTGCTCTGCTCCGACGGCATCAACAAGGAAATGTCCGATGTCGAACTTGATGACCAGTGCCGCCGTAGACAGCAACCGCAGGATCTCATCGACAGCCTGTTCGAACTCGCTCTCAGCCGTGCCGGTCGCGACAACATTTCGGCGGTCGTAGTGCGCCTCCAAGAATGAAAAAAGTCCCCCACTCATGAATTCCATTGCCGAACTGGTTGCTGCCTACCGCACCGACAAGCTCAAACTTCCTGCTGTCTTCGAGGCGCTGGCTGCGCGCGGCGCGCTGCCCGATGTCGACTATCAGGCCGAGGTGGCGTGGCTTGAGCGGCAACGCGCCGAGGGTGCGCTTGATCCGTTGATCATCAAGGCACTGCTTGCCAAGCTTGTGCAGGTGCAGACGTCGCCGGCGGGTAGTGCGGCGGATGCCGACGTCACCGTCGTCAAGCCTGCGACACAGCGGCCGGTCGCGCCACCTGGGACACCCGGCGATGCCGATGCCACGGTGGTTCAGCCGACGTCCCGACCTGCGTCGCCCGTGTCGCCACCGCCAGCGCCCGTCACGGACGAAGCCACCGTCGTCAAGCCGGCGTCCCGCCCTCCGGCGCCACCGCCACCACCCGCGGGCGACGAAGTCACGATGGTCAAGCCCGCCTCGGGCACGCCACGTCAGCCCGCCGGCGATCCTACGGTAGGCACCGGTACACAGCGTAGCGCTACCGGTACCCAGGGCATGACGGGAACCAGTTCGAGTCTCAGCAGTTCGAGCTCGAGCTGGCAGAACATCGCCGATGCCGAACAGGGCGATTTCGTCGCGGTCGGTTCGCTGCTCAAGGGGCGTTTCTATCTCGAGAAGGAAATCGGCCGCGGCGGCATGGGCGTGGTTTACATGGCGCGGGACGAGCGCAAGGTCGAGGCGCGTGACCGCGACCCGTATGTAGCGATCAAGGTGCTGAATGACGAATTCCGCCGTCATCCCGATTCGCTGATCTCGTTGCAACGCGAATCACGGCGATCGCAGCAGCTGGCGCACGACAACATCGTGCGTGTGTTCGATTTCGACAAGGATCGCACCATCGTCTTCATGACGATGGAATACATCGATGGCTCCGATCTCAAGCAGCTGATCCGCGAAAAGGCCTTCAACGGCATGCCGCTGGCCGAGGCCAGGCCGCTGATCGAAGGCATGGCGCGGGCGCTCACCCGCGCGCACAGCGCCGGTGTGGTGCATTCCGACTTCAAGCCGGGCAACGTCATGGTCACCCGCGACGGTGTGCCGAAGGTGTTCGATTTCGGCATCGCCCGTGCCGGCAAGCACATGGGCGACGCGGTGGGTGAGCAGACCGTGTTCGACGCGGGCACGCTGGGCGCGCTGACTCCCGCCTACGCCAGCCTGGAGATGATCCAAGGCAAGGAGCCGGCGCCAAGCGACGACGTATATGCGCTGGGCTGTGTCACGTTCGAGCTGCTGACCGGCAAGCACCCGTACGACAAGGTCAGCGCTGAAGTGGCGATGAAGGAGGGGCGCAAGCCGCCACCGGTGAAAGGCTTGACCAAGCACCAGTACAAAGTGCTGTGTGCGAGCGTGGCTTTTACCAGCGAGCATCGCCTGAAGAGCGCGAACGAACTGATCGAAGGTTTGCGTGAAGTCGGCTTCGGCGAGCGAATCAGGCCTTACCTGCTCTACGGCTTGCCAACGATCCTAGTGCTGGCTGGCGGCGTGTGGGGCTGGATCGTCTACCAGCAGAAGCATCAGGTCGCCGAAGTGATCGCCCGGTTCACGACGACCCGCCCGGACCATTACGTCGACGAGAACCAGGCGCTGCAGGCGCTCAACAGCCTGGGTGAAGACGACCGCAAGCGGATCGTGGTGGATCAGAGCGACCTGATCCAGACCTACCTGCTGAGCCGCATCGACACCTACTGGAACCCCGACAAGGATCGCTACGACTACGTCAAGGCACAGCAGGTGTTCAAGCTGCGCGATGATCTGAAACTGTATTCGCCGACGCTGGACTTGCGGCGCAGCGCGATCGACAAGCAGAAGAACGACCTGCTCAACACGCTGGATACCCAGCTCAGCCAGCAGATCGAAGCCGGTGCGATCTTCGAGAATCAGCCGAACAACGTCGTCAAGACCTTGAGCCACATCCGTGCGATCGATCCGACCAGCGCCTTGCTCAAGAACGCCGAGCTCGAGCTGAAGTACGACACGGCCATCGGCAAGTCGCTCGATGCCGGTCACGTCGACGAAGCAGCCGCTGAACTCAAGCTGGCCAGCAGCCTGTTCCCGGATTCCGCACGCCTGAAGCAGCGTGCCGCCCAGCTCGACGAACTCGGCAAAGCCCTGGCGGCACAGCAGCAGCAGGAGCAGCAGGCGAGGCAGCAGCAGCAACTGCGCGAGCAGAGTCTGCAGACACTGACCAGCCAGATCGATCACGCGAACAACGCCGACGACTGGCGCACCCAGGTGGCTGCGGCTTATCGCGATGCGGCCAAACAGCTCGGCGATGACCCTCGGCTTGCCGCGCAGGCGACCCGGTTGAAACAGCTGCTGGCAGCGCAGGCGACGGAAAAGCAGACCGCCGGTGATCTTGCCAGCGCCATCAGCATTGCCGGCTTCGGCATCGACCTGTTCCCCGGCGACGCCTCACTTTCCGCGACGCGGCAGACCCTGTTGGACCAACAAAACCAGCAGGCGCAGAAGGCGGCCAGTGAAGCGCAACGCAACGCGCTGGCCAAGAGCCGCGTTACCGACCTGCTGGCAAGTCCGCAGGGCACGGTAGTCTGGCTGCAGGACGTCAAGAGCGCGCTGGGCAGCGCGCGTACCCAGATCGGCGAGACGGCACCGGATTATGTCCAGTTGCGTGGCAGCGTCGATGCCAGCCTGATCAAACTGGCGCGCGACCGCATGGCCGCGAACGATTTCGATACCGCGCAGAGCGTGATCCAGGCCGGCCAGCAGATGGATCCGAGCGAGGCCGGTTACGCCAAGGCGCTGGCTGACATCGCGACGGCGCGTTCCTCGATGCTGAAACAGACCCAGCAGGCCCAGGCGCAGGCGATCGCGCAGGCGCGCACCACCTTGTCTGGCCTCATCGCGAAGCCGCTGCTTACGCCGGACTGGCAGCAAGCGGTGGCCGCTGCGATGAGCAAACTGCAGGGCGACAATTCGCCCGAGACCCAACGCGCCGTTGCCGCGCTGGGCACGGCGGTCGCCGGTGCGGCCGCGCAGCTTGCCGATCCGCAGCATCTGCCGCAGGCCAGACTCGCTGTGGATTTCGGCCTCAAGTACGTGCCCAAATCGCCCGAGCTGATTGCGCAAAGCGGCAAGCTCGATGCATTGCAGGCACAGTTGCAGGCGCAGGCGGCGCAGGAAAGCGCCGATGCCGAAGTGAAGTCGCGCATCGAGTCGATGCGCAGCGCAGCGGCCGCGGACGATGTCGGCAAAGCCACCCAGTCACTGGATCGGATCAAGGCCTTGCAGCCGGACAATCCGTTCCTCAAGACGGAGGGCCCGAAGCTGCTGGCCGATGCGTACCTGGGCCTGGCCAAGGACACCTTCCAGAAAAGCCATTACCAGAAAGCGGCGGACGTTCTCGGACAGGGTCTCAAGACCCTCGGTGGCAACGCCGATCTGCGTGCGGCGAAGGCGCGCTACGATCTGGTCGCCGCGATCATGGCGGCGGGCAAGCAGCCGCTGGCGAGCGCCACCGAATACGCGCAGCTGAAGAAGCAACTGGATGACGCCCGCCGGACCGATGCGACGGCCCTGGCCAGTCTCGAGGCGGACATGAAGATACGTGGACAACTGTCCGCAAAGTCGCTGTCAGATCAGCTCGACAAGCTCAAGCCCACCGGCGCCGCACCGGTGCCGGTGGTTCAGCCTGCGGCAACGCCGAACGCGCCCGTCACCGAAGCGCCGCCCTCGCCGGGCGTCGAACCCGGCAAGCCGGTGGTTCCCGGCAAGCCGGGTGCGGCACCCGTGACCAAGCCGGCTGCGAACGTCGGCGGGGCGACGCCGGCGGCTGCCAACGGAGCGGATCCTTGCGACAAGCCGGAGCTGGTCGGTACCGGCAAATTCTGCTTCGATAAATCAGCGACCGCACGTGGGCCGTTGCTCGTGGTGGTACCCGGTATGGGTGGCGGCAAACCGTATGCCATGTCGCGCGCCGAAATTTCCATCAGCGAGTTCAACCAGTTCTGCCGTGCCACCGGCAAGTGCGCGGCGTTCTCGGTGGACGACCCGGATTTGGCCAGCGCACCAGTCAGTCGAATCAGCCTCGATCAGGCCCAGGCCTATGCGCGCTGGCTGAGTGACGTCAGTGGTTATACCTATCGCCTGCCCAGCGATGCCGAATGGACACATGCGGCCAAGGCAGGGGGCAACTGGAAACAGGCCGATGACAGCAACTGCATCCCGCCATCGGCCAATGGCGGCGACAACAATGGTGCGGCGGTATCGCCCAAGGGCCGTTCACGCAATCCGTGGGGTCTGGTCAACCTGACCGGCAATGTCTGGGAATGGGTGGTGAGCGGCGGCAGTGTCATGGTGCGTGGCGGCAGCTACAACAGCTACTGGTCGGACTGCAGCGTCGACACACATCGCGCGGACAGTGGTTCGCCACAGAAGGATGTAGGTTTCCGGATACTCAGGGAGCTGAAATGACTGAATGGGAACAGGCAGTCAATCGTGATCTCCGGGCCTTGGACGAGGCGCATCGGCTCGGTCGGATCACACGTGCCGACTACCGTGCGCGGCGTCGCAAGCTGCTGCAATCGCTGCACGACAGCAGCAACGTCGTCACTGCACGCAAGGCACTGGTGCACCCGGATGCGTTGACGGCGCCGCGTGCAAGGCATGCCCAGACGCCGTCGGGCGAGGCATCGAACGGATCCGGCAAAGCCTTGACGACCCTGTTGTCGATGCGACCGGCGATCGCCTGGAAACCCTTGCTCGCGCTCGCTGCGGGCGTCGTGGTATTGATCCTGCTGACTTGGTGGCTGCTGCGCGGTGAATGAAAATAAAACTATCTGTCATCGCAGCTTCACCGGTTTCGCGAACACTTGCGATGCGTCGATGGGTTCGTGCGGTCATGAGTCGCTAGTTTCTGTGCGCGGTGTTGTTTTGTGGATGGCGACACTTTTGGTGGTGGCTATGCAAGCCATCGCGATTACCCGCTGGTAGGCCGGTAATTGATGTGGTTAAGCTGAATAATCTGCCGAAAAGCCTGCAGCGGCAGACGGTTTGAGTGAGCGTTTTCCCTGCGATGCTGTAGGTGTTTTCCCGACAGAAAATGGCCTGTTCTTTTCAACGGGTAAAGGTGTATCCTGCCGCTGGTAACAAGCCAGTGCAGGCAGCAATTGCTTGAGTTTCATCGGCTTGGAATTTCGCAGCCGGCGCGACCTTAGATGTTCCCGGGGCGCGTCGCCAATGGATGATGGTGCGGCCCGGGGGAAAGTATCGTGCGAACTGTTTGCCTCGCAGCAGCGTTGGCTTCTGCATTGACTGGCGGAGTCGTCTGGGCGCAAGACGCCAGCACTTCCGCGTCGGTTCAAGCATCCAACAGATCGGCTTCTGATGCCGGAAATCCTGCGGCCACGGCCGCGTCACCACCCACCGCCGCCTCGCCGCCGCAGGCATCGGCTGGAGTCGTGCCGCCGGTGCGGGATCGCGATACCGGCAACCGGGGCTCCCAGAAGATCGAGGTGGCTGGTTTTCGCGTCAGCGGTGTGGCCAACCATGCAGATATTGGCGTGACGCCGGCGAGCATCCAGGCACTGGCTGATGCGCAATACCAGCAGCTGGCCAAGAACGGCACGCCGGTGGAATTGACCTTCGCCCAGATGCAAGCTATCGCCGACAAGATCACCGAGCGCTATCGGACGGCTGGTTTCATCGTTTCCAATGCATTTCTGCCGGCGCAGACCATCGGCCCGGACCGGGTTGTCCAGATCCAGGTGCTCGAAGGTCAGATCGGCAAGATCATCGTCAAGGGCAACAAGCGCTATCGCTCCAGTGTGATCGCCGCGCCTGCGGAGAAACTCAAGGGCAAGCCATTGCTGAAAAGCGATGTCGATACGGCGTTGCTGTATGCGCGCGACCTGCCGGGCGTCTCGGTATCGTCGACGTTCCAGCCCGGCGCCAATACCGGCGACACCGACCTGGTGATGATCGCCAACGAGGCGAAAAGGCCTTACCAGATCACGCTGGGCGCCAACAATTACGGCACTGATCTCACCGGCCAGTACCGCGCCGATGCAGGTCTGGAGTGGGACAACCCGCTGGGTATCGGCGACACCTTCAATGCCAACCTGGAATATGCGCTCGATCCGAACAACAACGTCTACGGCTCGCTGAGCTATCGCGCGCCTGCGCCGATCGCACCCGGTCTCAGTGCGGTCGTGGGCGCCTCGCGCAGCGAGTTGCAGGTCAATACCGGCACCTTCGCAGCCCTCAACGTCAAGGGTCCCACTTCGCAGTATTACGGTGGCTTCGACTGGAAGTTCATCAATGACGACGACCTGAAAATGCAGGGCACGCTGCATCTCATCGAGGAAGAGTCGAAGCTCAGCAGTCTTGGTACCAGCCTGTCGGATGAGAAGTTCCTGGTGGCCGACCTGGGCTGGGGCATGATGCGCACCGATCGCCGTTTTCATGGCGTCGATATTCTGCAGGTGGATGTGCGCAAGGCCATCAACGACAACTCCAGTGAACCGGATCTGGTCAGTCCGCAACACGACAGCAATTTCACCGTGGCCAAGTTGTCGTATACACGGCTGCAGTTCCTGACCCAGTCGCAGCGACTCAATTTCAAGTTCGTCGGCCAATACACCAACAATGCGTTGGTGCCGCTTGAGCAATTCGTGCTCGGTGGTCCTGACAGCACGCGCGCCTATCCCATTGCCGATGCCTTGCGCGATCGCGGCTACTACACCTCGCTCGAGTATCACGTCGATGCGCCCGGGTTCGGCAAGGTCATCTCGCCTTTCTACGGCCGCCCATGGCGCGAGCTGCTCGAGTTCGAGGTGTTCGTCGACTACGCGAAGGGTTATTCGGCAGGTGCCAACCGCCTCACCACGCCGGCGACAGCGACCCTCAGCGGTGCTGGCGCAGGTCTGATCTTCCGCCTGCCGCGTTTCAACCATTTCGAGTTCCATCTCGATGGTTCGAAAGCTATCAGCTCCCAGAATGCCTCGGATGGCAAGGGCTACCACGTCTACGCTCGATTCAGCTTCACGTATTAACGGATGATGATCATGAGCAAGCACACCAGCACTCATCGGAATGAGCAGCGCAACTCTGCGCGGACACATGCGACTTCGGCATTGGCCAAAGCGTTGCCATTACGCAAAACCTGGCCAATCAGCCTGTGTATCGGCTTGGCCGTCGGATCGATCATCTTCAGCGGCGATGCGCTGGCTGGCGGCCCGACCGGAGGCGTGGTGGTTGGCGGCTCAGGTTCGATCACGCAAAGCGGCAATCAGACCGTCATCAACCAGGCCTCGAATCAGCTCGCGTTGAACTGGAACACGTTCAACCTCACCGCGAACGAATCGGTGATTTTCAACCAGCCTTCGCGTTTTGCGGTGGCCCTGAACCGAATACTCGATCAAAACCCCAGCCAGATCTTCGGTCGCATCAACTCGAACGGCCAGATCTTCCTGATCAACACGCACGGCATCATCTTCGGCGCCACGGCGCAACTGAATGTCGGCGGTCTGATGGCGAGTACGCTGGATCTCACGCCGACCAATTTTCTCGCCGGCAACTACACCCTCAACGCGGTGGGCGGTGGTGCGGGCATCGTCAACTACGGTCTGTTGCAGGCGGCCAGCGGCGGCTCGATCAGCCTGATCGGCGGCAGTGTCGTCAACAACGGCGTTATCCTCGCCAATTACGGAAGCATCAATCTCGATGGTGCCGATCAGGCCGTGCTCGACTTCGACGGCAACGGCCTCATCAACATCCAGCTCACCGGCGAGCTCAAGCAGCGCCTGGAAGCCGACCAGGCTGCCGTCAGCAATAACGGCACCTTGAGTGCCACCAGCGGCACCGTGGTGCTGCAGGCCTCGGCGGCCAAGAACCTGTTCACCGACCTGGTCAACAATACCGGCGTCATCAATGCCAGCGGAATCAATACCGATGGTGGTGTGGTACGCCTGATTGCCAGTGGTGGCAACACCGTCGACAGTGGCACGATCAATGTCACAGGCTCACATGGCGGCAGTGTGCAGCTTCTGTCCGACCAGAACGTCGGTGTCCTGGGCGGCAGCATCGACGCCTCGGGCACTTATGGCGGTGGCAGCATCCGCGTCGGCGGTGGTTGGCAGGGCGGTGAAGGACTGCAAACGGCTGCAGCGACCTATGTCGGGCCGGATGCCATGCTCAAGGCCGATGCAACGCAATGGGGCAATGGCGGCTCGGTAGTGGTGTGGGGCAACGACGTCAACAATTTCTACGGCAACATCAGCGCGCGTGGCGGTGCGATCAGCGGCAACGGCGGCAGGGTCGAGACGTCGTCGCATTATGGCCTCGACGCGCAAGGCCAGGTGGATGCATCGGCGCCACATGGTTATGCGGGTACCTGGCTGCTGGATCCATACGATGTGACCATCAGCAATGCCGCTGACAGCAATGTCAATGTCAGCGGCAGCATTTACACGGCCAGTGGCAATACCTCGAATATCAAGGCCAGCGAGCTAAGCAGCGCACTGACCGGCGGCACCAACGTATTCGTGTTTACAAACAATGCCGCGAATGGTGCGCAGAATGGCGATATCACGCTCAATAGCGCGATCACGGCCAGCGGGGCCGGCTCGCTGTATCTGGAAGCCGCCGGCAGCATTTTCCTCAACAACAACATCACCGGTGCCAGCACGGCCAACCCGCTCAACGTATACCTGTGGGCAAATTATGGCGGTGCTGCTGCAGGAACCACCTACAGCAGCAATGCGACATGCGCCTCTTCCACCGCCTGCGCGGTGGTGATCGGCAATACCGGCAATGCCACGATCAATACCCGTGGCGGCAATGTGGATATCGAAACCACCGGTGCGGTGCAGATCGGTAATCTGACGCATACGGGCGCCATCAACACGGGTGGCGGTACGTTAAGCATCGGCAACCTCGTGGCTGCCGCGTCCATCGCGGAAGGTAGCGCTGGTGTGCTGACCGTCGGTGGCACCAGCAGCTTCAATGCCGGCGCGAATGCGATCACGCTGACCAATGCCAGCAATGCGTTCACGGGAGCGGTGAGCCTGACCGGCGGCAACGTGGGTTTGACGAACAACCGTGCGACCGTGCTGGGTGCCAGCACGGTAACGGGCACGCTGGCCGTGAACAGCACGGGCGCGTTGACCGAGACGGGTGCGTTGACGGTGACGGGTGCGGCGACGTTCACCCAGAACAGCACGACGGCGGGTACCACGCAGGACATCAACCTGGGTACCCAGGCGAACGATTTCAAATCGGGCGTGAGTTTTGCCGCCGGTGCCGGAGCGGCGATCAACAACCTGTCGCTGGAGAACACTGACGCGACGCCGGGTACGCTGACGCTGCCGGCCAGCGTGGCGGGCAACCTGACCTTGAACTATACCAATGCCGCGTTGACGATCCCGGTGGTGGGTGTGGGCGGTGCGCTGAACGTGAGTGCGGGCGGCGGCATCACGATCGACGGCAATGTGAGCACCGGCGGTGGTCAGACGTACAACAACGCGGTGACGCTGGGTGCGGATGCGACGCTGGCGAGCACCGGCAATGGCGCGATCGACTTCGTCTCGACGGTGAACGGTGCGTACAACCTGGCGGTGAACACCGGTGGGCTGACCACGTTCGGTGGCGCGGTCGGCGGTACGACGGCGCTGGCGAGCCTGACCACGGATGCGGCGGGCAGCACGATGCTGGATGGCAACGTCAGCACGACGGGAGCGCAGACCTACAACGATGCGGTGACCCTGGGCGGCGACGCGACCCTGGCGAGCAGTGGCGGCGGTGCGATCGACTCGGGTTCGACGGTGGACGGTGCGCACAACCTGATCGTGAACACCAGCGGTGTAACCACGTTCGGCGGAGCGGTCGGTGGTACGACGAAGCTGACGAGCCTGAATATCCAGAATGCGGCGGGCAGCACGACGCTGGGTGGCAATGTCAGCACGACGGGAGCGCAGACGTACGGCAATGCGTTGACGCTGGGTGGGGATGCGACGCTGGCGAGCAGCGGCAATGGCGCAATCGACTTCGTCTCGACGGTGGACGGTGCGCACAACCTGATCGTGAACACGGGCGGCCTGACCACGTTTGGTGGCGTGGTGGGTGGCACGGCGGCGCTGGCGAGCCTAACCACGGATGCGGCAGGTACGACAAGGCTGGATGGCAATGTCAGCACGACGGGTACGCAGACTTACAACGATGCGGTGACCTTGGGCGGCAACGACACGCTGACGGGCACGACGGTGAGCCTGGCCGGCGTGACCGGTGGCGGCAACAGCCTGACCGTGACGGGCAATGCGGTGCTGGGCGGTGCATTGTCGGGGGTGAACGCACTGGCGATCAGTGGCACGACCGCGATCAACACGGCGAGTGTGAGCACGAGCGGTGGCCAGACATACAGCGGTGCGGTGACGCTGGGAGCGGATACGACGCTGACGAGTACGGGTAGCGGTGCGATCGACCTGGCCTCGACGGTGGACGGTGCGCACAAGCTGAGCATAAGCACGGGCGGTGCGGCCACCTTGGGTGGCGCGGTCGGCGGCACGACGGCGCTGACCAGCCTGACGACGAACAGCGGCACGTTCAGCGCGAATGCGCTGACGATCAATGGCCCGTTGTCGGTAACGACGACGGCCGGTGGCATCACGCAAGGCGGTGCGTTCACGGTAGCGGGTACGTCGAGCTTCAATGCCGGCGCGAATGCGATCACGCTGACCAATGCCAGCAATGCGTTCACGGGAGCGGTGAGCCTGACCGGCGGCAACGTGGGTTTGACGAACAACCGTGCGACCGTGCTGGGTGCCAGCACGGTAACGGGCACGCTGGCCGTGAACAGCACGGGCGCGTTGACCGAGACGGGTGCGTTGACGGTGACGGGTGCGGCGACGTTCACCCAGAACAGCACGACGGCGGGTACCACGCAGGACATCAACCTGGGTACCCAGGCGAACGATTTCAAATCGGGCGTGAGTTTTGCCGCCGGTGCCGGAGCGGCGATCAACAACCTGTCGCTGGAGAACACTGACGCGACGCCGGGTACGCTGACGCTGCCGGCCAGCGTGGCGGGCAACCTGACCTTGAACTATACCAATGCCGCGTTGACGATCCCGGTGGTGGGTGTGGGCGGTGCGCTGAACGTGAGTGCGGGCGGCGGCATCACGATCGACGGCAATGTGAGCACCGGCGGTGGTCAGACGTACAACAACGCGGTGACGCTGGGTGCGGATGCGACGCTGGCGAGCACCGGCAATGGCGCGATCGACTTCGTCTCGACGGTGAACGGTGCGTACAACCTGGCGGTGAACACCGGTGGGCTGACCACGTTCGGTGGCGCGGTCGGCGGTACGACGGCGCTGGCGAGCCTGACCACGGATGCGGCGGGCAGCACGATGCTGGATGGCAACGTCAGCACGACGGGAGCGCAGACCTACAACGATGCGGTGACCCTGGGCGGCGACGCGACCCTGGCGAGCAGTGGCGGCGGTGCGATCGACTCGGGTTCGACGGTGGACGGTGCGCACAACCTGATCGTGAACACCAGCGGTGTAACCACGTTCGGCGGAGCGGTCGGTGGTACGACGAAGCTGACGAGCCTGAATATCCAGAATGCGGCGGGCAGCACGACGCTGGGTGGCAATGTCAGCCCGACGGGAGCGCAGACGTACGGCAATGCGTTGACGCTGGGTGGGGATGCGACGCTGGCGAGCAGCGGCAATGGCGCAATCGACTTCGTCTCGACGGTGGACGGTGCGCACAACCTGATCGTGAACACGGGCGGCCTGACCACGTTTGGTGGCGTGGTGGGTGGCACGGCGGCGCTGGCGAGCCTAACCACGGATGCGGCAGGTACGACAAGGCTGGATGGCAATGTCAGCACGACGGGTACGCAGACTTACAACGATGCGGTGACCTTGGGCGGCAACGACACGCTGACGGGCACGACGGTGAGCCTGGCCGGCGTGACCGGTGGCGGCAACAGCCTGACCGTGACGGGCAATGCGGTGCTGGGCGGTGCATTGTCGGGGGTGAACGCACTGGCGATCAGTGGCACGACCGCGATCAACACGGCGAGTGTGAGCACGAGCGGTGGCCAGACATACAGCGGTGCGGTGACGCTGGGAGCGGATACGACGCTGACGAGTACGGGTAGCGGTGCGATCGACCTGGCCTCGACGGTGGACGGTGCGCACAAGCTGAGCATAAGCACGGGCGGTGCGGCCACCTTGGGTGGCGCGGTCGGCGGCACGACGGCGCTGACCAGCCTGACGACGAACAGCGGCACGTTCAGCGCGAATGCGCTGACGATCAATGGCCCGTTGTCGGTAACGACGACGGCCGGTGGCATCACGCAAGGCGGTGCGTTCACGGTAGCGGGTACGTCGAGCTTCAATGCCGGCGCGAATGCGATCACGCTGACCAATGCCAGCAATGCGTTCACGGGAGCGGTGAGCCTGACCGGTGGCACGACGCAGATCACGGATGCGGGTGCATTGACGCTGGGCACGTTGAGCACGGGCGCGCTGACGGCGATCAGCACGGGAGCGCTGAACCTGGGTAGCGGCAGCATTGGCGGCAACCTGCAGGCGACCA
>NZ_MUNV01000007.1 GCF_002001125.1 Rhodanobacter sp. B04 | reverse complement strand
AGTAGTAGTGACTGGCCTTGCCAGCTCGGCCAGGGCACGGGATGCCATATCAGGGGACTGCGCCCGCAGATCCGGAGAAGTGCGGCACGGCACCGCACTCTGCTCTGATAGCCACTATTTCGCCGTCACCGTCGGGGACATTGGCTTCTCCAAAGTGGGCCCGACGCCACCGACAGCAATGGGTCGGTCAGCGACCATCGGGCAGGAGCCGCCAGCCGACCAGTCGGTGCCATGCAACCACAGGTCGCTGACCGGCCAGCAGCGGACATCAACGCTAAGTTGAGTAGCGGAGAAGCCGTGCCCTTGAGCTGAGTGCAAGGCTGTTCTTGATGCGGACGGTGTCGCCTATAAGTTGTTGCGCTGGAACACCACTAACTCCGGCCGATGAAAAGTGAAGCCCTGCGCAAAGTCGACCCCGATCTCGCGAAGCTCCGAAACAATCGCCTCACTAGTTACCCACTCGCCGATCACCACCAGACCAAGGCGGTGGGCGATATCGGTTACCGCGCGCACCATCGCGTGGCTGATCGGATCGCTCAGCAAGTCGCGGATGAAGCTGCCATCGATCTTGATGATGTCCAGCGGTAGATGCTTGAGATAGGAAAACGACGACATACCCACGCCGAAGTCATCGAGAGCAAACCGGCAGCCCACCTCTCGGAGCCGGTTGATGAAGCGGATCACATCAGTCAACTGACGGGCCGCTACCGTCTCGGTGATTTCGAAGCACACGCGTTGGGGTGCGATATTGTGCAGACGAAGCAGTTCAACGATCCGTGCGGCAAGTGTCTCATCTTCGATGCTCGCGCCCGACAGGTTGATCGCCACCGTGCTCAGCGCGGAGCCAGCCGGGTGCAGCTGGTCGAAGTTCGCCAGTGCCGTTTCGATCACCCAACGATCAATCAGGGGCATGAGTCCGTAGCGCTCGGCGGCCGGGATGAAAGCACCCGGCGCGACCAGCGCGCCGCCTTCGTCGATAAAACGGAGCAATAGCTCGACATCAATGCCCCGGGAACCTGGACCGAGTGCGTGCACCTCCTGGTAGGTGAGCACGAAGCGCTGCTCCTGAACGGCCCAGCGTAGTCGATTGGCCCAATCCATCTCGCCCCGCCGCAGTGCACTTTGCTCATCCCGCGCCGAGTAGAAGTGCACGCGGTTACGCCCCTGCTCCTTGGCCATGTAGCAGGCGGTGTCGGCCGCGGCGAGCCACTCTGCCAACGGCACTCCTAAACTGTCGATCACTACTCCGCCCACGCTGATACTGGACATGTAGCTTTTCGTCTCCCAGACGAACACGAAACCGTCCAGGCCGCTCCGCAGATGCTCGGCCAGTTCCATCGCGCGTTCGGGCGTTTCCAGTCCGGAAAGGATCACCCCGAATTCGTCGCCCCCCAAACGTGCGATGACGTGCTCTTCCCCTAAGCGTGCGCGCATCACTGTTGCAAGCTGCAGCAGAAGCTGGTCACCGGCTATGTGCCCGGAGGTGTCATTGACCAGTTTGAACTGGTCGAGGTCGATGAAAAGCACTGCAGCATGCGGCGGTGGCTCGCCGAGGCCCTGGACCACTCGCTGCAAGCGCCGTTCGAACTCGCGCCGATTGATGAGCCCGGTGAGCTCATCGTGCGAGGCCTGATACGCCAGCAGCTCGGTCAGTGCGCGCTGCTCCGTTACGTCGCTGGCGACCATTACCCACTGCTGCCGCCCGTCGAGCAGCAGCCACGACATGGCCACGCTAGCCCAGAATCGTGCACCTGAAGCGTCCCGAAGAGCCACCTCGGTGACCGCCTCCGGGTTAGCAAGGCGTCTCTGCACTTCGGTGGCATCGCCGTCCAGCACAGAAACCAGCTGGGAGCCCTGCAGGCTCTCACCTAACCGCGTTCGAGCTGCCTGATTGGCGTACACGATGCAGCCATCCGCGGCATCGGCCAGCATCACGAGCGCTGGCAGCAACTCGTTGAGGGTGCGGAACCGCTCCTCGCTCTCCTGGTAACGCTGGCCCAACCTCCGACCCAGCTGCACCGCACGCCGGTGGGTGTCGCTCACCGACCAGACCAGCAGGCCGAGCAACACACTGACAAGTACTCCGGCCGGGGCCGCCGATTGCGACCAGGGCAGCTCCTCGGCACGGTGCGGGATTACGGTGATTGTCCATGTGCGACCACCGAACCGCTGGCTGTATACAACGGTCTGTCCGGTTGCAGGCCCCTCGCCGCCGGAATCGAACAGCCCATCGTGTCGCTGGTGCGTAACGTCAGTGACGACGATACGCGCCAGCTCAGACAAGTGTTGGGGCAACCCCGTCTGAATAAGCTCTCCAACCCGAAAAGACATGGCTATGGAACCGCGCATCCGACGTCGTCGCTCGGACACAGATCCGGGCGCGGGATCCGACCCAAAGTCCGGCAGCCGCAAGGTGACACCTAACCCCGACCGGCCCGCGCCGCGGTCCTGTACCAACGCGAAGGGGTTCGAGGCCGACAGCTGGTTCGTGTCCCTCGAGGCGAACAGGGCCTGTAGGTTGGCTGGCTGGTCGGTGACCTCCAGCCCGCGCAGATCGCGATTGCCTTCCAGCGGCGCGACCAGCACCGTCGAGTAATGGTCGCCGTCGACACGGGGCACACGAACCGCGTACGCCATCGCAAGCAGACTGGGGAAATCCCTGCGCGGGTCGAGGTTGGCGTAAAGACGCTCGAAACGGTCCTCATCCATCTGTTCCGAAACCAGGAACATGGTTTGTACCGAGCGCAGCAACAACTCCGCTGATCGCAGCTTCGCCCGCAGCTGGGCCACCCCCTTGTCGGCTTCGGTCACCACGGCCTCCTGCCGCTCGGCCTGCCATTGCCGGGCCTGAACCCTGTACAGCCAGAACGTCAGCAGCAGGCCGAAGCCCAACGCAAGCAGCCCCCAAACGACGCCAGGCACCCGGTTGGCCAGTGGCTCGACATCCAAAGCCGCGGGCTCGCTCTGACGTCGATCGCTCGGTGTCGGTGGCACGATGTCTCCACTTCCCGCCCGGCGGGGCAGACCCGTTGATCATAGCCCGAAAAAACGGGGACCTTCTGGTCAGCGGAACTACCTTGAAGTTTGCAAATCAGTGGCGTTCTCCATTGGGAGTTTTGCCGCACCGGGAGCCTTATGCGGTGCTCCAATTGTGTGGCGGCGCGTCATCGAAGGAGGCTGCTCAGGGTCGTGCGCCTCGGCTTTGCCACGCCGTCTCGGTGTGCCGCACTACGACGTCGTTTCCACGGCGCAGCCGAGGGATCACGGTCAGCGGCCGGCCTCGCCGTTGCGCGCGACATCGGCAAGGTGCTACCCAAGTCCATGCCTGCGAACAGGCCATCTAGCTTTGCTTGGCAATTCTTGTCACAGGCCGATGCTTGCACCAAAAGACCGAAGCCGTGAGCGATAGCGCAAGCACAGCAAACCCAATGACCGTACGAACCGTCCCACCGTCCAAAAAGCGTTTGACCGCGAATGTCCGTTTAGGGTCGAACATTGCCCATTCAAGATATTGGCGCAGGCTGGCAGGCTCCACCACCTCGGTAGGAGTCCTGCCATGAACACGATTGATACTTCCATCCAACGCCGCGAACCCTGGAACAAGGGCAAACTTACCGGGCAAAAGGCTCCCCTCAGGCTCCGCGACATCTGGGCAATTCGGATCCGCCTTCAACTGGCAAGGAAGGTTCGTGATCTTGCCTTGTTCGATCTGGCGATCGACAGCAAGCTGAGGGCATGTGACCTGGTCAAGCTACGGGTCCGCGATGTCGGTTCTGCGGATCACATTTCCGCTCGCACCATCGTCCTTCAACAGAAGACGCAGCGCCCGGTTCAGTTTGAAATCACCGCGCCGACGCGAGAGGCAATTTCCGTTTGGATCAAGCAGGCTCAGCTTCAATCCAACACCTATCTGTTTCCGAGCCGGATCCACAACTCGGACCACCTTTCGACCCGGCAATACGCACGGATCGTCAATGAGTGGATCGCAGGAATTGGCTTGGATGTTGCTGCGTACGGTACGCACACCATGCGACGTACAAAGGCTACTTTGATCTACCGACGCACCAAGAACCTACGTGCCGTGCAACTGCTCCTTGGACATACCAAGCTCGAAAGCACGGTGCGATACCTCGGCATCGAAGTTGAAGATGCTCTTGAGATTGCAGAGCAGACCGAGGTCTGATCAGCTCAACGCCAAGCCGGATGGCGACACGATGCACGGTCGCTATCCGGCCAGGAACGGTCCTTCGATGTGCTCAATTCGAGGACAAATAACTGACGTTGAGATGAACCTCCGGGCTGCCCTGATCATAGTGAATGGATCGGTTCCGGAACGCACAATCTCCACCTTGAACTACGTCAGCCCGATGCAGTGCGAGAAGCACTGGCTTGCCGCTCAGGCCAAACAAATCAGTCCATGAACGCGGTTAGGGGATACGAAATTCGAGAGCAAGATCAGCAACGTTAGTCAGATCAACTGGTGGGCGAGGTGGTCACTTGGGACCGATATGCCATTGCCTCATAGGGATACTTGCGAGAGAACGGAGTTGATCTTTTGTGCCAGTTCGGCACGGGTGTAGGGCTTGCTCAGCAAGCGGACACCAGGATCCAGCTGTCCGCGGTGAATGATGGCGTTTTTGGTGTAGCCGGATGTAAACAATACGCGCAGCGTCGGGCGCAACAAGACAGCCTCCTCGGCAAGCTGCTTGCCGTTCATGCCGCCAGGCATCACCACATCGGTGAACAACAGATCGATGACATCGGAACCACGCAATATTTCCAGAGCCTCCCGCCCGTTACGGGCCATCAGGGTCTGATAGCCCAAGCTTCGTAACTGGTCGTCCACGAAGCGACGAACCATGTCATCGTCCTCCACGATCAAAATGATTGCGTGGCCGAAGGTAATAGGAGGTGTGGCTGGCGACTCCATTCGCCTCGCCCGATGCAGGGCACGCGGCAGGTACATCTTGATCGTCGTGCCCTCACCGAGCTCGGAATAGATCTTCATATGACCTCGGGACTGTTTGACGAAGCCATACACCATGCTCATGCCCAACCCGGTGCCTCGACCCGTCTCCTTGGTGGTGAAGAACGGTTCGAACACACGCGCCACGATCTCCGGAGGCATGCCGCAACCCGTGTCGGAGACCGCAACCAGGACGTACTGGCCGATCTCGACTTCCGCGTGCTGATTGGCATAGGCTTGATCGATCCATGCGTTGGCTGTCTCAATGGTCAGCTGTCCTCCCTGGGCCATGGCGTCCCTTGCGTTCAGGCAGAGATTGAGCAGTGCACCCTCGAGTTGGGAGGGATCCACCATCGCGTCCCACAGTCCCGCACCCTGGATGAATTCCAGTTCAAGGTCATCCCCGAGCGTGCGACGCAAGATCGGATCCATGCCCTTGACCAGCGTGTTGACCTGCACGGCTGCAGGTTCCAGCGGCTGACGTCTCGCGAAGGCAAGCAGACGATGCGTCAATTCGGCCCCGCGCTGCGCTGCGGAGCGAGTCATCTCGGCCAACTGGAGCAGCCGCGGCTGATCGCGCAAGTCCTCGGTCAGCATCTCGGCGTTGCCGAGCATCACCGTGAGCAGATTGTTGAAATCGTGTGCCACGCCGCCGGTGAGCTGACCGATCATCTCCAGACGCTCGGAGTGCTGTATACGGTCCTCCAGCGCCAGCCGGTGCGTGATGTCCGTGATGATCACGAAGCTCGATTGCGGCAAGCCATGCTCATCGCAGATCAGCGTGGCATGCATCTCGACGGTGACGGGACGTCCGTCCTTGCGCCGCTGCTGCACGCGGCCGTTCCATTCGCCATCGCGGCGAATGGTGGCCATGATGCCGTCGAAAATGGCTGGATCACCATAGATCGGGTCCACGTGGATCTGGCCACGCAGCTCCTCCAAGCTCCAGCCATAGATGCGCTCCGCGCCCTTGTTCCAGTAGGTAATGCGCTGCTGAAGGTCACGTACCACAATTCCGTCTTGCGCCTTGTCCAGCAGGGAGGCCTGCTCGTGAAGCTGCTTGTCGGCGCGCTGGCGTTCAAAGATGGCGCTGCCTCGCGCAGCAAAAATGCCCAGAGCCGAGTTTACGAATTCCGCATTTTGAAGCGGTTTGCGGAAGATCACGAAGACCATGCCCAGCGGCTTTCCGTCCGATCCGTCCATGCGTTTGCCGACGTAGGCCCGTGCCCGCATGCGACTCAAGGTGGGTGAGCCGGGGAATTGCTCGGCCAGCTGATCGGCGACCACGCACTCCTGCTCGTGGCGAAACGCCGCGCACGGCGTGCCTTCCAGCCGATAGTCAAAATTTTCCTCCACCTGGCCATCCACGATCGCCACGAGGGTCTGTGCCGACAGAGGCTCACCGGGGAGCAGTCGTGCGATGAATCCGCCATCGGCCGCCACCGCCTCGATCATCGCCCGCGCCATTTCCTCGAACAGGCCCTTGCCCGTGCCCGCGGCCATGCTGGTCGCGATCCGTGTCACGGCCGCATTCATCCGGCGGCGCTCCTCCCGTGCGCGCCGGAATCCAATGCCATAAGCGAGGTTATCGGCCAGTTCGATCAGCAGGGTCAGTTCGTCGGCGGCAATCGCGAGCGGCTCGGCGGCGTACATGGACAGATGACCACAGGCGTGGTCGCCCGAGCGCAGCGGCAGCGAACACGTGGCGCGAAATCCATAGCGCTCTGCCGAAGCCAGCCACGGCGCATAGCCAGGGTCACGGGCAAGATCCTCCACCACCACCGGCACGCGCTGACGGATCGTTCGTCCCGAGGCGCCTTGACCACTGGGATGATGCTCGTCCCAACTGATCTGGATGCCTTCGAGGTATTGGGTTCCCTCGCCCGCGGACGCCATGGGGACGACCGACTTGGTCTCGTCATCCATGGCATACCCCACCCAGGCCATGCGATACCCGCCTTCCTCCACCACAATGCGGCACACCGCATCGAGCAGGGCCTGTTCGCTGTCTGCGCGAATCAACGCCTCGTTGCAGCGACTGAGCAGACGTTGCGCCCGCGCTACGCGCTGAAGCTCGCGCTCGGCGCGCATGCGCTGAGTCACGTCGTTGGCGAGCACCAGCCGCGCGGGCCGCCCTTCGAATGAGATATCGTCCGATGAAATCTCGACGTCAATCACCTTGCCATTTTTGAGTTGATGCTTCCATAGCCCTGCATGAATGCGGCCTGACACCGCCGCACGCACCGTACTGGCTAGGCGCTCACGCTGCTCGGGGGGTCGAAGATCGGTGATGCGCATCGTGGCAAATTCTTCCCTGCTGTATCCGTAATGCTCCACAGCCGCATCGTTGACCGACCGGATCGCCAGCGTCGCCCGGTCGTAAACCCACATCGGCTGGGGATTCTGGTCGAACAGCATCCGGTAACGCGCTTCGGAGACACGCACGGCCTCGGCCGCCTGCTCCCGTTGCAGCACGGCGCCAAGGGAGTCCAGCAGGATCCGCAGATTGGCTGCGTCCCGGGTGTGGAAAGCGTTCACTCGAGTCGACTGTGCCGACAGTACCGCGATGACGCGACCTTGCACCTTCAAGGGTGAGCAAAGGACGGATCGGATACCCACCGCGCGACACGCCCGAATATCGACACGCTTATCCACCTCGACGTCATGGCAGATCTGTGGCTCACCTGTACGAGCCGCCTCCAGGACAAGGCTGCGTTCGGAGGAAAGCTGCGGGCCGATGTGCGGACCTGCGAGACCAGCCACCGCTAGGTAGGTCCACAGGTCATCCTGATCCTGCAACACCACTCCAGCGTCGGCACCGGTCAGCTCCATAGCCCGCTGGGCTAGTAGGGTCATTACGGCCTCGGATCCATCCTTCGACTCGGCGATCTCGCGCTGGGTGCGGACGATCAACGTTTGCATCTCGGCCGAGTGGAGCGCTTCAGCCTCGGCGCGTTTGGCATCCGTGATGTCACGTTCGACTGACACCCAGTGGGTGTACCAACCCGAGGCATCCGCCACTGGAACGATGTCCAACTGCAACCAGAATGGCTCACCGGATTTGGTGTAGTTGATCAATTCAGCACGCACCGGCTGCCAGGCCTGGAGTGCCGCACGAATCCGGTCAAGTTCGTCGCGCTGGGTAAGGGGTCCCTGAAGCAGCCGGGGCGTTCTGCCCAGCACCTCTTCCAGGGAGTAGCCGGTCCGTCGTGTGAAGGCGTCATTGACGAACAGGAGCTTCGGCCCCGGTTCGCTGACCGGTTCTGCTTCCGTGATGACGATGAGATCGTTGAGGTGCGCGACGCTGGTCTGAAGGAGTTTGAGTTCGTGTTCGGCACGCTGTCGCTCGATGGCGATCCCTGCAATGTGTGCGCAGGCATGGGCCAGTTCCAGTTCTTCCGGGCTCGGCGCGTGACGCTCATGACGGTAATTCGCAAACGTCGCGATGACGCGGCCGGCGCTCGAGACGATCGGCACGGACCAGCATGCCCGCATGCCCTGACTCAGCGCCAGTTCGCGCCAGGGTGCCCAGAGCGGATCGACGGCGATATCCGTCACGATGACGGTGCGGTTCTCGAACGCCGCGGTGCCACAGGAACCCCGGCCAGAGCCGATCTGCGCGCCGTTGAAGGCATCGATCATGGCCTGAGGAAAATGGGTCGACGCGCCGTGGCGCAGATGTTTTCCACTCGTGTCCAGCAGCATCACGGTGCAGATCGTGTCCGGATGCTGCGACTGGACAAACCGCACCACGGCAGTGAGCATTTCACCCAGCGAGGCGCCATGGGCCATGCGCTCAAGCACGCGCACACGCTCCGTCTTGAGGCTACGCAAGCGACGTTGCTCAGTGATGTCGGTCAAGGTGATCAGTTGCGCACGCGCGCCGTCCCAGTCGATCTCGACCGAGCGGGCTTCCAGTGTCAATGCCCCGGCCTGCGGGAGCACCTCGATCTCCTCAACCGCATCGAATGACCAGAGGTAGCGGGAAGACCCCGCGGTTGCCTCGCCCGTGTTAGCGCGTAGCAACCACTCCCGGGCCCGACGATTGGCAAAGAGAATGCGCCTGTCCGAACTGACAACGAGAAGACCGGCATCGCACGTCTGAAGGATTGCGTGTGACACGGCGATGGAAGGCAAGCTCTCGCCACCGGTGTGAGACCTTCGAAATAATTGCATCAGTCGCTTGAACAAGGCGTCCCCGGCTCACGTCACCACGCGTCAAATTACTGCGATACCTTTCGTCCACCTAGCTGCCACGCCGCCACCTCGCTGGACACCTGGAGGCCTCCAACGGAAACTTGCTTTCCCTGTCGGCACCGTCCTTGTCGTGGCAACTTCGGCTCACTCCGCCTCTTGCCCATCGCTTCACCGACCTCACATCGTCGCAAAATGCGGGCAGGCGCTGACACGCTGCAGCCAGGTATCGAACGCCATGCCGGAAAGCGGGCGGGAGATGTAAAACCCCTGGGCCAAATTACAGCCCAAGGTCGTCAAGGTTTCCAGAGCCGCGCTGTTCTCCACGCCTTCGGCAACGCAGATCAGTCCCATGCTGCGCGCCAGCCCGATGGTGGCGTCGACAATTTTCCGGGCATCGGTCGAGGTATGCAGCTTGATGACAAACGATTTGTCGATCTTGAGTTCCGACAGCGGCAGTCGGGCCAGTTGTTCCAACGAGGAATAACCCGTCCCGAAATCGTCCACGCTCAGCCGGAAGCCCTTCAGGCAGAGTCGAGTCAGCGTGTCAAAGGTATCGGCTGTGCGATCCATCGCGGACGACTCGGTGATCTCAAGGATCAGCTTGTCCGTGGGCACGCCATGAGCACGACAGACCGATTCGATATGGTCGGCCAGGGTAACGTCGCTCAGACTGCGCGTTGACAGGTTCACCGCAATGCTTCCCATTGCTAACAGCGGACTGCGCGCAAACCAGCTCAGCGATTGTTCGAGCACGAGCCGGGTCAATCCCTGCATCAGCTGCGCGCTGGATTCAGCCACGGGAATGAAGTCATCCGGCGCAATGATGCCTTGCTGGGGATGGGGCCAACAGGCGAGGATCTCAGCGCCCACCACCAGCCGGGTGCCCAGATCCAGCTTGGGCTGCACTCGGAATTGAATCTCGCGCGAGGCCACCGCGGCGACGAGCTCGTCCACCTGCACCGTGTGACCGCCCGGGGCGTGGGTCACTGCGCGCGAGACCGGATCGGAGGTGTGAGGCCTGCTCAGAAGCTCACTCAACACACTGGGCTGAAACGGTTTGGGGAGCACGCCGGATATGTTCAACCCACGCTCGGACGCCGTCGTCTGCGCTGATTCAAGAACCTTCAATCCCATGCCGCTGGTGAGGATCAGCTCCGCCTCACAATGCATCAGCGCAAGCCGTCGCAACACCTCGATCCCGTCCATGCGAGGCATGATGAGATCGAGCGCCACATGGCTGGGATTACGCTCGCGAACCGCCTCGAAAAATGGCTCCGGCGCATCGTAGCAAGCCACTGAAAATCCCAGACGCTCGGCGACGAAGCCAATGGTTCGCGCCACCGCCTCGTCATCGTCAAGCACCAGCAGACACTTCGCGTTGGTGGTCATAAATCCCTTCCGTTTCGCGAGTCCCAACGGTGAAGGCACGCTCAGCCGCGCTTGCCCCCGGCGCAACGATGACACCCCGTCACCGGATAGGCAAATATCCGCCGTTCAAACGAACGTTGCCCGAATGAGAAGGGCCACTTACGGTCGTCAGGAACACGACGCCGGCCCTGATTCCAGAAATACGGCAAGGCCTCTTTGAACTGCGCATCCCTTGGCGCCTCGGGGAGATCGGCGCACGCTTGGATTGCCGCAAGATGCCGCTCAGGCAATGGAAATGGTGTTTGCTGGCACCATGGTGCACATAACTTGTCTCATGACGTGGAAATGCCGCAGATCAGGAGACCCGCATGCGTCCACCCGCGCTGCCCCACAATGAATCCAAGCGTCTGCAGGTTCTGCACTCGCTGCATCTGCTCGATACGCCGCCGGACCCCGCGCTGGATCGCCTCACGCGCCTCGCGACGCGGCTGTTCCAGGTTCCCGTCGCGCTGGTGACGCTGGTCGATGAGGAACGCCAATGGTTCTTGTCGCGGGCAGGATGGGATATTTGCGAAACCTCGCGTCGCGACTCATTGTGCGGCCATGCCATTCTCGGGACAGCCACGATGGTGGTAGCCGATACGTTGCTGGACGAGCGCTTCGAGGACAACCCGTTGGTCGTGGGAAGCCCGGGCATCCGGTTTTACGCCGGCCGGCCGCTACGCTCGCGCGAGGGCCTGGCGCTGGGCACCCTGTGCCTGATCGATCTGGCGCCCCGGCATTTCAGTGCAGCCGACAAGGCAGCCCTGAACGACCTCGCCCAGATGGTGGAGGCGCATTTCCATGGCATCGAGGTGGCCACCGACGCACAGGCAGTAAAACTCTCGCTGGAACGCAGCGACATGCTCTTTGCCCGCACCGTGACGCACGCGGCGGTGGGTATCGCAGTGGGTACGCCGGAAGGTCACTGGCTGGAGGTCAACGATCGGTTTTGCGAGATCGTCGGACATTCACGTCCCCAGCTGATCGGCGCGGCGGCCACCGACATCGTTGATCCACTGGATGTGGAAGCGGCCAGGACGCTGGCACGCCGCGTGCTGGCGGGCCAGACCGATGCCTTCCAGCTCGAAATGCGCTTTGTGCGCGCCGATGGCAGCACCTCGTGGGCCCAGGTGGATCATGCCGACACCGTAGCGTTTGTGCCGTTGTGCCAAAGTCAGAATTCGTTGCCGGAGTTCAACGTTACGATCCGGGCGCATTGCATAGCGATATGCGCTGGCGCTCATGCCCGCGACCGCCAACGAGCGCCGCTCGCTCAACCCCTTGTCGATCATCTGCCGCACCAGCTCGCGTCGTGCGGGTGCGCTCACCACTTTTTTCGCAGGGCATCCTTGATCACTTCGTTCTCAAGCACCTGCTCGGCCAGCAGCTTCTTCAGTCGTCCGTTCTCCGTCTCCAACTCCTTCAGGCGCTTGGCGTCGGGCACGCTCATGCCACCGAACTTGCTGCGCCAGAGGTAGTACGAAGCCTCGCTGAAGCCGTGCTTGCGGCACATCTCCTTCACCGGCATGCCGGCTTCAACCTCGCGCAGGAACCCGATGATTTGTTCTTCGGTAAATCGCTTCTTCACGTCCAATCTCCATCAGTAGGGGGATTGGACTCCAAACCTATGTGCTACTCAAAATCGGGGGGACGTCGTGGCCACGCTATTCTCAACAATGGTGTATTCATTGTCGAAGACGCCCTCCAGGACGAGCGATTCGCTGACAACCCTCTGGTGACGGGCGAGCCGCGTATCCGGTTTTATGCAGGCCAACCCTTACACACCTTGAGCGGCCAAGCGATGGGATCGCTCTGCATCATGGATAGAGCTCCTAGCTTCGGGGAAGACGACCGTGCAATGCTTTCGGATCTTGCAGGGATGGTGGAACGCGAGATCATGGCCGTCCAACTCGCCATTTCAGACGAACTTACGCGTATCTCGAATCGCCGGGGTTTCTTGGCGCTCAGTAAGTACAGTCTTGACGTATGCAAGCGGCAGCTTTTCCCCGCCACGCTTGTCTTCTTCGATCTGGACGGTTTCAAGCAGGTAAATGATGTCCATGGTCATGCGGAGGGCGACCGAGTGCTCAAGATGTTCGCAGAACAGATGCGGGAATCTTTCCGCACGTCGGATTTGTTCGCGAGGCTCGGTGGCGACGAATTCGTTGCCTTGCTTACCAATGTCAACGCCGACGGCATCAATGATGCTGATGGCACGTTTCCACTCTGCGCTTCAAGCGCGTTGCGCCGCACTAGCCCTACCTTACACCGTCGGGTTTTCCTATGGTCTTGTGTGCTATGAACCGATCAAGCACTCATCAGTTGAAGACATGCTGCACGAGGCAGACAGCGCGATGTATGCGAACAAGAGAGACAAAAGTGGCTGCCCCTAAAAGGTCTCTCTGGGGTTTTACCCCCGAAATCACGGACGGTTGACTATCGCAAGTAGAAAAGGCTGTTTGCGCTTGCTATCCGCTTTTCTCATATGAAGTTGCCTTAATTGCCCTCAATCAAGAAGTCAAACACCGCGCATGGCTATGCTTTGATTTTAATTTCTGAGGCGGAGCAAGTGTTCGGTTGAGCACTAACCACTGTTCTCTAACGCGGCATTTCCGCGGCGTGACAACTGCTTGATGTCAATCTTTTCGAATTCGCAAAGCTCAGTCATCGCCAATTCCATTAGAGCGCGCGCATGCCCTGTGGCGCGGGCGAGCATGGCGTGCACCTTGGCATCATCGGCATTGCGGTTCTTGCATTCGTGCGAGTAGTTTTCGAACGCGTTCAAAGCCAACACGAGGTCCGCCACCTGGTTGGGACATTCGCAGTCAACGTTGGGAATTACTTCCTGCAAGTGAGCCAGCTGCACATCATCGAAGCGTCGTTTCGGCGCCTCGCCCATGGGCAGCGAGGGTTCGCGGGCAAAAGGTGCGGGAGCTGGTGCCTTTTCCGGAGCTCCCAGCATGCTGCGAACAATGAGGTGAATCAGATTCGCGCGCAAGGCCCTCACGCTGAGAGGAGCCCGCAGCACATGTCGCCCGTTGCCCCGCAGCGCCTCCACGAGTTCCCACTTAGCGAACGCGTAAACGATCATCGTCAACGTGGGCTTGACGGCATCCTCCAACGCCTTCACCACAGCCTGTGGATCACTGCCAAGCAGAGGCAGGTCCAGCACCAGAACGAGGGGCTGCGCATCGCGTAGGCCCTCTCGAAAAACGTTCAGATCCGATGCCTTGAGCACCACCTCCAGATGCTTACTCTCCTCGGGCGGGTCTTGCTCCATGTACATAGGCAATGTTTGATGCAGGATCGCGAGCTTGACCATAAAAGTTCTTTAAAAACAAGTGGACTAACGGGGGAGCAGATGCCTGTGACCAGCGGTATTCCTTCAGTCACGGCGTCGCTCATGAACTAATGTCTTACCATGATACGGATGCGTTTGAACCGGCAGATCGCAGCATAATTGAGCAAACGCTCAGCAGCGCGCGCATGATTCGCTCATTCTTCACCGCAATGGTGATTGCCTTGGCAGGGGCCTGCGCCGCCACGTTGAGGAGAATGCAGGCGAGACGTAGGGTTTGTACAGCGCTTGCGGTATTTTGCCGCCTTTCCCGAAAAAATTGATTCCCCCAAAACGGACGTTCGCGACCGGCTCAAGTGGGTCGGTCTCTGCCCCTCGCAGCTTGATTGGCCGTCGAACGCTATCGGCAATGTGTTGCGTTGACTGGTTGAATCTGCCATTCAACACTTGCCGTTCGATCTCTTCAGATGCGCGGGGCAAAGCTGACGTTCAAAACATGACGCGACGGAGGTCACAGTCACTCTCCGGCCCCACGACATGAAATGAACCTGACCGCGTTCCCGCGGTCCCTCGTAAGTGCCAGCGCCGATGCCGCGCAGACCATCATCGATGTCCACTCTGAAGAGCTCATCAAGGCTTGCGCGAGGCGGCGTACGCTGCGGTCGCGATCATGTCCTTCAATGACAGGTGTGAGACTTCCTGCTGCATCGGCGCGGCGGCGTTGCTGCGCCCGCCGAGCCGAAACAGGATCAGCTGGCGCACAATGTAGGTCGGCGAGCGTCCCGCAAGCGGCGGGATATTGCCAACACCGCGCAGGTCGGGACCGTGGCAGGATTCGCATGGCGCCACCTCGCCGGCGCCCTTCGAGGCGATCACCGCACCGCGCGCGATGCTGCCGGGCGGCACGTAAGCAACGAAGCCAAAACGCGTGTCGCGCAACTCGGTGCGTGCCATGTCGGTGGACGTCTCGATGATGCGATTACCGATCGGCTCACGTGCGTTGCCGGCGTCGGTGACCAGCATATAGTGCGCGTTGTGCGTTTTCGGGACGGTCGCGGTCTCGATCACCTGCGTCCACGGTTTGAAGTGCAGGCTGGCAAAGTATCCCGCGGCCTGCTCGAGGTCCACATCCGTGACGTGGGTCGCCTCGGCTCGCATGTAACGCGTCAATTCGGGTTGGCCGCCGACGCGCTCGCCGATGCGGAACGCCTTTACCTGCTCGATGATATATGCGGCCGGCAGTCCCGCCAGCGGCGCGTTCTCCGGCCGGCCTTGTCCGGTCGGCAGGTGGCAGTAGGCGCAGGCCCACGCCGGTTTGCGTCCCTTCGCGACGATGCCTGGCATTGGCGTATGATCCTGCGGGAACCAGTCAGGCGCGCCGAACATGTCGTCGTAGTCGGCGAGCGTGTAGATGCGCACACTGCCGGGCACGTGCAGCGGCTTGTGCATGTCCGGCATCGGCGCAGTTGCAGCTGGCGGTGGATTGAGCGGAGACGCCCATTCCATCGCGGTCCGCCATTCGGCATCGGGAGCCGTCGGCGCACTTTGTGCGAATACGAACGCGGACAGCACCGTGGCCAGGGCCACCAGCAGTATGTATACCTTGGACTTCAGCATGCAATTTACTCTTGGCGAGATCGCACCGGGAAAGCAGCAGGATGTTGATTGGCGGGTGTAGTTCGTCGGCAGGCAGGATCGACGACGTGAGACGTGGTTCGCAGCGCGGAGGGGTGCGTCCCACGACCATCCGCACGACAACATTGCTTCGATTTGAACTGTGAGAAGTCAGGGAAAGGCGCCTCTCAACAGTCCGCTAGTCTTCATCGGGTGTCTGTCTCCCTGACTGCTCCGGAAAGCTCAGGTAGTGCCTGATAGCGTCCTGATCGTAGTTGATCAGCATGTTGTAGCTCTCTATCTGCCCCTCTGTCTGACGTGTGAGCTTAAGCAATTCCTCGCGGTCAGCAGCACTGAGTTCATGCACGGTAGGAGCGCTATGCGCGATGGCAGAAGCGGCGTTGTTGCTCCTCAGCCATGCCATGGCAAAGGTTTCCGCGAGATCGCCATCTCCGTAGATGTAGTCTGCTGCGGCTCGCTCTCCGGGGGCCATGAAGTCAACCGCGCCGCTGGCCTTGGCATCCTGCCACGCATTTGAGCGTGGATAAGGAATGTCCCATGTGTAATTCAGCGCTGATGTCGATGTGGCGTCCTTTGGATCAGCAGCCAGGAGCATGGTTGCGTTTTGTTGCATCGCGGACTTTGCAGTTTTTGTGGCTGCAAGGATCCTGTCGAGCAAACGCGTGTTGACTTCCAACTCCGCGCGAATAGCGGCTCGTGCCTCGTACAATTGATGCCGATGATGGACATACTCGACAGCCTGTTCGAGGCCAATGGCAATCAACAGGCCAATGACGATAGTGGCGATATGGATAAAGAAGTCGCGCCAGGTTCGAGTCGAATGCTCCGGAACGTGGATATCAAGCATCGGGGTGGCCTGTTCACTATTTGACGTGTCGGAGCTCGGCTTCGCCGAAGCAGCGTGGCTGTCTGCGTTTTCCGGCAGCAGCTCGGGGGTCGGGGCCACGGGCAGGCTAGGCGTGCGCGGCATGTCGACGTCCTCCTGACCTTGTTTGCCGCAGTATTACTTGGTTACCGGTTTTTGCGCGGGTACCCGGGCCGAGGTGAAGAAGTGGATCCGCCAGTGCTTGCCGTCGCGGTGCAGCTCGGCCGCCTCAAGCCAGGTAATCGGCTGGGTCTTGCCCTTCATGGTGATCGAGCCGACATTGACGAAGGTGATCAGCGCCCGGCGGCAGTCCGCTTCGACCTTGGGCTGGGTGACCGACCACTCGATCCGGGTGCCCTCGGCATGCGCGCTCTTGACCATGTTCATCAGTGCGTCGCCGTCGAAGCGCTGGCCGCCGTCGAAGGCATAGAAGTCGGGCGTGGTGACGGCATGGAACGCGGCCAGGTCGTCGGTTCGGGCCGCGGCGTACATCGCACGCAGGGTGGCGGTGACGTCGGCATCGGCCGAGGCCAGTGCCTTGCAGGTGCTACCGGTTGCATGGGCGAGCGTCGATAGCAGAACGAGGGCGATAACAGACGGAAAGCGCTTGATCATGACGTGTTTCCTCAGGGTGTGAGCGAGGCCAGATAACCAGCAACGGCCGTGATGTCGTGGGTGGTCAGTCCGCGTGCGGGGCCTTGCATCAGCTTCACGTTTCCTCCGGAGCGGGCGCTGGACCGGATGTCCCAGAGCTGCCGCGCGAGGTAACCCGGATCGCGCCCGGCCAACGGCGGCGCGACCGCGGTCCCGCGCAGGTCGGCGCCATGGCAAGCCGTGCAAGGCTGGCCGCCGCCTCCACCGGAGCGGATCAGGGCCGCGCCGAGAGTCAGCGTGGCGTGCGAGACGTAGACGAGCTGGCGATTGGACAGGTCGCCCATGAAGAGTCTGTTCACGCTCTCCGGGGCCTCGGCCACCGAGCCGTCGAGAGGATGCGTCGCTCCACCGGCGGGATCACGATAGGTCCATCCCCAGCGCTCCAGGCGCATCGACGGGGCGGCCTCCGTTTCAACTACGCGGGTGGGCGTTCTCCGGGGAAGCGATGCGTAGTAAGCGGCAGCAGCCTTGAGGTCCGTCGGGCTCCAGGCTCTGGCGGTCGTGATCATCAATCCCGTCCCGAGATAGTGCGGTAGCGCCGAGATACGCGCTCCGGACCGGAACGCGGCGAGCTGTTCAAGGAGATAGTTGACCGGCAGGCCCGCAATGTCGGGAATTCCCACCATGCCCTGGCCGTTGACGGTGTGGCACTCGGCGCAGGGGGGCGCTTGATCCTTGCCCGGAACAAGAACCACGGGAGGGGGTATGGGATGACTTTGCGGAAACCAGTCTTTTTCGGCGGGAGTCAGCTTATCCACTTGGGCGGCGGTCAGCATGCGCTTGCCATCGGGCGTCAGGTATCGCCCCGAGGGCATGTCAAGTTCCGCCGTATCAGGTGGCGCAACCGGATAGGCCCAGGCCAGCTCCGGCGGCGGTGGAGTCGCAGCCGGAGCCATCGGTACGGCCGCTGCCGACAGCAAGGCAACCGACGCAAGTCCGAAAATGTCCGCTATGCCTGCATGCATACCTTTCCCCCGTTGATTCGTTCGGCCATCGGTCGACGCGAGGCACTTCGCCAAGCATGCCGCACAGTCCGGACATGGTAGAAGCCGCGTTTTTCCCCAGCGCGTCTGCCGCCGCATTTGTCTCGCCAAATGCGCGAGATACTAAACCAACATGAGAGTTCCCCCCCGGCTCTGCCGGGGAGGCAGTAGAAGTTTGACAATTCCGGGAGTCCATCCCGGAGACTCCGAAGCGTGAGCCGCCAAGCACACGAGACGGAGAATCCGAGATGGATGAATTTGAGAGCTTAAACCACACGAAGTGGGAGTGTCTGTACCACGTAGTGTTCATTCCGAAGTGCCGACGCAAGACGCTGTATGTCGAGTTGAGAAAGTATTTGGGCGAGATATTTCGTCGACTGGCCGAGCAGAAAGAGAGTCGGATCGAGGAGGGTCATTTGATGCCGGATCATGTGCACATGTTGCTCCGGGTTCCACCGAAGTATGCCGTGTCACAGGTGGTGGGATACATCAAGGGTACGCGCCGCGGAGAGATTCGGTCTGTGGCCAGACCTTGGGGTGCTGCTCCTTTACTGCGCCGCCGGTGCGTGCTGGCCGCATACACAATGAGCCGGGTGCAACTTGGCCAGCACCTTTGCATGGCGAAGCACCTCGGGAGCCTCCAACGGCCCGCCATGACCCATGTGGAAGCGCTTAGCACCTCCGTTGACGAGCCGCTCGAGCTCGCGGGCGACAGTCTGCGGGTCGTCCTCGAACGGTGGGCGGATCGCACGGCCGTTGAAAGCGATGCCGCCAATCAGGATGCCGGAGGCAATGAGGTCGCCGACCAGCGCATCCTGTGAGGCCAGTTCGATACCGATTGAACCCGGGGTGTGACCGGCGGTGTGGCGCACGATGCCATCGACGCCGAAGTCCTTCAGCGAGATCGTCTCGGCGTCTTTCATCAAAATATCCGGCGCGAAGCCCACGTAAGGCTCGTGCGGCACCGGCGTCTTGACGAAAAGCCGGCCCACCCAGCTGGTGGTGCAGTAGGTCATCGGCTGCTTGCGGCTGTAGTAATCGGTGTCGTCCTTGTGCGCCAGGATCGGCGCACCGGACAGTTCACGGATGCGTGCGGCGCTGCCCGCATGATCGGTATGCGCGTGAGTTATCACGATCAGTTTGATGTCCTTGAAGGTCAGCCCATGCTTGTGCAGCACGCGTTCGACCTTGCGTTCGGAGCCGGGAATGCCGGTGTCGACGAGGATGCAGCCGTCGTCGGTTTTGATCAGATGGGCGTTGACCATGTTGAACGGCAGGATGGGGATCTGGATGATTTCTTGGCTGGCCATGGACGTGTCCTCAGTAAATGAAGGGGATTGGGGTGAGCCGCTTCGGCGGCAGTTTCTTTGTGCGATGTGCGGCGCGATTACGGATGCCGGGGTGCGGTCGTACTGGCCGTCAGGCGCGCCATGCCGCAATCACCGCAGCGGGTCAGAGCAACCTCTTGCCGGGCCTCGGGCAGTGCGAAGAACCCGCCCCTGGTCTGTGCCAGCACAAAGGCCTTGATCACGTTGGCCAGATCGGCCGGCGCCTCCAGCGGCAACAAGTGCCCGACACCCGGGAGCACGACCAGCCTGGCCTGGGGAATGCGCGGCAGCAGTTCGCGACGCAGTACCTCGGGAGGGTCGACCCGATCGTGCTCACCGGAAATCACGATTACCGGCACATCGATCAACGGAACCACCGCTGTAATGTCTTCCTGGCTGGTCGCCAGTGGCCAGGCCGCCTTGGCTGGGCTGGCACCGGCCAGACTGTCCGCGATGACCGTGTCCAGATCACCGTCAGGCAAGCCGTCGGGTGCAAGCACTTGCTGCAAGGTGGCGACGATGCTCGCGCGCGAGTCGTAGGCATGCACCATGCCCCGGCGAGCGTCGAGCGGAAGCGCCAACGGCGTCGGCGGTGCGGGCGCCACTAGCACCAGACCCCGCAGCCCGCGCGGACGCCGCGATGCCGCAAGCTGTGCGGCCTTACCGCCCATCGAATGGCCGACCAGGATGTAGCTCTCCAGCGCCAGGGAATCGACCACCGCGAGCACGTCGCCGGCCAGATCGCTCAACGCATAGCCTGCGTCCGGTGCAGCGGAGCTGCCCCAGCCGCGCTGGTCGATGGCGACGGTGCGGTAGTCGGGCGAAAGCGCGTCGACCACGTGTTGCCAGGTACGCGAAGAACCACCCCAGTAGTGCAGGAACACCAGCGCCGGTCCTCCCGCGCCACGTTGTTCGACATGCAGCTCAATGCCGTTTGCTTCGATCATCATGAGATATCACTCCTGCGAAGAATCAGGGCGTGGCGCCGATCTGGCATCGAGCGCCACGCGATAGCTCTGATGCGGCCAGCAGGCCCGCCGAAGGCGGCCTCAAGCGGCGGCGGAGACGATGAAGTCAGCTACAGCCTGCGGCTGCGACAGCATCGGCACGTGACTGCTGTCGACGTGTGCCACGGTGGCGTTCATGCGAGCGGCCATGCGCTCCTGCTCCACGCGGGGAATCGCATGATCCTGATTTCCGATGAAGTAGTACGTCGGCCGGCTGCGCCAAGCCGCTTCGGTCAGCGTGCCGCCGAGTGCGGAGGCATGCAGCGGACCTTGCGTGGCGTAGACCAACGCTTTCTCGGTGTCGTCCAGGTCCTGCGCGAACAGCTTGAAAATGCCGTCCCGGGTGAGCTTCAGATAGCCCTGTGCATCCGGGCGGATTTCGTCATTGAGCGGCGCGGTCTCGAACTTCTCGAACAACGTACCCGCCGACTCGCCCGCGTCCGGTGCGAACGCGTCGATGTAGACCATGCGGGCCACCTTCGGGTCGTTGCCCGCTTCGCCGATCACCGCGCCGGCATAGCTGTGGCCGACCAGGACCACGTCGCCTTCTTCCAGCGCGATGGCGCGCTGCACGGCGGCCACGTCGGCCTCGAAGCCAGTCAGCGGGAGCTGCACAGCGGTGGCGGTGAGCCCCTTGCGGGCCAGCAGCGGGATCACCTTCGACCAGCTCGAGCCATCGGCCCAGGCGCCGTGAACCAGAATTATGTTGGGGATGGAAGTGTTCATCGATTTTTCTCCGTCGGTAGCCGGCCATGGCCGGGGGTTGTTTGACAGAGAAATCTTGGGCCCCATGCGGATGGCAGAAAGGACATAATTCCCACTTATCCTGCCAATTCCGGAAACCTGACATGCCGCGTCCAAAAACATCGAAGGCCATCTGGTTTGTCGTGTTCCCGGGGTTCGAGTTGCTCGACCTCGGCGGCCCGCTCTGCGCCTTCACGCTGGCGAGGGACTTTCATCAGGCCGGCTACGGCATCCGCGTCATCTCCAGCACTGGTGGACTGGTTCGTGGAAGCTCCGGGATCGCGATCGACACCACGGCGGCATCGCCTCGCGGGCATGTCGATACCTTGATGGTGGTGGGTGCGCCGACGCCAGACGCATCCGATGCACAAGCCGATACGGTGGACCTCGTCCGCGCCATCTCCCCCCGTGCCCGACGCACGGCGAGTGTCTGCACCGGAGCCTTCCTGCTCGCGGCCGCCGGTCTACTGGACGGCCGTCGTGCCACCACGCATTGGCGCTGTGCACCCGAGCTGCAACGGCGCTACCCCGCCATCGAGGTCGAGTCGGACCGGATCTTCGTCCGCGAAGACGATATCTGGACCTCAGCCGGCATCACCGCCGGGATCGACCTCGCGCTGGCGATGATCGAGGAGGATTGCGGCACCGAAACATCCAAGGCCATCGCGCGCGACCTGGTGGTCTATCACCGCCGCAGCGGAGGACAATCGCAGTTCTCGACCATGCTCGATCTCGAGCCGACCCCGGGGCGGATTCGCGACGCGCTGGCCCACGCTCGGCTGCACCTCAAAGACCAGCTTTCGGTCGAGCGGCTGGCCGAGGTGGCAAACATCAGCCCGCGTCAGTTCGCGCGGCAGTTCACCGCCGAGACCGGCGAAACCCCTGCGCGTGCGATCGAGCGCCTGCGCTGTGAAGCGGTCTTGCCGCGCATCGAGGAAACCGGCGAGCCACTGGAGCAGATCGCAAGACAGGTGGGACTCGACATGGAGCGCATGCGGCGCGCCTGCCTGCGTATCTACGGCCTCTCACCCCAGGCCTTGCGCCGCCGTAGCCGCGGCTTGCATGGCTAGCGCAGGGCATGGGAAGCATGTGGTCTCTCTGGAGGGATAGGTACTGAGCACTTCGCTACCCTCGATAACGAACCCTAATCGCACTAGCCTGAGGTACGCTTTCGGCCAAGGATGGGTACAGACTGCTTCAAGTGCTCGCCGCAAAGCCGCCATTCATGACCGACAGAAATGGGGATAGCAGTCATTCTTGACGATGAAGTGGGCAGACGTATTTGCATTTTCTAGTGACGAAATATGTTGCTGCCTTTTGCACCACTCAATGACGTGCACCGGGACACTCGGCCGACTGATGATTCAGTCCTTCAGTCTCTTTCTCGAAGCTGACGGAAACCGGCTTGCCGTTCTGCCACTTCACCCGCAGGACGTAGAGCGAGTCGTAGTCAGCGTCGGCCCAGGCGGGTATCTGTTGCACCTTGCCACCGGCAACGGCAACCAGCTGTTGCACTGCCTGTTGCGCCAGGTTGTGTTCCCACGCCACATAGATCGTCGCCGAGCTGTAGGCGGGCACGAGCAGGTCCTGCTCCAGCTGTTGGATCTGGCGGAGTCCCAACGACGTATTGACCGGCATGCCCAGCCGGATCGCGGTCGGTTCGATGGTGGCCAGCGGGCGGATGTAGTTGTATTCGACGCCCTTGTCCTTCGCGGTGGATCCCGGGTCGGGCGCGTAGATCGCGGCGGGCGTGCCGAACTTTGCCTGCAGCACTGATGGCAAAGCCAGCGCACGATTCAGGCCCTGGCAGTCGAGCTGGCCCAGACCCAGCGGTGGCTTTTCGCCGTGACGCAGGAACACGAGCGTCTCGTCTGCGCGGGCGACAGGTATCAGCAGGGCGAAGGCCAGGGCTGCGACCAGTGCTCCTGGCGGCTTGGTCATGTCGACTCCTTAGCGCTTGATGTGGTTTGAATGATGGATGTCCGAGTGTATCGCCCGGGGTGCAGGCCGTCATGGCCGTGCAGCCGCCGTGCGGTTGTCGATGGATCGAATGCACTTAAGCGCTTCGTAAGCGACCTGCAAGATAATCGCCGAAAGGCGCTTGCCGCGCTGGCATCATGGGCGGCATCGCCAGGCGAAGGAGCTTTCGGTGCACATCATTCTGGTGGAAGACGACCCGCAGCTTGGCGCCGCCATCCAGCGTGCGCTGGAACGGCTGGCCTATACCGTGACCTGGCTGCGCAACGGCCGCGAGGCGTTGATGGCCCTGCGTGACCAGACCGCCGACCTGGTGCTCTTGGATCTGGGGTTGCCGGGCATGGACGGGCTGGACGTGCTGGTCGCGGCGCGCGACACGCACGTCAGGACACCGGTGATCGTAATGACGGCGCGCGATGGCCTGGATGCCCGCGTGCGCGGGCTGGACGCCGGTGCGGACGACTATCTGATCAAGCCTTTCCATCTCGACGAACTGTGCGCGCGGATCCGCTCGCTGACCCGGCGCACGCATGGCCTGGCGGCCAACCGGATCGAGGCCGGCGCGCTGGTCCTGGACCTGGGCACTTCCGAGGTGGTGTTCCGCGGCGAACGCATCGAGCTGACCCGGCGCGAGTTCTCGCTGCTGCAGATCCTGATGGAGCGCGCCGGCCGGCTGGTGCGGCGCGAGAGTCTGGAAAACTCGCTGTACGGCCTGGACAACGTGGTGGGCAACAGCGCGCTCGAAGTGCTGGTGCATACGCTGCGCCGCAAGCTGAGTTTCGAGACGATCCATACCGTGCGTGGCTTCGGCTACATGATCCCGCGGGAACCGAAGTGATCCTGCCGAGCCTGCGTGCCAGGCTGCGCTGGCTGATCGTGCTGGTGCTGGTCGCGGTGCTGTTGCCGCTGGGCCTGTTGAGTTTCCGGCGCACCCTGATCGAGGTGAACGAACTGTCGGACGGCCGACTGGCACAGTCCGCGCGCACGCTGGACGTGCTGATCGAGCATGCCGGCATCGGCTCCCTGCGCAGCGACGATGGGCAGGGCATGCGGGTGCCGGTCGAGCCGCCCCGTGCGCAGGCATTGTCGCGGCATGGCCATACCTACGAGTCGGAAGTGGGCTTCCAGGTCTTCGGGCATGATGGGCAGCTGGTGCTGGCGACGGTGAACCTCGCCAGCCTGCCGCCGCCGCGGCCGGACGATGCCAATTTCCGCGACGTGCGACAAGGCGGTTATACGTGGCGCATCTTCACCCTGGCCGACCCGGTCGCCGGCGTGGTGATCCGTACCGGCGAGCGTTACGACAGCCGCCATGACATCGCGCGTGCGCTGTGGTTCGACCACGGCCTGCCGTTGTTGATCGGCCTGCCGTTGCTGGCCCTGCTGGTCGGCTGGGCGGTGAAGCGGGGACTGCGCCCGCTGGAATCGCTGGCCAGCGCGCTGGCGTCGCGCGAACTGGGCAGCCGCACGCCGATCGTGCTGGCGCGGGCGCCGGTGGAACTGCAACCGGTGCTGGGTGCGCTCAACGACCAGTTGGAACGACTGGCCGACGCGCTGGAGCGCGAGCGGCGCTTCAGTGCCGACGTGGCGCACGAACTGCGTACGCCGCTGGCATCGACGATGATCAATCTGGAAAGCGCCATGGCGACGACCGATCCGGCGGAAGCCACGGCCAGCATGGTCAGCGCCCAGCATGTGGTGGCCGGACTCGCCCGCCGGGTGGAGCAGTTGCTGGCGCTGGCGCGACTGGAGTCGGGTGTGGCCTCCGGCCAGCATGCGGCGGTGGATCTCGCTGCGGTCGCGGTCGACGTGATCGAGGAACTGGCACCGGTCATCGCCGAAAGCGGCGTGGAGCTCGCTTATGCGCCATGCGCCGAGCAGGTGGTGGTGGACGGCTACGAAGCGGCGCTGGCTGCGCTGCTGCGCAACCTGATCGAGAACGCCATGCGGCACGTGCCGGCGGGCGGGCAGGTGCAGCTTTCGGTCGGCAAGGAGGTGCAGGACGCCGTGCTGGAAGTGATCGACGATGGCCCGGGTATTCCGGCGGAGCGCCGGGCACAGGTCTTTGCGCGTTTCCACCGCGAGGCCAGCAGTCGCGGCGAAGGGTATGGGCTGGGGCTTTCCATCGTGCAACGCGCGGCGCAATTGCACGGGGCGACGATCCAGTTGCTCGATTCCCCGTTTGGCAACGGTTTGCGAGTGCGTGTCGCGATTCCGTTGCCCAAGGCATGAGCACGCCCCGGCGGATGCGCCGGGGCAGTGCGGTCGTGCGATTTCAGGGTTGCCCGACGGTGAGGATGGCAAAGCTGCCTGGCACCAGGTTTGGACGTCCGTTCGCCTGTTTGGTCTTGTCCCATTGCGCGGCAGAGAGGTACAGCCGATGTGAGCGCGGATCAAGCGCGAGCGTGCGTGCGCTGGGTTGGGTGGGGATGGTGGCTGTCACGCGGAAATGGGTGGGATCGTCTTCGTGCACGGCGGTGATCGTGCCGCTTTCGCCATTGGAGCTGTAGGCCGTCGCGGTGGCGTCATCGAAGACCACCGCATCCGGTCCGTCGCCGATCGGCATGGTGGCGACGAGCTGGCCGTTGTCGGCATCGAGCACCGCCATCTTCTGGTTGTCGCATACCGAGAACAGCCGGTGGTGGGTGCGGTCGATGGCCAGTCCGCTGGGCGATTCGCAGGGTGCCAGCGACCAGGTGTGCAGCACCTTGTTGCTGGCCGAATCGATCTGGGCCAGTTCGGCCTTGTCCTCGATGTTCACGTAGACGTGGCCGGCGCCATCGGCTACCGCGAACTCGGGTTTGCCGGGCAGGGCGATGCTGGCGATGACTGCATTCTTCGCCGGGTCGATCACGCTGGCGGTGCCGCTCTTGCCGTTGAAAGTCAGTACATGGTGCGAGGCTGGGTCGTAGACGATCGCATCGGGCTTCTCGCCGGTACCGCTGACGGTGGCGACGGTCTGCAGCGTATCCAGGTCGAACACCGTCACCGAGGCGCTCTTGCCGTCGCTGGTGAAGCCGCGCTTGAGATCCTGCGCGATCGCGATGCCGTGCACGCCCTGGGTATCGGCGATGCTGCCGACCTGCTTGTGCCGATCGACGTCGATCACCAGCACATGATCACCGCGGCTGACGAAGAGATGGTGCCGCTGCGCGTCGAAACTCAGGTAGTCCCAGCCGCCCGGTCCACCCAGCGCCAGCTTCGAGAGCACCTTGTAGTCGGTGTGTGGCGTCGTCGCCTGGATAGTCAGCGGCAAGAGCGCCGCAGCCAGTAACGTGACGGGCAGCATGGCGCGCAGTAGCGGTTGCATGGGTGGCTCCTTGGGGTTGGGGATGGACGGATGCCTTGCTCCAGCCAGCATGCAGCCGGTGGCTTATGCGTGCCTTAGGGATGGTTTGAATAAGTCTTGCCCGTCATCCCAGCTTTTGCTGGTAATGACGGGCAATTCAGGCCATTCATGGATCCGGGGCTCGGCCCGGGTGCTTCGCGCAAGCTTTCGGCAAAGTAGCTGCTAAGGCAGGCTTGTTAGTCTCTGTCACTGTCCTGCGAGACATCTTATGGAGTCCGGTTTGTCGCTATCCGCACGTTCAATGGCCTGTGGCCTGGAGCAGGCCGGTGCCGTGGCGCGAAAACTCGCGACGCGCCTTGGCCTGTGGTCGGTCGGTGCGCTGCTCGGCGGTTGTGCCACATACCATGCGCTGCCCTTGCCTGAGCCCGGCAAATTGCCGGCGCAACTGGCCGAGTTGCGCGGCGCACCGGCAGCCGGAACGACACTGGATGTCGCGACGATCGAGCGCCTGGTGCTGCTCAACAATCCCGATCTGCGCCGCGCCCGCGCGGAGCACAAGGTGGCGCAGGCGCAGATGCTCCAGGCCGGGCTGCTGCCCAACCCGGCGCTCAATGGCAGCCTGGGTTACCTGATCTCCGGGGCAGGAGATTCCACGGCATGGACGGCAGGCATCAGCGAGGACATCAGGGCATTGGTGACCCTGGCGCCGCGCCGTGCCGCGGCGCAGGCGGCCGCGGCGCAGGTCGATGCCAGCCTGTTGTGGCAGGAATGGCTGACGGTGGGCCAGGCGCGGCTGCTGGTGGTCGATCTGGTCGAGGGTGAGCGGTTGGCCGCGGCGCAGCAACACAGCCTCGGCCTGCTGCAGCAGCGCAGCGAACGCATGCGCCAGAGCATGGCCGATGGCAATCACGACCTGGCCACCGCCGCGCCCGATCTGGCGGCCGCGGCTGACGCGCAGGCAGCCGCGGACGATTTGCAGCGTCGCCTGCTGGGTCAGCGACATGCGCTGAACGCGCTGCTCGGCCTGGCGCCCGATGCGGTCGTGCCGATGCCGACGCGGCTTGATCTGCCCGCGCCCGATACGACGCAAATGCACCAGCAGATCGACACCCTGCCGCGCCGGCGCCCCGATCTGGTGGCGCTGCAGCTTGGCTACCAGGCGCAGGAGGCGACCCTGCGTGCGGCGGTGCTGGCGCAGTTCCCGGCCTTGTCGTTCGGCTACAGCGCCTCGCAGGACAACAGCCGGGTGCGCAATGGCGGCCCGGCGATCAGCTTCGAGCTGCCGATCTTCGACCGCAACCAGGGCAATATCGCGATCGCCAAGGCCACGCGCCAGCAACTGCACGATGAATACCGCGACCGCCTGAACTCGGCGCATGGCGAGATCGACGCACTGCTGGCCGAGCAGGTGCAGGCGCGTGCGCAACTGGCGGCATTGCAGCAGCCATTGCATGAGGCTGCGAATGAAGCGACGCACGCCGAGCATGCCTGGCAAGCCGGTCTGATCGACCTGCGCAGCTATGTCGATCTCGTGGCGGCGGCACAGGCCCGGCAGTCTGGAGCCATCGCGCTGGAACAGGCCGTGCTCGAACAACAGGTGGCCATCGACACCCTGGTCGGTGCCGGCATGCCCGCCTCCCTTCCCCAGGAAGTCATCGCACCATGAGCATGTATCTGCGCTTCTTCGCGCCTGTGACACTGGCCTGCCTGCTCGCGGCATGCGCAGCCGGGCAGGGCGATGCCGACGGGCAGGGCGACAAGGTCAGTGCGCTGGTCACCACCCAGCCGACCCGCCACGGCAACCTGCCCGAGATCGTGAGCGCGTACGGCACGGCGGCGCCGGCGCTCGACGCGGCCACCACCCTCAACGTGCAGGCGGAAGGATCGGTGGCGCACTTCGAGGTCACCGCCGGTGTCGCCGTCAAGCGTGGCCAGCCGCTGCTGAGTTTTGCCCTGGCACCTGCTGCCGTGGCGACCTACCGGCAGGCGCAGACGGCATGGGAACTGGCCCGCACCCAGCGCGCCCACACCGGGCAATTGCTGGGCCAGCAACTGGCCACGCGCGACCAGTTGGCGCAGGCCGACAAGGCGCTGAGCGATGCGCGTTCAACGCTCGATGCCTTGCGCAAGCAGCAGGGCGACGCAGCGGTGTTCACGCTGCGGGCGCCTTGCGACGGCATCGTCAGCGCGATCATGGCGAACCAGGGGGGCGTGCTGCAGGCCGGCGCGCCGCTGCTCGCGATGGCGCGCGGTGATGGGGTCGTGGTCAGCGTCGGGATCGAGCCGGATGCCGCCCATCCGGTCAGCGTGGGCGATCGCGTGAACCTGGTCCCCCTGGGCTCCGGGACTGCGGTGCACGGCGTGGTCAAGCGCGTCGCCGGCATGCTCGATGCGCATACCCACCTGCTCGACGCCGACATCGTGCCGACCGGTACGGTCGTCGTGGGCGCGGGTTATCGCGCGGACATCATCATCGGGCAATGGCAGGGCTGGCTGGTACCGCGTGATGCGCTGGTCGGCGACGGTGACGCCTGGCAGGTATTCCAGGTCGCCGATGGCAAGGCGGTGCGGGTGCCAGTGCATATCCTCGGCGAATCCGACACGGCCACGGTGGTGTCCGGCCAGCTCGATCCGCAGCGCCCGCTGGTGGTGGTGGGCAACACCCAGCTGGACGATGGGATGGCGGTGCGCAGCGCCACGGCGGAGCCGGCGAAGTGAGTTATTCGACATGGCTGGCACGGCACGCGCGCACCATGGCCGTGGTGGCGCTGGCGCTCACCATCGCCGGCCTGATCAGCGCGATCTCGTTGCCGGTGGGCCTGTTTCCGCAGGTCTCGTTCCCGCGCGTGGTGGTCGATCTCGATGCCGGCGACCGTCCGGCCGACCAGACCGCGCTGATGGTGACGCGGCCGGTGGAGGAGGCGATCCGCACGGTGCCCGGCGTGGTCGGGCTGCGCTCGGAGACCACGCGCGGCTCGGCGCAGATCTCGATCGATTTCGGCTGGGGGCGCGACATGACCGCGTCCACCCTGCTGGTCGATTCGGCGATTGCGCGCGTGCTGCCCAGCCTGCCGGCCGGCAGTATCTACGACGTGCGGCGGATGGACCCGACCGTGTTCCCGATCATCTCGTATGCGCTGCAGTCCGACACGCTGTCGCCGGTCGCCCTGCGCGATGTCGCGCAGTACCAGATCGTGCCGCTGCTGGCCTCGGTGCCGGGGCTGGCACGGGTCGACGTGCAAGGTGGCGAAACCGCCGAATTGCAGGTCGAGGCCGATCCGCAGCGGCTGGCCCAGCATGGCCTGGCGCTCGGCGATCTGGCGACGGCCCTGGCCGGCGCCAATACGCTGCAGGCGGTCGGCCGCGTGCAGGATCACAACAAGCTCTACCTGGTGGTGGCCGATCATTCGCTGCATGGCATCGACGCGATCGGCAACGTGGTGGTCAAGAGCGATGCGAAGGGCTGGCTGAAGCTGTCGGATGTCGCGACCGTGCACGCCGGCTACGTGCCGCAGTGGATCAAGGTCTCCGAGGATGGCAGGCCGGCCGTGCTGTTCAATGTCTACGAACAGCCCGACGGCAATGCGGTGCAGATCGCGCAGCAGGTGCGCGCCCGGCTGGCCGGTTTCCGTTTGCCGGCCGGGGTGAAGATCCGGAACTGGTACGACCAGAGCGAGCTGGTCACGCAATCCGCCGCCAGCGTGCGCGACGCGGTGATCATCGGCCTGCTGCTGGCGGCGGCGGTGATGCTGCTGTTCCTGCGCAGCCTGCGCGTGACCTTCATCACCATGCTGGTGGTGCCGGCCACGCTCGCCGTGACCGTGCTGCTGCTGCGCGTGATGGGGATGAGCTTCAACATCATGACGCTGGGCGGCATCGCCGCGGCGGTGGGGCTGGTGATCGACGATGTCATCGTGATGGTCGAGCACATCGCGCGCCGTGCCGGCGCCGTGCGTGCGGATGTTCGTGGTGCGACGGGAGCGGACGCGGTGCTGCCGGCGGCGCGCGAGTTCATGTTGCCGCTGTCCGGTTCCAGCCTGGCCACGCTGATCGTGTTCATCCCGCTGGGTTTCCTCGACGGCGTCACCGGCGCCTTCTCCAAGGCGCTGTCGGTGACCATGGCCTGCGCGCTGGTGGTGTCGTGGCTGATGACCGCGCTGATCGTGCCGTTGATGGCGCGGCAATTGGTCGACTTCACGCGCTGGCATGATCCCGAATCGGATCGCGGCAGCCTGCTGCGTCGTGTCCATGCGCCGCTTTACGATGGCCTGTCGCGTCGGCCGCTGTGGCTGGTCGTGGTGCTGCTGCCCTTGCTGGTGCTCGGCTACGTGGCCTATCAGCGCGTGGCGACCGGGTTCATGCCGGCGGTCGACGAAAGCGGCTTCGTGATGGACTACTACACCGCGCCGGGCACCTCGCTGCCGGAAACCTCGCGCCAGGTGGGCGAGATCGAACAGATCCTGCGCGCCACGCCGGAGGTGGATACCTTCTCGCGCCGGCTGGGCACGGGCCTGGGTGGCGACCTGGGGCAGTCCTACCACGGCGACTTCTTCGTGCGCCTGAAACCGGATCACGCCCGCGCCACCGACGAGGTGATGAGCGATGTACGCAGCCGGATCGAAAGCGGCGTGCCCGGCGTGGACATCGAGCTGGCGCAGCTGATGGAGGATCTGATCGGCGACCTCACCGCGGTGCCGGAACCGATCGAGATCAAGCTCTACGGCGCCGACCCGGATCAGCTCGATGCACAGGCCCGCAAGGTGGCCAAGGCGATCGCGGACATCCCGGGCGTGGTCGACATCAAGGATGGCGTGCAGCTGGCGGGTGACGCACTGGACGTGCGGATCGACGCGGACAAGGCAGCGTTCGAGGGAGTGACCGCCGATGCGGTGACCCAGGCGGTCGATCAGGCCATGTCGGGCATCGTCGCCACCCAGCTGCCGCAGCTCAGCAAGAGCATCGGTGTGCGCGTGTGGATGCCTGGCGCGACGCAGTGGCGGATTCCACAGCTGGAACGCCTGCCGATCCGTGCCCCCGATGGGCATGTATTCCCGCTGCAGCGGGTGGCGAACATCGTGCCGGTGAGCGGCCAGCCGCAGATCGCGCGCGAGGACCTGCAACCGATGGTGGCGGTGACGGCACGCATCGACGGACGCGGCATCGGCGCCGGCATCGCCGACGTGAGGAAGCGGCTGGCGCAACCGGGCATGCTCGCTCCTGGCGTGCGTTACGAACTGGGCGGCCTGTACCAGCAGCAGCAGATCGCCTTTGTCGGCCTGGGCAAGGTGTTTGCCGCGGCGCTGGTGGCCGAATTCATCCTGCTGATGTTCCTTTATCGCCGCCTGTGGCTGGCGACCATCGTGATCGGCTGTTCGCTGTTTTCCTCGACGGCCGTATTCATCGCGCTGTGGCTGAGTGGGGTGGACCTGAACATCACGGCGATGATGGGCATGACCATGGTCATCGGCATCGCCACCGAGATGGCGATCTTCTATGTGTCCGAGTACGTGGCCGTGGCCGAGACCATGGAGCCGCGCGCGGCGCTGCGCGTGGCCAGCCAGAATCGCCTGCGCCCGATCACCATGACCGCGCTGGCGGCGATCCTGACCTTGCTGCCGCTGGCACTGGCGATCGGCCAGGGTTCGGGCATCCAGCAGCCGCTGGCGATCGCCATCATCGCCGGGCTGGTGCTGCAGTATCCGGTGGTGCTGCTGGTGATGCCGATATTGATTGGCTTGACCCTGAGGCGCCCGGGCGCGGCCTGACGCCATCCGTTCACGCTGGGGTGAATCTGCAGCGGGTCGCATGCGGTGGGCGATGAATCCGGTTTGGCCGGGGTCGGGCAGGGGAAAGGGCGCCGAAAGGCAGCGTTTCTACCCTATCCAGTATCGTTATTAGCGCGAGCTTCCCCTGATGTCCGTGTCTGGCTGGACCATCCTCTGTGATTTCGACGGCACCATCTCCGTCGAGGACGTGATCGACTCCCTGCTCGACCGTTTCGGCCGTCCCGGCTGGGAAGTACTTGAGCAGGACTGGCGTGCCGGCCGCATCGGTTCGCGCGAGTGCATGTCCGGGCAGGTCGACCTGCTGCAGATGACCCGCACCGAACTCGATACGCACCTGGCCGGGTTGTGGATCGACCACGCGTTCCCGGGTTTCGTGGCGAAGGCGCGTGAGCTGAATGTGCCGATCCGCATCGTCAGCGACGGCCTCGACTACGCGATCCACCAGATCCTCGGTCGTTATGGCCTGGACAACCTGCCGCTGGCGGCGAACCACCTGTCGCCGGCACAGCCGCCGAAGCAGTGGCAGCTCACCTCGCCGTTCCAGGCGGACGGTTGCCGCAGCGGTACCTGCAAGTGCGCCTGCGTGGCGCAGGCCCGCACGACCGGTGCGAAGACCTTGCTGATCGGCGATGGCGCCTCGGATTTCTGCGCCGCCGACCGCGTCGATTTCGTGTTCGCCAAGCATCGCCTGATCGAGCATTGCCGCGCCACCGGCATCGACTACGTGCCGATCACCGGCTTCGAGGATGCGCTGGAGTTCCTGCCCAAGCTGCTCGACGGCAGCCTGGCCAGCCATTGGCATCACGAGCCGGCGCACGCTGTTTCTTGATCACGCTGCACGCCGCGACAATTTCCGACACCCCGAATCATTCCGGATCATTCCCCATGAAAATCGACAAGACCGCCGCCGGCTTCATCGACGACGCGCAGCTGCTCGCCGACGAGGCGAAGTACAGCTCCTTCGGCGACACCGTGCATTACGTGGACCCGCCGAAGATCTTCCGCCACGGCGAAGGCAGCTACATGTTCGACACCGCCGGCACGCCGTTCCTCGATCTGCAGATGTGGTACTCGGCGGTCAACTTCGGTTACGGCAACAAGCGCCTCAACGACGCGCTGAAGAAGCAGATCGACGTGCTGCCGCAGGTCGCCAGCCAGTACCTGCACCAGACCCGCATCGAGCTGGCCAAGACCATCGCGCTGGATGCGAAGAAGAAGTTCGGCCTCGACGGTCGCGTGCACTTCAACGTCGGTGGCGCGCAGGCGATCGAGGATTCGCTGAAGATCGTGCGCAACGCCTGCAACGGCAAGAGCCTGATGTTCGCGTTCGAGGGTGGTTACCACGGCCGCACGCTGGGCGCTTCGTCGATCACCTCGAGCTACCGCTACCGCCGCCGCTTCGGCCACTTCGGCGAGCGCGCGATGTTCCTGCCGTTCCCGTACCCGTTCCGTCGTCCGAAGGGCATGACGGCGGAAGAGTATTCCGACAGCTGCGTGCGCCAGTTCGAGCGCCTGTTCGAGACCGAATACAACGGCGTGTGGGACCCGAAGACGAACCAGTGCGAATACGCCGCGTTTTACGTCGAGCCGATCCAGGGCACCGGCGGTTACGTGATCCCCCCGCCGGGCTTCTTCCAGGGCCTGAAGAAGGTGCTCGACAAGTACGGCATCCTGATGGTGTCCGACGAAATCCAGATGGGTTTCTGGCGCACCGGCAAGCTGTGGTCGATCGAGAATTTCGGCGTGACGCCGGACATCGTGGTGTTCGGCAAGGCGCTGACCAACGGCCTGAATCCGCTGTCCGGCCTGTGGGCGCGCGAAGAGCTGATCAACCCGACCGTGTTCCCGCCGGGCTCGACCCATTCCACCTTCAATTCCAACCCGCTCGGCACCTCGCTGGGTCTGGAAGTGATCAAGATGGGTTACGAGCTGGACTACGAGACCACGGTGCCGAAGAAGGGCGCACATTTCCTCGAAGGCCTGCGCGACCTGCAGAAGAAGCACAAGGAAATCGGCGACGTCGACGGCCTCGGTCTCGCGCTGCGCGCCGAGATCTGCACCGACGACGGCTTCACGCCGAACAAGGCGCTGCTCGACAAGATGGTTGACATCGGCCTGGCCGGCGACCTCGAGCACAACGGCAAGAAGATCGGCCTCGTGCTGGACGTGGGCGGCTGGTACAAGAACGTGATCACGTTCGCGCCGTCGCTGGACATCACGCACGAGGAGATCGATCTGGCGATGTCGTTGCTGGACCAGCTGCTGACCAAAGCCAAGAAGGGCTGAGCTTGGTCGCGCGTGGATCATCACGCGCAAAAAGAACCCGGCGACAAGTCGCCGGGTTCTTTTGTTTGTTGCGGAGTGAAACCGCGTTACGGAGCGCGTTTGAGCGCCAATACGGCGTTCAGCCCACCGAACGCGAACGAGTTGCTCAGCGCAGCGCGCACGGGCATCTCGCGGGCGACATTCGGCACGTAATCCAGGTCGCAGGCCGGATCGACCTGATCCAGGTTCGCGGTGGGCGGCACCACGCTGTCGCGCAAGGCGCCGACGACGGCGACCAGTTCCAGCGCGCCGGACGCGCCCAGCGCATGGCCGTGCATCGACTTGGTCGAGGACACCGCGAGGCGGTCGGCGTGCGCGCCGAACGCGAGGCGGATCGCCTTGGTCTCGGTGGCGTCGTTGGCGAGCGTGCCGGTGCCGTGGGCGTTGATGTAGTCGACGTCCTGCGGGGCGAGGCCGGCGTCGGCCAGCGCCTGGCTCATCGCCGCGGAGGAGCCTTCCGCGCTGGGCATCACGATGTCGGTGGCATCGGCGGTCATGCCGCTACCGGCCAGCTCGGCCAGGATGGTGGCGCCACGCGCCTGCGCGTGTTCCAGCGATTCCAGCACGAAGATGCCGGCGCCCTCGCCGAGCACCAGGCCGCGCCGGTTGATGCTGAACGGGCGGCAGGTGTCGTCGGCCAGCACGCGCATCGCTTCCCACGCGCGCAGCGCGCCGTAGGTGAGGCAGGCTTCGGTGCCGCCGGTGATGGCGACGTCGGCCATGCCGTAGCGGATCATCTGCGCGGCCTGGATGATCGCGTGGTTGGCCGAGGCGCAGGCACTGGCCACTGCATAGGTAGGGCCGCGCAGGCCCCAGGCGATGCTGATCTGGCTGGCCGAGGCGTTCGTCATCAGGCGCACGATGGTGAGCGGATGCGCGCGCGGGGAATTCTCCGCGTACAGTCGCTTGCTCTGTTCGTCCTGGGTGGTCTCGCCGCCGACGCCGGTGCCGACCACCACCGCCGTACGCACGCCGAGTCCGTCCTGGCGGAAGTCCAGACCGGATTGCGTGATCGCCTCACGCGCGGCATGCAGTGCGAATTCCGAGGTGCGGTCGAGCATCGGCAAGGTACGTTCGTCGATATTCGCCGCCGGATCGAAACTCGCCGGCACCTGCGCGGCGATCTTCACGCGCAGGCGTTCGGCATCCGGATGACGCAGCGGGCCGATCGCACTACGCCCTTCGCGCAGGCCTTGCCACAGCGCTTCGGCGCCGACGCCGAGCGGGCTGATCGCGCCCATGCCGGTGATCACCACGCGACGCATCGAAACGGTCGGCATTACTTCGATCCTTCGCCCGCGGCGGCTTTCTCATCCAGTGCCTTCTGCACCGCATCGACCAGGCTCTGTGCCGTGTCGCTGTCGAAGTTGGCGCCCTGCTGGTCGGGGAAGGTGATGTTGAAGTGTTCCTCGATGTCGAAGATCAGCTCGATCGCCTCCAGCGAGGCGATGCCCAGGTCCTTGAGGGTGGATTCCGGCTTGATGATCGCCACATCGATCTTGGCCTGCTTGGCGATGATGTCGAAAAGCTGTTGCTGGGTCGTATCGGTCATGAGCGGGTTCCTGGCTGTACACGACAATCTTACATACTCACCAGTCTAGGCAAATTGGCTTACCTATGCCTTTCATCTCCCAACTGGAGCCGGACGCACTGCTCGCGCACTTCATGGCGCAGCCGCCGATCGGGTTCGCCGTCGAGCTGTCGCCGCAGGGCATGCCGGCTTTTGTGGCGCCGTTCGACCTGCTGACCACGGCGGACGATGTGCTGCGCCGCCGTGTGACGCGGCTGCCGCTCTATGGCCGGTGGGGGCGCCTGCTGCGCTGGCGCACGCGTTTCGCCGGCACCACCGTGTCGGAATACGCGCCATTGCCGTCGGACGTGGCGCCGGCCGCGCTGGCGCAAGGGCTGAAGGCGGCCTACGGACGTGAATGCAAGCTGATGATCGTGAAGGACATCGCGCAGGATTCGCCGTTGCTCAGCGACGCCGACAATGCGTACGCGCGCGAATTCGCCGCAGCCTGCGAACGTGAAGGCTATGTGTTGCTGGAGGGCCAGGCGCTGGCGTGGGTGCCGATCGACTTCGCTTCGGGCGACGAATACCTCGCGCGGCTGTCGTCCGGGCGGCGGAAGAATATCCGGCGCAAGCTGCGCTCGCGTGCCGGTCTCGATGTCGAAGCGGTACGCACGGGCGACGCACGCTTCCTCGACGCGGCGACGCTGGCCGAGTTCCATGCGCTGTTCGACAACGTGTACGCGCAGAGCGAGATCCATTTCGACCGGTTGAGCGCGGCGTTCTTCCGCGAGGTGCTGCAGGATGCCGGCAGCCACGGCGTGGTGTTCGTCTATCGCCATGCCGGGCAGATGATCGGCTGGAACCTCTGCTACGAGCATGGCGGCAAGCTGATCGACAAGTACGTCGGCTTTGCCTATCCACAGGCCCGCGAGCACAACCTGTATTTCGTCAGCTGGATGCATAACCTCGACTACGCGCGCGAGCGCGGCCTCAGCCATTACGTGGCCGGCTGGACCGATCCCGAGGTGAAATCCTTCCTCGGCGCCAGCATGACCTTCACGCGACATGCGGTATATGCCCGCAATCCACTGCTGCGTGCGCTGCTGCGCCGGCTCGGCAGTCATTTCGAAAGCGACCGCAACTGGCAGGCGGCCACGGAGGCCACCGATGAATAACCTCGCGAACCGACCTGTCGTACTCGACATCGACCGTTCGGTCGGCCCGTTGCCCGATCGTCTGGTATTGCCGCTGGAGCACTGGCAGGAGTCGATCCGCTTCGGCTGTTCACTGCAAACGATGCGGCGCTTCCGCGCAATGCTCGACGAGCTGCTGCCGGCCGAGTACGGCACCGTGTTCATGGGCAGCGGCGACTTCCATCACCTGAGCTGGCCGCTGATTGCACGTCTGCAGCCGCCTGCGCCGATGCAGGTCGTGGTGTTCGACAACCATCCGGACAACATGCGCTTCCCGTTCGGCGTGCACTGCGGTTCGTGGGTGCGCCGTGTGGCGATGCTGCCCACGGTCAGCCACGTGCATGTGCTGGGCATCACCTCGGCCGATATCGGCGGTGGCCATGCCTGGGAGAACTACCTGACGCCCCTGCTGCGCGGAAAGCTCACCTACTGGAACATGGGGGTGGACACGCGCTGGGCGCGCCGACTCGGCCTGGCGCACGCGTTCCGCGGCTTCGATACGCCCGAGGCGATGGTCGACGCGTTCGTCGAATCGCAACGCACGCAGGCCGCGCCGAGCTACCTGTCGATCGACAAGGATGCGTTCGCGCCGGAAGTGGCGCATACCAACTGGGACCAGGGCCGGCTGTTGACCAGTCATGCGCTGGCGATGATCGACAGCTTGCGCAACGGCCTGGTCGGCAGCGACATCAACGGCGAGGTCTCGCATTACCGCTACCGGAGCTGGTGGAAGCGTCGGCTCTCGGCGATGGACGAGCAACCCGAGATCGATCCGGCACAGCTGGCCGGCTGGCAGGCGCAGCAGCATGCATTGAACCTGCAGTTGCTGACGGCGATTGCAGCCAGGTCCGCTTGACTCAGGCCAGCGCGGCTTCCAGCGTCCGGCAGATCGTCTCGAAATCATCGTCAGTCACCCAGGGACTGTTGCTGATGCTCAGGCTGCGCGCAGCGAAGTCGCGCGCATGCGGCACGTCTTGCGCGGGCACGATATCGGCCAGATAGGTGTAGTCGGGCAGGGCGTGGATGAACAGCCGGCTGACCCCCAGGCCGACTTGCCATAGCTGCGCCAGCGCCGCATCGCGCCGCCCTTGATCAGGCAGCAGCAACAACAGGAATGGCCAGCTGCCTTGTGCGCCGGCTGGATCATCGAGCACCTCGACGCCATCGATCCGGCGCAGCCGCGGCAGGCGGCGTTGCGCCTGCGCAGACACTTCATCGAGAAATGCCGGCAGGCGCGTGGCGGCATGTGCGCCGACGCCCTGGCGCCAGCGGCCGACGCGATGCAGCGGTATCGTGAGCGGGAAATCGTCGCCCACGGCGGCCACCGGATCGCCGCGGCGCAGGGCGCGGCGCAACGGATTGCCATACGCCAGCCGCAAGCCGCGCGGTCGGTACAGCGCGGCGTAGCCGAGCAGTTCGAGGCTGCGTTTCCACTCCCAACCGACACGGCGGGGCACGATGCGCGCGGCGGTTCGCGCCAGGTGCGCTTGCAGCTCAGGGTCGCGCGCCAGCAGCAGGCCGCCTTCGTAGATCGACAACCCCTTGCCGGCGGCCAGGCTGAAGAAACCGATATCGCCGGCCAGGCCCACGCTGCTGCCATCGCGGCGCGCACCCAGCGCCTGCGCGGCATCCTCGATCACATAGGCGCCGACATTGTTGGCGACGGCCAGCGCATCGTCGACATCGGCGACGCGGCCGGCGAGATGGGTGGGAATGATCGCCAGCGTGCGTTCATCGCAGGCGGCTCGCAGCGCAGAGGGATCCATGTCGTAGTGACCGGGGCGCAGATCGCACAGCTGCAGTTCGAGCCCGGCCTGCCGCACGGCGATCGCGACCAGCGGGCAGGTGAAGGCGGGCACCACGACACGCCGACGTTGCGGCTGCAGTTCGTGCAGTGCCGTCAAGGCGATCAGCAACGACGCGGTGCCGGAGCACTCCAGTTGCAGCGGTGGCGTGCCCAGTTGTGCGGCGATGCCGGTCGCCAGTGTTGCCGCGCCGGGGCGCAGGTCGGCGAACCTGAGCGGCAGGCCCGCGGTGGGCGGCAGTTCGCGGCGACGGGGCTGCATGCGCACAGATTAGCCGGTGCTCAGGTTACGTCAGGTTCCGCTACGTGCTCGCGGCTTTCGGCCATGCCCAGGCAGACGATGCCGGCAATGATCGCGACGGCCCCCAGCACGCGGGCGGCGTTGAGGCGTTCGTCGAACAGCCATACCGACAGCAGCATCACCGAGACCACTTCCAGATGCGAGGCGGCGAAGGCGGGGCCGATCGGCGCGTGCTTGAGCAGGGCCATCCAGGTGAAGAACGCGCCGATGTAGCCGATCACGGCGCCGTAAACCCACGGCTGGCCGAACACGCGCAATACCCATTCGAGGCTGGCAGCAACGGGCAGCGCCTGTGTGCCGGCGTATTTGAAGCTGATCTGCGCCAGGGTGTCGAAACCCATCAGCAGCAGGAAACCGATCAGGTAGAAACGCTTCATCCGCCGACTCCCACGATCACCACGCCCAGCGTCACCAGCAGGATGCCGGCGACGCGCAGCCGGGTGAGTTTCTCGCCGAACAGGAAGCGCCCGGCGACCATGATCGCGACGATGTTGATCGAACCCAGCAGCACGCCCTCGGACAGCGGGATCAGCGACAGGAAGGCGATCCACACCAGGAACTCGATGGCGTAGCTGGCGACGCCGAGCCACAGCCATGGCCGTGACGCCATGTGCTTCCAGCGTGCCAGGCCATCACCGGCCGCCTCGTCTCCCGCCGCGGCCTTGAACGCGAGTTGGCCGCCGGTGTCGAGCACGATATTGAGCAACCACAGGCCGGCGACCAGGGGTGAGATGGATCCCGCCACCGACATCATCAGGCAGCGACACGCTGCGTGCCGTGCGACGCGGCAATGCTGTCGAAGAACGCGGCCGAGCGATCGATCAGGATGCGGCGTTCCTTGTCGATGGTGATCATGTGGTAGCTGTCCTTGAGCAGCAGCAGTTCGGCCGGCGCGCTGACTTCGCGCATCACCAGTTCGGCATTCTTCAGGCTGGCGACGTCGTCCTCGCTGGCGTGGGCGACCAGGCACGGTGCGGTCACCTGCGGCAGCTGGCTGCGCACCTCGGCGGCCAGGCCATACATTTCGGCCAGCGAATACCACGGGTTGCCGGGCAGCCCGGCGGCGGCGCTGTCGCCGCTGAGCATGGCGGTGCTGACCTGCGCACGCAGGCGTTCGTCGCGGATGCCGTACGGCGGTTGCTCCATGAAGCTGCGGTTGCGGCCGATGCCGAGTTTCTTCAGCAGCGGCAGCAGGAACGACAGCCGCGCCAGCCACGGGATGCTCCAGCCGTCATAGCGGAAGGTGGCGCCGTAGACGCCGACGCCGGCGACCTGCTGCGGCCGATCCGCGGCCAGTTTCAGCGCCAGCAGCGCGCCCATCGAGAGGCCGCCGACGAACAGGTGATCGACCTTGCCGAGCATCTCGTCGGCGGCCTTTTCCACGCTGGCGTACCAGTCGCGCCAGCCGGTGGCGAGCAGGTCCTCGGCGTTGCCGCAGTGGCCGGCCAGCTGCATGCCGTGCACGGTGAAGCCGGCACGGTTCAGGCCCTTGCCGAGCAGCCGCATTTCCATCGGCGTGCCGGTCAGGCCATGGATCAGCAGCACGCCGCTGCGTCCGCCCTCGAAGAAGAAATCAGTTTGCTGGATCACGCGATTGCCCTGTACGGATAGGCCGCCATCGTGTCGATCGACGGCGGTCCTTGCTACCGTAAAGGGTCGCAGATGGCGGTTTCCTCAGTCTTTCGAGGCGGTTGGGGCTGCTGTCGAAGGGGCGCCGAAGCGCACGATCACACGCTGCCCGATGCGCAGGTCCCGGGTTTGGTCGGGGTGGCTCTGATCGGAGCCGGGCTGGTCGAACGCCAGCACGCATTCCACGGTGCGCGCGTTGGCGCGCACCTGCGGATCGTTCTCCAGCGTGGCCGGTCCGTAGACATTGCCGATGCGCAGCACATGCGCGCTCCACTGGGCGTTGCCGCGACCGCTGTCGGCGGTGACCTCGGCGTGCATGCCGGGCTGGATCACGCCGACGAAGCTCTCGTTGAGTTCCGCACGCACGATCCGCGGCTTCTGCGGCAGCAGGGTGAACAGCGCGCCGGACGATGGCGACACGCTGGCGCCGGGCTGGGCCAGCACGCGTACCACCTCGGCGTCGAACGGCGCGAGCAGGCTGCGCTGCTTCAACTCGTAGCGGGCTTCGTCCAGTTTCTGGCTGGCCATGTCCTGTGCGGCGCGGTCGGCCTGCTGTTCGGCCTCGAGCTGGGCAGCGGCTTCGCGCGCGTCGTCGGCGCTCTGGCCATCGCCGGCTCCGGCGGCGGCCGCGGCGGCGAGTCGTTTGGCGCGTTGTTCGGCAGCTGCCTGCTTGATGGCCAGCAGTTTCAGCTGTGCCTGCGCCTGTTCCAGTTGCGCCTGCGCCGCATCCACCGCGAGCTTGGCTGGCTGGGTATCCAGCATGGCCAGCAACTGCCCCTGCTTGACGTGGTCGCCTTCATGCACGGCGACCGTGGCGAGGGTGCCTTCGCGCGGCATCGACAGGCTCAGCAGGCCGCCTTCGATATCGATCCTGCCGCGGGCCACGGCGGCATATGCCGCGACGGGTTTGGCGTTGGCGCCGGTTGGCGCATCGGCGGGTTTCGAGCAGGCGGCCAGCAGGCATGGCATCGCAACTGCCAGGCAGCCGAGACGGAGCAGCCACAAGACTGGCGGGCGCCTTGACGGGAGGGGAGCGGGCGACTTCATGATGGGATTTCCTGGTCTGACGCGGCCGGCGCAGCGGGGCGCCGGTCACTGAGTATGCGGCCGTCTTCCATCGCCAGGACGCGGTCGGCGTGGACGACCAGACGTGGATCATGGCTGACACACAGCACCGTGGTGCCATGGGTGCGCGCGATCCGGTGCAGGATGTCGATGATCATCTGGCCGTTGGCGGCGTCCAGTGCGCTGGTCGGTTCGTCGGCGAACAGCAGCTCCGGCTCCTTGGCCAGTGCGCGGGCGATCGCCACGCGTTGCTTCTCGCCACCGGACAGTTCGGATGGCCGCAGGCGCATGCGGTGCGCCAGGCCGACTTCTTCCAGCGATTGCTGCGCGCGGCGGCGTGCCTCGTTGCGCGACAGGCCCATGTGGTTCAGCGGCAGCTCGACCTGCTCGAACGCGCTCAGCGCGGGGAACAGGTTGAAGCCCTGGAACACGAAGCCGGTGTGCTGCAGGCGGAAGCGTTCCAGTGCACGCAAGTCGAGCTGGCCCAGCTCGCTGCCGAGCGCCTGCACGCGACCGCTGTCGACCTTCTGCAGGCCGCTGAGGATCGCCAGCAGGGTGCTCTTGCCGCAACCGGAAGGGCCGGAGATCAGGGTCAGCTCGCCGGCATCGAGGCTCAGCGTGAGGCCGTCCAGCACCTGCGTGCGCTGATCGCCGGACATGAAGGCTTTGCTGATGCCCTCGGCCAGCAGGGCCGGTGCGTGTATCTGTGCAGCTGCAGTGGCAGTTGGCATCACGGCTACCTCAGCAAGGTGGCTGGATCGGCGCGGCGTAGGGCGCGCATGGCAGCCAGGCCGGAAACGGCGGCGAGGCCCATCACCAGGAGAATGCAGGCCACCGCCGCCGGTACCGTCAGTACCACCGGTACATCCTGGCTGCGCGCCAGCAGCATCAGCACGAGGCCAAGCAGCCCGGCGCCAAGCAGGCCCAACGCGCCGACCCAGAAGGCCTGTTCCAGCACCACCTTGCGCAAGGCGCCGACGCCGACGCCGAGCGCGTTGAGCGTGGCGTACTCGCGCACCGAGCCGTTGACGGCGGCAATCAGGGTCTGGCTGGTGATCACCGCACCGACCAGGAACACGATGCCGGCCAGGAACAGCACGCCGGCACCTGCGCCGGTATCGAACAGCCAGTAGCGCACCGAGATCTTCGCGAAATCCTTGGCGCTCCAGGTCGTGTAGGGGCCGAACGCGGTGTCGCCCCGCAGGCGTGCGGCCACGGCGTCGGCCTGGCCCGGATCACGCAGCTTGGCGACCAGGTAGGTCGGACCGGCATCGGCCGGATCGTCGTCCAGCCGCCGTGCGGTATCCAGCGAGCACAGCACGTTGACGCCACCCAGCGCGCGCAGGCCACTGCTGATGCCGACCACGCGCACCTGGTGACCGTTGATGGTCGCGGTCTCACCGATGCTGACGCCGAGCTGATCGAGCACGGAACGATCGACCACGACCGCATCCGGTTCCGCCAGTCGTGCACGCAGGTCGGCTGGCAGCGCCTTGGAGAACATCAGGCCGTCCGCGCTGGGATCGATGCCGGAAACGAAGACCGAGACGCCGCCGGTCTCGGCCGGGCCACGCCAGTCGCCGTCGACCCAGATATAGGGTTCGACCCGTTGCACCGCCGGATCCATCAGCACATGGGATTCCACGTCGGCATCGATCGTGCGGCCCGAACCCACGCTCTGGGTGCCGGGATAACCGATCCATATATCGGCCGACGAGCCGGTGATGTAGAGGCTGGTGCTGCCGAAGATGCCAAGCACCAGGGCGATCTGCAGCAGCTGCAGCAGGCCGGCGAAACCCACCGCCAGCATCGCCGGTAGAAAGCGCCGCCACTCGTAGATCAACGTCTTGCGGGCGAGGGCCACCATCAGTGCTGTCCCCCGCCCGAGCTGGTTCCGGAGGACGCCTCGGGCGACGATGCATCCATCTGGTCCGCCGACGGCAATGGCGCACCGCCGAGTGCCTTGAACAAAGCCACATAGGCGAGGTTGTGGCCGGCACGGGCATCGGCCAGTTCGATCGCGGCCTGAGCGGCGGCGACCCGGCTCTCGGCGAGGTCGAGCGGGCTGCCCAGGCGCAGGCCGACCCGGGTCTGCACGGTCTGGTCGACGCGCTGCAGCGCCTGCCATGCAAGCAGGCTCTGCTGCTCGCGCTGCTGCTGCTGCTGCACGCTGCCGAGCGCGGTTTCCACTTCAGCCACGCCTTGCAGCACGGCCTGTCGGTAAGCCAGCACGCTGGCCTTCAACTCATGATCCTTGGCTTGCTTGGCGGCCAGCCGGATGCCCCAGTCGAACAGCGGGATATTGATCACCGGGCCGATTGAGTCGATCGCATTGGGTGTGGTGGGATGCTTCTTGTTGTTATTGATGTCGGTTGACCAGTCGATCGAACCACCGATACCGATACTCGGAAACAGGTCGGCATGGGCCAGCGCCTGGGCGCCGGCGGCTTGCAGCACATCGGCTTCGGCACGGGCAATTTCGGGACGCGTGCGCAGCAGGTCGGCCGGAGCACTGTCGAGCTGCCATGCCCCGAGTTCCGGTGGCGCGCCGGGTTTCAGCCATGCGGGATCGGGGTGGTTCTGGCCGAGCAGTACGGCCAGTCGCTGCACGCTGGCGCCGATGGCCTGGCGTGGCGCGGCCAAGGCTGCGGCGGATTGCGCGAATGCTGCCTGGGCCTGATCCACCGCGCCAGGGGCCGCCAGCTGCAGGCGCTGGCGTACCTGCAGCGACTGCCACTCTTGCTGACGCGCCTGGTTGATCTGCGACAATAGTTGTTCCTGCTGCTGCGCCGTGCGCAGTTCGATCCACTCGCGTACGACCTCGGCGACCAGCGACACTTGTGCACTGCGCAGGTCGGCAATGCTGGCATCCAGCGCACCCTTTGCTTCGCGCCGGGTACCTTCGGATCGCCCGAATAGCCCGAACTCCCAGCTGGCGTCGAAGCCGACCAGGAAATAGGAGGCGTTTGCATCCGGGTCGATCACGTCATTGGTGCTTGCGGTCAGCGATGGCAGGTAGCGCGCCTGGGAACGATCATGCAGCACGCGCACCGCACGCAGGCGTTCGACGGCTTGCGCCACATCGAGATTGTTGTTCAGCGCACGGTCGACCAGTGCGTCGAGTTGCGGATCGGCAAATGCGTGCCACCAGCCATGCAGATCGGTCGACTTGGCCGGATCCGAAGCGACGGCGTGCTGCCATTGCGCAGGTACTGGCGGGGTCAGCTTGGGCAGCGATGCGGCGCAGCCGGCGAGTCCGCCAAGCAGTGCGCCGAACACGCAGCCGCGCAGCACGCTGCCTGTGGTGGCCCTGCTGTTGAGTCGGAATGGCACGGTAGGCATGGTTCCATGGCAATGGTTCGGTGCTGGCGCGCCGGGTCGGAATCCGTGGTGGTCGTCATTGATCGCCACGGTGGTTTCAACGCCTATTGTGAAGGTGAAGCAGGGGATCGCAATAGGGGAATGCGTTCAAACGTACAGGACCGGTGCAGTGAGTCCGCGATCCGGGTGCATGTCACGTCATTGGCGGAAAGCGCACTTCGACGCACAGCCCACGCACTTCGCCCGACCGGTAGATCACTTCGGCGTTGTGCCGTTCGGCAATACGCTGGACGATCGCCAGGCCCAGTCCGGTGCCTTCTTCACCGTTGGGTGAAGCGCGGAAAAAGCGCTCGCTCAGGCGCGGCAGCAGTTCGGGCGGTACACCGGGGCCGTCGTCCTCGACGCTGAGGCTGACACCACCATCCGCCTGCACGTGTAAAGCGACGGTGACGGTGCAGCCGCGGCCGCCATAGCGCACGCTGTTGTCGATCAGGTTGTCGAGCAGATCCTGCACGTTGGCAGCATCGCCGAGTATGCATAGCGTTTGCTTAGTAGCAGGACCCTGATAGCCCAGGTCCACGCCGGCGACCAGGGCATCATGCACGCGCAGCGCCACGGCTTCGGGAATCAGGCGGCCCAGATCGAGCTGCGTGCATTCCTCGCTGTCCGGCGGCGAGGCTTGTGCACGGGCCAGCGACAGCAGCTGCGAGGAAGTCCGCGCGGCGCGCTGGGTCAGCCGCTGGATGTGCATCAGCGCATCGGCCACGGTCGCCGGCTGCGGGTCGGCCAGGGCACGGTCGACATGCAGGCTCAATCCGGCCAGTGGCGTGCGCAGCTGGTGCGCCGCATCGGCGATGAAGCGATCATGCAAGGCCAGCATGCCGCGCAGGCGACCGAACAGTGCGTCGATGGTGCGCGTCAGCGGCTGGATTTCCTGCGGCACATCGGGACCGTTGATCGGCGTCAGCTCATGCGTGCGGGCGGCCAGCCTGGCGGTCAGCGGGTCGAGCACGCGCAGGCCGCGGCTGACGCCGAACCAGACCAGCGACAGCACGCTCACCAGCAGCAGGGTCTGCATCACGGTGGCCAGAAAAAGGATTTCCCGGGCCTGGTCGTGGCGGTCGCGCAGGGTTTCGGCGACGGTGATGATCAGGCTGTCGCTGGGGTCGTGGCTGGCGGCGGTGTGCACGCTGGCGGCACGCAGCGCATGTTTGTCCAGCTGCGTGTTGTACAGCGTGGGTGCGATGCCCAGTGCCGGCATCTGCGACAGTTGCGGCAGGCGTCCGTTGCCGGCGAGCAGGCCGTGCTTGGTGCTGATGACGCTGAAGTAGCTGTGGCCGGCCGGATCGTACTCGAGCAGGAAGCGCGCCTGCGGCGTCAGCGTGCCGCCGAGCTGGTCGTTGCCCAGCATCTTCGCCAGCGTCAACGCATCGTCGCTGAGGTCGTGGTCATGCACCTGGTTGGCATAGCCCAGGGCGACCCCGTAGGTCAGCATGGCATCCAGCAGCAGCAGGGCGGCCATCGGAATCAGCAGGAAGATCAGCAGGCGCCGACGCAGGCTGGGGCGACGGCGAGGCTTGGTGGGTGGGTTCATGCCGGATCGCTCGCGGGCGCTTCGGCTTCTTCCAGCAGATAGCCCAGGCCGCGGATGGTGCGTACGCCCGTGCCGCTGCCCTGCAGCTTGCGGCGCAGGCGATGGATCGCGATATCCAGGCCGTTGTCGGTCAGTTCCTGATCCCAGTCGCATAGGGCCTCGATCAGTTGCGCGCGGCTGGTAACGCGGTCGGCACGCAGGGCGAGAGCCTCCAGCAGGCCAAACTCGCGTGCGGTCAGTTCCAGCGGGGTCTGGTCGATCCAGGCGCGATGTCCGGGCAGGTCCAGCCGCAGGCGGCCCAGTTGCAATTCCGGCTTGCCCTGGCTGCTGGCGCGGCGCAGCAGCGCCCGCACGCGTGCCTCGAATTCGGACAGTGCGAAGGGTTTCACCAGGTAGTCGTCGGCACCCAGGTCGAGAACGCGGATGCGTTCGGACAGGCCGTCGCGTGCGGTCACCACCAGTACCGGCAGCCCGGTGCCACGGCTGCGCAGGCGTCGCAGCACTTCGCTGCCATCGAGCAGGGGCAGGCCCAGATCCAGCACCAGCAGGTCATATTCGTGATCACGCAACGCCGCATCGGCGAGGTTGCCGCTGGCCACGTGATCCACGGCGTGACCACCGTGCCGCAGCGACCCGCAGATGCCTTCAGCGATCGAGGGATCATCCTCGGCCAGCAGGATGCGCATGGGAAAACTCCTGGGAACGTGGGCCGCGTGACAGCAAGTATGGCGTGTGCGGTGTGGCCGGAGGCAGGACGTTGCCCGGAGCGGGCAGTGGATGCCTGCGGATTCTCCGGGGTTGTGCAGTTGCAGACAAGTTTGCGTACGCGCTAGTTCCGGCAGCGCGCAGGTGCTGTTTATGTGCCGGCAGCTCAGGCGTATGCGCGGCGGTGCTCGCGATGCGGCGGATAGTAAGCGAACACGTGGCTGTGGCTGCCGTAGAAATCCATGTCCTCGATATGTTCGCCGCCAAGGCGTTCGGCCACGCGGTCGGAGGCTTCGTTGCCGATCCGCACCAGGCTGATCACGCGCTGGGCGTGCAACTGGTGCCAGGCGAAATCGAGCACGGCATCGCCTGCCTCGGTGGCATAGCCGTGGTGGCGGTGTTCCGGCTTGAGCATCCAGCCGAGCTCCAGATCGGGCCAGCCATCGGGATACATCAGGCCGGCGCGGCCGATGAACTCGCCGGTGGACTTCAGTTCCAGCGCCCACATGCCGCAGCCGCGCAGTTGCCAGTGGCCCAGCAGCATGGCCAGCGAACGCCAGGCGTTGGTGCGGTCCAGTGGCTGGCCATCGCCGATCCAGCGCGTGCTTTCCGGATCGGCCAGCATGGCGGCGTAATCGTTGAAGTGCTTTTCGGTCAGCGCGGTCAGGCGCAGGCGCGCTGTTTCTAGAGTTGGAATATCAAACATCACAATCAGCGGTGAGTGGCACCCAGCAATTCGGCCAGTGCGTGAGTACTGCTGGCGAGACTCTCTTGCCAGGACAATCCGGTGATTATCTCACCTGTGACCGAATCGACAAAATCCTCGGCCTGGCCGGGCGGCAGCAGGTGCCGGTAGTCCACGGTGATCTCGGTGCCGGGTGGCAGATCGGCCAGTGCGAACACGAAACCCAGATGCCACAGCCCGTTCGGCGTGAAACTGTGGTTGATGTAGCACTCGTCCGGCCAGTCGGGAGACAGCGTGTAGCGGTCCTCGAACCAGCGCGCGCTGGCGTGGAACTGTGCGTTGAGCTCCGGCGATGCCGTGATGTCGGCATGGCGGAAGGTCTGGTTGATGCCGTCCGGCGCGGTGATGATGCGCCCGGCCGCGACGGTTTCGTCGAGAAACAGGCCCTTGCCGGCGCCATGGATGGCAGAGGCGGCAACGTGATAGCGCGGCAGGATCATGGCGGACGTGGCGGCAGGAGGGGCGCGCGAGTGTAACCCAAGCGGCGCGACCCGCCATGGATCGCGCCGCCCGGTCTTCCATCCTTGGAAGTTCTGCGGATTAGTCCGCGGCTGTCGCCGTTTCCGCAGCGGCCTTCTTGCTCTTGCGCCGGCTCTTGGCCGGCTTGTCTGCCTTGGCTGCCGGAGCATCCGCTACGGTGTCGGTGAGCAGGATGGCGGCGCGATTGCGTTCCAGCGTTGCCGCGCCGATACCTTTGACCTGGGCCAGGTCGTCCGTGCTCTTGAAGGGACCGTGGGCATCGCGCCAGGCGACGATCGCCTGGGCCTTCGACAGGCCGATGCCATCCAGTGAAGTGGCAATGGTGGGCGCGTCGGCCTTGTTGATGTTGACCGGCGTCGCGGCGAATGACGCGAGCGGCCAGGCGAGGATCAATGCAAGCGCGAACATGGCAAGTTTGTGGAACATGGCCTTTCTCCCTGGGTGTGATGGCGGCATCCCGGTGCCGCAGCAGCACAGTGCCCGGTGCCGGGCCAGGGCACAGTCGGACATGCCAAGGCAAGGCTGTGCGCAAGCGTTGCGATCCGCTGTGGGCGTCGCCTGATGGTGTGTCGGCGTCGATGCCGGTGTGATTGGAGTGCACTGTTACAATGGCGGTCTGATCGCCCCCGGAGCTTGACCATGGATACCGCCCGCCTTTCCCGTTTTGTCAGTGGCCTGTGGGACGACGAAATCGTGCCGCAGCTGGTCGAGTACATCCGCATTCCCAACAAGTCGCCGATGTTCGACGCCAAGTGGGTCGAGCACGGCTACATGGATGCTGCAGTCAGGCTGATGGAGACCTGGGCGCGCTCCAAGCTGGCGGCGCTGCCGGGCGCCACGCTGGAAGTGGTGCGGCTGGAAGGGCGCACCCCGCTCATCTATATCGAGGTGCCTGGCGAGGGCGACGACACCGTGATGCTATACGGTCATCTGGACAAACAGCCGGAGATGACCGGCTGGGCCGAAGGCCTCGGTCCGTGGACGCCGGTGATCAGGGGCGACAAGCTGTACGGTCGCGGCGGTGCCGACGATGGCTATGCGATCTTCGGTTCGCTGGCCGCGCTGCTGGCGCTGGACGAGCAGGGCATTCCGCACGCGCGGTGTGTGGTGATGATCGAGGCCTGCGAGGAGTCGGGCAGCTACGACCTTCCTTATTACGTCGACCACCTGGCCGCGCGCATCGGCAGCCCCTCGCTGGTGGTGTGCCTCGATTCCGGCTGCGGCAACTACGACCAGCTGTGGCTGACCACCTCGCTGCGCGGCATGACCGGCGGCAACCTCACCGTGCAGGTGCTGGAAGAGGGCGTGCATTCGGGTGACGCTTCCGGCGTGGTGCCGTCGAGCTTCCGCATCCTGCGCGAACTGCTGTCGCGGCTGGAGGATCCGGTCACCGGCCAGATCAAGCCGAAGGAGCTCTACGTCGAGATTCCCGCGCAGCGGGTCGAGCAGGCCAAGCTTTCCGCCGGGGTGCTGGGTGAGGAGATCTACGACAAGTTCCCATGGGTCGAGGGCATGCAGCCGGTCACCCACGACTTGGCCGAGCTGGTACTCAACCGCACCTGGCGTCCGCAGCTGGCAGTGACCGGCATCGGCGGCATGCCGCCACTGGACAGTGCCGGCAACGTATTGCGTCCGCAGACCTCGGTGAAGCTCAGTCTGCGCGTACCGCCGACACTCAACGGCGCCAAGGCCGGCGAGTTCCTCAAGCAGCTGCTGGAAAAGGACCCGCCGTACGGCGCCAAGGTCACCTTCGCGCTGGAAAAGGATGGCAGCGGCTGGAACGCGCCGCAGCTGTCGCCGTGGCTGGAGCAGGCGGTGGCCGATGCCTCGCAGCATTATTTCGGTGCGCCAGCGACCTACATGGGCGAGGGTGGCAGCATCCCGTTCATGGGCATGCTCGGCGAAAAATTCCCCCAGGCGCAGTTCCTGATCACCGGTGTGCTCGGCCCGCATTCCAATGCGCACGGGCCGAACGAATTCCTGCACATCCCCACCGGCAAGAAGGTCAGCATGGTGGTGGCCGAAGTCGTGGCGCGACACCACCAGCAGGGCGCCAGGGCCTGAGGCCGGCGCCCTGCTGATGAGTGCCGATACCGCCTATCTGGCCGAGAACTGGGCGCAGACCCGCCGGCGGGTCGATGACGCCTGTCGTGCGGCCGGCCGCGATCCGGCCGCGGTAGACATCCTGCCAGTGAGCAAGACGTTCGGTGCCGACGTGATTAGGGCCGCGACTGCGCTGGGCCTGCACCGCTTTGGCGAGAACAAGGTGCAGGAGATCCGGGGCAAGTCGGCCGCCTTGGCCGATGCCGGCATCGGCTGGGTGATGATCGGGCACCTGCAGACCAACAAGGCCAAAGATGTGGCGCGGCTGGCCAGCGAACTGCAGTCGCTGGACCGGATCGAGCTGGCGGCTGCGCTGCATCGGCAGTTGCAGCAGGCCGGACGGACGATTGACGTGCTGGTCCAGGTCAAGACCTCGCCCGAACCCAGCAAGTACGGACTGGCGCCTGGGCAGTTGCCGGCTTTTCTCGATGCTTTGCGTGCTTACGACAGCTTGTGCGTGCGCGGCCTGATGACGTTGGCGGTCCACTCGGGCGAGCCGGCCGAAGTGCGTGGATGCTTCCGGCAGCTGCGCGAATTGCGTGACCAAGCGATTTCACAAGGACATGATTTGCCAAGGCTTTCCATGGGCATGAGCGGGGACTTTCCTCTCGCGATCGCGGAAGGCGCCACTGAGGTGCGTATTGGCACGGCGATCTTTGGCCGCCGGGCCGGACAGGGTGTTAATTAATGACTAATTTTCTTAATTCAGTTCAGTAAGTGCCAAAATTCGACCGAAACACACCTATTAAATCATTTAAATCAATATCTTATAAATAATGTGACGTCTATCACGCTTTTTTGGAACGATGGGGTTCAGTTAACCCCGATCCAACAAACAGCCGGGGCGTTCTTGCTAATTTCACTCCCTAGTCACGTCGTCAGCTTTGCAGGCGGCTAATCCTGTGTACTTCAAGGGATTTTTCCCGCATGCCAATCAAACGATTGACTGTCTGTTCTGTGCTCGCAGCTGCCATGTTCGTGGTTGCACCCACGCAGGCAGCGACCAGCAAGACCCACGGCAAGCCAGTCCATGCGAAGCATGCGCAGCACAAGCCGACCCACAGCAAGCCGACGCAGCACAAGTCGACCCACCGCACGCACGGCAAGCTGGCTGCTACCACCCAGCGGGACACGCACTCCGATGCAGCGGAATCCAGTGCCGATTTCGCACAGTTGGCCGACGCTCCCGTGCAGTTGAAGTCGGAGCTGCCGATACCTGCTTCACTTCAGGCTAGTTCGTTCACGCTGAGCGGTTCGCCGTCGGCCACGAATGCCACGCCGGCATGGCTGACACAGTCTCCGTTGTTCAATCCGGCTGGAATGCTGGTCCAGTCGAGCAAGCCCATCCATGCCGGCTCGCCTGCCACGGCCAACGAGAATGTCGCAGGCGGCGCATCCGACCAGATCGCCGCCGGCACGCAGACAGCAGACGCGAATGGCACCGAGAATGTCACCGACCTGCGCAAGGCGCTGATCTCGCTGGCGATGAACCTGCGTGATATCCGCTATGTGCGCGGCGGCCGCGATCCCTCTACCGGCTTCGACTGCAGCGGCTTCGTGCGCTACGTGTTCGCCCATGCGGTGGGCCTGCAATTGCCGACCAACTCCGCTTCACAGTTCCTGGCTGGCCTGAAGGTCAATCGCGCCGACATGAAGCCGGGCGACCTGGTGTTTTTCCACACCCATGGCAAGAGCCGCATTTCGCACGTGGGCATCTACATTTCCGATGGTCGTTTCATCCATTCGCCGGCCAGCGGCAAGTCGGTGGAGATTTCCAGCCTCAACGAGGCCTATTGGGCCAAGCGCTTCGCCGGCGCCAAGCGTCCCGAGGGGATCGCGCAGGTGGCGAGCAAGGGTTGATCATTGCCGTTGCAATCGTTTCGAGAAGCCGCCGAAAGGCGGCTTTTCATTGGCCGCCACCCACTCCTGATGCAAGTGGCAGATGAACGATCCGGCATCGTATGGGTCAGCGTATGCGTGCCGTGATGGCATCCATGCCTGCATGATGCGTACCCTGCCGCCGTCGACTCTCCGGAAATAGCCTGATGCCTTTTGATCTGCCGCCCGTCACGCGCAACCTGCTCATCGCCAATATCGCCGTGTTCCTGCTGCAACAGGTGATGGGCGATGCCATCCTGCAGTACTTCGCGCTATGGCCGTTGGGCAGCGGCCTGTTCGGGGTATGGCAGATCGTCACCAGTGCATTCCTGCACGGCGGAGTGCCCCACATCCTGTTCAACATGATCGCGTTGTACATGTTCGGTGGCGCGATCGAGCGCACCCTCGGCGCGCGCAATTTCACCATCTACTACTTCGTCTGCGCGATCGTGGCATCGCTGCTGCAACTGGCGGTGCTGTGGTTTTTCCCACCGGCGGAGTACGGCCCCACGCTGGGTGCGTCCGGCGCGATCTTCGGTTTGCTGCTGGCTTTCGGCATGATGTATCCGCACGAGAAAGTGATGCTGATGTTCCTGCCGATCCCGATGCCGGCATGGCTGTTCGTGACCGGTTATGCAGTCGTCGAGCTGACCATGGGTGTGACCGGCTTCGAGCCTGGCGTAGCGCATTTCGCCCACCTTGGTGGCATGCTGGGCGGCATTGTGCTGATCGAATACTGGCGCGGGCGCTTGCCGCTCAAACCGAAACGGCGCCTGATGCGCTGACCCACCTCCATTCATGAGCGGAAACCATGTCTGAAACCCTGCAACGCCGACTGAGCCCGCGCCACATCACCTTCATGGCGCTGGGCATGTGCATCGGCGCCGGCCTGTTCCTCGGTTCGGCCAGCACGATCAAGCTGGCTGGGCCGTCGGTGCTGTTTGCCTACCTGTTCGGCGGCGCGATGATCTTCATCATCATGCGCGCGCTGGGCGAGATGGCGGTGCACGATCCGGTGGCCGGTTCGTTCAGCACGTATGCGCACAAGTATCTCGGTCCGTTCGCCGGCTATCTCACCGGCTGGAACTACTGGATCCTGATGATGGGCGTGGGCATCGCCGAGAGCACGGCGGTCGGCATCTACATGAAGCAGTGGTATCCCGACCTGCCGCAGTGGATCTGGACCTTCGGCAGCGTGGCGATGATCGGCGGCCTGAACCTGATGGCGGTGAAGGTCTACGGCGAGCTGGAGTTCTGGTTCGCGCTGGTCAAGGTGCTGACCGTGGTACTGATGATCCTCGGCGGCGCCGCCATCATCTGGCTGGGCTGGGGCAATGGCGGCCATCCGGTGGGCGTGTCCAACCTGTGGACTCATGGTGGCTGGTTCCCCAACGGCGTGACCGGCATGGTGCTGGCGCTGCCGGTGCTGGTGTTCTCGTTCGGCGGCATCGAGACGATCGGCATGGCGGCGGCCGAGGCATCCAATCCGGAGCGCACGATTCCACGCGCGGTGAACTCGGTGATCTGGCGCATCCTGATCTTCTACATCGGCGCGTTGTTCGTGATCATGGCGATCTACCCGTGGAACGAATTGGGCACGCAGGGCAGCCCTTTCGTCACCACGTTCGCCAAGCTCGGCATTCCGCAGGCGGCCGGGCTGATCAATTTCGTGGTGATCACGGCGGCGCTGTCGAGCTTCAACTCCACCACCTTCAGCGGCAGCCGCATGCTGTACAGCCTGTCGACCAAGCGGCAGGCGCCGGCCGGACTGCAGCAGCTGAGCAGGCACGGTGTGCCGGTGCGCGGCGTGCTGGTGACCATGGCCTGCCTGATGCTGGGCGTGCTGCTGAACTACCTGGTGCCCGAGCGCATCTTCGGCATGATGATGTCGATCCTTGCCTTCAACACGGTGTGGACCTGGGGCATGGTGCTGATCGCGCACTGGCGCTTCCGCCGGCGGCAGACGACGGCGCTGCCTTTCCAGCTGCGCTGGTGGCCGCTGAGCAGCGTGGTGTGCCTGGCCTTTCTCGCGTTCGTGCTGGTGATGCTCGGTTACAGCGCCGATACCAGGGTGGCGCTGTACGTGGGCGTGGCGTGGGTGTTGTTGCTGACGGTGGCGTACAAGCTGTTTGGTGTCGACCGCCGCCTGCGGGAGGCGGATTACGCCCCTGCCGGTTGATCGCGAAGCGGATCAACCGGCAGGCTTGCGGTGGTCGTGGCGGCGGCGTCGCCTCAGCGCAGCGCGAGGAAATCCGGACTGACCACGAAGCGCACCGCATCCAGCCGCAGGCGCGATTGCGGCAGCGCTGCCAGCAGGGCAGAGCGTTCGTCCGCGACGGCGGCGATTTCCGCCTCGCTAACCGACGGGTTCACCGCGCGCAAGGCGAGCAGGCGCGACAGTTCGGCATCCAGCGTGGCGGTGGCGAGGGCCAGCGCCTCGTCGATGCTGCCCTGTCCACGTGCGGCGGCGAGAGTCTCGGCGCGTTCCAGCATCGGCGGCACCAGCTTGCCGAGGAATTTGCGGTAGCGCATCACCTCGATGTTGCGGTCGCCGGCCTTGCGCAGAGCGATCTCGCTCGGCGAAAAGTCGACGCGTTCGGCCAGCCGGGTGTCGATGGTCACCACGATCGGCATGGTCGGCAGGAAGCGTTCGGCATCCAGCCGGCGGTCGGCGACGCATTCGAGCACGAACACGCTCTGCAGCAGGGCGGTGCGTGGCGACAGCTCATCGTCGACCATGAAGGCGGCATTGCCCTGTTCGCCGGACAGGGCCAAGTCCAGCGCACCGGCCACCAGCGGGTGGTCCAGCCGCAACAGCGGCAGCTCCTCGCGCGCCAGCGCCACGTCGCGGGCGAAGGTGACCGCTTGCGGGCCGTCGGCAAAGCCCGGCAGGGCATCGGTGGACAGGTATTGCGGGTCGAGCAGCAGCACCTGGCCGCCAAGTTCCTCGGCATGGATGCCGAACGCTTCCAGCAGGCGCTGCACGAAAGCGTCGCGATCGGGTGCGCGATCCTCGCGGGCAAACGCCTGCTGCAGCTCGTCGGCGTGCAGGTCGCGGCTGGCGGCCAGTTCCAGCAGGTGATCGCGGCCGGCGCGGATCAGTTCGGCCATCTGCTCGTGGCTGGCGCGGGTCTCGGCGAGCAGCACGTCCAGTTCCTGGTCGCGGTTGTCGTCGCCGCGCGCATGCTCTTCGGCCAGGCGCGCCAGCGGTTCGCCGTAGCGGCGCAGCAGCTCGCGTCCATCGGCCGGACTCATGCGGAACGCGTCGATGCCTTCGTCGTACCAGCGCGCCAGCACGTGCTGCGCGCTGTCGGCCACGGCCAGGATATGGATGACGATGTCGTGCTTCTGGCCAATGCGGTCGAGGCGGCCGATGCGCTGCTCGAGCAGGTCGGGGTCGAGCGGCAGGTCCCACAGGATCAGCCGGTGCGCGAACTGGAAATTGCGTCCTTCCGAGCCGATCTCCGAGCACAGCAGCAGACGGGCGCCGTCGGGCTGGGCGAAGTACGCCGCATTGCGGTCCCGCTGCACGATGCCGAGGCCTTCGTGGAAACGCGCGATGCCGGTGCCGGTGCGCGTGCGCAGCGCTTCCTCCAGCGCGAGCACCTTGGCCTGGCTGCGGCAGATCAGCAGGAACTTGTCCTGCGGGTGCTGATCCAGCAGGGCAGTCAACGTGTCGATGCGCGGGTCGGCGCTGTAGTCGACTTCGATCAGGCTCGCAGGCTGCTGGATGTCGGCATGGAATTCGGCGAGCAGCGACTGCCTGGCGTTCTCGTCGAGCGTATCGGCATCCAGCAGATGCCACTCGGGCAGGCGTTTGGGAAAACCGCCGACACCGGCGCGGTTGTTGCGGAACATCACGCGGCCGGTGCCATGGCGATCGATCAGGGCGGCGAGCAGGGCGCGCGCATTGTCCGGCTTGGTCGAGTCGGCCAGCTGCGCAGTGAGCGCCGCATCGCCGCGGAAGGCCTTGGCAAGGGCGGCGCGCTGGCCATCGTCCAGCGCCGCGCCGTCGAGCAGGCGATCGGCGATCCGCGACAATGCCTGGAAGCTGTCGGCTTCGGCCAGGTAACCGTCGAGATCCTGATAACGCTGCGGATCGAGCAGGCGCAGGCGGGCGAAGTGGCCGCTGCGGCCGAGCTGTTCCGGTGTCGCGGTAAGCAGGATCACGCCGGGGATGGCCGCGGCGAGCCGCTCCACCATCGTGTAGCGCGGGCTGGCCGCGTCCGGCGACCAGGCCAGGTGGTGCGCCTCGTCGACCACCAGCAGGTCCCACGGTGCATCCAGCAGCTGCTGCGCGTGTTTCGGCGAGTTCTCGAGAAAGCCGAAATCGGCGATCACCAGCTGCTCGTCCTCGAACGGGTTGCTGTCGTTGCCGGATTGCTGCTCGTCGGATTGAGTCAGCGCCTCGCAGCGCTCCTCGTCATAGATCGCGAAGCTGAGGTTGAAGCGACGCAGCAGCTCGACGAACCACTGGTACACCAGCGTGTCGGGCAGCAGCAGCAGCACGCGCGAGGCGCGGCCGGTGGCGAGCTGGCGCGCGATGATCATGCCCGCCTCGATGGTCTTGCCCAGGCCGACCTCATCGGCCAGCAGCACGCGCGGCGGCCGGCGAGCGGCGGCGATGCCGGCGACGCGCAGCTGGTGCGGCACCAGTCCGATCCGTGCCGCGCCGAGGCCCCACATCGGCGAACGGCGTGCTTCGGCCCGCCGCCTGAGACCTTCCAGACGCAATTCGAACTGCGCGACCGGATCGGTGCGCCCGCCGATCAGGCGGTCGTCGGCCTGGCTGACGCTCTGTTCGTCGTCGAGCTGGCCTTCGTGCAGCTCGCGGCCTTCGCCGCGATAGATCAGCAGCTCGTCGCGGATCTCGACGCGCTCCACCAGGAACGCGATGCCCTTGCCGGCGACGCGCTGTCCGGCACGAAACTCGGCGCGCAGCAGCGGCGCAGAATCGACCGCGTACGGACGCAGCACGCCGGCCTTGGCAAACAGCACCTGCACGCCGCGTCCTTCGACGCGCAATACGGTGCCGAGACCGAGCTCGGGTTCGGCGGAGGAGATCCAGCGTTGACCAGGTACGAACATTGCTCAGCCGTGTTGCATCAAGGGCCGACAATTATCCGCTCAGCAGCACGCGCTGGGAACAGTTGGTTGCGGCCGGGCAATGCGAAGTCAGCCGGGATCGCTGCAATTGCGGCTGGCCGGGTTCAGGTCTCGGCCCACTGGCGTAGCAGGTTGTGATAGACGCCGGTCAGTCGTAGCAGCGCAGCAGCATCGGCACCGGACTGGGTCAGGCTCTGGATCGAGGCATCCAGTTCGAACAGGAGCTGACGCCGTCCGTCGTCGCGGATCAGGCTCTGTACCCAGAAGAACGAGGCGACGCGCGCGCCACGAGTGACCGGTGCGACGCGGTGCAGGCTGCTGGACGGATAGACGACCAGGTCGCCGGCAGGCAGTTTCACTTCATGCTCGCCGTAGGTGTCGTTGACGATCAGCTCGCCGCCGTCGTACTCGTCCGGTTCGCTCAGGAACAGGGTGCAGGAGATGTCGCTGCGCAATTGGCCGCTCTCGGCGGGGAGCAGCATGACCGCGCCGTCGATGTGGAATCCATACTGGCCACCGTCTTCGTAGCGGTTGAAGCGCGGAGGCAGCGTGCGCAGCGGCAGCGTCGCTGCGTGGTAGACCGGATGTCGCGCCAGGGCGTGCAGCACCACCTGGCCCAGCTGTTGCCGCAATGGCGAGGTGTCCGGCAGTTGCCGGTTGCGCTTCACCTTCGCACCCTGCGCGCCGACGGTTTCACGGCCATCCGTCCAGTCGGCGGCATCCAGTGCGCTGCGCAAGTGCGTGACCTGGTCGTGGCTGAGAACTTCGGGAATATGCAGCAGCATGACGGGTTCCAGCTGTGGGTTTCCCTTCCCCGATTCGGGAGAAGCTGGCCGAAGGGACGGATAAGCGTGTGTTCGGAGTGCTGCCGCCAGTTTCCGCACTGAACCTTCACGCCAGCCCTTCTCCCAAGCGAAGAAGGGCTGGCTCGGCAAATGTCAGAAGCGGAAGTTGGCGGTGAGCATGGCCGAGCGGGCGACCCCTGGAATATAGCGGTAACCGCTCTTGTTGATCGCCGCGACGTAATCCTTGTTGAACAGGTTGTACACGTTCAATTGCAGGTCGAGGTGCTGGTTGACCGGATAGCTGGCCACCGCGTCGAACACCCAGTAGGCCTGTGTATAGGCTGGCGTGCCGATCGCACTGTCGGTGCCGCGCTGCAGCTCGCCGGAATAACGCGCGCCACCGCCGAGGGTCAGGTTGAACGGCAGGCGGTAGTTGGTCCACGCGGTGAAGGCGCTCTTCGGGGTATAGGCCAGCACGCTGGAGCCGTCGGAGGTCACCGAGCTGCCATTGACCACCTTGGTGTCCATGATCGTGTAGCCGGTGCTGAGCGACCAGTTGTCGGTGAGCTTGCCGACGGCGTTGATCTCGATGCCCTGCACGCGTTGCTTGCCGATCTGGTCGTACTGGGTGGGGTCGGTCGGGTCCTGCACCAGCTGGTTGGTGACCGTGGTGCGGTAAAGCGCGCCGGTCAGCAGCAAACGGTCGTCGAGCAGGTTCCACTTCGTGCCGATCTCGGCCGTGTGCGACTTCTGCGGTTCGAGGTCGGGCTTGTCCAGGCTGTTGGCCGAACTGCTGAAGGTGAGCGTATTGCCGCCCGGCGGTTCCTGCGACATGGCGAAATTGACGTAGATGCTGCCGTTGGCGGCCGGCTTGTACAGCACCCCGAGCTTGTAGTTGGGCAGGTTGCCGGAGACGCGGGCGTCGATGCCCGGCACGACGCTGCCGGCCGGCAGCGGACCGCACGCGGGGGTGCTCTTGCCGCCACAGACCACGGTACTGGTGAAGTCGGTGCTGTAGTGATCCAGCCGTGCACCGGCGTTGATCTGCCACTGTTCGCCGAACTTCATGGTGTCGAACAGGTAGGCCGCTTCGGTCGTGGTCTGGCCGCTGGTGTAGGTGCCGTTCGGGCCGTAGCGCAGTCCGCCGACATCGGCGTCGGGATCGTAGAGGTTGGCCGCCGGCCAGGTGCTGCCGTTCAACGCGGCGATACCCAGCGCGGTGGCCTTTTCCTGGGTCAGCTCGATGCCGGTGCTGAGGTTGTGCACGACCGCACCCGTTTCGAAGTTGACCGTGAGATTGGTCTGGTTGGTGGCGATGCGGTTGTTCTGGTGCTTGAAGTTCGGATTGCTGCGCGCCACGGTCCAGGTCGACGGGTCGGCCGGATCCGGCGTCAGCAGGTTGGCCGCGGTTGCCATGAACGAGGTCAGCAGGTAGTCCTGCCGCGTGCGGCCCCAGCGCAGCGTGTCGTGCAACGCGATGTTGTCCGAGAAGTCGTGCTCGATGATCGCGGTGAACATGTCCTGCTGGTCGCGGTCATGGTCCTGGCTGGTGCCGTAGAAATTGTCCGGGTTCACCTTCGGCGCATCGGCAAGGAAGGGGCGCAACGGATCGGGACTGCTGTAGCCGGGCAGGCCGATGGTCGAGACGCCGCCATCGGGGATGTTGTTCTGCTTGACGTGCAGGAAATCCAGGTACACGCGGGTCGGCGTGCCCAGCCCGAAAGCCAGGGACGGCGCCACGCCCCAGCGGTTGTTCTCCACGTCGTTGCGCCCGGGTACGCCGCTGTTCTGGCCCATCACGTTGAGCCGGAACGCTGCGTTGGCGCCGATCGCCTGGTTCCAGTCGGCGGTGCCGCGCTTCTGGTCGGCGCTGCCGTAGCTGACCGAACCGGACACGCTGTTGCCAGGCTGCGGCTGTTTGCTGACCATGTTGATCGCGCCGGTGGGTGCGGTGCGACCGTACTCGGTGCCGTCCGGGCCCTTGGTCACCTCGATCTGCTCGATGTTGAACACGTCGCGCGAGATCGTGCCGAGGTCGCGCACGCCATCGACGAAGATGCTGCCGGAGGTATCGAAACCGCGCATGTAGATGGCGTCGCCGGTGCTGGTCGAGCCGTTCTCGCCGGCGTAGAAGGTGCCCACGCCCGGGCTGTTGCGCAGCGCTTCGGTCAGCGTGGTGGCGCCCTGTTGCTGGAACAGCTCCTTGCTGATCACGCTGATCGTCTGCGGGGTGTCGAGGATCGGCTGGGTGAATTTGGGCGAGGAGACCTTGTCGATCTTGTAGTCGTTGGGGGTGGCTTCCACCTTGATGCTCGGCAAGGTCTTTGCGTTGGCGACCTGTGCATCGCTGTCGAGGCTGCTGGCCGGCATGTCGGCAGCTGCCGCGGGCAGCGCCAGTGCCAGGCCGGTGAGCAAGGTGGCGGCCACCATGCCGGAGGCCGGGGACGGTTTGCGCCGTGCTACAGGATGTTTGCGGCTGTTGATGAAAGGCATGGGGATTCCGTGGATTGATAGGGCGTCGCATGTCGACAGGGCCTGGCGGGTCTGGCGAATGCGGATGTCTCGCAATGGCTGGATGCAGGAATTCGGGTCAGCAGGCGGCTCGCGCGGGGAGTGGCCGCGTAGCCATGCAAACCCGGTGATTGGTGGTCTGGCATGGGGCGCCGTGGTTCATGTGCGCCGTGCGCCAGGCCGGGCAGATGCATAAGATATTTTTAATGAGAATGATTTGCAATACAGTTATCGAGCGGATGCCTGTCGCTGTGATGGAAAGAGCAGCCCATCTGGCGTGGCGACCAACGAAAAGGGCCCCGCACTTGCGTGCGGGGCCCTGGTCTTCATGCCGCAGTGTGCTGCGGCAATCCGCCGTGGCGATTTACCAGATCTTCACCTGCTTGTCGTCCGGACGCACCATGGCGTCACCGGGCTTGCACTGGAACGCGCTGGCAAATGCCGGCATGTTCGACGGTGCAGCCATGGCACGCAGCGAGGCCGGGGCATGCGGGTCGGTGTTGAGCGACAGCACCGCCTGCTTCTCGCGCACGTTGCCACGCCACACGCGCGCCCAGTTCAGGAAAAAGCGCTGGTCTTCGGTGTAACCGTCGATCTTCTTGCCGGCTTCCTCGGGGTGTGCCTTCAGCGCCGCCTGCAGGGCGTCATACGCCACGTTCATGCCGCCCAGGTCGGCGATGTTCTCGCCCAGGGTCAGCTTGCCGTTGACGTGCAGGTCCGGCTTGTCCTTGATCGGCGAGTAGGCGTCGAACTGGTCCACCAGCTTCTGCGTGCGGGCGTCGAACTTGGCGCGGTCGTCCTTGGTCCACCAGTTCTTGTTGTTGCCGGCGCCGTCGAACTGGCTGCCCTGGTCGTCGAAGCCGTGGCTGGCCTCGTGGCCGATCACCGCACCGATGCCGCCGTAGTTGATCGCGTCGTCTGCCTTGGCATTGAAGAACGGCGGCTGCAGGATCGCGGCCGGGAAGTTGATCGTGTTGTCGGTCGGGTTGTAGTACGCGTTGACCGTCTGCGGGGTCATGCCCCACTCCTTGCGGTCGGTCGGCTTGCCGATCTTGGCGATGTCGTAGTCGTAGTTGAACTTGCCGGCCGCCTCGATGTTCGCGTAGTAGTTGTCGGGGGTGATGTTCAGGCCCGACCAGTCACGCCACTTGTCCGGGTAACCGATCTTCGGCAGGAAGGTATTCCACTTGTCGATCGCCTTGGCCTTGGTCTCGGCGCTCATCCAGTCGAGGTTCTCGATGCGGGCCTTCAGCGCGTTGCGCACGTTGTCGACCAGTTCCTGCGCACGCTCTTTCGCCTCGGGCGTGAACACCTTGGCCACGTACAGTTGGCCCAGCGCCTCGCCCATCGAGCCGTTGACCGCGCCCAGTACGCGCTTCCAGCGCGGCTTCTGCTGCGGCTGGCCGGCCAGGGTCTTGCCGTAGAAGTCGAACTTGTTGTCCTGGAAATTCTTGCTCAGGTACGGCGAGGCGTCGTCGATGGTGTGGAAGCGCAGGTAGGCCTGCCACTGGCTGATCGGCGCGCTGGCCAGCTGCTTGTCGAACTCGGCGAAGAACTTCGGCTGCGACAGCGAGAAGCCCTTGTCGATGGTCACGCCCTGGGCGGCGAAGAATTTGTCCCAGCTGAAGTGCGGGGTGACCTTGTCGGCGTCCTTGACGCTGACGAAGTGGTATTCGTTCTTCGGATCGCGTTCCTCGACCGGCGACAGCGAGGCGGCAGCCAGCTTGGTCTCGAACGCCAGCACCTCATCGGCCTGCTTCTTGGCGTCGGCCTCGGCCACGCCGGTCAGCTCGAACGACTTCGCGATATGCGCGACGTAGGCGTCGCGGATGTCCTTGTACTTCGCGTCGCTGTAGTAGTCCTTGGTCGGCAGGCCCAGGCCGGCTTCGTTGGCGTAGGCGATCTGCATGTCGGCGTGCTGGAAGTCCGCGCCGGCACCGAACTCGAACACCTGGCCGTCACCCTCGGCGTAGCTCTTGGTGATGTAGTTGGCGATGTCGCCGGGGCTCTTCAGGCCGGCGATGGCATCGAGCTTCGGCTTGATCGGGTCGAAGCCGGCCTTCTCGATGGCGGCATCGTCCATGCCTGACTGGTACAGGTAGCCGATCTTCTGTTCGATCGAACCGGCCTGGGCCTGCGCTGCATTCTTGGCGGCGGCGTCGGCGATGTCGTGCTGCGTGTTCAGGCTGGCATCGGCCAGTTGGTCGAAGGCGCCCCAACGGGTGCGGTCTTCGGGGATCGGATTGGCGGCGACCCACTTGGCGTTGACGAAGCCGTTGAAGTCCTGGCAGGCGTTGATGGTCGGGTCCAGCTCGCTGACGTCGAAGATGCTCTTGCCGGTGTCGACGGCCGCGCTGGTGCTGGCAGCTGCCGGGGCAGTGCTGGCGGCAGCGGCGGTGCTGGCAGGGGCCGGCGCCGGGGTGGCGGCCTGTTCGCTCTTGCCGCAGGCGGTCAAGGTCAGAGCCAGGCTTACCGCCAGGGCCAGGGGCTTCAGATACTGCTTGGTCATGGATGTCCCTCTGTGAGTAAGGTCGCCCGTTGGGCGGATAGGTTGGTCGTCACGGGCCGAATCCTGCTGGTTTCTCCCCCCAAAACCCGGCCATGCCTCTGCCACGCTAGGTCAAACGTCATGACCCAGACAGTGTCAAAGGTCAGGGGGTACCTGTCGAGGCATGCGCAGCCTGCAGGTGCCGCCACTGGGCGGCATCCAGCCGCAGCACCGGGTAGGCGCCGACGTGCTGGGCGGCATACCACGGCGAATGTTCGAAGAAGAAGGCGAGCCGCGCATCGCCATCGGCCGCAAAAGCCGGGTTATCGTGCAGTTTGCGGTCGAACTCGGCCTTGAGCGACGGGTCCTTCGCCAGCAGCACGCGCGCCAGTTTTTCCAGCACGCGCGGCTCGCCGTATTCCTTGGCCTCGAACACCGCATCGAGGAAGCCCCAGCGCAGCAGCGAGTCGGGCGCCTGCGGTTCGAGCAGGTTGATCGCCACGTTGGCGGCGCGCTGGTCCAGCGGCACGATCACCGAACCGGCCGGCAGCGTCACCTCGCGCGGTGCGGCATGCAGGTCGAAGTGGCGCAGCATCAAATGGCCCTCGAATGGCTTGCCGGCCCATTGCGGATGATCGAGCTGGTAGCCCTCCGCATGGATCGTCAACGGATGCTCGATGCGCTGGTAGTGGATACCGTGCGCGTCGAGCTTGTCGATGATCGCCGTCCACTGCACCGGCACCACGTACGCCGCCGGCGGCGTGATCGACAGGTCCGGCAGCAAGCCGTTCCAGTTGTCGATGCTGTAGGTCTTAGGCTGACTCGGGTCGTACTGGATCCATGCGCTGTCGGAGATGTCGCTGTGGCTGAGCGTGAACGCATAGCCTTTCAGTTCGAACTTCGTCGATTGCGGATCGGCCTTGAAGGTCAGCGGCACACGCGCCTGCGCATCGCGGGCGCGGGCTACGGTGTCGGCATCGGCCTTGGCCGTGGCGGCGAGCAGCGCCGCCGGATGCCGGTCGATCTGTTCCAGCATCAGTTCGACCAGGTCGTAGACGGCATGCACCCGTTTCGCGTACGGCTTCAGCATATGCGTTTCGATCAGCAGCGCGGGCCGGTTCTGCAGCGCCGCGTAGCCGGTCGAGAAACGCTGGCCGGAGCCGAAGTTCTCGATGCCCTTGCGTGGATCGCGGCCGTCCTTGAATTCCAGGTAGATCGAGGCGAGGTGGCCGCGCTTTTCATACGCAGGCATCGCGTGGTTGACGATCATGTCCTGCTGCCATGCGCTCACCGCCGGGTCGAGCTTGTGCGGATCCTCGGTGTACCAGGTCAGGTCGTACTGGTAGTCGGCACCATCGGTGGTATGCACGTCGATCAGGAAATCCGGCAGCCACTGCTGCCACAACTTCAGCCACGCCAGCATCTCCGGCGCGTCGGCCTTGACGTAGTCGCGGTTGAGGTTGAGGTATTGCGACTGGCCGCGGAAGCCCATGCTGTCCGGGCCGTTCTGGTTGATGCGGTGGTACGGCGACGAGTTCTCGTGGCCATCCACGCTGAACACCGGGATATAGACCAGCACCAGGCGATCGAGCGCATGCGGGTATTTGCCGGTGACCGCGATATCGCGCAGCAGCATCAACCCGGCATCCTTGCCCTCGATCTCGCCCGGATGGATGCCGGCCTGCAGCAGCACGACGGGTTTGTGTGCGGCACGTGCCGCTTCGGGCGTGAACGCGCCATCGCTGCTGGCGATCACCACCGTCATCGGCCGGCCTTCCGGCGTGGTGCCGAAGGTTTCCAGGTGGATGATCCCCGGGGCGGCCTTCTGCAGGCGCTCCAGATAAGCCCGCGTCTCGGCATAGCTTGGCGTGGTGCGGAACTGCGCCGCCTCGGCCGGTGTAATCCACGCCGTGCTGCTTGAACCGGTGGCATGAGCGGTCATGGCGACCATGCCCAGCAGAGTGGACAGGAGGATACGGCGCATGCTCATGCATGATCCTCGGCATCGTCGTGGCGCAGCGTGGCGGGCGAGGCGGGCAGGGAATCGGGTGCCACCGCGCCGCCGGAAATGATGAAGGCCATCGCCTGATCCATCGTCCAGTCGGTTGGAGTCAGCTCATCCAGCGGCACCACGACGAGGTAGCCGCCGGTGGGGTTCGGCGTGGTCGGGATGAATACCGCCGCCATCTCGCGGCCGCTGCCGTCCTCGGTCATCACCCGCGTGACGAAGCCGGCCACCTTCATGCCGCGGCGCGGGAACTCCACCAGTACCACGCGCTGCACGCCGGACGGCTTGTTCTGCAACACCGTCATCAGCTTCTTGGTGCCGCCGTAGATCGTCTGCACCACCGGAATGCGTGCCAGCAGACCATCGAACGCATTGATGAAGCGCTGGCCGATGACCCGGTTGGCCAGCCAGCCAAGCAGGTACAGCGCGACCAGGGTGATCAGCAGCGCAATGATGAACACCAGCCATTGCGTGTTGAGCGCGTCGGCCGCATGCGGCGCCACCAGTGCCAGCGCATGCAGCAGGGCGCCGACCAGCGGCGCACCGATGCCGGCCAGCATGCCCAGCACGAACTTGAACACCAGCCAGGTCACCCACAGCGGGATGAAGGTAAGCAGGCCGGTCAGCAGGTAGCGTTTGAGGCGCAGGGGGCGCATGGGTCGATCCGCGGTGGGTTTGGGGATTTCGCATTGTAGGCGAGGGTGGTGGCTCTGCTGTGGCTTGGGTTTCTCGCACCGGTCTCATTCGACGAATGCAGGAATCGCTTCTGCATCCTTGCACTCCGGCATCAGGCGTGGAGCTTTCGTCTGCCTGTGGCAGTCGAGTCATTTTCTCTTGCGTGGCCGGTCGGTTATGTGGACGCCCCCTGTGATTTTTTTCCGTACCCTGCGAATCATGGGTGGAACGGAGGGGAAGCAACGTCCATGACTGCCAGGCAATACCAGCAACGCTTCGAATCGCTGCTGCACGAACATCGCCGGATCGTGTTCAAGGTGGCAGGCCTGTACAGCCGCAGCGCGGCCGATCGCGACGATCTGGTGCAGGAGATCAGCACCCAGCTATGGCGTTCGTTCGGCAGCTATGACCCGGCACGGGCGAAGTTTTCCACCTGGATGTATCGCATCGCGCTGAACGTGGCGATCTCGCAGGCGCGGCGCGAGCGCTGGTCCGATGCCGACCGCTTCGAGCCGCTGGAGGCGCACCACCTGGAAACCGTCGGCGGCGGCGAGCCGATAGCCGAGCAGGACGAGCGGCTGCAGGCGCTATACGCGTTCATCGGCCAGCTCGACCCGCTCAATCGTGCGCTGATCCTGCTGTACCTGGAAGACCGCGGCTACACCGAGATGGCCGAGATCCTCGGTATCAGCGAAACCAACGTGGCGACCAAGATCGGTCGCATCAAGCAGAAATTGCGCGGGCAGATGACGGCCGCGGCAACCACCGGAGCATGAGCATGGAACTGGACGAGATGAAACTGGCCTGGCAGGCGCTCGATCGGCGGCTGGAGCAGCAGCATGCGTTGAACGTGCGGATGTTCAAGGACGGTCGGCTGGATCGGCTGCGCCGCGGCTTGCGGCCGCTGGTGTGGGGACAGGCGGCGCAGATCGCCCTCGGCATCGGCGTGATGCTGTGGGGCGTGGCGTTCTGGAGCACGCATACGCACATTTGGCAGGCGTTGGCCTGCGGCATAACGGTGCAGGCGTTCGGCATCCTGACGATCGTATTCTCGGCACGGGTGCTGTCGCTGGTGCAGGGCATCGACTATGCGGCGCCGGTGCTTGAGATCCAGCGTCGACTGGCCACGCTGCGCGCATGGCGGATCAGGGTGGAGGCGCCGGTATTCGCCGTACTGGGCAGCCTGATCTGGATTCCGGTCATGCTCATGCTGATCCAGTACGACTGGGATCGGATGGGTGCCGCCGACTGGTGGGCCAGATTTCCGGGGCTGGTGCCGTGGATGACGTTCTGCGGCGTCGTCTCGCTGGCGGTGGTCGGATCGGCGTATGGCCTGATCCGCTGGGCGGGCCATCGGCGCTGGCTGGAGAACAATTTTGCCGGCCGCAGCGTGCAGAAGGCCGAGTCCGTACTGGCCGAACTCAAGCGTTTCGAGAGCGAATGAGCGCGCTCAGCGCGCCTTCGGTTTCAGCCGCACGTAGATCTGCTTGCGCACGCGGGCGACCACTTCGCCGCTTGCGGTGACCACTTCGGTTTCGAACCAGCGCAACACTTTCTCGCCGCCCGCGGCGGCCGTGCGCAGTTCCTCGACCACGGCGGAGTCCAGCCTGAAGTGCGCGTAGACGTCCTCACGGCCCGGTGCAACAAAGTCGATCGCACCGGCCTTGTCCCACACGTAGTAGTCGTCGCCTAGCTGATGCATCACCAACAGCATCCAGAACGGGTCGACCATCGCGAACAGGTTGCCGCCGAACTGGGTGCGCACATAGTTGCGGTTCCACGGACGCAGCCGCAGCACCACGCTCGCTTCGGTCCAGTCCTCCGACACCTGTCGCACGCGGATGCCGTTGCACAGGAAGGGTGGCCACAGATTGAGCAGGCGACGGAAGGTGGAGGCTTTCATCCATGCACTTCCATCAGAACAGCAACGAGGCCATCTTGCGGCGGTAACGGCCGACCAGTTCGGCATCGTCGAGCGTGGCGAAGGCGGCCAGCAGGCGCTTCTTCGCCTGGCCGTCGTTCCAGTCGCGGGCTTTCTGCAGGATGGTCAGGAACTGCTCGAGTCCGGCTTCGGCGTCGCCTTCCAGCAACAAGCGTACGCCGAGCTGGTCGCGGGCGATCCAGTCGCTGGCGTCGGCTTGCACGCGTTGCTGCAATTCGCCGGTGCGGGGAGCGTCTTTCAGCGCATGGGTCAGATCCAGCTCGCTGCGCAGGCGCACCGCGCGCGTATCGGTGGCGAGATTGGCCGGCAGCGCAGCCAGCTCCGCAGCGGCGGAATCGACCTGGCCGGCGCGCATCAGTGCCAGCGCCAGGTCGAGTTTCAAGTCGGGCTTGCCCGGTTCGGCGGCGATCGCCTGCTGCAGGCGGTCGATCGCCTGTGCCGGCGTTTCCGGCACGACCTCGGCTGCGGCCGGCTCGGCGGCAGCTTCCAGCGGCTGCACATGGCGCGACAGGAATTCGCGCAACTGGCCTTCCGGCAGCGCCCCGGCGAAACCGTCGAGCACCTGGCCATCCTTCACCAGCATCACGGTGGGGATGCTGCGGATGCCGAACATGCCGGCCAGCTCCCGCTGCGTGTCGACATCGACCTTGCCCAGCCGGAACGCGCCGTTGTACTCGGCGGCGAGTTTTTCCAGCATCGGGCCCAGCGTCTTGCACGGCTCGCACCAGGTCGCCCAGAAATCCACCAGTACCGGGGTGGTCAGCGAGGCCTGCAGCACATCGGCTTCGAAGCTTTGCTGATCCACGTCGAAGACATGGGCGGGGGCGGCGGCATCGGTCACGGGAAACTCCAGTTCGGCGGATGCCGGTTCAGATCAGGGCGCGGCCCAGCATATCAAGCGGCGCGTTCACGATAGATTTGCGAGAATCCGCCAATCTTCACGCTGGGACCAGGCATCGAGCGCATGGGCACGACCGCACCCGAAACCCTGCTGATCTGCGAGCACTGCGATACGGTCTATCGCCGTCGCCCGCTGGCGCGTGGCGACGTGGCGCGCTGCGCGTGCTGTCACGCGGAACTGGAGCGGCATCAAAGGCTGAGTGTGAGCGCCCTGCTGGCGTTGGTGCTGACGGCGATGATCGTGTTCGTGCAGGCGAACATGTGGCCGATCGTCACGCTGGGCCTGAACGGCCAGCTCAGCGGCGCCACCCTGTGGGGCACCATCATCGTGATGTGGCAGCAGCAGGCCCAGGTGGTCGCCGTGCTGGCGGCCGGCACGCTGTTCTTTTTTCCGCTGGTCAAGATGCTGCTGCTCGGATGGCTGCTGTGGTTCGCGCGCCTTGGCCGGCGCGCGCCGGGTTTCGTGCCGATGATGGTGACGCTGCACTACCTGCAGCCGTGGACGATGAGCGAGGTGTTCGTGCTGGGCGCGCTGGTGGCCATCGTCAAGGCGCATCTCTACTTCGACGTGGTGGCGGACCCGGGCATCTATGCCTACGCGGCGCTGACCTTGCTGATCACCATCTTCGCCGGCGTCGACCTGCGCCAGCTGTGGGAACTCACGCCGGAGGACCAGGCGTGAGTGCGCTTCCGCGCGCCGCCGAACTCGGCCTGATCGGCTGCCATGTGTGCGGGCTGGTTTGCGCGGACGCGCCCGGTCATGCGGAGGCGGGCGATGCACTGGCCTGCCCGCGCTGCGGCTCCGCGCTGCACCGGCGCAAGCCGGACAGCTACGTGCGGACGTGGGCCTTGATGATCGCCGCGTTCCTGCTGTACATCCCGGCCAATGTGCTGCCGATCATGCGCACGGCCAGCTTGAATGACATCGACGACAACACCATCATCAGCGGCGTGGTGGAGTTGTGGGTCAAGGGATCGCCGGACCTGGCGATCATCGTGTTCACCGCCAGCATCGTGGTGCCGATGCTGAAATTCCTCTCGCTGGGTACGCTGCTGGTAAGCAGCCAGCGCGGTAGCGGCTGGGCACGGCCGCAGCGTGCCAAGCTCTATCGGCTGGTCGAGTTCATCGGCTACTGGTCGATGTTGGATGTCTTCGTGGTGGCGTTGCTGACCGCCTTGGTGCGCTTCGGCCTGCTGAGCCTGGTCGAGCCGCTGCCTGGCGTGATCTTTTTCGGCCTGACCGTGGTGCTGACCATGCTGGCCTCGATGAGTTTTGACCCCCGGTTGATCTGGGATGGCAGGGATTTCGATGACTGACGACAGTCGTACTGAGCAGGATGGCCCAAGCCGCGGGGAGTTGCCTCGACCGATAGTGAAGCATCGTCGTTTCAATGCCTCGCTGATCTGGCTGGTGCCGGCGCTGGCGGCGCTGGTCGGGCTTTCGCTGGTGATCAACAACCGGCTGCAGGCCGGCCCGCAGATCACCATCAGCTTCCAGAGCGCCGAGGGGCTGGATGCCGGCAAGACGCCGGTGAAATACAAGAATGTGGTGATCGGCCGGGTCAGCAAGATCCATCTCAGCAGCGATCGCAGCCATGTGCTGGTCAGGGTGGCGCTGGAGAAAAGCGCCGAGAGTTTCGCCACCGAGGGCACCCGCTACTGGGTGGTGCGGCCGCGGATCGGGCTGGGCGGCGTGTCGGGCATCGATACCCTGCTTTCCGGTGCGTTCATCGGCGTCGACGCGGGGGCTTCAAGCACGCCCCAGGACGAGTTCAAGGGGCTGGAGACGCCGCCGGCGGTGAACCATGGCGCGCCCGGCCGCAGTTTTGTGCTGCACAGCGATGACCTCGGCTCGCTGGATATCGGCTCGCCGGTGTACTACCGGCGCATCCAGGTGGGGCGCGTGGTGTCCTACCAGCTGGACAGCGACGGCAAGGGTGTTTCGCTGCAGATCTTCGTGGACGGCCCCAACGACAAGTTCGTCACCACCGCCACGCGTTTCTGGAACGCCAGTGGCGTGGATCTGTCGATCGGCGCGAGCGGGCTGAAGCTCAATACGGAGTCGCTGGCCACCGTGCTGGCTGGCGGCGTGGCGTTCCAGGATCCCGCCGGCCCGCATGACAGCACGCCGGCGCCGGAAGAGACCGAGTACACGCTGTTCGGCGACCAGACCACCGCGATGGCCCCGCCGGACGGCGAGCCGCATTACATCCGCATGCGCTTCGAGCAGTCCGTGCGCGGGCTGGCGGTGGACGCCCCGGTGGAGTTCCTCGGCATCAACATCGGCAAGGTGGTATCGGTCAAGCTTGATTACGACGAGAAGGCACAGCGCTTCCCGGTTCTCGTGGGCGCGGTGGTCTATCCGCAGCGCCTGGGCAGCGCCTATGACAAGCTGGTGGCGCTGGCCAAGGCGCATGGCGAGAATGCCGACCTGTCACAACTGATGGGGCGTCTGGTCACGCACGGACTGCGTGCGCAGGCACGCAGCGGCAACCTGCTGACCGGCCAGCTGTATGTGGCGCTGGACTTCGTGCCGCACGCGCCGCCGGTGGCGTTCGATCCGAACGCCAAGCCCTTGATGATCCCCACCGTGGCCGGCAGCTTCGACAAACTGCAGGAGCAACTGGCCGAGATCGTCGACAAGGTCGACAAGATTCCGTTCGACAGCATCGGCAAGAACCTGGATCAGACCCTGGCCGGGCTCAACGCCACGCTGAAGCAGGTCAACGGCCAGACCCTGCCGGAGGTCAAGAGCACCCTGCGAGGCGTGCAGAAAACCATGCACACCGCCAACGACGCGCTGTCCGGCGATTCGCCGCTGCAGCAGAACCTTGGCGCCACGCTGGAGCAGGTGCAGCGCATGGCGCGTTCGCTGCGCGTGTTGACCGACTATCTGGGCGGTCATCCGGAAGCCTTGTTGCGCGGCCGTCGGCCCGACGCCAAACCGGTCGATGTTCCACCGGCGGCAATCGCGGCGCCACCGGCCACCTCACCGACGCAAGGAAGTCAGCCATGATCCGTACCGCAATGCGTCTGCTTGGCTTCGGCGCGGCGCTGGCCTTGGCGGCCTGCGCTTCGGCACCGTTGCATTACTACACACTGGTCCCGCCGGCTGGCGAGTCAGGCAGTGGGCCGGTTGCGCAGCCTGCAACACCTTCGTTGCCGTTCGAATTGTTGCCGGTCGGCATCCCGGCCCAGGTCGATCAGCCACAGCTGGTGGTGCGCGAGGGCGGCCAGGCGGTGGCCATGCTCGACGGCGAGCGCTGGATCGCGCCGCTCGGTGACGAGGTGCGCGGCGCGCTGTCGGCTGATCTTGCGCGCGAACTGCGCAGCCAGGATGTCAGCGGCCTGCCCGGCAACGGCAAGCCGCTGCTGCGGATCAAGCTGGATCTGCGCCGCTTCGACTCGCAGCCCGCCAGCTATGCCCTGATCGAGGGCAACTGGAGCGTGCGCGTGCTGCATGGCGGTGCCCATGCCGGTGCGCTGGCCTGCAGCAGCCGCATCAGCGAAGCCGTGGGGCCGGGTTATGCGGCGCTGGTGCAGGGGCATCAGCGCGCGCTCGGGCAGCTGGCGGCGCAGATCGCCAGCGCGGCGCGTGCGCTCGGCGCCGGCCGCGCCGCCGTGTGCCCGGCGGGATAAGCCGCTTCAGGCTTGGCGTCCGGCCCGTGCTGGGCTAGGCTGACCAGTTCACTGCGCCCGGCTGTCGCCGGGCAGCAACCACCGCATCATGGCGCCAGAAATCATGCAGGACATTCAAGACGCAAGCTCTCCCGCACAGGCCGGCGCGCCCGAGCAAGGCTATTCGCCGCAGGCGGTGGAAACCGCCGCGCAGAGCTACTGGACGGCACGGCACGCCTACGCGGTGAAGGAGGACGCCTCCCGGCCGAAGTTCTTCTGCCTATCGATGCTGCCGTACCCGTCCGGCGCGCTGCACATGGGCCACGTGCGCAACTACACCATCGGCGACGTGATCAGCCGCTACCAGCGCATGCAGGGCAGGAACGTGCTGCAGCCGATGGGATGGGATGCGTTCGGCCTGCCGGCCGAGAACGCCGCGATCAAGAACAACACCGCGCCGGCGAAGTGGACCTACGCCAACATCGACCACATGCGCAGCCAGCTGAAGTCGCTGGGCTATGCGATCGACTGGTCGCGCGAGTTCGCCACCTGCAAGCCGGACTATTACCGCTGGGAACAGCTGATGTTCACCCGGCTGCTGAAGAAGGGCATGGCCTACCGCAAGAACGCGGTGGTGAACTGGGACCCGATCGACCAGACCGTGCTGGCCAACGAGCAGGTGGTCGATGGCCGCGGCTGGCGCTCCGGCGCCGTGGTCGAAAAGCGCGAGATCCCGCAGTGGTTCCTGAAGATCACCGACTACGCGCAGGAATTGCTGGACGGCCTGGACACGCTGCCGGGCTGGCCCGATGCGGTCAAGACCATGCAGCGCAACTGGCTGGGCCGCAGCGAGGGTCTGGAGATCCACTTCGCGGTGGAAGGCGAGGCCGAGCCGCTGACGGTGTTCACCACCCGTCCCGATACATTGATGGGCGTGACCTTCGTCTCGATCGCCGGCGAACATCCGCTGGCGCTGAAGGCTGCGCAGGGCAATCCGAAGCTTGCCGCCTTCCTCGACGAGCTGAAGCACGGCGGCGTCTCCGAGGCAGAACTGGAAACCCAGGAAAAGCGCGGCATGGCCACTGGCCTGCTCGCCGTGCATCCGGTCACTGGCGAGAAGCTGCCGGTGTGGGTCGCCAACTTCGTGCTGATGGGCTACGGCACCGGTGCGGTGATGGCGGTGCCCGGGCATGACCAGCGCGACTTCGAGTTCGCCCACAAGTACCAGCTGCCGATCAAGCAGGTGATCGCGGTCGGCGGTGCGGATGCCGAATACGATCCGGGCCAGTGGAAGGACTGGTACGCCGACAAGACCCGCACCGACATGCGGGTGGTCAATTCCGGTGAACTTGATGGCAAGAACTACCGCGAGGCGTTCGATTTTCTCGCCGGCAGGCTCGAAGCCGAAGGCAACGGCCTGCGTCGGGTCAACTGGCGCCTGCGCGACTGGGGCGTGAGCCGCCAGCGCTACTGGGGCTGCCCGATCCCGGTGATCTATTGCCCCAAGTGCGATGCGGTGCCGGTGCCGGAAGACCAACTGCCGGTGGTGCTGCCCGAGGACGTCGCGTTCTCCGGCGTGCAGTCGCCGATCAAGGCCGATCCGGAGTGGCGCAAGTGCGCGTGCCCGCAATGCGGCGGTCCGGCCGAGCGCGAGACCGACACCTTCGACACCTTCATGGAGTCGAGCTGGTACTACGCCCGCTACACCAGCCCCGGCGCGGACGCGCAGATCGATGAGCGCGCCAACTACTGGCTGCCGGTCGACCAGTACATCGGCGGCATCGAACACGCGATCATGCACCTGCTGTACTTCCGCTTCTATCACAAGCTGTTGCGCGACGCGGGCATGGTGCATTCGGACGAGCCGGCGCAGAACCTGCTGTGCCAGGGCATGGTGATCGCCGAGACGTTCTACCGCGACAACGCGGATGGTTCGAAGGACTGGATCAACCCCGCCGGAGTCGACGTGCAGCGCGACGAGCGCGGCCGCGTCACCGGCGCGGTGCTGCGCGAGGACGGCCAGCCGGTGCAGATCGGCGGCACCGAAAAGATGTCCAAGTCGAAGAACAACGGCATCGACCCGCAGACCATGGTCGGCAAGTACGGCGCCGACACCGTGCGGCTGTTCTCGATGTTCGCCGCGCCGCCGGAGCAGTCGCTGGAATGGAGCGAGGCCGGCGTCGAAGGCATGTCGCGCTTCCTCAAGCGGCTGTGGCGCGAAGTGACCACGCATGCGGCGAATCCCGATCATCCCGAAACCGATCCTGCCGCATTGGACGCCGGTCAGAAGACGCTGCGTCGCCAGTTGCACGAGACGATCCAGAAGGTCGGCGACGACTTCGGCCGCCGCCATTCCTTCAATACCGCGATTGCGGCACTGATGGAGTTGCTCAATGCGCTGAACAAGTTCGGCGACCAGAGCGAGCAGGGCCGCGCGGTACGTCATGAGGCGCTGGAGGCGATGGTGCTGCTGCTCAATCCGGTGGTGCCGCACATCAGCCACGCGCTGTGGCAGGTGCTGGGCCACGCCGAGACCGTGCTGGAGGATCAGCCCTGGCCCAAGGCCGACCCGGCCGCGCTGGTGCGCGACACGGTTACCCTGGCGGTGCAGATCAACGGCAAGTTGCGCGCTACCATCGAGCTGGCCGCGACTGCCTCCAAGGAAGAGGCTGAGGCTGCGGCGCGTGCGCAGCCGCAGGTGGTGCATTTCCTGGAAGGCATGAGCGTGCGCAAGGTCATCGTGGTTCCCGGCAAGATCGTCAACATCGTCGCAGGATGAAATCCATGAGCTTCATGAAAGCGGGACGCCTGTTTCAAGCCACGCTGCTGTTGATCTCGGCACTGGCTGTGACTGCCTGCGGTTTCCATTTGCGCCAGAGCGCGGCGCTGCCGCCTGCGATGCAGCGCATCCATCTCACCGTCAGCGGCGGCGGCGAATTCCCGCGCATGCTTTCGCGTGCGCTGGAGCTCTCCGGTGTCACCGTCGAGGACAATGCCGGCCCGGGGATTGCCGAGCTGCGCGTGCCGACGGCTTCGTTCGGCACCGACTCGTTGACCAACGGCGGATACGTGCGCATCACCGAATATTCGGTGCACTACCAGGTGCAGTTCGAGGTGATCGATGCGAATGGCCACATGCTGATACCGCCGCAGCACATCAACATGTCGCGCGAATACAGCTACGACGCCACCAACACGGTCGGCAATGCCTCGCAGGTACAGCAGATCCAGCACAGCCTCAACCAGGACATGGTGCAGGCGATCCTGTTCCGCCTGCAGGCTGCAGGCAAGCATGATGGTGGGCTGGCCGTCCCGGCGAGCGCCGCCAGCACGCACTGATGCCGCTTAGTCCCGGTCAGTGGCAGAAGGCGCTGGCGGCTGACCGCCTGGCGCCGGTATACCTGCTTGCCGGCGAGGAGTTGCTGGTGCTGGAAGCGGCCGACGCACTGCGCGCACAGGCCAAGAAGCTGGGTTACAGCGAACGCGAGGTACTCGATGTCGGCCAGCATTTCGACTGGGACGAGTTGGCGCGATCCGCTGCGGGCATGTCGCTGTTCGCCAGCCGCCGGCTGATTGACCTGCGTCTGCCCACTGGCCGTCCCGGCACCGAAGGCGCCAAGGCGATCAACGCGTTCTGCGCCGATCCGCCACCGGACGTCACCCTGCTGATCACCGCGATGGAGTGGAGCAGCAAGCATGACGGCGCCTGGAGCAAGAAGCTCGACGCCAGCGGCACGATGGTGGTGTTCAATGCGCCACGACCGAACGAGTGGGGCGCATGGATCGGTGCACGGCTGGCCTCGCGTGGCTTGTCCGCGACGCCCGATGCCAGCGCACTGCTGGCGCAGCGCGTCGAGGGCAACCTGCTCGCCGCCGCGCAGGAAGTCGACAAGCTCGCCATCTTGCACGGGCAGGGCCGCATCGATGCCGTCGAAATGGAAGGCCTGGTCGCCGACAGTGCCCGTTACGACGTGTTCAAGCTCACCGATGCCGCCTTCGTCGGCGACGGCGCGCGTGCGCTGCGCATCCTTGCCGGGCTGCGTTCCGAAGGCGACGAACTGCTGGCGCTGATGGGTTGGCTGGTCAACCAGCTGCAGCTGGCCTTGCGCCTGGCCAACGCGCATGATCTCGCCGCCCAGTTCCGCGCCGAGCATCTGTGGCAGGCACGCGAAACCCTGTTCCGCCAGGCGCTGCGCCGCGCGCCGCGCGAGCACTGGCTGCAATGCCTCGCGCGCGCCTCGCGCATCGACCGCATGGTCAAGGGCCGCGAAGCCGGCAATCCGTGGCAGGAAGCCGAGCGGCTGATCGCCGCGATCGCCGAACCGCGTGCGGCCAAGGCGCTGGCGTGAAGCCGCTGGCCATTTTCGGCGGCACCTTCGACCCGGTGCACCTGGGTCATTTGAGCGTGGCGTGGGAGGCTTCCGAACTGCTCGATGCCGAGGTGCGCCTGATGCCGGCCAGCGTGCCACCGCATCGCCCGCCGCCGACCGCTTCGGCGCCACAGCGCGTGGCGATGCTGCGCGCCGCTTTGCAGGGCCAGTCACGCCTCGCGCTGGATACCCGCGAGTTGGAGCGCGCCGGCCCGTCATACACCATCGACACCCTGATCGAGCTTCGTGCGGAACAGGGGGGGCGCCCGCTGGTACTGCTGATCGGTGCCGATGCATTCGCCGGTTTGCCCGGCTGGCATCGCTGGCGCGAACTGTTCGACCTGGCGCATGTCGGGGTGTTGAGCCGTCCAGGCATGGACGCCGTGCTGCCTGATGAGCTGCAGCGGGAGATCTCCGGTCGTCGCGTCGGCGAAGCGGCAGCATGGCGTCACGCCAGCGCGGGCAAGGTGATCGAGCTGGCCGTCACTCCGCTGGAGATTTCCGCCACCCGCATCCGCGAGCTGCTCGCCAGCGGACGTGAGCCGCGCTATTTGTTGCCGGCCGGGTTGTTCGACACCGCCGGGTTGTTGTCGCCGTATCGCGCCAGCAGATAGTCGCGCAGGCGCCGCGTGGCGCCGTCAGCGGCGGCAAGCGCGACGTAGCCATCGGGCCGGATCAGATAGAGCGCATGCCGCCCGAAGCCGGCGCGTGCCATATCGGCATTCCAGGCGAAGACATGCAGCTGAAGCCGGTGCTCGGCGCAGGTAGCCGTGAGCTCCGCGCTTGCCTCGCCGTAGACGTGTACTTGCCAAGCCAGCGACGTGAGCGGATCGAAATTGTCGTGTCCCGTTGCCGTGCGCACCCAGGGCAGGCGATCGCCACCGTGCACCGCGCCAGCGTTGCCGGCACTCAGCGTGCTGTGCCGATAGTCGATACCGATCTGCGACATCGTGCGGAACAGGAACCGGCGCAACGGCGGCCAGCGGAACAGCCATGGCGCGATCAACGGGATCAACCGGGTGCGCACCTGTCGCGCGATGGCACCTTCGCTGGTGGCCAGGGTGAATCCGCGGTCCGTGGTGGCGACCAGCCGGCGGGCAAAGCGGATGCGTTCGATTTCGTAGGTGTCGAGCAGGCTGTCGGCAGCCTGCTGGTTCAGTGCGGCAGCGAGTTTCCATGCCAGGTTCACCGCATCGCCGATGCCGGTGTTCATGCCCTGGCCGCCGGCCGGGCTGTGGATATGCGCGGCGTCGCCCAGCAGAAACGTGCGCCCGTGCCGGAAGGATGGCGCGACCCGGTGGTGCACGTGATAGGTCGAGAACCAGTTCACCTTGGCGATGCCGAGCCGGAGCTGGGCGATCGCGCGCGGGCTGACGTCGTCGAAGCTCAGCTCGCCGTTCTCGTCGGCGGGTTCGCGCACGGTGCCGACCAGGCGCACACGGCCGTGGCCCTTGAGCGGGAAGACCGCGAGGAAATCGGCATCGTCGAGATCGATATGCAATTCATGATCGGCGGCCGGGCCCGTCGCATCCACGTCGGCAACATAGAACCGTTGCGTGTAGGTGCCGCCGGGAAAGGTGAAGCCCAGAACCTCGCGCACGACCGAGCGCGCGCCGTCGCAACCAGCAAGGTAGGCAGCGCGGCAGCTCACTTCCGTGCCATCGGATTGCCGCAGCGTGGCGTGTACGCCGTCGCTGACTTGCTCGAAGCTCAGCAGTTCGGTTCGGCGCTCCACGGTCACGCCCAGTGCCTGCAGTCGTTCGATCAGCAATCGCTCGTGGGCATCCTGTGGAAATACCAGCGCCGACGGAAACGGGCTCAAGCCTTCGCCGATCTGCTGGAACGGTATCCGTGCGGCCTTGCGCCCGCGGACCCACAGGTTGATGCCGGCAATCGTGGCGCCGCCATCGACGACCGCATCGGCCACGCCGATCTGCCGGTAGAACTCCAGCGTGCGCGACTGCACGGCCAGTGCGCGCGAGGTGGTTCCCGCTTCGGCGGTCTTGTCGATGATGCGCAGGCTGACGCCGAGCCGGGTCAGCCACAGCGCCAGTACCAGCCCGGTGGGGCCGGCGCCCGCGATCAGCACCTGCGTGTCGGGGATGTTCGTCGAAGGGGATGGCATGGCGCAAATCTGCTCCCGGATCGGGCCGATCACTGCATGCCGGGAAATCGCGCGGTCATGCGCCACGCTCCAGTTGCCCCTGCACTTCATTGATCGAATCGCGGATGCGCTTGCTGAACACCGAATCGTCGTGGTGGATCAGCAGCAGGTGCTCGGTGGCGCGGGTCATGGCGACGTAGAGCAGACGCGCCTCGTCGGCCTCGCTCTGGCCGGGTTTGGGTAGCGAGCCGAGGCCGGGGATGATCACGAACGGAAACTCCAGGCCCTTGCTGGAATGCATGCTGACCAGCTTGACGCTGTCTTCGACCACGAACAGGGTCTGTTTGCCAACGCCTTCGGCGAGCCGGCTCGGAATGCCGATGCGTTGCAATGCCTCGTGCAGCTTTTCGCCTTCCCATTGGTTGCGGAACAGCACCGCCATGTCGGAATACGGGCGGCCATGCGCGTGCTCGTCGCGCAGCCGCGCGATCAGCACGTCGAGCTGGGCGCCGGCGGTGTCGGTGCGCACCAGTTCGGGCAGGGCGCCGCGGCGGCCGGCGCTTTCCGGTGCGATCAGCGGCACGCCGTCACCGTCGTCGTCGCGCGAGTCCAGCAATTCATTGGCGAATACGCGCGCCACCGAGAGGATTTCCAGCGTATTGCGGTAGTTGAGCTTGAGGATGGTGGTGCGGCCCTGCGCCTGCACGCCCAGGCTCTTCCAGCTGATCTTGCGGCGGTCGGCGCTGCCGTAGATGTTCTGCGCGTCGTCGTACAGCACCAGCAGCGAATTGGTGGCCGGGTCGATCATCTGCACGATCAGCTTGTACCAGTCCGGCTCGAAGTCGTGGCCTTCGTCGATCAGCACGGCGCCGTACTGGAAACGCGGAATCTGGCCGCGATCCACGCCGGCGATCACCGCAGGCGGCAACGCCTCGAAGAAAGCCTTGTCCTTTCCGGGCGGCAACGGCACATGGTAGGCCACCAGCATCTTGCGGCACCACTTGTGGAAGTTGTAGACCTGCACCTTCTCGCTGAGGCCGCGCTCGCCGATCAGCTGTTCGAGCCGTGCGGCCAGCGTCTTGTTGTAGCACAGCACCAGAATGGGTTTTCCCAGTTCGCGCGCCAGCTGCATCGCGCGGAAGCCGAGGATCATCGTCTTGCCGGAGCCGGCGACGCCGTGGATGACCCGGTGCTCGCCGCCGAGCGAGCGCGCCAGCTGCTCCTGCTGCGAGTCCATCACCTTGACCAGGTCGGGAATCTCCAGCGGACGCACCGCCGCGTCGGTCGGGCCGAACAGGCCGAATTGGCCGCTGCCGGGTTCGACCCGCAACTCGGGAAACAGGTGCCAGCGCACGCGGTCGATCTGCGGCAGGGTCAGCGTCACCGGGAAGACCTGCGGGAACATCGCCCACAACCGTTCCTGGAACGCTTCGGCGTCGACCGTCTCGTACAGCTCGTCGCGGCAGATCACCAGATGCTCGGGCAGCACTTCGCCCAGCGCGCCTTCGTCGAATTGCTTGCGGGTGATGTTGGCCAGCACGACGCCCCAGGCCCACGGCATGATCAGCTTGCCGGCATGGCGCGAGCCCTGTGGCTGGCGCAGCGCAGGATCGCGCTCCAGCACCACGCCGATTTCCAGTGCATAGGCGCGCGCCTGCAGCAGCGGGTTGGCCTCCTTGACCAGGCCGCGATCGGTGATCAGGGTGAACTGGGTGTTGTCGGCATGCTGGATGGTGTCGGCTTTCCAGTCCTTCACTTCCAGCACCAGCAGGCCGCGGCGCGGGTGGAACACCACGAAGTCCGGATGGCGCTGTTTCAGCCCGACCGGCACGTCGTACCACAGCAGGTAGTCCTCCTCGAGCTTCTGCTCCAGCCGTTCGGAAACGCGTTTCTCGCCGCCGGTCATGCGCGGCAGGCAGCTGTTGCGGGTCGGAATGAGTGTTGCCACAGGCGCCCCTGACTGACGTGTCCGCCCGACGTTAGCCGATAGGGCGAAGCTGTCAATGCCGGGCGAAATGCAGCGATGCCCCGGCACGCCGAGGGAAGGCCCTGAAACGGATCTACGCCCAGTGCTGCAACCGCTCCACTGGCGCATCCATGCGCCGGCACGCGCGGCTGGCGATGCCGTCCTTCAGCGCGGCGCGAAAGACCGGCGCGATGGTCCATAACGCGTGGGCCGCCAGTCGTGCCTGGCGCTGCTGCCGCGGCGTGCGGCCGAGCAGCTCCGTCGCCCAGTCCGGCAGCAGGGCGCCGCCGGCGTGCAGGAACAGGTCGCGCGACAGTCCCGCTGCAGGCACCGGCAGGCGCACCTGCGCCAGCAGTCCGAGCACCACGCGCGAGCGTTCGGTACAGGCCAGTTCGGGCCGGATGCGGCGGAAGTAGTCGTCGACGGCCTGTTCCGAGGCGGGCACCGCGCGAGCGCCCAATGCCTCGGCGATGCGCCGCACCTCGTCGTAGTAGCGATCGGCGGCATCCGGCGGAAGGTTTACATGGCTGTAGCGCCGATAACCCTGCAGGAAACTGTATGCCTCGGTGACATGCACCCAGGTCAGCAGCGCGGGATCGTCGGCGGCATACGGACGTCCATCCTCGCCATGTCCGGTGACATGCGTGTGGATCTGCCGCACGCGCTCGATCAGCGCTTCGGCCTGCGCGCGCGGTGCGAAGGTGGTACCACCGACAAACGCGGTGGTGCGGCGCAAGCGCCCGAGCAGGTCGCCACGGAAGTTGGAGTGGTCCCATACGCCGGCCAGCGCCAGCGGATGCAGCGTCTGCAAGGTCAGTGCGGCCAGGCCACCGGCCAGCATGCCGGGGAAATCCGCGTGCACGCGCCAGGTCGCGCTGTCCGGCCCGAACAGGCCCGGGTCGCCGTGCGGATGGTCGTAATCGATGCTGCCGGTCCGCGCGCGCGGGAATGCACTGAGCACCCAGTGCCGGATCGCGGCACGCAGCGGACGGAGCGGTTCGCGGGCGATACGGGTGAGGAAGTCTGGCGGCAACGGCATGCGGCAAGTCTAGCGTGGCGCCTTGAGGTATCCAGCGTGGTGGCTGGCTCATGCAGGGCGCGCGAAGGGACCGATGAGCCGGCTTCACCTCCGATTACCGTCGCCAGGCCGTATGCTTGGCGCTGGTCACATCCGGATTGGAGGTTGCATGTCGTTTGCCATTCAACACGATCGTGCCGCGCATCGCTTCGAAACGCAGGTGGACGGCGTGGATTGCGAACTCGATTACACCCTGGCTGCCGGCGTGCTGACGATCACCCATACGGGCGTGCCAGGCGAAGTGGGCGGGCGCGGCATCGCATCGGCCCTGGTACAGGCGGCCATGGACGCGGCGCGTGCCGAGGGCTGGAAGGTGGTGCCGGCCTGTTCGTATGCCTCGGCGTGGATCACGCGGCACCCGGAGTATCAGGATTTGTGCCGATGAAACTCCCGCTATCATCGCCGCGTCGCCGGCTGTCGCGCCGGACATCCGGAGGTTGCGTGCTGCATTGTGAGGCTCCATCCATGGCCACCATGAAGGTTTTGTCCATCGCCGCGTCGGCGTGGTGGCGTGCATGAACAACGCCTCGCCACCCGATGATGCCAGCGTGGCCGCGCAAGCCCAGCCGAGGAGGCGCCGCTGGCGGCCATTCCATTTCATCAAAGTCCGGCCGCGAATGGTCGTGTCGCTGGTGATCTTCATCATCACCTCCGCCGCGTTGGTGGCGAGCGGACTGCGGCCAACCATCGCGGTGCTGCTCGGGTTCGATCTGGGCGCCCTGGTGTTTCTGGCCATTCTGGCGAGGATGTTCAATCAGGCTTCGCCGACGAGTATGCGCACCCAGGCGCAGGAGCAGGACACCGGGCGCTGGGGCATCCTGTGGAGTGGCGTGGTGCTGTCGACCGTGGTGCTGGTGGCGCTGAGCAACGAGCTGCATGCGGCCAAGGCCGGCGGTGCGCTGGCGATCGGGGTCGGTGCGCTGAGCGTGGTGCTGAGCTGGCTGTTCCTCAACACCATGTTCGCGATCCACTACGCGCACGGCTTCTACGGCGATTTCGGCGACAAGCACTCCGGGCTGGATTTTCCCGACACGGCCGAGCCGGATTACTGGGATTTCGCCTATTTCGCGATCGTGATCGGCATGACGTTCCAGGTCTCCGACGTGCAGATCACCAGCCGTTACCTGCGCCGCGTGGCCTTGCTGCACAGCGTGATCGCGTTCTTCTTCAACGTGTTCATCATCGCGATCACGGTGAACATCGTGGCCGGGCTGGGCGGCAGTTAGGCCGCTAGATGGCGCAAGGGCATTGGACGATGCAGCCGCCGCAGGGCAGCCGCACTTCACTTCTCCAGTACGCGACAACAGCGGATACTGGGTAGCCATCGCTTGCAGGCCAGCACGCATGAACTCGTCCTTCGCCAGTCGGCTCGGCATCGAGCATCCGCTGATCCAGGCACCGATGTCCGGCTCGACGCCACCGGCGCTGGTGGCAGCCGTGTCCGATGCGGGCGGACTGGGTTCGTTGGGCGCCGGTTACCTGGAACCGCAGGGGATCCTCGAACAGGCGGCGCAGGTCTGCGCGCTCGGCGATCGGCCGTATGCGATCAACCTGTTCGTGCTCCCGGATGAATTCGAGGCCGACATGGCGGCAGTAGCGGAGGCGCGCGCGCAACTCGATGCGTTGATGGTGCGCGAGGGGCTCGATGTGCGCACCCATCTGCCGGCTCGCTGGGCGCCGCGCTTCTCCGAGCAGTTCGCCGCGCTGTGCGAGGCGCGTCCGGCGGCGGCGAGTTTCGCGTTCGGCGTGATCAGCCCGGCGCAGTTGCGCGAGCTGCGCCAGCGCGACATCTACGTGATCGGTACCGCCACCACGGTGGCCGAAGCGCGCGCCTGGGCCGAAGCCGGGGCGGATGCCGTCTGCGTGCAGGGCGCCGAGGCCGGTGGCCATCGCGGCACCTTCCTGCATGCGGCCGAGGACGCGATGATCGGCCTGTTTGCGCTGCTGCCGCTCACCGTGCGCGCACTGGCGGGGAGTATCCCGGTGATCGCCGCCGGCGGCATCATGGATGGCCGCGGCATGCTGGCGGCGGAAATCCTCGGTGCAGCGGCCAGCCAGTTGGGCACCGCTTTTCTCACCTGCCCGGAATCTTCGGCGGCCGAGGCGTGGAAACAGGATCTGCCGCGGGTCGAGGAGCACCAGGTCACCACCATCCGGGGTTTCTCCGGGCGCGCTGCCCGGGGCTTGCGCAACCGCTTCGTCGAGGCCATGCCGGACGCGGTGCAGGGGTTGCCGTATCCGGTGCTGAATGCGCTCACGGCGCCGTTGCGCCGCGCTGCCGCGGCCGCCGGGCGTGGCGACCTGTTGTCCGAATGGTGCGGGCAGGCTGCCGGTTTGGTGCGGCCACAGCCGGCGGCCGAGCTGGTGGCGCGCCTGATGCACGAATACCGGCTGGCCAGACGCGCGCTGGCCCATTCGCAAACCGGGTGAGCTGGCTGAAACACGGCTGGCCTGGATGCTGGCGTTTGGTTAGTCTCGTCATCTTTGCGTCATGGACGATGCGATCTTGATAAACCTGCGAAACGAAGGTTCATCCGGCAGCTTGCGTCCGGTTTGGATTTACGCCGGGCTGCTGCTTGCTGCCTATGCCATCGCACTGGCGATCTACTTCGGTCGCGCCCCTGGCCTGCTGAACGCACGGCTGCTGGCTGGCGTGCTAGTGCCCGCCCTGCTGGAGGTAGTGGCTTTTCTGTGTGCGTCGAGATGGGTGCTTGGCTCGGATGCATCCAGGCCTGGCTGGTGGCGCCTGGGTCTGCATGCCCTGGTCGCGCTGGCCTTCGGGGCGGCTTATCTGGCGCAAAGCTACGCACTGACGATCTCCAACGCGTTCATCAGTCCGCTTGCTCTCGAAAATGCCCAGGACGCCACACTTACGGTCAGCTGTGGCCAGGGCGGCTTGCTGGCGGCTGGCATCATCGCCTGGCTGGCCATGCTGGCCGGGACATCGCGCCGCGCCGTACCACGAGTGCCGCGCGGCCGTGGCTGGCTGCTGGCCGTGGCTGGGCTGGCCGCCGTGGCGGGTGTCGTCACATTCAATCACCCGGTGCCGCCTGCTGGCGATATGGCTCGGCTGGAGGCGGGGCAATCGCCCGTGACGGCCTTGCTGCGTTCGGCGGTTTCGAAGTGGCGGTCCGCGGGAAGCGTGGCTTTGATACCGCCATCGACCGTCAGGAAACAATTGTGCGATGTGCAACTGGGCGGAGGGCGTTGGCCGTTTCTCAAGGATGTTGTGAATGCACGGCCACTGCCATTTGCAGTCACGCATTCGCCGGCACGGCCGAATGTGGTGGTGATCTTCATGGAGGGCGAGTCGGCCAGGCTGTTCGAGACCTACGGCGGCCGCTATCCCGGCCTGACGCCGAACATCTCGCGCATCGCGGGTCAGTCGATGGTGGTCGACAACTACTTCAACCATACCGCCGCGACGTACCGCGGGCTGCAGGGCCAGCTTACTTCGGGCTATCCCTTCCGCGGCGGTGCCGAAAACGGTGCCGGCTGGACGGCTGGGGATGCGTCGGGCCTGGCCACGCACGCGTATGCGTCGGTGCCTGGAATCTTGCGGCAACAGGGTTACCGGACCGTGTTCTTTTCGCCGCACCAGCGCGCCGAGGCATTGACGCCTTTCGTGCGGATGCTTGGCTTCGATGACGTCTATACGGCCGCGCGCAGCCGCAGCGGGCTGCTGGAGCATCCCGATCCGCTGTTCAACGATGCCCTCACGGATCGGGATCAATTCAGCGCGCTGGCCGCCTACCTGCAGCGCTACCGGGGCGACGCACCGTTGTTTATCGGGATGTATACGCTGGACACGCACGCTTTCCTGGATATTCCAGCGGGCGGCATTCCCTATGGCGACGGCAGCAATCCGAGCTTGAACACGCTGCACACGCTGGATGCCCGGATCGGCGTTTTCTACGATTATCTGCGCTCCTCGAAGTACGCCGCCGACACGTTGTTCGTGCTCACGACGGATCACGCGCATTACCCCGAACCGCCGTTCGTGAAGGTGGCCGGCAGCGGCTACAAGCCGTACTTCGTCGACCGTATCCCGTTGCTGATCCACGCATCGTGGCTGCCACTGCCGCCCCGTCTGGATGTGCACGGGCGGACGTCGCTGGATCTGGCGCCGACCATCCTGCAATTGCTGGGCGTCGACCAGCTGCCGAACAGCTTCCTCGGGCATTCGCTGTTCGAGCGCGGCTACGACCGGAATTTTTCGATCGCGGCGATCGGTCAGGCCATCTATGCGATCTATCGGGGAGAGGTCTATGCACCCGACGAAATTCCCGCGCAGCTCGGCGAGGGCTATGCCGGTTGCAAGGCGCTGGTGCAGACCTACTACGCCTACGAGAACGCCGATGCGATCTTTCCGGCGTCTGATGCGTCTGATGCGGCGGGTCTCGATGCGGGGCGTGCTCACGATAGGAACCGACCCGGAACAGCCGTGGAACGCCAGTCCGCGAATATTCTGGCGAAGGCCCAACCCGTGGGCAGCTGCGCCCTCGATACCGTGGATGGCCGTGCGTTGATGCAGGATGTGCCCGTATCGATCAGGCAGGGACAGCCGTTTGTCGCCGCGGGCTGGGTGGTCGGCGCCGACCTGCAGCCGCCCGCACGGTTCATGTTCCTTCTGCGAGACGGCGGGATTTACGGATTCGAAGGGGCGACCGGCATGCCGCGCCCGGATGTCGCCGATGCCCTCAAGGCCGGGAGCGCCGGCAATGCCGGCTTCAACATGGTCGTCGTCACCGAGGGCCTGCCTGCGGGCAGCTACCAGGTCACCGCCCTGCTGAAGGGGAGTCATGGCGACCAGGCATGCGACATGCATAGGCAGCTCGATATCCGCCCACCTTGAACTGCCCGCACCGCCAGGCACCTTGACGTGTCGCAGCGGCAGGGCGGTTATACTGCAGCCGCGCCATTTTGCGCTGCGATCCCGTATCGAGGCCAACCCTCTTGAGTACTGCCCGTACGAACAAGTCCGTCACCACGGCAATCCTGCGCAAGTCCGTCATCGACGCGCTGGAAGAATTGAAAGCCAAGGACGTTCGCGAGATCGACGTTCGCGGCAAGACCTCCATCGCCGACCTGCTCGTCATCGCTTCCGGCACCTCCGCACGTCACGTCAAATCCATCGCCGACGAAGTCAGCAAGTTCGCCAAGAAGGCGGGCGTGATGCCGCTGGGTGTGGAAGGCGAGGTGGAAGGCGAATGGGTGCTGGTCGACCTGGGCGACGTGATCGTCCATGTCATGCTGCCACGCATCCGCGAGTTCTACGGCCTGGAACGGTTGTGGACGGTGGGCGATAGCGGGCACGAAGCCGACGTCGTGCAAGCCGGTTGAGCTGAACCTGCGGCATGCGCGCACGTCTGATCGCCGTCGGCGAACGCATGCCTGGCTGGGTCGCCGAAGGTTTTGCCGAATATCGCAAGCGGCTTTCGCACGAGCTGCCGCTGGAACTGATCGAACTGAAACCCGGCATTCGCGGCAAGGGCCGAGACGACGCGCGGGCGATCCAGGACGAAGGCGCAGCGATACTCGCCGCGCTGCCACATGACATCCATGTGATCGCGCTCGATGGTCGCGGCAAGACCTGGTCCAGCGAGGAGCTGGCCGAACAACTGGCGCGCTGGCGGATGGCCGGACGTGACCTGGCGTTCCTGATCGGCGGTCCGGACGGTCATGCACCCGAGGTGCTGGCGCGTGCCGACCAGCGCTGGTCGCTTGGCCCGCTGACGTTGCCGCACATGCTGGTGCGGCTGGTGCTGGCCGAACAGCTGTATCGTGCCACCACGATCATGGCCGGGCATCCCTACCATCGGGCTTGATCGCCGTACGGCCCAAGGAGCTCCATCATCATGTCCTTCCAGATCCGGCAAGCCACGATCCTCGATCTCGATACGCTGGCGCCGTTGTTCGACGGCTATCGCCAGTTCTATGGCCAGTCGGCCGATCTGGCGCGGGCGCACGACTTCCTGGCGGAACGCTTCCGCCATCATGAGTCGCTGATCCTGCTGGCGCGCGACGAACACGGCGCCGGGCTCGGCTTCACCCAGCTCTATCCGCTGTTTTCCTCGGTGCGCACCGTGCGCACCTGGCTGCTCAACGACCTGTTTGTGGCGCCATCGGCACGCCGGCAAGGTGTGGCCGCCGCATTGCTTGCCGCGGCGGCGGAACATGCGCGGGCGCTGGGCGCCGCCAGCCTGTCGCTGTCGACCGCGCTGGACAATGCGCCGGCGCAGGCCTTGTACGAATCGCTCGGCTGGCAGCGTGACCGGCAGTTCTGCGAGTACGGCCTCGCGCTTTGATCGCCGCTATGCTTGCGCCTGGTTGCTGATCCGGTATCCCGAATGCTTTATCTCGCCTCGCAGTCGCCGCGTCGTCGTCAGTTGCTGGAACAGATCGGCGTGGCTTTCAGCGTGCTCGATGTCGATGTGCCCGAGCAACGCATGCGCGGCGAGCTGCCGCAGGACTATGTGAGCCGGGTGGCGCGCGACAAGGCGCGCGCCGGGCATGCCCGCCTGGATCACGCCAGCGATGCGATCGTGCTCGGCGCCGATACCGAAGTGGTGCTGGACGACGAGGTGTTCGGCAAACCTCTGGACGCCGACGATGCCGCCGCGATGCTGCGTCGCCTATCCGGGCGCACGCATGCGGTGATCTCGGTCGTGTGGCTGGTCAGTGCCACGTGCGAGCAATGCGCGGTGTGCGTATCGCAGGTGCGTTTTGCATCGCTGGATGAAGCAGCGATTGCTGCCTACGTCGCCACCGGCGAGCCGTTCGGCAAGGCCGGTGCCTATGCGATCCAGGGGTATGGCGCGATGCTGGTCGAGCACCTGCAGGGCAGCCATTCCGGCGTGATGGGGTTGCCGGTATTCGAGACCGCGCGGTTGCTGCGTGATTTCAATGCAGCGGCGGCGCAAGCCTCAGCCGGATAGGTGAGCCACCACAAACCACGCCGCCACCGCCAGCAGGTTGTTGATGCCGTGAGCCAACACACCTGGCCAGATCGATCCCGAGCGCAGTCGCAGCCACGCCAGCAGCAAGGCCAGCAAGAGCAGGTCCGGCAGCGCGAACCATTGCCATTGCAGGCCCGGCAGGTGCACCAGCGCGAACACTAGCGAACTGGCCGCCATGGCCCAGCCCGTCTGCCAGCGCTGCATCAGCGCCGACATCAGCACGCCGCGGAACAATAGCTCCTCGACCACGGGGCCGAGGCTCACCACCACCAGCACCAGCGGCATGCGCCATGCCAGCGGGGTATCGGCGCCAAGTTGCTGGATGTCCTGGCTCACGGTTTGTCCGTGTGCGAACCACTGGGTCAGTTGCCCGCCAAGCAAGGGGGCGGCCACGCCAACCGCGATGGCGAGCGCGAGGTACAGCGGCCGCGACGGCCTCGCGAAACCCAATCCCGGTGGCTGTGCAAGCGACCACAGATGTGGCCAGCGATGCCGGGTCAGCAGCAGGGTCGATGATGCGGCCAGGCCTAGCGTGAGCATCACCAGCACCGCCTGCATGCCGGGTTGTTCCAGCATGGTGTGAATGCTGTTGTCGACCTGGGTCACGCCCTGGTCCAGACGAACAAAGCCCAAGGCCACGGCGAGGATCAGCGCGATCACGGTGCTGCCAACGGCCTGCAGGACGAAATACAGCGCGATCAATCCCAGCGCGGTCCACAGGCTGGGCGCACGCATGGTGGAGGCCGACACGTGTGGTGCGGGTGGTATCGCAGGCGGCCGCAGGGAAGTATCGGTATGCATGGCATCCATGGTGAAGCTGATCCTGTGCGGGCGCGGGAAACCATTTGACCGTATGGCATGCACGGCGTTCAGCATCTCCACGCTAGCTGCCTGCCAGCGGCGGCCGCAATCGGCCGATCGGCACGGTGGCCAGGATGATCTTTGCTCCCGTGCAGCGATTTGCAGCGGCAGGCCATCCCGGTAGCTGTCGGGGCGTCGGCTGGAGCAGGGGGCAGCGATGACGATCGATTTTGACAGGGCTGCCAGTGGCCACGCGCGCCATCGTGCAGGTTTTCCGGGCACTTTTTCGAGCGCTTGTTTGCCGACGGCATGGTGCAGAAGGGCAACCTCGTGCTGGATCCGGGCACCGAAAAAGTCGCCCGCCGACTGGCGGCGCGCGGCTGCGAGGCGACCGCACTGGATCACTCGGCTCTGCTGCCGGCAGGAGCTGCCGAACTCGATCGCGCGGCAGTGGCCTGTATCCGGCTTGGCCGAAGGACGTCGCCGAAGCCGGCTTCACCGACCTGGGCAGGTACTCGCTCGATCTCGACCCGACTTGCAGCCGCATCGACCGGCGCGGACGCATCCGCGCCAGAGCCGGTATCGGTGCGGTCCCGGACAAGGCCAAGCTACAGCGCTTCGAGAACGGGCTGGCCGTGATGCTGGTTGCCCATCATGCGGGACGCTACCGCATCGTCGCCTGTGGGCACTCGGCGCCCTGGCTCCCGGCCTGCCTGAGCGTGGAATGACAGCGCTTCAGCCAAGCGCCATCACGCGAAAGACCCCGATGCCGGCCATCACCAGTGTCGCCGCCCAGCCGATCATGCCGAGCGCGAAACCAGGCCCACGCTTGCCCGCGTCCTGCAGGTAGGCCAGCGCATACCACACGCGCCCGACGATCCAGACCAGCCCGGCGATGCCGGCCCAGCCGCTGAAGCCGTAACTGGCGGCCAGCCACAACGTGGGCAGGAACATGACGGTATTTTCCAGCGTATTCATCTGCACCCGGTAGGCGCGCTCGAACGCCGGGTCGCCGCTGATCGCCGGCGCCTTGATGTTGTACTTGCCACGGGCATGGCCCACGGCCCAGAGGGTGCCGAACAGCAGCAGGACGGTGAGCAGGGTGACCAGGGCGGGCAGATGGGTCATGGCGGATCCTCGGGAAAGATCGCCTACTGTAGCCGCAGCGCATGCTTGGCGTGGTGCGGAGGGAAGGACTATCGTCAGCGGGTGGCACCGGCACGGTGCGTCAATCGGCGAGGGGCGTATGGATTGGCAGAAGGGTGGCAGCAGCGACAACGTCGAAGTCGACAGTGGCACTGGCGGCGGTGGTGGGGGTGGAGGCTTCGGTGGCGGTCGCATGGGGCTGGGCGGGCTGATCGTGCTGGCCATCCTCGGCTGGGTCTTCTTCAAGAATCCACTGGCCCTGCTGGATCAGGGTGGGGTGCAGTCGAACGTGCCCGCGCAGAGTGCGCCGGTGCAGATCGATCCGCAGCAGAAGGCGTTTGTCAGCGCGATCCTGCATTCGACCGAGCAGACCTGGGGCGAGATCTTCCAGGCCAAGGGCATGACCTATGTCGATCCGAAACTGCACCTGTTCACCGGTGGCGTGAGGACGGCCTGCGGCGGCGCCACCACCGCGGTGGGACCGTTCTACTGTCCGGGCGACCAGAAGGTCTATCTCGACGTGGCGTTCTTCCAGCAATTGCAGGACCAGCTGCATTCCTCCGGCGATTTCGCCCGTGCCTACGTGATCGGGCACGAGGTGGGTCATCACGTGCAGAAACTGACCGGCGTGTTCGACAAGGTGCAGCAGATGCAGCGGCAGGGTCAGCCGATGGACGGTGCGGACGGCCTGTCCGTGCGGCAGGAGCTGCAGGCCGACTGCTATGCCGGCGTATGGGCGAACCACAGCCAGAAGGATCTGAACTGGCTGCAGCCGGGCGACATCGAGTCGGCGCTCAACGCGGCCAGCCATATCGGCGACGACACCTTGCAACAGCAGGCGCAGGGGCGCGTGCGGCCGGACACCTTCACCCACGGCACCTCGGCGCAGCGGGTGAAGTGGTTCAAGACCGGCTTCAGCAGCGGCGACATGGACCAGTGCGACACGTTTGCCGGCGAACCGTAGAAAGCTCGGCGCTGGTGAAGAAAGGCCTGCCGCACGGCAGGCCTTTCGCGTTCTAGAATCTGCAGGCTGCGCGCCTCGGGGTGCGCCATGGTCAGCTTGATGGAACATCCCTGTCTGCGTTGCGGTGCCTGCTGCGCCTTCTTCCGCGTGGCATTCCACTGGTCGGAGGCGGATGCCTCGCTCGGTGGCTGCGTGCCGCCCGAGTTCACCGAGAAACTCGATCCGCACCGGCTGGCGATGCGCGGCACCGACGCCGCGCAGCCACGCTGCGTGGCCTTGCAGGGCACGGTGGGCAAGGCTGCGCACTGCGGCATCTATGCGCGGCGACCGTCGGTGTGCCGCGAGGTGCAGCCATCGTGGGAGTCCGGCGCGATCAGCCCGCAATGCGACAAGGCGCGCCTGGCGCATGGACTGTCGGTGCTGACACCGCAGGACTGGCTTGAGCCGTTCGATGCCGCGGCATCGCTGCCACAGATCGCCTGAAAGCAACCCGCCCCGGTTGCGATGCCGTCCGCTCAGTCGAACCGGTAGATGTCCATCGCCAGCAGGCCCATGTCGATGCCGGCGTCGATCCGTTGCGCGCGGGCGTTTGCTCCCGCCGCGCCCAAGGCCACGAACAGCGGCAGCAGGTGTTCGTCGGTGGGATGTGCGCGTTCGGCAAACGGCGCCTGCCGGCGATAGTCGAGCAAGGCGTCGATGTCGCCGGTAGCGAGCTTCTGCTCGATCCAGTCGATGAACGGTTTCACGTACGGTGCCTGTCGCTCGTCGCTGTAGCCGGCGCGCAGGTCGTGCAGGTTGTGCGTGATGCTGCCCGAACCGATCACCAGCACGCCCTCGTCGCGCAAGGGCGCCAGCGCCTGGCCCAATGCATACTGGTGCATGGGGCCGAGTTCGGGCTGGATCGACACCGGTACCACCGGGATGTCCGCCGCCGGATACAGCAGGCGCAGCGGCACCCAGGCGCCATGATCGAGCCCGCGCCCGGGATCTGCAGCCGGCGCCAGCCCAGCGCGGTCCAGCAACTGCATCACGCGATCGGCCAACGCGGGCGCACCAGGCGCCGGATAGCGCAGCTGGTACAGCGCCGCGGGGAAGCCGCCGAAGTCGTGGATGGTCCCGGGCATGGCCGCGCTGCCGACCTGCGGACGTCGCGACAGCCAGTGCGCACTGGCCATCACGATCGCCTGCGGTCGCGGCAGTACGGCGGCCAGTTCGGCCAGCCGCTCGCCGGTGAGGCCGGGTTGCAGCGCGGTCATCGGTGAACCGTGCGAGATGTACAGGCTGGGCAGGGTGGTCATGTCGGGCATCGCTCGGTGAAATCCATGCAGCCATAGTGGGGGCGAATCGGGCTCGTGCGGCGACCGCCGCAGGAAACGATGCGTTGCCAACGACGCACAATCGCCCGTACTAGCCGAGTGTCGGGATGCCCAGGCCGAAACGCAGCGGATCGAGCAGCGCGCCGTAGCGGGCGGCGCGCGCCGTGTCGCGTTGCAGCGGCTGCCTGACCTGCGCTGCGCTGGCCGTGCGCACGCTGCGCGCCGCTAGATGGTAGTCCAGGCAGGCCGGGTCGAAGGCCAGTCCGCAGAATGCCAGCAGCGCGCGGATCTCGTGTTCCGGATCGGCCAGCAACGCCTCGTAAGGCTGGACGCGGATGCGCCGCGGATCGGCGGCCTGCCAGCGCGCCATCGTCCGCTCGTGGTCGCGGATATAGGCGGCGATGTCGCTCAGCGTGCAGGCGAAATGCGGCAGCCGGTAGAACTGCTGCTTGTAGCAGGACCAGCCGGTTTCCAGGGCGTCGCGTCGTGCGTCCACGATGCGAGCGCCAGGCAGCATTGCGCCCAGCACGCCGGCGAGCAGCCAGTTGGAAGGCAGCTTGTCGACGTGTCGCGGTTTGCGGCTGCGCCAGCGTGCGGTACGTTCGAGATAGCGCCGCCCCAGCCGCGCCCAGTCGTCGGCCGTCGCCACAGCGAGCCATTGCAGCAGTGGCTGGCGACGGCGTGCGGACTCTTCACTCAGCACATCCTCCAGATCCGGCAGTTCGCTGGCGCCCTCGACCTCGGGGTGGGCGGCAAGGATCTGCTCGAACAGGGTGGAGCCGGAACGGGGCAACCCGACGATGAAGATCACTGGGTGGCCAAGCCCCGTGTCGTGCGGCGACGGAAGTCGGGCCGCGATGGCGAGCATCGCGTCGACGTGCGTGCGAAACGCGGCGGCATTCCACATCGCCAGATCGCGCTGCTGTGCGTTGGCTGCATTCAGTGTGGCAAATGCCTGTTCGTAGTCGCCGTGGTCCTCATGCACCTTGCCCAGTGCAAAGCCCATCGCGATGCGGTCGCTGGCGGCAAGGTTGGGACGGCGCAGGGCGGCGCGCAGCTGCTCGCGGTCGGCATCGCCCAGCGGGCGTGTCTTCATGTTTGCCAGTCCGCGCCAGGCATCGCCGCAGCCAGGGTGCCGGGCCAAGGCGGCACGGTAGCGCAGGTCGGCTTCTTCGAAACGGCCTGCGTGTACCAGCGCATCGCCCAGCAGGATCAGCGCGGGCAGGAAATCGGGAGCCAACGATTGCGCGCGCGCCAGCGCGTCGATCGCAGCGGCGGTGTCGCCGTGCAGTTGCAGGTGGCGGCCGAGGTTGAACCATGGCATGGCCGCTTGCGGCGCCAATGCGCAGGCCTGGCGCCAGCTGGCGAATGCCGCATCCAGTTCGCCGGCGGCCTGCAGCACGTTGCCGAGGTCGGAATGCGCCAGCGCATAGTCCGGCCATTGCGCAATGGCCCGTCGCAGCGATCCCTGCGCCTCGGCATGACGGTGCGCCCGCAGATGCAGGATGCCGTACAGGCGCAGTGCTTCGGGATGTTCCGGTGCCATGTCCAGCACGCTGCCCAGCGCCCGCCGTGCCGGCGCTTCGGCACCATCGCGAATGGCGCAGGCGGCCAGTTGCAGTTGCGCCAAAGCGGCCGGCGCAAGGCCGTCCAGCCGCGGTTCGGCGCGGTGATGCGGAGCTTGCTCGGCAGCAGGGCTGGACATACGGCGGGCTCGCAGTGTCGACGATTCGCCCGATGGTACGTGGCCACACAGGCGCTTATCGAGCGAACCGGTCGCCATTCCGCGATGGCGTGGTCAGCGCGCCACCGGCGAAAGGCCGCTGGCGTTCTTGCTGCAGGTTACTTGCGACGCGGGGGCTTGCCGCCGCCGGGACGCGGCTTGAACCCGCCGGGCTTCTTGAAGCCACCCGGCTTGTGCGCCGGCGCGGCATGACCGGCGTCGGTGTCGGTGCCGTCCCACTCGTGGATGCGCAGCTGCTGCTGCACCACCCAGACTTTCTTCAGGTGCTCGAACACTTCCTTCGGCATGCCGTCGGGGAGGTCGATCAGGCTGTAATGGTCGCGGATGCTGAGCCGGCCGATGAACTGGCTTTCCAGGCCGGCCTCGTTGGCGATCGCGCCGACGATGTTGCCCGGTTTCACGCCATGCTCGTGGCCGACCTCGATGCGGTAGGTGCGCTTGCCTTCCTCGGTGGCGTGCGCGCGCGCCGGGCGGTGCCCGAATTCGCGCGGTGGTGCCTGCTCGTGCGCGGCACGCTCATGCGCACCGTGTTCGCGCGGCCGGTGTTCATGGGACTTGGCCTCGCGCGCAGGACGGCTCGCCGCACCCTCGCGCTCGAACGACGGGCGCCGCTCGTTGCTGCTGCGTTCGCGCCGTGCCGCGCGCTCGACGCGCTCACGTGAGGCGGGCTCGTACTTCTCGCGCTTCGGCGGCGGCGCCAGCAGCAGCGGCTGGTCGCCCTGCGCAATGCGCGCCAGTGCTGCGGCAATTTCGATCGCCGGCACGTTGTGCTCCTGCTCGTACTGCTCGATCAGTTTCTGGAACTGGCCCAGGTCGCCCTGCGCCAGCATGTCGCTGATGCGCTGCTTGAACTTGCCGATGCGCACGTCGTTGACCACGTCGACCGACGGCAGCTGCATCTGCTCGATCGGCTGGCGGGTGGCGCGCTCGATCGCGTTCAGCATGCCGCGCTCGCGCGGGCTGACGAACAGGATGGCGTCACCGCTGCGACCGGCGCGGCCGGTGCGGCCGATGCGGTGCACGTAGCTCTCGGTGTCGTACGGGATGTCGTAGTTCATCACGTGGCTGATGCGTTCCACGTCGAGGCCACGCGCGGCGACGTCGGTGGCGACCAGGATGTCGAGCTTGCCGTCCTTCAGCTGCTGGATCACCCGCTCGCGCTGCGGCTGCGCGATGTCGCCGTTGATCGCCGCAGCCGCGAGCCCACGCGCCTGCAGCTTGCCGGCCAGTTCCTCGGTGGCCTGCTTGGTGCGCGCGAAGATGATCATCGCGTCGAACGGCTCGGCTTCGAGGATGCGCGTCATCGCGTCGAGCTTGTGCATGCCGCTGACGAACCAGTAGCGCTGGCGGATGTTCGCCGCGGTGGTGGTGGAGGACTTGATCGTGACTTCGACCGGATCCTTCAGGTGGCGCTGCGCGATCTTGCGGATGACGCTGGGCATGGTCGCCGAAAACAGCGCGACCTGGCGTTCGGGCGGCGTCGCCTGCAGCACCTTCTCGACGTCGTCGATGAAGCCCATGCGCAGCATCTCGTCGGCTTCGTCGAGCACCAGGTATTTCAGCTCGGACAGGTCCAGCGTGCCCTTGTCCATGTGATCGATCACGCGACCGGGCGTGCCGACCACGACGTGCACGCCGCGCTTGAGCGAATGCAGCTGCGGGCCGTAGCTCTGGCCGCCGTAGATCGGCAGCACCTGGAAACCGGGGATGTGCGCGGCGTAGCGCTGGAACGCCTCGGCCACCTGGATCGCCAGTTCACGCGTGGGCGCCAACACCAGCGCCTGCGGCTTGCCGGCGCGCGGGCTGATGCGCGACAGGATCGGCAGCGCGAAGGCCGCGGTCTTGCCGGTGCCGGTCTGCGCCTGGCCGAGTACGTCGCGACCTTCGAGCAGCGGCGGTATCGTGGCGGCCTGGATCGGCGAGGGTGATTCGTAGCCGACGTCGGCCAGGACGCGCAAAACGTCGGGGTGCAGAGCGAGTGCGCCGAAGCCGGACGGAACCGGGGCGTTGTCGGAAGCGGGGGATGACATGGGGACCTCGAAACTGGAAGCGGCACCGGGAATGCGGGGCGCAAGTCGTGCATTCTATCAGTCTGCGGACTTGCGCGTTGCGGTATTGGCTGAACGTCTGGCCGGTGCGTGGTTATGTTTGGATGGGCGAAGGAAGATGGACATGCTTGAAACGATTTCCGAACAGCGGCTGCATGGCGGCATCCAGGGCAGTTACCGGCACCTTTCGGCGGCCTGCGGCGGTGCGATGCGCTTCGCCGTGTACCAGCCGCCACAGGCCACACGGCAGCCGTGCCCGGTGCTGTATTTCCTGGCCGGACTGACCTGCACCGAGGAAACCGCCACGATCAAGGCCGGTGCGCAGCGGTTGGCCGCCGAACTGGGCCTCGTACTTGTGATGCCCGATACCAGCCCGCGCGGCACCGGCATCGACGGCGCCACCGGCGACTGGGAATTCGGTGAGGGCGCCGGCTTCTATGTCGATGCCACCATGGCACCGTGGTCGTCACGCTTTCGCATGCACAGTTACGTGGTGGACGAGTTGCCGGCCTTGATCGCCGCCCACTTTCCGGTGGATGTTTCACGCAGTGGCATCTGCGGCCATTCGATGGGTGGCCATGGCGCGTTGACGATCGCCCTGAAACATCCCTCGCGTTACCGCTCGGCGTCGGCGTTCGCGCCCATCGTGGCGCCCAGCGAGGTGCCGTGGGGACGCAAGGCGCTGCCACGCTATCTCGGCGCCGACCCGAATGCCTGGGGCGACTACGATGCCTGCACGCTGGTGCGGCGGCAGACCTTTCCCGGCACGATCCTGATCGACCAAGGTGAGGCGGATCAGTTTCTGGAGGTCCAGCTGAAGCCCGAACTGTTCGACCAGGCCTGCGCCGAAGCGGGACAGCCGCTGCTGCTGCGCCGGCATGCCGGCTACGACCACAGCTACTGGTTCATCGCCAGTTTCATTGACGATCACCTGCGCCATCACGCCGCGGCACTCGGGCCGGGCTGAGCCATTCAGTCTTGCGCACGACATGACGGCCTTAAGGCCGCCATGTCGCCAATCCACTCAGGCCTTGGCAGCCGGACGCGAATTCGTGCGGCGACGCTGGTTGCCGGCAGCGTGATCGCCACGGCCCTGCGGGGCATAGCCGCTTGGCCGAGCCGAACCGGCGGGCTTGCCCTGGCGCGGCGCGCGCGATTGACGTTGACCGCCGCCACCGCCACCACCCTGCTTTGGACGCGGCGCACCGGCGTCCAGCCGCAGCGGTGCGGAAGGCTCGTAACCGGCGATCGGCGTGATCGCGATGTCCTGCTTGAGCAGTTTGCGAATGTCGAACAGCAGGCCGGACTCGTCGTGGCTGACCAGCGACACGGCCAGGCCTTCCATGCCGGCGCGGCCGGTGCGGCCGATACGATGCACATAATCTTCGGCGACCGACGGCAGGTCGAAGTTGATCACGATCGGCAGCTGCTCGATGTCGATGCCGCGGGCGGCGATATCGGTGGCCACCAGCACGGTGATGCGACCGCTCTTGAAGTCGCTCAATGCACGGGTGCGCGCGTTCTGGCTCTTGTTGCCGTGGATCGCGGCGCTGCGCAGGCCGGAGGCATTCAGGAAGGTCACCAGCTTGTCGGCGCCGTGCTTGGTGCGGCTGAACACCAGCGACTGGCGGCGACTGTCGGCCGACAGCAGATGCAGCAGCAGGTCGCGCTTGCGCGAGGTATCGACCGGGTGCACCTGATGGCTGACCAGGGTGGTGACGGTGTTCGGCGCCGAAACCGAGATCTCTTTCGGGTTGTGCATGAACTCCATCGCCAGCGTCTTGATCGCCGGCGCAAACGTGGCGGAGAACAGCAGCGTCTGGCGCTTCTTCGGCACCGACTGCAGGATGCGCTTCAGCGCGGGCAGGAAACCCATGTCGAGCATGCGGTCCGCTTCATCCAGGATCAGCGTTTCCACCGCCGACAGATCCAGCGTGCGCTGCTGCATGTGATCGATCAGCCGGCCCGGGGTGGCGATGACGATATCCACGCCGCGACGCAGCACGTTGATCTGCGGGCCCATGCCGACGCCGCCGAAGATGGTGGTGGCGCTGACCTGCATGTGCTTGCTGTAGTCGCGCAGGTTCTCATGCACCTGGGCGGCCAGCTCGCGGGTCGGGGTCAGCACCAGCGCACGCGGGCGGCGCGTCATGGTCTGGCCACTGGTGGACAGTTTCTGCAGCAGCGGCAGCGCGAACGCGGCGGTCTTGCCGGTGCCGGTCTGGGCGGCGGCGAGCAGGTCGTGACCTGCCAACGCCGGCGGAATCGCGGCGGCCTGGATCGGGGTGGGCTGGGTGTAACCGTAATCGGCAAGCGCACGCAGCAACGCGGGCGCAAGGCCCAGCGAATCGAAGGACATGTAACACTCCTGAGCAACCCGGAGTGTTCATACCGTGTTGCAGACTTGGGGAAGGGGGCGGCGTGTGCCGCAGCAGTCAGAGCGACTGCGCCGGCAAGTATAGCCGATTGAAGAGGCGGCGTCTGCCTTGTGCAACGACAAGTCTGAATGGATGCATGGTAGATCGGCTTGAATCGGCTCAGCGATGGGGCTGCGCCACGATCAGATAGCTGTTGAACGGCGTGAGTCCGCGCAAGGGTTCGACGCGCACATCCAGTCCGGCGTTTTCCAGCGTGCCGCGCAATTCGTCGGCGCTCGGATAGTGTTGTACGCCAGCGCGAATCCAGCCGGACGCGTGCAGCAAGAATTCCTCCAGCCGGGTGGCCTGGAAACGCCAGTTGGGCTCACGCAGCACATTGCGGATGATCAGGATGCCTTGAGGCGCCAGGTGTCGGGCCGCCATCAGCAGCAGCGTCTGCTGTCGCTCTCGTGGCAGGTAGTGCAGCACATCGAGCAAGGTGACATGGCCGAGCAGGGCGGGAAGTTCGGTGGCATCGCCATCCCGAAGACTCATCGCGGTGTCGAGTCCTGCGCGGTGCGCCGCATGCCGCGCGGCGCTGATCTTGCGTGCATCGTGGTCCAGCCCGAGGTACGGCTGCCGATGACCTTCTGCATGCAGATAGTGCCCGAGCAGGCCAAGTCCGCAGCCGATATCGAGCAAGGGCAACTGTGTGCCGGCAAGCAGTGCGGCGGTCGCCGCATAGACAGGGTCGCTGGCCAGCTTGCCCCTGACGTAGCAGCGCTGAAGGTGGGTGTCATACAGGCTGGTGATGCCGGCGCGCGTGGTTCGGTTCATCCGTGCTCCGCATCTTGATGACACTTGGCCGAGCCTAGGCCATCGGACGGTTGCCTGTCATGCGCCGGTGTTGCGTGTTTCGCCGGCATCGGGCATACGATGGCGGCCGTCTGCCGATCCGAGGAGTGCCTGATGTCGCTGCTTGCGCCACTGCGTGAACTGGATGCCGCCCAGCGGCATACCGTGCTGGCAAGTTTCCTCGGCTGGACGCTGGATGCGTTCGATTACTTTCTGCTCACCTTCGTCATCGTCGCGGTGTCGAAGGAGTTCGGCGTGGATCACGCCAAGGTCACCTACGGCCTGTTCCTGACCCTGGCGGCGCGGCCGCTCGGCGCGTTGCTGTTCGGGCGGCTGGCCGATCGCTACGGCCGGCGTCCGATCCTGATGCTGGACGTGATCCTGTTTTCGCTGTTCGAATTGGCTACCGCGTTCTCGACCTCGATCACGATGCTGCTGGTGCTGCGCTTCCTGTTCGGCATCGCGATGGGGGGCGAGTGGGGCATCGGCGCGTCGCTGGCGATGGAGTCGATACCGGCCAAGTCGCGCGGGCTGATTTCCGGGCTGCTGCAGAGTGGTTATCCGTGCGGGTTCTTCCTCGCGGCGCTGGCGAACTGGCTGCTGTTCGATCACATCGGCTGGCGCGGGCTGTTTGTCGTTGGCGCGTTGCCCGCCTTGCTGGTGTTGTACATCCGCCGCAGCGTGCCGGAGTCGCCGGTATGGCGGGGCGGCCAGGCGCAGCACCGGAAAATCGGCGTGCTTGAATCCATGCGCGGCCACTGGAAACTGGCGATCTACCTGATGCTGCTGATGGCGGCGTTCAACATGTTCAGCCATGGCTCGCAGGACATGTACCACACCTTCGAAGAGGTGAACCTGCACTTGGATTCCAGCTCGGGTGCGGCGTTCATGCTGGTCGCGCTGCTCAATCTCGGTGCGCTGGCCGGCGGCCTGTTCTTCGGCACGTTGTCCGAGCGCATCGGTCGGCGCAAGGCGATGATCATTGCCGCGCTGCTCGCGATCCCGGTGATCCCGTTATGGACGCACGGCGGCTCGTTGCTGCTGCTCGGCCTGGGTGCGTTCCTGATCCAGGTGATGGTTCAGGGCGCATGGGGTGTGGTGCCGACGCATCTCAACGAGCTCTCGCCTGGCAGCGTACGAGCCACCCTGCCGGGCTTTGCCTATCAGATGGGCAACCTGCTGGCGGCCGGCACGGCTACCGCGCAGAACTGGATCGCCGACTGGCGCGGTGGCGACTATGCCTTCGCCATGTCGCTGTGGATCGCCGTGGTCGCCGTGGTCCTGGCCCTGCTGGTGTGGCTGGGACCGGAAGCGCGCGGGCTGGATTTCGGCAGGGCACAGTCATGATCGGGATGCGCTGATAGAATTGCTCCCTTTACTTCTTCGAGAGACAGGCAATGAAGGCTGGCAAGGACAAGGTCATCGCGATCCACTACACCCTGACGGTGGACGGCGAGAAGGTGGAAAGTTCGCACGATCGCGACGAGCAACTGTGGGTGCTGCTCGGCCATGGCCAGCTGATTCCGGGTCTGGAGACGGCGCTCGAAGGTCACGAGGCCGGCGAGTCGCTGAGCGTGGACGTGGCAGCGACGGATGCCTATGGCGAGTACCAGGAAGGCCAGATCCAGCGCATGTCGAAAAAGTATTTCCCGCAGGCGAACCGGCTCAAGGCTGGCATGGTCACGGTGCTGAAGCTGAAGGATGGCGGCCAGCGTGCGGTGACCGTGCACAAGGTCGGCATGAGCGCGATCGACGTGGACATGAACCACCCGATGGCCGGCAAGGCGTTGCACTTCGACGTGGCGATCGGCGACGTGCGCGACGCCACCGAGGAAGAGATCGCGCATGGCCACGCGCATCCGCCGGGCAGTGCGGAGCACTGACCGGCGGATCAAAAGCCAAACCAGAACGGCGCTGCTGGCGCCGTTTTTCGTTCGCCCCTTCTCCCTCAGGGAGAAGGTTGGGATGAGGGACTCGACGCTGCCTCAAATCTGCAATTGAGTGGCTTCCTCAGCTTGCCTGATGCCTGCCCATCTCAATCCAGCAATCGTTTGCCATAGGCGAAGTGGTCGCCCCAGTACGGCCCATCGATATCGTCCAGCCGCACCGTGCCGCCGCTGTTCGGTGCGTGCACGAAGCGGCCCTTGCCCACGTATACCCCGACATGATCGATGCCGCCGCGGTTGCCGAAGAACACCAGGTCGCCGCTGGCCAGCTCGGTCATCCGCGACACTTTGCGTCCACTCATCGTCGCCATCTCGCGCGAACTGTGCGGCAACAGAATGTCGGCGGCGTGGCGGTAGATGTAGTCGACCAGTCCGCTGCAATCGAAGCCGCTTTCCGGCGTGTTGCCGCCCCACTTGTAAGGCGTGCCGACCAGTGCCATGGCGCGGAACAGCACGTCATTGGCCGTGCCGGCACTGGTCGCCGATGGCGCGCGGGCCGGCAGATCGGCCAACGATGAATGCGATGACTTGTAGGTGGCTTCGCGCGGACGCGGGCTGCTCGCGCAGGCGGCCAGCAGCAGGATCGTGGCCACCGGCAACATCAGTCGTGTGGCGCGCCGAAGGCATGGCCTCGAGCTGATGGGGGGCACCGGATCCGGGAGCATGGCATAACCTCGGCGTGAGTCGCGCCGAGGTTATCAAATCAATTACTTGGAAGGAAGTTCTCAGAAATCAGGTGAGCCTTATGGCGCTGCTGACGGCGTATGCGGCACAGACGGCACGGGTGGTGCCGGAGGCGGCGTATCCATCTCGAAATTGACCGGAACACGGGCATAGCTTTGGATTCGCTTGCCGTTCTTCGTCGCCGGGTTGAAACGCCACTGCATGGCTACATCGCTGGCTGCCTTGACCAGACTGGGTGCCGCCTGGGTCGCGGGGTTCACCTTGACTTCGCGCGGCTTGCCATCGGCGCCCACCAGCACATCAAGGATGACGGTGCCCTGTTGATGATTCTTGAGGGCGTCGGCCGGATAGCGTGGATTGATCTTTGCGTTGAAGCTCAGATTGCTGGATGCCGGTTGGTCGGGCGTGGTGTGCACCGCGGCCTGCGTCACGAAGGCGCAAGCTGCCATCACTGCAGTCAAGCCGATGAAGCCTATGCGGCGGCGCAGGGCGCCGGGTCGATGACGCTGGATCATGCTTAGTCGCTCCTTCAGTTGTGGCCGGTTGAGCCAGGGGATGAGCGCCGGCATGGCATCCACGCCGGTGCTGTGCAGCAAGGTGTGTGCGTATCTGGTTTCATCCAGCGGCGACTGGCGCAGCAGGTGTTCGTCGCAGGCGAGTTCCTGATCCAGCCGCAGTCGCGGCAGCGCAAGCCACGCCAGCGGGTGGAACCACAGCAACGCCGTCCCGAGTTCGGCGAGCAGGCTCCACAGCGCATCGCCACGGCGCAGGTGCGTATATTCGTGCTGCAGTACCAGGCGTCGCTCGCCCGCATCGAAGCGCTCGAGGAAATCCGCCGGCAGCAGCACCAGGCTGCGCGGTGCCCACAGCACGGCCGGGCCTGCCGGGTGCAGTCGCAGGCGGCATGGATCCATGCCGTCGAGATCCCGTTTCAGGGTGTGGTACATCGCATCGGGCAGTCGGTGGCTATGCTGCCGTAGTCGGCCGTAATGGATCACCAGCCGCAGCAGACAACAAAGTGTGCCGGCTAGCCACAACAGCAATGGCCAGGGCAGTATCGAGACGGTTGGTCCTGCTGATGCGACGAAGATCGGTGCCGTGGGCAGCACCAGCAGGGTCGGAGTGACAGCCCACGCCGGTGGCAGGACTGGTAGCCACGGCAGCATGGCCAGCAGTGGTGGCAGCAACCACAACGTGAAAGCCGGCCCTGCGCCGAACAACTGTCGTGCCGGCCTGCGGGATACCAGTACCAGAGCCAGCCCCAGCGTGACGTACAGCAGCATGGCGAGCATGGTCAGTGCCCCTTCCTGTCGATGGCATCGATCAGTTTGCGCAGTTCCGCGATGTCTTTCGCGCTCAGCTTTTCGTGCTGGCTGAAGTGCGTCAGCAAGGGTGTCAACTTGCCGCCGAACACGCGATCGAGCAGGCTGCGGCTTTCCTGCCATTGCCAGTCTTCGCGTCGCAGTCGCGGTGAATACAAGTAACGACGGCCATCCTTTTCGGCACTGACCGCACCTTTGCCGAGCAGGCGGTTGAGCAGGGTCTTTATGGTTTTCTCGTGCCAGCCCGTGGGCTCCAACAGGGCGGCGACGATGTCTTCGGAGGTCTGCGGCGCTTGCTGCCAGAGCACTTCCATGACTCGGCTTTCGGCATCGCTGATCGTGACCGGCGGATTTGGCATGACTGTCTCCTCGACGGATTACATTCGTAGTCAAATAAAGATTACGCGCGTAATTCATTCGGTGCAAGCGATTTGGAAAGGTGGCAAATCAGCCGGCTACAATGGATGGATGAATGCTTCGCGCAGTGATGTCTTGATACTCGGCGGCGGTGTCATCGGCCTGGCATGTGCGCTGTACCTGCTGAAGGCGGGTGCAAGTGTGCGGGTGCTTGAGCAGGGCACGCCGGGCTGTGGCAGCTCGCACGGCAACTGCGGCACGATCACCCCCAGCCATGCGCCACCGCTGGCGATGCCGGGCATGATCGGTGTCGCGCTGCGCTCGATGCTGACGGCGGATGCACCGCTGTATCTCAATCCGCGTTTCGACGGGCCGCGGCTGCGCTGGCTGCTGGGTTTCGCGCGGCACTGCAACTGGCGCGACTTTGCCCGCGCCACCCGCGCGCGCGCGGCGATCCTGCGGCGCGCGCGCCAGCTGCTGGCCGAGCTGGTGCGTGACGAGCCGCTGGATTGCGAATTCGTCGAAGAGGGCGATCTGTATGTCTATCGCACGGCGCAGAAGCAGGCGGCGGATGCGCGCGACCACGTCGCCGTGCTGGAGGGGCTGGGTATCGAGGTGCAGCGCCTGAGTGGCGAGCAGGTCGAGGCCATGGAGCCGGCGTTGAAACCTGGCGTGGTCGGCGGCCTGCGGCATCCCGGCGATGCGCGGCTGCGACCGGATCGCTACGCGGCCGAACTGGCGCGACGGGTGGTCGAGTTGGGCGGCGTGATCGAGACCGGTGCACGGGTCGAGCGTTTCGAGACGGCCAATGGCTGCATCACCGATGTGCACAGCAGCCGCGGTGCCTTCCAGGGCGATCGGGTGGTCATGGCGCTCGGCGCCTGGTCGCCGCTGTTGGCAAAAACATTGGATCTGCGCCTGCCGATGCAGCCAGGCAAGGGTTATTCGCTTACCTATTCGCGCCCGGCGCGCGCGCCTCGCCATGCGCTGGTGCTGCGCGAGGCATCGGTCTGCGTCACGACCTGGGCCAGCGGTTACCGGCTGGGTAGCACGATGGAATTTTCGGGATACTCCGAAGGCCTCAACCGCACGCGGCTCGACGCGCTGCGGCGCGGCGCGGCCAGTGGCCTGCGCGAGCCGGAAGGTCCCGAGTTGCAGGAGGAATGGTGGGGCTGGCGACCGATGAGCGTCGACGAGGTGCCGATCATCGGCCCCAGCGCGCGCTGGTCCAACCTGCTGCTGGCGACCGCGCACGGCATGCTCGGTGTCAGCATGTCGGCAGCCACCGGCGAGCTGGTGGCGGCGATGCTCGGCGGCACCATGCCGGCCATCGACCCGGCCCCTTATGCGCCAGCGCGGTTCGGACTATAGGCAGGATGACGATGAGCACCAGCAGCTTCTCCTTGCAGCGCGGGCGTGTGCCGCTGCTGATCAGCCTGCCGCACGATGGCAGCTTCATTCCCGCGAGCATCGCTGCACGCATGCATCCGGTGGCGCGCCGTTCGCCGGATACCGACTGGCATGTTGCACGGTTGTACGAGCCGCTGGCGCAGGTGCTGGGCGCCAGCGTGCTGAAGCCGCTGGCCTCACGCTACGTGGTTGATTTGAACCGCCCTGCCGATGGCCATGCGCTGTATCCCGGGCAGCGCGAAACCGGCCTGGTATCGACCATCGGCTTCGATGGCGAACCCTTGTATCTGGATGGCCAATTGCCCGATGCCACCGAAGTTCAACAGCGGATAAACGAATACTGGCAGCCCTATCACCAGGCGCTTTCGCAAGAAATTGCCAGGTTGCATGCCGAGCATGGCCGGGTGGTGCTGTGGGAAGGCCACTCCATTCGCAGCCAGGTGCCGATGCTGTTCGATGGCCAACTGCCGGACTTCAACCTCGGCACGGCATCGGGAGCCAGTTGTGGTGCGGCGCTGCAGGCACGGCTGCAGTCCTGCCTGGAATCCCAGTCCCGATTCAGTTTTGCCGTCAACGGCCGCTTCAAGGGCGGTCACATCACGCGCCATTACGGCAATCCCGCCGCGGGCGTGCAGGCGGTGCAGCTGGAGCTTGCACAACTCAATTACATGGATGAAACGAGTTTCGATTACGACGAAGGGCGGGCGGTCGTCGTGCAGGAATTGATCAGTCGGTTGCTGCAGATCAGCCTGCAGTGATCGCAAGTTGTTGCGTCGCGGATCGGCGCAAGTAAAAGTCAAGAACCGGCTATCCGTGCGCTGTGAAAATCCCGTGTCCTGTTCAGTCGTCGTACCTGCTTGCTGCTGCTATTGTGGACTCGTCGCGCCACCCGAGTTGCCGGGTTCCGGCCGGGTTCGCGATACCCAATGATCCGAGGCTTAACATCATGATGCGTAAACTTGCGATCGCTTCCCTGCTCGTTGCGGGCGTGGCTCTTTCCGGTTCCGTGCTGGCTCAGGCCGCTGCTCCGCAGGCTGCGAGCGCTCCGGCTGCTGCTTCGACTGCTGCGGCTCCCAAGGCCGCCACGACCAAGTCTCACAAGCACCACACCAAGCATCAAAAGGCTGCTGCTCCGGCTGCTGCCAGCACTGCCGCTTCCGGCGGCTGATCATCGGTTCGGATGTCATAAATCGAAACCCCGCCGGTACGAACGGCGGGGTTTTTTTGTGGGCGATGCACGGAGCCTGTTGAAACGGTCCGTGGTCAACGCGGCAGGGCAGCAACGCATTTGAGCTCGATCGCGATCGGCGTCGGCAGCGCGTTGATGCCAAGCGTGGTGCGGCAGGCATCGACGCCGGCGAAATATTCCGTGTAGAGCCGGTTGTAGGCTGCAAAGTCGCGGGCCATGTCGGTGAGGAAGACGGTGACATCGACCAGATCCTCCCAATGCGCGCCGCTGGCTTCCAGCACCGCGCGCACGTTGGCGAACACCTGGCGGCATTGCGCCTCGATGTCGTAGCCGGCCAGCCGGCCTTCGCCATCGTAGGCGTTGCCGGGAATCGCGTTGCTGCCGGGCATGCGCGGGCCGACACCGGAGAGGAACAGCAGCTCGCCGACACGTCGCGCGTGCGGATAGGCGCCTACCGGCACCGGGGCGGCATCGGTGCGGATGATCCCGCTCATGGCCGATGCGCCACCGGCAGCCGCGTCAATCGTTGCAGCGCGCTTGCGTAGGCTGGCTCCAGCGCCGTGCGCGAATCGACGTGCATGTCCAGATCGTGCATATGGCCATTGTCGAGGCTGTAGCACCATGCATGCACCGCCAGCTTCTGGCCGCGTTCCCAGGCATCCATCACCACCGTGGTACGGCAGGTATTGGTCACCTGCTCGATCGCGTTGAGCTCGCACAGGCGGGTGTTGCGCAGCGACATCAGGTCCAGCGAGGCGAGCAGCGGGGAATGCTTTTCCGCCACGTCGCCGACATGCCGCAGCCAGTTGTCGACCAGGCCGAGCCGGCGCTCGTCCAGCACCGCCTGGATGCCGCCGCAGCCGTAATGGCCGACGACGATGATGTGCTCGACCTTGAGGATATCCACCGCAAACTGGATGGCGCTGAGGCAGTTGAGGTCGCTGTGCGAGACCACGTTGGCCACGTTGCGCTGCACGAAGATCTCGCCCGGCGGCAGGTCGACGATCTGGGTGGCCGGCACGCGTGAGTCGGAGCAGCCGATCCACAGGTATTTCGGCGATTGCTGCTTGGCCAGGTATTCAAAGAAATGCGGGTCTTCCGCATGCCTGGCGGCAGACCAGCGGCGGTTGCCATCAAGCAGTTCTTGCAGGGGACTGGTCACGGTTGGGTACTCATCGATGCGGGTTGGATCAAGGACGCCTGATCAATAGCGGATGCAGATGTTTTTCGGTTCGGTGAAGAAATGCAGCGCATCAGTGCCGCCTTCGCGACCAAGCCCGGATTGCTTGGTGCCGCCGAACGGCGTGCGCAGATCGCGCAGCAGCCAGCAGTTGATCCAGACGATGCCGAATTCCAGCTGGGCGGCGAATCGGTGCGCACGCGAGAGATCCTGCGTCCACAGCGAGGCGGCGAGGCCGTAGCGGCTGTCGTTGGCGATCGCCAGGGCCTCGCCTTCATCCTCGAACGGAATCAGGCTGACCACCGGGCCGAAGATTTCCTGCTGGTTGGTCTGCGCTGAGGACGGCAAACCCTCGATCACCGTGGGTGCGATGAACCAGCCATCGGTGCAGCGACCGGGTACGCCGAGCGCGTGGCCGCCACAAAGCACTTGGCCACCTTCGGCGCGGGCTTGCTCGATGCAGCCGAGAACCTTGTCAAGGTGCACTTGCGAGACGATTGCCCCCAGATCGTTGCCGGCATCCTGCGGATCGCCGATGCGCAGCGCACGCACCCGCGCGAGATAACGTTCGCGGAAGGTGTCGTAGATCGAGCGCTGCACCAGCAGGCGCGAGCCGCACAGGCAGATCTGGCCCTGGTTGGCGAAGCCCGAGCGCACGATGGTGTCCAGGTTCGCGTCGCAGAGATCGGCATCGGCGAACACGATCGCCGGGTTCTTGCCGCCCATCTCCAGCGAGACTTTCTTGAACTGCGGTGCAGCAACGGCAGCGATCTGCGCACCGGTGGCCGTGCTGCCGGTGAAGGAAACAGCCTTCACCTGCGGGTGCGCCACGATGGATTGCCCCACCGTCGGGCCGCGACCCTGCACGATGTTGAGCACGCCAGGCGGAAAGCCGGCCTCGATGCTCAGTTCACCGAGTCGTGCCGCCGTGCACGGCGTGACTTCCGACGGCTTAGCCACCACGGTGTTGCCGGCCGCCAGCGCCGGTGCAATCTTCCAGGTGAACAGGTACAGCGGCAGGTTCCACGGACTGATGCAGCCGACCACACCGAGCGGCTGGCGCAAGGTGTAATTGATCGCGCCGGTGCCGGGGGCAGCGGTGGCCATCGCGTGCGATTCGCTGCCCCAGCCCATGATGGCGGCGGCGAAGTGGCGCAGGTTGCTGATGGCGCGCGGGATGTCGAGCGAGTGGGCGAGGGCCAGCGGCTTGCCGCTGTCGCGCGATTCCAGTGCGGCAAATTCCTCCAGCCGCGCCTCGATCAGGTCGGCCAGCCGTTGCAGACATTGCGCACGCCGTTCGGCGGGTGCGTTGGCCCAGCTGGCTGCAGCGCGGCTCGCCGCGGCAATGGCGGCATCGACATCGGCGGCGGAGGAATCGGCGCAGTGCGCGAACACCGCGCCGGTGGCCGGCTCATGCACGTCCAGCCAGGCATCGTGCCGGGGAGGTTGCAGGTGACCGTCGATCAGATTGGCTAGGCGGTGGATGGGCATCTGCTCAAGCTTAAAACCAGCGTGCCGCAAATGCACCGGACGCTGGCGTATGCGCGGCGCCCGGGCGCGATGTCCGGATCAACTCAGGGCCCGCGTGCGTCCGCCATCCACGGCAATGCTGACACCGTTGACGTAGGCTGCCGCCGGCGTGCACAGGAAGGCGATCACCGCCGCGATCTCGCCGGCTTCGCCGAAGCGGCGAGCGGGAACTGTGGCCAGCATGTTCTGGGCGACCTCATCCTCGCTGCGGCCACTGGCGGTAGCCTGTGCCGCCAGCAGGCCGTCGAGGCGTGCCGTGCGGGTATAGCCGGGCAGCACGTTGTTGACCGTGATGCCGTCGGCGGCGAGTTCGGCGGAGAGCGTCTTGGCCCAGCCGGCGACGGCGGCGCGGACGGTGTTGGATACGCCCAGTCCGGCGATAGGCTCTTTCACCGAGGTGGAAATCACGTTGACGATGCGGCCGTAGCCGCTGGCGCGCATGCCGGGCAGCAAGGCCTGCAGCAGGATCTGGCCAGCCAGCAGATGCTGGCGGAATGCGGTTTCGAACGCGTCCGGCGTTGCCGTGTTCGCCGGGCCGCCCGGCGGGCCGCCGGTGTTGTTGATCAGGATGTGCACGGGCTGGCGGCTGGCGATCTCCGTCGCCGCGGCCTGCAGGCCTGCGCCATCCAGCATGTCCACGCTGCGCCAGTCATGTTGCTGACCGGCCTGGGGGCGTGGCAGATTTTCCGCGATGGCTTTCAGCGTGTCGGCCGAGCGTGCCAGCAGGGTGACATTGGCGCCCAGTTCGGCCAGTTCGATCGCGCTGGCGCGGCCGATGCCTTGCGAGGCGCCGCAGACCAGCGCGCGGCGCCCACTCAGATCCAGTTGCATGGGATTCTCCGGTCGGATTTCAACGCAGCAGCAGACGCATGGCCAGTGCGGCGAGCCAGCATAGCCAGCCCAGCCACGGACTGCAGCGCCATACCCGTTGCCAGCGGTCGATGGCGGCATCGCCCAGCGCGGGCAAGGCGGGTGAACGCAGCGCATGCTGCATGCGGATCCAGATGCGAAAGGCCGTGGCCTGGCCATGCTCGGGCTCGGCGATGATCTTCCATTGCTGCGGATGGCGCTGCCGCAGCATCGACGCGAGGCGGAACTGCGCGATGTAGGACAGCACGAACAGGCCTATGCCGGCGGTCAGCAGGGTCAGATACAGGGCGATCATCAGGGACTGCCGCTGGTGCTGTTGCCGCCATCACTCGTTTTGCCGGCGTTGCCTGTCGTGCCATTGCTGCTGGCATTGCTGGCATTCCAGGGCAGCGGCAGTGCGGTGCGCAAGGTGTTGAGCACGCCGTCGCCGGGCTTGGCCTTCTTGCAGATCGCGTTGTCGACAGCCTTGGCGTAGGTCTTGTTCATCATGCCGACCCACAGCGTGCCGTCCGGTCCGTGCGGAATGCTGAAGCTGCCCTTGGAGTTCATCTGCAGCGTCGCCGCGGTCGTGTTGGAGACCGAGGCCGGCGACTGCTCCCAATAGGTCTTGCCCGTTTGCTGCGCAGCCGAGCTGTAGACGAGCAGGTAGCGCGCCTTGTCGTCATCGATCTTGAGGTTGCCGAATGCGCCGGTGGTTTCGTCGCTCCAGCCCATGTGCTCGCACAGCTCGATGTCCTCGGTGTGGATCGGCTGGAAGCCTTCATCCAGCAGCACGACGGTAGGGGCGAACAGGTAGCTGCTGTGCAGCCAGCGACCGATCAGCTCCGATTTCACGGCCACGCGGTAGGGCAGCTTGACGCCGGTAGGCAGCCGGAATGCGAGGAAATAGCTGTGCACGCCGTTGAGGTTGGCGACCATGCTGCCGCTGCCCAGCGTGAACTTCTGCGGCTGCCACGGCAGCATGCTGCCGTAGGAGAAGTCCGCGAAGCTGCTGCAGCACGGCGTGGCCTGCTGCAACTGCTGCTTGGCGGTCTTCAGCACGTCGGCGGAATCCTCGGACGGCGGGCGCAGGTTCGGCGGGATCAATACCTTCGCGCTGTGGCAGCCGCCCAGCAGCACAGTGGCGATCAGGGCGGCGGCAATGGTGGGGAAACGATGCGGCATGGCAGGGACGTTGCTCAGAATTCGGCCGTTCCGGCGGCGCGTGGGTAGGGAATGGCATCGCGGATGTTGGACAGGCCGCAGACGTAGACCAGCAGGCGCTCGAAACCGAGGCCGAAACCGGCATGCGGCACCGTGCCGTAGCGGCGCAGGTCGCGGTACCAGCCATAGGACGCGGGGTCGAGGCCGAACTGGATCATGCGGCGATCGAGATAGTCCAGCCGTTCCTCGCGCTGGCTGCCGCCGATGATCTCGCCGATGCCTGGCGCCAGCACGTCCATCGCGGCAACGGTCCTTTCATCATCGTTCAAGCGCATGTAGAAGGCCTTGATCGCCTCGGGGTAGTTCATTACGACCACGGGACGGCCAATATGTTTCTCGGCCAGGTAGCGTTCGTGCTCGGTCTGCAGGTCGATGCCCCAGGCGACCGGGTACTCGAACTTCTGGCCCGACTTCTTCAGGATCTCGATCGCGTCGGTGTAGTCGATGCGCTCGAACGGCTGCGCGATGAAAGCCTCCATCCGGCTGATCGCATCCGGCTGCACGCGCTCGGCGAAGAACGCCATGTCGTCGGCACGCTCGTCCAGCACCGCCTTGAAGATCGCCTTCAGGAAACCTTCGGCGCAATCGGCGTCGGCGGTGAGGTCCGCGAACGCGATCTCCGGTTCGACCATCCAGAACTCGGCCAGGTGGCGCGGCGTGTTGGAATTCTCCGCACGGAAGGTGGGGCCGAAGGTATAGACCTTGCTCATCGCCAGGCAGTACGCCTCGACGTTGAGCTGGCCGGACACGGTGAGGAAGGCCTCGCGGCCGAAGAAATCCTTGCGGAAGTCGACCTTGCCCTTGTCGTCGCGCGGCAGGTTGGCCAGGTCCAGGGTCGACAGGCGGAACATGTCGCCGGCGCCCTCGGCGTCCGAGGTGGTGATGATCGGGGTGTTGATCCAGAAGAAGCCCTGCTCGGTGAGGTGGCGGTGGATCGCCGTCATCATCGTGTGGCGCACGCGGGTCACCGCGCCGAACAGGTTGGTGCGCGGACGCAGGTGGGCGACTTCGCGCAGGAACTCCATCGAGTGCTGCTTGGGCTGGATCGGATAGGTTTCCGGATCGTCGACCAGGCCGGTGACGATCACCTCGTCCGCCTGCAGCTCGAAGCTCTGGCCCTTGCCCTGCGATGGCACCAGGGTGCCCGAGACGATCACGCCGGCGCCGGCGGTGAGATGCTTCACCTCGCTCTCGTAGTTGCCCAGCGTGGCGGGCACCACCGCCTGGATCGGGTCGAAGCAGGAGCCGTCGGTGACATTGACGAAGGACAGGCCGGCCTTGGAGTCGCGGCGCGTGCGCACCCAGCCGCGCACGGTCACCTTGCTGCCGGCTTCGATCTTGCCGGATAAAGCCTGCTTGACGCTTGCCACTGCCATGAATTGAAACTCCTGCTATAGCGCCGCATATCGGCGCATGAGTCGTTGATGAAGGACGCGTGCCGCACAGACACGCACGCAAGACCTCCATGATAATGTAGCTGTTGCCCAGGCCGCGACTTTCCGGGCTTCTTCAATGAGGTTGGGTCCACCCGTCATGAGCATCAGCATTACCCCCGCCGCCAACGACCGCATGCGCCATTTTCTGGCGGCCACCCCGGCGGCGGCCGGCGTGCGTTTCGGCGTCAAGCGCACCGGCTGCTCCGGGTTCGCCTATGTGGTGGATCTGGCAGATGCCCTCGGCGAGGGCGACCGGCTGGTCGACGTGGACGGCGTGCCGCTGATCGTCAACGACAAGAGCCTGGCCCTGGTCGAGGGTACCGTGATCGACTTCCAGCGCCAGGGCCTCAATGCCAGCTTCGTGTTCCACAATCCGAATGCCACCGGCGAATGCGGCTGCGGCGAGAGTTTCACGGTCGGCTGAGCCTTTGCTTTCAGTCACTTGCGCGAAGCCCCCGCGACATCCTACAATTCCGCTTCTGTCTGTGCCTTCCAGGTGCCGACAGAACACTTGCCTCACCGCATCGGCGGGAGGCTGCGAGGCCGCAAGGCCGCATCCACAAGGAGTCAAACCACAATGACCCTGCGTCATTACGAAGTTGTGTTCATGGTCCACCCTGACCAGAGCGAGCAAGTCCCGGCGATGCTCGAGCGCTACAAGGCGCTGATCGAGACCGACGGTGGCAAGATCCACCGTCTGGAAGACTGGGGCCGTCGTCAGCTGGCCTATCCGATCGTGAACCTGGCCAAGGCACATTACGTGCTGCTCAATATCGAAGTGAGCCAGAACGCGCTGAACGAGCTGGAGTCGGGTTTCCGCTTCAACGATGCCGTGCTGCGCCATCTGGTCGTGCGCCGTGACGAAGCCGACACCGAGCCATCCTTCATCCTGAAGTCGAAGGAAAAGGATGATGCCAAGTCCTCGCGTCGCCGCGACGACGAGGGTGAAGGCGAGGGCCGCGGCCGTGACCGCGATGACCGCGACAACGATCGCGACAGCGACGACTGATAGGAATCCAGACCATGTCCAAGTTTTTCCGCCGCCGCAAGTTCTGCCGCTTCACTGCCGAAGACGTGAAGGAGATCGACTACAAGGATCTCAACACCCTGCGTCAGTACGTCACCGAGAACGGCAAGATCGTGCCGAGCCGCATCACCGGCACCAAGGCGCGCTACCAGCGCCAGCTGGCCACCGCGATCAAGCGCGCCCGGTTCCTGTCGCTGCTGCCGTACACCGACAACCACGACGTCTGATCGTGACCGGCCGCAGCCTCGCGCTGCGGCCGGTAGTTTCGCCCGGCCTGGTCGGGCGTCACTTCAGGCACCCTTCGGACAACCGTCCTCTGGCTGCGTCGGGCCACACCGGCGCTAACGAAAAGGAAGCATCATGGAACTCATTCTTCTGCAGAAAGTCCGCAACCTCGGCACGCTTGGCGACAAGGTCAACGTGAAGCCGGGCTACGGCCGCAATTTCCTCCTGCCGCAGGGCAAGGCCGTGCGCGTCAATGCCGCCAACCTGGCTGCGTTCGAACAGCGTCGCGCCGAATACGAAGCCAAGGCCAACACCCTGCTGGCCGATGCCGAGGCCCGCAAGGCCAAGCTGGCCGATGCGTCGGTGACGATCTCCGCGCACGCCAGTGCCGAAGGCAAGCTGTTCGGTTCGGTCGGTCCGCGCGACATCGCCGAAGCGCTGGCCGCCGCCGGCCACACCGTCCACAAGGGCGAGGTGATCCTGGGCGAAGGCCCGCTGCGCAACACCGGTGAGTTCGAGGTGGCCGTCCACCTGCACGCCGACGTGCACACCAGCGTCAAGGTGATCGTGGTCGGCGACAAGTAAGCCATACACCATCCCCGCGATGGAAGCCGACGGGCGCCGCAAGGCGCCCGTTTGTTTTGGGGCGGAGTGTGAGGAGAGTGCGGTGTTTGCGGCTGCGCTGGCGTAGCTGGTTTATACCCGGCAACGCACAGCTTATCCACAGAGTTATTGTCTCGGCGGGTGAGAAGCCGCCGCGTATGATGATTGTCAGTGCGGCCGTCCGGCGGATGTCGGTGTGCTGCCCGTTTTTCGTGAGGTTATCCTCCGTGAGGTAAGTCCATGTCCTTCGTGCCCGAACGCAAATCCTCGTCCTCTGCCATCGAGGCGCTCCGGGTACCGCCGCATTCCATCGACGCCGAACAAGCCGTTCTCGGTGGCCTGATGCTGGCACCGGATGCGCTGGACAAGGTGGCCGACCGGCTGGCCGAGGACGACTTCTACCGCAAGGATCACCGCCTGATCTGGCGCGCGATCAACGAGCTGGCCAACAAGGGCATGCCGTGCGACGCGGTGACCCTGGGTGACTGGTTCGAGACCAACGGTCTGGCCGAGATGGTCGGTGGCGCCGGGTACCTGATCGAACTGGCCAACAGCACGCCGAGCGCCGCGAACATCGCGGCGTACGCCGAAATCGTGCGCGAGAAGTCGGTGCTGCGCCAGCTGATCGACGCCGGCACCTCGATCACCGAGGACGGCTACCGGCCCGAGGGCAAGAGCGTGCAGGAGGTGCTGGAAAGCGCCGAGCAGCGTGTGTTCCACATCGCCGAATCCGGTGCCCGCGGCAAGAAGGACTCCGTCTCGATGCGCGAGGCAGTGAAGGACGCCTTCCGCCTGCTGCACGAGCGCTACCAGAACCGCGGCCAGCTCACCGGCATCACCACCGGCTTCACCGACCTGGACAACCTCACTTCCGGCCTGCAGCCGTCGGATCTGATCATCGTGGCGGCGCGCCCGTCGATGGGCAAGACCGCGTTCGCGCTGAACATCGCCGAGACCGCCGCGATCCGCAGCAAGAAGGCGGTGGTGGTGTTCTCGATGGAAATGTCCGCCTCGCAGCTGGCGTTCCGCCTGATTTCCTCGGTCGGGCGCATCCACCAGCAGCACCTGCGCAACGGCGACCTGCAGGAAGAGGACTGGCCGCGCGTCTCCAACGCCATCTCGATCCTGTCCGAGGCGAAGATCTTCATCGACGACACGCCCAGCCTGTCGCCGGTCGAGATGCGTTCGCGCGCACGCCGGCTGCACCGCGAGCATGGCGGCCTGGGCCTGATCGTGATCGATTACCTGCAGCTGATGCAGGTGCCCGGCAACAAGGAGAATCGCGCCACCGAAATTTCAGAAATTTCGCGTTCACTCAAGGGCCTTGCCAAGGAGTTGAACGTGCCGGTGATCGCCCTCTCGCAGTTGAACCGCTCGTTGGAACAGCGCGCCGACAAGCGTCCGATGATGTCCGACCTGCGCGAGTCGGGCGCGATCGAGCAGGACGCCGACGTGATCATGTTCATCTACCGCGACGACTACTACAACAAGGAATCGCCGGACAAGGGCATGGCCGAAATCATCATCGGCAAGCAGCGCAACGGTCCCACCGATACCTGCAAGCTGACCTTCCTCGGCCACTACACCAAGTTCGAGAATTACGCGGCGGATTCCTTCGTCGGGTCGTTCGATTGAAGGCGGCGAACGGGAAACGGGGAGCGGGGAGCAAAGGTTTCATGCAAGCCTGCCGCCCTTCGCTTTTTCGACCCTCTTTTTTGCCCTGGCGCGTACATGTGCGCTCACAGTCCGCTCCCGTTTCCCCGTTTTCCGTTTCCTGCCAATCACACCCATGAGCCGTACCACCGTCGCCACCATCCATCTCGGCGCATTGCGCCACAACCTGGCGCGGCTGAAGGCGCTGGCCGCGCCGGCGAAGGTGATGGCCGTGGTCAAGGCGGACGCCTACGGACACGGACTGGAACGGGTCGCCCGTGCGCTGGATGGCGAGGCCGAGGCGTTTGCGGTGGCTGCGCTCGGCGACGGCCTGCGCCTGCGCGCGGCGGGACACCGGCAACGCATCGTGGTGCTGTCCGGCCCGGACAATCCCAGCGACCTGGCCGAGATGCAGCGGCTGCAGCTGGATGCGGCGATTCATCACGAGGCGCAGCTGCAGTGGCTGGCACAGGTATCGTCGTCGCGTGGCCGCCTGCGCGTATGGCTGAAGGTCGACAGCGGCATGCATCGGCTTGGCTTCGCGCCGGAGCGTGTGGCCGAGGTGCATGCGCGGCTCGCCGCAATGCCCGGCATCGATCCCGAGATCGGTCTTCTCACGCATTTTTCCGAATCCGAAGTGTTCGAAGGTGCGCAGACCGCGTCGCAGATCGCCCGTTTCATCGAGGTGACCAAGGCATTGAACGGCCCGCGTTCGCTGTCCAACTCGGCTGCCGTGCTCGGCTGGCCGGATGCGCGGGGTGACTGGGTGCGCACCGGCGGCCTGCTGTATGGCCTGTCGGTGGTCGAGGGCAAGACCGGTGCGGACTTCGGCTTCCGCCCGGCGATGACGCTGGGCACGCGCCTGATCGCGATCAATCGCATCGGCAAGGGCGAACGCATCGGCTACAACGGTACCTGGACCTGTCCCGAGGACATGCCCGTCGGCGTCGCCGCCGTCGGCTATGGCGATGGCTATCCACGCAGCGCCGTGGCGGGTACGCCGGTACTGGTTGGCGACCTCCGTGTGCCGCTGATCGGCCGCGTCTCGATGGACCTGATCACGCTGGACCTGCGTGAGGCATCCCGGGCGACAGTGGGCGACAGTGTCACCCTGTGGGGGCCGCAATTGCCGGTGGAGATCGTTGCGGCGCAGGCTGGCACGATCTCGTACGACCTCACCTGCGGCATGACCCGTCGCGTACTGTTCGTGGAAGATGAAGGCTGACAACGTCTGGGATCGCCGCGTCTCGCCGTATGCGATGGTCGCGGGCTAAGCTCAGCGCCATCATCGTATCCAGCCGGAAATCCACATGGCCAAAGCCAAGACCGCCTACGTCTGCACCGAGTGCGGCGCCGAGCACAACAAGTGGCAGGGCCAGTGCGTCGAGTGCGGAGTGTGGAACACGCTCAGCGCGATCGTGCTGACGCCGGCGTCGGCGGCCGTATCGTCCGTCGGCGCGCAACGTTCCAGCTATGCCGGCAACGCGGCTGGTGCAGCGCGCATCACGCCGCTGACCGAGGTGGCGTCGACCACCGAGGCGCGCACGCTGACCGGCATTGGCGAGCTGGATCGGGTGTTGGGTGGCGGCCTGGTGCAAGGCTCGGTGGTGCTGATCGGCGGTGACCCAGGCATCGGCAAGTCGACCCTGTTGCTGCAGATGCTGGGTACGCTGGGTGCGCATCTGCCCAGCGTGTATGTCACCGGCGAGGAATCGCTGTCGCAGGTGGCATCGCGAGCGCAGCGGCTGGGCCTGCCGCTGGAGCCGCTGCAGGCGTTGGCCGAAACCTGCATCGAACGCATCCTGGAGCAGGCGATGGCATCGCGGCCGCGCGTGCTGGTGATCGACTCGATCCAGACGATCTGGACCGAGTTGCTTACTGCCGCGCCCGGTTCGGTGAGCCAGGTGCGCGAGTCCGCCGCCAAGCTCACCCGTTTCGCGAAGGAAACCGGCACGTCGGTGTTCCTGGTCGGTCATGTCACCAAGGAAGGCGGCATCGCCGGTCCGCGCGTGCTCGAGCACATGGTCGATGCGGTGCTGTATTTCGAGGGCGAATCCGGCAGCCGCTTCCGCATCCTGCGTGCGTTCAAGAACCGCTTCGGCGCGGTGAACGAACTGGGCGTGTTCGCGATGTCCGACAAGGGCCTGCGCGAAGTGCCGAATCCGTCGGCGATCTTCCTGTCCTCGCACAGCGGCCCGACCTCGGGCAGCGCCGTGATGGTGACGCGCGAAGGCACACGCCCGCTGCTGGTCGAAGTGCAGGCGCTGGTGGATCAGTCCTCGCTGGGCAATCCGCGTCGCGTCGCCCTCGGACTGGAACAGAACCGATTGGCCATGTTGCTGGCCGTGCTGCATCGGCATGGCGGCGTGGCGGCGTACGACCAGGACGTGTTCGTCAACGTGGTCGGCGGCATCCGCGTGCAGGAGACGGCAGTGGATCTGCCGGTGCTGCTGGCGGTGCTGTCGTCTTTGCGCGACCGGCCGTTGCCGGAACACACCGTCGCCTTCGGCGAGGTCGGCCTGTCCGGCGAGATCCGCCCGGTGCCGAATGGCGAGGAGCGCCTGAAGGAAGCCGCGCATCATGGCTTCCGCCGCGCGATCGTGCCGAAGGCGAATGCGCCGAAGAAGGGCCGGGTCGGCGAGATGGAAGTGATCGGTGTGGAGCGGTTGGCGGAGGCGATCGACGCCTGTCGTTGAGTGCTTCGGAGGACTCAACCCACCGGGCGGTGCAGGATCAGTTCCAGCACGAACTTCGAGCCGAAGAAGGCCAGTACCAGGGCGACCATCCCGATCAGCGTGAGGTTCACCGCGCGCTGGCCGCGCCAGCCGTGACGCCAGCGGCCGTACAGCAGAACCCCGAACACCAGCCATGCCACGATCGACAGGATCGTCTTGTGCGCCAGGTGCTGGCCGAACAGGTTGTCGACGAACAACGCACCGGTGAGCAAGGTCAGCGTCAGCAGCAGGAAGCCTGCGCCGATCAGGCGGAACAGCAGGGTTTCGGTCAACGTCAACGGCGGCAGCGCGCGCAGCCACGGTCCGAACTGACGATGGCGCAGGGCGCGTTCCTGCAACGCCAGCAAGATCGCCAGCACGGTCGCAATCGACAGCACGCTGAACGCGATCAGTGCCACCGTGACATGCAGTTTGATCTGCCAGTCCATCGTCAGTGGCACCGTCGGTGGTGCCAGGAAGCTGTCAACGGCAATCAGCATCGCCGTCAGCGGAAACACGATCACGCCGAGGGCGGCGACCGGGCGTGAGAGGTTCACCAGCAGGGTCAGCGCCGAGACCCCGAACGCCACCAGCGAGAGCGCGGCGAAGAAGTGCAGATCCAGCGCGCCGCGGTGCAGGCCGAGCAGGATGCCGGCGTGGATCAGCACGGCGCCTCCGGCCAGGCTAAGCGCAAGTCGATTCAGCGGCTGGCCGCCGCTCAGCAGGGGACGCGCCAGCCCACCGGCTGCGGCAAGATAAAGCGCGATGGCGAGCAAGGCGAAGGCGTGGATGACCATAGCCTTGAAGTGTCGCACACGCCTCGCCGGCCGTGCATGCGGAGCAGGGCGATCCGTCCGCTATAATCCGGGACTTTCCTGTTTGCCGGTTCCGCCATGTTCGAGTCGCTCAGCCAACGCCTTTCCACTACCGTCAATCGCCTGCGCGGCCGCGGCCGGCTGACCGAGGAGAACATCCGTGAGTCGCTGCGCGAAGTGCGCATCGCGCTGCTGGAAGCCGATGTGGCGTTGCCGGTGGTGCAGGCGCTGATCCAGCGGATCAAGGTGCGCGCGGTCGGCCAGGATGTGATGAAGAGCCTGTCGCCGGGCCAGGCGCTGGTCAAGGTGGTCAGCGACGAGTTGACCGTGGTGATGGGTACGGCCAACACCGAACTTAACCTGGCCCAGACACCGCCGGCGGTGGTGCTGATGGCGGGCCTGCAGGGCGCCGGCAAGACCACCACGGTGGCCAAGCTGGCGCGGCTGCTGACCGAGCGCAAGAAGAAAAAGGTGATGGTGGTCAGCTGCGACGTCTACCGTCCGGCGGCGATCGAGCAGTTGCGCACGCTGGCCGAACAGGTCGGGGTGAAGTTCTTCCCGTCCGAGGCGGGCCAGGATCCGGTCGCCATCGCCAAGGCGGCGGTGGCTGCGGCGCGTCGCGAAGTGGTCGATGTGCTGCTCGTCGATACCGCCGGCCGCCTGCATGTGGACGAGGCGATGATGGCCGAGATCAAGGCGCTGCATGCCGCGATCACGCCGGTCGAGACGCTGTTCGTGGTCGACTCGATGACCGGCCAGGACGCCGCCAACACCGCCAAGGCATTCAATGAAGCGTTGCCGCTGACCGGCGTGATCCTGACCAAGACCGACGGCGATGCCCGTGGCGGTGCCGCGCTGTCGGTGCGCTATGTCACGGGAAAGCCGATCAAGTTCCTCGGTGCCGGCGAGAAGACCGACGCGCTGGAGCCGTTCCATCCGGATCGCCTGGCCCAGCGCATCCTCGGCATGGGCGACGTGTTGTCGCTGGTCGAGGAAGTCGAGCGCAAGGTCGATCAGGAAAAAGCGCAGAAGCTGGCCCAGAAGGTGATGAAGGGCAAGCGCTTCGACCTGAACGACATGAAGGACCAGCTCGAGCAGATGGGCAATATGGGCGGTCTGGCCGGCCTGATGGACAAGCTGCCGGGCGTTTCCAGCCTGCCGGATAGCGTCAAGTCCAAGGTCAACGACGGCGAGATGAACCGGATGATCGCGATCATCAACTCGATGACCAAGAAGGAACGCCGTCACCCGGACCTGCTGAACGGCTCGCGCCGCGCCCGCGTGGCGCGCGGCTCGGGCACCCAGCCGGCCGACGTCAACCGCCTGCTGAAGCAGTACATGCAGATGGAAAAGATGATGTCCAAGCTGTCCAAGGGCGGCAGCAAGGGCCTGCTGCGGCAGATGCGCGGCGCCATGAAGGGCATGGGTGGGATGGGCGGTTTGCCGCCGCCGCGCTGAAAGAAGGAGAGTGAGGGCAGAGGAGTGAGGAGATAGAGAAAAAGCAAAACGTCTTCTCTCACTCCTCTGCCCTCACTTCTCGCCGTCAGGCCTTCCCTTTTCCCGAAAAACCGTTAAAATGCCCCGTTTACCGCGCACGTCTCTCGTGTGCCTGCCGCTGATTCGGCAATTCTGGAGTTTTACCATGGTCAAGATTCGTCTTTCGCGCGGTGGCGCCAAGGGCCGTCCGTTCTACCACGTCGTTGTGACCGATCAGCGCAGCAAGCGCGACGGCCGCAACATCGAGAACGTCGGTTATTACAACCCGGTGGCTTCGGGCAAGGACAAGCGCCTTGAGCTGAATGTCGATCGCGTCAAGGAGTGGGTAGGCAAGGGCGCCCAGCTGACCGACAAGGTCGCCGCGCTGGTGAAGGAAGCCGGCAAGCAGCAGGCTGCCTGAGCATGACGGCAGCCAGTCGGCGCGTCCTGATCGGGCGCATCGTCGGGCTGTACGGTGTGCAGGGTTGGCTCAAGATCGAATCCTGGGCTGAGCCGCGGATGCGGATCTTCGACTACCAGCCGTGGCTGCTCACTGCAGCGCCCGGCGTGGAGACGCAGATCTCGGGAGTGAAGGGTCGTACGCAGGGCAAGGGCATGGTGGCCCAACTGCCCGGAGTGGACGACCGGGAGCAGGCGGCAGCGCTGATCGGCCAAGACATTTATGTCACCCGTGAGCAGTTGCCCCCTCCCGCGAAGGATGAGTATTACTGGGTCGATCTCGAAGGACTCGAGGTCGTCACCACGGAAGACGTGAAGCTGGGGCGGGTCAGTCACCTGTTCGCCACCGGTGCCAACGACGTCGTGGTAGTGAGGGACGGCGAGCGCGAGCGGCTGATTCCCTTCGTCCAGGGTTCGTACGTGCGGTCGGTGGACTTGTCCGCAGGGCGCATGGTGGTGGACTGGGATCCCGAATTCTGACGTTGCATCGCATCGCGACAAAGGGTTGAGGTTCCATGCGCATCGACGTGGTCACCTTGTTCCCCGACTTCGTGCGCCAGTGCGCCGCCGTCGGTGTGGTGGGACGCGCGCAGCAACGCGAGTTGCTGCAAGTGGAAACCTGGAATCCGCGAGACTACGCCACCGACAGGCACCGCACCGTGGACGCCGGCTCGTATGGCGGCGGTCCCGGCATGGTGATGATGATTGAACCGTTGCGCACGACCCTGGCGGCCATGCGTGACGCCGTACCGGAACCGGTGCATCTGATTTATCTCAGTCCGCAGGGAGCGCGGCTGACGCAGGGCAGGGTGAAGACGCTGGCGAAACAGCCGCGCATCGCCTTGCTCTGTGGACGTTACGAAGGTGTGGACGAGCGTCTGCTGGCGCACGAGGTCGACGAGGAGCTGTCGATCGGCGATTATGTGCTGTCCGGCGGCGAGCTGGCTGCCGCGGTGATCATCGACGCGGTGGGTCGCTTGCAGGACGGCGCGTTGAACGACGCGCAGTCGGCCGAGCAGGATTCATTCTCGGATGGCCTGCTGGATTGTCCGCACTATGCGAAACCGGTGCACGACGCACTGGGTAGCGTACCGGAGGTGTTGCTGTCCGGTGACCATGCGGCGATCGCCCGCTGGCGCCTGAAGCAATCGCTGGGACGAACCTGGTTGCGGCGGCCCGAGCTGTTGTCACAGCGTGTACTGGATGCCGGATCCCGTGCGCTGCTGGATGAATTCCGCCGCGAACATGCTTCGAAAGGGCTGGTGCGGCAAAACGATGCGGCCGAGTGACGGTCGCAGCTCTTGATTGATATCGATTTACGTGAACCGAACAGGTGCGCCATGAACAAGATCATTGAACAGTTCGAAGCCGAGCAGATCACCCGCCAGTTGCCGGAGTTCGGCCCCGGCGACACCGTGGTGGTCAACGTGAAGGTGAAGGAAGGCAATCGCGAGCGCGTGCAGGCGTTCGAGGGCATCGTCATCGCCCGTCGCAGCCGCGGCCTGCATTCGGCCTTCACCGTGCGCAAGATTTCGCATGGCACCGGCGTGGAGCGCGTGTTCCAGTCGCACAGCCAGGCGATCGATTCGGTGACCGTCAAGCGCAAGGGCAAGGTGCGCGGCGCCAAGCTGTATTACCTGCGTGGTCTGGAAGGCAAGGCTGCCCGCATCAAGGAAGACGTCGCCGCCGCCGCCGCTGCCAAGGCCAGCGCGAAGGCCGCTGCCGCCGCCGAGTAACCCGCGCTGCCGTAGTTAGTTGCCATACAAAGAAGCCCGCGGAGCGATCCGCGGGCTTCTTGTTGCGTGTGCTTCAGCCGCTCACGAGGACGGGTGGCTTCACTCCAGCCGCATCGGCTGTTGCAGGAAATTGCCCTGCACGAAGTCCACGCCGCAGGCGAACAGCAGCGAGGTGCTGGTGGCGTCCTCGACCCATTCGGCGATCGTCTGGCGCTTCAGTTCGCGCGCCTGCTGGCAGATCTCGGCAACCTTCTTCTGGCTTTCCGGATGTTGCGGCAGGTCGGCCATGTAGCTGCGGTCGATCTTCAGGTAGTCGGCATCGACGTGGTTGAGCATCTGGAACGAGTTCAGGCCCGAGCCGAACTGCTCCAGGGCGAAACGCCCACCCAGTTTCTTCCAGGCCTTGACGAACTCCTGCGCCGGGCGCAGCAGGGTCATCACCTTGCTTTCGGTCATCTCCAGCACGAGCTGGCCACGCTTGAGGGCGGCTTGCTTGAGCCGTCCCTCCAGCCAGGGAAGCAGCGACTCGTCCTGCAGCGAGGCAGCCGTGAGCTTGATGAAGAAGGTGGTCTGCTGCCCCTGGCTCTCGCGCGCCTGCAGGGTGCTGATGGCGCGATCGAGTACCCAGCGGTCGATCGCGCTGGTGAGGTTGTGCTTTTCGGCAATCGGCATGAAGAAGCCGGGCAGCACCTCTCCCTGCGGGCCATTCATGCGCAGCAGGATTTCCGAGTAGTCGCCCTCGGCGTCCTGCAGGCTGATGGTCTGCTGGTGATAGAGCACCAGATCGTTCTGGGTGAGTGCCTTCTGCAGCAGGTCCAGCCAGTAGCGGTCGCGCTCCTCGTCGGCCTTCTCGCGCGCGGCGGGGTCATGCAGCTCGACCTTGCTGCCACCCAGGCTCTGCGCGGTACGCAGGGCCTGGCTGGCCTGGTTGAGCAGCAGCTCGGTGTTGGCATTCTTCTCGCCGACCAGGCTGCCGCCGATGCTGGCGGTGACCGTGATGGAGCGGGTGCCCGCATCGAAAATCTCGTTGCTGACGCTGTGCTGCAGCTTGCTGATCCATTCCCTGATCGCCTCATCGGAGCGGGAATCCAGCACCACGCCCAGCGTGTGTTCGGCGAGCATGCCGGCGACATCCTCGCTGCCCAGCAGCATGCGGATGCGATCGGCAAAGCCGGACAACAGCTCATCGGCCTTGCCCAGGCCAATGCCGGCCACGATCGAGGCCCAGTTGTCCGGCTCGATCAGCAACAGCGCCTGCCCCTTCTTGCCCTTGGCCGCGGCGGTAACGGCATCGTCGACACTGGTCAGCATGCGCGCACGGTTGAACAGGCCGGTGACCGGATCGCGGTGCAGCTGTTCCAGTACGGCCGGATCAACCAGTTGCCGGCGGAACACGATCTGCAGGCAGGGCTCGCCCTCGAACGTGGCAGGCGCAAACTCCACCGTGGCATCGAATGCGCTGCCGTCGGCGCGGCGCGCCCGCAGGGCAAGCTGGGAGGGCTGCTTCTCCTGCCGCGCATGACCCTTGAGCAGGGTCTTGAACTCATCGGAGCTGGACGAGTCGATCATGTCCAGCACGGGCAGCCCGAGCAGGTCGTCGAAGTCGTCGTAGCCGAAGGTTTCCAGGTAGGCATGGTTCGCACGGACGTGCATGCCTTCGTGCACGTAGGCAATCGCGTCGGTGGACGAGTCGAGCAGTGCATCGCAGCGTCGTTCCGATTCGCGCAGGGCGGTTTCCAGCCGGCGTACCTGGCGGCGTGTCTGCAACGACTCGAACTCGCGCTGCACCACGGCGATCAGCTGTTTCGGCTGGCTGCGTGCCGCGACCCCGCGGGCGCCATGCACGAACAGGTCCGCCACGATCTGGTTATCGATGCTGTGAACCAGGCCCAGCAACGAATAGTCGCGGCCGTACGCGTCGAGCACCCTGACCGTTTCGTCGAGGGTGATGGTGGTAACCGCCGGGTCGAACATCACCACGTCCGGCTCCAGCTCATTCACTGCGGCCTGCAACTGCTCGACATGGGTGGCCCGGGCCGGTCGTACCGCGATGCCGGTGTTGCGCAGCAGGCTGATGATCTGTTCCGCCTCTTCGAGCGAGCTTTCGACGAAGAGAATCTTGATGACGTAATCTTTTTTCATGGGGCGCTGAGCTGTCCTTTGTTACCGCAGGCTGGGCAGGGCGGCATGCAGGGTCGTTCACCTTGGGTGTTTGTAACGGATTCCGCCAGCGGCCGCCAGCGAAAAACCGCACAACGGTGACCATGGCCCTGATTAAAGCGGCCGCTTGGAGGCATCGCCACCCACTTCGCGTACCAGTCGGGGTACCAGATAGCCCGGCAGCCGTGCACGCAGCGTGTCGGCCAGCGCCAGTGCGCGGGCGTCGTCCACCTCGAAATGGGCGGCGCCCTGCACGCGGTCGAGCTGGTGCAGGTAGTACGGCAGCACGCCGGCTGCGAACAGCCGCTCGGACAGGTCAACCAAGGCGCCGGCATCGTCATTGATACCGCGCAGCAGCACCGACTGGTTCAGCAGGGTGGCGCCGGCATCGCGCAAGCGGGCACAGGCGGCGTCGACACTGGCGTCCAGCTCGTTGGCGTGGTTCGTATGCAGCACGACTACCTTCTGCAGCGGCAAGGCACCCAGCCACGCCATGAAGGCCTCGTCGATCCGTTCGGGCAGCACCACCGGCAGGCGGGTATGGATGCGCAGGCGGATCACGTGGGGCAGATCGGCCAGACCGCGGGTCAATTCATCGAGTTTGTGCGTGGCCAGCGCCAGCGGATCGCCGCCGGACAGGATCAGCTCGCGGATCGACGGGTCGGCCTTCACATGGGCCAGGGCATCGCGCCACTGCGACGCGGCAGCGATCTCCTCGCCATAGGGAAAGTGCCGGCGGAAGCAATAGCGGCAGTTCACCGCACAGCTGCCGCTGGCAATCAGCAGCGCACGGCCATCGTACTTGTGCAGGAGGCCGTGGCCGGCCTTGGACGCCATGTCGCCCACGGCATCCGTCGTGAAGCCCTCGACCCGGTCATGTTCGGCCCGTTGCGGAAGCACCTGCAGCAGCAGCGGATCGGTCGGGTCGTGGCGGCGCATCCGCGCCACGAATCCACGCGGAACCCGCACGGCGAAGCCGGCATCGTCGCGCGGCAGCAGGTCGGTGCGGTCGTCCAGGCCCACCGCCTGGAGCAGCTCCCTGGCATCGGTGATGGCGTCGCGCCACAGCTGGCGCCAGCCTGGCGCAGGCGACGATAGGCGGGAATGGGGGCTTGCGGTTATCATGTCGGGCCTTGATGCGGGCGCAGAAGCCCGTGACAGATAACCATTTTAGCCGCCCCTTGGGCGAAATTGACTCCGGAGCAGACAGCGCATGGCGACCCTTGGCCTCAATGACGTCAAAACGGGTAAGAAGATCCTCCATAACGGCGATCCCTGGATCATCACCGAGGCGGACTTCATCAAGCCGGGCAAGGGCCAGGCGTTCACCCGCATCCGCATCCGCAACCTGAAGGACGGCCGCACCACCGAGCAGACGCTGAAGTCCAGCGACTCCTTCGAAGAGGCGGATGCCAGCGATACCGACATGCAGCTTTCGTTCATCGATGGCATCGGCAAGGATCGCGTCTGGCACTTCATGAACATGGAGTCCTTCGAGATGGTGCCGGCCTCGCTGGCCGCGATGGGCGACGCCTGGAAGTGGCTCAAGGGCGAGGAAGAATGCGTCGTCACGCTGTTCAATGGCGGCATCGTCGCCGTGCAGCCGCCGAAGTTCGTCGAGCTGAAGATCGTCGAAACCGATCCGGGCGTGCGCGGCGATACCTCGGGCGGCGGCGGCAAGCCGGCCACGCTGGAGACCGGTGCGGTGGTGCGCGTGCCGCTGTTCGTCAATCAGGACGAAATCATCAAGGTCGACACCCGCACCGGCGAATACGACAGCCGCGTGAAATAACGCGCTGGTGCGCGAGCGAGGGTTCGCGCCTTTGCCCGTCGTCATCCCGACGAGACCGCATTGACGATCCAAACCATGGGGCGGCCACCGCAAGGTACCGCCCCATGTCGTATACAAACTGGTCGTATCCAAACTGACAGAGCGAATTGATGATGAGCCCGACGACACCACAGCCCGTCGACCTGATGATCGAGGCCCGCTGGGTGGTGCCCGTCGAGCCACATGCGGTGGTGCTGGAGGACCATGCGGTGGTGGTGCGGGGCGAGCGCATCGTCGCGCTGCTCCCGATCGCCGAGGCGCGCGCTGCCTACGCGCCGCGCGAGCGCGTCGAACTGCACGCGCACGCGCTGATCCCCGGCATGGTCAACGCGCATACGCACAACCCGATGACCCTGCTGCGCGGGCTGGCCGATGACCTGCCGCTGATGGTGTGGCTGCAGCAGCACATCTGGCCGGCCGAGGCGAAGGTGATCGGGCCGGAGTTCGTGCGTGACGGCGTCGAGCTGGCGGTGGCCGAGATGCTGCGCGGCGGCACCACCTGCGCCAACGAGAACTACTTCTTCCCCGATGTGATCGGCGCCACCTACCGCAAGCTCGGTTTTCGTGCGGTGGTGGGTCTGCCGGTGATCGAATTCCCGACCGCATGGGCGAAGAGCCAGGACGAATACTTCGAGCGCGCCTGCGAAGTGCACGACAGCTTCCGCAGCGATGCGCTGATCAGCACCGCATTCGCGCCACATGCGCCGTACACGGTGTCCGACGAGAGCTTCGAGCGTATCCGCGTGCTGGCCGACCAGCTCGACATCCCGGTGCACCTGCATACGCACGAGACCGCGCACGAGGTCGAGGAAGAAAAGAAGAAGAGCGGCCTGCGTCCGTTCCAGCGCCTGCAGAAACTCGGCCTGGTCAACGATCGCCTGATCGCGGTGCACATGACCCAGTTGACCGACGGCGAGATCGCCGTCTGCGCCGAAGCCGGCGTCTCCGTGGTGCATTGCCCGGAATCGAACCTCAAGCTGGCCTCCGGCTTCTGCCCGGCGGAAAAGCTGCGCCAGGCCGGCGTCAACGTGGCCCTGGGTACCGACGGCTGCGCGTCGAACAACGATCTGGACATGTTCGGCGAGATGCGTACCGCCGCGCTGCTGGCCAAGGCCGTTGCCGGGGATGCGTCGGCGTTCGATGCGGCCTACGCGCTGCGCGCCGCCACGCTCAACAGCGCCAAGGCGATCGGGCTGGAGGCGAAGATCGGCTCGATCGAGCCCGGCAAACAGGCCGACCTCACCGCCGTGCGCCTGTCGGATCTGGAGACCCAGCCGCTGTTCAACGTGGCCTCGCAACTGGTCTATGCCACCGGCCGGCACCAGGTCAGCGACGTGTGGATCGCCGGCAGGCGCAAGTTGGCCGACCGCGTGTTGATCGACATGGACACTGACGCCATCCTCGCCCGTACCCGCGCCTGGCGCGAACGCATCGTTGCTGGTTGAGCTGGAAGACCCGTGAACCGCTATCTCGTCATCCTGCTGCGCAAGCCGCTTGTCGATCCGGCCGTGGTATCGGCGCACCGCGATTTTCTCGCCGAGCTGCGCGTCCAGGGCCGCAATGAAATGAACGGTCCGTTCGGTGACGGGTCCGGCGGTGCGTACGTGCTGCGCGCGAACGATCTGGACGAGGCCATGGCCATCGTGCAGCGCGATCCGGCGCACATCAGCGGCGGCTGGGAGATCACCGTCCATGCATGGCAGGCCAGTTAGGCTGCCGGTACTTCTTGAGCACACCAACATGTCACACACCGCCAACGTAAGCCCCGAGGAAATCGCCCGTTTCGACCAGCTGGCTGCACGCTGGTGGGATCCGGACGGCGAATCGCGTCCGCTGCACGACCTCAACCCGGTGCGCGCGTCCTATATCGCAGCCCGTGTCGATTTGCGCGGCGCCCGGGTGGCTGATGTGGGGTGCGGCGGTGGCCTGCTGAGCGAGGCGCTGGCCCACGCCGGCGCGAAGGTCACCGGCATCGACCTTGGCGAAAAGGTGATTGAGGTAGCCAAGCTGCATCTGCACGAATCGAATCTCGAGGTCGATTACCGCGTGCAATCCTCGGCCGAGCTGGCCGCGGCGGAACCGGCCGGTTTCGACGCGGTATGTTGCATGGAGCTGATCGAGCACGTGCCTGATCCGGCCGCGCTGGTGCATGATCTGGCGACGATGCTGAAGCCCGGCGGTCGGCTGTTCATGTCCACCCTTAATCGCACACCGGCCGCGTTCGGTGCAGCGATTCTCGGTGCCGAATACATCATGCGCATGCTGCCGCGTGGCACCCATCACTACGCGCAATTCCTGAAGCCGTCCGAACTCGCCCGGTTGCTGCGGCAGGCCGGGCTGGAGCTGGAGGACGTCTCGGGGCTGGGCTACAACCCGTTGCAGCGCAAGGCCTGGCTCAGCCGCTTCACCGCAGTCAACTACCTCCTCAGTGGGTGCAGGCCGGCATGAAGTCATTGCCGGAAAATATCCAGGGCGTGCTGTTCGATCTGGATGGCACCTTGCTCGACAGCGCGCCCGATCTGTACGCGGCGTTGGTCGCGCAGTGCGTGGAAGAGGGCGTGCTGCCACCGCCCTATGCGCCGGTGCGCGAGGTGGTTTCGCGCGGTGCGCGGGCGGTCCTGCGCTGCGCCTTCGCCGACCGTGGCGAACCTGCGCTGGAACTGCTGACCCCGCGTTATCTCGAGCTGTACCAGCAGGTGATGGCACAGCAGACCAGCGCGTTCGATGGCATCGACGACCTGCTCGCACGCATCGAGGCACGGGGCTTGCGCTGGGGCATCGTCACCAACAAGGCGGCGTTTCTCACCGACGAACTGGTCAACCGCATCGGCTGGGCCAGCCGTACCAGCGCGGTGGTATCCGGCGATACGCTGCCGGTGAAGAAGCCCGATCCCGCACCGGTGCTGCTGGCCTGCGCGCGCGCCGGCGTGGAACCGTCGCGTTGCCTGTTCGTCGGCGACGACCGCCGCGACATACAGGCCGGCGCAGCCGCCGGCCTGTACACAGTCGCGGTGAGCTGGGGTTACCTCGATGGTGGTGATCCGCATACCTGGGATGCCGACGCGGTGCTCGATCATCCGGCCGAGCTGGCCGGTCTGCTGCAACTGCAACCGGTCGCGGCATGATCGAGCTGGTCGAACAAGGCGCCGTGCTGCAGGGCTTCATCGACAAGTGGCTGGCGGTGCAGCCGCAGCAGCGCGTGGCGCTGGCGTTCGTCGATGGCCGGCGCTATCCCGGGCACGTCGCGCTGGCCGCACTGGAGCAGGAACTGCTCGGTGCGGCCTACGGTATCCGCGAACCCCAGGTGGCCGTGGCCAAACTCAACTGGTGGGCCGAGGAACTGGCTGGCGCCGCCGCCAGTGGTGGCCGGCATCCGCTGACCCAGGTGCTGTTCGACGACGAACGTGCGCACGCCATCGCCAGCGACCTCTGGCTGGCGCCGGTGTTGGCCGCGATGGCCCAGCTGGAGCAGGGCTCCGCTGCGGATTTTGCCGTCCAGTTCGATGCCGCGATGCCGCTGCATGGTGCACTGGCTGCGCTGGAAACTGCCTGGTGGTACGGCAGCGCGGCGTCGCCGGCGCGCGCGGCACGGGTCGCCACGCTCAATCACCTGCTGTACGCGCTGCTGCGGCTGGAGCAGGACGCCGAGCGCGACCGTCTGCCGCTGCCGATGGCTCGGCTGGCGCGGCATGGCCTGAGCCGCACACAGCTGCGCGCACCCAGCGAAGCGCGGCAGCAGGCAGTCAAGGCGCAGCTGGATGATCTGCTGGCCAGCTGGCGCGGATCAGCCACTCTGGCCGGGCCACTCAGCGTGTTTCGTGCCCTGGAGTCGCGCCACGGCAGCAAGCTGGCACAGCGTGCCGCCCGTACGGACGATGCCCTGGCGACCTTGCAGGCCGGCCAGCCGCATGCCGGTTTGGCGACGGCATTGCAGGCATGGCATGCCGCGCGGGCGTGGCAGCGGCAGCTGTCCTGACACATGCCAGACTCAGTGTTTCCACTGCGCCACTATTGCGCAGCGGGCTGCCTGCCCCAAACTTGATGGACTTCACGGCGGCCCGCTCGCCGATGCCAGGATTTCCCCATGCCGAACCAGGAAAACACCGCCCGTCTGCTCCCCGACGTTGCCGTCCACGCGCAGCCGCATCTCGCCGGCGCGCTGGACTGGGTCGGCATGGCCGACATCCAGGTGCCGGTACGATTCGATGCCGGTGACGGCGATGTGCAGCGCGCCAGCGCCAAGGTCGGTGCCTTCGTCAATCTGAAGCGGCCGGACAAGCGTGGCATCCACATGTCGCGGTTGTACCTGCAGGTCGAGCAGGCGCTCAGCACCCAGACGCTCACCGCCGATTCGTTGCATGCGCTGTTGCGTGGCTTCCTGGATTCGCACAAGGATCTGTCCGATCGTGCCTGCCTCAGCATCCATTTCGAGCAGCTGGTGCGTCGTCCGGCCCTGCGCAGTGCCCATAGCGGCTGGCGCGCGTACCCGGTCTGCATCGAAGCCAGCCTGACCGGCGACGACTTCCTGCTCGAATTCGGCACCGAAGTGGTCTATTCCTCCACTTGCCCGGCTTCGGCCGCGTTGTCGCGCCAGCTGATCCAGGATCAGTTCGCCAGTGACTTCGATGCCGCCAAGCCGGTCGATCACGCGGCCGTGCTGGCCTGGCTCGGCAGCGAGCATGGCATCGTCGCCACGCCGCACGCACAGCGCAGCGTGGCGCGCCTGCGCATTCGTCCCGTGGCCGGCGCCGGCTTCCATCTGATCGACCTGGTCGACCGCGTCGAACACGCCCTCGGCACGCCGGTGCAGACCGCGGTGAAGCGCGAGGACGAACAGGCTTTCGCGCTGGCCAACGGTGGCAACCTGATGTTCTGCGAGGACGCCGCCCGACGCATCCAGAAGGCACTCGATGGCGACGCCGCGGTCAGCGACTTCCATATCCGCGTCGAGCATCAGGAAAGCCTGCACCCGCATGATGCGGTGGCGTATGCGAGCAAGGGTCTCGATGGGGGCTACGGCTCGACGCCGTGATCCAGCTTTTCCTCCATCGGGGAGAAGCTGCGTAAGGCGGACGTCACGCCCTGTGCAGACACGCTTTCAGCGCCGCTTATCGGGCGTCAGCGCATGGCCATGCACGCTGTTGTCGATCTTCGTGCAAGTCCACGCTCACAGTCGTCGACGAAGATGCTGACGATCGAGAATGTCGCCCATTCAAACGGCGATCCACTTCGCCATGTGTCACGGTATGCAGCTTGCCTGCACGTGCAGTTGGGCATGCAGGCAGTGTGCTTTCTTGACGAGTCCAGCGCTCTTGATCAGTCAGTGGACGTCCGGGGCATCTCCCTGGCAGCGGCAGCGGGGGAGATGAAAGCGCTCGGGTACCGGGTCTTCGCCGCCGGCGCACAAGGGCTGGCAACGCAGCAAACGCCAGGTCGCCAGCAGGCTGCCGCGCCACGGGCCGAAGCGCGTAACGGCAATCCGTGCATAATCAGAGCAACTGGGGTGGAATCGGCAGCGTTGCCCGAGCAATGGGCTGAGCCAGCGCTTGTACAAATGCAGCAACCACAGTATCAATCGGGTCAGGACAGTCACGTTGCCGGAACGGCTTGCAGCATGTAGTGGTACAAGTATTCCAGAAGCAGGCTTGCTGGTGTAGAACACTTGGGCTATAACACCCGGCCGCCACGGCCAAAAATGGTGAAGGGATATGGCGAAAACGACGCGTAGTTCGACCGCCGCGATGGCGCACAAGAAAGCTCCAGCCAAGGCACAGGCAGCCAAGGCCGGCAAGTCGAAGGCAGCTGCCGCAAAGGGATCGGTCGTGAAAAGCACCAGCAAGAAGCCTGCAAAGGCAGTTCGCCCCGTCGCCAAGCCAGCCGGCAAGGCCAAAAAAGCCGTAGCCAAGCCGGCGGTCAAGAAAGCTGCAGCCAAAGCGCAGCCGAAAAAGCCCAGTCCAGCCAAGAAGCCCGCGGCCAAACCGGCAGTCAAGGCCGTGAAGAAAGCGGCCGCCAAGAAACCGGCGCCCAAGAAAGTAGTTGTCAAGAACACCAAGACCAAAGGCAGTGCGGTCGGCAAGACGATCGCAAAACCCGCAGTCAAGCCGGCGGCCAAGAAAGTGGTCGCTCCGGTCAAGCCCGCAGCGAAGCCTGCCACGAAAGCGGCGGCCAAGCCGGTCAGCAGTCCAATCAAGGTGACTCCACCGGCTGCCAAGCCGGCACCGACTCATGTTGTGAAAAGCACATCACCGACACCCGCCAGCACCCTCTTCCAGGGCAAGGTGGCGAGTGCCACCGCCATGGTGACGCCACGCGCAGCTCCGGCTGCCGCGCGTCACGCCTCTCCCCAGAAAAATCAGAAAAACTCGTCGTCCTCAATGAATAAACTGGCTGCAAAAAATATCGATAATGGCATCACCCGGGAGGACGGCCGCTATGCGCTGCCGTCCACCAGTACCATCGCGTTGCCGAAGGGTTATCACCCCTCCAACAACGAGGAGTACATGAACCCGATGCATCTGGCCTACTTCCGCAACAAGCTGCGCGATTGGCGCGATCAGCTGGTGGAGGAGTCACGCCAGACCATGGAAAACCTGCGCGACGAAGTGCGTGATGTCGGTGACGAAGCCGAGCGTGCCACCCGCGAGACCGAGAACTCGCTGGAGCTGCGTACCCGCGACCGTTACCGCAAGCTGATCTCCAAGATCGACAAGGCGCTGCGCCGGATCGAGGACGGCAGCTACGGTTTCTGCGAGGAGACCGACGAGGAGATCGGCGTTGACCGTCTGGATGCGCGTCCGATCGCCACGCTGTCGCTGGATGCGCAGGAACGCCGTGAGCACTTGCAGAAGCAGATGGGCGACTGAGCCGCATCAGGCTTGCCCAGAAAAACGAAACCCCGCCTGGTGCGGGGTTTCGTTTTTCGTGTCCTGGATACTGCCGACCAGGTCGTTCTGCCGGGTCAGGCCAATGCCTGCGCTGCATACCCTTTCAGTTTCGCCAACATGGCTGCGAGGCCATTGGAGCGGGTTGGCGAGAGATGCTTGGCCAGCCCGATGGTGGCGATGAACTGCGGCTCGGTGGCGACGATCTCCTTCGCGCTGCGGTTCGAGTAGACGCGCAACACCAGCGCAATCAGGCCGGAGACGATCGCCGAATCGCTAATGGCGTCGAAATGCATGTTCGAGGCGTCGCCGCTGGGCACCAGCCACACCAACGATTGGCAGCCATGCACGCGATATTCCTCGGTCTTCCATGCTTCGGGAAACGCCGGCAACTGCTTGCCGAGGTCGATCAGGTACTGGTAGCGCTCGGTCCAGTCGCCGAAGAAGGCGAACTCCTCGGCGATGTCCGATTGCGCCTGGGCGGCGCTCGATGTGGTGGTGTCGTTCATCGCGCCATTATCGCGCAGCATGCATGAACCCGCGAAATGGCCACGGTTGGCGATGGCTAGTTCTTGATCACGCTCCAGCGGGTTCCCTGGGCGCCGTCTTCGATCTCGATATTCATCGCGGCCAGTTCGTCGCGGATGGCATCGGCGCGCTTGAAGTCGCGGGCGGCGCGGGCATGGCGGCGTTCTTCCAGCAGCGCGTCGACGCGCACCGCATCGACGGCCTGTTCACCGCCGCGCTTGAACCATGCTTCGGCATCCTGTTGCAGCAGGCCGAGCAGGGCGCCGCCACCGAGCAACGCAGCCTTGGCTTCGGCCGTGCCGGCCTGGCGCGCGGCATCGGCGAGCACGGCCAGCTCAGCCAGTGCTTGCGGTGTGTTGAGGTCGTCGCACAACGCCGCCTCCACCCGGGGAGGCGCGGGTAACGTTCCGGCCGGCAAGGAGACATCGCCCAGGTCGCGCAGCACGCGATACCAGCCGTCGAGCGTGCTGATCGCCTGCGCGATGGCGTTGTCGGACCAGTCCAGCGGCTGGCGGTAATGGCCGCGCAGCAGCAGCAGGCGCAGCGCTTCCGGCGGATGCAGCTTCAGCAGTTCGTGCACCAGCAACACATTGCCCAGCGACTTGGACATCTTGCGGCCGTCGAAGGTAAGCATGCCGTTGTGCATCCACCAGCGCGCAAACACCTTGCCGCCGTGGGCGCAGGTGGACTGGGCGACCTCGTTCTCGTGATGCGGAAACAGCAGGTCGACGCCGCCGGCATGGATGTCGATGGTTTCGCCAAGATGTGCCGCGCTCATGGCCGAGCATTCGATATGCCAGCCAGGACGGCCGATGCCCCACGGGCTGTTCCAGCCAGGCAGCTCCGGCGTGGAGGGTTTCCACAGCACGAAATCGGCGGGATTCTTCTTGTACGGGGCGACCTCGACGCGGGCGCCGGCGATCAGTTCCTCGGTATCGCGGCCGGAGAGCGCGCCGTAGGCCGGGTAGGAGCTGACGTCGAACAGCACATGGCCTTCCGCGGCATAGGCATGGCCGCCGGCGATCAGCTCCTCGATCATCGAGACGATCTGGCCGATATGCGCGGTGGCGTGGGGCTCGATATCCGGTGGCGCAATGCCCAGGCCTGCCATGTCTTCACGATAGGCTTGGGCAAACTTGCCGGTGATCGTACTGATCTCGACACCCTGGGCCTGGGCAGCGGCGTTGATCTTGTCGTCGACATCCGTGATGTTGCGTGCATAGACCACGCGCGGGTAATGCCGGCGCAGCAGCCGGGTCAGCACGTCGAACACCACCGGGCCGCGCGCGTTGCCGATATGCACGTAGTTGTAGACCGTAGGGCCACACAGGTACATCGTCACGCGTTGCGGATCGAGCGGTTCGAATATCTCGGTGCGACGAGTCAGGCTGTTGTAGAGCGAAATCGGCATGTAGGGGGAAATCCGCAGCGTGGGCCGCGCCGGGCATGGCGCGATCGCCCCGGCATATTAACAAGGTGTAAGCAGGATGGTTGCGAAAGGTTAATTCTAAGCCTGTATTCAGCGTGAATTTGCTGGAATGCAGTCAGTACGTGCACAGCACGCTTGTTGCTTTTGATGGGAGGTCGCAATGACCAAGTTATGGCTCTCCGCGCTGGTCCTGGCCCTGGTGGCCTCCGGTGCTTATGCGCAGGATGCGCGCACTCCGCCCAATGGCGGTGACGACAATGCCCACTATGGCTGGGCTGACGTGCTGCGTGCGGATCCGGTGCAGGGCGTGACGCGCACGAATGTGCCGCAGCAGCAGTGCTACGACCAGCAGGTTGTGCAGCACGACCCCGGCAACAGCGCCGCCAGTACCGTGCTCGGTGCCGTGATCGGCGGCGTGCTGGGGCACACGATCGGCAAGGGCGATGGCCGCACGGCGGCGACCGTGGGTGGTGCGGTGGTCGGTGGCGCCGTAGGCAACAGCGTGTCGAACAAGGGTGGCAACTACCAGACCACCCAGACGACGTGTAACCAGGTCAACACGGTCACCGAGCAGCGTCGGATCATCGGCTACGACGTGGAATACCGCTATCGCGGCGAGGTATACATGTCGCGCCTGAACTACGATCCGGGCGAGCGCCTGCGCGTGCGCGTGAGTGTCGAGCCGGCGGACTGATCCTTGGCTCCAACCGCCTGTACTGTCGCCGCCTTCGGGCGGCGATATCGTTCGACCGGCAAATTTTTTGTTGCATGGCAGCGAAATTGTCGCCATCATGCACGGCAACCGTCTGGAATCTGCATGTCCGCAGCCGTCTATACCGCCACCGTACTCACCAGCGCCCGCGCGGCTGCTGGCATGACGTCGCGTGCGCGCCGACCGTTGTATCGACATTCGGCCGGGTAGGCTGTCGCACGCGTTTCATGTGTATCGACGATAAAACCCGGCCCTGTGCCGGGTTTTTTTGTTTTGATCAAAGGCTGCCGGCCCTGTGCCAGGTTCTTGTTTTGGGATTTTGACTTCACGCGGCGGGAGCCGCAGGGAAACGATCGATGACCATTCGCCACTTCCTCACCACCCAGGACTACAGCCGTGCCGAGATCGATGCGCTGCTGGAGCAGGCCGCCGCGTTCAAGCGCTCGCCGCGCGGGCAGCAGCTGGCCGGCAAATCCGTCGCGCTGATGTTCTTCAATCCGTCGATGCGCACGCGCACCAGCTTCGAGCTGGGCGCGTTCCACCTGGGCGGCCATGCGATCGTGCTGGCGCCGGGCAAGGATGCGTGGCCGATCGAGTTCGAGGTGGGCAGCGTGATGGACGGCGATACCGAGGAACACATCGCCGAAGTCGCGCGCGTACTGTCGCGCTACGTCGACCTGATCGCGGTGCGTGCGTTCCCGAAGTTCCAGGACTGGGCGGTGGATCGCCAGGACAAGGTGATCAAGGCGTTCGCGCAGTACGCCACGGTGCCGGTGATCAACATGGAGACGATCACCCATCCCTGCCAGGAGCTGGCCCACGCGCTGGCGATGAAGGAGCACCTGGGCAGCCTGCAGAACAAGAAGTACGTGCTGACCTGGACCTACCATCCGAAACCGCTGAACACCGCGGTGGCGAACTCGGCGCTGCTGATCGCGACCAAGATGGGCATGGACGTGACCCTGCTGTGCCCGACGCCGGACTATGTGCTGGACGAGCGCTACATGGCGTTCGGCGAGCAGAACGCGAGGGAGAACGGCGGCTCGCTCAAGGTCAGCCACAACATCGAGGAAGCCTATGCCGGCGCCGACGTGGTCTACGCCAAGAGCTGGGGCGCGCTGCCGTTCTTCGGCAGCTGGGAGCAGGAGAAGCCGATCCGCGAGGCGCACAAGCACTTCATCGTCGACGAGGCGAAGATGGCCTTGACCAACCACGGCCTGTTCAGCCATTGCCTGCCGCTGCGCCGGAACATCAAGGCCACCGACGCGGTGATGGATTCGCCCGCCTGCATCGCCATCGACGAGGCCGAGAACCGCCTGCACGTGCAGAAGGCGGTGATGGCTTCGTTGATGGCAGGTCGCTGAGATTCTTTGGGAAGCTCCATGTACACACCCAGCTACTTCAAGGAATCGCGGATCGAAGCCCTGCACGGGTTGATCCATGACTTTCCGTTCGCGACCGTGGTGACCCACGGCGATGCCGGACTGGTGGCCAATCACCTGCCGTTCGAGCTGGTGGGCGAAAACCTGCTGCATGGGCATGTCGCGCGCGGCAACGAACTGCGGCACGCGGACGGTGCCGAGGTACTGCTGATCTTCCGCGGACCGGACGGCTATATCAGCCCGAACTGGTATCCGAGCAAACACGAGACCGGCCGCGAAGTGCCGACCTGGAACTACGCGGTGGTGCATGTGCATGGCCGGCTGCGCGTGGTCGAGGATGCGGTCTGGCTGCGCAAGTTGCTGGAGACGTTGACCGATCGGCATGAAGCAGGGCTGCCCGCGCCGTGGAAGGTGTCGGACGCACCGGCCGATCACATCGAGAAGTCGCTGCACGGCATCGTCGGCCTGGAGATCACGATCGAGCGCATCGAGGGCAAGTTCAAGCTGAGCCAGAACCATCCCGAGGCCAATCGCCTCGGCGTGGTCCAAGGTCTGCGGCAATGCGATGGCGATGGCGACGCGGAACTGGCCGACCTGATGGCCCAACAAGAGGAATCTCGATCGTGAGCAGCGGACATCAGCACCACTATCGCGTGGACGTGGAGTGGACCGGCAACCTCGGCAGCGGCACGGACGGCTATCGCAATTACAGCCGTGACCACTCGATCTGTATCGCGGGCAAGCCGACCCTGGCCGGCTCGTCCGATCCCACGTTCCGCGGTGACGCCACCAGGCACAATCCCGAAGACATGCTGGTCACCGCGCTGTCCACCTGCCACATGCTGTCGTACCTGCACATGGCCACGGTGGCGGGTGTGGTGGTGACTGCTTACAGCGACGCCGCCGAAGGCACCATGGCGACCGAAGGCAATGGCGGCCGCTTCGTCGACGTGGTGCTGCATCCCACGGTAACCATCCGTGCCGGCAGCGACCCGGCCAAGGCTGCTGCTGCGCACGACGATGCGCACCACGCCTGCTTCATCGCCAATTCCGTGAATTTTCCGGTGCGCTGCGAGCCGCGCATCGTCGTTGAATCCGTCTGACCGTTTTCATTTCAGGATCTGCAAGCCATGAGCAAAGACATCGTTCTCGCGTTTTCCGGTGGCCTCGACACCAGTTTCTGCGTGCCTTACCTGCAGGAGCGCGGCTGGGCCGTGCATACCGTGTTTGCTGACACCGGCGGTGTCGATGCACAGGAGCGTGCGTTCATCGAGCAGCGCGCGGCTGAGCTGGGCGTCGCTTCGCATGTCACCGTGGATGGCGGTCCGGCGATCTGGGAGGGTTTCGTGAAACCCTTCGTGCGGGCGGGCGAGGGCTACCAGGGCCAGTATCCGCTGCTGGTCTCCGATCGCTACCTGATCGTCGAGGCTGCGCTGAAGCGCGCCGCCGAGCTGGGTACCAAGGCGATCGCGCACGGCTGCACCGGCATGGGCAACGACCAGGTGCGCTTCGACCTCACGGTGAAGGCGCTCGGCGACTTCGAGATCGTGGCGCCGATCCGCGAGATCCAGAAAGAGCATACCCAGACGCGCGCCTATGAGCAGAAATATCTCGAAGAGCGTGGCTTCGGCGTGCGTGCCAAGCAGCAGGCCTACACGATCAACGAGAACCTGCTCGGCCTGACCATGTCCGGTGGCGAGATCGACCGCTGGCAGGCGCCGGGCGAGGGCGCGGTGGGCTGGTGCAAGCCGCGCGCCGAATGGCCGTCCAAACCGCTGCGTGTGAAGATCGGCTTCGCCAAGGGCGAGGCGGTGACGCTGGATGGCGAGAAGATCGCCGGTCACCTCATGCTGGCCAAGTTGAATGGCTTGTTCGCCCAGTACGGCGTCGGCCGCGGCATCTACACCGGTGACACCACGATCGGCCTGAAGGGCCGCATCATCTTCGAGGCGCCCGGCCTGACTGCACTGCTCGCCGCGCATCGCGCGCTGGAAGAGGCGGTGCTGTCCAAGCAGCAGAACCGCTTCAAGCCCGAGGTGGCGCGCAAGTGGGTGGAAATCGTGTACGAGGGCTTCTTCCACGATCCGCTGAAGACCGACCTGGAAGCTTTCCTGGCCTCCAGCCAGGCCACCGTCAACGGCGAAGTCACGCTGGAAACCAACGGTGGCGTCGTCAACGCCGTCGCGATCGAGTCCAAGCACATCCTCAATGCCAAGGGCGCCACCTACGCGCAGTCGGCCGACTGGGGCGTGGAGGAGGCCGAGGGCTTCATCAAGCTGTTCGGCATGAGCAGCACGCTGTGGGCCGAGGTCAACCGCGGATGAGCGCGCTGCTCGATGCCACGCTGGAGCATCTGAAGGCGCTGGTCGGTTTCGACACGCGCAACCCGCCGCGTGCGATCGGTACCGACGGCATCTTCGATTATCTGCGTGCGCAATTGCCCGGCTTCGACGTCAAGCTGACCGACTATGGCGCCGGTGCGGTGACCCTGCATGCGGTGCGCGGCCAGCCGAAATACCTGTTCAACGTGCATATGGACACGGTACCCGATTCGCCGCACTGGAGCGCGAGCCCGCACGAACTGCGGGTCACTGCGGATCGTGCGATCGGCCTCGGTGCCTGCGACATCAAAGGTGCGGCGGCCGCGTTGCTGGCGGTGGCGAATGCCACCGACGGTCCGCTGGCGTTGCTGCTGTCCACCGACGAGGAGGCGAACGATCCTCGCTGCATCGCCGGTTTCCTCAGCGAATCGCACGACTACCAGGCGGTGATCGTGGCCGAGCCGACCAGGGCCGAAGCGGTGTTGGCGCATCGCGGCATCCAGTCGGTGCTGATGCGTTTCGCCGGCCACGCCGGCCACGCCTCGGGCGAGCAGAAGCCCAGCGACAGCGCCTTGCACCAGACCGTGCGCTGGGGCGATGCGGCGCTGGATTTCGTCACCGCGCAATCGCATGAGCGCTTCGGCGGACTCACCGGGTTGCGCTTCAACATCGGCCGCATCGAAGGCGGCATCAAGGCGAACATGATCGCGCCGACAGCGGAAGTGCGCTTCGGCTTCCGCCCGCTGCCGACGATGGATCCGGACCAGTTGTTGCGGCGGTTCTCCACATTGGTGGAGCCCGCGCCGGTCGAGTTCACCGAGACGTTCCGTGGCGCATCCCTGCCGGCCGGCGATACCGCGCGGGCCGAGGAGCGCCGACTGGCCGCCCGCGACATCGCCGACGAACTGGAGCTGCCGATCGGCAACGCGGTGGACTTCTGGACCGAGGCCGCGCTGTTCTCGGCCGCCGGCTATACCGCCTTCGTCTACGGCCCCGGCGACATCGCCCAGGCACATAGCGCCGACGAGTGGGTCGCGCTCGATCAATTGCAGCAGTACGCAGAATCTATTTATCGGATCATCAACAGTGGAAACGCATAAGCACACCCGCAAGACCATCGTGCGCCTGCTTTCGAGCATGGGCAGCGCGAAGGAAATCCAGCAGTACCTCAGGCGCTTCTCCGAAGTCGACGCCAAGCGCTTCGCCGTGGTGAAGGTGGGCGGCGCGGTGTTGCGCGACGAGCTGGCCGATCTCGCTTCGTCGCTGACCTTCCTGCAGCAGGTCGGGCTCACCCCGATCGTGCTGCATGGCGCCGGCCCGCAGCTGGACGAGGAGCTGTCGGCGGCCGGCATCGAAAAGCAGACCCTGGCCGGCCTGCGCGTCACCTCGCCGAAGGCGCTGGGCATCGTGCGACGCGTGTTCCAGCAGCAGAACCTGAAGCTGGTCGAGGCACTGCAGTCGATGGACACGCGTGCCACTTCGGTGGCGACGGGCGTGTTCATGGCCAGCTATCTCGATCGCGATACCTACGGTCTGGTCGGCAAGGTGGACAGCATCAACCTGGCGCCGATCGAGGCCAGCCTGCGTGCTGGTTCCATTCCGGTGATCGCCAGCCTCGGCGAGACCGACGAAGGGCAGATCCTCAACATCAACGCCGACTTCGCCGCCAACGAGCTGGTGCGCGTGCTGCAGCCGTACAAGATCGTGTTCCTCACCGGCACCGGCGGCCTGCTCGACGAGCGGGGCAAGCTGATCGACTCGATCAACTTGTCCACCGAGTACGCGCATCTGATGGCGCAGCCGTGGATCAACGGCGGCATGCGTTTGAAGCTGGAACAGATCGCCGACCTGCTGGCCGACCTGCCGCTGACCTCGTCGGTGTCGATCACCCGGCCGGCGGAACTGGCCAAGGAACTGTTCACCCACAAGGGCTCGGGCACGCTGGTGCGGCGCGGCGAGAAAGTGCTGACGTTCGACTCGTGGAAAGGTATCGACCTGGAGCGGATGCGTACACTGATCGAATCGAGTTTCGGGCGCACCCTGGTGCCGGACTATTTCGAACGCACCCGGCCACTGCGCGTCTACGTGAGCGAGAACTATCGCACCGCGATGATCCTCACCGAAGAAGATGGCTTGCCGTATCTGGACAAGTTCGCCGTGCTTGACGACGCGCAGGGCGAAGGCCTCGGACGCGCCGTATGGCAGGTGATGCGCGAGGAGAATCCGCAGCTGTTCTGGCGTTCGCGTCACGGCAACCCGGTCAATCCTTTCTATTACGCCGAGTCCGATGGTTGCCTGAAGCAACCGCACTGGAAGGTGTTCTGGTACGGCATCCACGACTTCGACACCATCGCCCGCTGCGTGACGCATTGCGCACAGCGACAACCGACCTTGACGGACTGAAGCATGAGCACGAACAGGAAACGCATCGGCATCGTCGGCGCACGAGGACATACCGGCGCGGAGCTGATCCGCTTGATTGCGGCGCATCCGGTGCTGGAACTGGCCTTCGTCTCCTCGCGCGAGCTGGACGGTCAGCGCGTCGACGCGCACGTGTCCGAATACCGCGGCGAGTTGTGTTACAGCGCACCGGCGCACGAGGACCTGCCGAAGCTGGGAGCGGACGTGGTGGTGCTGGCGTTGCCCAACGGCAAGGCCGAGGTCTGCGTGGCGGCGTTCGATGCGGCGGGTGTCGATCCGCTGATCGTGGATCTCTCCGCCGATTACCGCTTCGACGCGCACTGGTATTACGGCCTGCCTGAGTTGACGCGCGACAAGTGGCGCGGTGAGAAGCGCATCAGCAATCCCGGTTGCTATGCCACCGCGATGCAGTTGTCGATCGCGCCGCTGAAGGATCTGCTTGCGGCGCCGCCGGTGTGCTTCGGTGTGTCCGGCTACTCCGGTGCCGGTACCACGCCGTCGGACAAGAACGACCCGGACAAGCTGCGCGACAACCTGATGCCGTACGCGCTGACCGGCCACATGCATGAGAAGGAAGCCTCGTTCCGGCTTGGCGTGCCGGTGGAGTTCATGCCGCATGTCGCACCGCATTTTCGCGGACTCACGGTCACCACCAATCTGTATCTCACCCGGCCGTTGAAGCGCGAGGACGTGCTGGCGCGTTTTCATGCAGCCTATGACCACGAGAAGCTGGTGGCGGTAACGGACGAGGCACCATGGGTCAGCCGCATCGCCCATCGCCATCATGCCGAGATTGGTGGCTTTTCCCTGTCGACCGATGGCAAGCGCGTGGTGATCGTGGCGACGCTGGACAACCTGCTTAAGGGTGCAGCCACCCAGGCCATGCAGAACATCAATCGTGCGATCGGCGTCGACGAATACACGGCTATCCCGGTGGGGCAGGAGTGAGGGAAGAGGAGTGAGAGAAAGCTTGCACTCCCCGCCCTCCCCGCAAACCCTTGCTCTTGGTCTCTCTCACTCCTCACTCCTCACTCCTCGACTCCCATGACCCAACCTCTCTGGCAAAAAGATGGCATCCGGATCGACGCCAAGATCATGAAATTCCTCGCCGGTGACGACGTGCTGCTGGATCGCGAGTTCTTCCTGCATGACATCACCGCCAGCAAGGCGCATGTGGAAGGGCTGGCGAATATCGGTGTGGTCAGTGCCGACGAAGCAGTGGCCTTGAAGCGCGAGCTGGATGTGCTGGCGACGGATTTCCGCGCCGGCAGCTTCGTGCTGGACGAGCGCTACGAGGACGGCCATTCGGCGATCGAGGCACGGTTGACCGAGCGACTGGGTGACGCGGGTCGCCGCGTGCATACCGGACGCAGCCGCAACGACCAGATCCTGGTGGCCACCCGACTGTGGCTGAAGGATCAACTGGCCGCACTGCAGGCGCATTGCCGCGCGATCGCGCAGGTCTGTCTCGACCGCGCGGCGCAGCCGGCGCTGCCGTTGCCGGGCTACACCCACCTGCAGCGCGCCGTGGTGTCGTCCACCGCGATGTGGTTTGCCGGTTTCGCCGAAGGCTTCATCGACAACGCGCTGCGCGCGCAACAGACCTCGACGTGGATCGATGCGAACCCGCTCGGCACCGCTGCCGGCTATGGCGTGAATCTCAAGCTGGACCGCGGGCACACCACGCAGGCGCTGGGCTTCGCGCGCATGCAGGTCTCGCCGATCTACGCGCAGCTCTCGCGCGGCAAGTTCGAGATGGCGGTGCTGGAGGCGATCGCCAGCGCACTGCTCGACCTGCGCCGGCTGGCGTGGGATCTGTCGCTGTTCACCACCGCCGAGTTCAACTTCGTGAAGCTTCCATCGGAGTACACCACCGGCAGCTCGATCATGCCGAACAAGCGCAATCCCGACGTGGTGGAACTGCTGCGCGCCAGCTACGCCAGTGTCGCCGCCGCGCGCACCGAGATCGAACAGCTGCTGTCGCTGCCGTCCGGTTACCAGCGCGACCTGCAGTTCTCCAAGGGCTCGCTGTTCCATGGTTGCCGTCATGGTCTGGCTGCACTGGAACTGGTGCCTGATCTGCTGGCGCGCATGCAATGGAACGAGGATGCCATGCGTGCGGCGATCGAGCCGGCGATGTATGCCACCGATGTGGCGATCGAACAGGCCGTCGCCGGCGTCCCGTTTCGCGATGCTTATCGCGCGGCCGCTGAAACCGCGAGTTCGGCAGGGCAGGGACGTACGCCGGAGAGCAGCCTCTCCGCGCGCTTGTCACCCGGGTCGGGTCATGATCTGCGGCTGGATGAACTTGCCGCGCGGCTGGAAGAGATGTCTGCACGTCAAAGTTGATTCGCGCAACGACTTTACGGTACTCGCGTCGTGGCAAGACATCGCTGCGACCATGAAGCAAGTTCCTGATCATGAGGGGGTGGGCGATGTTGGAACTGGATGGCACGACATGTCGGCTGGCAACGGGTGGTTGGATGCACGCTCATGCAGAGGCCCGCATGGATGCCGTGACGAGCTGCGGTGAAGATCCGTTCGATCGCGGTGTCATCAGCAGTGACTGTGAGCGTGGCTGATGAATGCATCGGGCGATCGGTAGTTCGCTTGTGTCAGGCGGCAAGTGATGCCGCTTCCGCGCTTTGCCCGGTGGGCGGCGGACGGACATAATCAAATGATGCAGCCATCTCGATCGAACAATTTCGACTTTGTGCGCCTGCTGGCGGCTGGCGTAGTGCTGTGCGGGCATCAATTTGCAGTGTGCCTGCGTCCGGAGCCGTCGCCTTTCGGATTGATCACGCTGGGCACGTTGGGCGTGCTGATATTCTTTTCGATAAGCGGCTATCTGGTGGCACAAAGCTGGGTCCGTGATCCCCACGTATTGCGTTTTGCCAGCAAGCGCTTTTTACGCATCTGGCCAGGGTTGGCCGTGGTGACGTTTGTGGCGGCATTTGTCATCGGGCCGGCCGTCACTTCCCTGTCGTTGCCTGGTTATTTCGGTTCACCTGCAACATGGGGTTATTTGACGCAACTGTACTTGAATATCAAGTATGTCTTGCCGGGTGTGTTTGAGCATAATCCCGTGTCTGTCGTGAACGGGTCGTTATGGACCATTCCCATTGAAGTTCGCTGGTATGGTGTTTTGCTGGTGGCCGGAATTTTCGGTCTGCTCCATAAAAAGATGCGCTTTGCATTGTTGCTTGGAGTTGTGCTTTACGCGATTTACATCTACGGCATCTTTGACGTGCAGCACAATCCGCGGGCGGCATTTCTGAGGCCCGATTTCGGTTGCGAATACGGCAGCTATTTCTGTTACGGAGTGTTGATGAACAGCTTTCGTGAGGAATGGCATAGATACCGGTTGCTGTTGGCCGGCTTGTTAAGCGGGCTGGCGGTGCTGCTTGCCGCCGCGCACCATGGATATGCCGCCATCTACGCATTATTGCCGTTCCTGGTGATCTGGTTTGGTACGTCTTCGACGCCGGTGTTGCGGGATTTTGGCCGTTATGGTGACTTTTCGTACGGGATCTATATTTATGCCTTCATGGTCCAGCAGTTTCTCATTTCGATCCTGGGAATTGACCATTCATACTGGGCGGCTGTGTCGGCTTCGGCAGTCTGTACGCTGGGGCTTGCCGTGGTGTCATGGCATTTTGTCGAGGCGCCGGCCATGACACTTAAACGCCATCTCGGTCGCGGTGATGCAGGGCGGCTCGGCATGGCGAATACTCCAGTCTCGCCGGCGAGCCTGCCTCCCGCGGTCGATTGAATGTCATGTTCATTTTCCGGTATCCGGGATGGCGACTGGTCCTTTTTGCTGAAGTAACCGTCAGCGCCATCGAGGCGATCAAGGCCGCCCGCAGTTCACCACGCATGATGCATTCGAATATCTTTCGCCATCAGGTTGCCGGCACATGAAAAGAAACTTATGGATATGCGTGGTCCTGCTGTTTGCCAGCATGGCTTTGGCACGGGCTGCGGTACCGGCTCAGCCTGCCTCGAACCCTTTCGTGTTGAGCGCTGCGCAGAAAGACAAGTTGTTGGCTGACTGGCCGCAACTGGAAAGATACCGTGACGAAAACGCGGCATTTTCGCCACCCGGGAAGGGCGACAAGCGTGTCGTCTTCATGGGTGATTCAATCACCGACATCTGGCGTGGCCGGGATTTCTTTCCAGGAAAGCGCTACATCAATCGCGGCATCAGTGGACAGACCACCGGGCAGATGCTGGTCCGGTTTCGTGCCGACGTCATTGCGTTGAAGCCTCGCGTAGTCGTGATTCTTGCCGGTACCAACGATATTGCGGACAACAAGGGGCCGTATTCCCTGCAGATGATCGAGGACAACCTCACATCCATGGCGGAGCTCGCACGCGTCAATGGCATCAAGGTCGTGCTGGCATCGATCACGCCGGTCAATGACGTCTATTTCCCTCTGACGGCGGGCCGACCGCCGCAAAAGATCCGCGCGCTGAATGCATGGATCAAGGCCTATGCCCGTCGCCAGCACTTCATTTATCTCGATTATTACGATGCGCTGCTAGGCCCGCATGACATGCTGAAAAAGGATTTCTCGGTCGATGGCATACACCCCAATCCGCAGGGCTATGCCGTGATGTCGCCGCTGGCGCAACGTGCAATCGACAAGGCTCTGGCGGATCCATGATCGGCCATCGCGGGCGCGTGCTAATCGGGGCGCTGACGCCATGGATGCACGCAGGGCGTTGTCTCAGGGCGTAATAATTGAGGGGATATGGCATGAGTTTGCATGTGGGCTTGCCCGAACAGGCGTTGCCGCGCTGGCGTCGTGCCGTGCTGAAGGTGGGCAGCAACCTGCTCGCCGCCGATGGTGGCGGCCTCACGCCACGCTACGCCGAAAAGCTTGCCGGCTTCATTGCCGCCAGTCATGCAGCCGGCCGGCAAGTGGTGCTGGTGTCTTCCGGTGCCGTGGCTGCCGGGCGTGTGCTGCTGCGTCAGCATGCAGCTGATGGGGCTGGCCTCGCGGCACGCCAGGCGCTGGCTGCGCTGGGCCAGGCGCCGATGATTGCGCTTTGGCAGTCGCTGTCCGCGCGTCCGGTGGCACAGGTGCTGCTGACCCACGACGATCTGCGCAGCCGCCGGCGCTACCTCAACGCCCGCGCCACGCTGCGCGAGTTATTGGTACTCGACGTGCTGCCGGTGGTGAACGAGAACGACACCGTGGCGGTGGACGAGCTGAAGCTGGGCGACAACGACAATCTCGCGGCGATCGTCGCCGCACTGGTCGATGCCGACCTGTTGCTGATCGCGTCCGATGTCGATGCGCTGTACAGCGCCGATCCGCGCCGCGATCCGGCAGCCACGGCGATCACGCATGTACCCGCGTTGACGCCGGCGATCCTGGCGATGGCCGGCGGCAGCGGCAGCGCGGCGGGTACCGGTGGCATGCGCACCAAGCTGGAGGCAGCGGCGAAGGCCGCCGCCGCGGGCATTGCCACCGCACTGTTCAGCGGCCGTGACGCGGCGACCGTGCAGGCGCTGCAGCATGACCGGTTGCACGGCACGCTGTTCGCCGCCGCCGGCACACGCATGCAGGCCCGCAAATACTGGTTGCGGCATGCGCCGGCCGCGCCGGGGCGCATCCGCATCGATGCGGGCGCTGCCGATGCGCTGGCCGGCGGGCGTGTCTCGCTGCTGCCGGGCGGCGTGCTTGGTGCGGAGGGCGAATTTCACCGCGGCGATCTGGTGGAGATTGTCGATACGGGCGAGCGACCCCTCGCGCGCGGTCTCAGCCAGTACGGCGCCGCCGAGGTGCGCCGGCTGGCCGGGCGGCATAGCCGTGAGATCGACGGCGTGCTTGGCTACAGCTACGGCGCCGAAGTGGTGCATCGTGACGATCTCGTCACCGTGGGCGAGATCGTCATGCCCGGCAAGGAGCTCACCGCATGAGCACGATCCGCGAACTGGCGCTGGCCTGCCGTGACGCCGCACAGGTCGTCGCCGCGCTCGACAGCACCGCCAAGCGCGCGCTTCTGCGCGACATGGCAGCAGCACTGGAAACCCAGGCCGCTGCGGTGCTGGATGCAAACGCGTGCGACATGCAAGAGGCTGCGGCGAAAGGCGTGCAGGGCGCGATGCTCGATCGCCTGCGGCTGGACGAGACACGCGTGGCGGGCATCGCGAACGCATTGCGCGAGGTGGTCGAGCTGCCTGATCCGGTCGGTGTAGTGACGCGCCGCGAGACGCGACCGAATGGCTTGTCGATCGAACGCGTGCGGATTCCGCTCGGCGTGATCGCGATGATCTACGAGGCACGCCCCAACGTCACCGCCGACGCTGCCGCGTTGTGCCTGATGGCCGGCAACGGCGTGATCCTGCGCGGAGGCTCTGAGGCGATCCACTCCAACACGGCGATTGCGGCGGCGTTGAAGTCGGCACTGCAAGCGCACGGCGTGCCTGCCGCCGCGCTGACCCTGGTCGAGGATCTGCGCCGCGAGACGATGGTCGAGCTGCTGCAGCTAAGGGATATCGTTGACCTCGCCATCCCGCGTGGCGGCGAAGGCCTGATCCGCTTCGTCGCCGAGCATGCGCGCGTGCCGGTGATCAAGCACTACAAGGGTGTCTGTCACCTCTATGTGGATCGCGCCGCTGATCTGGCGCTGGCGCTGAACTTGCTGATCGACGGCAAGACCACACGCCCCGGCGTGTGCAATGCGTTGGAGACCCTGCTGGTGCATCGGGATATCGCCGATGCATTCCTGCCGCAGGCGGCACGGGCCTTGCGCGAGCGCGGCGTCGAGTTGCGTGGCGACGAGCGCAGCTGCGCGCTGGTACCCGACATGCATGCAGCCAGCGACGACGACTACGCCGCCGAATTCCTGGACCTCATCCTCGCCGTGCGTGTGGTCGACGACCTCGATGCAGCCATCGCGCACATCCACCGCCACGGCTCCGACCACACCGAAGTCATCGCCACCGCCGACGAGGCCGCCGCGAAACGCTTCGTGCAGGCGATCCGCTCGGCCGTGGTGATGGTCAACGCCTCGTCGCGCTTCAGCGATGGCGGCGAGCTGGGCCTCGGCGCCGAGATCGGGATATCCACCACCCGCCTGCACGCCTACGGCCCGATGGGTGCGGAATCGCTCACGGTGGAGCGCTTTGTCGTGCATGGAGAAGGGCAGGTGCGGCATCCGCAGGGCGTGGCGGATGCCTGAATAGTCGTTGGGTGCGACTGCACTTGCCGGTGCAATCACTCAATCCCATCGATTCGCGTTCTTCGGGAAGCCGGGACGTTGTACGCGTAGGACGCAAAACCTCTGCCCGGTCGTGGGCTGCATCACAAACCAGCGCTCCAGACGATCCGCCACGCGGGCCCCCAATGCTTCCAGGCGCGCCACTTCGGCGGGGATATCGTCAGTTTCAATGTCGGGGTGAATTCGACTCTCATGTTCGACGCGCTGGATCTGCACGACAGGTTCGTCGGGTGGCGTATCGAGCATGCGATAGTTGCCGCGCGTACGCGGGTGAGCGAAATCTGGTGATCCCTTATCGGTTGTCGTGCCAGTGACGCACCGCTTCGGCAAACGCCAGGCAGTCCACATGGCGGTTGTACAGCGGCGTGGGCGAGATGCGGATGACGTCGGGTTCGCGCCAGTCGCCGATGATGCCGTGCGCCATCAGGTACTCGAACAGTGCACGGCCACGTTCGCGGCCGCCGACCACCCGGATCGACAGTTGTGCGCCCCGACGTTCGGGATCGGCGGGTGTCACCACTTGCAGCAGATCCGCAAGCTGCGTCTGCACCAACCACTCCAGATATCCGGTGAGCTGCAATGACTTCGCGCGCAGCGCTGCCATGCCGGCGCGGCGGAAGATCTGCAGCGAAACGCGCAGCGGCGCCAGCGCGAGGATCGGCGGGTTGGACAGCTGCCAGCCATCGGCACCTGCGGTCGGCACGAATTCGGGGCCCATCTGGAAGCGGGTGGTCTTGTCGTGGCCCCACCAGCCAGCGAAGCGTGGCAAGTGGCTGCGTGCATGGCGCTCGTGCACGAAGGCGCCGCCGACCGCGCCGGGGCCGCTGTTGAGGTATTTGTAGCTGCACCAGATCGCGAAATCCGCACCGCTGTCGTGCAGTTGCAGCGGCAGGTTGCCGACGGCGTGGGCGAGGTCGAAGCCCACCGCGCAGCCATGCTGGTGCGCGAGTTCGGTGATCGCCTTGAGGTCGAGCGCCTGGCCGGTGCGGTATTGCACGCCGGGCAGCATCACCAGCGCGATGCGCGAACCGTGTTCGGCCAGCGCGCGTGCGATCGCCGCCAGCGAGAGGGTGCCGTTCGGCTCGTCGCCGTGCAGTTCGATCAGCGAGAGTGCGGGGCTGAAACCGTGGAAGCGGATCTGCGATTCCACCGCGTAGCGGTCGGTGGGGAAGGCGCCGGCCTCGATCAGGATCGCGTGCCGCTCGGGCGTGGGGCGGTAGAAACTCACCATCATCAGGTGCAGGTTCACGCCCAGCGTATTCATCGCCACCACTTCGGACGGCCGCGCGCCGACCACGGCGGCAAGGTCGTCGCGCACGAATTCGTGGTAATCCATCCATGGCAGGCGCCCCTTGAAGTGGCCTTCCACCGCCAGCTCGCCCCAGTAGTCCAGCTCGGCGCTGATCGCCTCGCGCACCGCGCGCGGCTGCAGGCCCAGCGAGTTGCCGCAGAAGTACACGCTGTCGCGCCCTTCATGCGGCGGGATCAGGAACTCGTCGCGGAATGCGCGCAGTGGATCGGTGGCGTCCTGGGCGCGGGCCCAGTCGAGGTTGGCTTCAAAATGGGTGGGCATATCAGTCCATGGAAGGCGGCCGCTCCGCCTGCGAGCAGGGGAGGGGCAAGAGAGGCTGAACTGGCGAGGAGTGGCGCCTCCCGGGAGTCGCGGAAAGGCGCCTGTGGCCGATTTACTTCAGTCGCGCCGCGACGGCGTCGCAGCCCTTGTCGAATTCGTTCTTCCAGCTGACACCGGCCTGGCTCTGCGAAGGGCGCACGCAGCGCAGCTGGATGGCATGGCCGTTCTTGAACCAGTAATGCTCGACGTAGCTGAACTCGGCGCCGTTTTCCTGCGCGGTGTAGAAGTTGCTGTTCGGCTGCGGAGGGACGGCGGCAGCCTTGTAGCCGGGCAGCGACATGGCTTTCGCGGTGGCATTGCTCTTGTACTGGTTGAAGCCATTGACGTCGGCGGCCTGGGTCACGGTCACCGTAATGCGTGCCAGGCTGGTCTTGCCGGTGGGCGACGGATCAGGCACCTGGAACACGCGCGTTTCCGGGTCGCCCTGGGTTTCCATGATGTCCTGCCAGCTGTCCGGCGTGCTGAAGGTGACGCTGCCGTCGGCCATGCTGACATCGGTGGCGTGGAGGCGACCGGCGAGCAGTATGGTGCTGGCCAAGGCAAGGGCGACGGTAGAGGTGCGGCGCAAGAAACTCATGCTGACTCCAGGAAAGTGTTGTCGGGGACAAACCGGTGTTTTGGCAGGCCCAGCCATTCGAGTGCGGTGCCGTGAAACAGTCGGGCGCGGTCGGTGTCGTCCAGGCCCAGCGCTTCGATGCCACTGCCGGGTTCCTGCTCGCCCAGCGGGAAAGGATAGTCGGTGCCAAGCATCACCTGCTCGACGCCCGTCACATCCAGCAGATAGCGCAACGCCAGATCGTCGTGCACGCAGGAGTCGAAATAGAAGCGCTTGAGGTATTCGCGCGGGTTGCGCGGATTGTCGGTGGCGACCAGGTCCGGGCGCATCTTGAAACCGTGCTCGATGCGGCCGATCGTCGACGGGAAGCTGCCGCCGCCGTGCGCCAGCATCACGCGCAGCTTCGGCAGCCGCTCCAGCACGCCGCCGAAGGCGAGGCAGCAGGCCGCGCGTGCCTGCTCGGCCGGCATGCCGACCAGCCACGGCATCCAGTACTTCGGCATCGTCGACGCGCCCATCATGTCCCAGGGATGCACCAGCACCGCGGCACCGAGATCGGCGGCCGCCTCGAAGAACGGGAACAGTTCCGGCGCATCCAGGTTCCACTCGCCGCAATGCGAGCCGACCTGTACGCCCTGCAGGCCGAGCTCGTCGATGCAGCGCTCCAGTTCGCGGATCGCCAGTTCAGGCGCCTGCAGCGGCACGGTGCCGATACCGGCGTAATGGCGTGGATAGTCGCGGCAGATGCCGGCCATGTGGTTGTTCAGATGGCGGTGCAGCTCCAGCGCCTGGTGGCCCGGCGCCCAGTACGAGAACAGCACCGGTACGGTGGAGATCACCTGCACGTCGACGCCGAAGCGGGCGTAGTCGTCGATGCGTGTCTGCGGGTCGAACGCCGAATCCCACACTTCGCGGAAGAAGCGGCTGTCCTTGTAGATGCGGTGGCGCCCGTCGGTATGCGTCATTACCGGAAAGCGGTCGTCGCCGTACTTGGCCGCGAGATTCGGCCAGTCGCGGGGCAGGATGTGTGCGTGGGTATCGATCTTGAGCATCCGCGCAGTGTAAAACCTCTGCGCCCCGGCGTCGTGTTGCGATCCAGCAGGGATCAAGGCCGCACTAGCTGTGCGAAGGCTCGGCAACGGCCTCCTGGCGGGCGCGGTTCACCACATGGGCCAGCGTGTTGACGTTGTCGACCAGGCGGTCGCTGAGTCGCGTCAGCAAGTCTGCGGCTGTGCGGTCATCGGCGCCCTGGAGCAAGGTCATCAACGAGCGCTGGCGGGCGCGCAGGTCAGGCAGGGCATCCGTGCTGCGTTGTTCGCGCAAGGCCGTGGCGATGGCTTGCACGACGTCGGCGCACTGTTCCAGGAAATGGCCGATCCCGGCCTGTTCGGGCAGGCTGGCGAGATCGTCGAGGGTGGCTTCCAATGTCATCGCCGTGCGCGCCAGTCGGTTGCCGTTGGCGAACAGCGCACGCGCCAGCGCCAGCAGTGCCGGTGGCGTGGCCGGTTCGGCGCGCATGCGGTCGATCGAAGCCTGCGCATTGGTGCGCGCGGTACGCGCCGCACTGCGTGCCTCGCGATGGGCGTTGCGCTGGTCGGGCGTGGCCAGTGCATGCAGGTAGTTGGCGTAGGCATCCAGCATCACCGCCAATGCGGCACGTGCGCGACCGCGTTCCCAGGTCGGCCATGCAACGTAGGCGAGCAGCGCCATGCCGCAGCCCAAAGCCGTGTTGATTACCCGGTCCATCACCGCGGCGCCGGAGTTGACGCCTTCGAACGACAGCAGGATCACCACGGTGCCGGTCAGCGCAGCCACCGCGATGCCGTAGTGGGCGGTGGCCAGGTAACGGAACGCCATGCACAGCACGGCCATCAGCGCGAGATGCGCCCATGGCTGGCTCGGCGTGATGTGCAGCAGCACCGTGGTGATCACCAGGCCAAGCACGGTGCCGAGTACGCGCAGCAGGCCGAAGTTGAAGGTGGCGGCGAAGTCGGGCCGCAGCACGATCGCGGCGGTCATCGGCAGCCAATAGCCATGTGGCAGTTGCAGTTGCCGCGAAAGCCACCATGCCGCGCTTAGGCAGACCGCCATGCGCATGGCGTGCCGGAATGCCACCGAGCGCGGGGTGAGGCTGGCGCGCAGGGTGGCCCAGGTGGAACTGCTGCGCAGTGCCTTGGGCAGCCGTGTTTCCGCCGCGCTGGCGCGCAGCTCGCCACCGCTGCCGGCCCAGTCGGCATTGCGCACGGCGGCGGCCAGCTGGCCGGAAAGGGCATGGATATGCGCGGTCAGGCTGCGGTTGTTACTGCGGTCGAGCAGGGCGTGTTCGCTGGCCTGCATGGTACGCAGTACGCGGGCAGCCTGTTCGGGCGACTCGCCCTGTTCCAGCGCCGTGGAGATGGCGCTCAGCACGCGGGCGGCATCCGCACGGAACATCGCATGGATGGCCGGGTCGGCATGCAGCGAGCCCAGTGCGGTGAGCTCCAGCCGGATGCGTTCGGCCAGTTCCAGCAGCACGCTGAACGCCTCCATCGCACGGCCATGCGCACGGTACTGGCCCAGCAGGGTCTGCTGCAGGTTGGTCATGGCCTCGGTCAGCGCCGGCACGTCGGCCTCGTCATGCGCCTGCTGCCTGGCCAGTGCGGCCAGGCCCGCGTAGACATGGGCCAGCGCGTGGCGCTCCGGCAGATAGCGTTGCCACGGCCATGCCGCCAGCGAGAACAGGGTAAGCAGCAGGCCGCCGCAGAAGATCAGCGTCCCACCGCTCAGCGCGCCGGCCAGCGAGGTCGGGGTCGATGCGGTGACCACCAGCAGGATCATGCTGGTCATGCCGACCCGTGCGGTATCGGTGCCGAACACCACCAGCAGGCCGCCGAAGAAGCCGCAGGCAGCGGTGGCCAGCAGCATCGGCAGCAACTGGCCACCGATCAGCAGGCCGCACAGCGAGGCCAGCCCGGCCGCCAGCGAGGCCAGCAGCAGCTGGCGCATGCGTTGGCGATACGGCCCGGGTTGATCGGAGAACATCGTATCCAGCGCGCCGGCGCCGATGGCCAGTCCCGCCTCCGTGTGCCCCGTGGCCAGTCCGATGCCGAGCGGCAGTACCACCGCCGCGGTATTGCGCAATACCACCTGCCACGGCACGTCCGGCCGCTTGATCTGGGTCAGGCTTTCGATCGCATGGGCGCGTAGCGAGTAACCGCTGGAGGGCATGGGGCTGGAAGTGAGTGGAGAGGAGTGAGAAACGAGTATGACAAAAACCACCCGCTACTCACGCCTTCACTCGCACTCCACTTGCTCCTGCTCTCAGGCCCTGCCCGCGAACTCGCCGGTGAGCGTGTTCACCCATACCTTCTCATCGTTGCTGATGTACTCGGGCACCTGCACCTCGATGCCGGTGTTGAGCCTGGCCGGCTTGGTGCGCTTGGTGGCGCTGGAGCCCTTCATTTCCGGCGCGGTGTCGACCACGGTCAGGATCACGCTGCTCGGCACCTGCAGGCCGACCGGCGCCTCGTCGATCACCTGCACGTAATAGCCCTCGATGCCTTCGACGATGTAGCCGGCGTTGTCGCCGACCAGCTCCGGCGAGAGCAGGTACTGGGTGTAATCCTCGGCGTCCATGAAAACGAATGCGCCGTCGTCCATGTACGAGAAGTTCGCGGCGCGGCGCACCAGGTCCATTTCGCGCAACTCATCGTCGGCGCGCAGGCTCAGGTCGAACTTGCGCCCGCCCGGGATCGAATACAGGGTGAAGCGGAACGTGACGTTGCCGCCACGTGCGCTCGGCGAGCTGCGCTCGATGTCGCGCACCTGGTAGACGGTACCGTCGTGCTCGACCACGTTGCCTTTCTTGACGTCGGAAGCTTTCATAAGTTCAGGAGTGAGAAATGAGTAGTGAGGAGTGAGAGAAGGACAGCGAAGAGCGGCGGAGCGGGGAGGGCGAGCTTTCTCTTACTCCTCACTCCTCTCCACTCACTCCTCGTTACTTGGGTTGCAACCGCACGGCGCCATCGAGGCGGATCGTCTCGCCGTTGATGTAACGGTTGCCGAGGATGAAGGCCACGGTCGAGGCGAACTCGTCCGGCTTGCCCAGGCGCGACGGGAACGGGATCGAGGCGGACAGCGACTCCTGCACCTGCGGCGGCATGCCGTCGACCATCGGGGTCCAGAAGATGCCCGGCGCGATCGTCGCCACGCGGATGCCGAAACGTGAAAGCTCGCGCGCCATCGGCAGGGTCATGCCGACCACGCCACCCTTGGAGGCGGAGTACGCGGCCTGGCCGATCTGGCCTTCGTAGGCGGCGACGCTGGCGGTGTTGATGATCACGCCGCGCTCGCCGTCTTCGCCAGCCTCGTTGTTCTGCATCAGCGCCGCGCCGGCCTTGGCCACGTTGAAACTGCCGACCAGGTTCACCATCACGGTGCTGGCGAAGGTGTTCAGCGGCATCGCGCCGTCCTTGCCCAGCACGCGGCCGGCGCCGAGGATGCCGGCGCAGTTCATCACCACGTTGAGACCACCCATCGCCGTGTGTGCAGCGGCGACGTTGGCGACCACGCCGTCCTCGGAGGTGACGTCGGTACGGAAGAAGCGGGCGGCGTCGCCCAGTTCCTTCGCGGCAGCCTGGCCCTTCTCCTCGTTGACGTCGAACAGCGCGACCCTGCCGCCTTGCGCGACGAGGTGCTGCGCCACCGCGTGGCCGAGACCGGAGGCGCCGCCGGTGATGATCGCCTTGACCTGATTGAGCTGCATGGGAGTCCCTCTGGATACCTGAAACACGAATGGTAACCGAGAGGCATGGCGACCACGAAGGGCCGAGGACCAAACGTGAAGGCCATTCACCGGAACGTTCACGCGGTCTTGGGGGGCGAGCGGCGATGTTGCAGGCAGGGCAGCGATGCCTCGGATGCCTCCTGCTCAGGCGACAACGCCGCACGGTTCGCGGAAATCCCGGAGCAGCACGGTTCCTCAAGGCTTTACGCCATCACCGAACGGAGTGTTTTTAATGAAGAAGCAATTGGGTACGTGGTTGATCTGCGGCGCATTGATGATGTCGGCCTCGGCCGTGGCGGTGGCTCAACCCGTGGGGCAGGATCATCAGGAACAGAGCCATCGCAGCATGTCCGAGCGCGGTCATAATGAAGGCTGGTACAAGAAGGGTGGCCATATGCCGACCGAGTACCGTGGCGGCTCTTATGCCGTGACCGACTGGCACAGCGAGCACCTGCGTGCGCCGCCGCGCGGTTATCACTACGTGCGCAGTGACAACGGCGATTTCATCCTGGTCGCCATCACGACCGGCGTGATCGCCAGCATCATCGCCGCGCAGCATTGATCCGTTACCTGCATCTGCCCATGTGGCGAATGCAATAAATGGCAGGCCCATCGAGAGATGGGCCTGTTCTGCGTATGCAGGCACGATGCCGAGCCATGTCGACGCAGTGCCCCTGCAACCGCCTTGGGGTAGCGTTCAGTCTGGGAGAGGGCTCGATTGTTCGCGTTCAGCAATGAGAAGTCAGGCTCTGATCGTGGCAGCCCTTGGGGTGTCCAGCGCAGCAGCGCCTCTTTAACTACATGGGGAGAAATGAATGAAAAAACATCTGACCTTACTTGCTGGCGGCCTGATGCTGATCGGGCTGGCTGCCGTCGCGGCACCGGCTCCCCAGCGCGGTGACCAGGGCCAGCAGGACAACCAGGATTGGCATGACCATCATGACAAGCACGATGATCAGGGGGACCACGGCCATGACAGAGGCCGCGATGATCATCGCGGCTATGACGACCGTCGCGGCTATTACGTGAGCCACGACCGTGGCCGGCACGAGGGTTGGTACAAGAGGGGCGGCTATGTACCGGTCGAGTATCGCGACCGTCGCTATGTGGTCGACGACTGGCGCGTGTATCACCTGCGCCAGCCGCCCTATGGCTATCACTACGTACGTGGCGATGATGGCCAGTTCCTGCTGGTGGCGGTCGCCACGGGCGTCATCGCGGACATCCTGTTGTCCCATTGAGTCAGGGTGACGCGGTCGATCCGGCTGGCCGTGACCGGCCGGATCGACCGTCTGCTTGCACGGTGGCAGCTACGTTACGCACCCCAGCAATGACTGCAGATGTGGCCCTGCCAGTCGTGCGAACGGTGTCACTGTCGGCGGCGGGTTCGACGGTGCCTGCAACTCCTTCTGCCACACGCCCACGTCCCACCATTGCCCCAGCTTGTAGCCGCACTGCCGCCACACGCCCACGGCAGAGAAACCCATCGCTTCGTGCATCGCCACGCTGACGGTGCCGGGCAGGGTGATCACCCCAACAGCCTGGGTGATGCCCTGCAGTTGCATCACGTCCAGCAGCGTGCCGTAGAGCCGGCGCGCGATGCCACGGCGATGCGCATCGGCGCGCACGTAGATCGAGGTTTCGGCAATCCAGTCGTAGGCTGCCCGCTCGCGGAAGCGGCCAGCGTAGGCGTAGGCCAGCACGTCGCCGTCCTCTTCCCATACCAGCCACGGGTAATGCAGCAGACGGGCGCGGATGCGCTCGCGCATCGCCGCCACGCCGGGAAGTTCGGTCTCGAACGTGGCTACGCCGTCGGTGATCGAGGGCGCGTAGATCGCGTGGATGGCGGCAGCATCTTCGTCGCGGGCGATGCGGATCATCTGAATTCAGCCTTCAGCATTTCAGGTATTTCCAGTTGCGTGGTTTGCCTTCGGCCAGCCATTCCAGGGTGGTGGCGATGCGCTTCTGGCGAGTGGCGTCGGTCTTCGCCTCGCCGATCCAGTCGACGTATTCGCGCTGTGCGCCGGGGCTGAAGCGGGCATAGGTCGTGCGCGCGGCGGCATGTTGCTTTTGTGCGAGCAGGGCGGCGAGATCGTCCGGCAAGGACGGCGCGGGCTTCGCGGCGGCTTTCGGGCGCGCTAGCTTCACGCCGGCCTCGTTCAACGCCATCGCCTTCCGGATGTGCGCGGCGAGTTCCTTTTTGGACGGCAGATCCTTCAGTGTGGTGAGCTTGCCGAACTGGCCCATGCCGTCGTCAGCCGCACCGCCGACGACTTGCCTGGACAACCAGAAGCCGAAGCCGCAGTGCTGCTTGAACGCCGCCATCATGCACATCGGCGCGTTGCGATAGCTGAAGAACGGCATGCTCCATTTCAGGCTTTCCTCGACCTCGGGACAGGCGGCATGCACCACCGCGCGCAGGTGTTCGAGGATCGGTCGGGCGAACTCGGCCGATTTGGCGATATAGGCGTCGATGCGTGGGTCGTGACTGCTCATGGCTTGCTCACAGGTCACGGATGAAGAAACGGTCGCAACTGAAATGGCCGGTACCGCCCATCGGCGCGCACAGAGCAGTGAAGCCGCTGCGCTTGTACAGAGCCTGCGCGGCATCCATGCCGGTCAGCGTTTCCAGATAGCAACGGGCGAAGCCGAACGTTCGCGCTGCATCGAGGCAGCGCAACATCATCGCGGCGCCTGCACCGATGCCGCGAGCCTGCGGCAGGAAATACATCTTGCGCAGTTCGCACAAGTCCGGCTCGGCGTTCTCCAGCGGTGCGATGCCGCCGCCACCGACCACCACGCCATCTCGCTCGACCACGAAGTAGCTTGATCGCGGTTGCGCATAGGCTTCGTACATGCTGTCCACCTCGGCATCGTGGATCGCGAAGCCGGGGCCGTCGGCACCGAACTCGGGCATCACGCTGCGGATGATCGCAGCCATCGCCGTGTTGTCACGTGACTCGATCGGGCGGATATGGAACGTGTCGTTCATGGCGAGGCTGCGGGGCTGCGGTAGGAGATGCCGTCCTTCATCACGAAGACGGGATGGGCGAGGGCGTCGATCTGCATGCTGGGGTCGCCGGTGAACGCGGCGAGGTCGGCAGCCAGGCCCGGTGCGATGCGGCCGAAATGTTGCGACTGGCGCAGGATCTTCGCGGCCACGTCGGTGGCCGCATGCAGTGCCTGCGCCGGCGTCATGCCATTGGCTACCATCGCGGCGGGTTCGCGCCAGTTCTCGCCATGCGCGAACACACCGACGTCGCTGCCGTTGCCGATCGTCACGCCGAGCTTCAGCGCCGTGCGGAACGCGCGCTCCGCGTCGCGCATGCGTGCCGTCGGCTCGCTCTTGCCCGGCACGTAATGCTCGAAATATTCGGCGGTGGACTCGACCGCAGTCAACGTCGGCTCGTACGCGGCGCCGTGTTGCTTGAGCAGCTTGAAGGTGGCCTCGCTGGCGCCGTAGCCGTGCTCCACGCTGTCCACGCCGGCCTCGACCGCCATCCGCACGCCGGCATCGCTGGCCGCATGCACGGCCACGGGCCGGCCGATCTGGTGCGCGGTATCGACCAGCGCCTTCAGTTCCGCAGGCGTGAAGGTGGGCACGGTGGTGCCATCCGGGCCGACGCGATAGTCGCCGTAGATCTTGATCCAGTCGGCACCGCGCGCGGCCTGCTCGCGCACCGCCGCCATCGCGGCATCGACGCCGCTGACTTCCTGCGCGCCGCCGGGCAGGTCGAGATCCGGACGGAAGCCGCGCGGACCCGGTCCGTAACTGGCGGTGGCGACGATCGCGCGGGTGGCGACGAACAGGCGCGGCCCGGGAATCAATCCTTCCGCGATCGCGCGTTTGACCGACACGTCGGCATAGCCGGCACCTTCGGTGCCCAGGTCGCGCAGCGTGGTGAAGCCGGCCAGCAGGGTGGCCTTCGCATGCGCGGCCGCTTCCAGCGTGCGGTAGTCCTGCGCTTCGGTCAGCACCTGATCGTTCCACAGTGTCTCGTTGTACGGATGCAGGAACAGGTGCGAATGGAGATCGATCAGGCCAGGGGTCAGCGTGGTTCCCGGCAGTGCGACGTGCTGGGCGCCGGCTGGCGCGCCGATCGATGCCGCCGGGCCTGCCGCGACGATCACGCCGTCGTGCACCAGCACCGCCCAGCCGGTATGCGCGGCATCGCCATCGCCGGTCCACACGCGATCGGGCAGCAGCAGCCAGTCACCTTTCGGCGCCAGCGCGGACGCGGGCAGGGCGCACAGCAGGAGCCACAGCACGGCTGCGTGTCGCCACCAGGCCATCCATCCAGTACGCATCGTCCACCTCGTCAAATCGAGGTTCGATGATAGCGACGCGGCCCGGCTTTTCGCGAGCGTTTACGCCGCCGTGCGGGCACGGGTGACGCGGCTGGCGGTATCCTTGTGCAGCTGCGCGGCCAGCCACGCGCCGGTGGCGACCAGCAGGTCGAGGTCGATGCCGGTACTCATGCCCATGCCATGCAGCATGTAGACCACGTCCTCGCTGGCGACATTGCCGGTGGCGCCCTTCGCATACGGGCAGCCGCCGGTGCCGGAGACCGAGCTGTCGAGCACGCGCGCGCCTTCCTCCAGGCAGGCGAGGATGTTCGCCAGCGCCTGGCCGTAGGTGTCGTGGAAGTGCACCGCCAGCGCGCCGATCGGCACCTCCTGCGCGACCGCATGCAGCATCGCGCGCGCCTTCGCCGGCGTGCCGACGCCGATGGTGTCGCCCAGCGAGATTTCGTAGCAGCCCAGCTCGTACATCCGGCGTGCCACGCGTACCACCTCGCCGACCGGTACTTCGCCCTGGTATGGACAGCCGAGTACGGTGGAGACATAGCCGCGGACTTTTACTTCGTCGGCCTGGGCCTGTTCGATTACCGGAATGAAGCGCTCGATCGACTCGTCGATCGTGGCGTTGATGTTCTTGCGGTTGAATGCCTCGGAGGCGGCAGTGAAGATCGCGATCTCGGTGGCGCCGACTTCGCGCGCGCGCTGATAGCCCTGCAGGTTCGGCACCAGCACCGGATAACTCACGCCGGGCACTTTGCGGATGCCCGCGAAGACTTCGGCGGCATCGGCCAGCTGTGGCACCCACTTCGGACTGACGAAGCTGGTGGCCTCGATGGTGGTGAGGCCGGTGGAGGAGAGGCGGTCGATCAGCGCGATCTTCACGTCAGCCGGCAGCTGTGTCTTCTCGTTCTGCAGGCCATCGCGGGCACCGACTTCGACGATACGGACGTGGTTGGAAGCGTTCATGCGTGACTCCGGGGGAAGTGTCGTCATCCCGGCGAAAGCCGGGATCCAGCGCCTTTGTGCCCTTGCGGAGTCACTGGATTCCGGCTTTCGCCGGAATGACGGCGGTTAAATCAGGCGTCGGCGAAACGCACCAGCACGGCATCCGCCTCGACGAACTCGCCCTGGGCAGCGCTCACGCTCTCGATGGTGCCGGCACGTGGCGCCTTCAAGGCCAGCTCCATCTTCATCGCTTCCATCACCAGCAGTTCCTGGCCTTGTTCGACGATGTCGCCCGCCTTGGCCTTGACCAGCACGATGCGGCCGGGCATCGGCGCAATGACCTGGTTGCCGCCGGCGGCGTCCTTCGACTCCCAGGCGAACGCAGCGGCGCGTGCAAAGCTGTAGCGCTGGCCATGCGCGTCGTGCAGCAGCACATGTGCTGCGTCGGTGCGCAGCGGCACACGCAACGATTCGCCATCGAAACGGGCACTCAGGCTGTCCTCGAGAAGGCGCGCGCCGCGTACCTCGCAGCTCGTTTCGCCATGGCGCAGTTGATAGCTGCCATCGTGGCCATGCGCCTCGATGTCGTGGCGCTGCTCGCGCAGGGTCAACGCGACGATGCGCTTGCCGGCATGGCCGATGCGCCACGCGTCGGTGCTGGCCCACGGTGAATGTGGATCGGTTCTGGAGGTGCTGACGTTGCGCTCGTCGTGGAGCAGGGCGGCGGTGGCGGCGGCGAACAGGACCTGGTCCGCAGGCAGCACGTCGCCGACCAGAAACTCTTCCAGGTGGCGATCGAGATAGCCGGTGTCGATGCGGCCTTCGACCACGGCAGGATGGCGCGCGAGCCGCTCGAGAAAGCCGATGTTCGATTTCGGCCCGACGATCTCGCTCGCGGCCAGTGCCTCGCGCAGCCGTTGCAGTGCCTGCGTGCGGTCGACGTCGAACACGATCAGCTTGGCGATCATGGGGTCGTAGAAGATCGTCACCGTGTCGCCTTCGATCACGCCACCGTCGAGGCGCACATGTTTCGATGGTGCAGGCAGGCGCAGCGTCTGCAGCTTGCCGGAACCGGGCAGGAAGTTCTGGTCCGGGTCTTCCGCGTACAGGCGCACTTCGATCGCGTGGCCGTGCGCATGGACCTGCTCCTGGCGCAACGGCAAGGATTCGCCGGCGGCGACGCGCAGCTGCCATTCGACCAGGTCCAGCCCCAGGGTCAGCTCGGTGACCGGATGCTCGACCTGCAGGCGCGTGTTCATTTCCATGAAGAAGAACTCGCCGCTCTGCGCGACGATGAATTCCACCGTGCCGGCACCGACATAGTCGACCGCCTTTGCCGCGGCGACGGCCGCTTCGCCCATGGCCTTGCGGCGAGTGTCGTCGAGGAACGGCGAGGGCGTTTCCTCCAATACCTTCTGGTAGCGACGCTGCGCCGAGCATTCGCGCTCGTTGAGGTGGATCACGTTGCCGTGGGTGTCGCCGAACACCTGGAATTCGATATGCCGCGGATGCTCGACGTAGCGCTCGAGGATCACCCGCGTATCGCCGAACGAGCTGGCAGCCTCGCGCTGCGCGGAAGCGAGCGCGTCGGCAAACCCGGCCTCGTTGCGCACGATGCGCATGCCCTTGCCGCCGCCGCCGGCCGCGGCCTTGATCATCAGCGGGAAACCGGTCTTGCCGGCCTGCTCGGCGAGGAAGCCGGCGTCCTGGTTCTCGCCGTGGTAGCCGGGCACCAGCGGTACGGCGTGCTGTTCCATCAGCGCCTTGGCGGCGGCCTTGGAACCCATTGCGTCGATGCTTTCCGGGCGCGGGCCGATGAAGGCGATGCCGGCGTCGGCACAGGCGCGGGCGAAGCCGGTGTTCTCGGAGAGGAAGCCGTAACCGGGGTGGATCGCCTGTGCGCCGGACTTTTTCGCCACCTCGAGAATGACGTCGCCGCGCAGATAGGAATCGGCCGGTCGGGGGCCGCCGATCGGCCACGCCTCGTCGGCCAGCCGCACGTGCTGCGCATCGCGATCGGCTTCCGAATACACCGCGATGGTGTGGACGCCGAGCCGGCGGCAGGTGCGGATCACGCGGCAGGCGATCTCGCCGCGGTTGGCTATCAGTACGCGTTCGAACATGCGAAATCCTTGGAGCCGTTCGTGTCGATGCAAAGCCACTAAAACTAGCAGATTGCGGTGCCGCCGCCGATGCGCGGCGCAGCATGGAGGCGCCGTGCGCGGTGGGTAGCAGCGGCTATCGGAGCACCCGCCATCCCGGCCATGCGGCGATGTCGATGACGGGACGGTTCATGCGTATCTCGTGCAGGGAAGGCAGCCACCGATGAGCATCTTGAAGCACTCATTGTGCCGCGTTGCCGACCCATGCCGGCGCGCGCTTGTCGAGGAAGGCGCCGAGGCCGTGCTGGCCTTCCGCCGACACGCGCAGGCGGGCGATCAGTTCGGCATTGGCCGTGTCGATGCGTTCGGCTTGCGCCAGATCGGCGCCGCCGATGCGCAAGGCCAGTTGTTTCGCTTCGCGCTGCGCCTGCGGGCCGGCCTTGGCCAGCAGATACAGCTGGCGCTCGATCGCCTCGTCCAGTTCGCTAGCCGACACCACGGCATGCAGCAGGCCGATCCGCGCGGCGACGTCGGCCTCGAACACCTCGCCGGTGATGAACAGCCGGCGCGCCTCGCGCAGGCCGATCGCGGCGATCACGTACGGTGAGATCACCGCCGGCACCAGACCCAGCTTCACTTCCGACAGCGCGAATTTCGCGGTATCCACACCGATCGCGATGTCGCAGCAGGCGACCAGGCCCACGCCGCCGCCATAGGCGGCGCCGTTGACCCGTGCGATGGCCGGCTTGGACAGGAACTGCAGGTTGCGCATCAGCCGCGCCAGGCGCAGCGAGTCCTCGCGGTTTTCCTGCTCGCTGGCGCCGGCCATGCCGCGCATCCAGTTGAGGTCGGCACCGGCGGAGAAGCAGCTGCCGTTGCCGCTCAGCACCACCGTGCGCACGGCCGGATCGGCGTCGGCCTGCGCCAGCGCCTCGGTGAGGGCGGCGATCAGCGCGTCGTCGAAGGCATTGTGGACCTGCGGGCGGTTCAGGGTGAGCCAGGCCACGGCGCCGCGGCGTTCGCTCAGGATGGAATCGGTCATCGGTCGTCCCCGCAAAGAGCCCCATGATAAACGCTGCCCATTGCCGGGACGCAGCCCTGCTGCAGTAATGCGACCAAAGAGTTACAATGCGAACAATTCTTATTTGTGAAGCCGCCCGTGCGTCTGTCCGAATTGCCCAAAGGTGCTCCCGCCGTGGTCGACCGCGTGCACGATGCGCATGCGGCGGATCCGATTGCGCAGCGCCTGCGTGACCTGGGTTTCGTCGATGGCGAACCGGTGCGGGTGGTGGCGGTGGGGCCGATGGGCGGCGATCCGGTGCTGATCCAGATCGGCTACACGCGCTTTGCCTTGCGCCGTGCCGAGGCGGCCCGGGTCAGCGTGCGCAGCGAGGTGGCGGCATGAGTGCGTCGACCCTGCGCATCGCCCTGGTCGGCAACCCGAACTGTGGCAAGACCGCGCTGTTCAACCAGCTCACCGGCGGCCGGCAGAAGGTGGCGAACTACGCCGGCGTCACCGTGGAGCGCAAGGAAGGCCGTTTCACCGCGCCATCCGGTCGGGTGCTGCAGATACTCGATCTGCCGGGTACCTACAGTTTCGAGGCGAACAGCCCGGACGAGCAGATCACCCGCGACGTCTGCGCCGGCAACTACCCGGGTGAGGCGGCGCCGGATCTGATCATCTGCGTGGCCGACGCCACCAACCTGCGCCTGCACCTGCGTTTCGTGCTGGAGGTGAAACGCCTCGGCCGGCCGGTGGTGCTGGCGCTGAACATGATGGATACGGCACGCCAGCGCGGCATCGTCATCGACGTGCCGGAGCTGCAGCGCCGGCTCGGTCTGCCGGTGGTGGAGACCATCGCGGTGAAGCGTGGCGGCGCCAAGGCGCTGATCGAACGGGTTGACGGCGAAGTGCCGACGGCGGCGCCGGCACAGCCGGACGATGCAGCCAGCCGTGCCGACCTGCATGCCCAGGTCCGCGACATCCTGGCCGCGACGGTGGCGATGCCGCGTGCCACGGCGGAGCTCGACGATGCGCTCGATCGCTGGGCGCTGCATCCGGTGTTCGGGCTGCTGATCCTTGCCGTGGTGATGTTCGTGGTGTTCCAGGCGGTGTACTCGATCGGCAAGCCGATGACCGACGCGATCGGCGACGGCTTCGGCTGGATGGGCGTGCATGTCGCCACGCTGCTGCCGGCCGGGCCGCTGCAGAGCCTGGTCACCGACGGCCTGTTCGGCGGCCTCGGCACCGTGCTCGGCTTCCTGCCGGAAATCCTGGTGCTGTTCCTGTTCATCCTGACCCTGGAAGAGTCCGGCTACCTGCCGCGCGCGGCGTTCCTGCTCGATCGCCTGATGCTGTCGGTGGGGCTGACCGGGCGCTCGTTCATCCCGTTGCTGTCGAGTTTCGCCTGCGCGATCCCCGGCATCATGGGCACGCGCAGCATCCAGGACCCGCGCGACCGCCTGGCGACGATCCTGATCGCGCCGCTGATGACCTGTTCCGCGCGCCTGCCGGTGTATGCCCTGCTGATCGGCGCCTTCATCCCGATCCGTCATGTGTTCGGCGTGTTCAACCTGCAGGGCATCGTGCTGTTCTCGCTGTACCTGGCGGGCATCCTCGGCGCGATGGCGGTGGGTTGGGTGATGAAGCGGATCCGCGGCGACAAGAGCGAACATGCGCTGCTGATGGAACTGCCGTCGTACCGGATGCCCAAGCTGCGCGACGTGGCGATCGGGCTGTACGAGCGTGGCGGGATTTTCCTGAAGCGCCTGACCGGCGTGATCCTCGGACTGACCGTGCTGATGTGGTTCCTGTCCACCTTCCCGTCGGCGCCGGAAGGCGCCACCCTGCCGGCCATCGATTACAGCTTCGCCGGCTACATCGGGCGCGGCCTGCAATACATTTTTGCGCCGATCGGCTTCAACTGGCAGATCAGCCTGGCGCTGATCCCGGCGTTCGCCGCGCGCGAGACCGCGGTGGCCGCGCTGGCGACCGTCTATCTGGTCGGCGGTGAGGCGGCCGGTGGACTGGGTCATGCCCTGGCCGGGCAGATATCGCTGGCCAGCGCGCTGTCGCTGCTGGTGTGGTTCGCCTATGCTCCGCAGTGCATGTCCACGCTGGCGGTGATCCGTCGCGAAACCAATTCCTGGCGCAACGTGGCGATCTCGTTCAGCTACATGTTCGGCATGGCCTACGCCGCATCGTTCATCGTCTACCAGGTGGCGAGGATGCTGACATGAGCACGAGCCTGCTGGTGCAATACGTGGTGATCGGGCTGGTCGTGCTGGCCAGTGCGCTGATCGTGTTCCGCAAGCTGGCGCCTCAGCTCACCAACCGCTGGCTGGCGGCAGCCTCGATCCGCTTCAGCCGGCCGGGGCATGCCGCCTGGCTGCGCGCCTTCGGGCAACGCCTGCAGCCGAAGCAGGCGACCGGCAATTGCAGCGACGGCTGCAGCACCTGCGGTGCCTGCGGGCCGAAGCCGCCGGCTGCTGCCAGAGCCGACGCGATGCCGTTGGAATTTCGTACGCGGCAGTGAAGCGGCGACCCTGCAGGGAGCCTCGAAAAACCCTCGAACGTCCGTCACTCCAACGAAAGCCTGAGGCGCTTTTCAACGGCGGATGCCGGTCATCCGTGCATTGGCTATTGGAGGTCTTGGAGTCGCTGGATCCCGGCCTTCGCTGGGATGGCGCAAAAAAATGGAGTCATTCGCGGCTACTGCACAGAAACACGAACGAAAAAGCCGGCTTGCGCCGGCTTTTTGGTGCAACTCGAATCGCGCCCCGGCTTACGCCAGTTCGCGGATCTTCGCGTTGAGGCGGCTCTTGTGACGGGCAGCCTTGTTCTTGTGGATCAGGCCGCGGGCGGCGTAACGATCCATCACCGGCTGGGCGACGGTGAACGCGGCGATTGCGCCGGCCTTGTCCTTGGCCTCGATGGCCTTGACGACCTTTTTCAGGGCGGTGCGGACCATGGAGCGGGCGCTGATGTTGCGCAGGCGGCGCTGCTCGGACTGGCGCGCGCGCTTCTTCGCGGACTTGATGTTGGCCAAGGTAGAACTCCGGAATGCAGTGTTGAGGTTGGAAAAAGACGCCAATTATGCGGTCGATTTGCCGCTGCGTCAATCATTTAGGCGCCCGATTGACGCCTGTGCCCGGCTGGCGGGTGATCGTGGCAGCCGTGACGCCCGCATTCTCGCATATCCTCAGGGATGGCCTGGATAACTCGTCATCCCGGCGAAGGCTGGGATCCGGCGTCTCTCGCACCCTGCAACCGCACTGGATTCCAGCTCTTGCCCCTGTTCGGGGTTCGCTGGAATGACGACGAAGATTTATTCAGATCCATACCGAAGGCCTGCCGCGCCGGCGGTTTTTCTTCAACAGTGATGAGGTGAACTGGGATATGGAGGGCAGCTTCGCGGCATATCGATGCGCGGCATGTCGGTCGGCACGATGTCCGTCGCCCATGCGTCCTTAACGCCACCGTTGCGCCCGTTATACTCACGCAATGATGAGACTTTCCAGGGATATCGCGGGTGCTTGCCTGACGCCACGCGGTAGCGTGATTGCGGTCGGCGCATTCGATGGCCTGCACCGCGGACATCAGGCCTTGCTGACGCAGGTGTGCGAGCGCGCCCATGTGCTGGATGGCAGCCCGGTCGTGGTGAGTTTCGAGCCGCTGCCACGGGCCTTCTTTTCCGTCGAACCGCTGCCGCGCCTGTCCAGCGTGCGCGAGAAACTGCGCGGTTTCGCGGCGGCGGGTATCGAGCACAGTCTGCTGCTGCGCTTCAACCGGGCGCTGACGACGATGTCGGCCGAGGATTTCGTCCACCGCGTGCTGGTCGAGCGACTGGCGGCGCGCGAGGTGTGGGTGGGCGGCGATTTCCGCTTCGGGCACAAGCGCTCCGGTGATGTCGCGTTGCTGGAGCGCATGGGGGCGAAGCTCGGCTTCGCCGCGTGCACGATGCCGCCGGTACAGATGGACGGCGCGCGGGTCTCGGCCAGCCGGATACGCGCGCTGCTGGCTGCCGGCGAATTTTCCGGCGCCGAGCCGCTGCTGGGCCGGCCGTTCGTGATCGACGGCAAGGTGGAATACGGCAATCAGCTGGGTCGCACGCTGGGCTATCCGACCGCCAACATCCACCTGCAGCAGCGGGTCAGCCCGGTGCACGGCATCTTTGCGGTGCGCGTCGGCTTGGGTGAGGGCGAGTGTAGCTGGCCGGGCGTGGCCAGCCTGGGCGTCCGGCCCACCGTGAACCAGGTCAGCGAGCCGCTGCTGGAAGTGCATCTGTTCGATTTCGACGGCGACCTGTACGGCCAGCGCATGGCCGTGGAGTTCGTCGCCAAGCTGCGCGACGAGCTGAAGTTCGACGGGCTGGAGCCGCTCAAGGCGCAAATGGCACTGGACTCCCGCCTGGCGCGCGAGCTGCTGGGCATGAATCCGCGGCTGGTCGAGGCGTAGTCGACGCCGAACCAGTGTTTCGGTAAACGCGCCAATCCATTAAGTTTGAACTCTTTGTCCGCCGGCTGGCGGACGGCAACACTTCAGTGACGGCATCCAGGCAATGACCCACGATTACAAGAGCACGATCAACCTGCCGCAGACGGATTTCCCGATGCGCGGCGACCTGCCCAAGCGCGAGCCGGCGTGGCTGGCCGAGTGGGAGCGGATCGACCGCTATGCGCAGATCCAGCAGAACACCGCCGGTCGCGACAGCGTCTTCGTGCTGCACGACGGGCCGCCGTATGCGAACGGTTCGATCCACATCGGCCACGCGGTCAACAAGATCCTCAAGGACATCACGGTCAAGTCCAAGCTGCTGGCCGGCCATCGCGCGCCGTACGTGCCGGGCTGGGATTGCCACGGCCTGCCGATCGAGATCGCGGTGGAGAAGAAGTTCGGCAAGCCGGGCGACAAGCTCGATGCCGCCGCGTTCCGGCAGAAGTGCCGCGAATACGCGGCCGAGCAGGTCGATGCCCAGCGCACCGACTTCAAGCGGCTTGGCGTGCTCGGCGACTGGCAGCGGCCGTACCGCACGATGGATTTCAAATACGAGGCGGACATGCTGCGCGCGCTGGCGCGCATCGTGTCGAACGGTCACGTGGTGCGCGGCGCCAAGCCGGTGTACTGGTGCTTCGACTGCGGCTCGGCGCTGGCCGAGGCGGAGATCGAGTACGGCGACAAGGTGTCGCCCGCGGTCGACGTGGCTTACGACGCGGTCGATCCGAAAGCGCTGGCATCGAAGTTCGGCGTGGATGCGGGCGACGCGATCGCCGCCATCCCGATCTGGACCACCACGCCATGGACGCTGCCGGAAAGCCAGGCGGTGTCGCTCGGCGGCGGGCTCGAATACGCGCTGATCGAAGGGCCGTCGCGCGACGGCAAGCGCGTGCTGCTGGTGATCGCCAGCGCGCTGGTCGACAAGGTGGCGCAGCGTTACGGTCTCGAGTCCGTGGCGGTGCTCGGCCATGTGGCCGGCCAGGCGCTGGAAGGCCTGAAACTGCACCATCCGTTCTACCCGCGCGAAGTGCCGGTGATCCTCGGCGAGCATGTCAGCGCCGAGGACGGCACCGGCGCCGTGCATACCTCGCCCGACCACGGCGTCGAGGATTTCGTGGTGGCGCGCGAATACGGCATCGGCCTGCTCAACTACATCGAGTCGCGCGGCACCTATCGCGCCGACACGCCCGCGGCCGACGGGCTCGAGCTGGCCGGCATGCACATCTGGAAGGCCAACGACGCGATCGTCGAGCTGCTGCGCCGCCGCGGCGTGCTGCTCGCGTTCGCGAAGATCGAGCACAGCTACCCGAACTGCTGGCGCCACAAGACGCCGGTGATCTACCGCACCACGCCGCAGTGGTTCGTCTCGATGGAACAGGCGGATCTGCGCAAGACCGCGCTGGCCTCGATCAAGGACGTGCGCTGGGTGCCGGGCTGGGGCGAGGAACGCATTGCCGGCATGGTCGCCGGGCGCCCGGACTGGTGCATCTCGCGCCAGCGCACCTGGGGCGTGCCGATCGCGCTGTTCGTGCACAAGGCCACGCAGGAGCCGCATCCGGATTCCGTGGCACTGCTGGAACAGGTCGCGAAGAAGGTGGAGCAGGGCGGCGTCGATGCGTGGTTCACGCTGGATGCGGCCGAGCTGCTCGGCGAGCAGGCGGACGACTACGAGAAAGTCACCGACGTGCTGGACGTCTGGTTCGACTCGGGCGTCACGCACTTCGCCGTGATCGGCCAGCGCCCGGAACTGCAGCAGGGCAGCGCGTCGCAGTACAAGGTGATGTACCTGGAGGGTTCCGACCAGCATCGCGGCTGGTTCCAGTCGTCCTTGCTGACTTCGTCGGCGATCCACGGCCGCGCGCCCTACGACGACGTGCTCACCCATGGCTTCGCGGTGGATGCGAACGGCCGCAAGATGTCCAAGTCGCTCGGCAACGTGGTCGCGCCGCAGAAGGTGATGGACACGCTTGGTGCCGACATCCTGCGCCTGTGGGTGGCCTCGGCCGACTACCGTAACGAGATGACCGTCTCCGACGAGATCCTCAAGCGCGTGTCGGACAGCTACCGGCGCATCCGCAACACCGCGCGCTTCCTGCTCGGCAACCTCGACGGCTTCGATCCGGCGAAGCACCTGCTGCCGGTGGAAGACAGCGTGCTGCTCGACCAGTGGGCGGTGCAGCAGGCGCATGACGTGCAGCAGACCGTGCTGGCTGCCTACGAGCGCTACGACTTCCCGGAGATCGTGGCCCGCGTGCAGAACTTCTGCACCAACGAGCTGGGCGCGCTGTACCTCGACATCACCAAGGACCGGCTGTACACCATGCCGACCGACAGCCGCGGCCGGCGCAGCGCGCAGAGCGCGATGTACCGCATCGCCGAGGCGCTGGTGCGCTGGCTGGCGCCGGTATTGAGCTTCACCGCCGAGGAAATCTGGCAGCAGCTGCCGGGCGAGCGTGGCGACAGCGTGCTGTTCGAAACCTGGTACGACGGGTTGGCGGCGACGCAAGCTTCGCCCGCGCAGCGTCGCTACTGGTCCGATCTGCTGGCGATCCGCGATGCCGCTTCGCGTGTGCTGGAAGGCATGCGCAAGGGCGAGCAGATCGGCGCGGCGCTGGAAGCGAAACTGGCGATCCATGCCGACGAGGCCACCGTGGCGCGCTATGCCGCGGCGGCCGAGGAACTGCGCTTCTTCTTCATCACCTCCGACGTGCGCCTTGATCTGGCGGGTGGCCAGCCGGACAGCGCCGTGCTGACCGAACTGGAAGGCGCCGATGCATGGGTGTCGGCCACGGTCAGCGATGCGGCCAAGTGCGTGCGCTGCTGGCATCGTCGCGACGATGTCGGCAGCCATGCCGCGCATCCCGAGCTGTGCGGCCGCTGCGTCGGCAATGTCGAAGGCCCCGGCGAAACGCGTCGCTGGTTCTGAGTCGCCGAAGCCCCTCTCCCGTCGGGAGAGGGGCTGGGGGTTCGGCTGTACCCCAGCCTCGGCTTCGCCCGAACCCTCATTTGCCCCTTTGGGGCACCTTCTCCCAGAGGGAGAAGGAAGCATGTACATGAGACCTCTTATGACCACCAAACCCAATGCACTCATCTGGCTGTGGCTGTCCGCGGCGGTCATCGCGCTCGACCAGCTCAGCAAATGGTGGGCGGTGCAGGCGTTGCAACCGATGGGCGTGCCGCATGCGGTCATTCCCGGATTCCTGAACTGGACGCTGGCATTCAACCGTGGCGCCGCATTCAGTTTCCTGGACGATGGCAGCGGCTGGCAGCGCTGGTTCTTCGTGCTGCTGGCGCTGGTGATCAGCGCGGTGCTGGTGGTGTGGCTGGCACGCACGCCGCGCCGGGACTGGCGCACCGGCATGCCGCTGGCCATGATCGTCGGCGGCGCGATCGGCAACGTGATCGACCGCCTGCATGCCGCACAGGTCACCGACTTCATCCAGGTGTATTTCCGCCAGTGGAGCTATCCGGTGTTCAACCTGGCCGACTGCGGCATCACGGTCGGTGCCGTGCTGCTGATCGCGTTCGGGCTCTTCGCCGGCAAGCCGGCGGGCAGCGTGCGATAATCAAGGAACGAGAAAAGTCGTGAGCGAGAAACGAGTGGCGGTGACGACCTCTCGTTTCTCACTCCTCATTGCTCACTCCCGAGAACTGAATGGACATCCTGCTCGCCAATCCCCGCGGCTTTTGCGCCGGCGTCGATCGCGCCATCGCCATCGTCGAGCGTGCGCTGGAATCGTGGGGCGCGCCGATCTACGTGCGGCACGAGGTCGTGCACAACCGCTACGTGGTCGACAAGCTGCGCGCCGACGGCGCGGTGTTCGTCGAGGAGCTGCATGAGGTGCCTGATGGCGCCACGGTGATCTTCAGCGCGCACGGCGTGTCACAGGCGGTGCGCGAGGAGGCCGAGCAGCGCCACCTCAAGGTATTCGATGCCACCTGTCCGCTGGTCACCAAGGTGCACATGGAGGTGGCGCGTCTGGGGCGCATCGGCCGCAGCGTGGTGTTGATCGGCCATGCCGGCCACCCGGAAGTCGAAGGCACCATGGGCCAGTGGAATACGGCCAACACCGGCGAGATCCTGCTGGTCGAATCGCTGGAATGCGTGGACACCCTCGCGCCGAAATTCCCGCATCAGTTGTCGTACGTCACCCAGACCACGCTGTCGGTGGACGACACCAAGGCGATCATCGAAGCCTTGCGCAACAAGTTTTCCGACATCGAGGGCCCGCGCAAGGACGACATCTGCTACGCCACGCAGAACCGCCAGGATGCGGTACGCCGGCTCGCCGATGCCGTCGACCTGATGCTGGTGGTCGGCTCGGTCAACAGCTCCAACTCCAACCGCCTGCGCGAGCTGGCCGAAAAGCAGGGCGTGCGCTCGTTCCTGATCGATGGCGCCGAACACATCGAACGCAGCTGGCTCGACGGCGTCAAGCGCATCGGCCTCACCGCCGGTGCCTCGGCTCCGGAAAAGCTGGTGCGCGACGTGATCGCCCGGCTGCAGTCATGGGGTGCCGGTGAAGTGCACGAGCTGGATGGCGAGCCGGAGAACATCACGTTCGCGTTGCCCAAGGAACTGCGTGTGGTCGGCGGCAACAGCGCAGCCAGCCTCTGATGCAGCCCTCTACATTTGCATTGATGGCGACCGAGGTCTGGCCTTGGCGAACGCCATCAAACACCACAAGAGGCAACGCGGCCAGGCAAGACCGAGCTTCGTGCTTGCGTTGAACATGCGCCGCACCGTAAAATCCGCGGCTCTTTGCCGGAATAGCTCAGTTGGTAGAGCGGCGCATTCGTAATGCGTAGGTCGTAGGTTCGATTCCTATTTCCGGCACCAGACTTCAAAGGCCCGCGCAAGCGGGCCTTTGTTTTTCCGGGCGTGCCTGCAATGACGGCGTGAATGACTCGTCATTCCAGCGAACGCTGGAATCCAGCGTCTCAAGCGCCTTGCAGAGGCACTGGATCCCGGCTTTCGCCGGGATGACGGGCTAAAGGCTTATTCAGACCATCCTCAGTCGATCACGCCACCAGGGCGACATGGGGCTGGCGCTGCGCCGGCGCGCGCCCTTCCGCGGCGTGACTGCAATCACCTTCCACGAGCCGCCAGCCGCCGCTTGTCGGGCAATTCCTACCGCCGGTCGGCTCGGGTCTGGTCAGGGTCGGGTGGATGGTTACAGTGCGCACGAGGGGTATCAGGGAGAATTCCATGCAAGTCTTGTCGCGTCAGCGGGGCGTCTCGTTGATCGAGGTGATGATGGCCGTGCTGATCTTCAGCATCGGCCTGCTCGGACTGGCCAGCCTTATGGTGATGGCCACACGCTCCAACCATGCGGCCTACCTGCGCACGCAGGTGGTTTTTCTCGCCAACAACATGGCCAGCCGCATGAGCGCCAACCCTGCCGGCGTCTGGAACGGGAGCTACAACAGCAATGCTTACCCGGTTGCCGCGGCCAGTGCGGGCTGCGGCTCGGGCAGTGCCTGTGGCTCAGCGGCATTGGCGACGCATGACCAGCAGATGTGGAGCAGCCAGTTGCGAGTATTCCTGCCCAGTCCCAAAGCCGCAATTTCATGTACCGGTGTCGGTGCCGTTGGCTATAACCCCACGTCGCAGATCAACTATCGCCCCCCTTATGGCGGCACCTGCCAGATGACTATCGAGTGGACCGAGACGGCCACCGGCAATCAAGCCACCCAGACCGCGGGCGCGATCACGCAGAACTTCACCTGGAGCTTCCAGCCATGACGGTGCTTGCCATGGGACATGCGGTTTTGCGTCGCCAGCGCGGCGTCACCCTGATCGAATTGATGGTGGCGATGGTGCTGGGCCTGTTGGTCGCGGCGGGCATCGTGACGGTGTTTTCCTCCACTTCGAGCAGCAACAAGTCGCAGACACAGCTGGCACGACTACAGGAGGAGGGGCGTTTTGCGATCAGCCGCCTCGGCAGCGATCTGCGCATGGCCAATGGCCAGTACTGCACCAATTCCGGCGGCACCGCCCTGGCGGCTTCGGGTGGCCTTTATCTGGATCACCTGCGTACGCCTTATGTGTATGCCAAGAGCCTGCTGGGCACGGCGGCGGGCGCCGACAGTGGCGCACTGCACGACCTCACCACGCTCTGGGCGGCCACCAGTGGCGGGGTCACCTATCCGGCTGCGCCCACGGCGCCGTACAGCATGCCGTCGTTCCTGTATATGCGTGGCTACGACTGCGGGCTCACCAGTGCCAGTTGCACCCCAATTGATCCCACCACGGCTGGCCTGCCGGCGATGGGCAAGGCGATAGGCGATCGTGTCATAGGCTCCTCGGTCATCACGGTGCGTTATGTCAATCCTTCCAGCGGCTGGTCGATTGGCAGCTCCGGAGGCAGTTCGATTGCAGCCTCTTCCAGCACGGGGGCGATCACTTCGATCACCCTGAAGCCTCTCAGCTCGGAATTGCCGGCCAGCCATTTTGCGGCAGGTGATCTTGCCATGCTGGCCGATTGCTCCAGTGCGGAGATCTTTGCGGTAACCAATGCGGCCGGCGTACTGACGCCCGATAGCACGAAGAATTTCACGGGCAGCACCCCGGCCGCGCAGCAACCCGAAGCAGCGCCCACGTTGTTCGATGTCAATCAAGACCTGCAGTCGGTCACCTATTACCTCAAGGTGGTTGATGCGGGTAACGGTTTCACGACAGGGGCACTGATACGCCGGGTCAACGGTGGCGATACGGCGTACGGTGTCGGCGAAGAAGAATTGGTGCGTGGCATCGAGCGAATGGATTTTCTGTACGGTGTGCAGGATGCCACCGGCAACACCAGTTTTCTCACGGCCAGCCAGATCGAGGCCTCCACCAGTTGCCCGCCGTCCGAGCTCAACGCGGTAACGACGACCGGCTGCCTGTGGCGCGCGGTCACCAGCATCGAGGTCAGTGTGCTGATGGATGGGCAGGTGCCGTTGTACACGCTCGACAGCAACGACCTGAACTACGTCTACACCATCGACAGCACCACATCGGCGCCACCTAGTTCGGCTACTCATACAGTCAAACCCAGTGACCAGGGTTTTGTCGATCAGCTGCTACGACGCCAGTTCACCGCGCTGGTGGCGGTACGCAATTACAACCCGTAATGCATCGCAGACCATCGCGAGAATAGCCGGTGGAAAGCGAGTCAATGGAGCAAACCATGTCGATCCCGAGCCAACAGCTTTCCTTGCACCGATCGCCGCGAACGCAGCGCGGCGCAGTGATGGTCGTCGCGCTGATCTTTCTGCTGCTGCTGACCATCCTGGCGATCAGCGCTTCGGGTCGTTCACTGCTGCAGGAGCGCATGGCCGGCGGCCTGCGCAACGCCCAGCAGGCGGAAATGAGTGCACAGACCGCGCTGCGCGGCGCCGAATGGAAGTTGTGGACCGCCACCAGCAACATCGGCGCGCACCTCAGCTGCGGCACGGGCATCTTCACGGATTGCTATATCTACAACCCGGCCAGCCCGATCACCAATGTGACCAACTTCCGCACCTCGCAAGGCTGGGTGACCGCCGGCGCCACCACGTACAAGGGTTACGGCGGCAGCACCGATTACACCGCGATCGCAGCGGCAGGCCAGACCGGCAATCTTTCCAAGAACCCGCTGTACATGATCGAGGACCTGGGCGTGGAACTGCCGCCAGGGGTCAGCGGCAGCCTGCATGAATCGGGCGCCACGGGTTCGGGCGGCAGCGGTTACACAAGCACGACCCGGCACATCTACCGCATCACCGCCCGTGGCGCCGGCGCCAATGACAACACCGTGCGCGTGCTTGAAAGCACGTTTGCCGCCAAGAGCAATTGAGTCGGAGTATCCAGGCCATGTCCATCCGTCGCCTCATCTTCAAGCGTCTGCCGAATGCCGGTGCAGGCATGCTGTTGACCCTGACCGCCGGCTTGTCCGTGCCGGTGCCGGTGCCCACCACACTGACTGTGGTGACGGCCGCGGTGGCCGCCAGCGCCTTTCTCTCCGAACCGGCCTCGGCGGCTACCGCAGCGGCTACCGGCAGCGTGGAACTCAGTCCGGCGCCGCCGAACCTGACCCAGGCAGTGCCGCCGAACATCGTGCTGACCTTCGATGACTCGGGCTCGATGTCGTCCACCCGCGTGAACGATGCTCCGCCATTCACCACGGATCTTGCCGGTAATGTCACCAACTCTGCTTACGACTGGAGTGGTGGTCCCTGGCGTTGCGCCAATGTGATCGATTCCGATCACCCGTCGGCGACCGACGCCACCTTGCGCGCGCTCGTCATGAACGGCGTCTATTACAACCCCAATGTCACCTATACCCCGCCGACCTACCCGAATGGCAACACTTTTGCCGCTGCAGACGCGACCCTGGCGGCTGTGCTGGTGGACGGTATCGCGGCCAACCGCAAGCTGAGCCCGGCCACCACGGTCGCTGCAGCCTATAACAACAATCCGGAGTTGGATCAGCCAGCCGCTGGCAGCCAGACCAACATCATGGGGCAGGTGCCCATCACCTACGCCACTTCGAGCACGGTCACCTATTACGCGACCTTCGGTACGACCTGCCCATCCAGTTCCGGCAACTCCGTGGTCAGTGCGTGCTCAAGTAACAACTCGTCAGCGGGTAGTTCGAGCGCGGGCTATTACTTTTATACCAAGGGTGCCACCACCACGACTGGCAGCGGCGTCAGTACGGTGTATTCCGGAGCCAACCTCCTGGCTAGAAACACCAGCTCCAGCGGGTACACCAAGACCGTTGTCGTTACAGGCAGCGCAGCCGCGAAGTACTCCACCTGGACGGTCACGGTCACCACGACCTCGACGACTCCCACGTACGGCACCCCCGACAACCGCTGGAAGTGCGGCACAGGCCAAGCGGGCGGGTCTGACACCGCAGATTTTTGGAGCGGCGCCAGTCCGATGGATGGCCAGGCGCATACGTTGAGCGATGGCACCGCGGTCACATATCCGAATGGCGGACCGTACTACTACCGCCTGAAGACCGGGGTGACGGTCAACCTCAACGCGAACAACCAGCCGAGCACGGCGACCGATCTCGCCACCCTCTATACCCCCGGCAACTGGGAGGCGGTGCCGGTGCCGACGACGCAGTACCAGAACTTCGCCAACTGGTACGCGTATTACCGCACGCGCAACCAGATGGCACGTTCCGCGCTGTCGCGGGTGTTTGGGTCGCTGGGCGCAAACATCACGAACGGCACCACCACGACGGGTTATGGCAACAGCATTCGGGTGGCCTGGCAGAACCTCAATACGAGTGCGTACAACCTGCCGTCCAGTTCGATCATCAGCAGCCTTATCGATACCTCGGCCTGTACGTCTGCCTTGTCGAATGCGGCCAGCCCTTCCACGATCCAGCAATCGGGAGCGGTAACCACGGCGCCGGCCTGTTATCGCAGCGCCTTCTACAACTGGCTTTTCCAGGTGCCCGCCAGTGGCGGTACGCCGACGCGAAGTACCGTGGCTGCCGCTGGTGCCTTCTTCCAGCGTGGCAAGAACAATACCGCGGCCACGGGCAATCTGAAGGATCCGTACTGGCAGCCGGCAACGTATGCCGCTGATGGAACTACCGTGGTGAATTCCGCCGCCGAGCTGTATTGCCGGCAGAACTACCACATGCTGGTGACCGACGGCCTGTGGAACGGCAATGGCGATGGTCCGAAGACATCCACGTTGACGGCGGCGGCGTTGGCACCTACCACGGGCACGCTTACATTGCCCGATGGCACGGTGATGCCAGCGACGGGCACAGCGGGTATCAGCTCCATCTATGCACCGGTGCACGACAGCGGGGACAGCGGTTATGCATCACTGTCCGATATTGCTTTCTACTATTGGTCGCAGGACCTGCGCCCGGATCTCTACATTCCGCTGAGCCAGCAGTATGTGACACCGTATATCGCCGACACGACGACCGGTGTGGTTACTTCGACAACCAATTCGGGCTCGAGCGTGGCGGCAGCAAACGTCAACAGCGAGATCTACTTCAATCCCAACAACGATCCGGCCACCTGGCCGCACATGTCCGAATACCTGGTGGGCCTGGGTGTCAATGGTGCACTGAACTATTCGACGGATGTCGATTGCACCGGCGGCACGTCGGATACCTCCGATGCCTGCAATCTGCGCAAAGGCCTGAAAAACTCCTCCGGCTCGATTGGATGGCCGACGCCCAATGGTAATGGCAGCGGCATTCCCGCGAACGTCGACGACACCTGGCACGCGGCACTCGCCGGTCGCGGTCAGTTCTTCAGCGCAGGCAACCCGGCCGACCTGGTGAGCAAGCTGTCGGCGATCCTTGCCAACATCGCCGCCCGCAATGTGCCGGCCGCGACCAGTGCGATCAGTGCCACGGTGCTGACCGGCAGCACGCTGGGCTTCAACACCGGCTACAGCTCGGCTGACTGGAGCGGCGTGCTGCAGGCTTTCATCGTGAACCTGGACGGCTCGATCGGCGCCCTGGCCTGGGATGCGGGTACCCAGCTGAATGCCGCGACGCCGGCCAACCGGGTGATCCTGTCATCCAAATTTACCAGCGCGGGCGCTTTCAACGGTGGCGTGGAGTTCAAGACATATACCAACCTGGACAGCCCCGGGCAGACCCTGATCATGACCCCGGCCAGCACCGGCGCCAACGATACCGGACAGGCCCGCGTCGACTGGCTGCGTGGCGTCAAGACCTCGGAAACCAACGGCACGATGCGCCAGCGTACCAAGCTGCTTGGCGCCATCATCCGTTCGCAGGCGGTGTACGTGGCCTATCCAGCCAGTGGTTACAGCAACACCTGGCCGGCTCTGGCCGATGGCACGGCGGCGCCGGAAACTACGGCGACGACATCGCCGGTGGCCGGTACCGCCGACGTGAGTTACGAGCAGTTCTCCAGCGACCAGAGTGCGCGCAAGCCGGTGGTCTACGTGGGCGCCAACGATGGCATGCTGCACGCCTTCGATGCGTCGCAGAATGCCGATGGCAGCGATACCGCGACGTCGGGCAACGAGTTGTGGGCCTACGTGCCGCGTTCGGTCTACTCCAACCTCGGCAACATGACCCTGCTGAACGGCTTCACGTTTACGCCGACCGTGGATGCCACGCCGGTGACGCGCGACGTGTTCTTCGATGCGGCCACTACCTCGCCTGCGACTACCTCGATCGGCTGGCACACCATCCTGGTCGGTGGTCTGGGTCAGGGCGGTCGGGGCATCTATGCCTTGGACGTGACCGACCCCAATCCTGCGGATACGGCAGGTGTGAATGCGTCGAATGTCGGCAGCAAGGTGCTGTGGGAGTTCAATGCCGGCATGGCGGCGGTGGCTTCGGCCTCGAACGGCTCGGGTGGCACCAACCCAGGCGGCAATCCTGCAGACTTGGGCTATACCTACGGCCAGCCGAACATCGGTCGCCTGGCGAACGGCAAGTGGGTGGTGCTGGTGCCGGGTGGCTATTTCCCCGACTGTACCAAGGGCACCGGTGACCAGCCGGCCAACTGCAGCTCCAACAACACGGTTCCCAGCAGCGGCTCGCCAGCCGTGAACTTCAGCTCCCTGTTTGTGCTGGATGCCCAGACCGGGGCCCTGATCAATGAGATCAAGACGCCGACCAACATCTCCGGCGTGAGCAGCTATGGCCTGTCGTCGCCGGTGCTGGGCGACTACAACAACGACCAGATCGACGATGTGGCGTTTGCCGGCGACCTGGCAGGCAACCTGTGGCGCTATGACCTTACCAATCCTGATCCCAGCAAGTGGTCGGTCAGCCTGGCCTATAAACCCGCGACCCAGGGCGCACAGCCGATCACCGTGATGCCACGGTTGTTCCCTGATCCGGCAACCAACCGCTTCATCGTGGTTTTCGGCACCGGCAAATATCTTGGTGCATCCGACAACACCGCTTCCGGCCTGACCCAGTCGGTGTATGGCATCCGCGACACGCTCACCACCGTCTCCGGTACCACCAACCTGGTGCAGCAGACGTTGAACGAGGTGGCGGGTACCGGTGCGAATGCCGGCAATACGATCGTCGGCATCACCAGCAATGCGGTACCGGTGAGTTATAACGGGTGGTATTTCAATCTGGTGGCGAACGGTGAGCGAGTAGTGGTGACGCCGGGTGCGTTGTTCGATACCAACCGGGCGGTGATCACGACGCTGATTCCGAACAACAGCAACGGTTGCGCATCCAACAACACCGGTGCGTTGCTCATAGTCGATGCGACGACCGGCGGTGCGGGTGATGGTGTGCCGGTGGGGCCGTCCAGCTGGACCAGCGGAGGGGTGACCTTCAAAGCGGTCGGTGGCCTTGTCAACAATCCACCTACCGGTGGTACTGTGCCGGTCGCTACATCGATTGGTGGTGGCCAGCTGCTGTTCCCGGGCACGACCTTGACCGGCGGCGGCACGCTCACCGGCGACGACTCGATCTGGCGCCGTCGTTCATGGCGGGAGTTGAACAATGACCAGTAAGGCCGGCAAGGGGATACGGGCTATGGCAGCTGCACGCGGGTTTACCTTGCTAGAGCTGATGATCGTGGTGGCGATCATCGCGATACTGGCGGCGATCGCGATTCCGGCTTACGGGCGCTATGGCTACCGCGCCCGCCGGCCGGATGGCCAGCAACTGCTGCTGCAGGTCGCCAATGCGGAGGAGCGTTACTACGCCACCAACAATCAGTATGGCGCCCTCACCTCGATGGGTTATACCGACCCGGCGCCTACCGAAAAGGGCTATTACAGCGTGACTGTGACCGTCACGGCGGATCCTGCAGGCAACAGTTCGGCCGCGTTTACCGCGACGGCGGCGCCAGTGGCAGGCGGTTCGCAAGCCAAGGATGACTGCGGAGCGCTCAGCATCACCAATGCCGACGTGAAATCCTCCGTGGGCACCACCACCAACGGCAGCTGCTGGTGATGCCCATGACCCACAAGCCAACCGGTCAGCATGGTTTCAGCCTGCTTGAGCTGATGATCACGATCACCGTCGCGGCGATCCTGCTGGCGATTGCCGTACCCAGCTTCCGCGATGCGATCCACCGCAACGAAGTCAGCGCAGCCAGCAACAACTTGCTGGCGAGTTTGGCCTATGCCCGTACCGAGGCGATTGATCGCGGCCAGCTGGTGTCGATGTGCCCCAGTACTGACGGCTCCTCCTGTACACCAAGTGGGCAGGCATTCGACCCTGGCTGGATCGTCTATACCTACCCGGCAGGTGCAGTATCGGCAAACCAGGCCCCCACAGCGACATCGATCGTGCTGCGTGCCACCGGTGCCCAGACCGGTGTGTCAGTTCAATCCCTTGGCACCAAGATCATCACGTTCGGCCAGCAAGGCCAGCTCGATCCCGCCGGCACCACGCTGACTTTCATCACCTGCTATCGCGACAGTGGTACAGGTGCGGGCACCAGCAGTAGCACGGTGCCCGGTGTCCAACTGGCAGCGGGGGCCGCTGGCAGTGTGACGTCCTCGACCATTTCGGCTGGCGCCTCCTGCACGCCTTGACCCACATGGTCCTTGCCGAATTTCCCTGTGGCACGGAACGTCAGGTCCTGAGGTTGGCGGTTTCCGCAGGACGAGTGTAAAGGCGTTGCCTGACGTGCCGATTCTTTGACCTGATTCACAGGCTGCATGAATGCGCGGCCTGCCATCAGCATGCGTGGATGGTCGTGCGTCCAGCAGTCTTATCAGGGATGGGTGCATGTTCATGCGCCAACTGCCAGACAAAGCATGACTGACCAGAGTCGGATCGTTGAAGATGCGCGCTACCGCTCGTCGGCTTTTTGCTACCGCTCATCCGCAAGTTATTGACGTAATAATTTACGATGTTACGTTGCAGAGAATCTCAACGAGGGACTCTGCATGCATCGTCGGTCGGGTCAGCGCGGCGTTTCATTGATCGAAGTGATGATGGCCGTGCTGATCTTCAGCATCGGCCTGCTCGGACTGGCCGGCCTGCTGGTGATGGCCACCCGATCCAATCATGCGGCTTATCTGCGCACGCAGGTGACCTTCCTGGCCGGCAGCATGGCCGACCGCATGAGCGCCAATCCGGTCGGCGTATGGAGCGGCAGCTACAACTCGTCCAGCTATCCGGTCAGTGCCGGTACGGCAGCCAATGCCGACTGCAGTGCGGGCTGCACGCCTGCTGCGCTGGCAAAGTCCGACCAGGGCAGCTGGAGCCGACAGCTCACGACCTTCCTGCCCAACGCCAAGGCCAAGGTCAATTGCGATGCCAGCAATGCCGGCTATGCGCCGGCGGCATGGATTCCACCCTCGGCAAGCACCTCGGCTCCGGCGGCCACGCCAGGCCAGATCGGCATGCGCCCGCCTTACGGGGGCACCTGCAAGATGCGCATCCAGTGGAGCGAGCAGGGCACAGGTGACAAGGATCATCGCGTCGCACAGGTGCAGACGTTCGACTGGGAGTTCCAGCCGTGATCGCGATGACAGGTTTCCAACGGCGCCGACAGGCCGGCGTCACCTTGATTGAGCTGATGGTGGCGATGGTGCTGGGGCTGATCGTGGCGGCCGGCATCGTCACGGTGTTCACGTCGACCTCCAAAAGCAACCGTGCGCAGAACCAGCTGGCGCGCCTGCAGGAAGAGGGGCGTTTCGCCGTCACCCGACTCAAGGCTGACCTGCGCATGGCCAACGGCCAGTACTGCACCAATTCCGGCGGTGTCGCCAAGGCTGCTGCTGCATCGCAGGTGTACCTGGATGGCCTGCGGGCGCCGAAGGTGTATGCCAAGAACCTGACCACGGCGATGGCCGACGTGACCACCGGCTGGAGCACCAGCAGCGGCGGCAATACCTATCCGGCAGCCCCGTCGTCGCCTTATTCGTTCCCGTCCTATCTGTCCATGCGTGGCTACGAGTGCGGCCTCACCAGCAGCACCTGCAAGCCGCTCGATCCCTCCAGCATTCTCAGTCCCGGCATTCCCGCCATGGGCCAGGCCGTGGGCAATCGCGTCATCGGCACGGCCGTGCTCACGGTGCGCTACGTGAATGCCGCGCGCGGCTGGGCGGTGGTCGACAGCGGTGTCGCCGGCACTCACCTGGTGGTGGACGCCGCCAGCCCCAATGCGATCCAGAGCATCACGCTGGGGCAGGCCACTTCCAGCGAGCCATCGACAGCGGATTTCGTGGCAGGTGATCTTGCCATGCTGGCCGATTGCTCCAATGCCCAGGTGTTTGCCGTTGCCAAGGCCGGCAACACACTGACGCCCGATCCAGCCGCCAACCTTGCCATCCCCGCGCCGCAGCAGCCGCTGTCGGCGCCGAAGGTGTTCGATTTCAACCGCGACTACCAGACGGTCACCTATTACGCGAAGGTGGTCGACGACGGCAACGGCCAGAGGACCGGCGCGCTGATCCGCCGCGTCAACGGTGGCGCCGGCAAGCCAGGCGGTTCCGAGGACGAACTGGTGCGCGGTATCGAGCGGCTGGATTTCCGCTATGGCGTGCAGGACGCCGACGGCAAGATCCGCTACCTGTCCGCCGGCGATGTCGACAAGGCCACCGGCATCAATTGCCCGCCCACGGAACCCAATGCCATTACCTCCACGGGATGCCTTTGGCGTGCGGTCAGCAGCATCGAGGTGAGCATGGTCATGGATGGCCAAGTTCCGCTGTACACGCTTACCGCCGCCGAACTGGCCTACAGCTACGGCATCGACAAGCTGCCCAAGCCGGTGGCGCCGTCGGCACACCCGATCAAGCCGACCGACCAGGGTTTCGTGGATCAGCTGATCCGTCGCGAATTCACCGCTGTCGTGTCGGTGCGCAACTTCAACCCGTGATACCGCGGCTGGCGGCATGCCGCCCTGTCGTGAACCGGAGTACTCCATGATGCAGGTACGTTTCCTTCGACCTCGGCGACACACGCAGCACGGCGCGGTGCTGGTGGTCGCGCTGATCTTCCTGCTGTTGCTGACCATCCTGGCGATGAGCGCCTCGGGGCGATCGCTGCTGCAGGAGCGCATGGCCGGCGGCCTGCGCAATGCGCAGATGGCCGAGATCAGTGCAGACACCGCCTTGCGTGGCGCGGAATGGACGCTGTGGACCAGCACCTCGAAACTCACCGCGACGCCACTGTTGTGCGGCAGCGGCGTCCTTTCAGGCAGCTGCTATCGCTACGACCCGGCCAATGCCGCCGTCTACGGCAACGCCGGCACGGTAACCAAGTTCCGTACCAGCCCCACCTGGATAGCCACCGGGGCGCAAACCCACCGCGGCCCGGGCAACAGCGTCAACTACACCGTGCCAAGCAGCGGCTACGAGACCGCCAGACTTGCCAACAACCCGGTCTACCTGATCGAGGACATGGGCGTGGAATTGCCGCCCGGCGTGAGCAGTGCGCTGCACGAGTCGGGCTCCACCGGCACCGGCAGCGGCGGCGTCGGCAGCACCAGCCGCCATGTCTACCGCGTCACTGCCCGTGCCACGGGCGGCGACAAGAACACCATGCGCGTGCTGGAAAGCACGTTCGCCGCCAAGAGCAATTGAGCCGGAGCATCCGCACCATGCGTATCCGTCATTTCGTATCTGGTTCCAGGTGTGCCGCTGCGCTTGGTTTCACGCTGACCATGCTTGGCGGGCTGTCGGCTCCCTTTGCGCCGGAAGCCGAGGCGCAAGGCGCTCCCGTCCTGGTGCTTTCCGCCTTTGCGGCGGCACCTGCCGCAGCAAGCACGGCACCCATTGCCGCGGTGGAACTCAGCCCCACACCGCCGAACGACACCCAGGCCGTGGCGCCGAACATCGTGGTCACCTTCGACGATTCGGGGTCGATGGCCAGTAATTACATGGGCGATCTGCGCCCATTTGACGATGGCGGTTGGACGGGGCAATGGCGTTGTGCGGGCGTGATCGATCCGCGGGTCACCGACACCAACAACATTCTCGCGAGTGCGATGAATGGCGTGTACTACAACCCCAATGTTCTCTATACACCGCCTGTAAGGGCGGATGGCACGGTGTTTCCACAAGCCGACAGCGCCTTGAAGGTCGTGCCCCAGGACGGTATCGGGGTAAATCGGCCGTACAACCAGAAAACGCTGGATGCTTCGGGTGGTTACAACGACAACCCTGGTGGGTCGTTCGATACGACCGCGGCGACCGATCTGACCGGCACGAAGCAGACATTGACGCCTGGTACCGGTTGGTACTGGAACGGAGTGGGTACCTACACGACGTATGCCAACTGGGTCTACGGCACTTACCCCTCGGGAAGCGGGTGGTATTCCACCAATGCGAAGGGCACCAGGCCCAGCAAGACAAATGAGCTTACCAATGGCGCCTACCCCACGACCAATCTCGGTGACAAGCGCTGGAAATGCGGTTACGACTCCACATCGCCGATGGATAGCAGCAAGAAGGGGCCCGATGGCAACGCTTATCCGGATGGCGGCCCCTACTACTACCGCCTGAAGTCGGGCACCACGATCGCGGTGGATGGCTATGGACGTCCCACTACCGGCACGGGAGGCGGCCAGAAGACGCTCTATACCGCAGCGAATTGGGAGGCTGTGGCAGTCACCAATACGAATGTCACCATCAATGGCGTGACGGTGAACCAGTGGCAAAACTTCGCCAACTGGTACGCCTACTACCGCACGCGCAACCTGATGACGCGCACGGCGCTGTCGCGGGTCTTTGGCGGACTGGGCAGCTCAACACCTGCCGGTGGCTACGGCAACGCGTTCCGCGTGGCGTGGCAGAACCTGTATACGAGCGGCACGTTCAACCTGCAGGACAGCACGATCATCACCAGTCTGCTTGACCTGAACTCGCCGGCCTGCAATGCGGGTTCCACCAATCCTTCTGCCGTTTCGCTGCAGACCACGACACCATTCAGGACATCGCCAAACTGCTATCGCAGTGCATTCTTCAACTGGATCTTCGGAGTGAATGCGACCAGCGATACGCCGGCCCGTGCATCGGCGATCCGTGCCGGCAAGTTCTTCCAGCGCGGTTACAACAGCGCGACCAAGGTGGGCAATACCGGCGCCAGCGGCGATTTGCATGATCCATATTGGGACCCTCCGCAAAAAGCCGGTGCAGATGGCAGCGAACTGGTATGCCGGCAAAACTTCCACATGCTGGTGACGGATGGCTACTGGAACGAGAGCAATCCGGCACTCCCGGCGGGCTTTGCCGATGCACAGACAGCGCTGACCTTGCCGGATGGCACGAGGTATGGCGTGACCGCCGCCGAGTCGCGCGTGTTCTGGGATGTGCAGGGGACGAAACTTACTTCATCGCAGGCCAATATCGCCTTCAACTACTGGGCCACGAATCTTCGTCCGGATCTCTATGACCCGACCAACGGCAAGATCGTGCCGCCTTACATGCCCGACACCACGACCGGTGTGGTCACTGGGGCAACTTCGGCGGCGCTGGAGAAATATTTCAACCCGAACAACGACCCCGCCAACTGGCCACACATGGTGGAGTACATGGTCACCTTGGGTGTGCCTGGCAAGCTCACTTATTCCAGTGATGTCGATTGCACCAAGAGCTCGAGCAATGACATATGCGCACTGCGGCGTGGGCAAACCAACTCCACCAACAAGACCGGTTGGACGACGCCTGCCAACAACGCAGCAGAGGGCATCGACGACACCTGGCACGCCGCGATCAACAGCCGCGGTGCCTACTTCAATGCCGGTAATCCACAGAACCTGGTGGACCAGCTCAGTTCCATCCTGACCAATATCAGCGCACGCAGCGCGCCGGCCACCACCGGTGCCGTCAACACGTCGGTACTGGTGCCGGGTGCGCTTGGCTTCAGTACGGGTTACAGCTCGGCCGATTGGACCGGTACCTTGCAAGCTGTCGCGGTGGACACGGATGGCACGACCGGCACGGCCGCAGCGTGGGATGCCGGGGCAATTCTCGATGACGCCAGCAAGACGCCGCCGGCCACGCGATCCATCTTCACGGCGAAGGCGGCGGCCGATGGCAGCTTTGCCGGCGGTGTCGAATTCAAGACCTTCACGGCTCTGGATGCGGCCGGGCAGACCTTGCTGAGCGGCTCGCCGGCGAGCGTCGACAGCGGCAGCAACGATACCGGCCAGACACGCGTGGACTATCTGCGCGGCGATCGCTCCAAGGAGGGCACCACCTTCCGCCAGCGTTCGCACCTGCTGGGGGCCATCGTCGGCTCGCAGGCGCTCTACGTGACCTATCCGTCCAGCGGCTACCGCAACACATGGCCGGCTGGCTCACCCGAGCAGGCAGCCGTGGATGCGGACAACGCGGCTTGTGGTTCGTCCGTACCGTCGAGCTGTCACAGCTACGAGTATTTCGTGAAGGATCATCTGGCGCGCAAGCCGGCGGTCTACGTAGGTGCCAACGACGGCATGCTGCACGCCTTCGATGCATCGCTGTACGAGGACACGTCCATGTCGCCCAGCGTGATCAGGCCCGCGGCGGGTGCAGGCAAGGAGCTGTTTGCCTACGTGCCGCGCTCGGTCTACGCGAATCTCGGCAACCTGACGACGCGAAGCAATTTCAAGTTCATGCCGACCGTGGATGGCGCACCGGTGAGCCGTGACGTGTTCTTCAGCACGGATACCACCGCGCCGGTGGCAACGTCGAAGGGCTGGCACACCATTCTCGTGGGCGGACTGCGCCTGGGTGGACGTGGTGTCTATGCTTTGGACATTACCGATCCGGCGGCGATGGGTGCCGGCAAGGTATTGTGGGAATTCAATGCCGACCTGCCGGCCGTGGCCGGCGGCAAGCCATCCAACCTGGGCTATACCTATGGCCAGCCGAACATCGGCCGTCTGAACAACGGCAAGTGGGCGGTCTTGATACCGGGCGGCTATTTTCCGGATTGCAGCAAGGCGCCGTTCACCGCCGCCAACTGTGCTACCCCGGCCGCTGCCGCGAATGCCTTCAGCTCGCTGTTCGTGGTGGACGCGCAGACCGGCAAGCTGATCCGCGAGATCAAGACCTCCGATTCGACAGCGAGCGGCACGGTGGTCAGCCATGGCCTGGCGACACCGGTGCTGGGCGACTACAACGACGATCAGATCGATGACGTGGCGTTTGCGGGCGATCTGGACGGCAACTTGTGGCGCTTCGATCTCAACGACGCCAACCCGTCCAACTGGGCGGTCACGCTGGCCTATCAGCCAGGCACGGCGCTGGCCGGCAAGCAGCCGATCACCTCGATGCCGCGCCTGTTCGGCGATCCGGCCACCAACAAGTTCATGGTGGTGTTCGGTACCGGCAAATATCTGGGCGCCAGCGACAACACCAGCGGCAGTTCGGCGACGCAGGCGGTCTATGGCATCCGTGACATGGGCTCGATCGCCACGCCGTCGGGTCTTGTGCAGCAAACGCTGAGCGAGAAGACGGCGGCCGACGGCAAGACTGTTGCCCGCGGCCTCACCAACTACCCGGTGGGAACGGACAAGCAAGGCTGGTATTTCAACCTGGGTCCGAGCACATCCTCCGCGGGCGAGCGCGTGGTGGTCACGCCCGGTGCGCTGTTCGACACCGGACGCGTGGTTATCCAGACCCTGATCCCGGGTACCAACGATCCCTGCGATGCCAGCATCCAGGGCGCGATCATGGTGGTGAACGCGGCCACGGGTGGTTCGAGCGGTGGCCTGAGCGGCCCGGCCGTGGCGGGTTGGGACGGTACGGGAGCTGGCGATACGTCGGTGGTCGGCGGCCGCGTCAACAATCCGCGCACCACCGGTTCCGTCCCGCTGGTGACGACGATCGGCGGTGGCACGGTGCTGATCCCAGGATTGAAATTGTCCGGCAGCGGCTCGGTACTCAACATCAACGATGCCGTCTGGCGTCGCCGCTCATGGCGGGAGCTGAACAATGATTGACAAGCATGGAACACGACGGGGCAGGCAGTGCGGCTTCACCATGGTCGAACTGATGATCGTGGTGGTGATCATTGCGGTACTGGCGGCCATCGCGATTCCCGCCTACGGGCGTTATGCCTACCGCGCACGCCGCCCGGATGGCCAGCAGCTGCTGCTGCAGATTGCCAATGCGCAGGAGCGCTACTACGCCACCAACAATCAGTACGGTGCCCTGACCTCGATGGGCTACAACAATCAGGCCATCTCGGAAAAGGGCTATTACTCGGTGCAGGTGAACGTGGTGGCTGACCCGGCAGGCAACAGCTCGGCAGCGTTCGTCGCGACGGCGACACCGATAAGTTCACAGGCCAAGGATGTTTGCGGCGCGCTGTCGATCAGCAACACCGGCGTCAAATTGCCGGCGGCAAGCGACGCCGGCTTCAACGCCAACGGCAATTGCTGGTGAGTGCCATGAGCCACGTGCCGACGACCCGCCAGCAAGGTTTCAGCCTGCTCGAACTGATGATCACGATCACCGTCGCGGCGATCCTGCTGGCGGTCGCCGTGCCCAGTTTTCGCGACGTGATCCATCGCAACCAGGTCAGTTCGGCCAGCAATGCACTGCTGGCGAGTCTGGCGTATGCCCGTACCGAGGCGATTACCCGCGGGCAGCTGGTGTCGATGTGCCCCAGCAGCACCGGCAATTCATGCGCTGCAGGCGGCCAGGCATTCGATTCGGGCTGGCTCGTCTATACCTATCCGGCAGGTGCTGCCTCGGCGAACAAGGCGTATGACGCTTCAGCGACCTTGCTGCGCGCTACCGCGGTGCAGGCCGGTGTATCGACCCAATTCCTGGGCAGCGCCGTCATCACGTTCGGCCAGCAAGGCCAGCTCAAGCCCAGCGGATCCATGCTGAAATTCGTGACCTGCTATCGCGATAGCGCAAGCGGCGATGGCCTCAGTACCGCCGCGGTGCCCGGCAATGCGCTGGGCGTGACTGCATCGGGTAGCGTGCAGACCTCGATGGTCGCAGCAGGTGCGTCCTGCACGCCGAGCTGACGGCGTTGAATAACCTGCTTTCCGTGTGCTGCGTCCGCCAGCCTGAGGATGGCGTATGCCGTCATGCGGGCCTCTGCAGGATCACAAGAGGCTGCGGGCTTGAATTTCGTGGAACGAGCTCAATCGCGGGTTAGCCGTTCGGCCAGGCCCGAGTAACGGCGGGTTCGTTGCAAGGTGGCGAGATCGACGATGGCTTCGCTGCCGATCAGGCTGAACCAGCGACGGGCACGGGTGATGCCGGTGTAGAGCAGTTCGCGGGTCAGCACGTTGCCGGCTTCGGTGGGCAGCACCAGCGCGGTGTGCTCGAACTCCGAACCCTGCGATTTGTGCACGGTCATCGCGTAGACCGTGGCGACCTCGCCGAGGCGCGCAGGCACGACATGGCGGATGCGCGTGCTGCCGGTCGAGCCTGCCGAGGCGCTGGCGAGAAACGCCACGGACAGTCGCAAGTGGCCACGCTCGTCCGGCATGCGCAGGCAGATGCCGACATCGCCATTGGCCAGGCCGAGGCTGTAGTCGTTGCGGGTGAGCATGACCGGGCGCCCCTCGTACCAACCGTGGCTGCTCTCGATCAGTCCCTGCGCATGCAGCGCGTCGGCGATCAGCTGGTTGAGCCCCTCCACGCCTTGTGGCCCCTGGCGCAACGCGCACAACAGCTGGAAGCGGTTGAATGCCTGCAGTACGTCGCGTGCCCAGTGCTCGTGTGAGGCGGCATCGGCGGCGGAAGCAGGGCGTGCGCGTTGCAGCAGCTCCAGGTAGTGGCGATAGCCGACGGGCCGCTCGTGATGGATCGTGCTGCCGTCATTGAGCGATAGATGCGCGTTGCCGCCACCGATGGCCAGCTCGGCCAGCTGCATGCGCTGGCTGACGGGCAGCCAGGCGAGATCGGTCGACGGTGTGGCCAGCAACGCATGCACGCGGTCGGTGTCGCCGGCGTTCACGGCGCGCGCGAGCTGGCCGATGCCGCTGCTGTCGCCGAAGCGATGGCTGTGTCGCAGCATCGCCAGTTGCTGATCCAGCGGCTGCGCGTCAGCGCAGACGAAGGCACGGATGTCGGAGCCGGCGGTTTCGCGCAGCCAGTCGGCCGTGGCCGCACTGTAATGGCCGGTTTCGGCGCGGCGACACAGGTCGCCGAGTACGGCGCCGGCTTCCACCGAGGAGAGTTGATCCTTGTCGCCGAGCAGGATCAATCGCGCCGTGGGGGGCAGCGCGGTTAGCACGGCGGACATCATTTCCAGGTCGATCATGGAGGCCTCGTCGACCACCAGCAGGTCCAGATGCAGCGGGTTGCCGCGGTCGTGGCGGAAGCGCCGGGTATCCGGCCGCGCGCCGAGCAGGCGATGCAGGGTGACCACCTCGGCGGGAATCGCGGCGCGGGTCGCGTCGTCCACGTCGAGCTGGGCGATCTGCGCGGCGATCGAGGCGTTCAGTCGTGCTGCGGCCTTGCCGGTGGGTGCGGCCAGCCGGATCCGCAGGGGGCGTGCATGCTGGCGCAGTTGCAGCGTCTGCAGCAGGCCGAGCAGGCGCACCACGGTAGTGGTCTTGCCGGTGCCGGGGCCGCCGGTGATTACCGTCAATGCACCACGCGCCGCCAATGCGCAGGCGATCTTCGGCCAGTCAGGTGCGTTCCCGGCATGCGCGGGAAACAGTCGTGCGAGTTCGTCGGCGAGCCGCTCGGGCACGACTTGCGGTTGGGCCAGGCGTGCGCGGATGGCGGCGGCCACCTGACGTTCGTGATTCCAGTAGCGGCGCAGATACAGTCGCGTGCCATCGAGCACCAGCGGCGCGGCAGCCGGATCGCCGCGGTGGCCATCGGCGACCAGCGGCGAGCTGGCCAGTGCCGCGGGATTCTCGGTGATCGCGCGCAACAACGGCCGCCAGCCGGATGGCCAATCCTGCTCGTCGGCGAGTGCCGGCAACGCCTCAAGGTCGAGACAAAGATGACCGTCGGCGAGTTGGCGGCTGAGCAGGGCGGCCAGCCACAGCAGGCTCGGTGCGGCATCGCCATCGCGTTCGGCGAGGAAGCGCGCCAGCGCGATATCCAGCGGTCGCAGTCGCTGCGTTGCGACGGCCTGGTCGAGCAGTTCGAACAAGGCGTCATGCGGCATCGGGCGATCCTCCCTGGGCGAACAGCCGATCCATCGCGTGGATCAGCGCGTATGGCAGGCGCTCGCTGTGCACGCCGTGGCCGTCGCCATCGACGCCGCGCAGGTACAGATAGAGCACGCCGCCGATGTGCTGCTCATAGCGGTAATCCGGCAGGCGTGCGCGCAGTTGCCGGTGCAGCGCCAGCGTGTAGATCGCGTATTGCAGCTCGTAGCGGCTGTGCAGTACCGAGTCGCGCATCGCCTCGGTGCTGTAGGCGCAAGCTTCGCTGCCGAGCCCGTTGGATTTGTAGTCGACGATGAAATAGCGGCCGTCGTGCTCGAAGATCAGGTCGACGAAACCCTTGAGCATGCCGTTGAGGCGATCGGGCAACAGCGCTGGCCGCGGCCGCCCGTCCAGCGTGTGCGCTGTGACCAGCCGATCCAGCGCGAGGGTATCCACGCGATGCGCCTCGAACCAGAATTCCAGTTCGGCGCGATAGGCGTTCGTATCGGTCAGTGCAGCCAAAGCTAGGTGACTGCCGTCAGGCAAGCACAGTGGCGTGCCGAGGAAGGTCGGAAGCCATGCCGTCAATGGCTTGATCCATGCCTGCCAGCCGCGGCGCTGGCAGCGTCGGGCGATCAGGCTTTCCAGTTCGTCCAACGAGTGGGTGCAGGTGGCGAAGCCTTCATCGGCCGCCCATTCCAGCAGGCCGTGCAGGAAGGTGCCGGGCTCCGCGCCGCGCGGGAAATTGTGGATGCTCGGGGCGACGTTAAGGCTGGTTGGCGCGGAACGGTCCGGTTGTTCGATGCTGGCTTCGGCCAGCACATCCTGCTGCGCGGTTTCTGGCGCCTGCGGGCGTGTACTGGTTTCGGCCGCGGCCACTTTCAATGCGCTGTAGCTGGCGATCCACCACGGCTCGACCGGCTCGCCGTGGTAGTCGCGCGCCGGTCGTGCGGGGAGGACGGTGACGGGCGGCTGATAACGTCGAATGTCGGCGCTGGCTGGCAGCGATTCGATATGGATGTCTGGATGGCCATGCTGCAATAGATGGAGTCGTTCGAAAAATGCCGCTTCCTCGATGGGTTCGCCGCCGGACAGCACATAACCGAACGCGGACTTGTGCAATCCCGAGGCCTTTTTCTGGCCGTCCTTGAGGTTGGCGACACCCAGCCAGCAGGCATGCTGGGCACGGGTCAGCGCCACGTACAGCAGACGCAGGTCCTCCTGCAGGCGTTCGCGGTCGGCCTGCTCCAGGGCCGCGTGGGAGGGCCGCAGATCCAGCGCCGGCTGGGTGTCATCGCCATGCCAGACGAAGCTGTCGTCCTGCTTCAGCTCGCGCAGGCCGCACACGAACGGCAGCAGCACCAGCGGGTATTCCAGCCCCTTCGACTTGTGGATGGTCACCACCTTGATCAGGGCGGACTCGCTTTCCAGCCGCACGATCTTCTCGTCAGCGGTGTCGGCCTGGTGGTCATTGGCCAGGTCGATCTGCGCGGCGAGATGGCGGATCAAGGCATGTTCGCCGTCCAGCGTGGTGGCCGCCTGCTGCAGCAGTTCGGCCAGGTGCAGCAGGTTGGTCAGCGCCCGCTCGCCATCGGCACGGGCCAGCAACTGCGCCGGCAGCTCGAACAGGTGCAGCAGGTCGTGCAGCATCGCCAGCACGCCGTGACGCAGCCAGCCGTCGTGCAGTTGACGAAAGCGATCGCCGCAACGCTCCCAGTACGCTTCGTCCTGGTTGAGCCGGTCGAGCTCGGCATAGTCGCGGCCCAGCGTCGGTGTGGCCAGTGCGGCGCGCATCGCGCGGTCGGAGCCGGGTTCGGCGCAGGCGTGCAGCCACAGCAGCAGGTCGCGCGCCTCGGGCGAGGCATACACCGAGTCGCGATCGGACAGGTAGACGCTGGCCAGTCCGCGTGACTGCAGCGCATGGCGCATCTCGCTGGCCTCGGTGCCGGTGCGCACCAGGATCGCGATGTCGCCGGGCACCAGTGCGCTGAACTGGCCATCCGCAGCCACGAAACCGCAGTCGCCGTGGCCAGCCGCGTCGAGCCATTGCACCAGGGTCGCCGCGGCATGCTCGGCCATCAACTTGCGATAGGCGCTCTTGCTGATCGGCGTGGCGTCGGGAGATGCCGCCAACTGCAGCGCAGGCATGGATTGGCCATGCAGTTGCAGGTGTTCCTTGCGGCCTTTCGCGTGCACCGGCAGGAAGGGCAGTCCGTGTTCACCCTTGCCGAACAGGAAAGCCCCTTGCGGATGTTGCTCGGCAAACCCGAACACGCGATTGACCGCATCCACCATCGACTGGGCGGAACGATAATTGGTGTCGAGTGTCCAGGTCGGCTGGACGGCGCTGCTACGCGCACGCAGATAGGTGTGGATGTCGGCGCCACGGAAGCCGTAGATCGCCTGCTTGGGATCGCCGATCAGCAGCAGGCCGGTCCCGCTCCGCTCGCCATGGATGCGCTGGAAGATGCGCCACTGCAGCGGGTCGGTGTCCTGGAATTCGTCGATTAGCGCGACTGGATACTGGTTGGCGATGGTTTGTGCCAGTTGTGTGCCACGGCGGCCGTGCAGCGCCTGGTCGAGGCGCTTGAGCATGTCGTCGAAGCCGAGCTGGGCCAGTCGCTGCTTGGCGGCCTCCAGCCGGCCGGCGATCCACGGCACGGCATGCGCGAGAATCAGCGGCCCGAGTGTCTCGCGGGCACGCTGCGCGTCGAGCAGTCGGTCGATCGCCGTGAAGGCAGGATGCTCCGGCGTGGTCCGGTTCTTGTTGGTCGCTGTGCCGAGCTTGCGCTGTGCATAGCGCTGCAGGATCTTCTCGTCGCACGCGGTGCCGCTGGCTGCCCACTGGCGCAGCGCCACCATGTCGTCGGGAAACTGTGCCGCCTTGTAGGTGGCACCGCTGAGCGCCTTCGCCTGTATCGCAGTATCGAGCAGGGCCTCGATCGCTTCGGCATCGGCGAGCCACAGCGTGCGGGCATGCTGCTGAGCTTCGCGCAACGGTGTCAGCGTGGCCGCGATCGTCGCCGGAAGATCCGCGATCGCCGGCAAGGGATCGCCTCCCAGTCGCAGGTTTTCCAACGGCTGGCGCAGCAGGGGGCGTACGTCCTGCTGCAGTTCGCGTGGGTTTGCCCACAGCCGCGTGATCTGTTCGGCGTCGCTGCGGTCGAGCGCGAAGAATTGCCGGCGCCAGTAGTCACGCACGGCTTCGGCCAGCAACTCGCTTTCGTCGCTGGTGGCGTTCTGCACGAACGCATGCCCGCTGTCGAACGCATGCTGGCTGAGCATGCGCTGACACCAGCCGTGGATGGTGTGCACGGCGGCCTCGTCCATCCATTGCGCGGCCAGTTCCAGCTGGCGTGCGGCGCGGGCGCGGGCATCCGGCTCGGGATAGGTGGCGACCAGGGCAGCAAGAAAATCGTCGGCAGGGCCATGGCCACGGAACGCCTCCGCCGCCTCGCCCAGGCGGGTGCGGATGCGCTCGCGCAATTCGGCGGTGGCGGCCTTGGTGAAGGTCATCACCAGGATCTGCGGCGGCAACAGCGGGACGGCATTCTCGCCGTGGCCGAGCACCAGCCGCAGGTACAGCGCGGCGATCGTCCAGGTCTTGCCGGTGCCGGCGCTCGCTTCGATCAATCGGGTGCGCTGCAAGGGCAGCCGCAACGGGTCGAGCGTGGCGAGCGGATTCATGCCGCGCCCTCCATCGGCAACACGGCGTCGATCAGCGCCTGATACAGCGGCAGCCAGTGCTCGAAGCCACGCGCATGCATTGCCGCGAAATCCGGCCAGGCGCGGGCGAGACAGGGATCTTCCGCGCATTCGCCCGGCAGCGGAGAGAAAGCGCTGCCTTCGTAGCAAAGGGTCGCTGCCGCCATGGCGTCCTTGCCTGAGTTGACGGCCTGCAGCCACGCATACGCGCTCTTGCAGGCGATCGGCAACGGCGACTGCATGCCGGCGCGCAGGGCGGCCAGCAGCTGGTCGAGCAGCTGGGCCGCTGCCTCACGTGTCAGTACGCGCAGCGTGGGTTGAGCATCGACGCTGATCAGCTGGGTCTGCATCGCCAGCCCGCAGGCATTGGCCAGCAGATGGATGATCCATGCCGGTAGAAGTTTTTCATGGCGCAGGGTTCCGTCCCTGGCCAGCAGCGCGCCGCTGAGCAGTTCGAGCCGCCGCTGCTGGCCGGCACCGTCGTGGCGCAGGTCGGTCAACCAGTCCTCGATCAGCAAGCCATCGCTGATGTAGCGCAGCTCGTGCTTGTCTTGCGTCAACGGCCAGAGCAGGCAGGCGCCGCGCCAGGCAAGCGCGAGCGCATGTGCCTGTTCGGCGATCTCCAGCTGCAATGCGGCACCGAAGCCACCGGGCGGCAGCAGGCCTTCGTCATGCAGGCGCTGGGTGGCGCGGTTGATGGCGTAGTCCGGGTCAGTGATGACGGCTGGGTCGATCGCCGCGTGCAGCACCGCGCGGGTCGCACCGTAACGCTGCAGCCCATCGAGCGCGAACGGTTCGTCATCGAGTACGTCGTCGGCTGCCTCGGTGAAATACACCTTCAGCCGCTGGTTGAAGAAGTACGCCACCGGCTTGCGCAGGAAGCGCTGCAGCTGGTCGAGGTTCAGCGCGCTGTCGGGTTGCCACGGGGTGAGCGCCGACGAGGTTGCTGGTGCCGGTGCGACGCGATGGGCCTGTTGCCACTCGTGGGCATAGGTGAACAGGCGTGCATCGTCGTCGGCACCGAAATAGCGGCGGCTGAACGGTTGCAGCGGGTGCTCGGTGGTGAGTGCGGCGAGCAGTTGCGCGCCGGCCGCGTGGTCATCGGGCGCCGTGCCGTCGCGATACCAGCCGGCGGCCAGATAGTCACGCAACTGGCCGACCAGTACCGATGGCGGCAGCGCGCCGTTGTCGCGCGCGCTGCGGCCGACCCAGCTGATGTACAACGCATCGCGGGCGGACAACAGGGCTTCGAGGAACAGGTAGCGGTCGTCCTCGCGGCGCGAGCGGTCGCCGGGACGGCTGTGGCCGGTCTGCGCCATCAGGTCGAAATCGAGCGGCGTCTGCCGGCGCGGGTAGTCGCCGTCGTTCATGCCGAGCAGACAGACCACGCGGAACGGAATCGCGCGCATCGGCATCAGCGTGCCGAAGCTCACCGCGCCGCCCATGAAGCGTTGCGACAGCCGGCTTTCGTCGATCGCCTGCAGCCAGTGCTCGCGCACGATGGCGAGCGGAATCGCGCTGGCGAAGCCGGCTTCGGCACAGGCCTCCTGCCATGCGTCCAGCGCGTCGTGCAGACGGCTCAGCTGCATGCTGTCGTCGTCATCGCCGCTGTCGAAGAAGTCGTCCAGCAGCGCGCGCAGGTGTCCGCACCACGCCGCTGGCGTGGCGGTCGTGCGCAGCAGCTGCCAGTAATGCTCAAGTCGATCCAGCAGCATGCTCAGCGGGCCCAGCAGGGCCGCATCGAGACCGCCGACCTCGGCATAGGGCGCAATCCCGTCCAGCGATTCGCCGTCACCGACCGCGTAGCCGAGCAGCATCCGGCGCAGGCCGAAGCGCCAGCTGTTCTGTTCCAGCGGCGGCAGCTCGAGACTCTGCTTCTGCGCCGCATCCAGTCCCCAGCGGATGCCGACATCCTCGATCCAGTGGCGCAGCGTGGGCAGGCCGTTTTCGTCGAGGCCGAAGCGTGCGCGCAGCGCGGGCACGTCGAGCAGGTCGAGCATGTCGCTGACCGCGAAGCGCGATTCGGGCAGCGCCAGCAGATGCTCCAGCGCCACCAGCAGCGGCACGCTGGCGCGCGACGACTGGTCGGCTACGCTGTACGGCAGGCGACGCGGGTCGTCGGCGGGCAGCCGGCCGAAGACCGCCTGCACGTGCGGCGCATAGGTCTGGATATCCGGCACCATCACGATCACGTCGCGCGGCGCCAGCGGCGTGCCGGCGCGTGCGGCCTGTTCGAACATCGCCAGCAACTGGTCGTGCAGCACTTCCACTTCGCGCTGCGGATTGTGCGCGACGTGGAAGCGCAGCGAAGCGTCGGCCTCGTGCCATGGTTGTCGCTGGGCCGGCAGCGGCTGCAGGTCGAGGATGGCCTGTTGTAGCTGATGCAGCAGGCTGTCCTCGCCGACATCGTGGAACAGGTCGATGCTGCGGTCGATCGCGGCGAATTGCTGGCGATAGTCGTCGGCCTGATCGAAGGCATCGAGCAGGCGGATGTAGTCGCGCCCCTGCTTGCCCCAGGCGGCGAGCAGCGGGTTGGCGTGCAGGTGCAGATCCTCGTAGCGCGGCGTGGCCGGCAGGCCGGGCTTGCCAGCTTGTCGCTGCCGGCTGGCCTTGAGCAGCTCGCGGTCCTCGATGATGTCGGCCCAGTAATGCCGGCACGGATTGGCCACCACCAGCAGCACCTGTGAAAAACGCGCCAGCGCGGTGAGTGCTTCCAGCGTCTGTTGCGGCAAGGAGGAAATGCCGAACACCACGATGCGTCGCGGCAGGGCGGCCGGCCGTGCGCCCAACGCCGCCGCGCGGGCGAGGAAGGCGCGATGCACGCCGGCGCGGTGCTGGTCGCGCTGGGCAGCACCGACGTCGTCCAGCAGCAGGCGCCACAACCGTGGCTGCCAGCGCTGCTCATCGCTGATCGGCGCGCGGCCGCCGCGCAATTCGTCGCGCAGCACATCGTGGCCATGCTCCCAGTCGTCCAGCCAGTCGGCCCGGTAGACCTGGTATTGATCGAACAGGTCGGCCACGCGCACGGCCAGCTGATGGCGCTTGCGCCAGTCCGGGTCGTCGCCGAGGAAATCGCGCAGCGGCGCAAATTCCTCCTCATGCAGGTGTTGCGGAATCAGCCGCAGCAACCGCCAGGCCAGTCGCGACTTGTCGAACGGCGAGGTGGCCGCCACCGTGTCCCGGCCCAGTACGGCGCGATACGCCGCCCACAGGAAACGTCCCGGCAACTGCACCTCGATCGCGGCACTGATGCCCAGCCCGCCGGCTTCGGCCGGGCGCGCGAATGCCAGCTTCAGCCACTGCGCGATGCCGTTGCTCTGCACCAGCATCAGCTCGCTTTCCAGCGGCTTGAGCGGCGCGCGGGCGAGCCACGCGGTCAGCAGGTCGCGCAGGTCCTCCAGCCGGTTGCCGTGGAGCACCATCAGGCCGGGTTCGATCGGGGCCGCCGCGGGCGATGGCTGGGGCGCGGTCACGGCTGGCGGTGCTCGTATTCACTCATCGGGCGATTGTCTCCGAGTGTGCGGGGATTGTCGCCACGAATATGACGGGTCATCGTCTCAGCATTTGCGATGGATGGGACGCGTCGACCATGTCGATTTGGCGATGGCCCGTTCGTCGCATGGACAGAGCAGGGTTTCGTGGGACCTGGACCCTGGCTCCCATTCAGAACCCGAAGGAGATACGACAATGCGCTGCATGGTGATGGTCAAGGCGAATCAGGACTCGGAAGCCGGCGTGATGCCGAGCGAGCGGTTGCTGAGCGAGATGGGCCGGTTCAACGAGGAGCTGGTGAAGGCCGGCATCCTGCTGGCGGGCGAGGGATTGCAGCCGAGCTCGAAGGGGGCGCGGGTGAAATTCTCCGGCAGCTCGCGCAGCGTGACCGACGGGCCGTTTGCCGAAACCAAGGAACTGATCGCCGGCTTCTGGCTGTGGCAGGTGAAGTCGATGGACGAGGCGATCGAATGGGTCAAGCGCTGTCCGAATCCGTTTGACGGTGAATCGGAAATCGAGATCCGCCAGGTGTTCGAGGCGGATGACTTCGGTGCCGAGTTCACGCCCGAGCTGCGCGAGCAGGAAGCACGGCTGCGGGCACAGGTCGCCGCCAAATCATGAGCAGGGCCTCGATCTGGCCTCAACGGAAAACCGACGGAGCATTCCCATGCGACTGACCAACTACCTCATCTTCAACGGCAACGCCGAAGCGGCATTCAAGTTCTACGAGCAATGCCTGCGCGGCAAGATCACCACGATGATGCGCTTCGGCGAAGCGCCCGGCTGCGAGAACATGCCGGCGCAGACGCGCGACTGGCTCATCCACGTGCGGCTGGAAATCGGCGACCAGGTGCTGCTGGCTTCCGACTGCCCGCCCGATCGTCCCTACGACGGCATCAAGGGCTGTTCGGTGTCGATCCAGATTCACGACCAGGCGCAAGGGGAGCGCATCTTCAACGCGCTGAAAGAGAATGGCACGGTGCAGATGCCCTACGAGAAGACTTTCTGGGCCGAACGCTTCGGCATGCTGGTCGACCAGTTCGGCGTGCCGTGGATGATCAATTGCGAGAAAGACCGATAGCCTTGCCTTTCCGGCTTCCGATGGCACCGCTGCACTCAAATTGCACTGACCGGAGCGATCCATGTTCAAGATCATCCTCATCATCGTTGTCGTCCTGATCGTCGCGGTGCTTGCCTTCGCGGCGACGCGGCCTGCCTCGTTCAGGCTGGAGCGCGCGGCGACGATCAAGGCCCCACCCGAAAAAATCCTCGCGCTGATCAACGACTTCAGGCAATGGATCGTCTGGTCGCCGTGGGAGGAGCTCGATCCGGCGCTCAAGCGCAGCTACAGCGGCCCGGCCAGCGGCCCGGGCGCCATCTACGCGTGGCAGGGCAACAGCAAGGTCGGCCAGGGGCGCATGGAGATCCTCGCGTCGTCGCCATCTGCAACGACAATCAAGCTGGATTTCATCAAACCGTTCGAGGCCCACAACATCGCCGATTTCACGCTGTTGCCGCAGGGCGATTCGACCGTGGTCGGCTGGGCGATGCACGGACCGAACTCGTACCTGGCGAAGCTCATGCACCTGTTCTTCAACATGGACAAGCTGGTCGGCGGCGACTTCGAGCGCGGGCTTGCCAACCTGAAGGCGGCAGCCGAGGGGCGCTGAGCCGCGCTTGCGTTGACGGGAGGCAGATGGTGTGATCGGTCGTCATGACCACGACCGACACCCACCGCGCCATCGATGCCGTCTGGCGGATCGAATCGGCACGCCTGATTGCCAGTCTCACGCGCATGCTGCACGACGTGGGCCTGGCCGAAGAGCTGGCGCAGGATGCGCTGGTGATTGCACTGGAGCAATGGCCGCAGTCCGGTGTGCCGGACAATCCGGGCGCATGGTTGATGACCACCGCGAAGCATCGCGCGATCGACAGGCTGCGCCGTCACCAGTTGCTTGCGCGCAAGCATGTGCAGCTGATGCATGAGCTGGAGAGCGAACAGGAGCATGTCGTGCCACCTGTCGAAGCCGAGCTTGACGACCCCATCGGCGACGACCTGTTGCGATTGATCTTCATTGCCTGCCATCCCGTGTTGCCGGTTGAGTCGCGCGTGGCGCTGACCTTGCGCCTGCTCGGTGGGCTGAGCACGGAAGAGATCGCACGCGCGTTCCTGCTGCCGGAGCCGACCGTCGCACAGCGCATCGTGCGCGCCAAGCGCAGCCTGGCCAGGGCGGAGGTGCCGTTCGAGGTGCCGCGCGCCGAGGATCTCGCGACGCGGCTGTCGTCGGTGCTCGGGGTGATCTATCTGGTCTTCAACGAAGGCTATGCGGCTACTGCAGGCGATGACTGGATGCGGCCGGCGCTGTGCGAGGAGGCCTTGCGGTTGGGGCGTGTACTGGCCGGTTTGATGCCGCGCGAACCCGAGGTGCATGGCCTGCTCGCGCTGATGGAAATCCAGGCTTCACGTGCGCGGGCGCGCGTCGGTGCAGACGGCGAGCCGATCCTGCTGCTCGAACAGAACCGCGCGCGCTGGGACCGGTTGCTGATCCGCCGTGGCCTGGCCGCGCTCGATCGCGCGGAAAAGCTGGGTGGTACCGATGGCCCGTATGCGCTGCAGGCGGCGATCGCTGCCTGCCATGCGCGCGCACTCACTGCGGAGCAGACCGACTGGCCGCGTATCGCGGCACTGTATGCCTCGCTCGCGCAGGCCATGCCGTCACCGGTGGTCGAGTTGAACCGCGCGGTCGCCGTGAGCATGGCATCCGGTCCGCTCGCCGGCCTCGAACTTGTCGATACGCTGATCGACGAGCCGGCGTTGCAGCACTATCACCTGCTGCCTGCGGTGCGTGGCGATCTGCTGGCCAGGCTCGATCGTCCAGACGAAGCACGCGTGGAATTCGAGCGCGCCGCCGCGCTCACGCAAAACGCACGTGAACGCGAACTGCTGCTCAGCCGCGCACGGTCGTGCACGGCTGAGGCGATCACCGTCACGCTGCCTGGAGCACCATCGCCGCCCTAGGAAAATGCTGTATCGAGTCCGCTTTACGCGCTGCCGACGTCATGTACCGCCAAGCGATCGGCATGACTCGACCACTGCGATCATCGCGCAGAAGTTGGCGGGTGCCCGGGCCGCCGCCTAAGCATGCGACCAAAGTTCTTGCGTCCGTATCGGACAAAAAGCTGTCCGCAAGGCGCTGGATCAGCGAGTTCCTGCGATATGCCGCGCCGTCGATGCCATGCCGTGGTCCGAGTGGCTAGAGGTTTGACTGTGCGGTGTGCCACTGTATGGCCAAGTTGCTGATGACCTTGGGGGAGGGCTCTGAACTTGTTCCGGTGTCGGGTCTTGCTAATGTTGCTCGTGGCCTCGCTGACGCTGGCCAGCGTCACGGCTTGTGCCGAGTCAGCGCCCTCGGCAGCGGCATTTGACCGGCTCGCCGATCGGCTGGATGGCAACGAGCTGGTTCCCGCCGACATGGTGGAAACGAACCAGCTACTGGCTCAGCTGCATGCCTTGCTGCCGGCTGGCGACGCGCGGCGTGAACGTGTCTATCGTGCACTGTATTGTGAGATGGCATTCGCCAACGACGCTCGCGCAGGGCTGGCTTACGCCTCGTCGGCGCTTGCCGATGCCCGGCGCGCCGGCGACATCCATGCGCAGATCGATTTCCACTATTGCCAGGGCCAATATCAGGCGCTGGCCACCACCGGCGATGATGCCCTGGTCAATTACAACGCCGGCCTGGCACTGGCCCGGCAGGTCAACGACGCGGAGCGAATCGGCGATGGGCTTACCTTGCGTGGCACCGTGGAGTCACTGCAAGGCGATCAGGCTCGGGGACTGGTGGATTTCCTGGAAGCCAACCGCAGCTATGCCCGTGCCGGAAAGCACGTTCTCGCGGAGGGCAACCTGCTCGATATCGCCAGTGCTTACCGGCGCCTGGGTGAGTACGACGAGGCGCGCGCCTACCTGGAGCAGTCCAGGGTCTGGGCAGAACAACGGCACGATACCGGCAGCCAGATCCAGGTTCACCTGGATCTGGGTTATCTGGATGACGACAGCGGCAATTCCGGTGCGGCGATTCCGGAATTGAAGAAAGCACTCGCGCTGGCCAGGCAGATATCGGATCAGCAAAGCGCTGCGACGGCCCTGCTTGGGCTGGCCGAGGTCTACAACGGCCAACGCGAATATCAGCCGGCGATCGATGCGCTGAAGCGCGCTGGGGTGGCATTTGCAGCGGTGTCGGATCAGTCGTCGACGGCCATGTTGCACCTGCAATACGGCATCGCGCATGCGGGCATGGGGCAGCACAAGCTGGCGCTGACCGACTACGCCGCGGCCGAAGCCGGCATGACTGCGGATAAGAACGTCCGTTATCTGGCGCAACTCTACGCTGCCCGTGCCAGGAGCGACTATGCGCTGGGCCTGCTGCAGGCCGCCGTCGAGGATCTTCAGCGAACGATCAATGCCAATGCCGAGCTCGATCTGATGGCACGCCGGCAGCAAACGTTCCTGATGAGCTATCAGTTCGATACCGCGCGGCGCGACCTGGAAAACCGCCGCCTGGCTGCCGATGCGGCGCTGGGCAAGGAGCAGATCGACTCGCTGGAACAAGTGCGTCGCTGGCAGCGCCTGGCACTGCTGCTGGGCGGTGTGCTGACACTGCTGCTGGCCTGGCTCGCGCTGCGGCAGATCCAGCATCTGCGCCACTACAAGCGCATGGCGATGACCGATGTCCTCACCGGGGTGGCCAACCGCCGTGGCATCGAGAAGGTGCTGGCGCAGGAAGTTCAGCGTGCCCATGAGGCCGGGCATGAACTGAGCCTGTTGCATCTCGATGTCGATGATTTCAAGCAGATCAACGACAGCCATGGTCATCAGCTGGGCGACTGGGCGTTGCTGCGTATCGTGGCTGCCTGCAAGGAGGCGCTGCGGCAGTTCGACCAACTGGGACGCTGGGGCGGCGACGAATTCTATGTCGTGCTGCCGAATACCGGCGCGGATGCCAGTGTGCTGGTGGCGGAGCGGTTGCGTGGCAATGTCGAGGCACTGGACCTGGATGACATCTGTCCACAATTGCGCGTATCCGTGAGCGTGGGCATCTCGCGTATCCGGCCCGGTGAAACGAGTGCCGACGCAATGATCCGGCGCGCGGATGTGGCGCTCTACCGTGCCAAACATGGTGGCAACAACCGCGTGGAGTCGGAGCCGTAGCGGGACGGTGGACCGTGCGCACGTTCCTGCGAGCGGGCACTTCGGATCGCAGCTGGACAGGCAGTCACTGCTTGGTAACATGAGGTCGGGGCCGGGGGGCTTCGTGTCGAGCTGGATCCAGGGATCGGGTGTGTCGTCATGGAGCACCACCAATGAGCCACCTCCAACAGCAAGCTTCAGCATGCCAGGTGCCGATCGATGCGGCGTGGCTGGAAGGCCTGATCGATGCAATGACGGTGCAGGCGGTGAGCGAGCAGCTATTGGCGTTGGCCGGCAGACATTCCGCTTGCCAATCGGCCAGATTGATCTGGACGGACGAGTTGCCCGATGCGGCAACGGCCGTCCATGCCGATCAGAGGGTGTTTGCAAGAAGCTTCTTGAACAGCGGCGAAAATATGCAGGCCCGACCAGACGGCCTGCGCTGGGCGTTCCGTCTCTCGCATGAGCTTCCCGTCGCCTTGCTGGTCGACTTTCGCACGCGTCCGCTGGTGGACGAACTGCAGTCGACCCTGCTGCCCGGACTGCAGGTGGCCGGCCGTCATCTGGCCCACGTACTCGAGCTGGAGAAACTGCGCGATGCGCAGCAGCAGCTGGAGCGCTCGGAGCACCTGCAGAAGGCGCTGTTCGCCATATCCGAACTGGCCGGATCGGATCAGAACATGCCTGACCTGCTGTGCGGCATCCACGGGATCATCCGCCAGCTGATGTATGCCGAGAATTTCTACATCGTGCGATATGACAGCGTCCGCCAGACGGTGCACTTCCTGTACTTCGTCGACACGGTCGATCTGCACGGACCGGACACTGCGTGCGAGATGCCGCTGGAAAGTCGCCGCGGCAGTCTGACCTGGCACTTGTTGACCACCGGCAAGTCGTTGATGGGAAGTCCGCAGGAACTGGATGCGCAGGTCAATGGCACCTCGGCATCGTTCGGCCCGGAAAGCGTCGACTGGCTGGGCGTGCCGATGGTGCGCAACGGCGAGGTGCAGGGCGCACTGGTTGTGCAGAGTTACCGGCCGGGCATGGAGTACTCCGAGAATGACCGCACGCTGCTGATGTTCGTGGCCAATCACATCCTTGCCGTGCTCGAACGCAAGCGCACCATGGACGACCAGGAGCGTCGGGTGCGTCAGCGTACCCAGCAGCTGGACATGCTCAATCGCGAACTCAGGCAGAAAGTGATCGAACGCCAGCATGCCGTGCAGCTGCAGGTGACGCTGTTCCAGCTCGCGCAACTGGCCACATCGGATCTTGCCGAAGAGGACTTCTACGCGCACGTCCATGCGGCGGTCGGACAGCTCCTTGAATCCGAGAATTTCTTCATTGCCCTGGTCAGCGACGACTCGCAGCGACTGGAGTTTCCCTACTACGTCGATGGTGGCGTGCGGCGCGAGACCTCGCGGCCGCTCGGTCGCGGGATCAGCGAGTATGTGCTGCGGCGTGGCAGCTCCTGGCTGGGCAGCGCCAGCGATATCGAGGCGTTGTCGCGAGCCGGCGAGATGACGCCGGTGACCGCCGGCCGGCCACCGGCATGCTGGCTCGGGGTGCCGCTGCGGGTCGACGAGGTCGTGATCGGGCTGGTGGCGGTGCAGAGCTACAAGAGCGACAGCAGTTACGGGGAGGCGGACAGGGATCTGCTGGAATTCGTGGCCATGCAGATCGCTAACAGCATCTATCGTCGGCGCGCCGCGACGGCGTTGCAGCATGCCAATGCCAGGCTGGAGCAGCGCGTTGCGGAGCGTACGCGGGAGCTGCACGCCGAAGTGGCGCGCCGCGAGAAGACCCAGCAACAACTTCGCCACCAGGTGTTGCATGACACGCTGACCGGGCTGCCGAACCGGACCGCGATGCGCGAACAGCTGGAACGTCGTCTGGCGGTGATGCAGAACGAAATCGGGCGCCACTGCGTGCTGATGTACCTGGATGTCGATCGCTTCAAGCTGGTCAATGACACGCTGGGCCACCTCGCCGGGGATGCGTTCCTGCAGGTGATCGCGCAACGTCTGCGTTATTGCATCAATGAGCCGGATATCTCGGCCCGGCTCTCCGGCGACGAATTCGCCATCCTGATCGAGGACGTCGCGAACACCGCCCGGGTGGAGGAGATCGCCCAGCGGGTGATGAGCGTGCTGTGCGAGCCCACGCGCATCGCCGGCAAGGAGCTGGAGCCTTCCGTCAGCATGGGCATTGCCGTGGGCGACAGCAGCTACACCGACGCGGATGCGCTGCTGCACGACGCCGACATCGCGCTCTATCGCGCCAAGGAACTCGGACGCAAGCGCTACGCGATATTCGACAAGTCACTGACACAAGTGACGGTGGACATCTTCACGCTGGGACGCGAGATCCGCCACGCGCTCCAGCATGGCGAATTCGAGCCTTATTTCCAGCCGATCCTGAGCCTGGCGGATGGCCAGGTGGTGGGCTATGAAGCGTTGTTGCGCTGGAACCATCCCAGCCGCGGGCTGCTGGCGCCGAACGATTTCCTGCGCGTCGCGCAGGACTTCGGTTACCTCGAGGAGATCGACTGGTTCCTGTTCGGCCGTGCCTTCGAGTGTTTCCTGGCGCTCAACACGCAAGGAAGGTTCCTGACCATCAATGTCTCACCCTTGCACCTGCGCCATCCCGATTTCGACCAGCGGTTGCTGTCGCTGCTCGATCGGTCGGGAATCGAACGGGAGCAACTGGTCATCGAGGTGACCGAAGGTGCGTTGCTGGACGATACCGAGCGCGTACGCACCATGCTCGAACGGCTGGACGTGGCCGGTGTGCGTGCAGCACTGGACGATTTCGGCACCGGCTATTCCTCGCTCAGCTACCTGCACACATTGCCGCTGCACAAGTTGAAGATCGACCAGTCCTTCGTGCATTCGCTGAATCGAAGCGCCTACAACGGCAGCAATGCGGTCGTCGGTGCCATTCTGGCCCTGGGGCGCGCGCTGGACCTGTTCGTGGTCGCCGAGGGTATCGAGACGGTGGCACAGCGTGACCAGCTGCTGGCCATGGGCTGCCAGTACGGGCAGGGTTACCTGCTTGGCGCGCCGGCCCCGCTGGCGCATTGGCTGACGGGTGTGAGTTTCATGGCGTGATGCCGGACTGGCTTGCTTTGAGAGGGGCAACTACTTGGATAAGTTCGTGCACATTCCCGAGTGTACCGGGGGCATGTTGCGCGCTTTCCTCAAGCACCAATGAAAGAAGCCACCCTGGGGTGGCTTCAGACATGGTGCTCAAGTGGTGGGCGATGCAAGGATCGAACTTGCGACACCTGCCGTGTGAAGGCAGTGCTCTACCGCTGAGCTAATCGCCCGCCGAGAACGCGGCATTCTAGGGGGAGTCGCGGGACGGGTCAATGGTTGATGCCTGTTTTCGTTCGCGGACGGTGTGCGTCGCCGGGACGCGGGCCGACTGGGCGGCGGCACGGGTGGCGGGTTGTAAACTCGCCGTTCTTCCAAATGCCAAAGCGCCCGACCATGGACTTTCTCAGCACTCAACTTGCCCACATCCTGCACGCGCTGCAGCATTTCCAGCTGACGCCGTGGAAGATCGTCGGCCTGCTCGGCTCGGTGATGTTCACCAGTCGCTGGTTCGTGCAGTTGTACTACACGCGCAAGCACAAGCGGGTGGTGATGCCGCTGTCGTTCTGGTGGCTGTCGGTGCTGGGTAGCGCGCTGTTGCTGTCTTACTTCACCATCGGCAAGAACGACTCGGTGGGCATCATCTCGAACTTCTTCCCGGCTTTCGTCTCGGTCTACAACTTGATCGTGCACCTGCGCCATCACAAGAACAGCATTACCGGCGACACGATCGAGTGACCTGGACCGGGCGGGCGTGTCTGGCCGCCCGGCATCACGCTAGAAGTTGCCGGGGTTGATTCATTCGGGTTCGTAGTCGAGGTTGGAGGCCAGCCAGCGTTCGGCTTCGGCCACGGTCCAGCCTTTGCGCTTGGCGTAGTCCTCGACCTGTTCCTTGCCGAGCCGGCCAACCACGAAGTACTGGCTGTCGGGGTGCGAGTAGTACCAGCCGGAGACGGCGGCGGCGGGGTACATCGAGAAGCCTTCGGTCAGTTCGATGCCGGTGTTGCGGGTGACGTCGAGCAGGGCGAACAGGGCGGTTTTTTCGGTGTGGTCGGGGCACGCCGGATAGCCGGGCGCCGGACGGATGCCGCGGTATTTCTCGGCGATCAGTGCGTCGTTGTCGAGTGATTCGTCCGGCACGAAGCCCCAGAACTCGCGGCGCACGCGCTCGTGCATATGCTCGGCGAAGGCCTCGGCGAGACGGTCGGCCAGCGCCTTGAGGATGATCGCGGAATAGTCGTCGTAATCGGCCTGGAAGCGCGCCAGATGCGACTCGATGCCGATGCCGGCGGTGACCGCAAAGGCACCGAGCCAGTCGGGCTTGTCGAACTCTTTCGGTGCGATGAAATCGGCCAGGCACAGGTTCGGCCGTTCGATCGGCTTGTCGGCCTGCTGGCGCAGGCTGTGCAAGGTGGCGAGTGTTTTCCTTCCGCCTGCGGGAGAAGGGAGTTGGTATACCTCGACATCGTCGCCCACGTTGGCTGCAGGCCACAGGCCGATCACGGCGCGGGCGCTCAGCCATTTCTCGGCGACGATCCTGTCCAGCATCGCCTGCGCGTCACGGAACAGCTCGCTGGCCTGCTTGCCCACCACCTCGTCGGTGAGGATGGCCGGGTAGTGGCCGGCCAGCTCCCACGCTTGGAAGAACGGCGTCCAGTCGATGTACGGACGCAGCGCGGCCAGGTCGTAATCGTCGAATACGGTGATCCCGGGTTGGTTCGGTTGTGGCGGCTCGTACGCGGCCCAGTCGCAGCTGAAGCGCTGCGCGCGTGCCTTGGCCAGCGGCACCAGTTGCTTGCCGGGGCCGCGATTGCGATGGCGCTCACGCACGTCGGCGTAGTCGGCGCGCACCTTGGCGAGAAAGTCGTCGACCAGATCCTTGCTGACCAGCGACTGCGCCACGCCGACCGCGCGCGAGGCATCCTTCACCCACACCGTGCCGGCCTTGTAGTGCGGTTCGATCTTCAGCGCGGTATGCGCGCGCGAGGTGGTGGCGCCGCCGATCAGCAGCGGGATGTGGAAATCCTGCCGCTGCATCTCGCGCGCGACCTGGCTCATCTCTTCCAGCGACGGCGTGATCAGGCCCGACAGGCCGATCATGTCGGCGTTTTCGGCGATCGCGGTCTCCAGGATCTTTTGCGCCGGCACCATCACGCCGAGGTCGATCACCTCGAAGTTGTTGCAGCGGAGCACCACGCCGACGATGTTCTTGCCGATGTCGTGCACGTCGCCCTTGACCGTGGCCATGATGATCTTGCCGTTGTTCTTGCCGACGTCGCCGGTGCGCAGCTTTTCCGCCTCGATGAAGGGCAGCAGGTAGGCCACCGCCTTTTTCATCACGCGGGCGGATTTCACCACCTGCGGCAGGAACATCTTGCCGGCGCCGAACAGGTCGCCGACCACGTTCATGCCGTCCATCAGCGGCCCCTCGATCACGTCGAGCGGACGTGTGGAAAGCTGGCGCGCTTCTTCGGTGTCCTCCACCACGTACTGGTCGATGCCGTGCACCAGTGCGTGGCTGAGCCGTTCGCGCACGTGCTTCTCGCGCCAGGCGAGGGTTTCGACGACGACTTCGCCCTTCTTCTTGCGGTAGTTGTCGGCGATCTCCAGCAGGCGTTCGGTGGCGTCGTCGCGGCGGTTCAGCACCACGTCCTCGACGCGTTCGCGCAGTTCGGCGTCGAGGTCGTCGTAGATCGCCAGCGCGCCGGCGTTGACGATGCCCATGTCCATGCCGGCCTTGATGGCGTGGTACAGGAACACCGAGTGGATCGCCTCGCGCACGGTGTCGTTGCCACGGAAAGAGAACGACACGTTGGAGACGCCGCCGGAGATGTGGCAGTCCGGAAAGCGCTTCTTCAGCTCGCGGGTGGCTTCGATGAAATCCACCGCGTAATTGTTGTGCTCCTCGATGCCGGTGGCGATCGCGAAGATGTTCGGGTCGAAGATGATGTCTTCGGGCAGGAAGTCGAGTTCCTTCGTCAGCAATTCGTAGGCGCGCGAGCAGATCTCCACCTTGCGTGCGCAGGTGTCGGCCTGGCCTTGTTCGTCGAACGCCATCACCACCGCGGCGGCGCCGTATTGCTGCACCTTGCGCGCGTGTTCGAGGAAGGCCGCTTCGCCTTCCTTCATCGAGATGGAGTTGACGATGCCCTTGCCCTGCAGGCAGCGCAGGCCGGCCTCGATCACCGTCCACTTGGACGAGTCGATCATGAACGGCACGCGGGCGATGTCCGGCTCGGACGAAATCAGGTTGACGAAGCGGGTCATCGCCGCCTCGGAATCGATCAGGCCCTCGTCCATGTTGATGTCGATGACCTGCGCGCCGTTCTCGACCTGCTGGCGGGCTACTTCCACGGCCTCGTCGTAGCGCTCTTCCTTGATCAGTTTCTTGAACTGCGCCGAGCCGGTGACATTGGTGCGCTCGCCGACGTTGATGAACAGCAGGTCGGGCGTAATGACCAGCGGTTCGAGGCCCGACAAACGGGTGTGTCGGCGGGTGTGACGCGCCATCTTATGCGGCCTCCGCTTCGGCGTCGGACGGCAGGGCGCGCGGCGGATGGTTGCGTACCGCCTCGGCGATCGCCTTGATGTGCGCTGGCGTGGTGCCGCAGCAGCCGCCGACCAGGTTCAGCAGGCCGTCGCGGGCGAAGCCACCGATGATGCCGGCCATGTGTTCGGGCGATTCGTCGTATTCGCCGAATGCGTTCGGCAGGCCGGCGTTCGGGTGGGTGCTGACATGGCTCTCGGCGATGTTCGCCAGCGTCTGCACATGCGGGCGCAGATCCTCCGCACCCAGCGCGCAATTGAAGCCCACCGACAGCGGCCGCGCGTGGCGTACCGAGTAATAGAACGCCTCGGCGGTCTGGCCCGACAAGGTGCGGCCGGAGCGGTCGGTGATGGTGCCGGAGATCATCACCGGCATCCGTGCGCCGCGCCGGTGGAACAGCTCGCTCAGCGCGAACAGCGCGGCCTTCGCGTTCAAGGTATCGAAGATCGTCTCGACCATGATCACGTCGGCGCCGCCGTCGATCAGGCCGTTGGCGGATTCGGTGTAGTTCTCGGCCAGCTCCTCGAAGGTGACGTTGCGGAAGCCGGGGTCGTTGACGTCCGGCGACAACGACGCGGTGCGGCTGGTCGGACCGAGCACGCCGATCACGAAGCGCGGCTGGTGCGGCGTTTTCGCGGTCATCGCGTCGCACGCCGCACTGGCCAGCCGGGCGCCTTCGAGGTTCAATTCGTAGGCCAGATGCTGCAATTTGTAGTCGGCCTGGCTGATCCGGGTCGAGTTGAAGGTGTTGGTCTCGATCAGGTCGGCGCCGGCTTCCAGATAGGCCTCGTGCACGCCGCGGATGATCTCCGGCTTGGTCAGGGTGAGCAGGTCGTTGTTGCCCTTGAGGTCGCAGCCGCCGGGATGTTCATGGGCGGGCGCATGACCATCGTGGCCATGCTCGAAACGGTCGCCGCGGAAGCCATGTTCATCCAGCTCATGTGCCTGCAACATGGTGCCCATGCCGCCGTCGAGAATCAGGATGCGCCGGCGCAGCGCCTGCTCCAGCAGGGCGACACGTTCGGGATGGAGCCAGGGCAGGGTACTCATCGTTCGTCCTTCGGTTAAGCGGTGAAACGGCGGTTCAAGACGGCTTGCGTGCCAGCAGGCTGATCACTTCGAAGTGCGGCGCCTTGCGTTCGCGGCTCAGCCGGGTGCAGCTGAGCACGTCGAGGCCTGCGGTGCGCGCGTAGCCATCGAGCTGTTCGCTGCTGAAGCCGAGATTGCGGTGGTCGAACGGTTCGACCGCGGCACGATGGTCGTGCTGGCCCAGCGTCACCGCGAGCAGGCGTCCGCCGGGGCGCAGCAATCGTGCGGCTTCGGCTACGGCCTGTGCCGGATGCTCGGCATAGGTCAGCGCGTGCAGCATCAACACCAGGTCGAAACGTTGCTCGCCCACCTCCAGCGCGTGCATGTCGCCCAGGCGAACCTGCACGTTGGCAAAGGATTTCAGGCGCTTTGCCGCGGCCTCGACCACCCGTTCGCTCGAATCCACGCATACGATCGAGTGCGCATGCGGTGCCAGCAGCTCGGCGGTGATGCCGTCGCCGGAGGCGATGTCGAGTACATCGCCAGTACCCAGCAACTGCAGCAGCGACCGCGCCAGCGTCTCCCAGGTGCGGCCGGGCGAGTAGTGGCGTTCCATGTCCCCGGCGACGGTGTCGGCCCAGCCTTCCTCGCGGGCGCGGTTCGCCAGCACGCCGGGCAGGCGCGCGCTGTCCTCGCGCAACAAGGCGTCGTCGATGCTGTCGCGCAGCGAGACGAGCAGGCTGTGCTGGGCTTCGTCGCCCTCGTTGTTGGCGCGGTAATACGCGGACACGCCGGCGCGGCGGTCGCGCACCAGCCCGGCTTCCTTCAGCTTGGCCAGATGGGTGGATACGCGCGGTTGCGCCAGGTGCAGCACGGCAGCCAGCTCGGCCACGGTGAGTTCTTCATGTTCGAGCAGCGCCAGCAGGCGCACGCGGGTGGGGTCGGCCAGCAGGCGCAACACGCTGGAGGCGGTCGCCAGATCCATTGGTCATCCTTGTATCGCGATAAAGAGATAACAAGTCTGGCCTTGGTTTGCCGGAGCGTCAAGGGCGGCCAGGCAGGTGCAAGTGACGGCGCCATGGCGAGGACATTGAAAACGGGTGGCGCGGCTGGCCTCACCAGGCATTGGCGATGCGTCCCCGCCATTGGTCACCAACCCCGGCTCCCGGTTAAAATGGAAGGCTTACTTCAATCCGACCGCTGGAGCCCCCTATGGATTTCCGTTTTACTGAAGACCAGTTGTCGATCCAGTCGATCGCCCGCGATTTTGCGCAGAAGCGCATCGTGCCGGTGGCGGCCGAACTGGACGCCAAGGGCGAGTTTCCGCTGGACAACATCCGCGAGATGGGCCAGCTCGGGCTGATGGGCATCGAGGTGCCGCATGAGTACGGTGGCGCGGGCATGGACCCGATCGCCTACGTGCTGGCGATGATCGAGATCGCCGCGGCCGACGCAGCCACCTCGACCATCATGTCGGTGAACAATTCGCTGTTCTGCAACGGCATCCTCAAGCATGGCAACGAGGAGCAGAAGCAGAAGTACGTGCGTGCGATCGCCCAGGGCGAAGCGATCGGCGCGTACGCACTGACCGAGCCGCAATCGGGCTCCGACGCCTCGGCGATGCATACCCGCGCCAGCAAGAACGCCAACGGCGACTGGGTGATCAACGGCAAGAAGAGCTGGATCACCTCCGGCCCGGTGGCGCGCTACATCGTGCTGTTCGCGATCTCCACCCCGGGCATCGGTGCCAAGGGCGTGTCGGCTTTCATCATCGATACCCAGCTGCCGGGCTTCCACGCCGGCAAGAGCGAGCCGAAGCTCGGCATCCGCGCCTCGGCCACCTGCGAGATCGAGTTCACCGACTACGTCTGTCCGAAGGAAAACCTGCTGGGCGACGAAGGCAAGGGCTTCTCGATCGCGATGGGCGTGCTCGATGCCGGCCGCATCGGCATTGCTTCCCAGGCCGTGGGCATCGCCCGCGCCGCCTACGAGGCCACGCTGCAGTGGTCGCGCGACCGCAAGGCGTTCGGTGCACCGATCGGCACCTTCCAGATGACCCAGTCCAAGATCGCCGACATGAAGTGCAAGCTGGATGCGGCGACCCTGCTGACCTTGCGTGCGGCGTGGACCAAGGGCGAGACCGAAAAGCACGGCGGCCGCTTCGGCACCGAGGCGGCAGTGGCCAAGCTCACGGCATCCGAGGCGGCGATGTGGATCAGCCACCAGGCGGTGCAGATCCACGGCGGCATGGGCTATTCGAAGGAGATGCCGCTGGAGCGTTACTTCCGCGATGCCAAGATCACCGAGATCTACGAAGGCACCAGCGAGATCCAACGGATGGTGATCGCGCGGGCCGAGACGGGTCTGCGTTGAGCGAGGAGTGAGTGGAGAGGAGTGAGAGAAATCTCGTGCTCCCGGTATCCACGGCGGCTCCGAAGTAAGAAAGCAGCGAAGAGAAACTCGCGATCCGTTGTCTCGCGACGAACAAAAAGGCCCCGGCTTGCGCCGGGGCCTTTTACTTTGGTCTGGCGGTGGGCTGGAGGAGTGCAGCCCTTTCTCTCACTTCTCGTTTTTACGCTCCGCGACGCGGATCCGAATCGAACGATTGCATGCCGCTCGTGGTTTGCGGAGCCGCAGGCGTATCGCCGTCCAGCTTGTCGCCGAGCAGGCGTCGCACCACCACGTAGAACACCGGGATCAGCAGTACGCCGAGGAAGGTGGCGAACAGCATGCCGCCGATCACGCCGGTGCCGATCGCATGACGCGCATTGGCGCCGGCACCGCTGGAGATGAACAGCGGGAACACGCCGAGGATGAATGCCAGCGAGGTCATCAGGATCGGCCGCAGTCGCAGCCGGGCCGCAGTGACCACGGCATCGCGCAGGGTCTTGCCGTGCTGCTGCTGTTCCACCGCGAACTCGACGATCAGGATCGCGTTCTTCGCGGCCAGGCCGATCACCGTGATCAGGCCGATCTTGAAGTAGATGTCGTCGGGCAGTCCGCGCAGCAGGGTGAACACCACCGTGCCGAGCAGGCCCAGCGGCACCACCAGCAGCACCGAGACCGGGATCGACCAGCTTTCGTACAACGCGGCCAGGGCCAGGAACACGATCACGATCGACAGCACCATCAGCAGCGTGGCCGCATTGCCGGAGAGGATTTCCTGGTAGGACTGGCCGGTCCAGTCGTAGCCGTAGCCCTTGGGCAGGTCGTCGGTGACGATCTTCTGCATCTCGTTCATCGCCTCGCCCGAGGCATGCCCCGGTGCCGGCGAGCCGACGATCTCCACCGCCGAGTAGCCGTTGTAGCGGGTCAGCGACGGCGAGCCGACCTGCCAGGTCGGGTGGACCACGTTGGACAGCGGAATCATCGCCGGCGTGCCGTCGCTGTTCGTCTGCGAGCTGCTGGGCGTGAAGATGTGCTGCAGCGCCTCCGGGCCCATGCGGTAGGGTGCATCGGCCTGCATGATGACGCGCTTGACGCGGCCGCCGTAGGTGAAGTCGTTGACGTACACCGGCGCCAGCATCAGGCTGATCGCGTTGTAGACATCGCCCACCTGCAGGCCCATCGATTGCGCCTGCACGCGATCCACGCTCAGGTTCAACTGCGGCGAATCTTCCAGCGAATTGGGGCGTACGCCGGTCAGCAGCGCATCCTGGGCGGCCTTGCCGAGCAGGGTGTTGCGCGCCTGGGTGAGCGCGTCGCGACCGGCGCCGGCACGGTCCTGCAGGTACATGTCGAAGCCGCCGAACTGGCCCAGGCCCTGCACCGTGGGGATGTTGACCACGAAGATGCGTGCGTCGTGGATCTGGTACAGCGACTGGTTCGCACGCTGGATGAACTGTGCCGCCGTCACGTCGCGCTTGGCCCAGTCCTTCAGCTTGATGAAGGCCATGCCGGCGTTCTCGCCCGAGCCGATGAAGCTGAAGCCGGTGACTTGCAGCACGCCTTCGACCGCGTTGTCCTTGTCGAGGATGGCACGCATCTGCGCCATCACCTCGCTGGTGCGCTGCTTGGTGGCGCCCGGCGGCAGCTGGATCACCGACAGCGCATAGCCCTGGTCCTCTTCCGGCAGGAAGCTGCCGGGCAGGCGCGTGAACAGGAAGCCGCCCAGTATCGCGATCAGCACGAACACCAGCATCCAGCGCGGCGCATGGCGCACCGCACCGCCGATATGGCCGGTGTAGGTCTTGGTGGTCCAGGTGAACAGTTCGTTGAACTTGCGGAAGACGATGTTCTTCTTCTTGTCGTGCTCCGGCTGCAGGAAGCTGGCACACAGTGCAGGCGTGAACGACAGCGCAAGGAACGCGGAGAACCCCATCGAGACGGCGATGGTCAGCGCGAACTGCTTGTAGATCACGCCGGAGGCGCCGGGCTGCAGCGCCGAGGGTACGAACACGGCCGCCAGCACCACGGTGATCGCCACCACCGCGCCGGTGATCTGGCCCATCGCCTTGCGCGTGGCTTCCTTCGGCGACAGGTGTTCCTCGGTCATGATGCGTTCGACGTTCTCGATCACCACGATCGCGTCGTCCACCACGATGCCGATCGCCAGCACCATGCCGAACAGGGTCAGCTGGTTGATGGTGAAGCCGAGCGCCAGCATGCCGAGGAAGGTGCCGAGCAGGGCGACCGGAATCACCAGGGTCGGGATGATCGTGGCACGGATGTTCTGCAGGAACAGCAGCATCACCAGGAACACCAGGATGATCGCCTCGACCAGGGTGTGCACCACCTCGTTGATCGAGATCTTGACGAAGCTGGTGCTGTCGTACGGGCTGAACCAGCTCACGCCCTGCGGAAAGCTGGGGGCCAGTTCGTCCATCTTCGCGCGTACCGCAGTGGCCACGTCCAGCGCGTTGGCGCCGGGCAGCAGCTGGATCGCGAATGCGCCGATCGGCTTGCCGTCCCAGGTGGTGTCGAAGCCGTAGCCGTTCGGGCCGAAGCTGATGCGTGCCACGTCACCCAGGGTGACCGTGGTGCCATCCGGATTTGCGCGCAGGATGATCCCGGCGAACTGCTCCGGCGTGGTGAAGCGGCCTTCGGTCGAGACCGTGGCGGTGAAACCCTGGCTTGGGATGGCCGGATCGGCGCCGAGCGAGCCGGCGGCGAACTGCACGTTCTGCGCCTGGATCGCGGCGAGTACCTGGGTGGCCGACAGGTTGTAGCCCTGCAGCTTGTCCGGGTTCAGCCAGATCCGCATGGCGTACTCGGCACCGAACTGCTGGGTGCTGCCGACGCCGGGCACGCGCGAGATCTGGTCGAGCACCTGCGAGCCGACGATGTCGTTGAGGCGGTCGCGGTCGATGCTCGGGTTGTCCGATTTCAGCGCCACCACCATCAGGAAGCCGGCGTTGGCCTTGGCCACCACCACGCCCTGCTGGGTCACCTGGCTGGGCAGGCGCGGCGTGGCCAGGGCCACCTTGTTCTGCACCTGCACCTGAGCGATGTCCGGGTTGGTGCCGGTCTCGAAGGTCAGCGTGATGCTGGAGCTGCCGCTGGCGCTGGACGACGAGCTGAAGTACAGCAGGTGGTCGATGCCGGTGAGCTGCTGTTCGATCACCTGGGTGACGGTTTTTTCGGTGGTGTCGGCGCTGGCGCCCGGATAGGTGGCGTTGACCACCACCTGCGGCGGCGCGATCGATGGGTACGATTCCACGCCCATGTTGAGGATCGCCAGGACACCGCCCAGCGAAATCAGGATCGCCACCACCCAGGCGAAGATCGGGCGGTCGATGAAGAAACTCGGCATGATCGGCGCTCCGTTACTTGCCGCTCGGGGCTGGGCCCGGAGCGTTGGCGGATGCGCCACTGGCGGGTGCCTGCCATGGGCTGGCCTTGGCCGGTGCGCCGGCCTTCACGTTCTGCAGGCCGGACATCACGATCTGGTCGCCAGCGGCGAGGCCGTCGCTGACCACCCAGTTGCCACCGGACATGTCGGTGGTGGTGATGTTCTTGCGCACGACGTTGCCGTCGCTGCCGACAGTCATCACATAGGCACCGATGGTGTCGCGCTGCACCGCCTGTTGCGGGATGAGGAACACCTTGTGCTGCTGGCCGAGGGTGGCCTGCAGCGTCACGTACATGCCTGGCAGCAGGGTGTGCTTCGGGTTCGGAATGATCGCGCGCAGATTGACCGCGCCGGTGGCCGGATTGACCGTGGTATCGGAAAAATCCAGCACGCCCTGTTCGCCGTATACGCTGCCGTCGGGCATGGTGACCTGCACGTTGGCCTTGTCCGGATCGGCAAGCGTGACATTGCCGCTGCTCTGGGCGCGACGCATCTGCTCCATCGCGGCCACGCTCATGGTGAAGTTCACATACAACGGGTCGATCTGGTCGACCGTGGTCAGCAGGGTGGTATCGCCCTGGCCCACCAGCGCACCTTCGGTGACCTGTTGCTGGCCGGCGCGGCCGTCGATCGGCGAGACCACGTTGGCATAGCCCAGATTGAGGCGGGCCGCCTGCACATTGGCCTGTGCGGCCTGCAAGGCGCCTGCGGCGGTGCGCTCGGCGGCCAGTGCGTTGTCCAGGTCCGTCTGCGAGACGTAACCCTTCGGCGCCAGCGCCTGCAGACGTTGTGCGGTGGTCTTGTTGTTGGTGTAGGTGGCCTGGGCCTGGGCCTGCGCGGCCATGCTGGAATCCAGTGCCGCCTTCAGCGGAGCCGGGTCGATCTGGAACAGCAGCTGGCCCTTCTTGACGTCGGTGCCTTCGTCATAGTTGCGCTTGAACAGCACGCCGGGCACCCGCGCACGCACATCGGCGCTGCGGTACGGCGACAGTCGCCCGACCAGGTTCTGGGTCAGCGGCGAGCTCTGCGGCTGCGCCGTGATCACGCCTACTGCAGGTGGCGGCATCTGCGGCGGCCCCTGGGTCTTGCCCTGGCCGCAGGCGGCCAGCGTCAGCAGGCTCAGGCACAGCATAGGTGTGCGCAGTAGAGAGGACTTCATGAGAGCTCCAGGACTTGCGTAATCGGGGGAATGGGTGGCGTCGTGGTGCGCGCAGCAAATCCGTCAACCAGATACTGCATCGCGACCCGCCTGTCTTGTGTCATTGGTTGGCCTGGCCATGGCTGGTCGGGTCATCCTCAAGTCCATGATCGTGTCGCAGCAGTGCTGCGGCGTCGCCGTGAACCAAGACTATACCGATCAGTTTACATTTTATTCGTGCCGCGAATCCAGTCATTGACACGGTCGCGACGATCTGAGCAAACGAGCAGCGTTGCCGCTTGCATGTCACGTCGCTGCCGCGTCTAGCCCGGCATCATGCCGAACGGCAAGGCTGGTGCGCAGTGCGGCGTCGCGGTTTGCACGCTGAGTCTGCTCAGACGTTGCGTGCCTGAAGCGCCCGGCGCCCGATGATTGCAAGAGCTCATCGAGACACCGATGCCATGCGCGTGGGCATGGTGTGAATCGGGGCGCCGCGGGTGGATTCGCCCTGACGCGGGGGGTATCCTTCCAAGGCTTTATTACCCACATTCCCTATCCTCGTCTCCACTGACAAGTAGATGCCATGAATGCGACCCTCGCGGCGAACGATCTTCCCCTTCCGTCTGTTGTGCTTGATGAGCTGAAGAAAGGCGGCATGTCGCCGCAGCGATTGAACGAGGCCCAGGTGTTTTGCCAGGCGTTCTTCGCGCGCATCGCCAGCAGCGACACGGATCTGCACACGCCGACGCAGTGGGCGGCCGTGGTCGGCGGCCTGCTGGAATTCATGCAGCAGCGTCCTGCCGGACGCGCCTCGGTGCGCGTGCTCAATCCGGTGGGCACGCATGCCGGCCGCAGCCTGCTGCAGATCGTGACCGACGACATGCCGTTCCTGATCGATACGGTGAGCATGATCGCGTCGAACAGGCTGCAGATCCACGCGGTGATCCACCCGGTGTTGAAGGTGGTGCGCGATGCTTCCGGCCAGTTGCAGAGCCTCGGCGACGAGGCCGGCGTGCCCGAGTCGGTCATGCATTTCGAAATCGACCGCGTCGCCGACGATGCGGAACTCGCCCAGCTCAAGGCACAGGTCGAAACCGCGCTGGACGACGTGCGCGCCTCGGTGAACGACTGGGCGGCGATGCGCGACAAGGCGCTGGCGATCGCCGCCGACCTGCCGCAGCGCCAGCTGCCACTGGATGCTGCGTCGGTGCAGGAAGCCAGCGAATTCATGCGCTGGATCGCCGACGACAATTTCACCTTCCTCGGTTATCGCGAGTACGAGGTCTCCGAGGCCGACGGCGATCGCGTGCTGCGCTCGGTGGAGTCGTCCGGGCTGGGCATCCTGCGCAAGACCGACCGCTCGATGGCGCCGCGCTCGCTGCGCACCCTGGCGGCCAGCGAGCTGCCGCAGTCCGGTTCGACCGACGCGATCATCCTGACCAAGACCAATGCGCGCTCGCACGTGCACCGCGCCGGCTACATGGATTACATCGGCGTGCTGAAATTCGGCCCGAACGGCAGGGCGGTGGCCGAGCAGCGCTTCCTCGGCCTGTTCACTTCCAATGCCTACATGGTGCGTCCACAGGACGTGCCGCTGGTGCGCCACAAGGTCGAGGCCGTGCTGGCCCGCTCGGCGCTCAAGCGCGATTCGTATTCCGGCAAGTCGCTGCGCCACATCCTGGAGACGCTGCCGCGCGAGGAGCTGCTGCAGAGCAGCGAGGACGAGCTGTTCGCCACCGCGATGGGCATCCTCGAACTGCGCCAGCGCGTCCGCACGCGACTGTTCGTGCGGCGTGACCGCTACGGCCGTTTCTTCAGCTGCATGGTGTTCGTGCCGCGCGACCGCTTCAACACCGCGGTGCGCGAGCGCATCGAGGCGCTGCTGGGTACGGCGCTGCATGCCGAGCAGAGCGACTCCTCGGTGCAGATGGGCGAGGCCGCGCTGGCACGCCTGACCATCGTCGCGCGCCCGAAGATCGGCGATCAGCCTTCGTACGACCTGGCCGCGCTGGAGCAGGGCGTCGCCGCCATCGTGCGCAACTGGCACGACGACGTGCGCGATGCGCTGGTGCGTGCGCGCGGCGACCACGAGGGCGTGGTGCTGGCCAACCGCTATGCCCGTGCGCTGCCGGCCGGTTATGTCGAGGATGTCAGTCCGGCGGCCGCCGCCGAGGACGTGCACCAGCTGTCGCTGCTGAACGGCGACAACGCCCTGCGGATGTCGTTCTACCACCCGCCGAAGGCGCCCGAGACGCTGCGCTTCAAGGTGTACCGCTCGGGCGGCGACATCGCGCTTTCCGAAGTATTGCCGCAGCTGGAGAACCTCGGCCTGCGCGTGCTCACCGAGCATGTCTACGAGATCCCCGGCGAGAACAGGTCGCTGTCGATCCAGGATTTCGAGGTGCAGCCGGCGGGCAAGCTGACTTTCGGCGTCGAGCAGGTCGGTGCGTTGTTCGAGGATGCGTTCGAGCAGATCTGGCGCGGCAATGCCGAGAACGACGGCTTCAACCGGCTGGTGCTGGGCGCCAAGCTCAACTGGCGCCAGGTGTCGATGCTGCGCGGCTACTGCAAATACCTGCAGCAGGCCGGCGCGACGTTCTCGCAGTCCTACATGGAGGAGACCCTCAACCGCTATCCGGCGATCGCCGGCCTGCTGGTGGAGCTGTTCCTGGCGAAGTTCGACCCGCGTCGCGAATCGCTTTCCGCCGATGAGCTGAAGGCCGCCAGCGCGACCCTGGTGGCCGAGATGCAGGCGTTGATCCCGGCCAACGTGCAGAGCGCGCAGCCTGGGCTGATCGATGGCCTCGGCGCCGCGTTGTCCAAGCCGCGCGACGAGCAGATCCAGATCGTCGAGAGCGCGATCGGCGTGCTGCTGGAAAACGTCGCCAGCCTCGACGAGGACCGCATCCTGCGCAGTTTCGTCGCCATGATCCGCGCCACCTTGCGCACCAGCTTCTTCCAGCAATGGAACGGCGCCTATCGCGACTACATCAGCTACAAGCTCGACTCGCACCTGGTGCCCGAGCTGCCCAAGCCGGTGCCGTACCGCGAGATCTGGGTCTGCGCCCCGCGCGTCGAGGGCATTCACCTGCGCTTCGGCGCGGTGGCGCGCGGCGGCCTGCGCTGGTCCGACCGCCGCGAGGATTTCCGCACCGAAGTGCTGGGCCTGGTCAAGGCGCAGATGGTCAAGAACACGGTGATCGTGCCGGTCGGTTCCAAGGGCGGCTTCTTCGTCAAGAAGCCGCCGGTCGGTGGTGACCGCGATGCACAACTGGCGGAGGGCATCGCCTGCTACCGCCTGTTCATCAACGGCCTGCTCGACATCACCGACAACCTGGTCGAAGGCAAGGTGGTGAACCCGCACGACGTGGTACGCCACGACGCGGACGATCCCTATCTGGTGGTGGCCGCCGACAAGGGCACCGCCACGTTCTCCGACATCGCCAATGCGATCTCGATCGAACACGACTTCTGGCTGGGCGACGCGTTCGCCTCCGGCGGCTCCAACGGCTACGACCACAAGGGCATGGGCATCACCGCCAAGGGCGCGTGGGAGTCGGTCAAGCGCCACTTCCGCTCGCTCAACCGCGATTGCCAGACGCAGGACTTCACCTGCGTCGGCATCGGCGACATGTCCGGCGACGTGTTCGGCAACGGCATGCTGTTGTCCGAGCACACCCGCCTGCTGGCGGCGTTCGACCACCGCCACGTGTTCCTCGATCCGAACCCGGATACCGCGCGTTCGTTCGCCGAGCGCCAGCGCATGTTCAAGCTGCCGCGCTCGAGCTGGGACGACTACGACAAGTCGCTGATCTCGGCCGGCGGCGGCATCTATCCGCGCAGTGCGAAGTCGATCCCGATTTCGCCCGAAGTGCGCGCGGTATTGGGCCTCAAGCCCGAGGTGACGCAACTGGCGCCGAGCGACCTGCTCAGCGCGATCCTCAAGGCACCGGTCGACCTGCTGTGGAACGGCGGTATCGGCACCTACGTGAAGTCCTCCGCCGAAACGCATGCCGACGTGGGCGATCGCGCCAACAACGCGCTGCGCGTCAACGGCGCCGAGCTGCGCTGCAAGATCGTCGGCGAGGGCGGCAACCTGGGCATGACCCAGAAGGGCCGCATCGAGGCGGCCCAGCACGGCGTGCTGCTCAACACCGACTTCATCGACAACTCCGCCGGCGTGGACACCTCCGACCACGAGGTGAACATCAAGATCCTGCTGAACGATGCGGTGCAGCGCGGCGAGCTCACCGAGTCGGCGCGCAACACCCAGCTGGCCGCGATGACCGACGAGGTCGGCCAGCTGGTGCTGTGGGACAACTACCGGCAGAACCAGGCGATTACCCTGATGGAGCACCAGTCGGTGAGCCGCCTCGGCTCGATGGCGCACTTCATCCGCACGCTGGAGGCCGAGGGCACGCTGGACCGCCAGGTCGAGAACCTGCCGTCCGAGGCCGAGCTGACCGAGCGCAAGAGCCGCGGCCTGGGCCTGACCCGGCCGGAGCTGTCGGTGCTGCTGTCGTACGACAAGATGCGCCTGTTCCAGCAGCTGCTGGATTCCGACGTACCGGAAGACCCGTACCTGTCCAAGGAGTTGGTGCGCTACTTCCCGGCGCCGCTGCACGAAAAGTACGCCGAGCACATGCAGCGCCATCGCCTGAAGCGCGAGATCATCGCCACCGCGGTGACCAATTCGACGATCAACCGCATGGGCGCCACCTTCATGATGCGCATGCAGGAAGACACCGGCCAGGGCCCGGCGGCGATCGCCAAGGCGTACACCGCGGCACGCGAGATCATCGAGGCGCGCGAGCTGTGGTCGCAGATCGAGGCACTCGACAGCAAGGTGGCCGAGGACACCCAGATCGACGCGATCAAGCAGATCTGGTCGCTGCTGCGGCACATGACCCGCTGGCTGCTGAATCGTCCGGGCGGCACGCTGGACATCGCCGCCAATGTCGAGCGTTATCAGGCGGGCGTGTCGGCCCTGCGCAAGGCATTGCCGGAGGTGCTGACGCCGACCGGGAAGGGCGACTTCTCCTGCACCCAGGAGAAATGGGAAGGGCTCGACCTGCCCGCCGACCTGTCCCTGCGGCTGGCCCGCCTGCCGGAATTGCGTGCGGCGCTGGACATGGCCGAAGTGGCGCAACAGAGCGGGCAGCCGGTGGAGAAGGTGGCCTCGGTGTTCTTCGAGCTGGGCGAGGCGCTCGACCTGGAGTGGCTGCGCAGCCAGATCGAGGCGCTGCCGGTCGAAGGCCACTGGCACGCACAGGCGCGCGGCTCGCTGCTGGATGAGCTCAACCACCAGCATCGCGCACTGGCCCTGCAGGTGCTGAGCCTGACCGGCGAGCGCAAGGACGTTTCACCGGTGCAGGCATGGCTGCAGCGCGACGATGCCACGCTGCAGTACACCCGCAGCATGCTGGCGGAAATCCTCACCCAGAATGCCGACTACCCGATCGCCTCGGTGGCGGTACGCCGGCTGGCCCAGCTGGCGCAGGTGCCGGTGAACTGAGCCGGCGTAGGTTGAGGAAGTGAGCCATCAAGGCGCAGGATCAATCATGGTCTTGCGCCTTGATGCTGTGTAATCTCAGCTGACCTCATCGCCTGGTTGCCGTGCATGCGCTTTGCCTTCGTCGCCAGTGACACCAGCGTCGCCCAGCAGGCACGTCGCAAGCTGGTGGATCGCTATGGCGAGGTAGCACCCGAACAGGCCGAGCTGATCGTGGCGCTCGGCGGCGACGGCTTCATGCTGCGCACCCTGCACGCGCATCGTGCGCTGGAAGTGCCGGTCTACGGGATGAAGCTGGGCCGGGTCGGCTTCCTGATGAACAAGCACAAGCTCGATGGGCTGCCGGAGCGGATCGGGCGTGCCCATACTGCCTCGCTGTTCCCGCTGCAGATGCAGGTCACCGACGCGGGCGGCAACGAACACACGGCGCTGGCCTTCAACGAGGTCTCGCTGCTGCGCCAGAGCAACCAGGCCGCGCATCTGGAGGTGCAACTCAACGACACCGTGAAGCTGGCGAACCTGGTCTGCGACGGCATCATGGTCGCCACGCCGGCCGGCTCCACGGCCTACAACCTGTCCGCGCATGGTCCGATCCTGCCGCTGGACGCGAACGTGCTGGCGCTCACCCCGATCAGCCCGTTCCGCCCGCGCCGCTGGCGCGGCGCGATCCTGCCGCACCGCACCGAGGTGATCCTGCGTGTGCTCGATCCGGGCAAGCGCCCGGTCAGCGCCACCGCCGATTTCCATGAGGTGCGCGACGTACGCACGGTGGCGATCCGGCAATCCGGCGGCCAAGGTGTGCGCCTGCTGTTCGATCCGGAGCACAATCTCGAACAGCGCATCCTCGACGAGCAGTTCGCGGCGGAATGAGCTGACAGCGAGAAGTGAGGAGTGAGGAGTGAGGAGTGAGGAGTGAGGAGTGAGGAGTGAGGAGTGAGGAGTGAGGAGTGAGGAGTGAGGAGTGAGGGAGGGCAGGCTGCGCACCTGGGTCTCTCTCACACCTCACTCTGCATTCACTCACTCCTTGCGCTAGATTCACGCCATGACCTCCCCCATCGTCCACGATCCTGCCTCGCCCACCGACAATCGCCTGGTCGTCGCGATCTCCTCGCGTGCGTTGTTCGACCTCGGCGACAGCCACATGTTGTTCGAGCGCCATGGGCTCGATGCCTACCGTGCATTCCAGATCGATCACGAGAACGAAATACTGAAACCCGGCGTGGCGTTTCCGCTGGTGCAGAAACTGCTCGGCCTGAACAAGCTGGCCGGCGATGTGCCGCCGGTCGAGGTGATCCTGCTGTCGCGCAATTCCGGCGACACCGGCCTGCGCATCTTCAACGCGATCCAGCACTACGGGCTGGAGATCAGCCGTGCCGCGTTCACCAGCGGGGCACCGACCTCCGATTACATCGCGCCGTTCAAGGCCGACCTGTTCCTCTCCGCCAATGCCGAGGACGTCGGCCGTGCGTTGGCAGCTGGCGTGGCGGCGGCGACCATCCTGCCCAGCACCGCGCCGCCGCGCGCCAGCGAACAATTGCGTATCGCCTTCGACGGCGATGCGGTGATCTTCGGCGACGAAGGCGAGCGCGTGTCGCGCGAGGAAGGCCTCGAAGCCTTCCATCGCAGCGAAACCGAGCATGCCGCCGAGCCGTTGTCGGTCGGCCCGTTCCGCGGTTTCCTCACCGCCCTGCATCGGCTGCAGGCTGCATTCCCGGCCGAGAATTCACCGATCCGTACGGCGCTGGTTACGGCACGCTCGGCGCCCGCGCACAAGCGTGTGATCCTCACTCTGCGCAAGTGGGGCGTGCGCATCGACGAGGCGCTGTTCCTCGGCGGTCGCGACAAGGGGCCGTTCCTCGACGCGTTCGGCGCCGACATCTTTTTCGACGATTCGCCGGCGAACGTGGAGTCGGCACGCAAGCATGTGGCGACGGGGCATGTGCCGCATGGAGTGAGCAACCGGTAGCGCGGATGTCGAAGGCCCTGCAAGGGCTTGCCGGGCGGATGTTCCACTTCTTCAACAGGCCTGCGCCGCGGACTCCGTTGCCGCCGATTGCACAGGACGAACGCGATGGCAGGTCGCGACACGCCCCAGCATTTCCGCGACCTGGCTGGCAACCGGCGAGTCGGCCAGATGGGACGCGTAGCCGATCTGCAGCAGGGTGTGCAGGCCGGCAAAGTCGCGTTGCCTGACGGCCCTGTGCATGGCGATGTCCAGCAGCAGGCCTGCGATGGCGTCCTGCCGGGGGTGCTCCATCTTGTCGAACTCGTCGCGCCAATGCACGGCGGCGCCATGGGCATCCAACCGAGCCATGATCCGGGACGAGGCGCCACGCACGGCGCCGGTGGCTGAAATATGGATCGGTGGCGCGCGCCCCGGCAGCAGTGCGGCGGCACACAGCAGTCCCATCACATAAACGGTGTGGTACGAGGTTGCCAGCAGATAGTTCTGGCGTTCGCGACCCTGCAGGCGATGGAGCCGGTCAAGCCGGGTAATCGGGGCCGGCAGGAAACCTGCGGCATCCTCGACCTGCGCGAGAACACGGAAGCCGAATGTCGCGGCGGGGCTCCAGGATTTTCCGGTCAGCGGCCATGCAAGCAGCAGCTCGCCGGCAAGATCGTAGTCCTGGTCATCGAGACAGCGGGCAAGCGCGCCTTCGGCCTCCGCCAGTATCAGGTGCCGCGGGCGTGGCAGGCGCAGCGGCTGGAGATTGAATCGGCTGCAATAAATCAGCGCGTGCGTGAACGCGTAAATGTCCTCGCGATGGCCATTGAGCAGGTCCATCGGCAGGTTCAGTTGCGACCACCTCGCTAGCGCGCCAGCGGATCTGCGACAGGTGGTTCCAGGGCCGGACCACAGATCGGCGCTCCAGGACTGTTCGAGCATTCGGTGCGGTGGCCGCTCGCGTCCGGTGGCGGCCTGTGCCTGCACACTCTGCTGCAGCAAGATGTCGAAGTCCGTGTCCGGATAGCCCAGCCGTGCGAGACAGATGTGCGCGTGCGCATAGTCCAGTGCTAGCGCCGGCTCCATGCATAGAGCCAGCTTTATGCGCTCGCTGCGCGCATGCGGAATCAGTCGCTGCGCCACCCTTTCAACATGGGTGTGGACTTCCGGGTATTGGCCCGCCGCCGATTCTGCCGCCAGCAGGAGCAGGGCGGTTTCGGAGATGGCTTTTTCGGGGCGCAGGCTGTTGGATGGCTGCTCGGAATCCGCGTAGCCATCCGGTGCAAGCTGATCCACGACTTGTCTGGCAACAATCAGCGCGTGGCAGAGGCGACGCACCAGATCCCTGGCGTCCCAGCGGGCTCGTGAGGTGTTCATCCTGGTCCTTCCTGGGCTTTTCTGGATTCTCTGCCACGCACCTGGCTGTTAACGACTCAGCGTTCCAGCTCCTGCGCGACGTTGCGCAGGCCCCCGAGGTTTTCCACGCCGCCGCCGGGAATGCCGGGGTTGAGGATGTACAGGCGCAGGAAGGTGCGCATGGTTCCGCAAAACATGTCCCATGGTTCGTCGGCCAGTGCGACGGACGGCCCGATTTCGGCGACGGTCTTGCCGATGGCATTGAAATCGATCGATTTGGTTTCAAGCAGTTTCCTGACGATCTCCTGGTGACTCACTCGATTTGACATGGTGCTGGCCTCCTGGCTTCACGATGGATATGGGTATGGCAGCGGCATCTGCCCTGGAGCAATTTCCCTGGCCGTGCCCTGCATGGCCAAACTAGCAATGCCCGGCGTCGTGAAGCATCACCCGAATGGCGTAGGCGCATGCCCCTGCGATGGGCCCGCCCCGGGGCGTGACAGTGCGACCGAAAGTACCCGGAACAGGGCGCTTTGGCGGTGACAACCGGTTTTCTCCATCAGCATGCGCAGCTGGACGCGGCCGGTTGCCAGCGATTTGCCAAGGCGTTCGCAAGCCTCGGCAAGATCGCCGGTATCAAACAATGCAAGCGCGAGTCGGGCTTCGGCGATGGTGAAGCCGAACAGGTCCCTGAGGACGGCATCCGCCTCTCCCGGATGCGGGATCACCGGCTGTACGAAGACGACGGCACGAGCACGGTCGTCATCCTCTGCGGATGTCGCGTCATGGTCATGCAGGGCGCTGATGGTCAGGACCAAGGCCGGCCGGCCGTCAATGCCACGTACAAGCATCTGCGCATCGCAGGCGGCCGTACTGCCGACTGCAAGATCAATCAGCGCGCGCAGGCGCAGCTGGTCGGTGGCCACGCATGCGCGCAATCGGCCGTGCGCGAGCTGCATGCCGTCATGCCCGGTGAGCAGGAGTTGCGCGGACGGATTGGCGAACAGGCAGCGGCCCTGCGCATCCAGCATTGCAATGCCCACGGCCAGCCGGTCCAGCAGGCCGTGAAGGGTGCACAACTGGGCCTCAAGCCGGTTCAGGCGACGCTGGATTGCATAGGCAGTGTGCAGGTGTGGCTGCAGCAGCCGGGCGACCCCGGTCCCGTTGGAGGCAGCATGCCGGCGCTCCTTGCTCAAGGCCATCGCCGCCGAGCAGCTGGATGGATCGTGCCGGACGGGCGGCGAATGTCTGCGCCGTTCGAACTGAGGCCGGCCGTTTGCGAAGTCCATGCTGTCGTCCAGCTTGCCTACAAATGTATGCAGGCCGACAGGGTCGAGTACCGAGCTGTAGAGCTGCTCGAGCATGGGTTCGATCGAATGGGCTCCCATCATGGCTCAATCCCCTACCAGGATCGCGCAGCTGCATCTGTGCATCGTGTCCGGATCAGGACGAAGTGACCGGGCGCAAGACCTTCAAGCGGTGTTTCCGGCGGTACCGTGTTCCGTAGCCATCGAAACGTCGGCTAGGGCTGCATGGCCCCGATACAAGGGCAGCAGCTTGTTCCGCGCGCCATTCAATACCTTGCCGTTGTCACGGCTTTAAGCGGGCTGATCCCTCATGCTGTGTCAGGGATTGCCGTCGCGGCTGCGTGGCCTTCGTACGAACCTGCGGTCACGGCCTGATTGACGGCAGGCGTCGGGGTCAGACCATCCTGATCTTTTGCCACCAGCGGGTGACCTTCTCCTCGCGCACCAAGGTGAACAGGCCGGCGCCGAGGATGATCGCGATGCCGACGGCCATCGGCCAGTCCAGGCGGTCGTGGAACAGTACGTAGCCCAGGAATACCGCCCACAGCATCTGGCTGTACTGGGTCGGCGCAACATGGTTGGCCGGAGCTTTCTGCGTGGCCAGCATCAGCAGCACGCTGGCGAGTGCGGCGAGCAGGCCGTAGCCGAGCAGCAGGCCGGCCTGCGGCAGGCTGGGCCAGCGGAAATCCGCCAGCATCAGTGCACCGGTGAGCAGCATCGGACCGATCACGCCGGCGCTGTACAGGGTGATGCGTTTTTCATGCGGGCCGGCCACGCGCAGCGCGATCATCGAGACTGCGCCGGCGAGCGCACAGATGGCGGCGGCCAGATGGCCGATGCCGAGCGCGCGGAAACCCGGGCGCAGCACCACCAGCACGCCGATGAAGCCGGCTACCACGGCCGACCAGCGGCGCCAGCCGACGTGTTCCTTCAACAACACGACCGACAGGATGGTCACGAAGATCGGCAGCAGGAAGATCAGTGCGAACGCCTCGGCCATCGGCAGCGCGGTGAAGGCGATGACCGCGGCGATGCTGCCCACAGCGCCGGCCATGGCGCGTACCAGGTAAAGGCCTGGGCGCTGGGCGAGCAGTACTTCGCGCCAGCGGTCGCCTTCAGCCTTGATGAAGGGCAGCGCGGAAAGCCCCAGGGCGGCACCGAAAAACACGGCCTCATAAGCGGGCAGCGAGCCTCTGAGTGATTTCACGAAGGCGTCGCTGAGGGCGTACGCCGCAAATGCCATGAAACCGAGCAGTACACCTTTGAACATGGATTTCCGGTATTCGGGAGAGGGGTGGCTCGGCTTGCTGGATATCGGCGCGTCGGGGGCTGCGGCTGGGCGCCTGTGCGTGCCTGAGTCCCGCGCTACAATAGCGGTTTTACGCATCCGCTTCCGGAGCTTCCATGGCTGTCAGTCTGAATCCGCTCGACCTGTACGATGTCCGCTCGCTGCTCACCGATGAGGAGCGCATGGTGCAGGATACCGTTGGCCGCTTCGTCGACGAGCGCGTGCTGCCGATCATCGGCGACTGCTTCGACCAGGGCCGCTTCCCGAAGGAGCTGATATCGGAGATTGCCGCGCTTGGCCTGCTCGGTGCGACGATTCCCGAGGAGTACGGCGGCGCCGGCATGAACGGTGTCAGCTATGGCCTGATCTGCCAGGAGCTGGAGCGTGGCGATTCCGGCCTGCGCAGCTTCGCCTCGGTGCAAAGCTCACTGTGCATGTACCCGATCTACGCCTACGGCAACGAAGAGCAGAAGAAGCGCTATCTGCCGCAGATGGCCGCAGGCGAAGTCATCGGCTGTTTCGGCCTGACCGAACCGCACGGCGGTTCCGATCCGGCGAACATGAAGACCCACGCGAAGAAGGACGGCGGCGACTGGGTCATCAACGGCGCCAAGATGTGGATCACCAACGGCAACCTCGCGCACATCGCGATCGTGTGGGCGCAAACCGAGGATGGCATCCAGGGCTTCATCGTGCCGACCGACAGCGCCGGCTTCAAGGCGCAGGAAATCCACAAGAAGATGAGCCTGCGCGCCTCGGTCACCTCGGCGCTGTTCTTCGACAACGTGCGCGTGCCGGACAGTGCGCGGCTGCCGAACGTGAAGGGCCTGAAGGGGCCGCTGGGCTGCCTCACGCAGGCCCGCTACGGCATCACCTGGGGCCCGATCGGCGCGGCACAGGCATGTTTGAAGGAAGTGCTCGACTACACCAAGGAGCGCATCCTGTTCGATCGTCCGCTGGCCGCCAACCAGGCGGTGCAGCTGAAGATGGCCGACATGGCACGCCGCATCACCATGGCGCAGCTGCTGTCGTTGCAGCTCGGTCGCCTGAAGGATGCCGGCAAGATGCAGCCGACCCAGGTGTCGCTGGCGAAGTGGAACAACTGCCGCATGGCGATCGACATCGCGCGCGAGTGTCGCGACATCCTCGGCGGCGCCGGCATCACCACCGAGCACGGCGCGATCCGCCACGCCTTGAACCTGGAATCGGTGATCACCTACGAGGGCACCGAGACGGTGCACCAGCTGGTGGTCGGGCGTGAACTGACTGGCATCAACGCGTTCTGATACCCCTGTACCCACGTCGGGGCATCCATGGACCTTGCTTCGCTGCGCATTGAAACCGAGCGCCTGATCCTCCGCCCGCCCCGGGTGGAGGACTTCGATGCGTATGCCGCCAAGATGGCCGACGCAGAAGCCACCCGTTTCACCGGTGGCCAGCAGGTGCGCTCAGTGGCATGGCGTAGCTTTTTGGCTTCGGCAGGGGCGTGGATGATCCAGGGTTTCTCGATGTTTTCCGTGATCGAGAAAGCCAGTGGACGCTGGCTCGGCCGGCTGGGCCCCTGGTATCCGGAGGGCTGGCCCGGAACGGAAGTCGGCTGGGGTCTGGTGCGCGATGCATGGGGCAAGGGCTATGCCCATGAAGGCAGCGCAGCGGCGATCGACTGGGCGTTTGCGCATCTGGGCTGGAGCGAAGTGATCCACTCGATCCATCCGGACAACCATGCCTCGCAGGCGCTGGCGAAGCGGTTGGGCTCGACCTGCCGCGGGCCTGGCAAGCTGCCCGCACCGTACGAGGCGTCGCCCATCGAGATCTGGGGCCAGACCCGCGAGCAGTGGCAGCGGCGAGCGCGGCCATGAACGCAGCGTTCGATGTCGACCACGCGGCGATCCTGCACAAGACACTCGCTGCCGTCGTGCCTGAGCTGTATCGCCACTGCCGTGATTCGTGGGTGCTGATCGGCAGCGCTGCCGCGCGGCTGGCCGGCGCCGATGGGTGGGAGCCGGTGCGGGTTGGCAGGACCATGACGGTGGAGGTTGCCGGCCTGCACGTGCCCATCCCGGTCGTGGCGGAGCAAGTTCGCCTGCTGGAAAGCTTCGGCCGCCCGAAGGATCTGCAGCGCATCGCGTTGTTGAAGTCATTGAGCGAGGAGTGGGTGTGATCACCATCTACGGCATGCGTGCTTCCGGCAACTGCTACAAGCTGCAGCTGCTGCTCGATCAGCTCGATCGCGAATATCGCTGGGTCGAGGTCGACAGCGCGCACGGCGCCACGCGCACGCCTGAGTACCTCGCCAAGAATCCGAACGGCAAGGTGCCGCTGCTGCAACTGGAGGACGGTCGCCTGCTGGCCGAGTCCGACGCGATCCTCTGTTATCTCGCCGAAGGCACGCCGTTTCTGCCGGACGACCGCTGGCTGCGCGCGCAGGCGTTGCAGTGGCTGTTCTTCGAGCAGTACAGCCACGAGCCGTACATTGCCGTGGCCCGCTTCATCCGCGGCTGGCTACCGGCCGAACATCCACGCCAGGCCGATGTGCCGGGGTTGCTGCAGCGAGGCGCGCAGGCGCTGGCGGTGATGGAGCAGCACCTGCAGCAGCACGACTGGTTCGTCGGCGGCCACTACGGCATCGCCGATATCGCGCTATACGCCTATACCCATTGCGCCGGCGACGGCGGTTTCGATCTGGCCGCCTATCCGGCGATTTCTGCCTGGCTTGAGCGCGTGCGCCGGCAGCCGGGTCACACGCCCATGCAGCGTTGAGTGCCCGCTGTTTCATCTAGATTGGGCGCGGCTCCGCTCGCGCCTTCACCTGATCAGGAAGTGTTTCGATGACCGCGATTCCGTTTGCTCTCTCGGCCCGCCACAAGGGCTTCAACCGTGCCGAGATCGTCGACCAGAACTTCACCGAGTTCGTGCAGCTGTGGCAGGGCGACGTGCGCTCCGCGCCAGACGGCGACCGACGGGAGTCCCCACGGGACGGACAGCCGGTATTGCCGGGCAGCGCGCTCGACGCGCGCGGCTTCCGGGAGTTGCTGGAATCGCAGCTCATCTCGCGCCACCTCGACCTGATGGCGCGCGTGCTGCGTGTGCAGAACAAAGTGTTCTACACCATCGGCTCGTCCGGTCACGAGGGCAACGCGATGGTGGCGCGGCTGACCCGACACACCGACCCCGCCTTTCTGCACTACCGCAGCGGCGGCTTCATGGCCGAGCGTTTCCGCAAGTTGCCGGGCATGGATCCGGTGATGGATTCGACGCTGTCGTTTGCCGCCAGCAAGGACGACCCGGCCTCCGGCGGCCGTCACAAGGTATGGGGCTCCAAGCCGTTGTGGGTATTGCCGCAGACCTCGACCATCGCTTCGCACCTGCCCAAGGCGCTGGGCACGGCGGTGGCGATCGAGCAGGCGCGACGCATCGGCCATGCCTTGCCGATCCCGGACGATTCGATCGCGATCTGCTCGTTCGGCGATGCCTCCAGCAACCATGCCACTGCGCAGACGGCGTTCAACGCCGCCGCGTGGACCGCGTACCAGAAGCTGCCGGCGCCGGTGCTGTTCGTATGCGAGGACAACGGCATCGGCATCTCGGTAAAGACGCCGACCGGCTGGGTGGCCAGCAATTTCCAGCAGCGTTCCAACCTCGATTACTTCTACGCCGATGGCCTGGATCTGGCCGAAGGCTATGCTCAGGTGCAGCGCGCGGTGGAGCATTGCCGCACGACACGCCGGCCAACCTTCCTGCATCTGCGAACCACCCGCGTGATGGGGCATGCCGGCACCGATTTCGAGATCGAATGGCGCAGCATCGAGGAACTGTTCGCGGTGGAGGCGAGCGATCCGCTGCTGCGCTCGGCGGAGATCGCGCTGGAATTGGGTTTGTACTCGAAGGAAGAATTGCTTGAGCTGTACGAGGCCACCCGCAAGCGCTGCTTCGCCGGTGCCGAGGAGGCCGATCGCAGGCCCAAGCTTGAGCGCCTCGACGATGTGATGGCACCGCTGGCGCCGTACACGCCGGCCAAGGTGAAGGCCGAGGCCGAGCGCGCCGATTATGCCGAGCGCCGGCTTGCCGCATTCGGTGGCGAAGCGAAATTGCCGGAGAGCCAGCCGCCACGCCACCTGGCGATCCAGATCGGCCAGGCGCTGCACGACGTGATGGCGAAGTATCCCGAATCGCTGCTGTTCGGCGAAGACGTGGCGCAGAAGGGCGGCGTCTACACGGTCACCAAGGGGCTGCACAAGGCGTTCAGGAACACGCGCGTGTTCAACACCTTGCTGGACGAGACGATCATCCTCGGCCTGGCCCAGGGCTACGCCAACATGGGCATGCTGCCGATCCCGGAGATCCAGTATCTGGCGTATTTCCACAACGCCGGCGACCAGATCCGCGGCGAGGCATCGTCGCTGCAGTTCTTCTCCAACGACCAGTACCGCAACCCGATGGTGATGCGAATCGCCTCGCTGGGTTACCAGCGGGGTTTCGGCGGTCATTTCCACAACGACAACTCGATCACCGCGCTGCGCGACATCCCGGGTCTCGTCGTGGGTTGCGCCAGCCGCGGCGACGACGCGGCGACCATGCTGCGCACGCTGATGGCGCTGGCCAGGGTGGACGGTCGCGTGTGCGCCTTCCTCGAACCGATCGCGCTGTACATGACCAAGGATCTGTACGAGGCCGGCGATGGCCAATGGCAGTTCGCCTATCCGGCGCCCGGCGAAGCGATGACGCTGGGCGAAGGGCGCGTCTACAACGACGATGCCAATGATCTGGTGATCTTCACCTTCGGCAACGGCGTGCCGATGGCACTGCGTGCCGCGCGCACGATCGAGTCCGGGCAGGGCTGGAAGGTACGCGTGGTCGACCTGCGCTGGCTGGCGCCGCTCAATGACGCGTTCATCGCGGCGCAGGCGAAGAACGCCCGGCGCATCATCGTGCTGGACGAAGGCCGCAAGAGCGCAGGCGTTGGCGAGGGCGTGATCACCGCGATCGTCGAGGGCGGCTTCGGCAGCACGCCGCTGGCGCGCGTGGTGGGCGCCGATACCTTCACGCCACTGGCCGGCGCCGCCTTCCTGGTATTGCCGGGCGAGGCCGACGTGGTGGCGGCAGCGAAGAAGCTGGCCGGCTAACGATCGCGCTCGCGCGTTTCGACCACGCGCAGGAGGCGGCCGGGCGGCATCTTCATCGGCACGGTTTCGGCGTACAGGCAGACCCGGTTGCGGCCGTTGAGCTTGGCGTCGTACATGGCGTGGTCGGCGTGTTCGACCAGCGATGCCACGTCGTCGCCGTCCTGCCGCATGGCGATGCCGATGCTGATGCTGAGCAGTTGCGCGTCACTGCTCACCGGAATCTCCAGCCGGTGCACGCGCCGGCACAGCCGGGTCGCCACCTGCATCGCCTGCTGGGCGGATGCGCCGTCGAGCAGGGCCACAAATTCCTCGCCGCCATAGCGTCCGAGCAGGTCGTTCGGACGCAATTCGGCGGCCAGCGACTTGGCCACCGCGATCAGGGCACGGTCGCCGGTATGGTGGCCCTGGTAGTCGTTCAGCAGCTTGAAGTGATCGAGATCCAGGAACAGCACCGCGATCGGCCGCGGCGCTCCGCTGGACAGCAGCACGCTGGCGCGCTCGTTCCAGGCGCGGCGGTTGAGCACGTTGGTGAGCGCGTCGTGGTCGGCCAGCACCCGCACGATGTCGCGGTCGTGGCGCAGTCGCAGGGCGCGGTCGGCAAGGCCCAGCGACAGGATCACCGCCTCGAACGCGCCTCCGGCAAGGCTGGCGTCATTGAGCCAGTCGAGCTCGGGCAGGGCGCCGTTGACCTGCGCGCTGGTCATCGCGGTGAGCAGCAGCAGCGGCGTCCAGCCCGCGAGGAAGAACCATGCCTGGCGCGAACCGCGTGCGGCGGCGGCAACGGCAGCCGTCAGCAATAGTGCGGCACCGATCATCAGCAGGGGATTCAACAGGACCTGCGCCACCTCGACCAGCAGCGGAATCTGGCTGCAGCGCATCAGCACCAGCTGGAACATGCCGACCGAGAGCGCGACGATCGGCACCCGCAGCAACGGGGCATATCGCTGCAGTTCGCAGAACCGCATCATGAACAAGGCGGCGAACGATACCGAGAGAGCGACCGCAGTCGAACCGGCCGTCACGATCATGCCGGACAGCCAGGTCCACTCCAGCGGGTGGAATACGAAGCCGGTCTGGATGCCCTGGATCAGCGCATAGCAGACGATATAGCCGGCGTACCAGGCATAGGTGATGTCGCGCAGCATCATTGCAAAACATGCGGCCATCAGCACCATGGCCAGCATCACGGCGAAGCAGGCGCTGGCGAACACCAGCCATTGCGCATCCTGCTGCAGGTATTCGCTCCATGGCAGCAGGTGGAAGCGTACGGGTGCACTCAACGTTTCCGTCGGCTCGAACTTCAGCAGGATCGGTTCCGATGCCGCCTGGTCGGCGGGCACCAGCCAGGCCAGCCGGCCATGCCCATGCATGGATGCGCGGAAGTCGTCGAGCGCCAGCAGCTGTGCCGGTGCCTGCTGCTGGTTGTATACCGTGACCGCACCCAGCGTGGGCGGGTAGATCGTCAGTACGCGCGCGCTGTTGTCCCACGGTGGCTGCGGTGCGATGACCACCCAGCTGCCTTGCGCGCCGTGTGGAAAGCGCTCGAGCAGGGAGGGATTGAAGCTCTGCAGCATGCCGCCGCGATATTCGCGCAGCACAGCCTGCGGTGTGTCGCCGGTGCGCGCTTCGCGCCAGGCCCCATTCAGAGGCGTGGCGGCGTGGGCGAAACCCAGCCACAGCAGGCCAAGCACAAAACCGAACCATGACCGCCTATGGCGGCCTGATGGCAGTAGTGTGATCAGCCTCTCCATTTGCCTCCCCCCGCTCTGAGACACTCCTGCAGAACTGCGAGCACAAAATTCATGTTGCGGGCATCCATGTCGCCATGTTGGGCAAACCTGCTCAAGGCCAGGTCACTCGTCTGGCAGATATCCCATCGGCCACAACCATTATGGATCGAACCGGTTCCGTCGGTGCATCGCAATTTCCATCGAAATTCCAAGCACTGGTCATGCCATTGCCCGGCGATCCTCCCGCAACTGCGTTGTGATCGCATTCTTTAACGCAAGGCTGGATGCTCTTGACCAGATGCCGGGCATGCCCGGACCGGGTCGGATTGGACGTGTAGCGTCGCAGGGATGGGGTCGATCGCCCCCCCATGCGGCAGATCTTATTTGCGGGTAAGGCTTACCCCGGCGAGGCTTGGGGGTTGCCCGCAGCGACCCGCGCGCAAGGCATCCAGCCAGCTCACGGTCAGTGCAACGGTGGCCGCCCGGGTTGTGCCGGCGAGGCCGATCCCGGCGAAGTTCATGTGCGTGCTGCCGTCGATCACCGCCAGCCAGCTGCACGGGGTGGTCAGCGCGTCGAAGGCCTGCATGCGCCAGTGGTAATCGCCTTCCGTTCCGCTGTCGCGGGTGCCGGTGATCATCAGCATCGGCAGCTGGATGTTGCGTTCCGCGGCGACCGGAAACACCTCATCCGGGCCGGCCGGCGACAGCGCCACGTAGGCGTCGAAGCCGCCTTCGCCGCGTATGCCGATCTTGTTCAGCGCGCCCGCCTCGATCTGCACCGTGCGTGCGCCCATCGAGTGGCCGAGCAGCGCCTTGAACGGTGCCCGGCAACGCTGCTGCGACCATTGCAGTGCAGCGTCGATGTCCATCAGGCGGGCATGGTAGTCGGCCGGGGTCGACACCATCGCGGCCACGCCACGGCGGATGCCGCCGCTGCGGCGGATATCGGCACGCAAAGGCGCCATGCCACTCTCGCGATGGCCCAGCACGATCGTGCGCCAGCCATCCCGGCTCATCGCTTCGCCGAGATAGCGCATGCCTTTTTCGTCGCCACCGGCGCCGGGCGAAATCAGCAGCAGCGGCGGGCATGTCGCACTGCTTGCCTCGTAGACCATCAGCGGTGTCAGTGCGCCGTCGGCGCGCGGCGCGGATACGGCCTGCTGGGCGTGCACGCTGCCGGTCAGGATGGACAGGGCGAGGCAGGCAGAGAGGCGAGGCAGGATCGACATGCAAGATGACCTCGGGTCAGATGTTTGTGGGCGCGGCCGGAATCCGGATCGTGGCTGCCAGGCCGCCGTAGCTGCCATTGCCAAGTTCGAACGTGCCGCCGTGCAGCTCGGCGGCGCGCATCACGATGCTCAGACCGAGCCCGCTGCCGGCGCTGCTGCGCGCCTGATCGCCGCGCAGGAACGGCTGGCCGAGCCGGTCGAGCAAGCTTGCCGGTATGCCGGGGCCGTGGTCGGTCACGCACACGAAAAGCACGCCACCGTCGCAGCCAAGCGACACCTTGAACGGGGCGGCACCATGACGCTCGGCGTTGTCCATGAGATTGCCGATGGCCCGGCGCAGCAGGGTGGGCCGTATCCTGGCCGGCAGCAGTGATGGGCCCTCCAGCTGCCAAGCGTCGGGTTGCCCGCGCAAGGCCAGCAGCTGGCCGACCAGGGTGATGATGTCGACCTCGCGCAATGCCTCGTCACGACCATCGCGCACGAAGGCGAGGCATTGTTCGAGTGCGCTGTCGAGTTCCTGCAGGTCGCCCACCATCGCCTCGCGCCGCTGCGGATCATCGGCGTCGCCCAGTTCCAGCGCGAGGCGCAGCCGTGCCAGCGGGGTGCGCAAGTCGTGCGAGATGCCGGCCAGCATCAGCTCGCGTTCGCGAGCCACGCCGCGCAAGCGTGCGCCGGCTGTGCCGATGGCCTGGGCCAGCTGGCGCACCTCGCGCGGGCTGCCGTGCAACTGCTGGATCATCGGGTCGCCCGCCAACAAGGCCGTGGCATGCGCCGAGAGTCGCTCCAGCGGGCGCGTCAGCAGGCGTGCGGCGAAGCCTGCAATCGCCAGCGCGATCAGGCCGGCCAGCAGCGTCACCACCAGGGTCGAGTCGATCAGTTGCTGACGGTAGCTGACGGCATGCAGCACGATCCATCGGCGCGGATCGTGTTCGCTGCGCACCCAGATCTGCGAGGACTGCAGCGACTGGGTGACCACGACCCGCGAGGGATCGCCGAGCAGGTCGCCGGCGGTGCGGCCGATTTCCCGGATCACCGATGCCACCCGTACCGTGGGCGGCGGCGGCGCGGAGGTCGAGAAAGCCACGCCGGCCTGTTTCAGTGCATCGAGCGTACGCATCGAGGCGCCGTCCGAGCGAGTGGACAGCTCGTCGGCAGCCAAGGCGGTCGATACGACGAGCCGGCCATAGGTCTCGCCGGCGGCCTTAAGGCCGCCACGGGTCGACAGCAAGCCAGCGAGGGTCAGTGCCAGCAGCAAGGCCAGTGCGACCAGCGCCAGCACCAGTGAGAAGGTGGTCGGCGCACGTTTCATGGGCGGTCGCCGTCGGGCACGAACACATAGCCCTCGCCCCAGACCGTCTGCAGCCAGCGTGGTTGCCGGGGCTCGTCCTCCAGGCAGCGGCGCAGGCGCGAGACCATCACGTCGATGCTGCGATCGAAGGCTTCGTGATCGCGACCGCGCGCCAGCGCGATAAGCCGCTCGCGGCTGAGCGTCTCGAACGGACGCGTCACGAGGGCCGCCAGCACCGCGAATTCACCGCTTGTCAGCTTGATCGGGGTGCCTTCATCGAGCAGCTGGCGGGTGGCCGGTTCGAAGCTGAAGCGGCCGAACTGTACCGGCCCTTGCTCGGCCTGCGGCGCGCCGGCCGGTGCACGCGGCCGGCGGCGCATCACCGCGCGGATGCGCGCGACCAGTTCGCGCGGGTTGCACGGCTTGGCCAGGTAATCGTCGGCGCCGATTTCCAGGCCGACGATGCGATCCACCTCGTCGCCTTTCGCGGTGAGCATGATGATCGGCGTCTCGATGCCCTCCGCGCGCAGGCTACGGCACAGCTCCAGGCCATCGGCGTCCGGCAGCATCAGGTCGAGCACGATCAGGTCGACGTGATGTGCGGACAGTTCGCGGCGCATCGCGGCGGCGTGGGCGGCACCACGCACGTGGAAGCCCTGCTGGGTCAGATAGCGTTCCAGCAGGTCGCGCAGGCGCAGGTCGTCGTCGACGACAAGGATGTGGATCGATTCCATGGCGGCGACTATGTCGTGAGTCCGGGGCACCAGCAAGCCCGCCAGTTCGCCATTTGCAAGCAAATGTTTCTGCCGCGCATTCGGCAACACCTGCTCACATCCGGGCGTTTCCGGAAACACCTTGTCGATGGCTTTGGGGGAGAGTGGCTCCACGCCATCGGATCGTTCCGATGGGCGGTCACTTCCACTTCATTCGCGCAGGAGATTTGCCATGACCGTGTCTTCCCATGCCCGTCTTGCCTCACTGGCCATCGTCGGCGCCATCGCACTCGGCGCGACCCATCCGGCCCAGGCCCGCGTCCACGGTTCCCGCCTCCAGGCCAATGGCCAGCAGGTCGGCCACATCGGTGGCACGGTCGTCAATGGCCAGGGTGGCCTGACCCACTTTCGCGGTACCCGCGCATCCGGCCCGAACGGTACGGCGGCCCACGGCGCGTATACCTCGGTGAACCCGGATGGCAGCGTGAGCCATCAGGGCGGCACTCAGGTCACCGGTGCCAACGGTGGCAGCTTCAGCGGCCACAACAGCTATACGCGCAACACCGACGGCTCGGCCCAGGGCAGCTACCAGCAATCGGGCACCAGCGCTTCCGACGGCAGTTACAACAGCAGCGGCAACTACGCGCGCAATGCCAGCGGCAGCTGGAACGCCAGCAGCGAGACCACGGCCAGCGGTGCGCGCGGCAGCTATGAGGGAAGCACCACGGCGTCGAACGGCACCGCCACGCACGACAGCACCATCACCAATGCCAGCGGCGACACCTATACCGGGCAGACCAGCTACACCAAGGGCCAGGGTGTGACGCATACGGGAAGCTGCACCGATCCCAGCGGCAATGCGATTGCCTGCGGTCATTGATGGCATGCTCGACGGAGTCCGCTGATGGAACGTCTTGGTCGCTCGCCCGGCTTCCTGCTGGTGATGCTGGTCTGCGTGCTGCTGGAATGGCTGTGGCGCCGGCGCATCGCCAGGGTCGGCTATGACGGCCGCGGCGCGCTGGCGTCGCTGGCCGTGGGCATCGGCAATGTCCTTGCAGGCGCATTGAGCGGTCTGGCGCTGGCCAGCCTGTTTGCCGCGATCAGCCGACTGGCGCCGGTGCACTGGCCGGTGCGCGACTGGCGCGTGTGGCTGGCCGGTTTCGTCGCGGTGGAGTTCGCCTATTACGGCTACCACCGCTGCAGCCACACGATCCGCTGGATGTGGGCGAACCACGCGGTGCATCACACGCCGGAGCAGATGACGCTGTTGTCGGCGGTGCGGCTGGGCTGGACCCACCTGCTGTCGTTCGGCTGGGTGTTCTACGTGCCGCTGGTGCTGGCCGGCCTCGATCCGCGCATGGTGTTCGCCCTGCTGGCGTTCGACCTGCATTACCAGTTCTTCCTGCATACCGAAGCGGTGGGCAGGCTGGGCGTGCTGGAGTGGGTACTGAACACGCCGGCGCACCATCGCGTCCATCATGCGTCCAATGCCGAGTATCTGGATTGCAATTACGGCGGTGTGCTGATCGTGTTCGACCGCATGTTCGGCACGCTGCGCGAGGAGCGTGAAGAACAGCCGATCCGCTACGGCCTGGCGCACCCGCTGGATTCGCAGCGGCCGCTGGTGATCGCCTTTGGCGAATGGCGGCGTCTGGCCGCCGATCTGCTCGCTGCACCGGATCTGCGTGCGGCATGTCGTATCGCACTGGGGAGACCGTGATGTTCCGATGGCAAAGGAAGGTGAGCTGGGCACTCGCCGTGATCGCACTGGCATCCGCCCTGAGCTGGCAGCCTGTCTGCGCAGGCGCGTTGCGGGATGCCTTGATGCAACGCCGTGCGCAGGCTGGCAACCCGGGGGCGGCCGTGCTGCCTGCTGGCATCCGAGTGGTGCGCGATGTGGCCTACGGCAGCGATCCGAAGCAGCGCTTCGATGTCTATGCGCCGATGCAGGCCGATCGTGCGCCGGTGATCTTCATGGTGCACGGCGGCGCCTGGGCGATCGGCGACAAGGCGGCGAAGAATGTCATCCAGAACAAGGTGGCGCGTTGGGTGCCGCGCGGTTTCATCCTGATTTCAGTCAACTATCGACTGCTGCCCGATGCGGCTCCGCTGCAACAGGCACGCGACGTGGCGCAGGCGCTGGTACAGGCGCAGCGACAGGCGACGGAGTGGGGTGGCGATCGCCGGAAGTTCATCCTGATGGGGCATTCCGCAGGGGCGCATCTGGTCGATCTGCTGGCGGCTGAGCCGGCGATCGCATTGCAATTGGGTGCTACGCCCTGGCTCGGTACGGTGTCTTTGGACAGCGCGTCGCTGGATGTGGTGCAGACCATGCAGTCGCGCCACCTGCGTCTGTACGATCGCGCGTTCGGCAGCGATCCGGCAGTGTGGCAGGCCGCGTCGCCATTGCAGCAGTTGCATGCGCCCGGTGCGCCGTTTCTGGCCGTGTGCTCCAGCCGGCGTGCCGAGTCCTGTCCGCAGGCGCATCGCTTCGTCGACAAGGCGACCCGGCTCGGCATGCATGCGCAGGTGCTCGAACAGGACATGACCCACGAAGAGATCAACCAGCAGTTGGGCAGTGCCTCGAACTACACGACGCAGGTCGAGGCGTTCATGCGCAGCCTCGATCCGGTCGTGGCGCATCTGCTCGATGATCAGGCACGGCAGCTCTCGTCGCTTCCCGTGGTGATCAGTCGCTGAGTTTCGGCATGCGGGCAGCTCCGGGGCGATGGCTCCCCGGAGCTGCGGGCCATGGATGGCCCGCGATCACTTCAGATGCTGCGTCATCCAGCCCACCCAGCGCCGGTAGACGTCGGTGGTGCGCACGATGTCCTTGGGGAAATGCGTGTCCACCGGATAGGCGTAGAACTCCACCGGCACGCCGTTGTCGCGCAGCGCGTGGTACCACTCGTAGCTGTTCAGCAGCGGCACGTTGGGGTCGCCCACGTCGCCCATGATCAGGGTCGGCGCGGTGACGTTGTGGGCATAGGCGATCGGCGACTGTTCGCGCCAGATGTCCTTGTACTTCGCCATCCACGGCGAGCCGCCGAAGAAATAGGTGTCGCCGGTCTGGTAGTACGACACGGTGTAGTCCATGACCCAGTCGGTCAGCGCCGCGCCGGATACGGCGGCTTTCCAGATCGGGTAATGGCCGGTCAGCCATGTGGTCATGTAGCCACCGTAGGACCAGCCGGTGACGCCGATGCGCTGCGCATCGACGATGCCGAGCTTCTGCACGGCGGCCACGCCGGCCATCACGTCATTGCCCGGACCCACGCCGGTGTCGCGGAAGATCGCGTGCTGGTAGGCATCGCCGAGGTTGGTGCTGCCGCGGTAGTTCGGCTGGAACACCACGAAGCCCTGCGCGGCCAGCAACTGCGGCAGCGGCGAGAATCTCACGGTGGAGGCTGCTTCCGGACCGCCGTGGATCACCAGCACCAGCGGATAGGCCTGGCCGCGCTGGTAGCCGACCGGATAGGTCAGCGCGCCATCCTCGTGGAAACCGTCTGGTTCCTGCCACTCGACCGATTCGGTGCGGCCCAGCGCGAGGCTGTCGACGAAGGTGTTGAGATTGGTAAGCCGACGCGGCTTTGCGCTCACCGAATCCATCACGTACAGCTCGCCCGGATGCGCCGTGGTGCTGCCGATGAAGGCCAGTGCGCCGGTTTTCGAGACGCTCACGTCGGCACCCGCTTCCACCTCGCCGAGATCGAGCTTCTTCGCCGCCCCCGACAGCGGCTGCTCCCACAGCACCGAGTGAGTGCCGTCCTCGGCGGCCAGCAGCAGCGACTTGCCGCGCGGCAGCCAGGCATAGCCGTTGAGGTTGCGTGCCAGCGCCTGGGTGACGTCGCGGGTGTTGCCGCCGGTCGTCACGTAGACCGCATTGCCGTTGTTCTGGTCGCCGTTGCGCGGGCGCACGAAGGCGAATTGATCGCTGTCCAGCGCGTAGGTGACGTTGGCCGATCCTTCATCCGACACCAGGGTGTGTGGCTCGCCACCGTTGGCATCCACGGCAGCGATCACGGAGTGGAACGACGGTCCCCAGTACGGGCCGGGAAAACGGACGAATGCGATACTGCGGCCATCGCGGCTCCACGCCGGCTGCGGCGTGTCGTCCTGCTGGTCGGTCTGCAGGCTGTAGCTGCCCTGGGTAAGCCGTTTCGCCGCGCCGCCCGCGCTGGGCACCAGCCACAGATGCCACGGAGTGAGCGCCTCGCGGGTGAGAAAGTGGTTGTCGGTGACCTGGAACGCATCGTCGTGTTCCTTGATGGCCTTCGCATTGGCCGGCTCGTCTTCGCTGACGAAGGCGATCTGCTTGCCATCGGGGCTCCAGCTGAACGAGTCCACGCCGCGCTTGATGTCGGTGATGCGCTGCGCATCGCCGCCGTCCATCGGCATCACGAACAACTGTCCCTGCTTGGTCTCTGCATCATCGGCGATGAAGGCCAGTCGCGTGCCGTCCGGCGACCAGCGTGGCGACGAGATGCCTTCGCGCTTCCAGGTCAGCATGCGCCGCGCGCCGCTGGCGCTGTCCACCAGGTCGATTTCCTGCTTGCTCTTGTCGGCTTTCCAGTCCGGCGTCGAAACGACAACGGCAATGCGCTTGCCGTCCGGCGAAATCTGCGGCTCGCCCAGGTTCACGATCTTCTGCAAGTCGCTCAACTGGAACGTCGAAGCAGTCGCGTCGGCATGAGCCGACAGCGGCAGCGTGAGAGCGAAGCAGGTTGCAAAGGCGAAATATCCCGAAGACTTCATGAAAACTCCCGACTTGAATGCGCGATCTGCCTGACGGCATGTCGTCCATGCCATCAGGCAGTACAGAAGGTGGATATCCGTAAACAGACTCCCGGCGCAGAGATTGGCACGTTCTCCGGCTTCTGGAGAAGTGCGTGCCGACATATGCACTCGAGTCCACCAGTCCGGCGTTGGTGTACGATCCTGCCATCCAAGCCAAAGCCGGTCAGCTTGTCTTGAGCACAGCGACACTACTCTGGGGCGTACTGTTCGGGTCGATCGGGCTCGGCTTCTTCGTGTACGGCAAAAAGCAACGGGCGATCGTTCCGCTGGTATGCGGGCTGGCGCTGATGACGTTTCCGTATTTCGTGTCCGGCACTTTCCTGTTGATCTCCATCGGGGTTGCGCTGATGGCGATACCTTGGTTCGTCAGGGTGTAGCGCTCGGTTGTTCACTTGCCTGCTGGTCAGGCGCCGACGCTCTTTCCGATGACAGCTGCAATCAGGCGCTCAGCCGGAACCAGGCCGGCGGCCAATTCAGGCGAAAGGGAATGCCGTTCGACAAGCTCCGACGCGGCGGTAAAGAACACCGCGACCTGGCCTGGCTCAGGCTCGCACACCAGTACCTTCAGCGGCAGATCGACGCCCACTTGCGGATTGGCGAGCATGAGCGGTGTGCCCGCCTTCGGATTGCCGAAGACGATCAGCGTGGTCGCAGGCATCGCCAAACCGACGGCCGAGCCTCTGCTTGCTGATCAATGGTTGCGAAGACCTTGATGCTTTTCTCGGCGAAGGCGGCGAGCAGCCGCTGCACGGTATCAGCGAATGGATACGGACTCTCCAGTCTGACGATGCCGTGAGATGACATGGGATTTGTTGGCGCCTGACGCTGGAGTTAAGCGGCGGCGTAGCCGTCCGCCTTGAACGAAATGTTACGCATCACTCTGCTGAGTGCGCCACCGTTTACGAAAATAGTAAACACTGAGCCCGATGAAAATTACTAGCGATATCAGGAATAAATTGTTTTGCACAACTACCTTTGGACGCTCGGAATCTACCTGAGTAATTTGCACGACTTCCGGTAGTTGAGGCGCGGACGGGACAAGCAGATAGGATCGACGCGCATACGTTGTGTTGCCGCTGGACGAGTCCCCGCCACCCATGACTAGCGCAATTTGATGCGGATACTTACTCCGCAACGCGGCATCGAAGTCGGGTTTTGGAAAGAACGAGTAGACGATTGACGGAGCTGACAACAAGATCGCCCAGATCGCCAAATGGACCAGCACATCTTTCCATGGGGTCATCGGGGGAATCTGAAGCTTCATGTGATGCCTAACTACCTAATAAACGGACCCAAGGGTCCGGCTATACATCCGTGGTCACATTCGGGAGTTCCGACACAACGCCCTGATTCAACGGGAGCTTATCCGTGCTGGGTCCGGCCAACAACCGGACGCATACCGGATCCAGCGGACTGGTTCTCGCAGATCCGCGGGATGTGGGCGGCAATGGCGATTCCTTCGCAGTGGAAGGCTTCTCGCGATAAGTCAAAGCGCGCAGACGGAACATCAGCCTGCGTCAGGCGGATTGTCACGCGTTGCGTGATGATGCAGTCCGGATGAGCCTTGTGTTACGTCCGCCCAAAGAAAAACCGCGCCGTAGCGCGGTTTCCGGGGTATTGCGTGACACTGGTGAAACATTCCGTGGTGGAGCGGATGGGGATCGAACCCACGACCTCCACGATGCGAACGTGGCGCTCTCCCAGCTGAGCTACCGCCCCACGGAAGCGGGGGATCTTAGCAGCGTGCGAAGGGGTTCGCCAAGACCTGTGCGGGCTAGCCGGGCAGCAGGGCGCCGAGGCGGTCGTGCAGCACGTCGTGGCGCCAGCCTTCGAGCAGATCAGGCCATTCGGCGGTGACCACGTATTCCTCCAGTGCCTTGCGTGGACACAGCAGGCCCGGCGGCAGATCCAGTTCGCCGGCGAGACTGTCGACTACCTGCTTCATTTCGGTGAGCGCCTTCTTCGCCTCGCCCTGCGGATGGCCGGGGATCCGCGCGGTGGTGTCGATTTCATCGGCACTGACCGCTTCGGCGAGCAGGGCGAACAGCTCGCTGCGTTGTGCCGAACGCAGCGCACGCTGGCCGCGGCCGCGCTGTTCGAGTTCACTCAGGGAAGCCGGTGGTTGTTGCGCCAGGCTCAGTGCCAGGGTGTCGTCGATCAGCCAGGGCCGCGGCACATCGAGGCGGCGTGCGCTGCGATCGCGCCATGACAGCAGGCGGCGCAGCATGGCTTGTCGCGCAGCCGGCCAGTCGGCCGCGCCGCGCATGGCCCGCTGCGGCTGCGGGTCGCCGTCGCGGTGGCTGGCGCGGCGTTTCAGCCGCTCGCAGTCCTCCGCATGCCAGGCGCTGCGCCCACGCTGCCGCAGGCGCTCGACCAACTGCTCGTGGATGGTTTTCAGGTACACCACGTCCAGCGCGGCGTAGCTGCATTGCGAGGCGGTGAGCGGGCGCTGCATCCAGTCCGAGCGGGTCTCGCCCTTGTCCAGTTCGGCGCCGGCAAGTTCGGCGACCAGCGCGCGATAGCTGATGCCCAGGCCCATGCCGACGAAGGCCGCGGCGATCTGGGTATCGAACAGGATGTGGGGGCCGTCGGGCAGCAAGGGGGCGAGGGTTTCCAGGTCTTCGCTGGCGCTGTGCATCACGGTGACCGCCGGGCCGGCGCCCAGCAGTGGCTGCAATGCGTCGCCGATGTCGAATGCCAGCGGATCGATCAGCGCATGCCGTCCGTTCCAGCCAAGCTGCAGCAGTGCCAGTTGCGGGTAGAACGTGTTCCGGCGCATGAACTCGGTGTCGAGTGCGACGGCGGCGTCCGCCGGCACCGCGGCGAGCCATGCCTGCAGTGCGTCGCGGTTGTCGATCCAGTCGGCGCTGGCCGTCTCGGGCAATGCCATCGAAATTCCTTTGAGCGGCAGGACGCATTGCCCTGTCGGCGGTTTGTGCCTATGGTGAGCGGCGAACGATAACAGGCCACACCAAGGACGCCCATCCATGCCGAGCAACGCGACCCTGCACCGTCAGCGCACCTTGGGCGGGACGCTGGGCGTGATCGTGCTGGGCTGTGCGCTGGTCTATCACTTTTTCCCGCGGGTGTTCCATGTCAACCCGGCGGAAGCGCCACCGCGCTCGATGTCGCTGGGCACGGCGCTGCCGGGCAGCCCGCAGCAGCCGGAGCGGGCGGCGGTGATCGCCGAGATCAATGCCGGGCCGCCGTTGACGCTGGCGCCGGCAGCGGTGATCGCGGCGCGCAGTGGCCGCAATGCGCATCTGCCCGAGCAGCTCAGCGCCGATCCGCCAGCGGTGCGCGAATTGCTGTCGCGCGCCGCCAAGGCGCTGCACGCCGGCCAGCTGGTGGGCGACAAGGAAAGTGCCGCCGCACTGTACGAGCAGGCGCTGAAGGAGAAGCCGGACAGCCGCCGCGCCGCGCAGGGCCTGTTCGATGTGCGGGTGCGGCTGGTCGCGGAGATCGATCAGGACATTGCGGTGGGCGATGCCGATTCGGCGCAGGATCTGCTCGATGCACTGCGCACCCTGCCGAATGCGGCCGACGATGTGGCGCAACTCGAGGCGAGCCTGAAGACGCTGGCCAAGGTGCGGCCGATGCTGGCCAAGGCGGCCGGCCTGCTGCAGCAGGGCAAGGCCGATCAGCCGGATGGCGGGAGCGCGCTGGATCTTTACCGCCAGGTGCAGCTGCTGGATCCGCAGAATGCGGTGGCCGAGCAGGGCATCTTCGAAGTGCAGCGGGCGGTGCTCGATCGCGCCCTTGCGGCGGTGGCGCAGAATGATTTCACCGATGCGGACAAGGCCTTGGCGGAAGCGCAGGTGATCCGCCCCGGCTCCCAGCAGATGCAGGACGTCAGCAAGCGCGTCAGCGACATGCGCGAGCAGCGGGCCAATGGCGTGCTGGCCCAGGCGCATTCGGCGCTGGATGCCGGCAATATCGCGCTGGCCAACAAGCTGGCGGAGCAGGTGCGGGCGATTGCCCCTGACCTGCCGGCCCTGGCGGCTTTTGCCGAGCAGCTGACCAATGCACGCCTGTACGCCAGCTACAAGCCGGGCCAGGTGTTCACCGATCGCTATGTCGACCTGCCCGGCAAGACGCCGGCGATGGTGGTGATTCCCACCGGCAGCTTCCAGATGGGCGCGGCGGACAGCGACGGCGACCGCGTCGAGTCACAGTTGCCGCAGCATGCGGTCACCATCGACAAGGGCTTTGCGATGGCGCGCAGCGCGGTCAGCGTGGGCCAGTTCCGCGAGTTCGTGCGTGCCAGCGGCTATGTGCCCGATTCGGTGAAGCTGGGTGGCGCCAGCGTGTACGACGAGCGCAGTGGCGCGATGCGCGATGATTCAAGTGCGACCTGGCAGGACGACTACGCCGGGCGCAAGGCCGACGACGATCTGCCGGTGGTGAATATCTCGTGGAACGACGCCAAGGCCTATGCCGACTGGCTCAGCCAGCGCACGGGCAAGGTCTATCGGCTGCCGAGCGAGGCGGAGTTCGAATACGCCTTGCGTGGCGGCACCACCAGCCGCTACTGGTGGGGCGACGGTTCGCCCACGCACCTGGTGGAAAACCTCACCGGCTCCGGCGACCGTTCGCGCAGTGGCCGCCGCTGGAGCCATGCCTTCCGCGGCTACCGCGATGGTTACTGGGGCCCGGCACCGGTGATGACCTTCGCACCCAACCCGTTTGGCCTGTACGACATCAACGGCAACGTTTCCGAGTGGACGGCCGACTGCTGGCACGACAGTTACCTGCGCGCGCCTAACGACGGCAGCGCCTGGCTCAACCCCGGGTGCGTCGCCCATGTGGTGCGCGGTGGCTCGTGGGGCAGCTCGCCCGAACAGGTGATTTCCGCGTACCGGCAGGGCGCCAGCAGCGACGTGCGCAGCGGCCGTGTCGGCTTCCGCGTGGTGCGCGAGCTCTAGCGGGACATGAAAAACCCTACACGATGGGCACCTGGTTGACGTTGTTCTTCGGATCCAGCCAGAACGCCTCGTTCGCGAAGCGGCCGAAAATGTCGCGTGGGATGATCGGCAGGCGCTCGATGGACTCCACCTTCCGGCGCACACTGTGCAAGCCGGGCATGCCCACGCGGGCATCGAACTCGTCCGCGTGGTATTCGATGTTGTCGAAGTCGTGTTCGAACCAGGGTTCGCCGAGGAAGCTATAGACCGAGCGCATCGCGGCGGCCGGATCGCGTACGAGGCTGTCGTAGGTCAACAGCAGCAGGTGATCCTGCGCATGCGGGCCGTAGAACGCGTCCTTGGTGGCCTGGAAGGCGAAGCCCACCATGCCGCGTGGATCGGTCAGCGCCTCGATGCGCGAATACACCGTGGTGTTGGTGTCGAAGCGGAATACCTTGCTGACGCTGACCGGCTGCCTGCGCACCAGCCGCTCCATGCTGTCCAGCACCCACGCCAGCGGGCGCACGCAGGCGATGACCTTCACCTCCGCGAACAGCGTGCTCAGCAACTGCATCCTGCTGCACCACAGCCGGCTGGTGTCGAACACCGCATCGGCCCCTGTTTGCACCGAGTAGAAGTTCTCGACCAGGCCGCGCAACAGGGCGACCCGCTGCTCGTCGGAAACGTCGAACGAGAAATCGTTCTTGCTGCTCGCCTCCGCGATCACCACCCCCATGATGTCCGCAAGCGGGCTGGTCATGCCGGCGCGGAAGCGCGGGTTCTGGTTGAGGATGGCAGCCAGCAGGGTAGTGCCCGAGCGTGGCAGCCCGGAAATGAAGTGGAACTTCCGTGGCGGCTTGTGGGCTTCTGCTGCGGCAGGCATATGGGCACTCTCTCCAGGGGCGGTGGCGTGGTTGGCAGGATAGCGCCCGCTTCAGGGCGCGGGTGCGGTCGAGGCGCGGATGCGCATTTCGTAGCCGACCTCGACCATCCTGGCGTCTCCCTTGTCCTGCACGCGAAGCAGCAGTTCCTCGGTGGCGCGCCTGCCCATTTCACGCACGGGCTGGTGGATGGTGGTCAACAGCGGCCACACCTGCGTTGCGATCGTGGTGTCGTCGAACCCGCAGATGGAGATGTCCCCGGGAACCGATATCCCGGCCTCGCAGGCTGCCCAGATCGCGCCGACGGCCATGTCGTCGTCGGCCGCGAAGATGGCGGTTGGCCGTGACCGCAGCGCCAGCAGCTGGCGTGCGGCCGCCACGCCCGATTCGAAGGAGAACCGGCCCTGCACCATGTACGCGCTATTTTCCTTCAGCCCGGCGCGCTTCATGCCGTCGCGGAAACCGGCGAGGCGCCAGACGCCGGCGCCGTGCTTGGGGTCGCCAAGGATGTGGGCGATGCGGCGATGGCCCAGCGACACCAGATGCTCCACCATCGCCGCGGCGGCCTCGCGTTCGCGCAGCATCACGCCGATGCAGCCCTCGGGGTGGTGGGGTGCGATCGAGGCAAACGGAAGGTCGTTCTTGCGCAGGCATTCCAGCAACTGCGGATGGTCGGTGATCGGCGGCGTGAGGATCAGCCCGTCCGGCCGGTGTCGCGACAGGATGTCCTCGACGTGCCCGACGAAGTCTGCTGCCGTCGAGACCAGTGGCTGCACCATCATGCTGTAGTGCTGCGCCTCGCACGCCTCCAGCACGCCGGCCTGGACTTCCATGATGTAGCTGGGCGACAGGTTGTCGTACAGCAGGCCGATCATGAAGGAGCGGTTCGTCGCCAGGCTGCGCGCCGAGGTGAGCCGCCGGTAATTGAGTTCCGCAATGGCAGCCAGCACGCGTTCGCGCACGGAGTCGCGCACGTTCGGCTCGTTGTTGAGTACCCGCGACACGGTCTTTTTCGAGGTGCCCGAGGCACGGGCGACATCGTTGATGGTCACATGCGCCATGGAAGCCTGTCCCGATTCAATGATTTTTCCCTTGCGCGGCGTCAGTCGGGTTTCCGGCAGCAGCCGGAATGTATCGGGTTGAAACGTTCCACCCGCTCACTTCGACCACGGGCGCTTCAGATCCTTGGGATGCGTAATGTGCGATCAAGACGATCGACTCGCCGGGCCACAGTGTGACGTCATTGTCGTTCCACAGGATGGGAAGCGCGAGGTCGCCGTGCGCACCGCGCCTGATCGACACGTGCTGGAACAAGGCCACTGCCTTGGCCGATGCGGGTACCGACAGCGTGACCGTGGTGACGTCCTCGTTGCCTTCATGCCGCGTGGTCGCGCGGGCCTCGCTCGTCGTGGCTGGAAGCGACTGCAACGCGGTCAGATCCGCGTACCGCGTCACCGGCGTGAGATACCAGTTCGAACGATCCCAGTCGAGCTTGTCGGGCTGGGCAGGGAGCCAGTAGACGTTGCGGCTGATCGGCTTGCCATCGGACGAGGCGAGGTCGAGTTCGATGAAGTGTGTGTGCGACAGGCCGGCCAGGGTTGGAAGCGTCGTTAATGACCGCGTGTGGTTTCCTGCGAGGTCGATGCCTTGCAGGTGTTTCTCGTAACGCATGCTGCCGTCCAGATTGCGCACCCGGATGCTTGCCTGCAAGCCGTGTGCATCCTCCAATGTGTGGTTCACCAGCACGATGGCATCCGAATCATACGAATACTGGATGTGCACCGGCTCGTTCGCCTTCTTGGCGCCGAAATAGGCGCCCGCCGGATTCATGTAGTAGTCGTACAGATGCCAGTGCAGCGAGGGCCAGGCGTTGTTGAGCATCCAGTAGACCACGCCGGTCGATGGATTGGCCGCATCCATGTGCGCGTTGAACGCCTCGAACTGCGCGCGCACGTTGTCGTAGTTGTCGAGCTGGGCCTTGGCAACATAGTCGGCAAGACCCGTGGGCGCGCCGTAGCGATGGGCCAGCGCGGTGTCGAACGGCGTCAGCACGGCGAATGTCGACCAGTCCGCGGATGCGTGGTATTGCCGCGCCTCCGGGTATTTCCACAGCGCTTCCTGCTCTTGCGGCGACAGCATGCGCTGCACATCCTCCAGCCGCGGAATATCCGCGCCTGCGCTGACCTCCGAGTCGAAGCCGAACGCACCGCCCAGCTTGTCGGCATACCAATAGGACGGCGGTATCCAGTCGTAAGGGCCATCCATCTTCAGGCCGGAAGGGCCGGCTTCGGCGGTGCCCTTGGGAACGGCCGCCGAGATGATCGGCAACGGCCAGTCAGCGGCACGCAGCGCGTCGACGTACATTTTCGCGATGGGCGGCGGGGGTGGGTTGTCGCTGCCGATCAGGAAACCGATCACGGAGGGGTGGTTGCGCAGCAGACGTGCCTCGCTGGCCATGGAGTCTTCGGCCACGTTCATGTCGGCGGCATCCCAGGGCGCACCGCCGGTCTTGGCGGCCGACTCCCATTTGTCGCAGCATTCCCAGCCCGCCAGTATCAGGATGCCGTTGCGGTCGGCGAGGTCGTAGAAGCGCTGATTCTCCAGCTTGCCTTCGCTGCGGATGGCGTTGAGGCCGAGGTTGAGGACGTAGCTGAACTCGGCCTCCATGCGCGCGGGGTCATCGCGCAGGAACATGTCCGGTGCCCAGCCGCCGCCGCGGATCAACAGCGGTTTTCCGTTGATGAAGAATTGGCGATAGCCCTGCCTGGTCAGGCTTGAACTGACGCTGCGTATGCCGAACGTCGTTGTGGTCCGGTCGGATACAGCGCCATCAACCGCGGCACTCATCTCCAATTGGTACAGCGGATGTTCGCCCATGCCGACGGGCCACCAGATCTTCGGGTGATCCAGGGCGAGGCCCGGCGTTGTCGTGGGTGAGAACGAAACGACCCGGGTTTGTCCGGGCGCGAGGTGCACGGTTTGTTGCAGCGGCACGCCGGCCACGGTGCCGGTGATCGTCGCATCATGCGCCACCGCATCAAGGTTCTTCGCGTCCACCTTCACGGTCAGCGTGGCGCGCGCGAGATCGGGCAGCGACAGCGTCGAAACGACCTGTGGAAAGCTCAATTCCACAGGTCCGGTCTGCATGATGTCCACGCCGCGCCATGGACCCATGTTGTTGTCCGGAGGCGTGGGGTTCCAGTCCACCCAGCCCATCGACAGGCTCATTCTCGGATCGGCCGGATGCACGCGCATGGCCAGGATGTTGGTGCCCGTGTGTGTCCAGCGCGTCACGTCGAACGCGTGCACGGGATAGGCCCCCGCGACGTCGGCGTGGCCGGCGACCAGATGCCCGTTTATCCACACGTCGGCGCTCGCGATCATGCCGTTGGTACGCAGCAGCGTATGCCGTCCCGCCAGGTCCTTCGGCAGCTTGAATTCGGCGCGATACCACCAGGGCGTCACGAAGAGGTTGCCGCTGGAGTCCGGCACCTGCACCGCGCGCAGGTTGTCGCTGTAGAACACGTCGTTCTTGAAGGTGCTGTCCTTGAACGCATGATTCTCCAGCAGTGCGGCCATGACGGTCGCCCGCCCACTCGCCGGGTACCAGCCCTCGGTGGGGAAGCCGGTCGAGGAAATCTCGGCGCCGCTTTGCTGCGCCTTCGCGCTGTCCTGGATTTGCCAATGATCGATGGCGGTGGTGGCGCCGGCGTCGACAGAGACCTGGGTGGGCGCGTAGGTCGTTTGCGCGTATGCGGCCGGCGCGGCCGACACTGCCATCGCGGCCATTATCCAAAGCGCGTGCTTCGCTGGAGTTTGCATGGCGTCAATGCTTCTCAAGATAGGTTTCGCGAATTTCAACGGGCGCGAACGGCCACGACTGATTGAGCCTGGCCCAGATCGCAAACACCGCGAGGCCGGCGATGATCCACAGGCCGGACAGAATCAACGATAGCGTGGAGGCAGATACGTACACATAGATCCATCCCGCCAGCGCGATCACGCAAGGCACGGGGTAAAGCCATTGCTTGTACGGCCGCTCGAGATTCGGCTGGCGCCTGCGCAGCACGACCAGCGCGGCGATCTGCGCGATGGACTGCACGATGATGGTCACGGCCAGCAGCATGTTGATGACTTCGGTCAGGTCGAAGAAGGTGCCGATCGCCGTCACCGCACCCATCGTGAGCAGCGCTATGTGCGGGAAGCCGTGCTTGGCGTGCAGGTGTCCGAACACCGACAGGAACACCTTGTCCCGCGCTGCCTCGAAGGGCACGCGCGAGCCGCCAAGCAGGCCGGTGAACACCGAGGCGAACGCGGTCACGATGATGAGGATGGTCATGACAGCCGCGGCCAGGTGCCCCCAGCTGCGCTGCACGACCAGCGAGGCCACGGACTTGGACTGGGCGATTTCCTGCCACGGCGCCACGCCAAGCACGCTGATGTTGAGTAGGAGGTAGATGAACATCATCGCGATGACCGAGATGATGATGGAGCCAGGCATCGTCCGGCCCGGATGGCGCAACTCGTCGCCGATGTAGGCCGTCGTGTTGTAGCCGAGATAGTCGTAAATGCCGATGATCAGCCCGGCGCCCAGCCCCACGAAGAAGTGGCTGCCGAACGCGCCCGCCGGGTAGGCGAAGGCGAAGCCCGCATTGAAGTGTGAAAAGCCCGCCGCCGTCACGCCGACGACGGAGACCAGCATGATCACCCACAGTGCGATGGTGATCGCGCGCACCGATTCGATCCGCCGGTACAGCAGCCAGGTGACCAGCGCGGTCGACGCCAGGCCGATGAGGTGCACCGGCCACCAGCCGAGATCGGGGAAGAAGAACCCGAGGTATTCCACCATGCCGATGATGCCGGTGGACATCAGCAGGGGAATCGCCAGCAGCATCGTCCAGATGAACAGGAACGGCATCAGCTTGCCGCTGCGGTACTGGAACGCCTCGCGCAGGTAGACGTAGGTGCCACCGGAGCCCGGCATGGCCGCGCCGAGTTCGGCCCAGACCAGGCCGTCGGCCATGGCCAGGATGGCGCCGGCGATCCAGCCGATCACTGCCTGCGGGCCGCCCATGACGGCGACCATGATCGGGATGGTGATGAACGGTCCGATGCCGCACATCTGCGTCATGTTGATCGCGGTGCCCGAGAACAGGCCGATGGAGCGATGGAAGCCGTTGTCGCGGATGGGCTGGGGCGCGCTGGAATCCTGCATGTCTGCCTTGTCGTTGTCGGTTGCGGGCGTGGCGCGCATGCCGCGCGCCACGGACCCAGGCCTTGCCATCACCACTGCCCGCGTACGCCGACCATGAACATGCGCTCGGAAAAGTTCGAGTGCGCCGGCTGGTCGGACCATACAAGGTAGTACCGCTGGTACTCGTTGGTAAGGTTGGTGCCGTCCACGAACACCTCGGCATATTTGTTGATCTTGTACGAGACCGACGCGTCGACGTACTTCTGCGGCGCCTCGTACATCTCCATGCCCGTGATGCCGCCCACGGTGTCCATCACCGCGCGGCGCGAACGGTAGTTGTAAGCGAGGCGGGCCTGGAAGCGGTCGTCCTGGTACCACAGGATGAAGTTGCCGGACCGGGTCGAGTTGTCCTGGAACGGAATCTTGTTGCCGGCCAGATCCCTTTCACCCGAGTTGCTGGGTGCGTAGGTGGCGTTCACTTCCATGCCCGTCTTGGACAGGATGCCCGGCAGGAAGGTGAAGCCCTGGCGGTAATCGAACTCCGCACCCTGGATGCTGTTGCCGGTGCCCTGCACCGGCTCGGTGATCACGATGCAATGGTCGCGGACCACGCCGTCCTCGTCCGGCAAGGTGCAGTTGGTCACGCTGCCGTTCTTGATGAAGCTCTGCATGTCGATGCGGAACAGCGCGAGGCTGAGCATGCTGGTGGGGTTGATGTAGTACTCCAGCGATGCCCCATAGTTGGTGGAGCGCCACGGGTTGAGGTTCGGGTTGCCCGTCGACGTGCCGTCCGAGACCCGGAAGATCGGCCCTTGCGGTGTTTCCATCAGCGAGTAGTTCAGCTGAAGGCCGCCACCCCAGGTGCTGAGGTCGAGCGGCATCATGTTTTTCGAATAGGCCAGCCGCAACTTCAGGGCATCGGTCAGATCCAGTGCGAAGTTGGCCGACGGCAGGATGTCACGGTAACTGCGGTTGGTGATGGAGGTACCGGCATCGACAGGCTCGTCGCCATACGAACCCGGGGCGCCGCTCAGGTGCTGGGTCACGTTCAAGTCGGTGTGGATCATGCGGACGCCGACGTTGCCGCTGTACGGCATCTCGCCGAGGTTGCCGTTGAAATCCGCCTGCAGATATCCCGACAACTCGCGCAGTCCCACGCCCCAGGTGGTTCCCGGTTCGCCCACCTCGACGGTGTCCGGGTAGAGCGACTTCCAGTACGCGATGGGATTGGTCATGGCGGAGGGATTGACCGCCCAGAAGTTGATGCCCGAGCCGAGCAGGTTGGTGTATTCCTTGAAGTTGCCCGACAGCGGCGCAGCGGTATTCGGCATCGAAATCGCGGACAGCGGTCCTGCGCGGTAGTAACCCTCGGCGTTGCCGGCGGTGCACGAGCCACTGTCCATGACCACGTCGGCGCCGACGTAGCGCACCAGGCATCCATTCGGATCACTGGCGCCCATGCCTGCGTAGACCGGTGTTTCCAGCGTCCAGCCGTTGTTGTCGGCGCTGCGGATGCTGTCGCGCACACCGAATTCGAGCTTGATGCCGTCCTCGAAGTCGAACTTCCCGTCGAAGCGCAGCGCGTTGAGATCCACCTGGCGGTCATAGTCGCCGGAGGACTCCAGCGTCTTCATCGTCCAGCCATTGGGGTTGGCGAAATCAGCGGCCAGCGAGGCGGGCATGTTGACCGTGAGGTAGCGGCCACCGAAGTTCGCGATGATCGGTATGGTGTTCTGCGCAACGCCGTTGGCGTTGAACACGCGGTCGCCGCCCAGTTGCGCCGGGTAGACCATGGTGCCGGCTGGCAACGAGACACCGTCATTCAGCACGTTGGGCCACAGCGCACCGTCGGAATCGGAAACATTGATGTCGGTTTCGACGTTCGATTGGAACGCCGTGTCGTGAATGCCGCGCACAGTTGCCGTGAACGGGCCGCCGTTGTCGTAATCCAGCTGCAGGTTGAAGTTCTTCGCGTTGGAACTCTTCTGCGTGATCTGCGAGAACGACTCCACGTCGCCCGGCCACTTCTCGTACACCTGCGTGGTGTAGATCTGCGAGCCCTCCCAGCCCGGCTCCGGCGTGCCATAGGCGCCGAGGGCGGGGCTTCCGGTGTTGCGCGATTGCAGCGGCACGTAGGTCGCGCCCTGCCAGTTGGTGGAATTGAACTGGATGCCGACGTTGCGATCCCATTGGCGCTGCTGCGAGTAGAAGTAGTCGCTGGTCAGGCTGAGGCCATTGCCGAGATCCATCTGGAACGAGGCATTGCCGGACTTGCGCTTCCGCTGGGTGACGGTGTCGTAGAGGCTGATGTCCTGGCTGCCCATGAAGACGCCGTTGGACTTGCCGTCGCCATTGACGTCCACGCTGCCGTCGGCGTTCTGGTGGATCTGCGACGGGATGGGCGCGCCGTTCCACGGGGCCAGGAATCCGTTGTAGCCGCCCGAGCTGGCCGCGTTCTCGCCGTTCAGCACGACGCCGTACTGGTCGAGGCCTTCGGTCGCGTTCATCCGCGTGGTGTCGGAGTAATCGGCGGATATCAGCAAGCCCCAGTGGCCATCGTCGTTGTACGAGACGAGGCCGCTTCCCTCCGGACCCCAGCGATTGGTGGTCGTGCCGCGCTCCCCATCGGCGGAATAGCTGTAAGTGAATCCGCTGGGCAGGTCCCATGGGCGGTAGGTATGCAGGTCGATGGCACCGCTGATGCCGCCGTCGGTCTCGTTGGCCGTGGACGACTTGACCACGTCCACGCCGTGGAACAGCGTGGACGGCAACATGGTGAAGTCGGGCTGCTGCGAGTCGATCTGGTCCGCGGTGATGAATACTTCGCCGTTCAACATGGTGCCGACCTGCGGCAGGCCACGCACGTCCACCGAGGTGCCGACGCCGGCATCGCGGTTGATCTGCACGCCGGTGACGCGCTGCAGGGAATCGGTGATGGTCACGTCGGGCAGCGCGCCGATGTTTTCCGCCGTGATGCTGTCCTGGATGTTCGGCGCTTCGCGCTTCAGGTCGATCGCGCGCATCTGCGACGCGCGCACGCCGGAGACGCTGACGGTCGACAGCGTGACCGCGTTTTTCTCCGCGTCGGTGCCGCTGGCCTTCTTGGCGCCAGGTGACGATGTCGCTGGCGCGGTTTGCGCCGTGCTGTCCTGCGTTGCCGGGCTGGCGGTTTGCGCATCGGCGACTGGCGCCACGGCGGCCGCCGTCGACACGACGGCGAACAGCGACATGGTGATGGCAAATGACAAGGGATGCTTGCGATGTACGGTGGGCATGGGCGTTAACCTCGTTGTGGGTGCCTGTCGAACCTCAGGTGCTCCGCGGTGTTCCAAAACGCGTGTAGTTCAGCGGCGCCTGCCGCTTCGCACGCCGTCGTGATGCAATGCCTCGCTGTCCCCAGCCATGGCCTTGCCGGCCATGGCTGTTTCATTCGGTGCCACTGCGCGGGACGCCTGCCCCGCGCACCGCTTATTTCGAAAACGCCATGCGCGCCAACGCCCACTGGCCATCGCGCGGATCGCCGGTAGCAAAGACACACAGGTCGCGAATGCCGGCCCCCACCGGCACCGCCACGTTTGCATTGAGACGGGTTTGTCCCTGCGCCTGCACCGCGGGCGCCAGCGGCAGGGTGGCAAGCAGCGGCCCCGTGCAGGAGTCGGCATGGATCTCGAGCTCGCCGGCCGCGCTGGTCTTGCTGCGCACCACGGTATCCTTGTCGGCCACGTCGCCGAAGCGCCATGTCACCCGCTCGACGGTCAGTACGGCATGCTTGATGCCGTCCAGCGGCGCCTGTGGCCACAGCCAGCACGCGTTGCCGATATCCACCATGTAGATCGGCCTCGATCCCTGCGTCGACCGGCTGCCATCCAGGCGCGAGCCTGGATGGTGCGAGCACGTTGCAAGCGCGCTGCTGTCGCGGCTCAACCGTGTTGTGTCATCCAGCACCTGGGTACGTGCCGCGGCGAGCTCGAAGCCGTCGGCTGCGAATGCCGCGGCGCGCAGCGTCGTCTTGTCCGGCAGCGTGAGCGGCTGGACATACTGCGTGGAACGGATGGTCGGCACGGAGCCGTCCGTGCTGTAACGGATCGTGCCGAATCCCGCCTGATTGGACAGCTCGACCCGGAATGCGCCGTTGGCCGCTGCCGTCACCAGGAAGGCGGGAGCGAACGCACTGTCGGCATAACCGATGCCGAGTGCGCGATAGCGCGCCAGCTCCGCCGGCATGCGTTGCAGGAAACCGTTCCAGTCGTGCGCGCTTGCGGGCGACCAGCCAAGCTCCGACAGCGCCGCGATGCGCGGAAACACCGCATGCCGGTCGTGCGCGAAGGTGGGCATCTGCTCGGTCCAGAGGCCGGCTTGCACGCCGATGATGCGCGTGGCTTCGGTCTCGCTGGCACCGTTCGGGATGACAACCGTGTCATAGGCTTGCCGCAACGTCGTCACGGGCGGCGGCCCCTGCCATTCGTCGGGCAGGTCGGACTGATAGTGGTCGAAGTACAGCGACTCCTGCGGCGTCATGACCACATCGTGGCCTTGCCTGATCGCTTGCAGCGCCACGCGTTCGTTGTCGTTGCCATGCCACGACATCACCACTTCCGAAGCCGGCAGCGTCGCACCCGCGACCAGCTCGTCGTCCCAGCCGACCGGCGTGCGTCCGTGCCTGGTTAGGTAGTCGGCGACCTGGCCGGTGAACCAGCCCTGCAGCTGATCCATGTTTGTCAGGCCCAGCGCGTGCATCTGCGCACTCACTTGGGGCGATGCGTTCCACTGCTGCTTGTCGGCCTCGTCGCCGCCGATCGAGATGTAGCGGGAGGGGAACAGCCGCATCACCTCGTCGAGCACCTCGTCGACGAAGCGCAAGGTTTTTTCGTCGGGCTTGAGCAGCCATGGGCTGACGCCCCAGTCGGTCCACACCGGCGGACGCTGGCCGGTGACGCCCAGCCACGGGTAGGCGGCGATGGCCGCCTGCGAATGTCCGGGCAGATCGATTTCCGGCACGACATCGACGAAGCGCTCGGCGGCATAGCGCACGATGTCGCGCGCCTCGGCCCGGGTATAGAAGCCGCAATAGGGTTTGTCGGCAGAACCAGTCAGCTCGGCATCGAGGCCTGCCGCCTTGCGGCAGGCGCCGGTGTGGGTGAGCTCGGGAAACTCGGGAATATCGAGGCGCCAGCCCTGGTCTTCGGTCACATGCCAGAGCAACACGTTGAGCTTGTTGAGCGACATCCAGTCGATCAGTTTCTTGATGTCGGCTGTGCTCTGGTAGTGCCGCCCGGAGTCGAGCAGCAGTGCGCGCCATGCGAAACGCGGGTAATCGTCGATGACGCCTTCGGCGACCCCGACCGGTGTGCCGTGAGCCCAGCCTGGCGGCGTCAGCAACTGCCACAGGGTGACGCCGCCGTAGAATGCACCGCGCGGCGTGCGGGCGATGACATGAATGCCTTGGTCGCCCACCACGAGCCGATAGCCGGCATCTCCCGCGACATCGGCGTGCGGATCCACCTCGAACGTGATGGCCGGATGTCTGGTCGCCGCAGTCGCCATGTGCAGATGCAATCCGCTCGTGCCGGCCAGCAACTGCGCGAAGCGTCTTGCGATGGATTGCACTTGCCGAAGATCGGTGCCGCGCACCGCAACCGTGGCGCCATCTGCAACCCGGACCGTGCCCGATCCGGAAGGGCTCATCCGGGCGGGTTGCGGCACCAGCGACCATGCGGGCGGGGCAGGTGCGGTGGATGCCGCAGCCACACCCGCTGCAGCGAGCCAGACGCCGGCCATGCGCCGGAAAAGTTTCGACGTCGTGACATGGCTCATGCGCTCAGTCCGCTTGCCGCGGCATGACGTGTCGTTGCCTCACCAGACATGCCGCGCCTGAGATACCACTCGGCCGCCCCGGCGACGCCATGGCGACCGTGCTCCGTCACCCACACCGGAATCTGCGACAGCAACGCACGCGCGCTGCGCCCGTGCAGGAACCGCTCTTCGAAGCTGCTGCGTTCGAGCAGTGCGAACATCGATGACAGGAAGCCGCCAGCCAGATACACGCCACCGGTGGCCATGAAGGCCATCGCGAGGTTGCCGGCAAGGCTTCCCAGCGACCCACAGAAAACCTCCACGGCTTCCACGGCATGCATGTCGCTGCGCGCGGCGGCTGAGGCGGTCACGGCTTCGGGCGTTGCGAGCTTCGGCGTGTCCCCATGCAAGGCGCACAGGGTCGCGTAAACGGTCAGCAGGCCGGGGCCTGACACGATGCGTTCGAACTCCACGTAGCCGCCATGCGGTGCCAGCTGCGCGAGGATTTCGCGCTCGCGGATCGAGTTCGGCGCGAAATCCATCTGGCCGGCTTCTGTCGTCAGCACGAAACCGCCTGCAGAGCCGGGCACATGCACCGCCGCGCCAAGGCCGGTGCCCGGGCCGATCACCAGGGTCGGGCCCTTTGCATGAATATCGGGTCCGCACAAGTGACGGCCGCTGTGGGCGAGGGGACCGTCGAGCGCGTATCCCAGCGCCTCGAAGTCGTTGAGTACGGCAATGTCGTCCAGGGCAAGTGCCCGGCGCAATTGCGACAGCTGGATGGACCAGGCGAGGTTGTCGTTCACGACCTCGTCGCCCATGACCTGGCCCGCGCACGCCAGCACGCAGTGCCGTACCGGAATCCGCACGTCGGCATCGACAAACGTCTGCAACAGCTCCGCCAATCCCGCGAAGTCCCGGCACGCAAGCTTGCGGTAGGCAAGCGTCTCGACCTTCCGGCCATCCTCGTGCGAGGCCCGCATCAATGCGATGCGCGTGTGCGTGCCGCCGACATCCGCCGCAAGAAACGGCGATGCCGGAGCCTCTTCCGACTGGTCCAGATGGCCGATTGCCACGTCCATCGCGCTCCCCCGCAATAGAACTGTCATGCAGCTTGGACAGTATTGACACCGGTGTCAAGCGGTAACGCACCATGCCTGGAAGCGGCATCGGGAGCGATGCATTCCACGGCTCGGATGGCCCTGGATCTATCTTCAGGCATGAAAAAACCCGCAGTTACGCGGGTTTGGGGCATTCATGGGTTTCGCTGGTCTTGCCTGAAACCCTCACGTGGTGGTGATAGGAACAAACAAGGCCGCTGTTATGCGGCTTGCAAGGCATCGCTTCCGAATGCACCCCCAGATATACCCCCAGACGTGGCGGGCTTGCTGTTGATCCATGCCTCAACCTCGGCAGCCAACCATGCCACGGTGGAACCGTTGGGGGTGAGTGAGCGGGGGCGCGGGAAGTGTCCGGCGTGAATCCATCGGTACAACGTGGTGCGTGACACGCCGATGTGCTGGAGTACCGCCTTCAGGCGCAGCAAGCTCGGCGCGGTGGTGCTGCTGGTGACTAGGTTCATTGCGTGGTGTCCTTCATGACGTGACACGAGACGGCTGGCAGGATGCTCGGCCGTGTCGGTGGGGTGCTGGGGTTCCTGTGAGGTTCGGCCGGGGGCACGGGGGGAAGTGCGCGACTTCCCTCTGTTAGATACCCTCACGGAAATTCGTGGTGTGAACTTTTCAGGGGCTGGCGTGGTGGCCGCTGGGGACACGCTCGGGAGCCTTGCGCCGTCCTTCGGTGATCTCTGCCTTCTCGGGCTTATCGGTGATGAACTCGACAGTGCCGGGACGCAAGGCGTTCGCTGCGGTGGGGGCGTGTCCTCCGCCTTTTACGGCGCGTAGGTTGTCCCCACGCAAGTTGCAGCGGTCAGCCGCCACAAGTCCTTGCCCATCGTGGCCTCGGCAGTCTTGCCGCGTGACTCGCGCCATGCCATCCAATCGCGAGCGACCTTCTCGAATGTCTCGGAGGCGACGGTTTCGGCTGCCGCTGCGGCCAGTCGCTCGGCCTTAGCTGCCTGCTTCATCTCGCCGGGGTCGCAACCGTTCGCCAGTAGCTTCCGGGCATCCTCTCGGCGCTGCCGTGCGTCTGCAAGGGAGATGACGGGGTACACCCCGAACGCCAGCAGCTTCTCCCTGCCGTCCGTGCGGTACTTCATCCGCCAGTACCTAGCCCCGTTCGGCTGCACCAACAGGAACAGACCGCCACCGTCGAACAGCTTCTGGGGCTTGTCCGTGGGCTTGGTCTTGCGGATCAGGGTATCGGTGAGCATCGCGCCGCCTCGCTGGGGGGTATCAGCAGATTCTTGCATGTGAATATGCAAGAACTTGCGGTGCATTCTGGGGGTATCTGCTGCTGCCTTGCAAGCCCCGTTGCTGGGGTATACCCCCAGATGCACCCCCAGATACCCCGTGCTTGGACGGGTTTCCGTGGGACGGGCTGGACGCCTTCAGGCATGAAAAAGCCCGCTGTGATGCGGGCTTGGGGTATTCCACGGGTCTCGCTGGTCTTGCTTGAAACCCTCACTTGGTACCGGTGATAGGACTCGAACCTACACGACATCGCTGCCAGCGGATTTTGAGTCCGCCGCGTCTACCATTCCGCCACACCGGCATGTGAGCTGCGCATTATGCCGGGTTCAATGCACGCGGTCGAGCCCCAGCTGGCGTATGTCGCGTCCATACCAGCGATCCTCCGGCAGCGGCTGGAACACCGCGCAGCGGGTCATCGGGCCGGAGTAGATGTGCAGGCTGACGGTGACGCTGTTGTCGCTGGGGTTGCGGATGCTGTGGTATTCGTGCGGCGGGATCAGGCTGCCGGCGGAGCCGGCGCCGGCCTGGATCGAGCCGACCGGCTGGAAGCAATAACGTTTCGCATCGTGCTCGACCAGCTCGTACTGCACGATCTCCAGCGCGCCGTTCCACACGCCCTCGACGCACCACATGCCGTCGTGATCGTGGATCGGCGTGCCCTGGCCCGGGCCCCAGGTCATCGCCACCACGCAGTAGCCGTGCTCGTCGCTGCGGTAGAGCTCGCGGCGGGCGTAGTGATCCGGATTGGCTTCGAACACGCAGTCGGGCAGCTTCACTTCGTTGTCGCGGATCAGCTTGCATAGGCTGTTGCGCAGGCTGTCGGTGAGCTCGTGGGTGGTCGGCTTGGCCACGGCGGTGTCGATCGCGTCGATCAGGGTACGGCTGCCGGGGAAATCCAGGGTGAGCATTATGGTCTCGGGCGGTGCGTGATGCTGGCTATCTTAGCAGCGGCGCGGTTAAGCGGCCGGCAGTCGGTTCAGGAAGCCGCCGATCGCACGGCTGTAGTTCTCGATGTCGACCAGGAACGCGTCGTGGCCCTGCGGCGAATCCAGCGCCACGAATTCCACCTCGGCGCCGGCGGCCTGCAGGCCTTCGGCGATCTGTTGCTGTTGCTGCAGCGGAAACAGGATGTCGGTGCTGACGCCGATCACCATCGCCTGCTCGATGCGGATGCGCTTGAGTCCCTCCAGCACGCTGCCGTGGCCGTATTCGGCGATGTCGAACCAGTCGCTGGCGCGCGAGAGGTACAGATAACTGTTGGGATCGAAGTTGCGCACGAAACGCTGCGCATGGCCTTCGAGATACGACTCGACCTGGAACTCGCGGCCGAACGGCTCGTCCTCACGCTGCTCCGGATCGAGCCGGATACGCGCGAAGCGGCCGTTCCATTCCATCGCCGAGCGATAGGTGATCACGCCGAGCTTGCGCGCGATGCTCATGCCCATGTCGGGGTAGGCTCCGCCGTGTTCGGCATGGATGTCGTAACGACCTTCGTTCCACTGCGGGTCGAGCCGGATCGCCTCGCGCTGAAGCGAGCGGATCGCGATCGCGAACGGTTGTGCCTGCGGTGCGGTATCCACGCTGATATGCGCACGCACGCTGCCCGGGTGCAGCAGCATGTAGGCCAGCGCGCTCATGCCGCCCATCGAGCAGCCGATCAGGCAGGCCAGTTGGGTGATGCCGAGGCTGCTGACGGCGGCCTGCGCGGCGTTGGCGACGTCTTCCAGCGCCAGCTCGGGAAAGGTCAGCCGATAGGCTTCGCCGGTCGCCGGGTCGATCGAGGCGGGGCAGGTCGAGCCCTTGTCGCTGCCCAGCGAGTTCACGCAGATCACGAACCAGCGCGTGGTGTCGATCGCCTTGCCCGGACCGGCCATGTCCTCCCACCAGCCGGGCGTGGGATCGGCGGCACAGGAGGCCATGTGCGCGCTGGGCGACAGGCCGGTCAGCACCAGCACGGCGTTGTCGCGCGCTTCGTTCAACTCGCCCCAGGTTTCGTAGGCGACGTGCGCACCGTGCAGCGCACCGCCGCGCTTCATCGCGAACGGCGAGGGCAGGCTGAAGTAACGGCGTGCATCGTGGCTCATCAATGCACCTTGTCGATATGGATCGTGATCGGCGTCTTGCTAGCCACCGGCACGATGCCGGCATCGCCTTCGAGATCGCCCGGCTGGGCGATCGGCTGGCCGCTATGGCTGATCCGCGCGCCGACGAACACGCGAGAGACCGACGACAGTTTCATCGCCGGCGTCATCGCCATGGCATCGGTAAGAGTAACGCTGGCTGGCAGCTGGCTGGCATCGAGTTTGGCCACAGCCAGAGGCATGGGAGGTCCGTTCTCGGCGCGGGCGTAGATGAACAATGTGTCGCCTGCAGCGACCTTGTCCTTGAGCGCCGCTGCCAGTGAGACCTTTACCTGCAATGCTGCGCCTTGTGGTGTGGCAGCCAGTGCCGAGGTCGAGGCATCGGCCGGGGCGCCGCCAGCGCGGGCATCGGCCACGGCGATCTGCTCGGCTACCGCCTGGGCGACCTTCGAGCCGGGCTCCAGCTGCGGCTGCAGCACGCGCCAGGTGGCAGCGGCTTCCCGATACTGACCATGCTGGAAATCGCTGATGCCGAGCAGCCACAGGCCGCGCTGGCTGTCCGGCTGCAATTGCACGGCGCGCTTGAGCAGTTCCAGCGCACGACCCTCGATCATGTGGTCATCGCGTGTCATCGAATCGGTTTCGGCCCAGCCCACCATCGCCTCGGCGTTGTTGGGGGCGAGCTTCAGCACGTGGTCGTAGGCGTCGCGCGCCGCGGCCGGATCGCGCTGCATGGTGCTGGTCTGCGCCAGCAGCATCCAGCCCTGCACATCGTCGGGCTGCTGGGCCAGGTGGGCGTGCAGCTCATCGATCGCCTGCGGCAGGGTGAGCGGCCGTTCGGCCTCGGCGGAGACGCCATTCAGCGCAGCCGGCGTACCCACCAGCAGGTACAGCGCACCCGCGCTCAGCGGCAGCACGAAGGCGATCGCGAGCGTCAGCGCGAACACGCCGCGCGAGCGTCCCGACTTGCGGCCTTGGCGTACCAGCGGCAGCAGCAAGGCAGCCAGCGCCACAGCGATCATCACTGCAGCGGCGATGAAAAACGCGATCTTCACCAGTCGTCCCCGTTGTCGGCCGGTTCGTTGTCGAGCGGCATGCGGTCAGATGTTGTGTCGGTGGCACTGCCGTCACGGCCACGCTTGCGGATCGCGACCAGCACCACGCCAGCGCCGGCACACAGGATCAGCAGCGGACCGAACCACAGCAGCCAGGTGCCGGGTTTCAGTGGCGGGTCGTACAGCACGTAATCGGAATAGCGGGCGACCAGGTATCGCTTGATCTCGTCGTCGCTCTTGCCTTGCTGCATCAGCTGGAAGATCTGGTTGCGCAGGTCGCGTGCGATCGGTGCGTTGGAATCGGCCAGCGTCTCGTTCTGGCACATCGGGCAGCGCAGCTGCTGGGTCAGGTGCTGGAAGCGCAGTTCCTGCGCGTGGTCGGCGAACGGCATCGGCTCGATCGCCTGCGCGTGGGTCACGCCGGCAAATGCCAGCAAGGCCACCAGCAGTACATGAAGAAGCGCACGCATCATGGCTGCGCCTCGCGCGACAGTGCCGCGATCGCCGGCTTCAGTTCGCTGGCGACCACATCGGGCGTCAGCGGACCGATGTGCTTGTAGCGGATCACGCCATGCGCATCGATCAGGAAACTTTCCGGTGCGCCGTACACGCCGAAGTCGATCGCGGTGTTGCCCGGTTCATCGGCAATCAACACGTTGTAGGGATTGCCGTGTTCAGCCAGCCAGCGCTTGGCATCGACCGGCGCGTCCTTGTAGTTGTAGCCGACCAGCTGTACACCCAGCGTCGGGCCCTCGGCTTCCAGTACCGGATGCTCCGCGCCGCATTCCACGCACCAACTGGCGAACACGTTGAGCAGGTAGGGTTTGCCAAGCAAGTCCGCCTTGCTCACCGTCTGCGTGGGTTCGTACAGTTTGGGCAGCACGAACGCGGGTGCGGGTTTGTTCAATAGTGGTGTCGGAATCGCATTCGGATCGTGCCGCGAGTTCCACCAGATGCCGAAACCGAACAGAACCACCAGCAACATGAAGCCGACGAACGGCAGCAACCGGTTCATGCATGCGTCTCCTGCACCTGCAGACTTTCGGCCGCTACGGCATCGGTGGCTGCACGCCTGAGGCGGAAGCGCTTGTCGGCAGCACAGACAAAACCGCCCAGCATCATCAACAGGCCGCCGCCCCAGATCCAGCGGATGAACGGCTTGTAGTACAGCCGCAGCGACCACGCGTCCTCGACCTTGTTCGCGTCCATCGGCTCACCCAGCGCGACATACAGATCGCGGAAGATGCCGGCATCCACCGCCGATTCGGTCTGCACCTGGCCGCGCAGGTAGGTGCGCTTCTGCGGATGCATCACGGTGAGCTGGCGACCATCGCGGGTCACCGTGATCACGCCCTGGTCGGCACGCCAGTTCGGTCCGCTGGCGCGATGCACGCCGTCGAAGCGGAAGTCGTAGCCGCCGACGTGTTCGGTCTGTCCCGGCGCCATCCGCACGTCGCTGGTCACGCTGAGCGACTCGGACAGCAGCACGCCGGCCACGAACACGCCCACGCCCAGATGCGCCAGCAGCATGCCGGCCATCTCGGCCGGATAACGCCGGCCGCGCGGCATCTCGCGCCAGCGTTTGTACGCATACAGCAGCACGCCGGCGACGATCCATACCGCGGCGGCCACGCCGGCGATCGCCTTGAGCTGACCGTCGACGAAGAACGCCGCCACGATCGCGCACGCCGCGGCGGCGATGCCGGCGCGCAGCAAGATCTGTTTCAGCATGGGTGCTTCGCCCTTGCCCCAGCGCAGGAACGGCCCGAACGGCAGCAGCAGCACCACCGGCAGCATCAGCAATGGAAACAGGAAGCCGAAGTAGGGCGGCCCGACCGAGATCCGGCCCAGGTTCAGCGCATCGCCGATCAGCGGGAACAGCGTACCCAGCAGGACCATCGCCGCGGCCACCGCGAACATCAGGTTGCCGATCAGCAGGGCGCTTTCGCGCGAGACCGGCTTGAACGGTTTGCCGCTGGCTACCTTCGGCGCGCGCAGTGCGTACAGCAACAGCGAGCCACCGACCACGAGGGTCAGGAAAATCAGGATGAAGATGCCGCGGCGCGGATCGGAGGCGAATGCATGCACCGAGGTGAGCACGCCCGAGCGCACCAGGAAGGTGCCGAGCAGGGAGAGCGAGAACGCGAAGATCGACAGCAGGATCGTCCAGGCGCGCAGGCCGCCGCGCTTCTCGGTGATCGCCTGCGCGTGGATCAGCGCGGCGCCGACCAGCCACGGCATGAAGCTGGCGTTTTCCACCGGATCCCAGAACCACCAGCCGCCCCAGCCCAGTTCCGCATACGCCCACCAGCTGCCGGCGACGATGCCGAGAGTCAGGAAAGCCCAGGCGATATTCGTCCACGGTCGCGCCCAGCGCACCCAGGCCTGCTCCAGCCCACCGCCGAGCAGGGCGGCGATCGAGAACGCGAACGCCACCGAGAAGCCGACGTAGCCGGTGTAAAGCACCGGCGGGTGGAACGTCATGCCCGGATCCTGCAGCACCGGGTTCAGGTCGGCGCCGTCGCCCGGCATCGGCAGCAGCCGTCCGAACGGATTCGAGGTGAAGATGATGAAGGCGAGGAAACCCACCGCGATCAGTCCCATCACGGCCAGTACGCGCGCGGCGAACACTTCCGGCAGCTTCTGGCTGAACGCGGCCAGCGCCACCGTCCACACGTTGAGGATGAAGATCCACAGCAGCAGCGAACCCTCATGCGCGCCCCATACCGCGGCGATGCGGTAGTACCACGGCAGCGCCAGGTTCGAATTGTCGGCCACGTACTGCACCGAGAAATCGAAATGCACGAACGCCCACACCAGGATGCCGAACGCGAGCGCCACGAACACGGCCTGGCCAGCGGCGGCAGGACGCGCCACGGCCATCAGCGCACGGTTGCCGTGCCATGCGCCGAGCAATGGCAGGATGCCCTGCGCCAGTGCCAGCAACAGGGCAAGGATCAGCGCGAGCTGGCCGAGTTCCGGCGTCATGGCATGTCGCCCTGCGCGGATTCGTCGCCGACTTTCTTGTCCGCGTGTGCCTTGGCCATCGCGTCCTTCAGCTCTTTCGGCATGTAGGTCTCGTCATGCTTGGCCAGTACTTCGGTGGCGACGAAGCGCGCGCCGTCCATGTGGCCGGTGGCGATCACCGACTGGTTGTCGCGGAACAGGTCGGGCAGGATGCCGGTGTATTCCACCGGCATCGCGCCGCCGGCATCGACCACGGTGAAGGTGACCTTGAGCGAGTCGCTGCTGCGCTGGATCGAGCCGGCCTTGACCATCCCGCCGAGGCGGAAGGTCTTGTAATCGGCGGCCTGTCCCGATTGCACCTGGCTCGGCGTGAGCAGGTAGTTCATGTTGTTCTGCAGCGCATACACGCCCAGGCCGACCGCCAGCGCAGCGGCGGCGACGATCAGGACGACGATGGTGAGCCGGCGTTTACGGGTGGGGTTCATGGGCATGCTCGTGGGCCGTTCCGGTCAGGGCGACGGCGGGGCAGGAGTAGGGCGATTCTGGCGCATGCTTTGACGCGCCAGCCTGGTGCGAAGTTCGCGCAGCACGCGGCGGCGGCGCACGCCGGGCGCGATGGTATCGGCGATCAGCACGGTGAAGAACAGGGCGTAGGCCGGCCACACGTACATGGCGTAACCCCCCATCGCAAAGAAGGTCTGCAGGGAGTTCATGACCTCGCCTCGTCTGCGGCGATCTTGCGCACCCAGTCCTTGCCGCCTTCCAGCGCCAGCAGGTCGGTGCGCACGCGGTTGAACAGGCTGGCGACGTAATAGAACTTGGTCGCCAGCATCATCGTCAGCAGCGGCCACAGCATGTCCCAGGACATCTTCGACTTGCCGAAGATGTTGACCGTGCTGCCCTGGTGCAAGGTGTTCCACCAGTTCACCGAGAAATGCACGATCGGCACGTTGATGATGCCGATGATCGCCAGGAAAGCAGCGGCGCGCGCGCCCTGGCGGCGATCCTCGAACGCGTGATAGAGCCCGATCACGCCCAGATAGAGGAACAACAGCACCAGCTCGGAGGTGAGCCGCGCATCCCACGTCCACCAGGTGCCCCACATCGGCTTGCCCCACAGCGAGCCGGTGACCAGGGTGATGAAGGTGAACGCCGCACCGATCGGTGCCGATTCCATCGCCACCACCTCGGCCAGCTTGATCCGCCACACCAGCGCGATGAACGCGGCCGCGCCCATCGCCGCATAGATGAACATGCTCATCTCGGCGCTGGGTACGTGGATGAAGATGATCCGGTAGGCGTCGCCCTGCTGGTAGTCGGCTGGCGCCAGCACCAGGCCGCCATACAACCCAACCGCACCGAGCAGCAGCGCCAGCGCCATCGCCCACGGCCGCAAACTGCCGGCGAAGCGATAGAAGGTCGGCGGTGAGCCGAGCTTGTGCAACCAGAGGGGGATCCAGCTAGACATAAACAGTCAGGCATCCAGGGCAATACGAAGGGCCGCCGCGCAGGCCAGCGGCGCCAGCACCACGGCCAGCACCAAGGCGGCTGCGAGCCAGGCGATCGGCGCGAGCCACGGCAGCCCCTGTTGGGCGGCTGCCACGGCGCCAGCGGCAAAGATCACGGCAGGCATGCACAGAGGCAGCAGCATCAAGGCCAACAGCATACCAGAGCGCCGGGTCCCGGCCGTGAGCGCCACTAGCACGGCGCCCAGCAGACTGAGCAGCGGCGTGGCCAGCAGCAGGGCCAGCAACAGCACCGGAATCACCGCGCCGGGCAGGTGCAGCATCGCGGCCAACAAGGGTGCGATCACGATCAGCGGCAATGCGGTGGTGAGCCAGTGGGCGAGGATCTTCATGCCCAGCATCAGCGCCAGCGGCTGCGGTGCCAGCACCAGTTGCTCCAGCGAGCCGTCCTCGATATCGCTGGAGAACATCGCATCCAGCGCCAGCAGCATCGCCAGCAGCACGGTGACCAGCACCACGCCGCCGGCGATCCGCTGCAGCAAGGTGTCCTCCGGCCCCAGCGCAAACGGGAACAGCATCGTCACGATCAGCGCATACAGCACCGGCATCGCGATATCGCCGCGCCGGCGCCAGGCCAGGGTGAGGTCGCGCCGCAGCATCGCGGTGCAGGCGGTGGCGAGGCCTGGACGCTTCATGCATGCATCCGGATATGCCGCGGTTCGCCGCCATGGAAACCCACCGCGCCATGGCTGGTGACCAGCGCGGCACCGCCGGCGGCGGTATGCGTTTCCAGCAGTTGATTGACCAGGGCGATGCCGATGCGGTCGAGGTTGGCATAGGGCTCGTCGAGCAGCCACAGGGTGGCCGGCAACAGCAGCAAGCGCGCGAGTGCGGCGCGCTTCTTCTGGCCTGCGGACAGTCGGCGCACCGGCTCGTCCTCGTAGCCGCGCAGGCCGACCTCCTCCAGCGCCGTCGCCACGCTTACACCGTCGCGGCAACCGAACAGGCCGGCGGCGATCTGCAGGTTCTCGCGTGGACTGAGGTCGGCCTTGAGGCCGAGCTGATGGCCGAGGAACAGGATCTCGCCAGCGCAGGTGTCGCGCTGCATCGGTTCGCCGCGCCAGCGCAGCTCGCCCTCGCCGACATGCAGCAGGCCGGCGAGGATGCGCAGCAAGGTGGTCTTGCCGCTGCCGTTGTCACCCTCGACCAGCGCCAGTTCGCCCGCATGCAGGTGGAAATCCAGCGGCGCGAACACCGGTTCGTCCTGGCGAAGAAAGCTCAAGGCCCGCGCTTCGAGCAGGGGCACGGCGGTGTTTGCGGCAGTCATTGCCTCGATTGTCCGCAATGCCGTGGGTGCTTGTCCATGCGGCGCACTGCCGCTGAAGACTCAGTCCAGGACGCGCAGAAGAGCCGCGCCGGCGGCCTCGCCATGCACGTAAGCCAGTTGTTTGTGCACCCTGGCCAGCTGGTCGAGCGTGACGACGTCCGGACCGATGGCGAACAGGCTGGGTTCGCTCCAGCCGCTGCTGCCCACGCCGATGGCGGGCAGCACGACGGTGCCAGGCTGCGCCTGCAGAGCCGCCAGCAGCTCGCGCTGGGCGGCCAGGTTCTCTGCCGGCGGGCGTCGTCGCGCCTGTGGATTCCAGGCGGTGATGAACGCCCACGAGTGCATGCCGACCACGCCGGCAAGCGCGACCGGCAACGGCAGGTCGATCCGCAGGGTTGCCCAGTTCACCGTGTCGATGCAGACGTGGTAGGTCGTGGAGCGGAACGCTTCCAGCAGGGCCTCATCCATGGCGCAGCGCCGGTAGCGGGGCCAGCGTAGTCAGGAACAGCTGGGCAGCGGCGTCGATGTCGATGGTCGCCACGTTCGGGTTCTCGCGCAGCAGCTGCTCCAGCAAACGGTCCTGCGCACGACCACGTTCCAGCGCATACGCATAGGGAAGATGGGTGAAGGTCACCATGCGGTAGCGCGCCATGTAGTGGGCGGGAATGCGGGTGGCCAGCAGCGCGCCGAGTTCGCGCTTGGCCAGGTAGTGAGGATCGGCCACCGAGTCGCGCATCTCGATGTAGTTTTCCAGCGCCATCGCGGCGATCGCGTTCGCGTTCGGCTGGCGCACGCGCTGGAATTCGGCGAAGACCTCGGCGCCGTCGTCCGGTGCGGCAGCCAGCAGGTTCGCCAGCACCACGGTGTCCTCGAATCCGCAGTTCATGCCCTGGCCGTGGAACGGCACGATCGCGTGGGCGGCGTCGCCGATCAGCAGGGCGCGACCGTCCAGATGCCAGCGGTCCAGGTACAGCGTGGACAGGGTGCCGACCGGATGGCTGTCGTAGTCCTCGTGGAAATTCGGGATCAGCGACAGCAGGCCCGGAAACTGTTCGCTGAAAAAGGTGGCGGCAGCGGTTGCATCGGGCAGCGTGGCGAAGCTTGGCGCCGCCCCTTGCGCAGGCAGGAACAGGGTGACGGTGAAGCTGCCCTCGGTATTCGGCAGCGCGATGCACATGTAGCCGCCACGCGGCCAGATATGCAACGCATGCGGTTCCAGCGCGAACTGGTCGCGGCCACCGCTGAGCTGCAGCACGGCCGCAGGCAGTTCGCCTGCGGGAGGAATTTCCAGCTCCTTGTAGCCGTGGCCGAGCGACTCGATGCGCTCACCCAGCGGCATGTGGACGTTCATCGCGGCGCGTACCGCCGAGCCGGCGCCGTCGGCACCGATCAGCATGCCGACCTGCAGTTCGTGTTGCACGCCCGCGTCATCGGCCAGCCGGATGCGCCGGGCATCGAAATCGGCACCGACCAGCGACTGCCCGAAATGGAACCGCACCCCAGCCGCCTCGGCAGCATCCAGCAGCAGCATGTTCAGGGCGCCGCGAGACACCGACCAGATCACCTCGCTGTCGTCGACCCCATAGCGTTGCAGTCCGCTGTCGCCGTCGCGGGTATGCACCATGCGACCGCGCATCATCACCGCACGCTCCAGCACGTCGTCAGCCAGACCAGCTGTGCGCAGGGCCTGCAAGCCGCGTTCGGCCAGTGCCAGGTTGATCGATCGGCCGCCCATGAAACCAGCCACGCGCGGGTCTGCGCGCTTCTCGTAAACCTCGACCGCAAAGCCGCGTTGCGCCAGTTGTTGCGCCAACAATGCGCCGACCAGGCCGCCGCCGATGAGGGTGATGGGTTGCTGCGCCATGCTGCGATCCGTCGAGTGAGTCTGCCCACTGTTCCGCAAGCGGCGAGAGACTGCAATCCCATGCGGCGTTTCTCGACTCCTGAGAACGATGCTGTCCGATGGACTTGCCGCTTGCTCTTGGCGGCGACGATCGTGACAAGCGCTGACGGTCTCGCACATGGAAGAAGCGCGACCTGCCTGGTTGTCTTTGCGGATATTGGATGTCGCCTTTTGGGCGGTCCAGATGAATCAGGTCAAATGTGCCCTGTTCCGCATCGCGGCCTTTGCTTACCTGTAGCGGCACATTGCGCTTTGGCAACGGTTTGCCTGTGTGGATATCACAACTTCATTTATCCAAAGGAATGGATATGCCTCATGTCTTGCAAAGGCCGGAGTCTTATGGCGGCAGGGTTTTTGCCAATAGCCAAGGGAATACGGAGTGCGTGAGGTATCCATGTTCTGGATCAGTGGGGGGCACAAGGCAAGGTGCTTCCACGCACGATTCCGTGGCAGCCGCATCGACCTGGCTGGAGCAATGATGGAAACGCCTTCCCGGTGATCGAATGGTGAGCATGGCCTCTCTTCGCGCGATCACGCTGCTATGCCTGTCCATTGTCTGGGCAAGCCAGCTTTTCGCTGAAAACGTATCATGTCCTGAATCGATTTCAGTCGCGGAGGCGCTGCATCAGCCACCGCCTGAAGGATGGGCCATGCAATCGTATGCGCCGGTTCGCTATCTTGCAGGAGTGACGTTCTTCGATGGTGATCCCAAGGAAAACCAGAGCATCGCTCCTGCGCGCGACATCGCAACGAAAGGCAGGGAGCGCATTGCCCAATGGCGCCTTGGATCAGGCGCGGAACCTGTCTGGCTGGCGTGCAGATATCTGGATACAGGCATCTCTCTCGTGCGGCGACTGCCCGCCTCCTATATAAGGAATGTCAGCTGACTTACGGTCCTGGTGGGGTCGTCAAGGCACTCAGCTGCAAGTAATTCGAGACATGCTTGGTGTACAGCAAACATCAAATGCCAGCGCATGACGACCGCTGCCATTTCCGCACCGAGGCTCAGAAGCTCATGAAGTAGCCGCCGTTGACCGGCAGGTTGGCGCCGGTGATGTAGCCGGCGGCATCATCGGCGAGAAAGTTCACCGCGCGGGCGATGTCGGCTGGTGCGCCGAGGCGGCCGACCGGGATGTCGGCGATGATCTGCGCGCGGATCTCGGCGGAGACGGCGGCGACCATCGGGGTATCGCAATAGCCCGGCGAGACCGTGTTCACGGTGACGCCCTTGCGTGCGGTCTCACGTGCCAGCGCCATGCTGAAGCCGTGCACGCCGGCCTTGGCGGCGGAGTAGTTGGTCTGGCCGAACTGGCCGGTCTGGCCATTCACCGAACTGATGTTGACGATGCGGCCGAAACCGCGCGTGGTCATGCCGTCGACCACGTTGCGGCACATGTTGAACACGCCGTCGAGATTCACCCGCATCAGCTCGTGCCATTGCTGCGGCGACATCTTGCGCAGGCTGGCGTCGCGGGTGATGCCGGCGGCGTTGACCAGCACGTCGACGCCGCCGTGTTGCTGTTCGATGCGCGTGGTCAGTTGCTGGCAGCTGTCGAAGTCGCTGACGTCAGCGGCCTCGAAGCTGATTGCGCCATCGAAACCGGCCAGTTCCTGGCGGAATGCCGCGATGCGCTCATCGCGTGCAGCCAGGTCCACCGCAATCACCTTGCGGCCCGCCTGCAGCAGTTGGCGACAGATGGCGGTGCCGAGTCCTCCGATGCCGCCGGTGACCACCGCCACACGCTTTGGGAGAGCGACTTCGCTCATGTGTCTTGCGTCCCCTTAGGTTTCGATCATGCGGCAAGGCAGCACATGCTGTACTGCAGCGCTCGACCTGTAATGCAACAAGCGAGCGGCGCGCGAGTACGCGCCGTCGCGCGGGCTGGACTCAGCCGGGCTTCTTGCTGCCGCGACCGCCGGCGCCCGGCGTCGGCATGACCTTGGCGGCAGTATCGATCAGCCCCCGCTGCATCGCCTGGAAGGCCGCCATGTTGCGCTCGGTCAGGTCATTCAGCGTGTTCCACGGGGTCTGCCCCATCAGGCTGTTGAGCTGGCTGCGGAACTGGGTCTGCTGATCCAGGAACACCTGCAGGCTGCGCTCCAGATAGGGGCCCATGAAGCCTTGCAGCGAATCGCCGTAGAAGCGGATGATCTGACTGAGCAGCTGCGGCGACAGCATGGGCTGCCCCTTGTCCTCGTGCTCGGAGATGATCTGCAGCAGGACAGAGCGGGTCAGGTCCTCGCCGGTCTTGGCATCGCGGACCTCGAAATCCTCGTTGTCCAGCACCAGCTGGCGGACTTCCTCCAGCGTGATGTAGCTGGAGATTTCCGTGTCGTAGAGACGCCGGTTCGGATACTTCTTGATGGTGCGTTTAGTTTGTGCCATGCGGCGAACGCTAGCAGAAGATATTGCGCCGCACCAGCCGTGGCCGGGTATCCATGCTGCAGCTGGAAGCTGCAGCAATTTCAGTTTGTACCTAATGACCCACCGCGCCACCGGCGCTGCCGAACGGCGGCTTGGCCAGCCACAGCAGCGGGATCATGCAGATGAAGATCACCGAGCACAGCCAGAACACGTCGTTGACCGCCAGCGTGGCCGCCTCCCGGCTGAGCAACTGATCGACCACCGCCAGGCCACGCTGGCCGGCCAGCCCCGCCGCCTGCAAATGCTGCAGGAACCCGCTCGCCGCGGGAGCGGCTGCGGTGATGTTTTCGGTCAGTGAAGCGTGGTGGAACTCGGTGCGGTGCTGCCACAGCGTCACCGTCGCGGCGGTGGAAACGCTGGAGCCGAGCGTGCGGAAGAAATTGGCCAGGCCCGAGGCACTGGCGATCTGATCCGCCGGCAGGCCGGAAAGATAGATCTGGTTCAACGGAATGAAAAACAGCGGGATGCCCAGGCCCATCACCAGCCGTGGCCACACCATGCTGCCGTACGAGGCGCTGCTGTCGAAGGTGGACAGCCAGAACGAGGTGCCGGCGAGTATCACGAAGGCCATCGTGATCATCGCGCGCAGGTCGAACTTGCCCAGCATGCTGCCGACCACCGGCGACAGCAGGAAGGCCAGCACGCCGACCCAGGCGCTGGTGAGTCCCGACCAGCTGGCGGTGAAGCCCAGCGTGGTCTGCAGCCACAGCGGCGAGACCACGTTGATCGCGAAGAACGCCAGCATGCCGAATGACATGGCGCTGACGCCGATGGTGAAGTTGCGCTGCTTGAAAAGTGTGAGGTCGATCACCGGATGTTTTGCATTGAGCTCCCAGGCGACCAGGAAGCTCAGGCAGACCACGGCAATCAGCCCCAGCGTGAGGATCAGCGGCGAGGCGAACCAGTCGTGGTCGTTGCCATTGTCCAGCATGAACTGCATGCAGCCGATGCCGGCCACCAGCAGCAGCAGACCGACGGCGTCGATCGGCGCCTTCACCGTCTTCGATTCACGCTTGCGCAGCAGGAACCAGGTGGTCATGGCCGCGCCGATACCGACCGGCAGGTTGATGTAGAAGATCCACGGCCAGGTGAAGTTGTCGGTGATCCAGCCGCCGAGGATCGGCCCCAGCACCGGTGCGATCACCACGGTCATCGCCCACAGCGCCAGCGCGATGCCCTGCTTGCTCTTGGGATAGTTGGCCAGCAACAGCGACAGCGCCAGCGCCACCATCGGGCCGGAGCCGGCGCCCTGCAGCAGGCGGGCCACCACCAGCATCGGCATGCTGGTGGCCAGGCCGCACAGCATCGAGAACACCACGAACAACATCACCGAGAACACGAAGGTGCGCACTTCGCCGAAGCGCTTGGCGATCCAGCCGGTCAGCGGCTGCATGATCGCGCTGGCCATCGAGTACGAGCTGATCGCCCAGGTGCCTTCGCTGGGGCTCACCGCCAGGCTGCCGGCGATATGCGGCACGGCCACGTTGACGATGGTCATGTCCAGCACCTCCATGAAGGTGCTGAACGCGACGGCGATGGTCATCAGGGCCAGCATGCCGCCCTGCAACGGCTTCAGGGGAGCGGCATCGGCAGGTGCGGCATCGGAGGAAATGGCAGCCATGGGGTTGGACTCGGCCTCAGTTCGAGTGGTTGCCGCCGGTGTTGCCGGAGGCTCCCAGGTTGGCGCGAATCACCCGATCGGCTTCGGCGTCGGCCTGGCTGGCCATCTGCTCGTACACCGTGGTTTTGGCCACCACGGATGGATGCTCGGCCTGCGGTGCCAGCACGGCGCCGCGGTCGTCGGTGATGTCGACGGTGACATTGCTGGACAGGCCGATGCGCAGCGGATGCTTGTCCAGTTCCTGGTTGTCCAGCGCAATGCGCACGGGGACGCGCTGCACCACCTTGATCCAGTTGCCGGTGGCGTTCTGCGCGGGCAGCAGCGAGAACACGCTGCCGGTGCCGGCACCCAGGCCGATCACCTTGCCGTGGTATTCGACGCTGTCGCCATAGAGGTCGGTCTCGATCCTGGCCGGCTGGCCGATGCGAACGTGGCGCAGCTGGTTTTCCTTGAAGTTGGCGTCGATCCACAGGTCGTGCAGCGGCAGCACGGTCATCAGCTGCTGGCCAGGCTGCACGCTGTTGCCCAGCTGCACACTGCGTTGTGCCACATAGCCGGATACCGGCGCGTAGATCGTGTTGCGCTGCGCCGCGACCCAGGCTGCGCGGAAATTCGCGCGTGCCTGCAGCACCGCCGGATTGTTGGCGATGTCGGTACCTTCGATCGAGGCGTGTTCGGCCGATGCCTGCGCCTGGGCCGAGGTCAGCGCGGCACGTGCCTGATCGACGGCATCGCGCAGGTGCTGGATGGTTTCCGGCGCTTCGGCCTGCTGGGCGATCAGCGGCAGGCGCCGCTTGAGATCGGCCTCGGCCTTCTTCAGGTCGATCTGCCGTGCGGCGACTGCGGCATCGCTGCCGCTGGCGGAGTCGGTCTGCTGGCGTACCTGCCGCACCGCCTGTGCCAGCGCGCTGCGTGCCTGGCTCAGCCGCACGCTGGCGTCGGTGTCGTCCAGCTTGACCAGGACCTGGCCGGCGTCGACGTGCTGGGTATCGTCGGCAAGGATCGCCACCACGGTGCCCGGCACCTGGGCCGAGATCGCCACCTGGTTGCCATTCACGTACGCGTTGTCGGTGGTGACGCGCGTGGAAAACACCAGCTTCCACAGCAGGAACCAGATCATGCCGATCAGCGCAAACACCAGCAGCATGATCAACAAGGTCTTGCGGCGCTTGGCCGGGTTCTTCGCCGCCAGGCCGCTGTCGTTGTCGTCAGCGGTCTTGTTGGCGGTCTTGTCGGACTCAGTGGCGCTCATCGGCGTCGTCTCCGGACGGATTTGAAGGGGAGGGGGAAGTCGGGTTGGCGCTGCCGATCCCGCCGGTGTTCTGGTAGCCGCCGCCGAGGGCCTTGATCAGGGCCAGGTCCGTGGAAACGGCCTGGGCCTTCAGGCTGGCGGCATCGTCTTGCTGCTGCAGCAGCTGCGCTGCCGCAGCGAGGCCTTCGCGTGCATCACGCACGCCTTGATGGGCACGCGCCTGTGCGGTGGCGAGCAGGCGTTCGTTGGCGATGATCTGCGCGGACTGTTCCCTGCGCCGTGCGGCGATCTGTTGCGCGGTGAGTGCCTGGGTCGCCACGTCGCGTGCGGCACTGACCACGGTGCTGTTGTATTCCGCCACGGCAGCGGCGAGCTGGGCCTTGCTGACGCCGTAGTTGGCCCTCAGCTGACCGCCTTCGAAGATCGGCAGGTGCAGCGCGGGGGTCAGTGCAAAGGTGCGGCTGCCGGCTTCGAGCAGTTTGCCCATGTCGAGGCTGGACAGGCCCGCCATCGCACTGATGCCGATGTCCGGGAAGAACTGCGCGCGCGCCACATCCGTCTGTTTCAGCGCCGCTTCGACCTGCCAGCGGCTGGCGGCGATATCGGGGCGGCGCGCAATCAGGTCGAGCCGCGCGCTGGCGGGAAGGCGGCTGTCCACTTCGGGCAGCGGCCGGGCTTGCAAGGCGGGCAGATCGGCCGGCGCAATGCCGAGCAGGGAAGCCAGCGCCACCCTGCGGATCGCGGCCGAGCCCTGCAGGGCGACATGCATCTCGCGCGCAGCTGCGAGTTGTGCCTTGGCCTGCTGCGCGGTATCGGCGAGGTCCACGCCCTGCGCCACGCGCAACTCGGCGATGCGCACCAGTTTTTCCTGCGCAGCGACCAGCCGGATGGAGAGCGCCAGGCGTGCCTGGTCGCCCTGCCAGCCGAAATAGGTATCGGCCACGGCGTTCTGGATCGTCAACGCGGCGGCGCTGCGCTGCGCCTCGGCGGCATGCGCCTGATCGAGTGCGGCCTCGATGCTCGAGCGCTTCTTGCCCCACCAGTCGAAGGTGTATTTCGCCTGCAGGCCGAGATCGGTCTGGTTGTACCAGGGGTCGATCGGGATGTTCGGCGGCAGCAGGCTGAGGATGCCGTTCTTGCTCATGCGCTGACGTTCGAACTGCGCATTGCCATTCACGTTGAGCCCCGCCTGGGCGGCAGCGAGTCGCACCGATTGCTCGGCATTGACCACGCGGCTGTGCGCCTGCTCCAGGTCCGGCGACTGCTTCATCGCGATCGCGATCAGCTGGTCCAGCTGCGGGTCGCCATAGGCGCGCCACCAATCGGCATCCGGCCAGCCGGCGCGGGCAGGCGCCTGCAAGCCGGCGAGCGGCACATCGTCACGCAGGTTCGGGCGATTCAGCCGTGCCGGTATCGCGCAGGCGCCGAGCAGCAAGGCCAATGCCGTCGCAATGGCGGTGCGATGAAGCGGAAGATGTTTCATCGGGACCTTCTTCATTTCGTGGCCTTCATGGCTGGGTATCCGGATCCAGCTGGTCGAGATTGTGCGCGAGCTTGCCCAGCAGGCGGCCCAGGTTGCGTTTGTCGGCCTCGCTGAAGCCGGCAAACATCGCGCTGACACGGGGGAACATCGGCGGCAGCATCTTCTGCACGAAGCGCTTTCCGGCGGCGGTGATGCGGATCACTACCCGACGGCGATCCTCGGCGCTGGCGCCGCGGGTGATCAGCCCGCGCTTCACCAGTGCATTGGTGATGCGTGTCATGTTGGTGGCGCCCTGGGTGGCGAACTCGCACAGTTCACCCGGCGTGGAGCTGCCATCCGGACGGCTGTACAGGATCATCAGGGTGAGGAAGTCGCTGTGGTTGAGCTTGTGCGGCTTCAGCTTGAACTCGAGCTCTTCCTCGAGGCTGCTGCCTACCATCAGCATCAACCGGCACAGCCGCGCCTCGACGGCAGGCATCTGCGGGATGATCTGGCTCACCCGTTCGATGCCCTCGTTCATCATCGCGATGCAGTTTGTCAGCTGAGCCATTTCACCAAGTCATATTTCACTGATGAAGTAAAATGTAGCAAGGGCCGCTCGTCGTGCGCAAGTGGCGTCAGGGAACATGACGGCTGTGCTGGTCGCTGCGCCGTTCCAGGTCGAACAGGCGACGGGTGTTGGCGGTGGTCGCCGCGGCAATCACGGCTTCGGATTCGTCTCGCAGCATCGCGATGCTGCGCAGTACTTCCGTGATGCGGGCCGGTTCGTTGCGCTGGCCGCGATGGGCGGCGTCCGGCTGGTCCGGCGCATCGCTTTCCAGCAGCAGGAACTCGAGCGGCATCCGCGCGACGATACGGCGCAGGCGCTGGGCGCGCTCGTAGGTCACCGGGCCACCAATCCCGATGCAAAAGCCCATGTCCCACAAATGCCGCGCCTGTTGCTCGCTGCCTGAGAAGCTGTGCACGACGCCGCGCAGGTCGCCGGTCCGGCGCAACGTGAGAATCACCTCTTCCAGCGCGCCGCGCGCATGCACGATAGCCGGCAGTTTCCGTTCGCGCGCGAGCTGCAGCTGGCTCGCAAAGTAGTGTCGCTGACGGTCATGGTCGAGGCCGGCCACATGAAAATCCAGGCCGATTTCGCCGACAGCCACCGCGCTGCCGTCTTCAAGCCATGCAGGCAGCGCGTCGACGTGCTCAGGCACATGCCGGGGCAGAAACATCGGGTGCAGGCCAAACGCCGCAAACAGGCCGGGATGCTGCGCACACATGGTCTTGATGCGTGGCCAGCTGGCCGCATCAACGGCCGGAACGATCATCGCCTCGACCCCGGCATCGCGTGCGCGCCCGATCACGGCTTCGCGATCGTCAGCGAATGCGTCGTCGTCGAGGTGGACGTGACTGTCGACGAGCTTGGGCATGATGCCGTTCCGTGCGGTGGGCGAGAGTTCTGCGACTTCGACGTGAAGATAATGTAACGGGAGCGAGCTAGCTCTGATTCAGTTGCATAGCGGTTCAATGGGCGCAGGTAATTGCGGTGACGCATGCTTCGCCGGGATTGCCGCCATCATAAAAACAGAGGATAGGATTGTTATGAACAGGTTGATGGTCAACGCCCTCAATGCCGGTGTTGCAGCAGCGCTCGCGATGAGCCTGGCGGCGTGCAACCGCAATGCGGATGCCGGCACTTCCAGTGGTGCGGCAGTGACGGCGAGTGATGCGGCTGCATCGTCTGGTGCACCGGGTGCCACGGACAGCGGTGCGCCTGACAACGGCATCAAGTACGCCAGGGTGGTCAGTGTCGACCCGGTGCGTGAGTCGTCGAACAATCCCCAGCAGGTCTGTCGCGATCAGACAGTGACTCACACTGCGCCGCCGAAAGATCAGCACAGGATCGCCGGCACGGCGATCGGTGCCGTGGCCGGCGGCCTGCTTGGACATATGGTGGGCGGCGGCAAGGGCAATACGCTGGCCACGGTGGCCGGAGCGGTGGGTGGCGGCTATGCCGGCAATCGCATCGAGGCAAGCCACCAGCAGCCCCAGGTGACCTCATCGGTGGAGCGTCGGTGCAGCACGGTGAACAATCCTGGCAGCCAGATCGTCGCTTACGACGTGCGCTACGTGTACAACGGCGTGACCCGTACGGTACGTATGGATCACGATCCGGGTGATCGAGTACAGGTGCAGGAAGGCGTGACCGCGGTATCCGACGCTCGCTGAGTCGACCCAACAAAAGGAACGGGATCATGAGTGCAATGAAACGCAAGTTAACCCTGGTGGCGGCGATGGTTGGCAGCCTGATGCTCGCGGGCTGCGTTACCCAGCCCTATGGCAGCAATGGTGGCTATGGTTATCAGGGGCAGCCGAACGGTTACGGCGGCCGCAACGGTCGCTGCCAGACCTGTGGCGTCGTGCAGGACGTGCGGCAGGTCTATATCAACAACGGCAGCAACAACACTGCGTTGGGCACGATCATCGGTGCCGTGGCTGGCGGTGTCCTTGGCAGCACGGTGGGCAAGGGTGATGGCCGTACGGCCGCCACCGTGGTTGGTGCGGTGGCCGGTGGTGTCGTCGGCAATCAGGTGGGGCAGCGCAGCGACGGCAATGGCACGGGATGGCGGATTGTGGTCCAGTTGGACAATGGCCAGTACGCCACGGTGACGCAGCGTGACAATCCAGGAGTGCGCAACGGCGATTACGTCGAGGTGCGCGATGGCCTGGTCTATGCGCGATGACATGATGTGATTGAATGGACGTCCATATGTATGGACGTCCAAATAAAAAAGGCCATCGCATGATGGCCTTTTTTATTTGGTTTGGCGGCTGGCTTCTTTGTTGGTTAGTTCACTGCGTAAAATGCATGTTCGCCGATCGTGACGCTGGGACGATTGCGCGACCATGCCGGAGTGATCGCAGTCGTTGCGAAGTGATCGGCATGCGGTACGAACATGCGACGCTGTGCGAGCGGTAGCTGCCAGTTCTGCAGTGAGCGCCCGGCAATTTCCCAGGCTTTGCTGAACGAATCCAGATTGTCGACTTCGAAGGAGCCGGGTGTGGTGGTGGTCGCGAACTGATGCGGAGCGGTCACCACCTTGCATACGGTGTTGCCCCATTGGCCACGGTCGCGACGACGCAGGGCGACTTCGGCGACGGCCAACTGGCCGATGGTGGGTTCGCTTCGCGCCTCCAGGTACACCGTGGTGGCCAGGCAAGCATGGTCGGCGACGGGCTGGGGCATCAGTGAAGTCAGCCACAACAGCATGGAAAGTTTCATGTATCTGCCTCCAACGTGCTGTACGCGCAAAGCGGGTTGCAAGCTTTGTGCGCCATTGCGGTGGACGGGCTGGCAGGCGCCGTTCCACCTGGATTGATCGCCGCAGCCGAAACTTGTGGCTGGGCGCTTTGCCACGGGATTGTGGCGGTATGAGCGGCGGAGTCTGTGCCGATCCTGGGTTGGGTGCTGCGTGGCGATATGCGGGCGGTATGGGCCCTGTTGCCTGCAACTTCATCCGCACTCGTGGACGCGAGGCGGTCTTCCATCCGGCGATGCTGCTGCCGGGTCGCGCCGATTCGGATACATCCGGTTCGTCGCGTACATCGACACCCCTTGTTCCGGATGTCGCGATATTCGGTCGGCGGAGCCTAGTTGCGGATCAGTCCGCTGGCAAGTGCCGGGGTGGTGCAGTTTAACTGATGCTCATCTTGCGTTGGCAAGTGCCATGACGAATCTTGTTGCTGTTGACAAGCACGACTCATGCCGACCATGTGTTGATGAAGTGAATGTCCGGATGGTCATCCAATCCATTCAGACGTCCATGACTGGCTTTCGCTGCAACGTCATCATTCAGCACGATCAAGGCCTCGATGCCGGCACGTGTGTCGACGACATCGAGTGCGCGGCCGACTTCATGCGCATCCGAACGCAGCGAATCACCGGCGCCTGTTGCTTGCGACAAAATGACATGGTGCAGGTGTCGCTTGTTGCCGCCGCGATAATGCAGTCGTGCAACAATTTCCTGACCCGGGTAGCAGCCTTTGTCGACGGCGACGGCCTGCAGTCGATGCAGCGAGAGCGCAGGTGGCAACAGTTCGCCAAGTGTTTGCTCTGGCAGCCAGGGCCAGCCTTCGCGCAGTTGCAACAGGTGCCATGCATCGTCGCCGAGATCCGCCGTCGTGCTCCGCATGCTGTACGTGCCGCAGCCGAACAGCCATGTGTCCACGTCGCCGGCGATGGCGTGCATCAGTCGAGCGGGAGCGGTGGCCAGCGCGCGCGACGGCAAGGCCGTCAAGCTGAGTTTCGAACGAAACACGAAGCGTTGCAGCGCATCGACCATCGCTGCCGCGCTGCCGCCGCGCAGAAGCAGGAGCAGCCGGTCGTCGGCAAGCCTGGCCAGATGGAACAGCGCGCGCACGCGACCTTGTGGATCGAGCCATGCGCTGAATTGCCATTGGCCGGTGGCAAGGGATGTGACCTTGCTGCTGAATTGGGCTTGTGCAAACGCGACGGCGTCCGTGCCTTCGATCAGCAGGGTTTCTGCGGGATAAGGTGTCGGCATAGGGCAATCTAGGTTGGGGCAGGTGGCCCGAGTACAAGTAGTACGACCGTGGTCGAGGTTGTGCTGCTTTGCCGCAGGTATTAACCTTTTGCGGCTAACAAAAAACCATGTCCAAGACCTCCTCCCCCATCAAGTCCACGCCTGCTTCCGTTCCGACGGAGCCAGCGGCCGTTTCCGAACGGCCGAATCAGGACAAGGTTCCGGAGGAGCGACCGGCTCCCGATCCCACCCGTTACGGCGACTGGGAAAAGAACGGACGCTGTATCGATTTCTGAAGCCACCGTTGCGACGATCGTCGTCGCAACGGAGTGGGTCTCGGGAAACGGTACGGCACGGACATCAGCGATTCCACACAGGATAGCCGCCATGGCAGACATGCAACGACCGCTCTCACCGCATCTTCAGATCTACAAGTGGCAAGTGCAGATGATGACGTCCATCCTGCATCGCGCCACCGGTGTCGCCCTGGCCGTCGGCACCTTGCTGGTGCTGTGGGGGTTGCTCTCGCTGGCCGGCGGGGAGGCCAGCTTCAATCAGTTCAAGGTCTGCACTGGCAGTCCGCTTGGCCTGGTGCTGTTGCTCGGCTGGAGCTGGGCGCTGTTCTATCACCTGTGCAACGGCATCCGTCACCTGATCCAGGATGCCGGTGCCGGTTATGCGATTCCCCAGTTCGTGCGCTCCAGCTGGCTGTCGGTGGCTGGCAGCATCGTGCTCACCGTGCTGGTGTGGGCTTATGCATTGATGGCCGGAGGTGCGGCATGAGCGCGAAGGACACCGTCATGAAAGACCGGCGCAATCCGCTGAAGACGGCCCTCGGCCTGGGTTCGTCGCAGTCAGGCGTAGGCCACTGGTGGACCCAGCGGGTGACCGCCGCGGCGCTGGTGCTGCTCGGCCTGTGGTTCGTCGCCACCGTGTTGTGCCTGCTGCATGCCGACTACGCCACGGCGCATGCGGCGGTGGCGAAGCCGTGGAACGCGCTGCTGCTGATCGCGTTCGTGCTCACCATGTTCTGGCATGCCGTGCTCGGCCTGCAGGTGGTGATCGAGGATTACGTGCATACCCGCTGGAAGGAAGTCGTCCTGCTGGTGGCGATCAAGTTCCTCGCGGTGCTGGGCGCGCTGGCATGCGTGCTGGCCGTGCTGCGCATTGCGCTGACCCCTTAAGACGCGAGGCCGAGATTTCATGGAAAGCTACAAGATCCAGCAACATCTGTATGACGTGATCGTGGTTGGCGCCGGTGGCGCGGGCCTGCGCGCCACCTTCGGCCTGGCCGAGAAGGGCCTCAAGGCGGCGTGCATCACCAAGGTGTTTCCGACCCGCTCGCACACCGTGGCGGCGCAAGGCGGCATCTCGGCCGCGCTCGGCAACATGGGTGAGGACGACTGGCGCTTCCACTTCTACGACACCGTCAAGGGTTCCGACTGGCTCGGCGACCAGGACGCGATCGAGTACATGTGCCGCGAGGCGATTCCCTCGATCATCGAGCTGGAGCACTACGGCGTGCCGTTCTCGCGCACCGACGAAGGCAAGATCTACCAGCGCCCGTTCGGCGGCATGACCACGCATTACGGCAAGGGCACCGCGCAGCGCACCTGCGCCGCGGCCGACCGTACCGGCCATGCGATCCTGCACACGCTGTACCAGCAGGCGCTGGCGCACGACGCCACCTTCTTCATCGAATACTTCGCGATCGACCTGATCTTCGACGAGGCGGGCGTCTGCCGCGGCGTGCTTGCGCTCGACATGAACGAGGGCACCCTGCATTTCTTCCGCGGCCACGCGGTGGTGATGGCGACCGGCGGCTACGGCCGTGCCTACTTCAGCGCCACCTCGGCGCATACCTGCACCGGCGACGGTGGCGGCATGGTCTTGCGTGCCGGTCTCGCGTTGCAGGACATGGAGTTCGTGCAGTTCCATCCGACCGGCATCTACGGCGCGGGCTGCCTGATCACCGAGGGCGTGCGTGGCGAAGGCGGTTACCTGACCAACTCCGAGGGCGAGCGCTTCATGGAGCGCTACGCACCGAATGCGAAGGACCTGGCTTCCCGCGACGTGGTCAGCCGCGCGATGACGATGGAGATCCGCGAAGGCCGCGGCGTCGGCGAGCACAAGGACCACATCTACATCAACCTGATGCATCTCGGTCCCGAGGTGATCCACGAGCGCCTGCCGGGCATCGCCGAGTCGGCGCGCATCTTTGCCGGCGTCGACGTGACCAAGGAGCCGATCCCGGTCATCCCGACGGTGCACTACAACATGGGCGGCATCCCGACCAACTACCACGGCGAAGTGGTGCAGAAGAAGGGCGACGACGTCGACGCGATCGTGCCCGGCCTGTTCGCGATCGGCGAGGCGGCCTGCGTGTCGGTGCATGGCGCCAATCGCCTTGGCTCCAACTCGCTGCTCGACCTGGTGGTGTTCGGTCGTGCGGTGGCGCATCGCTGCGCCGAACTGATCAAGCCGGAGACGGCGCACAAGGACCTGCCGACCAACGTGCTGGACAAGGCGCTGGCCCGGTTCGACGCGTTGCGCAACGCGAACGGCAGCAAGCCGACCGCGCAGATCCGGCTGGAGATGCAACGCATCATGCAGAGCGATGCGGCGGTGTTCCGTACCGGCAGCACGCTGAAGGAAGGTTCGGAGAAGATTTCCGCGGTGCGCGAATCGTTCAAGGATGTCCGCGTCAGCGATCGCTCGCTGGTGTGGAACTCCGACCTGATCGAGACGCTGGAGCTGGCCAACCTGCTGGACCAGGCCGTCGCCACCATGCACTCGGCCCAGCAGCGCACGGAGAGCCGTGGCGGTCATGCGCGCGAGGACTTCCCCGATCGCAACGACGCCGAGTGGATGAAGCACACGCTGGTGAAGGTGGACGAGGCCGGCAAGAGCAGCTTCGACTTCCGTCCGGTACACATGTACACCTTGACCGATGAGGTCGAGGTGGTGCCGCCGAAGAAGCGCGTTTACTAAGTTTTCGACTGGAGAGGCAACCGTGGCCGAGTTCACGCTACCCAAGAATTCCAAGATCCAGCCGGGCAAGCATTATCCGGCGAAGGGCGCGAAGAATCCGCGCACCTTCCGCATCTATCGCTGGTCGCCGGACGACGGCCAGAACCCGCGCATCGACACGTACGAGGTCGACCTGGCCGTGTGCGGCCCGATGGTTCTGGACGCGCTGCTGAAGATCAAGAACGAGATCGATTCCACGCTGACGCTGCGCCGTTCCTGCCGCGAAGGCATCTGCGGTTCGTGCGCGATGAACATCGACGGCACCAACACGCTGGCCTGCACCCGGGCGATCTCGGAATGCGCGTCGGGCGACGTGAAGATCTATCCGTTGCCGCACATGCCGGTGGTGAAGGATCTGGTTCCCGACCTGACCCACTTCTACGCGCAGTTCGCCTCGATCAAGCCATGGCTGCGCACGCAGAGCCCGGCGCCGGATCGCGAGCGGCTGCAGTCGCCGGAAGAGCGCAAGAAGCTCGACGGGCTGTACGAGTGCATCCTGTGCGCCTGCTGCTCGACCAGTTGCCCGAGCTACTGGTGGAACGGCGACAAGTACCTCGGCCCGGCGATCCTGCTGCAGGCCTACCGCTGGATCGTCGACTCGCGGGACGAGGCCACCGGTGCGCGGCTGGACGATCTGGAAGATCCGTTCAAGCTGTACCGCTGCCATACCATCATGAACTGCACGCGCACCTGCCCGAAGGGCCTGAACCCGGCCAAGGCGATTGCGGAGATCAAGAAGCTGATGGTGGAGCGGCGTTCGCCCTGATTTTTTCTTTAGCTGCATCGCCACGACAGGCCGCCTGGTGCGGCCTGTCGTGTTTTGCGGGGCTGACGTTACACTTCCGTGCATGAGCAACGATCATGTCATGCCGGACGATGCCCGCCTCAAGCGCCTGCGCTGGCGCACCCGTCGCGGCACCCGCGAACTGGATGCCCTGTTCGGCGGCTGGCTGGACGAACGTTTTGCCAGCGCCGATGAAGCGCAGCGGCAGGCGTTCGACGAACTGCTCGACGTGCAGGATCCGGACCTGTGGGACTGGGTGATGGGTCATGCGCGCCCGCAACGAACGGACTGGCAGGCGATCATCGATGACATCCGCGCCCGCCATCGGCTTTGAATACCGGCCGTCGCGCCTGCTGCGGCGCGCGTTGCTCGCAGTCGCTGCGCTGGCGGTGCTGGCTGTCTGGCTGTGCGCGCTGGCGCCGTGGATGAAATGGTTTCTGATCGCCGGCGTGCTGCTGGCGACAAGGCAATCGCTCCGCAAGGTGGAAGATTCACCGGTGGCGGCCGCGGGCTGGAGTGCCGCTAACGACTGGACGCTGCACCTGGTGGATCGCGAGGATGTGCCTGCGCTGCTGCTTTCGTTCCGGATGCTGGGCGGTTTCGTGTTGCTGCGCCTGCAGACTGCGCGGCAGGGCACGCAGGTGCTGCTGCTGGCGCCGGACAACAGCGACGCGGATATCCGTCGGCGCCTGCGCATGCGGCTGGCGACGGTGCAGCCGGGCGAGGCCGTGCCGCGGCTCTGATTTGCATGAATTGATCCGCATGGCCTGGGCTCTCGGCAACTTCGCCACTGCGGCGCGGTCTCACCGAATACCTGATAATGCACGACCGGGCGGCCCGCCCTGCGATCCCCACAAGCGACCCGCCCATGTTCCGACCGCTCGAACTCTTCATCGGCCTGCGCTACACGCGTGCCAAGCGACGCAACCAGTTCATCTCGTTCATTTCCACCGTGTCGATCGTATGCATCGCGATCAGCGTGATCGCGCTGATCACCGTGATGTCGGTGATGAACGGTTTCGACTACCAGATGAAGTCGCGCATCCTCGGCGCGATCTCGCATGCGACCGTGTCCGGTGTCGGCGAAAGCGTGCAGGACTGGCCGCGCACGCTGCAGGTCGCCGAGGCGAACCCGCATGTGCTGGGCGCTGCGCCGTACGTGGAGGCGGAGGCCTATCTGACCGCCGGTCGTTCCAGCGCGGCGTTGCTGCGTGGCATCGAGCCGACGCAGGAGCCGAAGGTCGTCGACATCGACAAGCACATGGTCGCGGGCTCGCTGGGCGAGCTGACCCCGGGCAGCTGGAACATCGTGCTCGGCCGTGACCTGGCGATGACGCTCGGCGTCAGCGTCGGCGACCGGGTGACGGTGATCGTGCAGCAGCTGTATGCCACGCCGATGGGTGGCGTGCCGAAGATGCGCAGCTTCCACGTGGTGGGCCTGTTCGAACTGGGCATGGAGCAGTTCGACTCCGGCCTGGCGCTGGTCAACATGAGCGATGCCGAGAAGCTCAACAGCCTGAGCGGGCCCACCGGCATCCGATTGAAGCTCGACGACATGTTCAACGCGCGCCCGGTCGCCCGCGAGCTGGCCGACAAGCTGGGGCAGGTATACCGGGTGCAGACCTGGATGGACACCAACGCGAACCTGTTCGCCGCGCTGTCGATGGAAAAGATGGTGATGTTCGTGATCCTCTCGCTGATCATCCTGGTGGCGGTGATCAACCTGATCTCGATGCTGATGATGCTGGTCACCGACAAGCAGGCGGACATCGCGATCCTGCGCACGCTCGGCGCCACGCCGCGCAGCATCATGGGCATGTTCATGGTGCAGGGCGTGCTGGTGGGTTTTGTCGGCATCGGCTTCGGCGTGGGCCTCGGCTCGCTGCTGTCGTGGAAGTTGCCGGGCATCATCAAGTGGATCGAGCACACCTTCCACGTGACCTTCCTGTCGCCGGACGTCTATTACATCAGCGAGGTGCCGAGCCGGCTGGACTGGCACGATGTGGGCTGGACCGCCCTGCTGACATTCGCCTTCTCGCTGCTGGCCACCCTCTATCCCGCGTGGCGCGCGTCGCGCACGCAGCCGGCGCAGGCGCTGCGCTATGAATAAGACCGCCATGAACCCGACCGCTACCGATCAAGCCGGCGAAAACGTGCTGCGCGCCAGCCATGTCGCCAAGACCTACGACGAAGGCGGCCTGCGCACCGATGTGCTCAGCGACGTCAGCTTCACCCTGAAGCGCGGCGAGACGATGGCGATCGTCGGCGCCTCCGGTTCGGGCAAGAGCACGCTGCTGCACATCATCGGCGGGCTGGACACGCTGACCGCCGGCGAGGTTGAAGTGGACGGCCGCGTGCTGTCGAAACTCTCCGACGCCGAACGCGGTCGCGTGCGCAACCGCTCGCTCGGTTTCATCTACCAGTTCCATCACCTGCTGCCGGAGTTCACCGCGCTGGAGAACGTGTGCATGCCGCTGCTGATCCGCGGCACCGCGATCGCCGAGGCGCAGCGCCAGGCCAGCACGCTGCTGGAGCGGGTAGGCCTGGGCGGGCGCAGCCACCACAAGCCGTCCGAGCTGTCCGGCGGCGAGCGCCAGCGCTGTGCGGTGGCGCGTGCGCTGGTGACCCGGCCGGCCTGCGTGCTCGGCGACGAGCCCACCGGCAACCTCGACGAAGGCAACGCCGCGCAGGTCTACGCGCTGATGCTGGAGCTCAACCGCGAGATCGGCACCAGCTTCATCCTGGTCACCCATGACACGCACCTGGCGGGGCGGATGGATCGCACCCTGGTGCTGCACAACGGCATGCTGCAGGAAAGTCCGAAGGCCTGATCGCCGGCTGTACCGTGACGCTGCCGCCTGGGCGGCGAGTGCCTACATGCTTTTCATCCGCGCAGCCGGCAGGGCCGCGTTAGGCTCGACCGTATCCAGGATGGAGCGCGGGGCGCGGCATGACACGAACGGCGGCAATCACGGCGGCACTGGCCTTGCTGGCCGGCGTGCTGCTGGTGCAATGGCTGCCGAGCCTGCCGCCGCGCTGGTGTCTCGGGCTGCTGCTGGCGGCAGTGTTGCTGTTGGCGTGGCGCTTGCCACGCTGGCGCTGGCTGGCGTGGGCCTTGTTCGGCTTCGTCTGGGCGGCATGGCATGGTGCCGCAGCGATGGACGCGCGGTTGCCGCGCGCACTGGAAGGCCAGGACATCGCGGTGGTCGGCCGCATCGTCGGCTTGCCGCAGGCCGGCACGGACGCCAATCGCTTCGTGCTGCGCGTGGAGCACGCCACGCTGGATGGACATCCCGTCGCGTTGCATGGTCGCGTGACGGTGTCCTGGTATGACGATGCGCCGCTGCTGCAGCCGTGTAGCCAATGGCGGTTGCTGCTGCGACTGAAGCGACCGCGTGGCCTGCTCAATCCTGGTGTGGCTGACAGCGAGCGTTCCGCGCTGGAGCGCGGCATCGTTGCCACGGGCTATGTGCGCGATGATCCTGGCAACACACGGTTGTCTGGCACGCACTGGTGTGTCGATGGCGTGCGCGACGCGATCGCCCGCGGCATCGCCGAACGCGTGCACGATCCGCACGATGCCACCTTGCTGCAGGCCTTTTCCGTGGGCGACACGCGAGGGCTGGAGCAGCGTGACTGGGAAGTCGCGCGGGCCAACGGGGTGTCGCACCTGATCGCGATTTCCGGCTTTCACGTCGGCGTCGCAGCCGTGTCCGGCGTGTGGCTGGCGATGCTGGTCTACTGGCTGTGGCCACGCTTGGGGTCGTGGCTGCCACGCCCGCAGGCGCAGGCCGCGGCGGCCTTGCTGGTGGCCGGCATCTACAGTGCGCTGGCCGGTTTCGGCCTGCCGACGGTGCGCACGTTGCTGATGATCGCGGTGGTCGCGCTGGCGCGCTGCAGCCGGCGTGGCGGCGGTGGCGCGCAATCCCTGGCGCTGGCGATGATCGCGATCCTGCTGTTCGATCCGCTGGCGGTACTCGCCGCCGGTTTCTGGCTGTCGTTCGTCGGCGTGGCCTTCCTGATGCTCTGCCTGCAATCGCGCGGCCGCGGGTTGCGCGCGTTCCTGCACGAACTGTCGGCCGGGCAGATGGTGATGACGGTGTCGCTGCTGCCGCTGACCCTGTGGTTTTTCGGCGAGGCTTCGCTGGTGGGTGCGTTGTCCAACCTGGTCGCGGTGCCGGTGGTCAGCTTCGTGATCGTGCCGTGCGCGCTGCTAGGCATGCTGGCATTGGGGTTATGCCCGCCGCTGGCCACGCCGGTGCTGTGGCTGGCGGCGCAGCTGGCGCACGCGCAGTGGTGGCTGCTGGAGCGGATGGCGAGCTGGCCCGGCGCGCACTGGTATCTGCCGACCGTGCAACCGTGGGCGTTGCTGCTGGCGTTGCTGGGGGCGTCGTGGCTGTTCCTGCCGCGTGGCGTGCCGTTGCGCTGGTTCGGCGTGCTGCTGTTCCTGCCGTTGCTGTGGCCGCCGCGTCAGCTGCCGGTCGAGGGAGCGTTCCAGGTCTGGGTGCTGGATGTCGGCCAGGGCTTGTCGGTGCTGTTGCGCACGCGCGACCACGCGCTGGTCTACGACGCCGGTGCGCGCTATCCGTCCGGCTTCGACCTGGGCGAGGCCGCCGTGGTGCCGTCGATCCATGCGCTTGGCATCACGCGCCTGGACATGCTGATGGTCAGCCATGGCGACAACGACCATGCCGGCGGTGCCGAGGCCGTCGCAAGCGCCTTTCCGGAAGCGCAGCGCTATGCCGGCGAGCCGGCCCGAATGGCGCGCATGAAATTGCCGATGCAGCAGTGCGTCGCTGGGCAGTCATGGCAATGGGACGGCGTGCGTTTCCGTGTACTGAGTCCTCGCAGCGGCGCGGGCGATCGGGGCAATGACAGCTCCTGCGTAGTACTGGTCGAAGGTCATGGCGGGAGCTTGCTGCTGACCGGCGACATCAGCCTGAAGGCCGAGCCGCAGGTGGCCGCTGTGCTCGGCTCCGGAGCGCGGCCGGTATTGCTGGTGCCGCATCATGGCAGCAAGACTTCGTCCAGCATGGCTTTCATCGCCGCGGTGCGGCCACCCATGGCGCTGGTGTCGGCGGGTTGGCGCAACCGTTTTGGACACCCGAAGCCGGAGGTGCTGGCACGCTATGCCGGCGCTGGCATAGCGGTATTCAATACCGCCCTGGAGGGGGCGATTCCGCTGGATTTTCCCGCCGGCGGCCCCGTGCAGCGCAAACCGGGCTGGCGCTGGCGGCAGCCACGCTACTGGCGGGAGTGACTTAATGGTTTGCCACAAGTGGCGTGAATAAGGGATTGCCACGCGTGCCGCAGTACGACAGGACGGGACTGCTATCATGCGCGCTTCCCGAGAGGTCGCAAGACGAGGTCGTAACGTGCTGCAAATCCTGATGGCTGGCGGTTGGGCGATGGTGCCCATCCTGATCTGCTCGGCGATCGCGCTGGCGATCGTGCTGGAGCGTTGCTGGACCTTGCGCCGCAAATCGGTGCTGCCGCCGGGTCTGGGCGACGAGGTGCGCGAGTGGGCGCGCACGGGCCAGTTGTATCCGGCGCATCTGGAAGCGCTGACCAATGGTTCGCCGCTGGGTGAACTGCTGGCTTCGGCGCTGGCGGTGCGCAACCAGCCGCGCGATCTGATCAAGGAACGCATCGAGGATACCGGCCGGCATGTGATCCACCGGATGGAGCGCTACCTCAACACGCTGGGCACGATCGCGCTGATCGGCCCTCTGCTCGGCCTGTTCGGCACGGTGATCGGCCTTATCCGCATGTTCATGGAAGTGATGGCCGGCGGCATCGGCGATCCGGCCAAGATGGCCGGCGGCATCGGCGAGGCGTTGATCTGCACCGCGTCGGGCCTGACCGTGGCGATTCCGGCGTATGTGCTGCACCGTTATTTCCGCTCGCGCGTGGCTGGCTATTGCGTGGAGATGGAAAAGCAGGCCACCGCCTTGCTCGACGACCTGACCCTGGCGCCCGCCGCGCCGACGCCGGCGCCGGCACGGGTGCGGCGCACGCCGGCCTCGTCCGCGCCGAGCGCGAGCTGAGCGCGCACCATGCGTATCAGCAACAACCGCCGTGGCGATGATTTCGAGATCAACGTGATCCCGTTGATCGACGTGCTGCTGACCCTGCTGATGTTCTTCGTGCTGACCAGCACCTTCGTGCAGCATTCGCGGATGCAGGTGACCTTGCCCAAGGCCAGCACGCAGGACCGCGACATGAACGCGCCGGCGCTGACCATCATGATCGACCGCGATGGTCGCTATTACGTGGGCAGCGACGAGGTGATGGGCGAGGGCATCGAGCCGCTCAAGCAGGCCATCGCGCGCAATGCCGGTACCGACCACGACCGGCCGGTGACGATCCGTGCCGACGCGATGACGCCGAACCAGGACGTGGTGACCGCAATGGACGCACTGGGCCAGCTCGGCTTCACCAGGCTGTCGATCGCCACCACGCCGAGCAAGCCGGGCGCGGGGCAGTGAGCAAACCGAAGGCCCGCATGTGGGGTGCGGAAAGCTGGCGCGTGTACAAGCGCCTGCTCGGTTATTCCGCACGCTACTGGCCGATCGGCCTGGTCGCGATGGTCGGCATGGCGGCCGACGGCGGCGGCCTGGCGCTGTTCACGAACCTGCTGAAGACCATGATCGACGGCCTGTTCGTGAGAAAGGACCCGTATCTGATCTTCTGGATGCCGATATGGATCATCGGCATCTTTCTGGTGCGTTCCTGCGGCACCTTCGTCAGCGATTACGGCATCTCGTACATCGGCCGCCATGTCGTGCAGAAGATGCGGCATGACGTCTTTGCGGCCTATTTGAGGTTGCCGGCGTCGTTCTTCGGCGGTGAGTCGTCGGGCCAGCAGATTTCACGCATCACCTACACCAGCGAGCAGGTGGCATCGGCTGCCACCGATGCGCTGAAGGTTTCCGTCACCGATGGCCTCACCGTCATCTACATGCTGATGGTGATGCTGTACAACAGCGCCTATCTCACCATGTCGCTGCTGATCATGGTGCCGGCGATCGCCTTCGTGGCCACCGTCGTGAGCAGGCGCTACCGGCTGATCAGCCGCCGGATCCAGGGCACCATGGGATCGGTCACCGGCACGGTCGAGGAATCCGTCGGCGCACACCGCGAAGTGCGCATCTACGGCGGCCAGCAACACGAGGCCACGCGTTTCGATGCGATCACCGAACGTACGCGCTCGCTCAATCTGAAGATTTCGGCGACCAACGCCGCCTCCAGTTCCACGGTCCAGCTGATAGCGGCCTCCGCCATGGCCGCCCTGGTCTTCCTGGGGACCCGGCCGGACGTGCTGTACCAGATGTCGCCCGGCAAATTCTTTGCCGTCCTGATCGCGATGGGCACCATGCTGCCGTCGCTGAAGCGGCTGGCCACGGTGCAGGCGAATATCCAGCGTGGCCTGTCCGCTGCCGAAGACCTTTTCGAAGTCATCGACCTGCCGCCGGAAACCGATGATGGCAAGCTCGAGCTGGCACGCACCCGCGGCGACCTGCGCTTCGAGGATGTGCGGATGGTTTATCCACGCGAAGGGTTCGAAGCCCTGCGCGGTGTCGACCTGCAATGCGCGCCAGGTACGGTGACCGCGCTGGTGGGGCGTTCCGGCAGCGGCAAGAGCAGCCTGGTCAGCCTGTTGCCGCGCTTCAATGAGCTCAGTGCCGGCCGCATCGTGCTCGACGGCCACGACTACCAGGAATACACGCTGGCCTCGCTGCGCCGGCAGATCGCCTGGGTCGGACAGAACGTGGTGCTGTTCGATGACACGGTGGCCAACAACATCGCGTATGGCGAACTGGCTGGGGCGAGCGAAGCGGACATCATCGCGGCCGCTGAAGCTGCCAATGCGATGGAATTCATCGAGCGCCTGCCCAAGGGCATCCACACCCAGATCGGCCAGAGCGGCAACACGCTCTCCGGCGGCCAGCGCCAGCGCCTCGCGATCGCCCGCGCGATCCTCAAGAACGCGCCGATCCTGGTGCTGGACGAAGCCACCAGCGCGCTCGATACCGAATCGGAGCGGCTGATCCAGCAGGCGCTGCAGCGCCTGATGAAGGACCGTACCACGCTGGTGATCGCGCATCGCCTGTCCACCGTCGAGGGCGCCGAGCAGATCGCGGTGATGGATCAGGGCCGCATCATCGAGCGCGGCACGCATGCCGAGCTGTTGGCGCTCGGCGGGCAGTACGCCGCGTTGCACCGGATGCAGTTCCACGATCACGCCGATCAACAGGCGGGCGACTGAGGGGCACCGATGGCGCTGATCGATACGCTCGAATCAGCCTGGTACGACGGTGGCCGTGCGCCGTGGTGGACATGGCCGTTGATGCTGCTCTATGCCGGCCTGACTCGCCTGCGCGGCCGGCTGTATCGATCCGGCGTGCTGCGCAGTGTGCGCCTGCCGGTTCCGGTCGTGGTGATCGGCAACCTCAGCGTGGGCGGCACCGGCAAGACACCGTTGACCATCGCAGTGGTCGAAGCTTTGCGCGCCCGGGGCTTCCGCCCCGGTGTAGCCAGCCGGGGCTACGGCGGCAGCCGGCGCGGGCCGTTGCTGCTCGGCGACGCACCCGATCCGGCAGAAGTCGGTGACGAACCCTGCCTGATCCATGCGAGTGGCGTGCCGGTGGCGGTGGGGCGGGATCGTCCTGCGGCCGCCCGGTTGCTGCTCGACGCGGGATGCAATGTGCTGGTGGCCGACGACGGGCTGCAGCACTACCGGCTGGCGCGCGACGTGGAGATCTGCGTGATCGACGGTGTGCGCCGCTTCGGCAATCGCAGGCTGTTGCCAGCCGGCCCATTGCGCGAACCGATGAGCAGGCTGCAGCGGGTAGACCTGTGCGTCTGCAATGGCGTCGTCGCCGAGGCGGGCGAATATCCTATGCAGCTGCGCGCTGGCGATGTCCTGGCGCTGTGCGACGGTCGGCGACAACCCCTGGCCAGTTTCAGCGGTGGGCGGGTGCATGCGGTGGCGGCGATCGGCAACCCACGGCGATTTTTCGACAGTCTCCGTGCGCTGGGCATCGAGGTCGTCGAACATGCGTTCGCAGATCACCACCAGTTCGCACAGTCCGATCTGGCCTTTGCCGATGACCTGCCGGTATTGATGACCGACAAGGATGCGGTGAAATGCCTGCGCTTCGCACAGCCGCACTGGTGGCGGGTGCCGGTGCGCGCTGAATTGCCGTCGGCATTTGTCGACGCGCTGGTCCAGCGCATCGAGGCGTCAAACCGTTACTGATTCGCCGCCCACATAGACTTCGCGCACCAGCGAGCCGCCAATCCAGTAACACAGCTCGGCGGGTCGCTTCACCTTCCATACCGCCAGATCGGCACGCTGGCCGGCGGCAAGCGTGCCGCGATCGTGCAAGCCCAGCGCACGTGCCGCGTTCACGGTGACGCCACGCAATGCTTCCTCCGGCGTCAGCCGGAACAGCGTGCAGGCCATGCCTGCAGCCATCCGCAGCGACAGCAGCGGCGAGGTGCCGGGGTTGCAGTCGGTGGCGATCGCGATCGCCACACCGTGCTCGCGCAGCAGCGCAATCGGCGGCAATTTCGTTTCGCGCAGCGCGTAGAACGCACCGGGCAACAACACGGCAACGGTGCCGGCGGCAGCCATCGCCTTGATGCCCGGTTCGCTCAGGTATTCCAGATGATCCGCGGAGAGGCCGCCGAACTCGGCGACCAGCGCGGCGCCGTCCTGATCGGAAAGTTGTTCGGCATGCAGTTTCACCGGCAGGCCCAGCTGCTGCGCACGCTCGAAGACCCGATGGGTTTCCCCGCGGGTGAAGCCGATGTTTTCGCAGAATGCATCGACGGCATCGAGCAGGCCTTCGGCAGCGAGAGCCGGCAGCAGTTCGTCGCAGGCCAGGGCCACATAGTCGTCGCGTCGATCCGTGTACTCCGGTGGCAGCGCATGCAGGCCCAGGAAACTGGTGCGCACGCTGATGCCCAGTTCGCGGCCGATGCGCCGCGCCACCCGCAGCATGCGGCGCTCGCTGTCCAGCTCGAGGCCGTAGCCGGACTTGATCTCCAGTGTGCTCACGCCGTCGGCGAGCAGGGCCTGCGCACGCGGCAGCGATTGCGCGAACAGCTGCTCCTCGCTGGCGGCGCGGGTGGCGTTGACGGTGGAGACGATGCCGCCGCCGGCGCGCGCAATCTCCTCGTAGCTGGCACCGTTCAGGCGCAGGTCGAACTCCTGCGCACGATCGCCGCCGAACACCAGATGGGTATGGCAGTCGATCAGCCCCGGTGTGACCAGTGCGCCATCGAGCGACTCCACGGCGGCTGCCAGCGTGCCCGGGGCATCCGGCAATTCATCCATGCGGCCGACCCAGGCGATGCGGCCGTGATGCAGCGCGATGGCGCCACGTTCGACCAAGCCACAGGGCGTGTCGCCGACAAACGTGGCCAGCGTGGCATTCAACAGCAGTCGATCCCAGCGTGGCTCGCTCATGCTTCCGGTGCCTCGGTGGGGGCATCGTCCACTGGCGCAGCCGTCTCGGCGAAGGCGCTCGTATTGCCGACGTGCTGTAACGCATCGGCTTCCAGCCGGGCCTTTTCCGCGCTTTCCGCATGGGCTGCCTGCTGGTGTTCAAAGTCCTGCACCATGCGTTCGGCGAAATCCTTGTAGACCGGCGTCGGACAGAACAGCGAGGCGGCCGCACGTGCCAGCAGGCAGGCGGCCATGATCGGGATCACCATGTCCTGGTTGTCGGTCAGTTCCATCGCGATCACCGCCGAAGTCAGCGGCGCGCCGGTGACCCCGGAGAGGTAGGCGCTCATGCCCAGCAGCACCACCGTGCCGGCCGGCACACTGGGCAGGAAATACGCGATGTTGTGGCCAAGCCCGGCGCCTACCGCGAGTGCGGGCGAAAAGATGCCGCCAGGAATGCCAGCCCAGTAGGAAAAGACATTCGCAAGCAGTTTGGCGATGCCGAAGGTCTGCCCCGGCGTGACGGCGGCTTCCTGCACGAAGGCGCGTGCCTGGTCGTAGCCGGTGCCATAGACATTGTTGTGCGAGAACAGCCCGATCAGCGCCAGTGCCAAGCCGCAGCCGCCGGCGAACAGTACCGGCGCATGCGAGCGCAGACGGCCGATATAGGCCAGCGGCCCGTGCCGGCTGAGCAGGATCAGCCGCGCGAACAGGCCGCCCAGCAAGCCGCAGATGATGCCGGTGAGCAGCACGGCCAGCCATGCATGGCCCAGCGGCAGGCTGGCCTGCACCTGGCCGAAGTAGGAGTAATTGCCCATGATGCCGAGCGACACCACGCCGCCGACGATCACCGCCGTCAGCAGCAGGCCGCTGAAGCGATGCTCGAACGTGCCGGCCAGCTCCTCGATCGCGAACACCACGCCGGCCAGCGGAGTGTTGAAAGCGGCGGCGATGCCGCAGGCGCCGCCGGCAAGGATGAAGCGCGACGCCGCCTTGGGATCGGTGAAGCCAAAGCGGCGGCCCAGCGAGTAGAACAGGCCGGCGCCGACATGCACGGTCGGCCCCTCGCGCCCGATCGAGGCACCGACAGCCAGCGCGATCAGGGTCAGCACCATCTTGCCGACCGCGATCGGCAGCGCCAGCATGCGGGCCCGGAAGCCTTCGTCCTCGATATGCAAGGTGCCGATCACCTGGGGGATGCCGCTGCCGCGGGTGGCGCGCAGGCGCCCCTCGGTGACCCAGGCGAGCAGGCCGAACACGATCGGCGTGACGATCAGCGGGATCCATGCGCCGTAGCTCAGCATTCGCTGAAACAGGTGGTAGGACCAGTCGCTGGCCTTGGCAAACAGGATCGCTGCAAGCGCCACCACGACCGCGCCGATCCACAGCGCAAGGCGCCGTTTCCACTGGTGGGGCGCAAAGAACTCGTGGCCGAGCAGGGCCTGCAGGCGCGGATTCGAAGAAGGCGAAGCGGGCTGGGTTGGTTCTGTCATTCGCCCATTATCGCAGACCCTGCGTCGCGATCGGCAGGCAACGGGTCGACTAACGCGGCCGCCAGCGCGTCTCGTACAGGTCGAAGCGGCGATCCTTCAGGTTCTGCACCGCGCCGGCATTGCGCGCGCGGGCCAGGCTTTCCAGACGCAGGTCGGCGAACAGCACGGTCTCGATGTTCGGCGTCGAATCGGCGGCGATGCCGTCGCGCGCGAACGGGAAGTCGCTGGGGGTGAGGATGCAGCTCTGGCCGTACTGGATGTCGAAATTGTTGACGCCGGGCAGGTTGCCGACGTTGCCGGACAGCACCACGTAGCACTGGTTCTCGATCGCCCGTGCCTGCGAGCAGTAGCGCACGCGCAGGTAACCCTCGCGCACGTCGGTGCAGAACGGCACGAACAGGATCAGCGCGCCCTGGTCGGTGAGGTGACGGGCGACTTCCGGGAATTCGGAGTCGTAGCAGATCATCACGCCGATCGGCCCGCAGTCGGTAAGCACCGTCGCCGCGCTGTCGCCGCCGGTGATGTTCCACACGTTGCGCTCGCTCGGCGTGGGATGCAGCTTCTCGCGCTCGTGGATCGAACCGTCGCGCAGGCACACGTAGCAGACGTTGTGGATGTCGCCGTTCGGTTGCTCGGTCGGGTGCGAGCCGGCGACGATGTTGATGTTGTAGTGCACCGCCAGGTGGCTGAACAGTTCCTTCACCTGCGGCGTGTACTGGCTGAGCTTGCGGATCGTGTCGAACGGCGACAGTTCCTCGTTTTCGATCGACAGCAGCTGCAGCGTGATCAGCTCGGGGAAGGTGACGAAATCGGCGTTGTAGTCGGCGGCGATGTCGGTGAAGTATTCGACCTGGGTGGCGAATTCCTCGAACGACTTGATGCGTCGCTGCTGGTACTGCACCGAAGCCACCCGCACCGAATCGGGCAGGCGCTGGGTCGAGGGGATCGACGGCATGTCCGGATGGTCGAGCAGGCGCGGGTTGCGCCAGACCAGGTGCACGGCATAACCGAGCGAATCGTAGTCGGACGGGACATAGGCGCGCAGCAGCCCGATCGCCTCGAAATCGTTGTTGAGCTGGAAACTCAGGGTCAGATCGCGTCGCTTGCCTTCCACCACCGCCTGCACGTATGCCTCGGCGCTGCCATAGCGCTGCATGTTCTTGGCCAGGCCCGGGATGCGGCCGCCGAACACGATGCCGCGCAGCTTGAGATCGATGCACAGTCGTTTGCGCGCTTCATACAGCCGCTGGCCGATGCGCATGCCGCGATAGTCCGGGTGCACCACCACTTCCATGCCGTACAGCCAGTCGCCGTCGGGCTTGTGGCGCGAACCCATGCCGCCGCCGGTGATCTGCATCCAGGTATGCGGTGCCAGCGCGGTGGCTTCGTCGGTGCGGAAGGTGGCGCAATAGCCCACGACCTTGCCTTCGTACTCGACCACGAACTGGCCTTCGGGAAAGTGCGTCTGCTGGGAGCGCAGCATCTCCGCCGAGTGGCCCCATTCCGCCGTATAGACCCGGGCCGTGAGCTCGGTCAGTGCGGGCACATCGGCGGGATTCGCCTGTCGCAGTAGCAGCTTTGGCGTGTTTTCGCTGGTTTTCCTGGCCATGTTTCGATTATGCATGCTGCGGACGACGGTCACGTGAAGACGATGTCCCGCACCCGGTTACACTGCGCGGCATCAGTTACCGGAGCCATCGCATGAGCGAGATCGCCAGCATCCGCAGTTTCAAGGCCGGCCATTTATGGCATGCCGGGGACTGGCAGGCCGATGCCGTGTTCACGGTGGGTGCGGACGGACGACTGCAGGAGCACGTGCACGGTACCGCCGAACCGATCGGCCGCTGGGTGTTGCCTGGCATGCCGAACCTGCACTCGCATGCGTTCCAGCGTGCGATGGCCGGGCTGGCCGAGCGCAAGGGCAGGGCCGACGACAGTTTCTGGAGCTGGCGCGAGACCATGTACGCGTTCGCCGCCGCGATCGGCCCGGATGCACTCAAGGCGATCGCCGCCCAGCTCTACGTGGAGATGTTGAAGGCGGGCTACACCCAGGTCTGCGAGTTCCACTATCTGCATCACCAACCCGATGGCACGCCCCATGCGCAGCCCGAGGCGATGTCGCTGGCGCTGATCGAGGCCGCCCGCGAAGCGGGCATTGCGCTGACCCTGTTGCCGGTGCTGTACATCAGCGGCGGCTTCGACGGCCGTGCGCTCACTGCGCGCCAGCGCCGCTTCGGCCACGAGGTGGATGCTTATCTGCGCTTGCTGGAGACGTTGCGCCGGCACGAAAGCGCCGACGTGCGCATCGGTGTGGCGCTGCATTCGTTGCGTGCGGTACCCGAGCGCGCGATGCGCGACGTGCTGGCCGATCCCATGCTGCAGGCCTGCCCGATCCACATCCACATCGCCGAGCAGATCGGCGAAGTGCAGGATTGCCTCGCCACGCGCGGCGCGCGACCGGTGGAGTGGCTGTTCGAGCATGCTGCGGTCGATGCGCGCTGGTGCCTGGTGCATGCAACGCATCTGACCGACGCGGAGACCGCGCGGATCGCGCGCAGCGGCGCCGTGGCCGGCCTGTGCCCCACCACCGAGGCGAATCTCGGCGACGGCTTGTTCCCGCTGGCCGACTATCTCGATGCCGGCGGCACGCTCGGCATCGGTTCGGATTCGCACATCTCGATCTCGCCGGTGGAGGAGTTGCGCTGGCTCGAATACGGCCAGCGTCTGCACACGCGCCATCGCAACATCGCGGCGCGACACGAAGGTGACAGTGTCGGCGAGACGCTGTGGCGCGCCACGCTGCATGGCGGCGCGCAGGCTTCCGGTTTGTTCGTTGGCGAGTTGCGTGAGGGTGCGCGTGCGGACCTGATCGTGCTGGACGAAGCCTCGCCCTTGCTGGCCGCGCGCGATGCGCGCTCATTGCTGGACAGTTTCCTGTTTGCCGGCAATACGCCGCTGGTGCGCGACGTGATGGCCGGCGGTCGCTGGCTCGTGCGTGATTTCCGGCATCACGACGAGGAGCGCATAGCCGCGCGTTATCGCAGCGCAGTCATGGCGTTGGCTGCGCGGTGAGCCATCCGGCCCGCAGCGACACGGCCGAAGTGAAGCCGCGCAGCAATTGCTGAATGCGCTTCAAATGAATGCCAGCCATCCACTGCGCTTGGCACCGTCATCGAAGAACAGGAATACGGCGTTCCTGGCGACACGTCCCCATCGAGGAGTGTCCCCATGCGTCGCTTCATGTCTGTGCTGTTGCTTTCCGCCGCCCTGCTGAGCGGCTGCGTCGTGGTGCCGGCGCGCCCGGTTCGTGTCTGGGTGCCGGGTTACTGGGCGGTCGGCCATGTCTGGGTTGGCGGCCACTATCACTATCGGTGATCGCTCACCCGTTCCGCATGATAAAAAAGCTGCGCCAGCCCTGCCGCTGGCGCAGCTTCCTGCCGCTGACTGCTTACGGGGTCGTCGACGAGGCAGCCGAGGAAACCGGGTGCTGGGCCTTGAACTGTTCCCACTGCTGCTTGCGGGCCTGTTGCTGGGCCTGGAAGGTGGCCAGTTGCGCCTTCTGCGACGCGGTCAGCACGGCGTAGACCTGTGCACGGAGGTTGGCGCGCTGTTGCACACGCTGCTGGGCTGCTGCGCCCTCCGCCTGCGCCAGGCTCGCGGCGGCTGCCTGGTAGCCGACCTGATCCGGGGTCATCGACGCGAACGCACTGCGCTGCTGGCGGAGTGCCTGACGCTGCGTCTTGTTCTGGGCAAAGCTGGTCTGCATGATCTGCTTGATGCTGGCGCGCTGGGCATCGGTCAGGTTGAGCTTGCTGAAGGCCATCAACTGGCCGTGCCCCTGGCCGTGATGCCAGCCACCGAACGAGCCGGCGGCCGGAGCGGCGAAAGCGATCGTGGTGGCGGCTACGGCCGAGGCCAGGATCAGGCCGAGTGAAATGCTCTTGCGCATGGGTAGTACCTTTGTCGTCGTGGGGGGAGTGGATGTCTTGCACCCATTAGACGACCGTGCCGTGTGTATGTTCTTTGCCGCAGGGTAAAGATGCGTAAAGAGCTATGGTGTTTACCCGGGCGCCCGCTTTGAATGACTGAAAACCTTCCGGCCACCATGTCCAGAATCCTGATTGTCGATGACGACCGCGCGCTGTGCAGCCTGCTGGCCGAATACCTCCGGCGCGAGGGCTTTGTCGTGGACGTCGCCCATGACGGCGATGCGGCGCTGGCCCAGTTGCGTACCCAGGCATCCAGGCCCGATCTGCTGATCCTCGATGTGATGATGCCCGGTCGCGATGGCCTGGAGACCCTGCGGGACCTGCGGCTGCAGTACCGGTTGCCGGTCATCATGCTTTCCGCGCGCGGCGAGGCGGTGGACCGGGTGATCGGGCTGGAGCTGGGGGCCGACGATTATCTGGCCAAGCCCTGCCTGCCGCGCGAATTGCTGGCGCGCGTGCGTGCGCAGTTGCGGCGGAACACGCCGGCAACGGCAGCTGCGCTGCAGGTAGGCACGCTGCGCCTGCAGCCCGGCGAACGGCGTGCCTACGCCGACGGCAAGGAGCTGTCGCTGACCGGGGCCGAATTCCTGCTGCTGCAGGCGCTCGCCCAGCGTGCCGGCGAACTGGTCGACAAGGCGGTGTTGACGCGCATGGCACTGGGCCGCGAGCTGGAACGCTTCGACCGCAGCGTCGATGTCCACGTGAGCCGGCTGCGCCACAAGTTGATGGAGGCATCGGCGCAGGCGCCGCGGATCGAGTCGGTGCGCGGTGCCGGCTACGTGCTGGTCGTGGCCGAGTCATGAACCCGTTCCGGAGCTCACTGTACTGGCGCGTGCTGATCTGGTTCTGTGTGGCCAACCTGCTGGTGCTTCTGCTGGGCGGCCTGTTGACGCGCGGCTTCATCGAGTACACCACGGCCAGGGAGATCAACTGGGTGCTGCTGGCCCAGGGGGCCGACCAGGCCTACGAAAGCGGCGGCGCGGCGGCGCTGGAGGATTGGTCCGTGCAACAGCGCCAGGAGGGCATCGAGGCCACCCTGTACGAGAAGGGACAGCCGTTGTATCCGATCCGCCTGCACGCATCGGTGGCGAAGTCGCTGCCGGGCTGGCTCGAGGCGAGCCGCGATATCGTCGTGCAGCCATGGCCGGGTATCTACATCGCCGTACAGCAGGTCACCGGCGACGATGGCCAGGTTCGCCAGCTGGTGGCCATGAGCAGGACGCATACGCGATTGCGGCCGCAGACCAGGCAAACCATCCTGCTGAGCATCCAGCTGGTGCTGTCGCTGCTGTGCATCGGACTGCTGGGATGGTGGGTGGCGCGCAGCGTGGCGCGACCGGTCGAGGCGTTGCGCGAGGCGACCCGGCGCATGGCCGCCGGCGAGCTTTCCACCCGGGTCGGCGATCAGGGCGGCATGGCGCACGACGAACTGGCGCAACTCGCGCTCGACTTCGATGCGATGGCCGAACGCATCGAGGCGCTGGTGACGCACGACCGCGCCGTATTGCAGGATCTGTCGCACGAACTGCGCTCGCCGCTGGCGCGATTGCATCTGATCCTCGACCTGGCCCAGCGCAGTGCCAGCGCCACCGATGCGGCGGCTTATTTCACCCAGGCCGAGCAGGAGATCAGCCGGCTGGATCGGATGACCGGCGATATGCTCACGTTGTCGCGCCTGGAAGGCGGCATCCCGGGGATGGAGCGTGAACCGGTGGAGCTGGCCGAACTGGCACAGGCATGCATCGCACAGGCCGAGCTGGCAGCCGATGCGCGCCAGGTGCGGCTGCAATGGACGCCGAGCCAGCCGGTCAGCGTGCTGGGCAGCCGCTTGCTGCTGGAGCGGGCGCTGGACAACCTGATCACCAATGCCATCAAGTTCAGTCCTGCAGGCAGCAGCGTGGAGCTTGCCGTGCAGACTCGTGAGGGTCAGGCGGAGTTGTTCATCCGCGATCGTGGCCCGGGCGTACCCGACGCCGAGCTGGATTCGCTGTTCCGTCCGTTCTTCCGCGGCAGCAATGCCGCGCTCACCGACGGCCATGGCCTGGGCCTGGCCATCGTGCAGCGCGTGGTGCACGTGCATGGCGGCGAGATCCATGCGCATAACCGCGAGGGCGGTGGTCTGGAAGTACGACTGCAATTGCCTTTGGCTCCATCAGCCGAGGGAACGTGACTCACCGGCTCGGCACGGGTCGCATGCTTCGCATTCGATGGCTGATTTGCAACACTGCGGGCCTGCCGTGACCGCCACCGGATTTTTCATGCGCTCGTCTTCGCTTGCCGCCGTGGGCCTGGCGCTGTGTGCAGCACTGTTCTTCACGCTGACCTATGTGCTCAATCGCAGCCTGGTGGCCGGCGGCGGCCATTGGGCGTGGGCGGTGATCCTGCGCTACCTGATCACGCTGCCGCTGCTGGCCATGGTGCTGCCAGTGCAGGGCGGGCTTGGCGGGTTGCCGCGCGAACTGCGCCGGCACCCGCGTGTGTGGCTGCTGTGGAGCAGCGTCGGTTTCGTGCTGTTCGGCATTCCGCTGACCTGGGCGGCGAGCAGCGGGCCGTCGTGGCTGATCGCCGGCAGCTTCCAGACCACCGTCTTGGCTGGTCCGCTGCTGGCGCCGCTGATCTATCGCGACGAGCGGCGTCGACTGGCGTGGCGCACGCTGGCGATCGGTGCGCTGATCGTTGCCGGAGTGTTCGCGCTGCAGTGGGGGCATGCGCACGGCCAGCTGCGCGCGAGTGACTGGCTGGCGATCGGCGCGGTGGTGCTGTCGGCGTTTGCCTATCCGCTGGGCAACCGCAAGCTGCTGCTGCACCTGGAGCATGCTCATGGAGAGCAGGGCCAGAGCCACATCAACGCCGTGCAGCGCGTGTTCGGCATGACCTTGTGCAGCTGGCCGCTGTGGCTGCTGTTCGCGGTCATCGCGTGGTGCACGATCGGGCCGCCGACTTTGCGCGAAGCGTTGCTGGCCGGTGGCGTGGCGCTGTCCTCGGGCACCATCGCCACGGTGCTGTTCTTCCGCGCCACCGACATGGTGCGGCGCGAGCCGACCGCGCTGGCCGCGGTCGAGGCGATGCAGGCGGCCGAACTGCTGTTCGCCACCTTGCTCGGCGTGCTGTTTCTCGGCGAGACGCGGCCACATGGCTATGCGCTGTTCGGCGCGCTGGCGATCATCGTCGGCATCGCGCTGTTCGGCTGGGTCAGTGGGCGCGGTGCGGCGGGGAACGATGAGGCGGTGCGCGCGTTGCGCAGCGACCGCAGCGCCTGAAAATCTTCAATTCATTTCAATTGCATTCGTTTCCTTGCGAATTTGGATCAACCAAGCTACATATCGGTTTCGATCACGACTGCAAGAGTTTCCGCCAGCCATGAACAAACGACGATTCCCACGCCTGTCAGCACCTGGCTTGCTGGCGTGCGCGCTGCTGGGCGCAAGCACCGCGCCGTGGGCGCAGCCGCAGACCTTCAGCGCCAACGCGAGCCTGCGCTGGGACGCGGATCGCCATGGCAATCATCGCTACCTCGTGCAGGTCGACAAGCCGGCCGAGGCGGTGCACGTCGTCATCCCCTGGCGTCGCCGCGATGCCCATCCGGAACAGGTGGCAGTCATCGTCACCGCACCCGACGGCAGTGCGGTTGCCAACGTGCTGCGCGGCACGATCGACCAGGCCTCCGGCGAACTGGTGTTCGCGGCGAAGCAGGCCGGCACCTACGCGGTCTACTACCAGCCCTATCTCAGCAACGGCCGCAGCAATTACCCGACCGTGACCTATCTGGCGCCGAAGGACAGCGCCGATCCGGCCTGGGCGCACAAGTTCGCTGCGGCCGCATGGCCGCGCCTGCCGCAGGCGCAGGTGCTGCGCTACGAGGCGGTCGATGCGTTCGACGCCTATACCGAGATGGAGCGCACCGCCACGCCGCAGGAGCGGCAGCAGTTGCTGGCGGCGAATCCGCAGGCATCGTTGCTGCTGTTTCCGGAGACGCGCGCGTATCCGGTGCGCATGTTCGACCGGATTCCCGAGCGCTGGGCCGTGCGTGGCGCCGGCGGCGGGTTCAGCGACAGCGCGTTGCGTGGCGAATACCTGAGCATTCAGGTGGGGCTGTGGGCACCGCACATGGCCGTGAGCGACGTGCATGTGGCGACGGCCGACCTGCACGGTCCGGATGGTGCAGTCATTCCCGCGAGTGCCTTGACCTGCTTCAACCGCGGTGGCGTCGACTACGCCGGCCAGGCGTTCACCACCCGTGTGGATGTGGCGCAGGGGCGCGTGCAGCCGCTGTGGCTGGGGCTGGATATTCCGGTCGATGCGAAGCCGGGCGTGTATCGCGGCGAGCTGACGATCAGTGCCGATGGCGTGCCGGCGCAAAAGCTGCCGCTGGTGATTACGGTGGGCACGGGCCACGCGGTCGCGCATGGCGACGACGATCCGACCAAGCTCACCCGCCTGCGCTGGCTCGACTCGCGACTGGCGCAGGACAATACCTTGGTCAAGCCGTTTACCGCGGTGACGGTACGCGGTGCGCAACTTGGCATCCTGGGTCGCCAGGTGCAGCTGGCCGCCAGCGGCTTGCCGCTGCAGATCGAGAGCCGCTTCGACGAACGCATGACCGGTTTTGCCAAGCAGCCACGCAACCTGCTCGCCGCGCCGATGCAGCTGCTGGTGCAGGACGCCAGCGGCACGCATGCCATGACCGCCCACGGCGTGCCGAACGTGCAGCGCGACGGCCCGGCCAAGGTGCATTGGCAGGTGACCGGCGATGCGGGCCCGTTGCAGAGCGAGATCACCGCCAGCCTCGAAGCGGACGGCACGCTGACCTATGCGATCGCGCTGACCGCGCGCCAGCCGGTGACGTTGGGCGATATCCGCCTGCAGATGCCGCTGCGCAACGACGTGGCCGACTACGAGCTGGGCCTGGGCCGCACCGGCGACCATGCACCGGCGGACTTCAGCTGGAAATGGAACGTCGAGAACAACCAGGACGGCGCATGGATCGGCGCGGTGAATGCCGGGCTGGAATTCCATCTGCGCGATGAAAACTACCTGCGTCCGCTCAATACCAACTTCTATCACCAGCAACCGCTGCGCATGCCCGCCTCGTGGGACAACGGCGGCCAGGGCGGCATCTCCTTCAAGCGCGATGGCGCGCGCTATCTGGTCAGCGCGTTCAGCGGCCCGCGCACGATGGCGGCAGGACAGACCCTGCGCTACGACGTGGTCATGCGCGTCACCCCGTTCAAGACGATCAAGCCGGCCGAGCATTTCGCCGAACGCTACTTCCACAAATACGACGACCTGGACACGATCAAGGCCGACGGCGCGAACGTGGTCAACATCCATCACGCCACGCCGATCAATCCGTGGATCAACTACCCGTTCCTCGAAGCGGATGCGATGCGCGCGTATGTCGCCGCGGCGCATCGGCGTGGCATGGAAGTGAAGATCTACGACACCATCCGCGAACTGTCCGACCGCGCACCGGAACTGCCGGTGCTCGAATCGCTGGGGCACGAGGTGATCAGCGGCGGCAAGGGCGGCGGCTTCTCCTGGCTGCAGGAGCATCTGGACGGCGACTACATCGCCGCCTGGCACGTGCCGGAAAACCGCGACGCGGCGGTGATCGACGCCGGCCAGAGCCGCTGGCACAACTACTATATCGAAGGGCTGGACTGGCTCGCGCGCAACGTCGGCATCGACGGCCTGTACCTCGACGACGTCGCCTACGACCGCACCACCATGAAACGCGTGCGCAAGGTGCTCGAGGCGCATCGGCCGCATCCGCTGATCGACCTGCACTCGGCCAACCAGTTCAACCCGCGCGACGGCCACATCAACAGCGCGCTGCTGTACATGGAGCTGTTCCCGTACATCGATCGGCTGTGGTTCGGCGAGGAGTTCGACTACGAGAAGACCTCGCCTGGCTACTGGCTCACCGAACTCTCCGGCATCCCCTACGGCCTGATGGGCGAGATGCTGCAGAACGACGGCAACCCCTGGCGCGGCATGCTGTTCGGCATGACCAGCCGGCTCGGTTGGTCCAACGGCAGCGACCCGCGCCCGCTGTGGCAGCTGTGGGACAGCTTCGGCATCGAGCAGGCGCAGATGATCGGCTGGTGGGTGCACGACGCGCCGGTGAAAACCGGTCGCGACGACGTGCTGGCGACCAGCTATGTGCGCCACGGCAAGACGCTGATCGCGCTGGCTTCATGGGCGCCGCAGACGACCGCGGTGAAACTGCAGATCGACTGGAAGGCGCTCGGACTCAAGCCCGGCAAGGCAACCTTGCGGGCTCCGGCGGTGGACGGCTTCCAGCCAGCCGCCGAATTCAAGCCGGGCGATGCGATTCCGGTAGAGCCGGGCAAGGGGTGGTTGCTGCTACTGGATTAACCGGTGCTGCAGACAGCGGATGCCCCGGTGGCCTGATGGCATTTCATCCTGACCATGCCGCAGTCGCCAGGGAGCATGCGGCAACAAGTGTGTCGCTCCAGCCAGGCGGCATGGCTAGATCGCCTGCTTGCCGTAGCGGTATTCCGCCAGCAGCCACAGCTTGCGCTGGTTCACGCTGAAGCTGCCGGCGCGGTAGTCGCCGTACTGCAGCTCCAGGCTCAGGCGGGCGTTGATGTTGGCGCGCAGTCCGGCATCGATCTCGTCGCCGTAGCGCGAGCCGCTGCCGGTCACCGGCTGGAAGTCGTGGTAGGTAACCTGCCAGGTCAGCTTGTGCCAGGGCAGGTCGCCGTAGACACCGCCGTAGCGGTCCAGCAGGCCATGCGGGGGGATGCTGAAGACGCCGACCCAGCCATCGAAGCTGTGGCCCGAACCATAGGCGATGTTGAAGGCGGTGTGGCCGTTGCCGCCGAGCGATTCCTCGCCCAGTCGTGCCGATAGCGCGGGCAGGCCATAGCCGAGTTCGAACAGGTGGTAGGGCAGGCTGAAGCGGTTCGGATTGTTGTCGTAGTTGTTCTGGTGCGCCGCCTCCAGCGTCCAGCTCAACCGGGTGGCGCCGTCCTGCAACGGCACGTTGCCGGTCCAGCGCGCGCCTTCGGTGCGCACGGAGTTGCTGGCCAGGGTCAGGTTCTTGATGAAGTAGCCGTACGCGGTCAGGGTGCCCAGCGGCAGCGCCTGGTCCAGGTGCAGCAGCTTGCCGTCGAGCTTCCAGCGGCGCTGGTGGATGTCGGGGAAGTCCGCGCCCACCGTGCGGTTGACCTGGTCGATCCAGTCGACGCCGAGCGTGGTCGTGTTGCCCAGTTTCAGGTAGCCGGTGACGCCGTCGAAGGACTGCGGATTCTGTCGCCAGGCGTTCGCGCTGAAGAAGCGCTTGTCGTCCAGGTTCAGGTATTGCCGCCCCGCGCGGATGCCGAACACATCGTCCGCATAGCCGATCCAGGCGCTGCTCAGTTCGCTCGAGCGCGGGTCGGGTTCGGCCGGATACGGCGTGCGCCGCCCGGTCGTGTCGTTGTATTGCCGGCCGAACAGGGACCACACCTTCGTGCCTTCCGCATACGCGGCAAGGTGCGGCGTCAGTGCCCAGAGATAACCCAGTTGCAGGCGCAGCGTGTGGGCATGGCCGGTATCGGACAGGTTGTCCTGGTGCAGCGTGCTGTCGCGATAGCGCAGTCCGATGTACGGCGTGCTGACATAGGTGTTTGGGCTGTCGTCGGCGTGAACGGCCTGGGACAGCAGCAGGCTTGCAAGGAGGACGTATTTGAGGCCCGTCATGTAAGTCTCGGCGATGGCTTGGTGGGTGCATCCAGTCTGTGCACAGGCCGGTCGCGAGGAAAAATGAGGCGTTTACATATGGATATGCCAGTGAACGGATTTTTTATGGCGGTTATGGAATTAATTCAGACGCCAAGATGTAAAGACGTCCATATGTAAAATCTTTGTACGTGTCTGTTTCGGTCATCGCCCATCGCCAGGGCGGTATCGATGCGGTGCGAACCAGCGCATTCCTGTCGGCGGTCGCAGTTCGCCAGGCCGGACGCGCACGGCGAGCGCTTGGCGTGCCGCGTGACATAAGCAAATCGCTTTTGGCCATTTCGAGGCCGATTCCGCAATGGCTAGGCTGGCCTTCCCGCTAAGTGGCTGGAGATGGCAATGAAGAGATCACGGGTGATGCTGGCCTTGCTTGGCGCGGTGTTCGCGGCGTCGGTCGCCGCCAGGGACGTCACGCTGCTCAACGTGTCCTACGATCCCACGCGCGAGCTGTATCGGGACATCAACACAGCATTTGCCGCGCAGTGGAAAGCGCAGCACGGCGACACCGTGACGATCCAGATGTCGCATGGCGGATCAGGCAAGCAGGCGCGCTCGGTGGTCGACGGGCTGCCTGCCGATATCGTCACGCTTGCCCTGGCCTATGACATCGACGCGGTGGCCGATCACGGGCTGCTTGCCAGGGATTGGCAGCAGCGCCTGCCGGACCATGCATCGCCGTACACCTCCACCATTGTCTTCCTGGTGCGCAAGGGCAATCCGAAAGGCATCAAGGACTGGCCCGACCTGATCAGGCCGGGTGTGCAGGTGATCACGCCCAATCCGAAGACTTCCGGTGGCGCGCGCTGGAATTTCCTCGCCGCCTGGGGCTATGCGCTGAAGCAGCCCGGCGGCAACGAGGCGAAGGCGAGGGCCTACGTGCAGGCGCTCTACCAGCATGTGCCGGTGCTCGATACCGGCGCGCGCGGCGCCACCAACACCTTCGCGCAGCGAGGCGTCGGCGACGTGCTGGTGGCGTGGGAGAGCGAGGCGTTGCTGGCGCAGCAGGAACTCGGCAAGGACACGTTCGACATCGTCGTGCCCTCGGTCAGCATCCTCGCCGAACCGCCGGTCGCGGTGGTGGACAGCAATGTCGACAAGCACGGCAGCCGCGCCGTGGCCGAGGCGTACGTGAAGTTCCTCTACTCGCCGCAGGCGCAAGCCATCGAGGCGAAGAACTTCTACCGGCCACGCCTGCCGGAGGTGTCGGCCAAATATGCCGCGCAGTTCCCGAAGGTCAACACGTTCACCATCCACGATGTGTTCGGCGGCTGGCGCCAGGCCCAGGCGAAATTCTTTGCCGATGGCGCCATCTTCGACCAGATCGGTCCGGGGCACTGAGGCCGTCATGCGCCGGCGCATCCTGCCTGGCTTCGGGCTCAGCCTCGGATATGCGCTGACGTATCTGGGCCTGATCGTGCTGCTGCCGCTGGCGGCACTGGCGTGGAAGGCGTCGGGCATCGGCATCGGCGGCATGCTGCACCTGCTGGGTTCCCCGCGCACCCTGGCCGCACTCAGGCTCAGCTTCGCCGGCGCCCTGCTTGCCGCCGTGATCAATGCCGGTGTCGGCCTGCTGGTGGCATGGGTACTGGTGCGCTACCGCTTTCCCGGGCGTCGCCTGTTCGATGCCCTGGTCGACCTGCCGTTCGCGCTGCCCACGGCGGTTGCCGGCATCGCGCTGACCGCCTTGTACGCACCCAATGGCTGGCTTGGCCGTTGGCTCACGTCGTGCGGCATCCAGATCGCCTATGCACCCCCCGGCGTGATCCTGGCGATGGTTTTCGTGGGCTTTCCGTTCGTGGTGCGCACGCTGCAACCGGTGCTGGCGTCGCTGGATCGCGATGTCGAGGAGGCCGCCGAAAGCCTGGGCGCCAGCCATCTGCAAACCTTCTTCCGGGTGATCCTGCCGGTGCTGGTGCCGACCCTGCTGACCGGATTCGCGCTGGCGCTGGCCAGGGCGGTCGGTGAATACGGTTCGGTGATCTTCATTGCCGGCAACATTCCCATGCGCTCGGAAATCGCGCCGCTGCTGATCGTGGAGAAGCTTGAGGAATTCGACTATGCCGGTGCCGCCGCGCTGGGCATGGCGATGCTGCTGGCCTCGTTCGCCTTGCTGATCCTGATCTCGCGACTGCAGCGCTGGAGCGGGCGCTGGGCGGAGCGTCCGCAATGAGCCGGCTTAACCGTCAACCGCCGTGGCCGCGCCGGATCGGGCGCGGCCTGCTGGGCCTGCTGGCGATCGGCTTCCTGTCGGTCTTCCTGCTGCTGCCGCTGGCGGTGGTGTTCGTCGAGGCGCTGCGGCAGGGCGCGCATGCCTACCTGTCGAGCATCGGCCAGCACGAAGCGCTGGCGGCGATCCGGCTGACCGTGCTGGTGGCGGCGATTTCCGTGCCGTTGAATGTGCTGTTCGGCGTCGCGGCGGCGTGGCTCATGGCGCGCTTCGAGTTTCGCGGCAAGGCGTTGCTGGGCGCCTTCATCGACTTGCCGTTCTCGGTTTCGCCGGTGATCTCCGGCCTGGTCTATGTGCTGCTGTTCGGCGCGCAGGGCTGGTTCGGGCCGTGGCTGGGCGCACACGACATCAAGATCATTTTCGCCGTGCCAGGCCTGGTGCTGGCGACCATCTTCATCACGCTGCCGTTCGTCGCGCGCGAGCTGATCCCGTTGATGCAGTCGCAGGGCAGCGACGAGGAGGAGGCGGCACGGGTGCTGGGTGCCGGCGGCTGGCAGATGTTCTTCCGGGTGACCCTGCCGAACATCCGCTGGGCACTGTTGTATGGCGTGCTGCTGTGCAATGCCCGTGCGATGGGCGAATTCGGTGCGGTGTCGGTCGTCTCCGGGCATATCCGCGGCCTGACCACGACGATGCCGCTGGAAGTGGAAATGCGCTACAACGAATACGACTACGTCGGCGCCTTCGCCGTGGCGACCCTGCTCGCCTTGCTTGCGCTGCTGACCCTGGCGATCAAGACGCTGCTGGAGTGGCGCTACGGCGACGAGATTGCCGCGCATGCCCCAGGGGGGCATTGAGACTGCCCATGAGCTTGCAACTTTCGCATCTGAGTCGCCGCTTCAGCGGCATCCCCGCACTGGACGATGTCAGTCTCGCCATCGCGCCCGGCGAATTTCTCGCGCTGCTCGGATCATCCGGTTCGGGCAAGACCACCTTGCTGCGCATCCTGGCGGGACTGGATTATCCCGATGCCGGGACGGTGCAACTGGACGGCCGCGATTTTCTGGCGGCTGCTGCGCGCGAGCGCAAGGTCGGTCTGGTATTCCAGCACTACGCGCTGTTCCGCCACCTCACCGTGGCGGAGAACGTGGCCTTCGGGCTGCGCGTCCGGTCGCGCAAGTCGCGCCCTTCGAACGCGGCCATCAACGAGCGCGTCGCGCAACTGCTCAAACGGGTGCAACTGGAGGGCTACGGCCGCCGTTATCCGGCGCAGCTGTCCGGCGGCCAGCGCCAGCGGGTGGCGCTGGCGCGCGCGCTGGCGGTGGAGCCGAGCCTGCTGCTGCTGGACGAGCCCTTCGGCGCGCTGGATGCGCAAGTGCGCGTCACCTTGCGCCGCTGGCTGCGCGAGCTGCATGAGGACCTGAAACTGACCACGGTCTTCGTCACGCACGACCAGGAAGAAGCGCTGGAGCTCGCCGACCGCATCGCGGTCATGAACCACGGCCGCATCGAACAGGTCGGCACGCCCGAGGCCATCTACCAGCAGCCGGCGACACCCTTCGTCTGCGAATTCATCGGCAAGATGAACAAGCTTGCCGTGACTAGTGCGGACGGCCGCCTGAGTGTGGGCGACTGGGTGCTGGATGGGCTTCCCGGGAGCGATCGTCACGCCCAGGTGGTGGCCTATGTCCGCCCGGAACATCTGTCGTTGGGCGTGGCCGAAACCCGGCCTGGATGGACGGCCCGGTTGCGGCATGTCTACCTGGCCGGCAGCGTGGCGCACCTGGAGCTGCATGTTCCCTTGCTCGGCCAGACACTGGAGGCCGACGTGGGCGGCGAAGACGTGGCCCGGCTGGGCCTGCAGGTCGGTGCCGAGCTTCGCGTGGCTCCGCGCAGTGCCGTGGTGTTTGCCTTGGGCGAGTCCGAAGGCAGTCGGCCGTTTGAAGCGCGCTGGTTCTGGCAGGCAGCGGATGCTGTGCCGCCGGCACCCAGGGCAACCGGCGTCTCCTCCATCGGCGAGGGTCGTGCACGTGTGGGGCGTTGCTCCTGATCGGCGTCGACCGGGCGCCATGACTGCTGGCACATGTGAGTGCCTCCGGGCTGGCGTATCTCGATCAGGCTGATCGCTTGGCGGTCAGTCCGTTGGCATCGCCATACGGACATGGCGCGGATCGCGATGTGCGGTCCGTGCCGAAGCCGCCGCACAACTCCCGCACGATGAGGACTCCCCATGGCAAACGCGCGCTCGACGACGTGGATGGCGATTCTCTACGGCGGTTTCATCGCCGGCACGATCGACATCGGTGTCGCATCCCTGATCAACGGCATCAGCCCATGGGTGATCCTGCGTGCGATTGCCAGCGGCCTGCTGGGCAAGGCCGCGTTTCAGGGTGGCTTGCCGGTCTCGCTGCTGGGACTGGGTTTGCAATGGGCGATGTCGCTGCTCATCGCCGCGATCTTCGTGTTCGCCGCGCGGCAATGGACCTGGTTGAACCGGCGCTGGGCGACGGCCGGCGTGCTGTACGGCGTGGCGGTGTTCGTGGTGATGGAGTACGTGGTCGTGCCGCTTTCCGCCGCATGGCCGAAAGCGCATTTCACCACGACAGCGTTCGTCGAGAATCTTCTGGCGATGATGTTGTTCGGGCTGATCGTGGCGTTCTTTGCGCGTGGGTACGCCGAATAGCGTAATCATCCGCGTGGTGCGGCGATTACACTGTCCCGATGAACGATATCGAGACGGCCTCGACGATCCACCACGGCACGCCGGCGTTCCGGCGCACCAACCTCGCGCTGTTCGCCGCCGGCTTCGCCACGTTCGGCCTGCTGTACTGCGTGCAGCCGCTGATGCCGCAGTTCAGCCACGACTACGGCGTGACTGCGGCGGTCAGCGCCTTGTCGCTGTCGCTGACCACCGGCGTGCTGGCCTTCGCGATGCTGTTCGCCGGTGCGCTGTCGGATGCGTGGGGGCGCAAGCCGGTGATGGTGGCGTCGCTGCTGTCCTCCGCGCTGCTGGTGCTGGTGACCGCGCTGATGCCGAACTGGCCGGCGCTGCTGCTGGTGCGCACCTTGCTCGGCCTGACCCTGAGCGGCCTGCCGGCGGTGGCGATGACCTACCTGGGCGAGGAGATGCACGCCGACTCGATCGGCCTGGGCATGGGCCTGTACATCAGCGGCAGTGCGGTCGGCGGCATGGGCGGACGATTGATCAGCGGCGTGCTGGCCGATTTTTTCGGATGGCGGATCGGCGTGGGCGTGGTCGGCGCGATCGGCGTGCTGGCCGGGCTGATCTTCTGGCGCGTGCTGCCGCCGTCACGGCATTTCGTGGCACAGCCATTGCGCTGGCGCATCCTGCTGGGGCGCTTCACCGGCATGTTCCGCGACCGTGGCCTGCCGTGGCTGTTCGCCGAAGGCTTCCTGCTGCTCGGCGCGTTCGTCACGGTCTACAACTACCTCGGCTACCGGCTGCTGGCACCGCCGTACAACCTCAGCCAGGCGGCGGTCGGGCTGATCTTCGGCATCTATCTGGTCGGCACCTTCAGCTCGGCATGGATGGGCCATCTGGCCGGCCGGCTCGGGCGGCGCAAGGTGTTGTGGACTGCGTTCGCGCTGATGCTGGTCGGCGTGGCGCTGACGATGATGCAGCCGCTGCTGCTGATCATGCTCGGCATCGTCGCGGTCACCTTCGGTTTCTTCGGTGGCCATTCCATCGTCAGCAGCTGGGTCGGCCGCCGTGCCGGCGCGGCGAAGGCGCAGGCTTCCTCGATGTACCTGTTTTCGTACTACATGGGATCGAGCGTGGCCGGTGCCAGCGGTGGCCTGTTCTATGCCGCGCATGGCTGGAATGGCGTGGCGCTGTTCGTCGGCGCGCTGGTGTCGGCCGGCCTGCTGATTGCATTGCGCCTGTTCACGCTGCCGCCACTGGCAAACGTGGCGACGCCGCCCACGCCGATGAGCAAGGGCGCGATGCCGTGAAGATCGACGCGCTGGATCATCTGGTACTTACCGTTGCCGATGTCGCCGCCACCTGTGCGTTCTACACGCGCGTGCTCGGCATGCAGGAGACCAGTTTCGGCGCCGGCCGCAAGGCGCTGGTGTTCGGCACGCAGAAGATCAACCTGCACGCGTACCGGCACGAGCTGGAGCCGAAGGCCGAACGGCCCACGCCCGGTTCGGGCGACCTGTGCCTGATCACCTCGGTGCCGTTGCACGAAGTGATCGAGCACCTGCGCGCCTGCGACGTGCCGGTGCTCGAAGGACCGGTGCCGCGCACCGGTGCGCGCGGGCCGATCATGTCGGTGTATTTCCGCGACCCCGACCGCAACCTGATCGAGGTCAGCAACTATCCCGACGGGGCGTGACTCAGCGGTCCGCCGGTTTCAGCATGTCCTTCACCGCGTCGTAGTCGCCGTCGTTCGCGGCGGGCGGCAGGCCGAGCAGGTGCGCCATCAGCGGATAGACGTCCACGTTCGGGAATGCCGGAACCTTCGCGTCCACGCGGAACGCCGGGCCGTGCGCCACGAACAGCGCCTGCATCAGTGGGTCGGCATTGTCGTAGCCGTGTTCGCCGATGCTCACGTCGCCCTTGTGACTTGCAAGGTAGTCGGTGGTGGTGATGCGCCAGCCGACATTGGCCAGGCACAGCAGCTGCGGCACGCGCGGATTGCTGCCGTAGTGCAGGCGCGCCGGCACCCGCGTCTTGTCCCAGCACTGCATGTGCGGCTGCGGTTGTTCGAGCTGGTGTTCGATCGCGGCGAAATCGCCGGTGGCCTTCGCGCTGCCGTCCTTCGGGTTGAAGCCGGCCAGGATGCCCATCGCCACGGTCTGTACCTGGTCGAGCGGAATCAGCTTGTCGAGCAGCACGCTGTTCTGCAGCGGGGTGCTGGCCATGCCGTGATCGGCCAGCACGATCAGGTTGATCCTGTCGAACAGGCCGCGTTGCTTGAGGCCCTGGACCAGCCGCGTCATCGCTTCGTCGGTCTCGCGCAGCGCATCGTCCACCTGCGGCGTATCCGGCCCGTATTTGTGGCCGGCATGATCGACCGCGTCGAAATACAGGGTGAGGAAGGTCGGTCGCTGCCCGGCCGGCTGGTCCAGCCACGCCAGCACCTGATCGACCCGCTGATCCGGGGTCACCTTGCCGTCGTAGGGCATCCACTCGTCCGGGTGGCGGCCGTGGATGTCCGCCTCGGCGCCGGGCCAGAACATCGTCGCGGTGCGCAGGCCGTGCGCATCGGCGGTCTCCCAGATCGGCGTGCCTTCGGCCCACCAGCGGCCATCGCTGACGGCCTTGCGGTTGCCCAGCGAAAACTTGCCCAGTTGCGCATCGAACATCGTGTTGTTGACGATGCCGTGGTGATCCGGGTACAGGCCGGTGACGATGGTGTAGTGGTTCGGGAACGTCAGCGACGGGAACGACGGCTGCATCGCAGCGGCCTGCACGCCGGTCTTCGCCAGCATCGCCAGCGTGGGGCTCAGGCCTCGCTCGATGTAGTCGTGGCGGTAGGCGTCGATCGAGATCAGCAGCAGCGGCGCGGGTTGGCCGGCCGTCGACACGGTGGGCGCCGGCGCAACCGGCGGCTGCGTGGCGCAGCCGGCGCCGAATGCCGCCAGCAGGCACAACAGCAGGCGAAACGGGAATTTCATGCGGGGAATCCTACGATGTGAAAACCATCCGCACATGATCGCGCACTGTCATGACCATTACACGTATTGCCACGCATTTTTCCGTTATGCATGCATTGTTGTTCGTCGGCATCGCTGCGCTGCTGCCCCTCGCTGCGGCCTGTGCGCAATCCACCCAGGCACGCGCTGCGCAGTTTCAGCAGACCGTGCAACAGCAGCAGACGCGCGACCAGTTGCAGAAGAGCCAGCAGCAACAGCAGCTGCGCCAGGACGTGTCGGACAATGCCAAGCTGCCGCTGGCCAACAACGCACAGGCGCAGCAGCAGATCCGGCAGGCCGACCGTGCGCAGCAGGATCGCGATCGCGCCACCCAACAGGATCTGCTGAGCCGCCAGCAGAGCGCCGCCGGCCTGCCGCGCGTCGTGCCGCAGCCCCAGCCCCAGCCGGCACCGACCAGCGGCGGTTGACCTGCTGCTTCTGTGGCGCCTGCTTCAATGCTGGGTGGGGCGCAGGGCCAGCCCCAGCAGCACGATCAGGGCCGCGAGATCCAGCCAGGCAAACCAGTCGCCCCAGCGCGAATACAGCGTGTGCGTGTCGCGTAGCGGCAAATCGCCCACCAGCTCGGCATCGTGCTTCTCGCTGGAAGCCTCCGCCAGCACGCGGCCACGGTCGTCGCTCAGCGTGAGGCGACCGGAACGCGCGGCACGCGCGATCGCGAAGCCGCTTTCCACGCCGCGCATGATCGCCATGCGGCTGTGCAGCCAGCCGTCGATGCTGAAATCCCACGCCGGCACCAGCAGCAGTTGCGCATGGCGCGCGGCGTAGGCCTGGCCGATGTCGTGGAAGTCCATGTCCTTGCAGATCGCCAGCCCGGTCCGTGGCGTGCCGTCGAGCAGGGTGTAGCTGTCGCCCGGCATGTACTGCCGCTCGAAGCCGGGGATCAGGTGATGCTTGCTGTAGGTGGCAGGCGAAGCGGCACCGGGCTGGAACGCCATCGCCAGGTTGCGTTCGGCGCGCGGATCGCCCTTGAAGTCGATGCCCGCATCCACGATCAGGTCGCGTTGCCGCGCCAGCCGTGCGAATGCGGGCACGCTGCCGTCGCCGGTGGCGAACGAGGTTTCCGGAATCAGCACGACCTTTGCGCCGCGGTCGGCGAGGCGACCGATCGCATCCACGTAACGCGCTTCCAGCGCCTGCCCATCGGCATCGTGCAGGGCGGGGCGTATCGGTTTCTCCAGCGACACCAGGCCGATGCGCAGCGTCGTCGCGGCCGGCGCCTGCAGCCGCCAGCTGCCGTAGCCGATCGCGGCGGCGACCAGCAACACGGTCATCGCCGCCGCCGACATGCGGCTGCGCGGCGGCGCCGTGGCCACGGTTTGCACGGCGATCGCGGCCGGCAACAGCAGCACCAGGAAACCGATGCCCCAGATGCCGGCGATGGCGGCAACCTGGATCACCGGCAGCGCATCCATCTGCGTGTAGCCGAGGCTGCCGAACGTGCCGTGCGGCGAGGTCAGGCTGTTGATGTATTCGACGGCCACCCACACCGCCGGCAGCGCCAGCGTCGCCGCCAGCGCGTGGCCGCGCAGCGACAGTCGCCGGAACAGCAGCACGCACAAGGCGAACACGAACGCTGGCATGCCGATCGCATACACGATCGTTGCCATGGGCAAACCGATGTACCCATGCAGATAAGTCCACTGATTCAGCCCGCCGAGCGCATACGCGGCAAAGGCTGCCAGCGCCGCCCAGCGGGCACGCACTCGCGGCGCCAGCCACAACACCGGCAACGGCGCCAGCCAGGTCAAGCACCATAGCGGGTGCACGCCGCTGCCGAACCACCAGCCCAGCGCGGCCAGGGCGGTCGCCGCCAGCCACGCCGGCAGCGCAGAACGATCAAGCCTTGATGCCATCGATCAGTCTCCCCAGCGATTCGAAATAGAACGTGCGAAACCGCGTTTCGTCGTCACTGAAGCGGCCGGCGCGGTACAGCGCGACCAGGCCGTGCGCGTGCGCCCACAGCGACATCGCCACGTCCCACGGATCGTCCTGTTTCAGCACACCCAGGCGCATGCCCTCGGCGATCGCATCGGCAACGACGTTGAGGGTGGGCGACTGGCGCGCGCGGAAATCCTCGGGAAAGCGCCGCGCATCGTCACGGCGCACCGAGAATGCGTGGTCGAACAGGTGCGGATGCTCCAGCGCGTAATCCAGATACGGTTCCAGCAGCGCGAGCAGCCGCTTGAGCGTGTCCGGTTGCGTCGCATGCGCTTCCCATGCATGCGCGACGGTGTCGAAGCTGTCGTCGGACAGCCGCTTCAGCAACGCCTCGCGATTCGGAAAGTGCCGGTAGATCGCCATCGGGGTAATGCCGACCGCTTCCGCCACGCGGCGCATGCTTACCGCATCCGCGCCTTCGCGATCGAACAGCTTGTGCGCGGCGCGCAGGATCTTCTCCGGCGTGGTGAGCTTCTTCATGTATACAGTGTATACATTAAATTTTGGGTGCGTCAAATCTTGGGGTCGCTCGCGCCAACCCAACCCGTCATTCCGCTGAAAAGGGGCACTAGAGAGAGTGCAGCGACCTACCGCAGGCCAGCAAACAGATCCCCGCGTGCGACGCGCTCTTCCATCGCCAGCAGGAAACGTTTCGTCGGCAAGCCACCACCGAAGCCGGTGAGGCTGCCGTTGCTGCCGATCACGCGATGGCAGGGCACGATGATCGGCAGCGGATTGCGCCCGTTCGCGGCGCCGACGGCGCGCACGGCGGCGGGTTGGTCGATGCGCCGGGCCAGTTCGCCGTAGCTGATCGTGACGCCATACGGAATCCGTTCGAGTTCTTCCCACACGGCAAGCTGGAACGGCGTGCCGAGTGGATGCAGCGGCAAGTCGAATGCCTGGCGCTCGCCGGCGAAATATTCCTCCAGCTGCACCCGTGCGAAATTCAGCGCCCTGGACGAATGCACCCAGCTTGGCGACGGCACTTTCTGATGACGCCCGGTTTCAAACCACACTTCGCGCAGTCCCTGCACGTCGGCAACCAGGCGCAGCGTGCCGATCGGCGAACGCATCTCGTCATGGTGGATCGTTTCGGTGTTCATGGTTTGCTCCGTGCCGCCGACGCCGCATCGCTTGCGCTGCGCCACAGGTGCATTACCGCGTAGGCGCGCCATGGGCGCCATGCCTCGGCCAGTGCGGTGAGCGCCTTGGTGCTCAGCTCGGGCGCGTCGCCGGCGGCGACGCGGCGCAGGATCAGGTCGGCGGCGGGAAATGCGTCCGGATGGCTCATCGCGCGCATCGCCATGTAATGCGCCGTCCATGCGCCGATGCCGGGCAGCGCGACCCAACGCGCCACGAATTCGTCCAGCGGCTGCTCCGCGCGGAAATCGATGCGGCCGTCCAGCAAGGCCTGGGCGATGCCACGGATCGTGGCGGCACGCGCGGTGGTCACGCCGATTTCGCGCAGGTCCGCTGCGGCCAGTCGTTCGGGCGTGGGGAACAGGCATTCGAGTCCAGGTCGCAGCGGTGTCACCAACGGTTCGCCGTATCGATGCACGATCCGCGTCGCCAGCGTGCGCGCCGCGGCAACGCTGACCTGCTGGCCGAGCACGGCGCGCACCGCGATCTCGAAACCGTCCCATCCGCCGGGCAGGCGCAGGCCGGGGCGCTTGCGCAGCAGCGGCTTCAGCACACCGCCGGCACCGAGTGTGGCGGCGATCGCCTGCGGCTCCGCATCCAGGTCGAATATGCGCCGCAAGCGCGTCACCACCGGCAACAGCTGCGCCGGTTGTGGACAGTGCAGTTCCAGCTTCAGGGCATGCTCCCCGTTCGGCCACGCGCTCAATCGCAGCCAGCCCGGTGCAGCGGCAGCGCCAAACACACGCATGTAACTGTGGTCGTCGACCAGTTCCACGCCCGGCAGCGAACGCGTGCGCAGGAAACCCAGCAACGCCTCGAAATCGTACGGCGGCCGATAGCCGAGCCGTAGTACCAGCGCTTCGCCAACCACGGCACGGGGATGCCGGCGCAGCTCGCGCGGCGGGATGCGGTTCGCCTGCAGGAACGCGGCATTGAACCGGCGCAGGCTGCCGAAACCCGAAGCGAGCGCCACCTCGGTCACCGGCAGCGCGGTCTCGGTCAGCAGCTGCTTCGCGAACAGCAACCGGCGCGTCGTGTGCACGTCGATCGGTGGCGCGCCGAGATGTTCGACGAACAGCCGCCGCAGCTGCCGCGCACCGATGTCGACGCGCGCCGCCAGCTGTTCCAGCGAATGCTCCGCCAGCATGCCGGCATCGATCAGCTTCAACGCCCGCGCCACCACATGCTCGCCGCGCTGCCACACCGCATTGCCGGGTGCGAGTTCCGGCCGGCAGCGCAGGCATGGCCGGAAGCCGGCCGCTTCCGCGGCAGCAGCGCTCGCGTAATAACGGATGTTCGCCGGTTTCGGCGCCGGTGCCGGGCACACCGGGCGGCAATAGATGCGCGTGCTGGTGACCGCCGTGAAGAACAGCCCGTCGAAACGCGCATCGCGGCTCAGGCGGGCCTTTTCGCAGACATGGGTGTCGGGCAGGGTGGCGATGGAAGATTCGGTCATGCGCGCAGGCTAGCACCGGCTGCAGCAGCCGACTCGCCGTTTTCGGACATCAATGCCGCGGCGCAATTCAGCCGGTGCCAGCGCCCGCCGGGCAACGTGCCTGCAGGCCGGCATGAAACGCCGCCACCTCGTTGTCGTTGGCGGGCCTGCCGTCGTCTCCGCCATCGAACGCGACGCGCCACACGCGATCCTCGTCGCGCCGCCATACCGTGGAAAACCGGCCGATCGTGTAACGCGGCTTCGCGTTCGGCGACGGATCCTCGAACAGATACGCGCCGCTGGAATTCGCAACGCGACCGTCGTCCGCGACCGCCACGTGCTGCGGATACCAGCTCAGGCGCACGGTCTTGCCGGCGACGATCGCCGCCCAGTGCTGTCGGATCGCGTCGCGCCCGCGTACCGGCGCGGCCGTATTCGCATCGAAGATCGCGTCGGCCCGCAGGTGGTCTGCAAAGGCCGCCGCATCGTGCCGCTGGACGCTTTGCGCAAACGACAGTTCGCGCTGCCAGACCTCGCATGCGGCCCTGTCCGAAGCCGACGACGGTGCGGCGGCAGAGGCGGCGGACGAGCACGCCAGCCATATCGCGAACCAGGACATGCGTGCCATGCGCCGCTCCTCTCGTCTTCGGAAAAGCCAGCATCCGCTGCACGGCGGTCCGCTGCCAGTGCTGGAAGCCATCACTGCGCCAGTTGCAGTGCCGCCTCCAGCACTTCGTCGCGGCCGGCGCGGATGCCGGCGATCGTCGGCTGCACGGCCACATCCGGCGCGGTGCCGAGCGCGTGATAGCGGCTGACGCCATCGTGATGGGTCACCTTCATGCCGGTAAAGATCACCCGGAAGCCCAGCGGGACTTCGAACGACGTGATGTTTCCATCCACCCCGCGCGTGGTCGCCCCGACGATCGTGCCCAGCCTTTCGTCCTGCACATAGCCCATGACCGCCTCGGCCTGGCTGATCGTGCGGCCGTCGGCGAGGAAGATCGCCCGCGACGAAAAATGCGGCGCGGCCGGCCGGATGTCCCAGCCGAGATCCGTATAGCCGGCGAGCTCGCCAAACGGGCCGATGTAACGCGGAATGTGCATCCACTTCGCGTGCTCGGCATGATCGAGCAGGTGCGCGGGAAGGGTGGTGCTGACCTTGAAATCCTTCGGGTAGCCGCGCACATCGTAGATCACCGTGCGTGCGCTGGCCAGCTGTGCAAGGTTCGCCGTGAACAGCGCGATGTCGGTGCGCGCCAGATCCACGTACCAGACGCCCGGCTTCAGTTCGGCGATCGGTGCCGGTCGCGCCGCCGCCGGTGGCGTCGGCTCGGCATACGCAAGCGTAACCGTGCCGACCGATCCGTCGACGTGCTTGAGGCCGAAGGTATGTGAGTCGGACGGCGGCCCCCACTCGATGCCTTGCAGCGCCTTCCAGGCAAGCGAGGACGGCTGGCCGGAGGCGAGCGCTTCGGCCTGCTCTCTTGCCTGCGGCATGGCCACCCCATCGATCGCGGTGATCACGTCGCCGACCCTGGCCTGACCGGGCACATGCGTGGCCACCACCACCCATTGGTGTTCGACCGGCTCCAGGGCGATCGGCAGGCTGGCCGGCTTTTTCCCCAGCGTGTCGAACACGGTGCCGTGCGCATCCCCGAGCGGCGCGAGCAGGCGCTGCAGCGCACGTTGCTGGGCTGCCCTGGAATCCGCCTTGTCCGCATCGGCCAGCGCCTGCGGCAGCTCGCGATCCCAGTCGAGGCGAATCACGTCCCAGTACGGATAGAAATGGCGGAACACGTTCCAGGCGACCACCATGTCGGCCTCCCGTGCCGCGCCGGATGCGACGGCGGTTTTGGGGTCGGGCATGCCGGCGAGGCGTGCGTTGAGTGCTTGCAGCGCCACGGCGCGGTCCGCCGACGGGAGCGCCTGCGCGTCCGTCAGCGTCAACGCGACGCGCGCCTTCAAACCGGCGCCGAGCGCGAATTCTGCGCTCTTGCCGGCCACGGGCGGTGCGTCGAACAGCATGCGCTCGACCGCGTGGCCATGCTGCTGCACGACCAGGTAACCGGGGTCGGTGCCTGCCTGTTGCCATGAAAGGTTCGTGTCGTCCGTGACGGCGCTGCCGACCAGGGACCAGGCCTGCGATGGCTGCTGCGCCGGACGGAGGTCGGGTATCGCGACCGGCTGCCAGCCGCCGTGTCCGTCGCTCACGTCCAGCCTCAGGTCGCGAAAGGCCGCCGCGGGTTCGGTGGCATCGCCGGCCAGGCTCACGGTGAATCCGAATGCAAGGATCGTTGCGTCGACGCCCACCGGTGCGGTGATGGCATAGTCATGCCACGCCAGGTCATGCACCTGGCTGTCGTCGGTATTCTTGAAAAAGCCTGGCGGCTTGCCGTTCCGGTCGGTACGCAGCCAGAGCCCCAGTCCCGAGGTGGTGGACTGCTTCAACGCCTTGATGCTGCCGCGCAGGCGCACGGTCTTGCCCTGCAGCGGGCGCGCATCCAGCTCGCTGGCGATACCGACGAACCGCCCGGCGGCGCCGCGCGAGGTTCTCTCGCCGGCATACGGAGTGTCCTTCGCCGGAAAGCCGAGGTAGCGCCACGCCACCAGCGGCTGCCTCGCGGCGTCGACCGGCAACGCGGGGAATGTCGCCGTCTCCGGAACGATCTCGATGCCCGGTCCCAGCGGTTCGAACAGCGCGCTCAGTTTGCCCTGCAGGTCGGTGCTGCCATGCGCCTGTTGCGCGTCGGTGACGCCGGCCACGGCGAAACGGTTCCAGTCGATGCCCCTGGCGGCATCGCCCGGGTAGAAATAGCGGACCACGCCGTAAAGCTTCGCGAACGCAGTGACCTGCGCGTGATTTTGGCGGGCGAAGTCGGTCGCCGCGGCAGGACCCGACGATGCGAGCCATGCCAGAAGAGCAGCAACAGCGGTGCGTCCGATTGCGCGCATGGGTTTCACTCCTGTTGAACCGAGGCGGCAAGATAACCCGCGGTGTATCCGCAGCTCCACTGGTTCAGGCGATCGCCTTGTCGGAGCCTTGCTCGACGACGACGCCTTCACCCGCGTCGACGATTCCAGGCACACCGGAAATCCGCTGCCGGGCGATCCTGCAGGCAGGTGGCTCGACGGACATAGGCGCCGGGGCGGTGATACTGTCGCGACACAACGGCCAGGGGAGGCAAACATGGGTTCAGGTCCGCGTTGGTTGCTGATGGTGGCGATCATCTTGCTCGGCATCGGCGAGTGGGCATGGGGTATCTGGTCAGGGATGACGCGCTTGCACCAGGTCAGTGTCGAGCTGGCGAAGCAGCCGGCGCCGGATCCTCTGAAGGAGGTCGGCAAGCACCTGTTTACCCGTGCGGAGACGTACGCGTTTCTCGCCAGGGCGAAGCAGGCCGAGGCGATCAGGGATCCGCTGCAGCGCTGCCTGGCCTATCCCGACCCGCCCGGCAGCCACTGGTCGCATGATGCGGTGGACGCGTATTGCCGCTATCGCTATCAGCCGGTGCTCCCGTTTGCCGACATTGAGCGTCTGATCCGGAGCGGCCATGCCGCGGAAGTCGATCGCCGTCTCGCGGAAGCCTTGCAGGCGCAGATGACCCAGCCCGACGCGCACGGTCGACTCGATCGCACCTTCTATGAGGATTTCGAAAACGGCTCGTTCGATATCCGCCCCACCCTGGATGCGTGGAAGCGCGACTCGCCGAACAGCGCCTTCGCCTATGCCGCCAGCGGCTATGCATACGTGCAGATGGCCGCGGATGCGCGTGGCGGCCAGTACATCGCAGATACGCCGCAGAGCAACATCGACGCGATGGACAAGCTGCTGGCCCAGGCCGATAGCGACCTGCGCCGTGCCATTGAGCTCGATCCACGCATCACGCCGGCATACCGGGCCATGGTCCATGCCGGTGGCCTCAGCCTCGGTCGTGCCTACGGGCTCGATGCCGCCAGGCGCGGGCTCGCCGTGGCGCCTGACAACTTCGGGATCTACAGCATGCGGATGTGGCTGGAGCAGCCCAAGTGGGGCGGTTCGCTGGAAGCCATGCAGCGGCTTGCCGGTCAGTCGAGGATCCACGCCAGGCACAACCCGTTGCTGGTGATGCTGCAATCGAAAGAACCGTTCTACAAGGTCGACAATTGTGCGTGCGACAAGCAGACCGAGCTGGCTGCGTATCCGGCCGCATTCGATCAGCTCGCCAGCAGCAACGATCTGCTCAGTGCCGGCAATGCCGCCGTCGACACCAAGTACCCGCAAGTGTCGGCAATCTATCTGTCGGAAGCGCTGCGCTTCGACCAGGCGCTGGATCGGGCGCGGGTCCAGCGGGTTTACGACCTGCTTGAGTTCGACGAGGCCGCGTGGGCCGTGGACGAGGCCAGCCGGCTGCTTGCCGCGTCGCCGCACGACCAGGAGGCCCTCAATGCCCGCGCCCAGGCTTACGAGGCCGTGGAAGATTACCCGCATGCCGAACAGGATTTTCGCACGCTGATCTCGCTCGACCCGGGCGACATGCAATCCTTGGCACGGCTAGGCAGCCTGTACGTGAATTCGTCGCACGACTGGGACAAGGGCTGGAAGGTTGCCGACCAGCTGATCAAGGCCCAGCCGGAAAATCCGTACGGCTGGATGCTGCGCGCCACTATCCAGCAGAAGCAGCCCCGCGCCGGGATGAACGACACCGTGGACTATCTGGAGGCGCACTTCGGCAACAACCCGGAACTGGCGAAGATGATCACGCGGATGCGTGCGGCAGCGGTCATGCAGACGCACTCGGGCAACCAGGTGCTTGCCGCCAAGGGTCAGCCGCAAGGCTGACGCGGATCAATGGCTCCACGCAGCGGCCGCCGGTATCCGGCGGTTCGCGTGAATGCTCGCGTCCATCTCGACAGCGTCTGCATGGCCCGTGCGCGATGCGCCACCGAAGCGTTTCCGCAAAACCAGCTCGGCGTCACATGAGCGCGCCGTGCAGCAGCCCGCCCACTGCGCCGAGCAGGGCACGGCGGTCGTAGGGCTTGGACAGAAACGTCACGTTTTCGGGGAAGTAGGCGAAGCTGCCGCGCGGGTCGGCCGAGATCAGCATGATCCGGATCTGCCGGTTCATCTGCACGCGCTGGGCCAGCTCGATGCCATCGATGCCGCCGGGCATGTGGATGTCGCTCACCAGCAGGCCGATGGTGGCGTCCTGCAGCAGGATGTTCAGCGCGCGGGTGCCGTTGCTGGTGGTGATGACGTGGTAGCCCTCGGCCTCCAGCACCAGGGCGGTGACCTCGCGGGCGCTGCGGTCGTCCTCGGCCAGCAGGATCGTGTGGTTCTGCGCGTGGGTCATCGGTTTCGGCATGCTCGGCAGAGGGTATCTGGCTCTGACCATGGCCGGTCCGGTGTTAACACGCAGTGAGGTCCGATTGTGTCTATGCTGCGTCTCCTGGCAGGCGGCGACACATGAACGATCTCGAACGCTATCGGCAGCTGATCGGATTCTCCCCGGACGGCGTGCACGAACTCGACGTGCAGGGCCGCATCATCCACATGAACGACAGTGGCTGCGTCGCGCTGTGCATCGCCGACCCGGCCGCGGCCACCGGCCGGCCGCTGGCCGCGTTCTGGCCCGAGCCGGCACGGGCCGCGATCGAGGCGGCGTTGCTCACCGCGCGCTCGGGGCAGTCCGCGCAGTTCACCCAGACGCTGCCGGCGACCGGCGGCGAGGTGTGCTGGTGGCTGGTCAGCGTGCATCCGTATCTGGGGGCCGCCGACCAGGTCGAGGGCATCGCCGTCATCAGCCACGACATCACCGAACGCGTGCGGGCCAAGCAGGCGCTGGATACCGTGATCCTCGGGCTGCACAACCAGCTCAGCCTCAGCGAGTCCGCCGGCGAAACCGGCGTCGCCCGCAACGAGGCGCTGGGCCGGCAACTGGCCCGCGCGCGGCTGGTGCGCAAGCAGGTCAGCGACCGCGAGCACTCGCTGAAGCTGCAACTGGGCCTGGCCAGCGCCGCGCAGGCGGTGGCCGAGCACGCCGCGCAACAGGCGCAGAAGAACGAGGCGATCGGCCAGCTGGTGGCCGGCCTCTCGCATGACTTCTCCAACATGCTGCAGATCGCCATCGTGGCGTTGAGCAGCATCCAGGACGATTCGGCCAACCTCAACGAGACCCAGCGCCGCCTGCTCGGCTACAGCATGGACGGCGTGCACCACGCCGCGCTGCTGTCCAAGCGCCTGCTGGCGTTTGCGCGCGTGCATCGCTATACCGCCGAGCCGGTCGAGCTGGGCGCGATCATCCGCGACATCGAGGGCTTCGCGCGCCACAGCCTGGGCGCCAGCATCGATTTCCGGGTCGAGCCGGCCGCGACCGAACTGCCGACGATGGGCGACAGCCATTCCATCGAACAGGCCTTCATCAACCTGTGCATCAACGCGCGCGACGCCTGCAGCCGGCAGGGCGCGATCCGCGTCCGTCTCGGCGAGCTGGTGGTCGGCGAGGCGCAGGCCAGCACCCTGCGCCCCGCGGGCGACTACGTCACGCTGGCCGTCACCGACAACGGTTGCGGCATGGCCGAGGAAGTGCGCGAGCGCCTGTTCGAGCCGTACTTCACCACCAAGCCCGAAGGCGCCGGCACCGGCCTGGGCCTGGCCCAGGTATACGGCGTGATGCGCCAGGCCGGCGGGTTCGTCGACGTGGAATCCGCGCCGGGCCAGGGCACCACGATGACCCTGGCGTTTCCGCGCCTGCAGCTGCCTGCGGCCTAGCGCGCCGCCGGCCGGTTCGGTCAGTGCGGGTGCTGACCTATACTCGGTGGTCTGACTCACCGGAGCCCTTCGTGATGAACGCCCCCACCCGCATCGACACCGCCCGCACCATCCGCGCGCCGCGCGGCACCGCGCTTTCCTGCAAGAGCTGGCTCAGCGAGGCGCCGTTCCGCATGTTGCAGAACAACCTCGATCCCGAGGTGGCGGAGAACCCGGCCGAGCTGGTGGTGTACGGCGGCATCGGCCGCGCCGCGCGCAACTGGGAATGCTTCGACGCGATCCTGCGCAGCCTGCGCGAGCTGAACGACGACGAGACCCTGCTGGTGCAGTCCGGCAAGCCGGTCGGCGTGTTCCGCACGCATGCCGACGCGCCGCGCGTGCTGATCGCCAACTCCAACCTGGTGCCGCACTGGGCCACCTGGGAGCACTTCAACGAGCTCGACAAGAAAGGCCTGATGATGTACGGCCAGATGACCGCCGGCTCGTGGATCTACATCGGCTCGCAGGGCATCGTGCAGGGCACCTACGAGACCTTCGTCGAGATGGGCCGCCAGCATTACCACGGGAACTTGAAAGGGCGCTGGATCCTCACCGCCGGCCTCGGCGGCATGGGCGGCGCGCAGCCGCTGGCCGCCACGCTGGCCGGCGCGTGCTCGCTCAATATCGAATGCCAGCAGAGGAGCATCGACTTCCGCCTGAAGACCCGCTACGTCGACGAGCAGGCCGCCGACCTCGACGACGCGCTCGCGCGCATCGAGAAATACACGAAAGCCGGCGAAGCGAAATCCATCGCCTTGCTCGGCAATGCGGCCGACATCCTGCCGGAACTGGTCAAGCGCGGCGTGCGTCCCGATGCCGTCACCGACCAGACCAGCGCGCACGATCCGGTCAACGGCTACCTGCCGCAGGGCTGGACGCTGGAGCAGTGGTTCGAGCGCCGCAAGAGCGATCCCGAAGGCACGCGCGATGCCGCCAAGCGCTCCATGCGCACCCACGTCGAGGCGATGCTCGCGTTCCACGCGCAGGGCATTCCCACCTTCGACTACGGCAACAACATCCGCCAGATGGCGAAGGACGAAGGCCTCGCCAACGCGTTCGCGTTCCCCGGCTTCGTGCCGGCCTACGTGCGCCCGCTGTTCTGCCGCGGCATCGGTCCGTTCCGCTGGGTCGCGCTGTCCGGCGATCCGGAAGACATCTACAAGACCGACGCCAAGGTCAAGGAGCTCATCCCGGACGACCCGCACCTGCACAACTGGCTGGACATGGCGAAGGAGCGGATCAGCTTCCAGGGGCTGCCGGCGCGCATTTGCTGGGTCGGGTTGGGGCTGCGCCACAAGCTGGGGCTGGCGTTCAACGAGATGGTGCGCAACGGCGAGTTGAAGGCGCCGGTGGTGATTGGGCGCGATCATCTGGATTCCGGCTCCGTCGCCTCACCGAACCGCGAAACCGAGGCGATGAAGGATGGTAGCGATGCGGTGTCCGACTGGCCGTTGCTCAACGCCATGCTCAACACCGCCGGCGGCGCGACCTGGGTGTCGCTGCATCACGGCGGCGGGGTAGGCATGGGTTACTCGCAGCACTCAGGTGTAGTGATCGTCTGCGACGGTACGCCGGAAGCGGACAAGCGGATTGCACGGGTGCTGTGGAACGATCCGGGTACGGGCGTGATGCGGCATGCGGATGCGGGGTATGAGATTGCGGTGGAGTGTGCGAAGGAGCAGGGGTTGAAGTTGCCGATGGTGTAAGAGGAAAGGGCCACGCTAGATGCGTGGCCTTTTTGTTTGCGTCCAGAACGCTGCCCTGGAAGTTGGTTGGCTGCGCCAGCAGTCAGGTTCGTTCTAATGCGCTGAGCCTGTTGTGTTGCTGTCGCAATCCACGAGACTGACTTGTCGCAAGTTATTGCAGTCTCGTCAATGATGGCGGGGCCTGACGACAGGAGCCGGGTGTATGAGCATCGAGGTCAAGTGCATTAACAAAAGCGACCGTTACGATCCCCATGAGCGGATTCTTCGCATTGGTGGTGTCAACGCGGATGGTCAGCGATGGGGCCTCAGTCAGGCCGAGGCCATCGCAGGAATCGAAAGTGGCAAATGGTCATTTCATGTATCCCGTGGTGGTCGCACGGTGAGCGTTATCGTGGCGATCAGTCGCTTTGGGCACAAATATTTGAAGACGGAGGCGGATGGGGAGCAGCCCGACAATTTGCTCAGCTTGCCAGAGTGCCCTCGCTGATAAATTGGGGCTAAGAGGATCCGAACAGAGCGCCTTCAAGGCGCTTTGTTCGCTGTGTGGCTGCATGGCAGGCCGGCAAGCGTTGGGAGATACCGCGCAGCATGTCAAGTGCGGGACAATGCGCTGATGGCACGCAGGGGGAGGCAGCAAGGCGCGAAGGAGCTAGTCTGCCTCGTGACGATGAGCACCCTGGGCTCGGGTTTTGCCTGAAGCCAATGGCGCAACGATGACGAGGTTCTCAATGCAAGTCAGGGAAAGCACCATCGAGCAGGAGCTGATCGAAAAGCTCAGCGAGCTCAAGTACACCCTGCGTCCGGACATCCGCGACCGCGCGGCGATGGAGCGCAACTTCCGCGAAAAGTTCCAGGCGTTGAACCGGGTCAAGCTGACCGATGCCGAGTTCCAGCGCCTGCTGGAGGAGGTCGTTACCCCAGACGTGTTCAAGGCCGCACACACCTTGCGCCACCGCAACGCCTTCACCCGCGACGACGGCACACCGCTCAACTACACGTTGGTGAACATCAACGACTGGTGCAAGAACGACTTCGAGGTCGCCAGCCAGTTCCGCATCAACACCGACTACAGCTACCACCGCTACGACGTGCTGCTGCTCATCAACGGTGTGCCGGCGGTGCAGATCGAACTGAAGACGCTCGGTATCAATCCACGTCGGGCCATCGAGCAAATCGTCGAATACAAGAACGACCCCGGCAACAGCTATACACGCACACTGCTGTGCTTCATCCAGTTGTTCATCGTCAGCAACCGCGATTTCACGTACTACTTCGCCAACAACAACGCGCGCCACTTCGCGTTCAACGCTGACGAGCGCTTCCTGCCGATCTACCAGTACGCCGCGTCGGACAACACCAAGATCAACGGCATCGACGCCTTTGCCGAGGCGTTCCTGGCCAAGTGCACGCTGGGCCAGATGATCAGCCGCTACATGGTGCTGGTGGCCAGCGAGCAGAAGCTATTGATGATGCGGCCGTACCAGATCTACGCGGTGAAGAACATCGTCGAGTGCATCGAGAAGAACCTCGGCAACGGCTATATCTGGCACACCACCGGCAGCGGCAAGACGCTCACCAGCTTCAAGGCATCCACCCTGCTCAAGGCTAACCCGGCCATCGAAAAGTGCCTGTTCGTGGTGGACCGCAAGGACCTCGATCGCCAGACCCGCGAGGAATTCAACCGCTTCCAGGAAGGCTGCGTCGAGGAGAATACCAACACCGGCGCGCTGGTGCGCCGCATGCTCTCGGACGACGCGGCCGACAAGGTCATCGTCTGCACCATCCAGAAGCTTGGCCTGGCGCTGGACGAAAACAGCAAGCGCAACAAGAGTCGCGAAAAGCGCGGGCTGGCAAGCTACACCGACCAGCTCGAATCGCTACGCGACAAGCGCATCGTCTTCATTTTCGACGAATGCCACCGCTCGCAGTTCGGCGACAACCACCAGGCCATCAAGGAGTTCTTCCCGAAGGCCCAGCTGTTCGGCTTCACCGGCACGCCGATCTTCGAGCAGAACGCAAGCTACAAGCGCATCGAGGGTGACGTGCAGACCCTCAAGACCACCGAAGACCTGTTCCAGCAGTCCCTGCATGAATACACCATCACCCACGCCATCGAAGACAGGAACGTCCTGCGCTTCCATGTGGACTACTACAAACCCGATGGCAAGCACGCGCTTAAAGCTGGCGAAACCCTGGCCAAGCGCGCCGTGGTCGAGGCCATCCTGGCCAAGCACGATGCCGCCACCGGCGGGCGCCGCTTCAACGCCATCCTTGCCACCGCGTCCATCAATGACGCCATCGAGTACTACAAGCTTTTCGAAGTTGCCCAGGCCGAAAAGCAGCAGGCCAATCCGGACTTCGTGCCGCTCAATATCGCCGCAGTGTTCTCCCCGCCGGCCGACGTCAGCGCCGATGTGAAGCAGCTGCAGGAAGACCTGCCGCAGGAACAGGAAGACAACAAGCAAGATCCCGAAGCCAAGAAAAATGCGCTGAAGGCCATCATCGCCGACTACAACGCGCGCTTCGGCACCAACCACCGCATCGAGGAGTTCGACGCCTACTACCAGGACGTGCAGCAGCGCATCAAGGACCAGCAGTTCCCGAACGCCGACCTGCCGATGAAGGGCCGCGAAAAGCTCGACATCGTGATCGTGGTGGACATGCTGCTCACCGGCTTCGACAGCAAGTACCTGATCGGCCAATTCGCGGCCGGCTCGGGCAAGAAGGCGGGCGAGTTCTACACCCCGCAACAGATCTCCAACATTCTCTCGGCCATCGTCACGCTGGACAGCCAGGAGCCGAAAGCTGGGCCGCGCCGAAAGCTGGACAGTGTGTTCGATTTCGCCTGCGGCTCGGGTTCCCTACTGCTCAACGTGCGCCACCGCATGACTGAAGCGGGCGGCAGCATCGGCCGCATCTACGGGCAGGAATCCAACATCACTACGTACAACCTCGCTCGCATGAACATGCTGCTGCACGGAGTGAAGGACACCGAGTTCGAGATCTGGCACGGCGACACCCTGAAGAACGACTGGGACTGGCTGCGCGAAACCAACCCGGCGAAGAAGCCGAAATTCGACGCGGTGGTAGCCAACCCGCCCTTCAGCTACCGCTGGGAGCCAAAGGATGAAGCGAGCCAAGATTCGCGGTTCAAGAATCACGGCGTGGCACCGAAGAGCGCGGCCGACTTCGCCTTCCTGTTGCACGGACTGCATTACCTGAAGGACGACGGTGTCATGGCCATCATCCTTCCGCACGGCGTGCTGTTCCGCGGCGGCAAGGAGGCGGAGATCCGCACGAAGCTGCTCACCGACAGCCACATCGACACAGTGATCGGCTTGCCGCCAAACCTGTTCTATTCCACCGGCATCCCGGTGTGCATCCTGGTGCTGAAGAAGTGCAAGAAGCCGGACGACGTGCTGTTCATCAACGCGGCTGATCACTTCGTCAAGGGCAAGCGGCAGAACCAGCTGACGGATGAACACATCCAGAAGATCGTCAGCACGTACCAGAACCGGAATGAGCAGGAGCGCTACTCCCGACGTGTGGCCATGAAGGAGATCGTTGACAACGACTACAACCTCAACATCTCCCGTTACATCAGTACCGCCGAAGCCGAGAAAGAAATCGATCTCAAAACCGTGCATGCCGATCTGGAAGCGATCGAGTTGAGCATCGACGAGGCGAAGAAGCGACACAACGTTTTTCTCGTGGAGTTGGGGCTGCCTCCGTTGCCTTGAGTTCCAAAAGGGCGGTAGGAAGTGCGTGGGATGGTCATGGCATCCGCCAAAGTACAGCTGTTGACACCACCCAGTCGCGATAGCAGACTTCCATCCCAAGGAGCCTAGAAACTCCCCACAGAGCGGTACCCACCTCCGACAAACCGGTGGGTTTTTTGTGCCTGCTTGCAGGTGCAAGCCGACGTGATACCTGCGTCGGGAGGGCGGCTAATACAACACCCGCAAGGGGAATACGCCCGCCGGCTCTGTGCGGTTTCTAGCCTCCCGACACCCCGTCCGTCGTCATGCCGTGGACGGGCACTTCTATGGAATTAGGAGGCGACCATGTCGACGTTCGATGCGGATGATCTGGAAACGACGGGCTATTTTCTGCCGGAGGACAGCCAGTACCGGCTGACGAAACTACGCGATTACGCTCAATTCTTGTCACGTCTCGCGGAACCGCGGACGGCGGACGAGGAGCTGGATTGGTCGGGTCCCGAAATTCGCGCGAGCGAAGTGGCGATCTGCCTGGAACTGTTGGCGGAGCAGGTAGGGCAGGTGCTGGACGAACTCTCGTATCCCGCCGAGCGTGGCGACAAGGTGGCTGCGCCCGAGGCCAAGGCGGAGGTTGAAGCTGAGCCGAAAGTGTCCGCCTTCACTGAGGTAGCGGCGGACACGGACGACACTGAACCGGAATTGGGCTGGTTGGCGACGAACGAGGCGGGCAAATGCTATGTGTCGGGCGTCACCCTGGACCAGATCGACGAACTGGCCCGGCTGGGCGACATCCTCCGCGCCCATGGCGATGTAGTGGTCGCTACCGATCAGGCGGATTTCGCTGACGTCACGCTGTCGATCATGGGCGATGCCATCATTCGCGACGCAGAGAGACTGCGCGACATCATTCATGACGTCGACAGTGTGCAGCGCCTCGATGGGCGTCGTCGTTCGCATGCAGACGTGAGGGAGGAGGCAGCCTCCTATCTCGCCGTACCGGCATGCGCACCCCTGCGCGGCATATCGCGCCCTTCGGCTCGGCTCACTGTCGTCGGACCGCTCGGCGGTGGTGAAAGGGCAGCGGCGCTGGCATACGTCCAGCCTGCCATCTGAGGCCATTTCGGCTCGACTGGACGCGCCGAGTAGGCGGCGCGCCCGGTCGGCTGAGCAGCAGAAACAGCAGAAGCAAGGGTCAGGTTCGACTTTCCGATAAATCATGGAAATGGTGACACCCTTTGCGGCATGGGATACGGGGCCGGGCTCGATGCACCTACTTGATAGCGTGAATAGTCGCCATCACATGCTCCACGATCTTGTCCATGAACTCCTCCAGCGTCATCTTTATCCCCATTTTTTTCTTGGCCGCTTCCTTTTCCTTGGCTATCTCCTTGCCAACATTGGTGACTAGGTCGAGTAGCCGGTCGAAGGCGAAGGACGGAGATAGCGCGGCGAGGAACTCCTGGGGGGTAGTCATCCAGCGACCCAGGGGCAAGGCGACACCGGACTCCTTCGCCCACTGCGCGAGCTGCCTGAAAGTCATCTGCGGAAGGCCGCGGACGCCATAAAGCTTGACGATGGCTGACTGGGCAACCTTGGTCGCGAACATCTCGCAAAGCTTGCCCGACAACAAGCTGGAGACGAAGCTCGCGCTGGTCTGCAGCACGACATCAGCTACGTCAAACTTCCGCCGCTCGTCAATAAGCACCCCCACGACATTCGTGGCAGTCTGCTCCGCCAGCGTCAGTCCTGCCGAAGCCGCGGCGCCAACGACTACCGAAGCTCCGAGGGCGCCGACGCCGGCGCTGAACACGGCTCCGACTACCATCGTGGTGATGGTTAACGAGGTGACTGCCAGATTGCCGCCATCCGACAAGGCCTCGCGATAGGCCCAGAATTTTTTGTGCACGATGTTGAATGCAAGAACACCATGCTCCAACGCCTTCACTGCCTCCTGGCTGAGTCCGGCATCGTAGGCGTTGCGGGCACGCCCGAGTGCCAGCTGCACGTCGCTCCAATCGGAGTCGGTCGGCTGTTTCACTCGGCCAAGTAGCTCGGAACAGTACGAGGTGAACCAGGAGTCCGCGTTGATGTGCGACTTGAGCATGATGAAGGCGTTCTGCTCGGCGTTGAGAAAATCCTCGACCGTGCGAACCGCCGCAAGAAAACGCACGTTTTCCCAGCGCTGCATCCCGAAGCGGATGGAGATCAGAATGGTGAACTTAAGTGACATGGCGTGCACTCCGTCCAACGGCCAAATCATACTCGCTCTGCACGAGGCCGCCAGAAACTGAAACAGGGCTCGGGTTCTAAGGTTTTCCCGCGTTTCTTTCTTCTGAATCAAGCATCTGGCGCGTGATCGGGTGGAAAAGAGTGCGCGCATGACGCAGTCTTCAAGGTGACTAAGCCAGAAAATGTGGCAGGGACAAATTTGATCGTCTACCAAGTCGCTCGAATTGTCCCTTACACCATTATTCAGCAGCAGATCCCTGCAAACGGGGCATGACCATGCACACTTCCGACACCCTTCGTGACACGACGATTCCTCTTGCCGATGGATCGGGTGCGATTCCAGCAGTTGGCTTCGGTACGTTGATTCCCGATCGTGTCGCTGCCAAACGGGCGATAAAAAACGCCTTGGCGGTGGGCTTTCGGCATCTTGACGGTGCGGAGGCCTATCGCAACGAGGATGTGGTCGGTGATGCGATAAAGGAGGCCATCGCGGAGGGCACGGTTCGACGCGACGACCTGTTCATCACCACCAAGTTGTGGAACAACAACCACCGCCCGGAGCGCGTCATGCCCGCCGTCGAGGCGAGTCTCCGTCGTCTGCAGCTCGACTGTCTGGATTGCTATCTGATCCATACGCCTTTCGCTTTCGAACCTGGCGATGAGCAGTATCCAAAGGATGAACACGGCCGGCCGGCCTATGACACTGGGGTGACTTTGCTGGATACGTGGCGTGCGATGGAGCGCCTGGTCGAGGAGGGCAAGTGCAGGTCCATCGGCCTGTCGGATATCCGCCTGGACCAGGTGCGGGAGGTCGTCGCGAACGCCCGTATCAAGCCGGCAGTCGTGCAGGTCGAATGCCATCCGTATCTGCCCGAGTGGGAGTTGCTCGACTTCTGTTCGACGCATGGCATCGTGCTGCTCGCCTTCGCGCCGCTGGGTCACGGCATGGAGCCGAGGCTGACAGACGATCCGGTACTCAAGGCCATCGCGCAGCGCGTGGGCAAGACGCCTGCGCAGGTCGCGCTCGCCTGGGCCGTCCAGCGCGGCACCGCATTCCTGACGACTTCGACCAGTCCGGAGCACATCCGCGAAAATTTCGATATCGCCGCGCTGCCCGCCGAGGCCATGCAGGAGATCCGGGAAGGTATCGTGACCAGCATCCGTTTGAACGGCGTCGTGGATACCGGCCTGCCGGGGTTCATTCCGCGGTAGGCGGCGACAGAGTCTTCAGGGACAATTTCGGGGGGAGTCGACAATTGGCGATGCCATCGTCCAGAACCTGGGTCAGAATGCACTTCTTTAGGCAGGGGAAACACATCATGTTCTTTGGTTCCGGTGCAAAGGGAATGGCATGGGCAGCGGTCACGCTACTCTTGATAACGGGATGTACAGCCTCGGTTCCCAAACCGTCGGTTAGCCAAGACAGCAACGGTGCAGTGGCGATGCCGGTTCGGGCTGCCACAAGTCCGCATCTTTTCAGCCAACAGGAAATACAGGCTTTCGTCACTGCCGCTCAGAAAGCTGATGCGCATGCCGATCCCCTGCAGCGCTGTCTTGCTTTTCCCGATCCTCCCGGGAGTCACTGGACGCCGGTTGCCGTAAAGGCCTATTGCCAATACCTGTACCAGAGCGTGCCCTCGGTGGAGGAGGTCACTCAACTGATTCAGGGTGGTCACGCCTCGCAGCTCGATCGGCTCATGGCGGAGGCGCTGGTGGCTCAGCGCAGTGATCCGGCAAGTGCAGGCAAGCTCGAAGATATATTCGTGGAAGATTTCAGCGACGTCACGCCAGCCCTTCGCGCCGCGCTCGATGAATGGAAACGCCAATCGCCACAAAGTGCATTTGCCTATGCAGCCAGCGGCTTTGCGTACGAAAGCGCGGCCTACGATGCACGCGGCAAGGATTACGCTGTCAATACGCCTGCCGCAAACTTGATGTCGATGGACAGCCTCCTGAAACTGGCGATTGTCGATCTGCAGAAAGCCGTCCAGCTGAATCCGCAGATCACACCAGCGTACGCTGCCATGATCGAGGCTGCCGGAATATCGTCGAACAAGGTCTTTGGCGAGGATGCAGCCCGGGAAGGCTTGCATGTGGATCCGACCAGCTATCGGATCTATGGAGAGTGGCTTTGGATGTCAGAGCCAAAGTGGCTCGGTTCGCTGTCGGAGATGTCTTCGGTGATTGCCCAGGTGCAGCCACACGTATCGAGCGCCCCCCTGCTGACCGTGTTGTTGAGTGGGCGGAAAGTCTACGAGGCTGACATGCAGGATTGCGACTGCAACAGCGTTGACCAGTTGGCGCAATACCCGGTCGTATTCGATCAGGTCGCCTTGAGCGGTGAGCTCGCTCACGCCGGCTATGCTGCACATGAAAGTCATCATCCGGAACTGGCGGTAGTCTACTTGTCCGAGGCGCTGCGCTTCGATCCCTCGATAAGCAAGGCGCGGCAAGAGCGTGACGCTGACCTCGCCGGGATGATGGCCACGGGCACCCTCAAGGATGGAGCGTTGCCAGACGTCGTTACCCAAACCATCGGCCCACCTGTCGCGCAAGCTCAAACAGTCGGCTATGAGCCGCCCAGCCTGATCAGCATGGGCACTATCGAGTATCCGGAAGAGGCGCGGCAGGCGCTGATCAGCGGCACGGTGGTTACCCTGACCTACGTAGGAAAGGATGGCGTGCCGATCAAATGCATCGTGGAGAGTCAGAGCTTCGTCCAAAACGCACGCGACAAGGCTGGGTACATAGTGCCGCAGAAAGCGGCCTATTCCATCGTGAGGAAAGACGGCAGCAGCGTTGCTCTGGCCGATTTGCTGGACCCGCCTGCGATCAGAGCCATGATGCAGGCGAGGTTCAATCCGGGCAAGCGTGCTGGCGTGGCAATAGTGAGCATCGTTCGCATGCCTGTGGCCTTCAATATTTTCCGAAAGTGACGGGCAGCAAGAAAAAGGTGGCAGGGACAATTTCTGATCGTCTACCAAGTCGCTCCAATTGTCCCTGACACCATTCTTCCTCTGGGGGGATTGGGGGATGCCTAAATGACCGTGTGGAAAAAAGGGACGTGGACGGCCGTTGTGCCGCTGCTGCTCGTTTTGGCCGGCTGCGCGGCGCCGGCTTCGAACAGGGAAATGCCGACCGCCATGCGAAATCGCGCGCAGCAGTCGGTGATGCGACAGGATCTGTTTTCGCCGCCTGTACCGCAGCAGGTCAAGGAGCTGCCCAGGGGAGCGATCTTCACTCGTGAGGAAACGCATGCTTTTCTCGAGCGAGCCCGAAAAGCCGAGTCAATCGCCGCCCCCCTGGGACGTTGCCTCGCGTATCCCGATCCGCCAGGCAGTCATTGGATGCACGACGCGGTGGTCGCCTATTGCCAGTACCGCTTCCAGGCAGTGCCGTCGTTTGCCAGGGTGCAGCAGCTGATCCATGCGGGCAAAGCCGCTGAAGTCGACCGGCTTTTCTCAGGTCTCCTGCAAGCACAACTAACCCGACCGACGGCGCGTGGTCGACTCGATCGCGCGTTCTATCAGGACTTCAACAATGGTTCGGCCGCCATTCGCCCCACGCTGGATGCGTGGAAGCGGAGCTCGCCAAGCAGTGCCTTTGCTTATGCAGCAAGCGGATATGCCTATGTTGCGATGGCGGGCTATGAACGCGGCAATGGTTATATCGAGAACACGCCGCAAGGCAGCGTGAAGGCCATGGATCAACGCCTGCAGCAGGCGGATACCGACCTGCGTCACGCCATTGCGCTCGATCCCCGGTTGACTCCGGTGTACAGCGCGATGATCAAGGCTGGCGGCCTCAGTCTTGGCCGTGACTACGCACTTGACGCCGCCCGGCGTGGGCTGGCGGTAGCGCCGGACAACTCCTCGATCCACGACATGCTGATGTGGGTGGATCAGCCAAAGTGGGGCGGGTCGCTGCTGGCCATGCAACAGGTCACAACCGAAGCTCAGACCCACGCAGCAGAGAATCCGCTTCTTCGGTTGCTGCTCTCTGACGTAATGGTTTATGAAGCCAGCAATTGCGAATGTGAAAAATCGGTCGAGTTGGCCGCCTATCCGGTTGCGTTTGATCACATGGGCAGCAGCGGCAACATGCTGCTTGCGGGCAATGCCGCACACGGAAGCAACCAGGAACTTGAGGCGGTGTATCTGTCTGAGGCGTTGCGCTTCGATCCGGCGATCGAGGATGCCCGGGTCAATCGTATCTACGATCTGATTGAATTTGATGAGTTGGCATGGGCGATTACAGAGGCTACCCGTTTGCTGAAGAGGTCATCGCACAACATGTATGCGTGGAAGGTGCGAGCGGAAGCGTACGAGGCAATGAACGATGCACCGCATGCCGAGGCGGATTTGCGTGCAGCACTCGAAGTGGATCCGGTCGATATGCCGACACTGGTCGAACTGGGCAACCTTTACGTGAATGTGACCCACGAATGGAGCAATGGGTGGGCAATTGCCGACGAGCTGATCAAGCAGCATCCACATAATCCTTACGGCTGGCTTCTGCGTGCCCATATCCAGGAACGACAGCCGCGGGCGGGGCTTCGCGATACCGTCGCTTATTTTGATGCGAACTTCAGCAATGCTCCATCGCTGCAAAAGGACGTGGACGAAATGCGCGCCGTGCTTGATCGACAGAGCCGTTCCGATGGCGAGATACCACTCGTTGAGCCGGTCGCACACCGATAAAGGCTTGGCTCCCACCGGCGGGATCGCGAGAAAAGGAGAAAAACAAAACAGGGTGCAGGTTGAGCTGGCCCGGGTTTGACGGACACCTTTGGACGGGGATAATTCTCCAAGAGGGGATTGCAAAAGGGGCGCAATTGATGAAGGTTAATTCCCGTCCCCTTATCCCATTCTTTATGGCTGAATGATGCCGTTGATATATTCATTTGCGGTCGGGTTGACACGCCCGTGTTCGCCCAGTCGCGAAATGAAGTAGGGGCCGACAGCTTGGGTGTAGCCACGCACGGTTATATTTACAAACCCGGCGTCGCCCATTTCCCTCGAAAACCTTTGCGCAAAGCTTTGTCTTACCGTTGTCCCGCTCCCACTATGGCAGGCGTGAATTCGTATGTGAGCTCTCGATCCTGCTGGCAGTTGATGTTGGATGAAGATAAACACCAGATCTTCAACGCTGCATCTCCCAGGTTCTGCGGTGCCAGTCGTAATCACGTCCGAACCGGGAGCGCCGTGCCCCAGAACGTATATCTTGTCAGTCGCTTCCGTGCACCTCGAAAACGTATCTGACGTGTCCCCCATTTCCCCCAGGTAACAGTACTTGGCCGTCCCCAGCGTAGGGGAAATACCGCGTAATGAAACCCAGGATGGCAAGCTCATTCGAGCTCGCGCACCAAAGCCGACGTAGTGGGTGGCTTGAGTGAATGGATGAAGATATATGTTTGCCATATTGGGCTACCTTCGGATTTGGAAAAGGTGTCGGGTTCCACCCCGTTTCGCGGACTGTTGAGTTGATGCCTTAAAGGCCCGATCCAGTGGGCAAGCGGCCGGGTCTGGGATCGTAGCATTCGTCGGAACAGGGGTGGGTGCCGAAGTCGGTGGGGATGACGCTGGTCTCGTGCGAGATGGATATTCGCACCGGCGGCGCGTATCGCCTCGTGTTCAGCCATCCGGCCTTCGACCAACCGATGGCGTTCTTCGGTACGTACCGCGAAGTGACGCCGCACAAGCGCATCGTCTGGATGAATGAGGAAAGCGACGAGGGCGCCGTGACCACGGTGACGTTCGAAGAGCATGACGGCAGGACGCTGGTCACCTTCCACGAACGCTATCCCACGACAGCGGCCCTGGAGGACGCGCTCGCCGGTTCGGCGGAAGGCCTGCCCGAACAGTTCGCGCAGCTGGATGAGTTGCTCGCAGGCGGATCGTGACCGCCCCGCGGCCACCGGTGTATGGAAGGGGCGGCGAGGAAACACGCGATCGTCGCCGCGCCGGCCAGTTCGACGCCACGTGAGGACGATATGCTCAGACGCGATTTCCTGAAGACTGCCATGGCGACCGCCGTGCTGACCGCGGCTCTTCCCGTTCAAGCCAGGAAGACGCTCGCCATGTCGAACCAGCATTTTGCCGACGTCGATGGCCAGCCTCTCTTTTACAGCGTGCATGGCGCCGGCAAGCCGCTGGTTCTTCTCCACGGTGGCATCGACCCGGACAGCTTCGGGAGCAATCTGGCCGAACTGGCCACGGGCCGGCAGGTGATCGCGCCCCATCTGCAGGCGCATGGGCGCACGCCAGACACGGACAGGCCACTGCGCAGCGAAACGATGGGCGACGACATCGCCGCGCTGATCGGCCATCTGAACCTCGGCAAGGCCGACGTCATGGGCTACTCGCTGGGCGCCAGCGTCGCGCTGCAGACCGCCATCCGCCATCCGGGCGTGGTCGACCGGCTCGTGCTCGTGTCCGCGGCGATGCGGCAGGACGGTTTTTATCCGGAGGTGGTGGCGGCCTTCAAACAGTTGGAGGCCAACGCGGCCACGCTTGGCCCCGGCGTCAAGGCATCGCCATTGGGGAAGGCCTATCCCGATGTCGATTGGACCAACCTCTTCAGGAAGGTCGGTGACCTGACCCAACGCCCCTACGACTGGAGCGCCGAGGTCGCCAAGCTCCACGCACGCACACTGCTGGTTTATGCCGACGCCGACGCCATCCGGCCCGAACACATGGTCGAGTTCTGGAAGGCGTTGGGAGGCGGCCAGCGCGATGCCGGGCTCGATGGCTCGCTGCGGCCCGCAAGCCAGCTCGCCATCGTGCCGAACACCACCCACTACACGCTCCCCGTCGACCCGATGCTGCCGGAGATCGTCAAACGCTTCCTCGGGGCGGCATCGAAGCCCGTGGGTTAGGCGCCCGCAAAGCGCTCACGGAGCCATCAGGGCACAGGAGCGTTGCGTGTTGAGGTTCACGTCCCGAGGCCTGGCAACTGGACCTGTCACCGTTCGACCCACACGCATATCTCACCCCCGACGATGGCGGCTACCCGGAACATCCAGTGGCGCCGGATGAACCACGGGTCCGGAAAACAGGATTTGCTTGTGGCCTGCCCTGAGTTATCCGGGCGACCCGTGGTTTGGGGCGCCCGGATCAGTCGTTACTTTCGCTCACTTGCCTGGGATATAGCTCAAATCCGCGTTTGAACGATCGATGTGCGAAGACGAATGCTGAACCGCGTCGTTGAGCGACTTGCGCAACGCGGCGGTGTCATCCTTGCCGTAGACGCCTTCGACCATCTTCCATAGCGACGGACTGGCGTCGGCGCCGTAGTCCGCCCAGCTCTTTTCCGGCAAGACCACAAGGTAATCCGGGGAGCCCTCGTCGCCACCGTCCACCTTCATCACCCTGAAGTAATAGGGCCACTTCGATTTTTCGGCGGCCGCCGCGATTTTCTTGATCACCGCAATGAACGCTTCGCTGGCGTCATGCCCCGGTTTCAGCGTCTCGTAGATGACGTTGATGAGGGCTGGCGGCGCCTGTTTCTCCCAGCCGGCGGGCATGTGGCTCAGCTCGGGCTGGTCCACCATGAAGACACTGGTCTCGCTCAACAGGTGCGGATTGCTTTGCGTGCGCCAGGTGGTGTCGCACGGCTTGGTCGCCGCGTCCATCGCGTCAAAATCGGCCCAGGTGTACGGCCCGGTGACGGTGGAGTATTTGTAGGTGTCGCCCGTTTCATGCGTGACGGTAGCCTGGTTGTACTTGACGCCATGGTCGCGCAGACACTGGTTGTAGGCCTTCAGGCCGGCCTCATAGGCCTGTTGCTGGGCCGGTGCCACCGTGTCGGTCCAGTCCCGGTTGACGACCGCTTTGTCGGCCTCCGCGGCGAGCGTGCTCGCGGCCGTCGTCAGTGCAAGCGCAGACATCACACAACAAGTCAGGATCTTCATCTGGAATCCCCTCATTTGAATGTTCAAGTTGGCTTACTGTTGCTGCGCCACCCCAACTGGCACAGAAGCGCAACTCTACGCTCACATGGCGCTGAGGCATCACTGGACGCCGCGAAAATTTTTCTCGTGTGCATAAGCCGTGCCCAACGGCAAAACCCGGATCTGAAACCTGCGGGGATAGCTCGACCCGCTCCGCCTTTCGCGTTTTCAGGGCGCCTCCAAGCGGACTTCACCGGCGGGCGTCGTGCGATTGTCATGCGTCGGGTCTGTCGCGGACATCGTCTTGAATTGGAAACCGGCAGTTTCGGCGCTTGTCGTGGTCGCACTCGGGTTCGCCACCTTCGCGGGCCTGGTTCGTGATCGGCTGGACCGGCTGTTGTTCCCCGAGGTGGCCGGCTTCGCCACCGCTGCAATCGTCGCAACCCTATCGCCCGAGCCAACTGCATCGAGCCGCATGCTGGTCCGTGGGTACGGGACAGGTCGGCTCGGCTGTGCAGTGTTCTTCCCGGGGCAGCATGGCGGGGTCGTTACTTGCGAGCGAACTCTGTTCCCTTTGCTCGTGGCACAAGGCGTCCGAGTCTTTGCGGCGTCGTACCCTGGCCAAGATAGTGCCATTCGTGTCGCGGACAATTTTGGAGGGCTATCCGGGCGAGGCATTGCACCTGACGCCAGGGCCGGCCTGTCAAAGAATGCCCGGGATCAGCGCCTTGGAATGCTTGCGGTAGTCGCGGTAGGCCTCGCCGAAGGTCTCGACCATCCAGCGTTCCTCCAGGCGCAGTTTGTACAGGAGGCCGGGCAGCACGATCGCGAACGCGAGCAGGCCGAGCCACTGGTCCATGGCAATCGCGGTGCCGAGGAGGGCTGCCAGCAGGCCGGTATAGATGGGGTGACGCACCCAGCGGTACGGGCCGCTGCGCACCAGCGCATGTTCAGCCTTGACCTGCACCGAGCCGCTCCAGTTCGTGCCGAGGCGGAGACGTGCCCACACCGTAAAGGCCAGGCCTCCGAAGGTCAGCGCCAGGCCGATCCAGTAGAAAGCCGCCCGATAAGGCAAGACCTCCTGCTGCAGCAACGGCCACGGCGTCCAGTCGACCGCAAGCAGTGCCGCCGCGATCGCCAGAGGCAGCATGTGCATGACCCACGACGCCAGGTTTTCGCGGCGCGCGGTGCGTTTGTTGCGGAACGCCGCGGCCAGCCAGATCAACAGCCATAGCGTCCAACACCCTGCGAAAGGATTCATGTCGCGACTCCTGTGCCAAGCCAGCAGCGTTGCGTCTGGATCGAGGGACGGCCAGTGCCGTTCGTCATTTCAAGACAGGGCCAGCTCACTTCGTCCCGTTCGTTGCGTCGGCAGGACTAGGAGAGAAATTCCACCAGCAGCTTGCGCTTGGCCTCGGGCAGGTTGCGGAAGGCGTCGAGAAGGCGCAGTTCGTCGTCGCTGAGGCGCTGGTAGACGGAGGATTTTTCCCCCACCCCCAGGCGGGCATGGCCGCGGCCGGTGGCGAGCCATTCGAAGCTGGTGTTGAAATCCTTCGCCAGTTCGATGATGCGGGCAAGTTCGGGCAGGGCCAGGCCGGCAAGCCATTTGCGGGCGGTTTCACGCGACACGGCGTAGCGGTCTGCGAGGGCGCCGGTTCTTCCGCGTCCTTGCACGAAACGGACACGGTCCAGCGTCTGCTGCAGGCGCTCCGCGAACTCCTCGTAGGGTGCTGTCATCCAGGTTCCTGTGGTTGCATCGTCGCCACGTGCCCACGCCGGGGACGTCGAGTGGATGCAACGCATTGTTGCGCACCCGTCCGCGCATGAATGCAACTTCAAGTTGTTGACTTGGCCAATTTTAAGTTGCACCATGTCGACCATGGATGGCATCGCTGCCGCCGTCGCCAGGCTCGCCGGCTATGCGCGGTTTCCATCCTCCCGACACCCCGTCCGTCATGCCACGGACGGGCACTTCACGGAACAGGAGGCGAACATGTCGACGGTCGATGCGGGTGAGCTGGAAACGACGGGCCATTTCCTGCCGGAGGACAGCCAGCTGCGGCTGAAGCAGCTACGCGAATACGTGGGGTTCCTGACCAACCTCGCGCGGCCGCGCAGGCCGGACGAGGATCAGGAGCGGTATGCGGAGATTCGCCCGGGCGAGGTGGCGATCTGCATGGAGTTGCTGGAGGAGCAGATCGGGCAGGTGCTGGACGAACTCTCCTGGCCGGCCGAGCGTCGCGATCGGACGGCAGCATGCGAGGCCGGTGCGGACGCGGAGGCTTGCACGGAAGGTGCAACACCTCAGATCGCCGAGCCGGTAAGGGATGCGGCTGGCAACCGCTGCCTCTTCGGCGTCAGCCTGGATCAGTTCGACGAGATCAACCTGCTGCTCGACAGCCTGCGGGCCCTTGGCAATGTGGTGACCTGCAGCGATCACGCCGAGCTGTCCGACCTCACGCTGTCGATCATGGGCGATGCCATCGTCCGCGACGTGATGAAGCTGCGCGACATCATCGGCGACGTGAATGCGCAAAGACTGGAGCCACCGCAGGGTACGAAACCCGGCGTGTGCGAAGAGCGGGCCACCTACCTCGCGCTGCCCGCGCATTCGCTCCCAGGCAGCACGTCGCCCATCGTGCGGCAGCTCCCGACCTATCAGTAGCGGGAGACGGGGCAGGAGTCTCGGAGCCCTTTCCTCGCGCAAGACACATTTCCGCTTGGCGACGGAGAGCTTGCAGGCGCCGGCGTGATGCGGCATGCGGATGCGGAGTTATGAGGTGGCTGTGGAGTGAGCGAACCCGCGAATGCCGTATGGTTTGCGGGCGCGGAAAGGAGTCCGTCACGCAGGAATTCATCGAATCATCCGTGTTTGCAAGGTAGGTGTACGACCAGCTCCCGCAGGAGGAGTACGCCGCCATGCAGCGGTACCTGTCCCAACATGTCGATGCGGGTGATCTGATTGCTGTGGCGGCGGCGAAAACGGTGCGCAAAGGGCTGGCGGCTTGAGGCTGTACTCAAGAAAGCGAAGTCATGAAGAACTATGCTCATCGGCATCGCCTCCCGGCAAACCATCCATACCCGCGCATGGGCCATTGCGCGCGTCGACCATCGCTGGTGATCGTGGTGTAACCAAAACGGGGTCCAGGTTCACTTGGTAAAGGCAGGTTGACCTGGCGCGAAAGTCCAGCCTGACCCGCTTACGGCCTGACCCGCTTACGAGGAGGCGCCGGCTGCGGTCCGCATCTGCGCCAGCAGCGCTTCGCCCGACCATGAAGGGCGTACGTCGGCTCGCTCGGCTTGCCGCACGAGTTCGCATAGCCGTTCGTTCACCGGTGCGGTTTGCCCAAGCCGCTGGGCGAGGCGCACGACTTCGCCGTTGATCCAGTCGATTTCCGTGGTACGACCCGCCGCCAGGTCGTCCGACATGGACGAGCGCGCGAGCGGATCGATGGTCAGCATCCGGCGGCCCAGCCGCTCGAACCATGCATCGGGCAGGCCGAGGACATGCGGTATCCAGCTGGCCGGAAGCGGTGTCAGCCTGGCGGGTCGCATGCCGGCGCGCTGCAGAAGCGCCAGCGCTTCTTGCTGCGCCATGCCGAGGCAGGTCCGGTAGGCGCGTTGCGATAGCTCCTCCTTCAAGGGCCGGTTCGCCAGCGCGTTGATGGCATTGTTGAGATTGAGCAGCAGCTTCGCCCACTGCACCGGCAACATGTCGGCGTGCTGGATCAGCGGCAGCCCCGCCTTGCCGAACGCGTCGACGAACGGCTGCATGGCCGGCGCACGCCTGATCTCCAGCGCGCCCGCCGAGCCTTGGTGAAAGGCGCCAGGGCCGCGTTCGACGACATTGAAGGGCACCATCCCCTCCAGCACCGTGTTCTGCGGCAGCGCGGCGCGCAGCACGTCGGCGTTGCCGATGCCGTTCTGGAGGCTGACGACGATCGTGCCGGGACGAAGCACGTTCGCCAGTTCGGCCGCTGCCGTGGCGGTTGCGGTGGACTTGACGGTTACCAGCACGAGATCCGCGCTGGCCGCCATCGCCGGGTCGGTCGATACCTCGATCTGCTGCGGGGGCACATGCCAGCGGCTTTCGTCGTGCCGTGACAGCGTGAGGCCTCGATGGCGCAACTGCTCGGCGACGCGCGCGCGCCCGATGAAACTGACATCGCTACCTCCGGCAAGCAGGCGTCCGCCGACATAGCAGCCAATCGAGCCAGCGCCGTAGATAACGATCTTTGCCATGCAGGTCCTCGGGCGATGTTTGGGTGGCGGAGTCGCTATCGTCGAACGCTCGGCTATGGAATGTCGATTCTGCCCGCTATGGGGATCCGTTGAACCCACGATCCAAAGCGAGCCTTTGTCATCCGCTCGGCTGCCTGCTGGTGAGCACCGCCCATGGAACAGCGAAAGCACGCTGGCCGCGCTTCAACGCGCGACATGGGCGGCGAGGTCCGGCTACCGGGCTATGTGCAGGCCGAGCCGGCGATGCTGTTCACGCTCGGCATGAAAATCGCGCGTCTTTCGATCGGGGCGCTCTCGTCCCTCGCCGCCGGTGCGCTGGTACGTACCATCACGCGATCAAGCGTGGCGCCATGGATCGTCGGATTGGTGATGCTCGCGCTGTTTGTGCCGGACCACATCCACATCTGGAACAAGTTTCCGGTTTGGTACCACCTGACATTCCTTGTCACGCTTGCACCGCTGGTGGCGCTGGGCGCGCGACTGGTGTCGGGTGCCAAAGTCAATCCGGGATAGAGACACGCGAACTTGTCGTTTGGCGCGGGGCGCCAGGGGCCGACCAGCGACCTTCAGTCGGAGGGTCGGCTGGTTGGCGATACGGAGCAAGTCCAACGCACTTGCTGGCAGTGAGCGTGGCCGGAGTGCGGGATCGATCCGCGTACAGGCTCAACTTTCCGGAATGGTTGCGGTGGCGAATGGCGCGATTACCGACCAGCCAAGGCTCGCATAGAGGCTGCGGCCGTCTCCCGTCGCGACCAGAAGCTGCGGGTTTGTGAGAGATTTCCTCGCAGCCCCAAGAGCGACCATCACCGCGATGCCCAATCCCTTTCGCCGGTGATCCTGCGCCGTTTCGATGCGGTCATAAATGAAGACGTCAGCCGCTTCCGCCGCGCATCCGCTTGCGGCCAGATCGCCATCCGGGGCGATGATGCGTGCCCGAGCGACGGGCCCGGTCCGATCGAGCTCCATCCTGTATCCGTGCGGCAAGGGCCTTGTATCCAGGATGGTCGCTGCCGCCATCATGAAATAGTTTTCTGGCTGGATCTCCCAGCGGGCGGGTAGTGCACTTCGCAGCTCTTCGTTGGAGCCGCACAGCTTCAAGAAGTGTCGGGGAGCCGCAATGTCCCGTGCGACCGCGCGCAACCCATCGCATGGCCTTGGAAATACCCAGCGTTTCAGTTCCTTTTCCGAGTGGGTATCCACCCGGATGCCCCCGCGGTCGTGAACAGGGAGCGGGGATCCCCGCGCGACGGAATGTGCTGTTTGCCAGGCGAAAACGAGCGCTGGATCGATGCAGGAGCTGGTCATGGCTGGTCGTGTGGAGTGCTTGGATGGGAGGCATTTTCCGGCGACCGCGTGCACTGTGCCCTTGTTGATTCTCGGTCGCAGCGTCCCGGTGACCCATGACGACCCATGCGTGGCCGCAGTGGCAGAGCGCTGCCACCGTCAGCCATGCCGCGCGGCCTCGATCGCGGCGATGTCGATCTTCGTCATTTCCATCATGGCGTCGAACGCGCGCTTGGCGGCGGCGGGATCAGGATCGCCGATCGCGTCCATCAGCACACGCGGGGTGATCTGCCACGACAGCCCCCACTTGTCCTTGCACCAGCCGCAGGCGCTGGCCTGGCCGCCGTTGCCGACGATCGCGTTTCACAGGCGGTCGGTTTCGGCCTGGTCGTCGGTGGCTACCTGGAACGAGAACGCCTCGCTGTGCCGGAACGTGGGGCCGCCGTTCAATCCCAGGCACGGGATGCCCATGACGGTGAACTCGACCGTCAGCACATCGCCCTGCTTGCCGGCGGGATATTCACCCGGCGCATGATAGACGGCACCCACGGCGCTATCCGGGAACGTCTCGGCGTAGAACGTCGCGGCATCCAGGGCGGCGCCGTCATACCAAAGGCAGATCGTGTTCTTGCTGGCCATGTGGGTTCTCCTGGTTCAGGACGGGCAGGGTGCCTTTCATCTACTTCGGCGAACGAGGGATGCGCAGTTCGACATGCAGACCGAGGGTCTGCCTCCTTTGGTTTGCAAACAAGCCCTAAGGATGGTCTGAATAAGCCTTTGCCCGTCATTCCAGCGAAAGCTGGAATCCGGCGTCTTCAGTGACTTGCAACGGCACTGGATCCGAGCTTTCGCCGGGATGACGAGTTATTCGACCATCCCTAAGCGACATATTGCTGCAGCCCCTCGACCAAGGCATCAAAGGTGGTGCGACAGCGGGGACTGTTGCGCAGGTCCTCATGCATGGTGACCCAGGTCTCGAGTTGCAGCGAAAACTTCCTGGCCAGCACGCGTGCCAGGGAGTCATCCCGCCTGGCGATAGGTACCTGGCAGAAGCCGATGCCGGCACCACCGCGGATCAAGGCCAGCTGCGCGAGATTGTTGTCGGTGCGCAAGGAGAACATGTCGCGGCTGAAGCCATGCACCGACTTTTCGGTCTTGCGGACAAAGGCCGATGGCTGGTCGTAGCCGATGACCGAATGGCTCGCCAGCTCAGCGACGGTGCGCGGCTCGCCATGGCGAGCCAGGTAGTCCTTGCGTGCATGCAAGCCGAGTTCAATCTGTCCGATACGTCGCGCGACCAGCTGCCCCTGATCCGGGCGCATCATGCGCACGGCAATGTCCGCTTCGCGTCGCAACAGGTCATGTATCCGATCGGTCAAGACGAGCTCGACCTTCAGATCGGGATGCCGGTCGCGCAGTCGCGCAATGACAGGCGGCAATACCTCCACGCCGATCACGTCACTGGCCGACACGCGGACCACGCCGCGCACGCCTTCGCCGTGACTGCTGGCAGTGCGTTCCAGCGATGCGGCGGTGCTTTCCATCGCTTCGGCATACGGGCGCAATGCCAACGCGATCTCGGTGGGCATCAGCCCAACTTGCGAGCGCGTGAACAAGGCCACGCCCAGGGCTTGTTCCAGTGCGGCGATGTGCCGTCCTGCCGTGGGCTGTGTGATGCCCAATGCGCGTGCAGCGCCGGACAGCGAGCCTTCCTTGAGTACGCCCAGGAAGGAACGATAGAACTCCCAGCCGATCGTCGTGTTCATGCATAAATGTATAGCAGGTAGCTCATGCTGGGCAATTCCATGGTAACGATCCGCGACCCAGAATTTCCCCACCAACCACGGTGAGGATAAGGTCATGGCGAGCAACAACAACGCTCTGGTTCTGGGCGCCAGCGGTGGCATCGGTGGCGAAGTCGCGCGGCAGCTGCGCGATGCGGGCTGGCAGGTGCGGGCGCTGAAACGGGGTGCGGCCAGGCCGGTCGAGCGCAAGGACGGCATCACCTGGCTGTCCGGGGACGCGATGAACCGGCAGGACGTGCTGGAGGCCGCGCAGGGCTGCGCGGTCATCGTCCACGCGGTCAATCCGCCCGGCTATCGCCAGTGGTCGGAGCTCGTGCTGCCGATGCTGGACAACACCATCGCCGCCGCGATCGCCCAGGGCGCGACGATCGTGTTTCCCGGCACGGTCTACAACTACGGCCCGGATGCCTTGCCGGTATTGACCGAAAACTCGCCGCAACACCCGGTCACCCGCAAGGGCGCCATTCGGGTGGAGATGGAACGGCATTTGCTCGATGCGAGCCGCGGCGGTGCACGCGTGCTGATCGTGCGGGCCGGCGACTTCTTTGGCCCGAAAACCGGCAACAGCTGGTTCTCGCAGGGGCTGGTGAAGCCCACGAAGCCGATCAGGACGGTGAGCTATCCAGGCGGCCGCGGCATCGGCCATCAATGGTCGTATCTGCCGGACGTCGCGCGCACCATGGTCGAGCTGCTGGCGCGCCGCGAGAGGCTGGACGCTTTCGCCAGTTTCCACATGGCCGGTCACTGGGATGCCGATGGAACACAGATGAGCGCGGCGATCCGCCGCGTGATGGGCCGTCACACCGGCAGTGAGCCGCGCGTCGTCGCCTTCCCCTGGTGGCTGCTGACGCTGCTCTCGCCCTTTGTCGCGACCTTTCGGGAAATGCGCGAGATGCGCTACCTGTGGCGCACGCCGGTGCAAATGGACAACGCGAAGTTGTACGCCGTGTTGGGATATGAACCGCATACGCCATGGGATGAAGCGGTCGAAGCCACGTTGCTCGGCATGGGCGGTCTCCCGCACGCCAAGCCCTCGCCTTTGGCCGCCTAGCGGCAGCCCTTCGACAGAACTCCAGCGAGGGGATTCAGCCTGAATGCTTCGTCGGTTTGCAGTCTTCGTTTTGACCGCGGCGCGGAAGTGCGCGCCATCGTGCATCAGGCCGTGCCGATTTCCACCTCCAGCGAAGCTGTGTTGCTGCAGACGGTATTCGTCGCTTCGTTCGGGATCTGTGTCGACATGCTGAAGGCCCGGTGTCCAGCGGCGTTGACGAAAACGGAAGGCATGTATTGGAATGCTTTTCGCAAGATCGCTCGTGTTGCGTCCAGCATCAAAGAAACGCTTGCGCGTTGCCCGATATGGGGCGGCCGGCCTTTCTTGGACAAGCTGCAACAATCGGTATTTACTACGACCGCAATGCTGTCCGCCGCCATGTGCTGTGGCGGCGACTGTTTCGTCCATGGTCAGGAGGCCCGATGAAGTCGGCATGCACCCTATGGCTAGGCAGCCTGGCCTTGGCGAGTCTCGTCGCCTCGGCGCAAACCACGTTGCCCGCGGTCAAGGTCACCGCGCCAGAGTATTCATCGCAGCATGGCGGCTATCTGATCTCCGGCGACTTCAAGGTCGATCCGCGCATGCCTTCGGTGGTGTTCCCCGCGCAGGCGCTGGTGAAGGACGACATCCTCAGCATCGAGCCGATCCATCTGCAGGACGACGAGTATCTGGTGCTGCAGGAGTGTGCCACGGCCGACTGCCACGAGGCTTCGATCGTCCGCTTCTGGAACTCGAACGATATCGGCGGTGACGATACCCGGCGCAATCGGGTCTGGATTACCCACGAGAACAAGTATTTCATCTGGCTCAAGCGCTTGCCGGAAGTCTCCGGCGCGAGCTGTGGCCAAGACTGGCTCAGGTTCGAGCCCGATACGACCAAGTGTGGTGGCCACTTCACCAGCTTCCAGCAGATCAGCCCGCCGCTGGTGCTGATTCCGAATGGCGATCTGGCTGCCTATCATCAGGACGCTGTGCAGAAAGCCGTCGGGGCCGACCCCGTGAAGGTGGCGCAGCAGACGCATGAAGGCTCCACCTATGTGGTGACCTATGAAGGCGGCAGCATGGTGCGCATCCGCCGCATGCATGCGGCACGCGCCAACTAGGAATGTCGTTCGACCAAGCGGATGCAGTCGAGCCACCTCAACTTCCATCTCCTCCCGTCGCCTTCACGAAGTCCACGAACGCCCGCAGCGGCGCAGGCAGGTGGCGGCGGCCGGAGTAGTACAGGTACGGGCCGGTAAAGTTCTGCCACCAGGGCTCGAGCACGGGTTCGAGCGCGCCGCTGTCGAAGTGCGGCTGCAACCACGCTTCGAACAGATGGATGATGCCGAGGCCCTCGACGGCCGCAGCCACCGCCAAATCCACCGCTGCGCCGAGGCGCACCAGCAGTGGGCCGGTGGGATCGACGCGCACGATCTCGCCAGTGCGCTCGAATTCCCAGGTGGGAATGACGCCGCTGGCGAACTGCCCGCGCAGGCAGGCGTGGGCGAGCAGGTCGCGCGGGTGCTGCGGCCGGCCCCGCGCATCGAGATACGCCGGCGCGGCGGCCGTGGCCATGCGCTGTATGCGCGGCCCGATCGGTACGGCGATCATGTCCTGCTCCAGCCGCTCGTCGTAGCGGATGCCGGCGTCGCAACCGGCGGCAAGCACGTCCACGAAGCTGTCTTCGACGACGACATCCAGGCGGATGTCGGGATAGCTTTTCAGGAACGGCGTCACGATCGCCGGCAGCACCAGCCGTGCCGCGGTGGCCGGTACGTTGAGCTTGAGCGTACCGGCCGGCCGGTCGCGGTCGTGGTTGACCACGTCGAGCGCCGCTTCCACTTCGCCCAGCGCGGGGAACAGCCGTTCGGCCAGCCGTGCGCCGGCCTCGGTGGGCGAAACGCTGCGCGTGGTGCGATGGAGCAGCCGTACACCCAGCCGGGTTTCCAGGCGCTGCACGCTCTCGCTCAGTCGCGAGGCCGACATCCCGCTGGCGCGCGCGCCCTCGCGGAAGCCTCCGGCGCGCACCACGGCCAGGAACGCAAACAGATCCCGCAGCTCTGTATCCATTGTTCGAAATTCCGTACGGCCCGTGCCGATTGCATCGGATTATCAGGCAACCGGCATGTGCGTACAGTGCATGCATGACGGCATGCCAGCCGCTTCTTGCCTGGAGAACGACATGAGCAACTTGAAGAAGGCGGGCACGTTTGCCCTGGGTGGTCGCGCGGTGAACCGCATGGGCTACGGCGCCATGCAACTGGCCGGCCCCGGCGTGTTCGGGCCGCCGAGGGACCGCGCCGCCGCGCTGGCGGTGCTGCGCGAGGCGGTGGCGAGCGGCGTGAATCACATCGACACCAGCGACTTCTATGGTCCGCACGTGACCAACCAGTTGATCCGCGAGGCGCTGCACCCGTATCCGGACCAGTTGGTGATCGTCACCAAGGTGGGCGCGACGCGCGGTGCCGACGCCTCGTGGAATCCGGCGCAGAGTCCGGCCGAATTGACGGCGGCAGTGCACGACAACCTGCGCAACCTCGGCGTGGATGCGCTGGACGTGGTGAACCTGCGCGTGATGGGCGACGTGCACGCGCCGGCCGAAGGCTCGATCGAGGCGCAGTTCACCGCGCTGGCGGAACTGCAGCAGCGCGGCCTGATTCGGCACCTGGGCCTGAGCAACGTCACCGCGACGCAGGTGGCCGAGGCGCGCGGCATCGCCGAGGTGGTCTGCGTGCAGAACCATTACAACCTCGCGCACCGCGCGGATGACGCCTTGATCGACGAGCTTGGCCGCCACGGCATCGCCTACGTGCCGTTCTTCCCGCTCGGCGGCTTCACCCCGCTGCAATCGGATACCTTGTCCGACGTGGCGCGCCGGCTGGGCGCCACGCCGATGCAGGTGGCGCTGGCATGGCTGCTGGTGCGCGCGCCCAACATCCTGCTGATCCCGGGTACCTCCTCCGTGGCGCACTTGCGCGAGAATCTGGCGGCCACGACGATCGGCCTCGACAAGGATGCGCTCGCCGGGCTGGCGACGATGGTTGCCTGCGCGTGACAGCGGCGGCTTTGTGCCTTGTAGGCGCCATTCGGGCCAGAACCATCTTCCATGGCCGGCGATGCCTTGGCGCTCTTTGGTTCTGGCCGTCGCGAGTTCACGGACTGGATGGAGGGCGTGAACCTTGCGGTTGTGGTGGCTGCCAGTCTGCCGGCGGATCGAGCGGCCTGCCGGCGTGGGCGAGCATCGCATCGATGCCGTCGACTTCGCGCTCATGCGCCAGCATGGTGGCAATCTCTTTCATTGGCGGCAACGCCGGAGTTCCCGCGATCGCGTTCAGCTGATTCATCCGCCACTGCAGGCGGCGGCGCTGCGCCACGGCATCGGCAAGGTCGCCGGCATCGCGTGCAGTCCATTCATGCAGCCGCAGGCCGATCAGGTTCGCCAGCATGCTGTCGCCATGCTCCATCGAGCTTGCGATATCGCGGCAAGTCTTGCGGCGGCCATCGCCGGCCGCTGAGCCTGGTTTGCAGGCATGCATCAGATCCTGCAATGCCGGCATGGCCAGCGCGGCGACGATGCTCATCGCGCGTATCTGCCGTTGCGCAGCGGGCGTGCCGGCATGGTCTGCCGGATCGCCCGGTGGCGTGGGGACACGATTCAATCCGGCGATGAAGCGTCGTCCGAGGGACACGAAATAGACATTGAAATAGGTGGAGTGCGCCATGTTCGACAGCGCTTCGTCGATGCGCGCCTGATCCGCATGAGTGGAGGCGTCATGCAACGCGGCCATCCACACATCGGCATTGTGGGGATCGATGCCGCGTACGCGGGTTTCCCGCTTCAGCGCGTCGCAACCGGGTTGATTGCTGCAGCGGATCACATCGAGCAGACCGATATCCGCGGCCTGGGGCGCAATGGCGGTGGCGCGATCCAGCAGGCCCAGCGCTTTGCCCGGATCGCCCGGCAGGCTCTGCGCAAGCGCGGCGGCGGTGATCAGGGCGTCGGCGTCCTGCTGCGTGGCGAGCGACTCGATGGCGCCCATTCGCCATGCGGTCGCGGCTGCCGTGGCGTCGGGTTGCGGTCCGGTCTGTCGCGGCATTGTACTGGCGATGGCGAACGAGCCTGTCAGCACGCCGATGGCAAGCGTTGTTCCGCGGACGATCCGTGGGCAGCGCATCGCGTGATCCTCGCATTCTTCGGAAAATGCAGTGTAGCCACAGGTGGGCGGGAGCGACGCATTCCTCCCAACGTTTCGGCATGTGTCAAGTGGATCCGTCGCGACGGCAAGCCACAAAGCTGATCGACGCAGTGCCGGTCAATCCGGAATGTCGACGCCCACCAGCTTGCCGAGCAGCACCAGCGACTCCTGCCAGCCCATGTAGCACAGCTCGACCGGAATCATTTCGGGCAGGCCTTCCTGCACCACCTGCAATTCGGTGCCGCAGGATACGGCACGCAGGGCGATGGTGGTGGTCATTTCGCCGGGCAGGTTGGGGTCTTCGAAGCGGCCGGTGTACTGGATGCGCACGCCCGGCACGAGCTCGCGGTAGGTGCCGCCGAAGCTGTGGCCGTTGCCGGTGGAGAAGTTGGTGAACGACATCCGGTAGCTGCCGCCGACGCGTGCGTCGAGCTGGTGCACCTTGCAGGTGAAGCCGTTCGGCGGCAGCCACTTGGCGATCGCCTCGGCGTCGAGGAAGGCGCGGTAGACCCGCTCGGCCGGGGCGCGCAGCACGCGGTGGAGACGCACGGTGTTGGTGGCCATGATGGTTTCCATTGCAGAGGATCAGCCCTTGTCTTGCAGGGCGTGTGGGTAGAGTGAGAACCAGCTTGCCATGGCTATGCCGGCAGGCTGACCACCGGCACGAAACCGCCGAAGATCATGCGCTTGCCGTCGAACGGGCAGGCGCTCGCGGCCGCCATGCGCGGATCCTTCATGAATTTCTCCATGCCGGCATCATGGGTGGCCTTGTCGGGCCATTCGATCCAGGAGAACACCACGGACTCGTCTTTCTCAGCCTGCACGGCGCGGCGGAAATCGGTGAGCTTGCCATCGGGTACGTTGTCGCCCCAGCACTCCACCACCCGGATGGCGCCGTACTCCATGAAAATGACGTCGAAGGTGCTGGCATGCGCAATGAACTGCTCGCGGTTGGCGTTGGGTACGGCGATCACGAAACCATCGATGTAGGACATGGCAGTCTCCTGGGCGGGAACCGATATGGTCACCTTCCTGCATGTGACGAACGAGTGCACGCAGGATCGACATGGGCCTGAAACTCATTCGGTCGGAGCCGCCCGCAGCAGGTGACTTGATGTATCGGCGCCGGTGAGAACGCGAGGCAGGACGCCCAGGCCAGGCCAGCGACAGGCCACGGCTTCGCCACAAACGTGTGCCAGATTACGGTTGGTTACCCCTTCGACAAGGAAGCGCCCCATGGATCGTTCACGTACTCGTCGCTACACCGTCGCCGCGGCGGTGTTTGCGTTGTCGTTCGCCGGCATGGCGCCGTCAGTGAATGCGCTGGAGGTTTCCGCGACGAAAACGCAGGATGCCCGGCTGCAGCGGACACTTGCTGCGCTGGCGCAACGGGCGCGTCCCGGAACACTGGGTGTCGCCGTACTCGATTTGCAAAGCGGCGTCGAAGCCGGCGTGAATGCCGGCCAGGCCTTTCCGATGATGAGCGTATTCAAGGCACCGGTGGCTGCCGCGGTACTCTCACGAATCGATGCAGGCAAGCTCTCGCTGCAACAGCAGGTGATTGTGACTCGTGCGGACGTGCTGAACGGCTCGGCCGTGCCATCCATCGGGGCACATTTCCGCGGCGAGCGGATGACGTTCACGGTCGAACAGCTGTTGCAGGCCGCGGTCAGCGAAAGCGACAACACCGCCGTGGATGCGTTGCTGAAGCTCGTCGGTGGTCCGCAGGTGGTGACCGCGTTCCTGCGCGCGCACGGTATCGCTGGCATGCGTGTGGATCTGGACGAGGCTGGCGTGGGGCGGATGTTTCAGGATCTGAAGCCCGGGCAGGAGGTGTCAGCGAAGGAATCCGCACAGGCGTCGCTCGAACGCCATCGTCGCGGCTTCAAGGCTTTTCTTGCCGCGCCGACCAATCGAAGTACGCCGGATGCCGCAGTCTCGTTTCTGCGCAAGCTCCAGGGCAACGAACTGCTGACGCCGGCTTCCACGCAGCACCTGCTCGACCTGATGGCCGCACAAACCATTCCCAATCGTCTGAGGGCAGGGGGGCCGCACGGGGTTCGTTTCGCCGACAAGACAGGCACCTCCGATTCGCTGGACGGCAGGACGGCCGCATTCAACGACATCGGCATTTTCACCGGGCCGGATGGCCACACGGTGATCGTTGCGGCCTTCCTGACCGATTCGCCGGCTTCGCAGGCGCAACGTGACGCGTTGTTTGCGGATATCGCCCGCGCGGCCGTGGCTTCATTGCGCCCTTGATGAAAAGAGCCGGGGCGATCTCTTATCTGCTATGGGCGAACCGAAAAGCGACGCCGGCATCGGCAAGGCCGGGTGGGCCGGCTTGGCTGCCTTGTCGTCGGCATCCACAGTCTCTGCGGCGGCGCCAAGGTTTCCTGCGCGTGCTTTCCAATCAATTGGCCAGGTTGAAGCGCACCGGAACCCTCAGCGAGAGACCGAGCCGGGTGTCGAAATGCCAGCCGCGCACGGCTTCCATGGCGGAGCGATCCAGATCAAGGAAGCCGCTGGATTGATAAACGCTGTCGCCGGTAACCGAGCCGTCGGCAGCAAGCTCCACTTGCACGATCACGACGCCCTGATGGTGCTGGCGCATGGCCTGCGCGGGATACTTGGCTGGCATGGCGGCTGCCGAGGCAGGTGGCGATACCAGCGGAGGAGCGCAGCTGATCCTTTCGCTTTCCCGCAGCGATTTCAGGTTGGCCTCATCGGAAGGGCTTTTTACCTTGTTGCTGAGCTGCTGCTGGATCTGCTCCCTGGTCTGCTCGCAACGGAATTGCTGCTGCTGTTGCGGGGACATCTTCATGATGTCGGTGGCGGTGCTGCTTGCAGCCTGAGGAGCCTTTCCATCTTGAGCCGCCGCTCCCTGTCCCAGGCAGACCGCAGAAACGGCAAGAAGAGCAAGCAAAGCCAAACGTCGCATGATTGTGTACTGCCTTTATCGAGTGATATTCGGACGATGCCGTGAGCAAGCCGCCCTCGCGACAACCTTAACTCACGCTCTTCAGGAGGTGCAATTTTTCGATAACGCCGTCACATGTTTCTGCACGGCCTCGGGGGTAATCGTCGATCGTGATGATCAGCCGCTGTTCGCGGGCACGGCCCGGGCCTGCAGCAGCAAGATGAGCATGACAGCGAGCGCGGCAGCCACGGCGGCATAGCCATAGATGGCGTTGAAGCTTCCGCCGCCGGCGATCCAGCCACCGATCGGGCCGGCGATGGCCATGGCCACATCGAGAAACACGGAGAACACGCCGAGCGCGCTGCCGCGGCTATGTTCCGGCACGCGATGGACAGCCTCCACGCCGAGCGCCGGGAACACCAGCGAGAAGCCCAGCCCGGCGACGGCGGCGCCTACGCCTGCCATCCGCGCATCGCTTGCCAGCCAAAGCGTCACCAACCCGATCGCCTCGATGGCGAGCGAGGCCATCGCCACCCGGTAGCCGCCCAGCCAGTTGATGGTGCGACCGAACACGAAGCGTACGCCGACAAACATCACGCCGAACACGCTCAGCGTCAGCGCAGCGCCGTTCCAGTCATGCTCGGCGTAGAGCAGGGTGATGAAGGTGGCAATGCAGCCGAAGCCGATCGAGCCCAGCGCAAGCCCGATGCCGTAAGGCACCACGCGGGCGGCAACGGTACGGAAGGGCGAACGTTCACCGCCGGCCACCGTGGTAGCGCGCTTGAGCCGCGCCAGCGGCAGTGCTGCAAGCATCAAGATCAGGCTGGCCACGCCGATGGCCGCGAAGCCGAAGCGGTGCTGGATCATCACGCCGAGCGGTGCCCCGGCAGCAAGTGCGCCGTAGGTGGCCACGCCGTTCCACGAAATCACCCGTGCCGTGTGCCGATGTCCGACCTGGCCCATGCCCCAGGCGATGGAACCGGTGCCGACGCAGCTTTCGGCGCACCCCAGCGCCAGGCGTGCGGCCAGGATCAGGCCGAGGCTGAGCACGGGCTGGCCGGGGGCCAGCGCACCCAGCCACAGCAATGCGCCACTGACGGCAGACATCGTCAACCCGGTCAGCACGGTGCGCTTGGGGCCCAGGGTGTCGGCCATGCGTCCGGCATGTGGGCGGCTGATCAGCGTTGCCACGTACTGCACGCTGATGGCCAAGCCGGCCAGCATCGCACTGAAGCCGAGGTTGCCGTGCACAAAGCCCGGCAACACCGCCAGCGAGAGGCCGATGGTCAGGTAAGTGGCGAAGGTGAAGGCGACAGTGCTGAGTATCGGCAGCATCACCCCGCGGCGGGGGTCTTCCGCCGGGACGGGAACGCAGGAGGCATCGGTCATGGACAAATCGGGGGAGTGGAACAACGGGCAGTCTCGTGTGGGGACGCACGAGCACGCCTATTCTAAGCCTGCATGACGCGTTGCAGCATGGGTGGTGCATGAAAGTTTTTTCATGCGGAAATGAAATCAAGACCGGCGGGCTGGGTCCGGCGGGCGAACGGCGCTTCGCGCCCTCTGGGACTCGAGGGCGCGGCGGATTTCATGGACGGCAGGTCAGGATGTTTTGCGGCGATCTCGCGCGCAGGATTCAATGCACGGTTGCGGCCACGTCGTTCACCAGGTGGACCAGGCCCCGCATGTCGAAATTGGGCGGATCGACGGTGGAGCCCAGGCGCACGATGACCAGGCGTTTGGACGGCACGATGACAATGCGCTGTCCGTTCAGCCCTGAGGCGAAGTACGCATCGCCCGGCATGCCGGCAATGATGTGGCTGCCGTCGGACGAGGTGCCGGTATTCGTCCAGAAGCCGGAGCCGTAGATGCTGTGCAGGGTCTGCCGGCTGACATAGGCGCTCCATCCCTCGGGCAGGATGCGCCGTCCGCCGGCCATGCCATCGTCCAGATACAGCTGGCCGAAGCGCGCCCAGTCGCGTGCCGATGCATAGATGCGGGTGGAACCGACCAGGGTTTGTGCGCCATCGAATTCCATCAGCACATGGCGCATGCCGAGCGGGTCGAACAATTCCCGATGCGCGAAGCGGATCAGGCCGGGTGCGCCACCGCCGATCGTGTCGCGCAGGATGCCCGCGAGGATCAGCGTATTGCCGCTGGTGTACTCCCATTGCTGTCCGGGCGGGATCCTGGGCGAAGCGTGCGCGGCGTACGCGGCCATGTCCTTCTTCAGGAACAGCATGGTGGATACCGGGTCGAAACCGCTGTCGTCCTCGGCGAGGGCCAGCCCCGAGACCATCCGCGACAATTGATCCAGGGTGATCCGATGGCGAGGATCGCCGGGCGACTGCCAGCCCGGTACCGCTGCGGGCATGTCCATGCTGAGCCTGCCTTGTTGCACCAGGATGCCGAACAGGGCGTTCACCACCGACTTGCTGACCGAATACCCGAGTTGCGGGGTGTCTGGATCGAACCCGTCGGCATAGCGTTCGGCGATGATCCTGCCGTCATGCATCACCACGATGGCATGCACGTTGCGCCGCGGGCCATCGGCAGGCTCCGCAAAAGCGCGCCCCAGCGCGTTGACGATGGCGGGATCCTCGCTGGTGACTGGCGCATCGGGTGCTGTCGCGGGTGTTGCCATTTCCTGCGCCGCCCGCAGGGTGGCGGCATCCGGCGCAAGCAGCGGCAGCGCACAGCCATAAGCCGGGTAGTAGGTCACCGTGCTGGCGAAGTGGCCCAGCCATTGGGCAGTCACCTTGCGGCCGGCTCTGTCGATGTCATGGTGCAACCGTGGCAATAGGATGCGCATGCCTTTCAGTGGTGCAATGCTTTCGGCAAAAACCCGTTCGGGTGCCAGTCCGTCGACAAACACCCCGACGCATAGCGTCTGCGCGACATTGGCCGTGGCGACCCGGATGGCCCGATCCGGCCGTCTCCACAGGTAGAAGATGGACACTGCAAGCAGCAGTGCGGACAGGATGGAGAGTACGACCCGGGCGATTGTTTTCATGCGCGTCGTTTTGCGGTGATCCACGCAGGAGTTTGGCACGTCTGGCCACGCTGCTGTCTTATTTCAGGAGCCGGGCGTCGGCTTGTTTTGGAAATCCGTCGAGCCCCGGGCATACTGGAAAAAACAAATCCCGAGGGGGGTGGATCGTGTCTTCCGTCATTCCGCAGCCGGTAGTCGCCAAGCTTACGAGTGCCGCCATTTTTCTCGTGGTGACCGTGGATTCCGACCCTCGACATGAAGAGACGGTGCGGGCACTTTGTGGCGATCTGGCTTCTCTCTTGCGCGGGGTGGGTTTTCGCGACCCCGATGGCCGCCTGACCTGCGTCATGGGTTTCGGGTCGGATGCGTGGGATCGACTTTTCGGGAAGCCGAGGCCTGGCGGTTTGCATCCGTTCCGCGAGATCGAGGGACGGCACCGTGCCGTCTCCACGCCGGGGGACATGCTCTTCCATATCCGCGCCATGCGCATGGACCTGTGCTTCGAGCTGGCGGCGCAGATCCTGTCCCGCCTCGGCGACGCCGTGGCAACGGCGGACGAAGTGCATGGCTTCAAATACTTCGACGCGCGCGATCTGCTCGGCTTTGTCGACGGAACCGAGAATCCCGTGGACCAGGATGCCATCGACGCGGCGATCATCGGCGACGAGGACCCCACCTTCGCTGGCGGAAGCTACGTCATCGTGCAGAAGTATCTGCACGACCTGAAGGCGTGGAACACGGTGCCCGTCGAGCAGCAGGAAAACATCATCGGCAGGGCGAAACTCTCGGATATCGAACAGGCCGATGCCGCGAAAGCCCCCTACGCGCACAATGTCCTGACCAACATCGAGAAGGATGGCAAGCAGCTGCAGATCGTGCGCGACAACATGCCGTTCGGCGACGCCAGCAAGGGCGAGTTCGGCACCTATTTCATCGGCTATGCGCGATCCCCGGACCGGATCGAGCAGATGCTCGACAACATGTTCGTCGGCAATCCGCCGGGCAACTACGATCGCCTGCTGGACTTCAGCAAGGCTGTCACCGGCACGCTGTTTTTCGTCCCGTCGGCGACGTTCCTGGACGATGTCTAGGTCCGCAAAACCACAAAGCTGACAGCGTCTTTGAACCAATCACTGGCCGGCGCTGGCCGAGTCGCAGGGTGCAAGCAGAGTTTTTGGCTGGCTGCCTCAACCTTGGCCAAGCAGAAGCACGCTTATCAGTATCCCGAGCACAATGAGGCCGCCGAACAGCAACGCCATCTTGCGGCCGATATGGGTATCGGTTGTGGCAGGGACGCCGCCAGGCATAAGGATCAGTACTTTCGGATCGCCCGATCCCAAGCGCCGATGCATTTCCTCGGTGTCCGTGGGCATGGGAAAAGCCAGGCCTTCATCTGTACGGCGTGTGATGAACAGCAAATCGCCGGCCTTGGCGACCAAGCTGCGTGCAGGGATGTTCCAGCCGGCTATCCCTCCTCTCGCGGAGAATACGATTCGGTGAACCGGCCGACCTTGCTCGGGCCGAAGTTCGTCAGGTGCCCAGAGCATGGTCGCCAGCAGGTCGGCTGGACCAAGCTGCAAGCTCTCGTCGCTCAGGTCACGATGCAGTTCGTCGAGCAGCGAACTGCCGCCCGGGTCGTTCGGTCGAGCATGCACGAACCGCTCTGCGCGACCCTCGACACGCCAGCACAGCGCGATGGGCTTGAGGTCGCCATCGAACATCGCCGCCACCGACACCAGCAGGTCGCGAGCCATGCCGAGGTTCAGGACATCCGGCTTGTCGATCCAGTCGTCCGGAAATTCGATGCCGCGATAGATCTCGGCGACCACGCGCGATGCGACGATGGGCATTTCCATATGCGACTCCCCTGGCATGTGAACCGCGTGGGCTGTCGGTCGCCCCGATGTTGGATTGTCTCAAACGTGCATGGCGGCCGGCATCTGTTTTCAATCAGGGCAGCAGATTCAGGTGGCATGCCGACGGCCTGAAGTATTCGTCTGGCGGTACCCCGGCAGCCATCGGCCATGGCAGCTCGCTTGCCGCAGTTCCTGGACCGTGGGAGTACGATGCCGCTTCCTTGCGCACGTGGAGAGCGACATGCCTCGATCGAGTGACGAGAAGCTGCGTACCTGGGCGACGCGCTGTATCAGCAATGAGCCGGGATCGTGCGATGCCATGTCGCGCCGGCTTCAGGAGACGGTTGTCCGCCTGTATCCCGATGCCATTCCAGTGGCCTCCTTGAAGACGGTCATGATCAAGGGCTGCCACCAGGACCACAAGGCCGTAAGTCTCAGGTGGTCCGATGAAGAAAGTCCGGTGATGGTGGATTCCACCATCGGCCAGTTCTACAAGCCCGGGCGTGACGATGAGAAGCCGCAGATATTTATCGGCAGCTACGCCGAATGGACGGCCGAACTAAGCCGGTTGCACAACGGCGCCACGGTCGAGAAGTATGTGGGGGACGACCGTGCGAGCAGCATCTGGGCCACTCTTGAGGAGGGGCGTGGCGACAGCGCCCTGAAGAAAGAGCAGCTTCGGCACTCCGGCCGGGTCAACAAGGAAACCCACGAGGCCAAGGTCCTTGCTGGCTGCGGTGGCTGCACGCTGCTTTAGCGGGTCAAAGGTCGAAGCTGAAAAGCGGCGCCAGGTTCACTCTCCAGTTTCGGACTGCGGATTCCGTGCATTGGTGCATCGGAAAAGGTGCGAGAGAGGAATAATTTATCCAAGGGGAAATCCCCGGCCCTGCCGGGGGAATACCTGTTCCGGACGCGCTCTTTCATGCAGCGGGTACTGCAGCCTCGATGCTAGTGGGACGCGGGAGTGGCGGATGAGGTTGAGCTTGCCGGTGCAGCAGGCTTCGGTTTATGCGTCATTTTGTGCTTCCTGGTATCGCCGTTGCGGTACATCTCGTCGGCGATCTGCTTCTGATCGCTGGACAGCACGGCATACAAGTCGCTCATGGCGGCCGACAGCTTCTGCATGTTTTCCGCATGGAGCTGGGTGAGCGCGGCATACGACTTCATCGCCTCGTCGGCGTTCATCGACGGGAGTTTCTGTGCGCGGTCGCGGAAGGCGTCGGCGGCCTTCTTGGCGTTGTCACGCATCGTTTGCGCAAAGGCATCCCATGCCTTCGACTGCTGATCGGTGATCTTCAGCTGGGCATGCAGGTCGCTGATGCGTTGTTCCACGGCATCGGCGCGCTTCTGCGCATGATGCGTGGCTGCCGATGCCTTGGCTGGCGCATCTGAAGCCGTGGCGGCCTGCTGCGCCCACACGGGGGCGGTCAGTGTGGCGAGTGCGAGCATGGCGGGCACGGCAAGGTGGCGAATGACGTTTTTCATGGTTGGATGCTCCGATTCACAGGGTCGAGTCGATGGCCGCCCGATACGGGCGCGTCGTGGCATTCAATCTTGATAGGGATCCTGATTGGGGAGCGGCGGAGGTGGGTTGTTGTTATCGTAGTAAACGACGCCCGGTGGCGGTGGCGGCGGCGCCGTGGTGTAAACCACCGCAGGCGGCGGTCGCTGCACCGAATTCGCAATCACCGTGCCGGCCACCAGCCCCAGCAAGGCGCCGGCGATCAGGTTGCCGCCACCATCGCCGCGATCGCGATAGCCATGCCCGCGATACTGGGGAGCCGGCCGTCCGTGGTATCCATCGTGTCGATAATATTGCGCGTGAGCGGGTAGGGCGGATGCCGTTACGGCACCGGCAAAAAACGCCACGGCGATCTGGCGGTACAAGTGGGTTCGGGAAAGGCGAGTCATGAACGCATCCTCCTCACGGTGTCACGGTGGTCGCACGGCATGGGCCAATATCGAATGCCTGCGGGGGCATGAATCAGTGCGGCGAAAGCAGGCCATGGCAACAGGATCAGGCATGCCACTGTGATCGCCCGCAGCGCACTCTATGCCCAGTCGCGTGAAGCGATGCTCAAGGGATCCGTGGTGGAAGATCGGGGTTCGTCCCCCAGGCCGTGCCCGAGGGCGATCGACGGGGCGTATCCGACGCCACTTCAGGCTGCTTCGTCTTGCCATGAATGCCATCGAATTCATATGCTTGCTGCGTCACGGCTGTTGCGTGGGCACAGCCTCCGCGGCTTTTCGCGATAAACTCACCGCTTACGCACAGGCTTGGCGCCCGCCATCTTCACCATGGCTTTGCCTTGCCGCTCGCCGTCATGGCGGGAGGCGAGCTGTGCCGGCTGCATTCGCCAGAGCTACCGGTGCATGGGTTCGAAGACACGGTTGGTCTTTTCGAGCCGGTAGTAATTTTCGACGGTGGCCTTGTCGTCGGCAAAAGGCTTCAGGTAGGGCGGTGGAATGTTGCCTTCCGGATAGACGCCAGCCGCGTCGGTGGCATAGAACTCATTGCCGATGGCCGCGAAGCCGATGCGGCGGCGGTTGTCCTCGAACAGCGACGTACCAAGAAAGCTGTTGTCCGCACGGCGTATGCCAAGCAACTGCAGCAAGGTCGGTGCGAGGTCGACCGAGGTTCTGCCGTTGGCATCGTAGGTGGCTGGCAGCCGATGAAACGGGTCGTAGATCAGCAGGGGGATCTGGTCGACAAAGTAAGGCTGGGAGTCGTTGCCGGCCGCTTGCCTGTACGCGGGGTCGGGATAAGTGGCGTGATCGGCAGTGAAGACCAGGATGGTGTTCTTCGCGTATTCGCTGGCAAAGAAATAATCCAGGAATGTCCCTATCGCGTGATCGTAATTGTGCAGCTTGTTCAATGAAGGGTTGCTGCCGTCGCCGTACTTCAGGCCAAACGCAACAACGTCGAGAAAGGCGTGTGTGCCGAAGTTGTATGCCCCGGCGAAGAATGGCTGGTTGGTGCCGGAAAGCGCATGCCGCTGCAACAGCAGGTTCAGTGCGTGGAACAGCTCGCCGTCGCTGAGCGCACCTTCCACCGCATACATCGGATTGCCTGGCGCAATGTCCCGGCTGACATCGTCGAAGGAGAACACCTTGTCGAAGCCCAGCATGCGCAGCATCGTGTTGAGCTCGACCGTGTCGTGATGGGGCGACAGGAAGCTGGCGCGGTAGCCAAGGTCCCTGAGAATCATCGGTACCGAGCGATAGCTGATGCCGACCATCGAGGAGCGCTGGCTCGCGCTTTCCCAGGCATCCGTGTCCCCGCCACCGCCTGCCCATGGGTAACCGGAGACGAGTTGTCCTTGTATTCCCCGGTAAGTGGCGGCGGTGTGGTTGTAGTAGTGGGTCACGCGCATCGAGCGAGCGGCCAGGCGATCGATATTGGGTGTCAGGCCGGGGTATCGACCACCGTATGCACCGATCAGGCGGGCGGAGGTACCCTCGGTGAAGATGACGATGACGTTCTTGATCGGGGCGTCATTACCTGTCGAGGCGAATGGCAGCGGTGCCGAGTAGACCATGCGCTTCTCGAGAGGAAAGGTTGCAGCGTGGCCCGCGCTGTCGGCTTGCAGCGAAGACGGCAGCACGAGATTCGACCACAGCACTTTGCCGTAGTTGCTGGCGAGGCTGCCGATGGGAGCCTGGCGATAGCCGGCTTCGAGCAGGCTGGTGCTGCCCTGCCAGGGAACAAGGCAGGCCTGGGCCAGCAGCAGCGCCAGGGCCACGCGCAGCAGCCATCTTCCGCCCTGCTGCCGGTGTAACGAAGCGCCTGGCCGCAGGCGTGGATCCTTTCGCGCACGCAGGCAGGCGATCGCATGGATCAGCCACCAGACAGCAGCGATCAGCAGCACCAGATAGAGGGATCGCTGCGCGACGATACGGCTTTCAGTACGGTTTTCGATAGCCAGGACGGTGATGAAATTTCCCGAAATGACCAACGCATAGATCTGCACGGCGTAAATGGCGCTGACGATGGCAGCGGTCGACAGGATCAGTGCGGTGACAACGCGGCCACGCCAGCGTCGGTCCAGCCATTCCGTGAAGCTGTAGAAAAGACCGAGCTCGACCAGCGGTGCGAGCAGGCGCGTCAGCGACTGTCCGATCGAATCACCGTGTATGCCAACCAGGCCATACAGTGCGACGAGATAGGCGAGGTAGAGGCCTGTTGCAAAGACAAACCTGTGCCCGGACGCGATGTATCGGTCGGCGACGGTCTGCCCGGTATTCCAATGCATCCATGTTCTCCTGGTCTGGTTCTCACTCGTGCCGACTCGTGCCCGGCGTTCCGGGCATGCCTATCATCGCTGGCGGCGAAATGTTTTTCTTAAGCCCAGCAGCGGATCTCGAAAAACCATCGCCATGCCTGCTTTCGCGGAGATGGCGAGCAAAGGCTTGGTTTTCGCGGCTTCCTGCCGTTTTCGTGTTCCCGTCGCGCATGGACTTTTTGCAAGCAAGGCGCATGCCTGCATGCCGACACTGTAGCCATGTGCCAACACCAGAATCCAGGAGTGAAAACGCGGGGATATCCTGGCCGGCGACTCGGCGAAGCCTGCGATAACCCCCAGATGGAAAGTGGACGCCACCTTGGGATGACGCGGGTTACACTGTCGCCGGGCATGTCCAGGCGGCATGTCAGGGGGATCCACGATAACCGGACTGACGAACCTCGATGCGCGCTTCGGCGGTATGGATGCGACGCGGCAGTCCGCTCAATGATTCTTCGCTAAGGGGTCTTTCTCCCATGGCCGATCACAAAACCTTCCCGAAAGTGCCGACGAATCCCGTCGACTGGAATGATCCGACGCTGGTGTCGCTGCTCAACAAGACCGGCGAGTGGCATCTCGACAACCGCCTTGCATATCCGCCGAAAGACATCCAGATCCAGTTCGGCTGGGGCGGTGGCACCGTCAAGCCGGCCGTGCTGGTATGGCAGGGAGAGGAGGCCATGGTCATCGCGACAAGCTTCCCGATCGAGCACGGCGAGCATGTGCGCGTGAACAAATACCTGGAGGACGACTTCGGAACCCAGTGGGGCGAGGTGGTCGAGAGCCGGGCCGGGCACCGTGCCGATGACAAGACCCACGGTACCCATGTTCACTGGCTGCACATGCGCTGATCGGAAGTAATTCTGTCGCCGCCGACATGACGCGATGGAAAAGCGCTGCTGCCGGGTGCGGGGCAATGGCACCAGCTGTCGCGAGATCGATACGGCGAGCGTTCTCCGATTGTTTGGCGAACGGGAGCTGGTGAATCCGGCACGGGTGGCCGATGCCGAGGCGTCCGGCGCGGCGCCTGGCGAAGCCCGGCGCAGTCGGCCACACGGAGTGGCGCATTTTCCTGCGTCCAAATCGACACTTGTATCGTGGTCCGACACACGGCAGGCTGGACGTCATGCCACGGCGTGGGGGAGTTCGCCGTGGCCGGCCTGATGTCGTTACCGCGGATGCCGTGGAGGTTCAGCTCATTCCTGTCCCGACGAACCACCGCGAACTTGCCGCTGGCATCGATTACTTCTTTGCCGTGCTGCCGGATGATCAGGCCCGTGCAGGGATTGCCGGCATCGGTGAGCGTTTCTGCAAGTCGCACCGGGTGAGCGGCACATGGGTCGGCGCCGACAGCTTCCATCTGACACTTTGTCCGAGGGGCAGGACCGAGCGGATGCTGCCGTCGCTGGAGGATGCGCTGTTGGCGGCTGCCGCCACGGTGCACGGCAGCGCCTTCGAGATCACGCTGGATTCGGCCATGCGTTTCAGCGCGAGGGATGGCCGCTTTCCGTTCGTCCTGTGTGCGGACGGTGCCAGTACCGAGTCGGCCTTGAAGTTGCGCCAGGCCATTGCCGAGGCACAGCGTCGCACTGGACTGGCGGTGACGGGTGTCTCCAGCTACCTGCCACATGTGACATTGCTGCAAGGCCATGCGGTGGATGCGATCGAGGAATCCATTGCACCGATTCGCTGGACCGTGCGCGAATTTGTGCTGGTTCGCAGCTTCTTCGGTCAATCCCGGCAGGAGGTGGTCGAGCGCTGGCCGCTGGAGCCTGCGGTTGCCAAGCCTCCCGAGTTCTTTGATCTTTCGGAGTTGCCGGATCTGGCCGAGCTGCCGGAAGATGAGTGATTCGTTCGCCCGATTGGCTCAGCTGCTGCTTGCTGGAATGGCTTGGCCGGCGAGGCCCGTGAGCCAGCGGTGGAATGCCGCGGCCGGCAACGCCGGGCTCACCAGGTAGCCCTGGATCGCGTTGCAGCCCAGTCCGGCGAGCGCAGTGCGTTGATCTTCGGTTTCGACCCCCTCGGCGATCACAAACAGCTCCAGGTGATGTGCGATGGTGATCATGGCCTCGATGAAGCGGTCGTGTGAGCCGGGATGCAGCCCCTCGATGAACGTGCGATCGATCTTGAGTTCGCGCACGGGGAGTTTTTTCAGGCTTTCCAGCGAGGTGTAGCCGGAGCCGAAATCGTCCAGCGAGAACTGGAACCCGGCGGCTTCCAGCGCGCGGATCTTGCTGGCGGCGTCGTCCAGATCATGCAGGAAGGCGTTCTCGGTGATCTCCAGCGTGATGCGCCGCGGATCGGCCCGCGTCGATGCCACGGTTTCCTGTAGCGTGCGCACGAAATCCTGGCTGAACAATTGCCAGGGGCTGACGTTGATCGAGATGCGTGCCCGGGCATGGGCCGCCGGCCATGTCTCCAGCTCAAGGCAGGCCCGCCGCAGGACCTCGCGACCGATGCGGTGGATCAGGCCGGTTTCCTCGGCGATCGGGATGAACTCGTCCGGTTCGATCAGGCCATGCTCCGGGTGCTGCCAGCGCAGCAATGCTTCGGCGCCGATGAAGCGGGCCTGCATGTCGAGCTGAGGTTGCTAGTGCACGTCGAACTCGCCACGGTCGAGGGCGAGCCGCAGGCCTTTTTCCAGCAGCAGGCGCCGATCGGCCTGTGCCTGCATCCCGCTCTCGAAGATCACGGCGGTATGGCGTCCGGCGGCCTTGGCCCGATACAGCGCCATGTCGACCTGGCGCAGCACGCTGTCGACGTCCCGCGCCGTGCCGGGGAGCGGTGCGATGCCGGCGCTTACGCCGACCACGAGATCATGGTTGCCGATGCGCAGCGGCGCCGTGAGCCGCGCGGTGATGTCCCGCGCGATGCGCAGGGCGGCCTGCGCGGGTGATTCGTCGGTGCCGGTCAGCGAAGTGAGATGCAGCGCAAACTCGTCGCCTCCCAGGCGGGCGATGCAGGCGCTCGCTGGTGCCGTTGCGCTGATGCGTGCGGCAACGCCTTTCAGCAGTTCGTCGCCCACGTCATGGCCGAGTGCCTCGTTGATGATCTTGAAGTGATCGAGGTCGAACAGGATCAGTGCACCGTCGTCCGGTTCGGTCGAGGCCAGTGCGGCCTGCAGGCGCTCGTGCATGTAGTGGCGGTTCGGCAGGCCGGTCAGGTGGTCATGGTAGGCAAGGTGGCGCAGGTCTGCTTCGACGCCTTCCCGGCGCTGGGTTTCGCTGCGAAGTTCGTCGAGGCTGACCGCCAGCGCCTGGTTGCGCCGCTGCAGTTCGCGCCGGAGTACGCCACTCATCAGCAGTACCAGCGCAAGGAACGCCAGCGAATCGAAGGTCAGCCCACGGCCACCGTGGTAGTTGACCACTTCGGCGTGAACCGATGCCGTAGCCTGCACAACCAGGTAGAGCGTGAGCGACCAGACACGGGCGCCGCGGCCACGCCGCCACAGCACGACGCAGCAGCACACGGCCCACAGGAAGCAGGCGTCCACCGCCGTGTAGTAGATGCCGGTGAGGTACGGCGATTCGGTGCCGGAAAAATCGTGCACGCTCTCGCCCCAGGGCAGCACAAGCGGCGGCCGCATGGTGAGATCGGTATATAGCAAGCTGTACGGCGAGCTAAGGTTGATCACCAGCAGCGGCGCAAAGATCAGGGCGGCAACGGTCACCCAGCGCCGCCAGTGGACGAGCCCGGTATACAGGCTGAAGAACCAGATGCCGGTCGGGTAGATCAGGCAACCGAAACTGATCTCGGCGCGTGCCAAGGCGGCGGCCGTCGATACGGACTCCGCCTGGTAAAAGGATGCGGCCAATGCGAGATAGACCGAAACCAGCAGACTGAGGCAACCGAATGCCAGGTACACCCGATCCTGCCCCCGTGCAGATCGGGCAAACGTAGCCTGGATGCCGGCGAAGAGACAGATCCCGCAGGCAATCAGCAAGCTGGATATATACAGAGTCAAGCGATCACCGCTGGATTCCCCCTGCAGCCGCCGTCCTGCGACCGCTGCCGACCATGTTACCCCTCTGCTCACGCGGTTGTGAGCACGGGCTCGTTGATAGGCACGAGCGTCGCGTTTTCCGAGCATGCAGCTGGCCTCGCATAGAAGACGGCGCGTGGGGTGGCATTCATCGTTCCGTGGGGACGAAAATCCTTGCGAACAGGCACTTCCTGAGGCTCATCTCCTTGCGCGTATGGGCGGGTATAGTCGGGTATGCGGGTCTCCGGATCTTGGTATCACTCCCGATCGCCCAGCCAGCAGGAAGCGACTCGTTGCATGCTTTCAGGGGCCTCGCCGCGAAGCGAATGAATGTTGTCGGTCTCTTGGGGATATCCAGTTTGAAAACTGATGCGCGTGGCATGGCGCCACAGCAGGAGCAACCATGATGAAGATGCTTGTCTACGCGGCAGCGATACTCCTCCTGCCGATCGGTGCAGCCCATGCCATCAGCCCGCCGCCCCTGCATGAAGGGCTTTGGCAAACCCACACTCAGAGTATCGAGAGTCCCGGTGGCGATAAGACCGAGATGGCGTCGGAGATCTGCCGCAACCATGCGGTGGATCAACACGCGGAATCCCTGGCGAATAACCTCAAGGGCTGCACCAAGGTCAGCGAAAATGTCGAGGGCAACACGTACACCTCGGAGATGCGCTGCGTCGTTGGCAACACGGTTGTCGATAGCAAGGGCGTGGTGACCGTCCAGGGCGATACCTCAGCCCATTCCGAGACGCATATCACCTACACGCCTGCCCTGGGCGGCAAGACCGGAGGCGTGATGATCCAGGATTCGAAGTATGTCGGCAGCTGTCCGGCGGATATGCAGCCTGGAGATGTCAAGCTTGCAAACGGAAGAATCGTGCATCGAGGCGGGCATTGAGCGGGCTCGGCGTATCGCGCAATGAGGCCGTCTGCAGCCTGTGGAAGTGGCGGTCCTTGACTAGTGCATAAAAAAAGCGGGCCGGATTGTTCCGGCCCGCTGCGTATCGTCGATCGGTTTTTATGCGGGCGGCTCAGTGCTTGTCCGGATGCTCGCCTCGGTTGCCACCACCGCTGCGAACGGGTTGCGCGTGTGGCTGGGCCTGCGGGCGTGGCTGCTGGTATGCAGGGCGGTAGTTCGCCGTGGCCGGCCGCATGGAACCTTGCCCTTGATGGTTGGGTGCATTGCGTGCAGGGGCCGCGTAAGCGTTCGTGCGGTTGTACGGCGCTGGGCGCTGGCCGTTGTTGTTTCGCGGCACATTGCCGGCCGAGCGCTGGGCGTTGTAGCTGGCCTGCGAAACGGTGCGGCTGTTCACCGTGTTTGCGCGCTGGGAAGGTGCATAGCCCGTCCGGGCGGTTCTGGCCGCAGCCGCGCTCATGGCCGGGCTCATCGTTCCACGTGCCCTGACCACGCCGTTGCCGTTGAAGGCACCCGCTCGCGGTGTGGCGGCAATCGGCGGCGCGCCATGGTTTACGGAGGCTCGCAGCGAGCGATTTTCGCTGGCCATGCGGATCTGCTGTTGCTGCGCGGCCAGCGGCTGCATGTGCCGATCACGCGCAGCCATCTGCTCCTGTGGCGATGGCCGCGCCATCAGGCCGCCCCTGCCGCCGTTGTAGCTGACGCGGCTGATCGTGGTGTTGTAGGTGACGTTGCGGTTGTAGTTGAACCGGCCATGGTCCCAGTAGCCGCCGCGGTAGCCAACGCCCTCGTAGCCATAGCCGTAGTTGATGCCGCCATAGAACCCCACGCGCGGTCCCCAGTAACCGCGATTAAAGACATAGAAGCCGTTGCTCCAGCCCCAATACCCCGGTGTCCACAGGGCACCCACATAGGGAGCCAGCACCCAGGTACCCGGTACCCAGAAATAGCCGCCATCGCCGTAGGCCCAGTAGCCAGGTGTCCAGATGTAGCCGGCACCGGGCATCACGGGTTGCGCATAGATCGGCAGGGGCGGTGGCGCAATGCTGACCGAGACGAACACGCCGGCGAAAGACGAGAACGAGATCGCCATGAAACAGGCGGCGACCAGCCATGTCGCCAGTCGGCGCAGCCGCGGCGTTCGCGGCATCGAGCGGTTGGTATTCATGAACAGTTTCATGGGGGACACCCCTGCAGGTTGACGGTACAGGGACACAATAACGGGCCAGCCGTGATCCGGAGGACGATACGCGCACGCTTGCCAAAAGCCGTTCATACGGGAGTCGACAAGGTGTACGCCGAGTAACTTGTCCAGTGAGGTGCGAGCATGGCCCGGGTGCGATGGCATGGGGCCGCCCCAGGGTTGGCGGAGTCACGGGTGCCGGCGTGTCGGCGCGGCACGTGACGTCATGTTTCGTTACCGGTCAGCCCCTGGATTGCCTGCAGGCTGGCCTGGCATGTCGCTCATGATCAGCCGGTTGCCACCGTGCTTCTTCGCTGCGTACATGGCGTCGTCGGCCAATCGCATCAGCTGCTTGTTGTCGTCGCCATGTTCGGGATAGACGGCAATGCCGATGCTGGTCGAGATATGCAGGCTGTGATCGGGCAGTTCAAACGGCTGGTTGAGGGCTTTGCGGATCTTTTCGGCGACGATGCAGGCGTGCTCCGGCTGGTCGATGTTGTCGAGCAGCACCACGAACTCGTCACCGCCCATGCGGGCCACCGTGTCCACTTCACGCACGCAATGTCTGAGGCGGTGCGATACCTCGCGCAGCAGCAGGTCGCCGACGTCGTGGCCGAAGCTGTCGTTGATCAGCTTGAATTTGTCCAGGTCGACGTAGAGCACCGACAGCCGGCTGCTGTCGCGCCGCGCCCTGGCCAGTGCGGTGCGCAGGCGGTCATGGAACAGCATGCGGTTGGGCAGGGCGGTCAACTGGTCGTGCAGGGCGACGTATTGCAGCCAGGTCTGGGTCTGCTTGCGCTCGATCGCCGCGGCGACCTGGGTGGAGACCAACTGCAGCAATACCTTGTCCTGCTCGGTATAGCGCACCTCGCCGGAATAGCTTTGCACCGCGAGCGCGCCGATGATGCCCTGCTGGGTGCTGAGCGGCACGCCGAGCCAGTGCAGCGCTCCGCGGCCGTCGACCGGATTGGCGTGTTCCGGCGGTGCCACTGGCATGTCGGGAGTGAGCAGCAATGCCTGGCCGGTGCGGATCACTTCCGCGCTGAGGGTGCCGGAGTCGAGCTTCTGCGCGGACGGGGCACTGCCGTGTTCGTCGACGAAATAGGGAAAACTCAGTTCGTCCTTCTTCTCGTCGTAAAGCGCCACGAAGAAATTGCGTGCCGGCAGCAGCTTGCCGATGATCAGATGGATGTTCCGGAACAGCGCCAGCAGATCCGCGGCCGAATGGGCGGCCTCGGAAATGGCGTGCAGCGCGACCTGCATCGATTCGGCGCGCTTGAGTTCGGTGATGTCGCGCGCCACGGCAATGCGCATGCCGTCCGCCTCCGACCAGCGGGTCGACCACATGATGTGGATCACCCGGCCGTCCTTGCGCACGTAGCGGTTCTGGAAATGCGGCTTGGGCTGGCCGGCCATGATCTCGCGGGCGGTCTGCAGGGTGCGCTCGCGATCGTCGGGATGAACCAACTCGATCATCGGCTTGCCGATGATCTCCTGCGGCGTGTAGCCGAAGATGCGCTCGAACGCGGCACTGACAAAGACATAGCGGCCTTCGACATCGACCACGCAGATCGCGTCGAGCAGGAGGTCCATGACATTCGCGAGCGGAGCGCTGGTGTTAGGTTCCATGGGTGAGCGGTTGGTTCATTGGCGTCCATGTAAGGGCAGCGCCGGGTCACACGGCAACGATCGACTCGAAGCCTACCCCGAATCCACATGGATAAGGCCGGCGTGCGTCGATGGCTTGCATGATGTCCGGGCGCTGGTTGCTGCACTTGTGTGACAGGGATCGCGCGTTTTCGTGCGTGGATGGCCGGATCAATGCCGGGCTGATGGTCGATGGGCTGCCGATGGCTGGGATAACATCGCTATAAATGAGACTTATTATCATTGGCATCCAATGATAACTCCGGTAAAGTCTGCCGGGCTTCCATCGATACGCAGGTCCTATGTCTTCGGCACATCGCTTCCTCAAGATTTCCCGCAGTGTTCACCTCTATCTCGGCGTGTTTACGGCGCCGATGCTGTTGTTCTTCGCAATCACCGGTGGCCTGCAGACTTTCAGCCTGCACGAAACCACCCGCGGCAGCAGCTACACGCCACCGGCGTGGCTGGCAAGCATGGGGCAACTGCACAAGAAGCAGACCACGGTGATGCCGGTGAGGCGTGCGCGCCCGGCGGAAACAAGCATGCCAGCGACGAATGCCGATCCGGCCGGTGCCATGCCGCTGCCGCCGGCAAACACCCCGGCGGATGCACGCGCTGCGCCATCACCCGGTCAGGGAATCGCCGGCGTGGATGCGCGGCCCAAGAAAAACCTGCTGCCCATGAAAATCTTCTTCGTCGTGGTATCGCTGGGTCTGCTGCTCTCCACCCTGACCGGGATTTACATGGCCTATCGCTACAGCCGCAAGCCACGGCTGATCAGTTCGGTGCTGGTCGCCGGCATTGTCGTGCCACTGCTGCTTCTGCTGTTCTGAACACCCGGGCCTCTGGCCGCTAGTGGAAGCGGCAACCGTTGCGGTCGCCGCTTCGCTTTCGTGGTGTTGCGTGTCAGACGACAGTCAACGTCACGTCGATGTTGTTGCGGGTGGCGTTGGAATAGGGACACACGATGTGCGCCTTCTGTACCAGTGCCTCGGCCTCGGCGCGCGCCATGCCCGGGATCGAGATGTTCAGTTCGACCTCGATGCCGAAGCCGGTCGGAATCGGGCCGATGCCGACCTGGCCAGTCACCTGGGTGTCCGCCGGCAGCTGCAGCTTCTGCTGGCCAGCCACGAACTTCATCGCGCCCAGGAAGCAGGCCGAGTAGCCGGCCGCAAACAGCTGTTCCGGGTTGGTGCCTGCGCTGCCGGCGCCGCCAAGTTCTTTGGGGGTGGCCAGCTTGATGTCGAGGATGCCGTCGGATGAGGTGGCGCGACCATCGCGACCGCCGGTGGCGGTGGCCTTGGCGCGATACAGGACTTTTTCGATGGACATGGGGATGTCTCCTTTGGGCGGTTGGGTTGTATGAAAAATAGTCAGCTATTGAATAGCGAGCTATGTATTTGGGCAAATGAGACGAACAGGATCAGCTCCCGTCGACAAGCCTGGTGCGCAGGCTCTCCAGTTCACCTTTCAGGTGCTTCAACTCCTCTGGCGTGCATTGCGTGGCACAGAGCACCGACTCCTGCACCTTGCCGGCTTTCGCCTGCAAGGCCTTGCCGCGCGCGGTCAGCGAGATGACCACATGCCGCTCATCTTCACGCGAGCGCGACCGCGCCACCAGTCCCGACGTTTCCAGGCGCTTGAGCAGCGGGGTCAGCGTGGCCGAATCCAGGAACAGCCGTGTACCGATTTCCGACACGCTCAGGCTTGCGTCCTCCCACAGCACCATCATCACCAGGTATTGCGGGTAGGTGAGGTCCAGCGGCTTCAGCAGCTTGCGATATACCTTGTTCATTGCCAGGCCGGCCGAATACAGCGCAAAGCACACCTGCACATCCAGCCTGGGTGCGCCGGTCGGAGCCATCGGGGGAGAAGTGCGTCTGGATTTCATGGGACGCATAATACATAGTGCACTATTTGATTGCAAGCTATATTTCAGCGGCACGGTGGCGCTGGCGAGCGACGACCCGCGTGGCGTCCAAAGGGCGCGGCATGAGGTAGCGTATGGGCTTGATTGCCAGATCGACCGAATCCCGAGGCAATGGACGAACAGTTTGCCGTTGAAAAGCGCCTCGCCGTGCTGGCTAGCGAAAAACGGGTTGTTCGAGGTTCCCTGGGTAATCACCCCACTTTTAACTGACTTCAAAAGTGGAGCTAGGCAGCAAGCGCCAATTTCTGCATCGGGGTGATGCCACCGAGCGCCATATTCGGGCGCTCGTGGTTGTACGTCCATAGCCAACGCGTGGCCATGTCCTGCACTTGGTTGATTGAGTCGAATAGGGTTCGCGCCAGCCAGGCATAACGTACGGTTCGGTTATAGCGCTCAACATAGGCGTTCTGCTGCGGTTTGCCCGGCTGGATGTGCTCGATCCGGATTCCCTGTTGCTCAGCCCACGTGAGTAGCGCGCCGCTGATGTATTCCGGACCATTGTAGCAGCGGATCGCCCGTGGCTTGCCGCGCCATTCGATGATCTGCTCCAGCGACCGGATCACCCGTGCGCTGGGCAACGACAGGTCGACCTCGATCCCCAGTCCTTCGCGGTTGAAGTCGTCCAGGACGTTGAACAGCCGGAAGCTACGTCCGTCGCTGAGCTGGTCGTGCATGAAGTCCATCGACCAGACCTGGTTGATGGACTCGGGCACCGCCAGTGGCTCGGGCCGCTCGCGCACCAGCCGCTTCTTCGGTTTGATCCGCAGGTTCAATTCGAGCTCCCTGTAAATCCGATAAACCCGTTTGTGGTTCCAGCCGAAGCCCTTGACGTTGCGCAGGTGCAGAAAGCACAGGCCAAAGCCCCAGTCGCGATAGGTCGTGGTCAACCGGACCAGCCAGTCCGCGATCTGCGCGTTCTCCTTGCTCGCCTTGGCTTGGTAGCGATAGCCGGTTTCGCTTAGTGCGAAGGTTTGGCAGGCGTGCCGAATACTCGCGCGCCCACTCTTCACCACCCATCGGGCCATCTCCCGGCGTTGAGATGGCCTCACCATTTTTTTGCCATCGCCTCCTTCAGCAGCTCCGCGCTGAGCTGGGCGTCGGCGTACATCTTCTTCAGGCGCCGGTTCTCGTCCTGCAGCTCCTTGAGCTGGGACATCAGCGAGGCGTCCATACCGCCGAACTTGCTACGCCACTTGTAGAACGTGGCCGAGCTGATGCCGTGCTCGCGGCATAGCTCTGGCACCAGGGTGCCGGCCTCGGCCTGCTTGAGCACGGCAATGATCTGGCTGTCGGTGAAACGGGATTTCTTCATGGAACCTCCTCGGCAAAGATTACGAGAAAATTCCACTTCTGGCGTCAGCCAATCTGTGGGGGGATTACCCCTGCTGCGAGGCGTGCCCATGAATCGTCGTTTGCAAACCCTTTCGCGCCTGGGCGCCGTCGTGCTGCTTGCATTCACCGGTGCGAATGCAACAGCGAAGGAACGCTACACACCGGCCGAGCGTGAAGTACTGGGCGTGGTCGACGCCTTGTTCAACGCGATGGCGAAACACGATGTGGGCGCGTCGCGCAAGCTCATCCTGTCCGGTGCAGGATTCATGGCGGTAAACCCCGACGGTACGGCGCAGATGAAGCGTGACACCGATTACCTGGATTCGCTGGCGCAGCACAAGGAGGCCTTCCACGAACGCATCTGGAACCCGAAGGTGCTGGTGCAAGGCGGCATCGCGCAGGTATGGGCGCCGTATGACTTCCATCGCGACGGCAAATTCTCCCATTGCGGGATCGACAGCTTCAGCCTGGTTCGGAGCGGCAAGGACTGGCAGGTGGCGAGTGTCAGCTATACCGTGCAGAAACTGGGCTGTGCACCGAGTCCGCTGGACAAGTCAAGGTAGCGATCATCGGCGCGGACGTTGCCCAGATGCGGACTCAATCATCTTCGCCATCCTCATCCGCACCGGCTTTCCAGTATCCCTTGGCTTTCATCCAGTCCTTCGGTATGCCACGTTCCTGGCCGAGCCAAAGGCGCATGTTGCGGGCACGGCGCGATTCGGTCGCGATCCAGTAGAAGGTGTCGCCGGCGGGTATGCGCAGTTCGCGCAACGCCTGTTCCAGCAAGTCGCTGCTGTCGCCGGCAGCGGCGTTGCGTTCCAGCCAGGTGACCTTGGCATGCGCGCGTGAGCGCCAGGATTGGCGATCGTCCGCATGTGGAATTTCCGCCAGTACCTCGACGCGGGTGCCTGCGGGCATTTCTTCGAGCCGGCGGCCGATCGCGGGCAGGGCGGTTTCGTCGCCGATCAGCACATACGCGTCGAAATCGTCGGCGATGATGCTGGAGCCACGTGGTCCGCCTGCGCCGATCCGTTGACCCGGCGTGGCCTGTGCCGCCCAGTTCGAAGCGGGACCCTCGCCATGCAGTACGAAGTCTACGGTCAGTTCGTTGAGTTCGCTTTCGTAGTAGCGCGGCGTGTAGTCGCGCATCGGCGAGTATTCGCGGCCCGGTGGGTAGGTCGGGCCGTTCGGCCCCATCACCGGCGTAACGATTTCGCCGCGGCTGTTCGGGAAAAAGAGTTTCACGTGGTCGTCGGGCGCAGCAGTGGCAAAGCCGTGCAGGTCGCTGCCGCCGAAGACGACACGCTGCATGTGCGGGGTCAGGCGTTCGACGCGCAGTACGTCCAGGTTGCGGAACACTACGGTGTGTCGAACCATCTGGTGGGCATGGGATGTCATCGGCATGGTTTCCGGGAAATGGTCAGGTGCCGGCTACGGGCGCTGCGTGATCCGCGCATGGAGCGGAATGCGCGCGTTGGCGATGGCTGTTCTGCAGGCAGTCATGCCGTGCTGCCAAGCGAATCGGCAGCTGGGACGTGGTCATGTCATGCAACGGCCTGCGGCCGGGCCGGTCGCTTCAGTCACGGTGTTCGGCGGTGGCGATGGCCGTGGCGGCGCGCTCCAGTATCTCGGCCACGCGCTGCGCCTCGGCCTTGCTCCATTCGCTGCCGCGCATCAGCAGCGCATGCTTGAGTGCGTGCATCGCCTTGCGCACGTTCATGGGGGCCGCCATTTTCGCGGCCATCCTGGCGCTGTGCTCGGTGCGGGCAGTGACCGCCTCGACCGCGTCGCGGTTCTCGTCCAGATAGGCACGACCCGCAGCCGTGATCGCGTACAGCTTGCGACCGCCCTGTTCGTTGGTGACCTCGGCGTGGCCGAGTTCTTCCAGCATGGTCAGGGTGGGATAGATCGCGCCGGGGCTTGGCGAGTACTGGCCGTGGAACATGTCCTCGATGATGCGGATCAGTTCGTAGCCGTGGCGTGGTTGCTGCTCGATCAATGCCAGCAGCAGCAGCTTCAGATCGCCGTGACCGAACATGCGGCCACCGCCGCCGCGCCGCCCGCCGCCGCGCATTTCGTTCCAGTCGGCAAAGAAATCGCCGCCGCCGTGGCGGCCGCCGAACGGGCCGCGTCCGGCATGGTGTTCGTGATGCCCGCGATGGCCAAGGTCTTCGCCGTTGCCGAACGCGTGACCGCGATGATGGTGATGGAATGCGTTGAACAGGATCTGGCGCATGCGCATGACGTAATCCGATATATCGTAGAGGTAGCTTGAAGATATATCGTAAGCATATCGAAATCAATACATGACCTAGCCAGGCAGGCCACTTGGAAGCGGGCAGGAAATGAGCGCATGGCGCCAAGGCGGCCAGCAACAGGCGCCGCCGCCGCTCGCGGTCGCAGGCATGCTGCTGCGGCCACGCCATCCGGGAACGCTGTCCAGGCTAGTTGTTGTCGCCGCTCAACATCGAGCCCACGATGCCGCCCAGCAGGCCGCCGCCGACGCCAGCGGACGCCGCCTGGCCGCCGCCACGTGGCATGTATTCGGCGAGCTGGTGGGCCAGCCGCGAGATGGGCAAGGTCTGCAGCCACACTGTGCCAGGGCCGGTGAGCGCGGCCAGGAAGATGCCATCACCGCCAAAGATCGCGTTCTTGATGCCTGGAACCGTGGTGATCTGGAACCCGACGGAAGCCTGGAACGCACCGACATGGCCGGGGTGAACCCGCAAGGTCTCGCCAGGCGCCAGATTCTTCTGGATGAGTTCGCCGGAAAGCTCCAGCCACGCCGTACCCGAACCGCCGATCTTCTGCAGCAGGAAACCGTCGCCGCCGAAGATGCCGGCGCCCAGCGACTGCTGGAACCCGACGCCAATGGTGACCTGTGGGGTGGCACAGAGGAAACCGTGGCGGTGCACCATATATTCGCTGTTGGGCGCCACCGGTACCGGCACGATGTGCCCAGGCACCTTGGTGGCAAAGGCCACCTCGCCCGGGAATTGCACGGCGCGGTACTCCGTCATGAAGAAACTGCCGCCACCGACGACCCGCTTGAACATGCCGAACAGGCCGCCGCCACCGCCCATCTGGGTATGCGTGGTCATCTGGACGGAGGCGGTCATCCACGAAAGTTCGCCGCTTTCTGCAAACACGCTCTCGTTGGGGTCAAGCTGCACTTCGAGCACGGGCATGGTCGTGCCCTGGATACGAGTCTGCATGGCGGATCCTCCTGGTGGTGGGCAGTGCACCCGCCCGGACATGGGCCGTCCGGGCAGGCAACGAATTCTTGGATGAGGAATCCGTGGATCTTACGCTTCCGGATGCGGGTCGGTGGTTCCGAATTCGATGGCGGCGCGGAACCGCGATCCTCGCGAAAGCCGCTTGGCGCCAGGGTCGGCATGCCCTTGCAACAAAGCTGCCATCGGGTCCGTGGCATCACGCCCCTGGCTGCTCCGGGTTGATTGCACTGGCCGGCGACGGCGGCCAGACCGGCGGCCCCGATTGCCAGCACGGGCTCCAGCTACGTATGCTGCATCACGTTGCCGGGGTGAATTCGACGAAGTTTGAGGCTGCAGCCGTTGGCACGCAGCAGGGGGCTTGACGGCTGCGGGGAGCAGCGACGCAAGCAGATATTTCCCCGCGGTACCCGGGTTTGGTGGTTGCGTGATCTTTCAGGGTTGCGTCGATGCGGGGCGTGCACCGCGTATCGTCACAGCGCTTCGTTATGAACAGGCCACTGGGGGTTGCATGAAGCAGGAACGTGGTTCGATTTCGCTGCGTACGCTGGTTGGCGTTGCGACGATATGTGTGGGTCTGATGGTGCTGATCGTGCGTCACAGCACGGCGCAAGGGGGCGCGGCCGACCAGCTGACTGCGCAGACGGTGGCCGGACCGGCGATCGAAACCTCCGCGCCACCGGTTGCCGACGCGGCTGCAACGCCGGCGGTGGCAGTCGACACGCATGCTCTTGAGGCTGCCAGGCAGGCGCGACGCGCCCACGATGCCGCGCAGATTGCGCCGCTGCTCGACCAGTGGTCGGTTGCCGACAACAAGGCCTTGGCAACGCCACCGGAAGGCCTGCAATCGCGGATCGAGGAGCTGCAGGAGATCCGCCAGCGCTTTGCCCAGCTGCCGGTGACCGAGGCATGTGCGGTACGGGCCCAGCATGTCGACGGCGATGCGATGGATGCGCACATCACCTACTTCATCGCGGTCATGGATCATTGGCCGACCGTGCCGGAACGTCGCCAGAAGGCCGAGCAGGCGGAAAGCGCAGCCAAGGCCGCCAGCGCGGGTTGCAACGTCTAGGGTACGGCGCTGACCGGTTACGCGTATTGCATTTTCACCGTCATGCCACCGTCGACCACAAAGTGCTGCCCGGTGACGAAGCCGGATTGATGTGAGAGCAGATAGACGGCCAGTGCGCCGATATCCTGAGGCATGCCGACGCGGCCGACAGGGTGCTGTGTCTGGTCCCGTCGGCCAAGTCCGGGGGCGCGGCGCATGCCGGGTTTGCGCCAGGCATCGGTGGCGATCCAGCCGGGCAGGATCGCATTGACCCGCACGTGTGGCCCCGCACTGATCGCCATGGCATGGGTAAGTGCCAGCAATCCGCCCTTGCTGGCCGCATACGCTTCACTGCCGGGTTCGGATTGCAGCGCGCGGGTGGAGGCGATATTGACGATCGCGCCATCTGCACCGGCCAGGGCTGGCAATGCCTGCCGGCTGCACAGGAAGGCGCCGGTGAGATTGCTGGCCAGGTAACGGTTCCAGCTGGCGAGCGAGAGGCCGGCCGGATCGCCACTGTGCGGATCGGCGATGCCTGCATTGTTCACCAGCCCATCGATGCGACCGTAACGTTTGAGTGCGGCGTCGACCCAGCGCCGAACACTCGCTTCGCGCGAAACGTCCAGGCGCAGGAATGCGGCGCGGTGCGCCACGCCCCATTCGGCAAGGCACGCGCGCCCGGCTTCTGCATCGAGATCGCCGATCATCACCGTGCCACCGGCGCCCAGTGCCGCCTGTGCGATGCCGCGCCCGATGCCTTGTGCGCCGCCGGTGATCAGCACCACGCGATCGCGCAACGGTTGGGCGTCATGCTCGGTGATGGCGGGGGTGCTGGTCATGCGGGCGAACCTTGGGGTGGCGAGGCGCTGTGTCGCCTTGCTGGTTGCAGTCGTGCCGGCTGGTGACGAAGTCGGTCGACGTTACCGTAGCATCGGATGATGCGGCAACAAACACGGTGAATTCAGCGTGTGTCGCTGCCGGTTCGTAGCTCGTATTCGGTGAGCTTGCCGCGCAGAAAGGTGGCCGAATCGATGCTGTGGCCGTCGTGGAAGCGGATGCTGTATTTGATGCCGGACATCGACGAGCCGGTTGCGCAATAGATGATGAAGTCTTTCGCGGTCTTCACGCGGCTGCCGTAATAGCGGAGTTTCAGACGCATGTGGTCGGCGGCGTGTGCCGCATCGTAGGCGATGCCGTTGCGGATGAATGTCGCATCCTTCAGGTTTGCCACGGCATCGATGAGATAGGCGATCTTCTGCTGCTCGACATCCTGCTGGCCGAACGCCGGCGCCGCCAGCAGGGCGAACAGCATCCACGTCGCGATCAACCTGTTCATGCCTTCACTCCGGAGCGGGCGGCCATGCGCCGAAAGAGGGTGTTGCTTGGTGGTCGCGGGCTGCAGGTGGTCGGGTCCACGGCCCTGGCGGGTGGCCGGCGCCGGTCAAAGCATGCCCTCGATCGGCATGAGCTTGAGCATGTCCACTTCGAGCCGGCGCTTCATGCTCGCCTCGGGGTCGTGGTGGTAAATCACCGGCTTGCCATCGTCGCTGGCCTGCCATTGCATCTGTGCGCCAGGCGCCGTCAGCACGACGTGGTAAGCCGAGGCCGGCAGGATCGCGGTGTCGAAAAACTGCGTCACCGCCTCTGCCAGTTGCGGACAATCGACAATGATGCCCATTTCGGTGTTGAGCAGTTTCGAGCGCTGGTCCATGTTCATCGAGCCGATGAATACCAGCTCGTGGTCCACCACGATCGCCTTGGCATGCAGGCTGACGCCGGAGGAGGCGCCCTTCGCGGTTGCCGGCTGCTCCACGCCGGTGGCGGGGCGCAGTTCGTAAAGTTGCACGCCACCTTCGAGCAGGGTGCGTCGATAGCGCGAATATCCCGCATGCACGGCGGCTTCATCGGTGGAGGCAAGCGAGTTGGTCAGCACCTTCACCGCGATCCCGTGCGTGACGAGGCCGGTGAGGTACTGCGTGCCGCTGTCGCCGGGAACGAAGTAGGGCGAGATCAGCAACACGTCCTGCTGTGCCTGGTCGATCATCGACTTGATCTGCGGGCCGATCCGCAGTGAACGCTCGTCCCTGGCGTCGGCGGCATCGATCTTTGCCGGCTGGTCGGCGACCAGGGTGGCGGAGCCCCAGAACCACGCGCCGGGGCGGTCGGCGGACGGACCGTTCGGCAGCTGATCCAGTGTCGCCTGGGCATAGTCCGACTGCGCGAACGCGCGTGCGTCGTGTGCCAAGTCCACCCGCAATTTTGCGAGGTTGTAGTGGCTGGCGTGCTTGCCGTGAAAGGCGGTTACCGGAATGGCGGCATCGCAGTTCCAGTATTCGTCGAACGCGCGCGAGGCATCCTTTACCACCGGCCCGATCGCGATCAGATCGAGGTCGCGGAAATTGGTGTCGTTGCCGGCGTCGAAATAGGCGTCGCCGATATTGCGGCCACCGATGATCGCCACGTTGCCGTCCACGATGAACGATTTGTTGTGCATGCGGCGGTTGAGCCGGTGCGCATCGAGCAGGAATTGCGTGGTCTTGGACAGCATCGACGGATCGCGCGTATGGAACGGGTTGAACAGGCGAACCTTGATGTTCGGATGCGCATTGAGCGCATTGAGCATGTCGATCTCGTCGTGCACATTGATGTCGTCGAGCAGCAGGCGTATGCGCACGCCCCGATCCGCCGCCGCCAGCAGGTGCTGCGCGACCAGTCGGCCGGTCGCGTCGTTGTCGAAGATGTAGTACTGCAGATCGATGGAATGCCGGGCGTGGTCGGCCAGCGCAACGCGGCTCATCAGCGCGTTGTTGCTGAGCGTGAGCAAGCGAAAGCCGGACTGGTCGGGATGCTGGCCCACCACGGCGTGGATATAGCGTCCGCTTGGCGTGCCGGTGGCCGGTGGCAAGGCCTTCGAAGGCCGCTTGACGAAGTCGCTGCGCATCGACGAACACGCGCCGAGCAGCAGCACGACGATCGCCAGTACAGTCATGATGCCGGTATGTCGCCGCACATGTCTCATTCACCTACCCCGCTCGAACCGTAGTCCAGACCTGCCGTCGTGTGCCGCGTACATCGGTCGAAGGATGTGCATGCGCCAAACGCTGGCCCGTCGGCTGGATACGGATACGGGCGTGAAGACAATGTGTGCCCGATGATGTGAACGTGGTGCGAGATGCAATCCCGTTCGATGTAAGTGCAACATCCGGGCTTGTGCGTGATGACCGCATCACATGGCTGAACGCCAGCCCCAGCACAACAAGCTTCCAACAGCATGGTCACGGGCTGTCGACCGGATGGCTTCTAGCCTGGGCCTGTCTGCAATGCCGCAGGCCTTATCTCCCGGAGAGCAACTCATGGATCGCAATCGCGTCGAAGGTACCAAGCACGAGGTCAAGGGCACGGTCAAGGAAATAGTCGGCAAGGTAACCGGCAACAAGGCGAAGGAAGTCGCCGGCAAGCTGGAAAAGAACGTCGGCAAGATCCAGAAGGAAGTGGGCAAGGCGGCTGACGAACAGCGCGACGCGAACAAGCACCGGCATTGAGCGAGCGTTAGTCGTTGCAAGGATCGGGTGGGCGCGCTGCTCCGGCGGCGCGCCCGTCTGCTTGTCCGGATGGCGGGTTTGTCATGCGCCGGAAACCGTCGACGGGCTGGCTCTGCACAAGCGCCCGGCATACCATCGACGCTCCCCTCGCCGCGATCTCCAAGGACACTGCGTGCAGCCGATCATCTCTGTCAGGCAACTCAGCAAGAGCTACGCCTCCGGGTTCCAGGCGCTCAAGCAGATCAATCTGGATATCCAGCAAGGCGAGATATTCGCGTTGCTGGGCCCGAACGGGGCTGGCAAGACCAGCTTGATCAGCATCATCTGCGGCATCGTCAACCCGAGCGAGGGCAGCGTGCTGGCCGATGGTCACGACGTGGTGCGCGACTACCGCGCGGCGCGCGCGAAGATCGGCCTGGTGCCGCAGGAACTGACCACCGATGCGTTCGAGACAGTATGGAATACGGTCAGCTTCAGCCGCGGGCTGTTCGGCAAGTCACCCAACCCGGCGCACATCCAGAAGGTGCTGAAGGAACTGTCGCTGTGGAACAAGAAGGACAGCAAGATCCTCACCCTGTCCGGCGGCATGAAACGCCGCGTGATGATCGCCAAGGCACTCTCGCACGAGCCGCAGATCCTGTTCCTGGACGAACCTACCGCGGGCGTCGACGTGGAACTGCGGCGCGACATGTGGACGATGGTGCGTGCGCTGCGCGCCACCGGCGTCACCATCATCCTGACCACGCATTACATCGAGGAGGCCGAGGAAATGGCCGACCGCATCGGGGTGATCCACAAGGGCGAGCTGATCCTGGTCGAGGACAAGGCAGAACTGATGAACAAACTCGGCAGGAAGCAACTGACCCTGCTTCTGCAGACGCCGCTGGCCGGCATCCCGGCGGCTCTGTCCGATTGCCCGCTGGAGCTGTCGGCCGACGGCAAGGCGCTGGTCTACACCTTCGATGCGCAGGGCGAGCACACCGGCATCGACGTGCTGTTGCGCCGGCTCGGCGAAGCCGGTATCGACTTCAAGGATCTGCAGACCCGGCAGAGTTCGCTGGAGGACATCTTCGTCAGCCTGGTGAGGGATCGCGCATGAACATCCACGCCATCCGTGCGATCTACCGCTTCGAGATGTCGCGCACCCGGCGCACGCTGCTGCAGAGTGTGGTGTCCCCGGTCATCTCCACCTCGCTGTATTTCGTGGTGTTCGGCGCCGCGATCGGCTCGCGCATGACCGCGATCAACGGAGTCAGCTACGGCGCCTTCATCGTGCCGGGTTTGATCATGCTGTCGCTGCTGACGCAGAGCATCTCCAATGCGTCGTTCGGCATCTACTTTCCGAAGTTCGTCGGCACGATCTACGAGATCCTGTCGGCGCCGGTGTCCTCGACCGAGATCGTCGCCGGTTATGTCGGCGCGGCGGCGAGCAAGTCGATCATCCTTGGCCTGATCATCCTGGCCACCGCGCGGCTGTTCGTCTCGTTCCATATAGAGCATCCGCTGTGGATGCTGGCCTTCCTGGTGCTTACTGCGCTGACCTTCAGCCTGTTTGGTTTCATCATCGGCATCTGGGCGGACAACTTCGAGAAGCTGCAGCTGGTGCCGCTGCTGGTGGTGACGCCGCTGACCTTCCTCGGCGGCAGCTTCTACTCGATCCACATGCTGCCGCCGTTCTGGCAGAAGGTCACCCTGTTCAATCCGGTGGTGTACCTGATCAGCGGCTTTCGCTGGAGCTTCTACGGTGCCTCCGACGTCGGCGTGGAGATCAGCATGGGCATGACCCTGGTGTTTCTCGGGCTTTGCCTGGCCATCGTGTGGTGGATCTTCCGCACGGGCTATCGCTTGAAGGCCTGAATCGTGGCCGCTTACTGCGGTCCGGTCGGAACGCCGTCGGCCATCACGTCACCGCGCCGATAGCTCAGCAGCCGGCCACGGAACGGCGCGATGTCGCGTGCATCGAAACGGCTGCGCAGTTCGACGACCGTATAGCCCTGTCCGGCGAGTGCGCGGGAAAACGGGGCGCTGTTGCCGCGGCCGGGATCGGTGATCAACACCTCGGCATCGGGCAGGGCATGGCGCAGCACGATCGCTGCCAGCAGGCCGGCGTGCCCGCTCTCGTACAGGATGTCGCTGCCGATGATCAGGTCGAAACGCCCCAGCGTTGCATCGGGCACCTCCCAGCGCAGGTCGCGGTAGGTGATGGCCAGCAGCCGGTTTTGCGCAGTGTTGTGACGCAGGAACGATGCCGCCAGCGGATGGTGGTCGCTGGCGGTGATGTCGGCCTTGCGCTGCTGCAGCACCAGGCTGGACAGGCCCAGTCCGCAGCCAAGCTCGAGAATGCGCTTGCCAACGATATCGTGCGTGCACATCGCCTCGGCCAGCACGCGGCCGGCTGGCCACACCTGGCCGAACAGACTCCATTGCGCGGACGAGATGCCGATGCGGTCGGCGTGCAGATGCGGGTCGGCAAACTGCTGCAGGTCGCTCAGTGCGCGGATGCGATAGTCGCGGCCGCCAAGGCAGACCGTGAGTTCGCGAGTGGCATAGCCCGGCATGGGCGCTCCCGTGTGGGCTTCGACCGGATAACCGGCATGAGGCGAAGGATGGGAGTGCGGTGACGATGATCGTCAGGGCGCCGAGAGCAGCATGAGCATGGCCATCGTACGCCATGGCCGCTTTGGCGTGGTGCGTGCCTTGCGCCGGTCATGCGCGGGATGAACGAATCGGATGCGAGCAAGTCAAAGCCGATACTGAATCGTCGGGCGGAACAGATCGTGAGCAAAGACACGTCCCCGGGAAGCTGGATCGGCGCCGTGATCGTGGTGCTGGCTGTCGTCGCGGCGGGTGCGTACCTGGCACGCAAGGCGGTGCATCCCGGTGCGCAGGAGTCGGCAGACGTGCCTTCCATCCCTGCATCGGCGCCTGCGCCGGCCCGCGCGGCGACATCATCCATCCGGTATCCGATTGCACCGACAGGCGCCCCTGCTGGCGCATCGACCGCACCCTTGCCGGCACTGGACGACAGCGATGCCAGCGTGGTGGCGGCGCTCGCGGCGCTGGCCGGCAGCGGCGACTTGCGCTCGTTGCTGCTGCCGCAGCAGGTCGTCACGCGCATCGTGGCGACCATCGACGCCTTGCCGCGGCATGCACTGGGCACGTTGATGCTGCCGCTGCGCACGCCCAGGGGCGCGTTGGCCACGGCGGAGGTCGATGGCCAGGCCGTGATCAGCGGGCAGAACAGCTTGCGCTATGCACCGTACATGCAGATCGTGGACGGAATCGATCCGCAGGCGCTGGTTGCCTGGTACGTGCATGCCTATCCGCTGTTCCAGCAGGCATATCGGCAACTGGGGTATCCGCAGGGTTACTTCAACGACCGGCTGATCGTGGTGATCGACGACCTGCTGGCCGCGCCCGAGCTGGACCATCCGGCGGCGCTGATACAGTCCGGGCCGTTCTACGTGTATGCCGATCCGTCGCTGGAATCGCTGTCCGCCGGGCAGCGATTGCTGTTTCGCGTGGGCCCCGCCAACGAGGCGAAGATCAAGGCGAAACTGCGCGTGATCCGTGCGCTGCTGACGGCCCAGGCGCCGCCTGCCGTACCGGTATCCGCGGATACGGCGGAATAAACGCCTTCACGAAAACCGCAGGGTGGGGTTACGACAACTCGTCCCATCTCCAACGACATACTCGGGTCATGGCGGCGGCACCCATGCGACATGGCTGGCCATCGACTCACGGGGAATGACGCAATGGGGTCGCTGTTCAACCCGCTGGACGTGCTACATAGCATCCATGGCCATTCGACAAACCCTGCCCGAAACCCACCAGCCCGACCTTCTCGGCGGCATCGCCTCCACCGAAGTACACCGGCTGTTCTTCGCGCTGCTGCCCGACGCCACCACCCGCGAGCGACTGGCGGCCGTCGTCGCCGCGCTCAGGGCCGCACGCCCCAGTCTGCGCGCACGCTGGATCCACCCGGACCGCTATCACGCCACCCTGCATTACCTGGGTGATCACGCTGCGCTGCGGCCAGGCCTGTTCGATGGCGTGGTGGCCGCGGCCGAGAATGTGCGTGCGATACCGTTCACCTGGACACTGGATAGCGCCACCAGCTTCCGTGGTCGCGAACCGCCGTGCGTGCTGCAGGGCATGGAGACTTGCGCGCCGCTGCAGCAACTGTGGCAGGCGCTGGGAAAAACGCTGGCACTGGCGGTGCAAGGCGTGCGGCTCGAACGCAACTTTACCCCGCATGTCACGCTGGCCTACAGCCGGGGCACGATGCTGCCGGAGCTGGTCGTCGAGCCCGTGACGTGGCCGGTGACGGAGTTTGCGCTGATCCATCACGTGGTCGGGCAAGGCGCCTATCAGATACTCGGACGCTGGCCACTGATGGCCAGCCAGCCGTAGACAGCGGGGCAGGCAATGCTTGCCCCGGTCTTGCTTTCCCGGATACCTTCATCGAAGCGATGCCATGTGGGGCGCGGGCGCAATACCGTAAAGCCGCGAGGCAGGGGAATTCATCACGCTGACTCGATGACCCGGATGGTTTTCCGGTCAACGACACGCACGTGCGGCGAGACACTTCGACTACAGATCAGCGACGAGCAAGCAAACGAATGAATGCAGCAAGTTCCACCGGCAGCCTGGTCTGCGTCGGCCTCGGCATGACGCTGGGCTCCCACCTTGGCCCGTTGGCGCGCAGCCATATCGAACAGTCCGACGTGGTATTTGCGGGGCTTTCCGACGGTATCGTGGAGTTGTGGTTGCAGAGGATGCATCCGGACGTGCGCAGCCTGCAGCCTTACTACCACGAAGGTACGTCGCGCTTGCAGACTTATCGACAGATGGTGGAAGCCATCCTCACCGAGGTGCGCGCGGGCAAGAAGGTATGCGGGGTGTTCTACGGCCATCCCGGTGTGTTCGCCTGGGCGCCGCACAAGTCGATCGAGGTGGCCCGCAGCGAGGGCTATCCGGCGCACATGGAGCCGGGCATTTCTGCCGAGGATTGCCTGTATGCGGATCTCGGCATCGACCCAGGTCGCTTCGGCTGCCAGCACTACGAGGCAAGCCAGCTGCTGTTCTATCAACGCCGCATCGACCCGACCGCCTATCTGGTGCTATGGCAGGTAGGCCTGGTCGGCGATCAGTCGCTGGCACGCTTCTCCACCGGCGCGGCCTACCGCCAGCTGCTGGTCGAGGTGCTGGCACGCGACTATCCGCTGGAACATGAGCTGATCATCTATCGCACGGCGACGCTGCCGATCCAGCAGGCACGGATCGAACAGGTGGCGCTGGGCGCGCTGCCGCAGGCGGATATCGGCATGGCCGATACTGTGGTGGTCCCGCCAGCGCGAGCTATGCGGGTGGACCACGAGATGAGGGCGAGGCTGGATGTGCTGGACCGCGCGATGGCGGATGCCGTCCGCGAGGTCGGATAACACATCTGACGAAGAGTTTGGGTAGGCTGCCACTGCAGACGCGATAAAGACAACGTGCTTTCCCGCCTTTGTGGGGTTGCGAAGGGGCGAAAACCAGTGTGGGAGAATCGGCCAGGCTACCGGTTCGACAGGGGCATCGAGTTGTTTTGCAAACATTCCGGATCGCTGTGCGGAGCATGCGGTCTGGTCTCGACAACCGACATAAGGGAATCATCAAATGTTCGACGTCATCGATTTTCTTGAAAGTGTCGGCCAGGACGCACAGTGGCGTCATGCCGACACAGAGGCGCTGGCGGCCGCATTGGCAGGAGCGCAGATTGATCCGGAGTTGCAGTTGGCGATCCTTGCCAGGGATGAGCATGGGTTGCAGGCGTTGCTGGGACAGGATCCTTTCTGCTGCTTGATCAACCCTGCCAAGCCAGACGAGGAACAGGAGGAGTGTGACGGCAGCTGCAAGGAAGGTGAGGAGGAGAAAGACAAGGAGAAGGACAAAAGAAGGGATGGAGATTAAAAACCAGGTTTCACGACTTGCCGTTCCTGCGCCTGCGACTGCCGGTTAGTTCATGAATCAGGCAGGTAGATACAGATCGGTGTTCCCATGCTGCGCGCTCCTGCTTTTGTTGGTTGCAGGCGCCGTTGCTGCAGCTGTGCCTGTATCTGACGATGCTGCACAGTTGCTAAGACAAGCTGAAAGCGCTCAGCCCTCCAATCACGCCGAGTTCAACGAACTCATGGGTCGACTTGATCAAATCGCGATGGGGCTCTCTCCGCAGCAAAAGCTGCATCAGCGTTACCTCATGGCCCGGCAGGTTGCCTTTGCGGGCAACTACGACGCTGCCCTGCCGTCGTTGAAAGCGATCGCCGATCAAACTGTGGACCCCGTTCTGGCGTTTCGCGCCAGTGCCACTGTGATTGACCTTATGGTGGCCGAATCCCGGTATGAGGAAGCCTTTGCCGGGCTTAATCCGTTGCTGGATCAGTTGCCCGCAGTGAAGGAAAGCGATGTCCGCATGCAGGGGCTCGGTGTCGCGGCGCAGTTGTACAACGAGGCAGGCCAATACGATGTGTCCAGTCGTTATGCCGATCAAATAATCAAGGAAAGCACTGACGCCAAAAGTGCATGCAGAGGCTGGTTCTACAAATCCGATGCGCTGTTTGAACGTGGCGGAGCGCAGTTGTCCGCCGACCAGCTCCGCGATGGCACGGTGGCATGCGGAAAGGCTGGAGATACACTTTTTTCTCTCAGCTTTCAGTACTTGCTGGCGGGTTTCGACATGCGACAGGGGCGCCCTGAGTCGGCTATCCATGTGCTGCAAGCGAGCTACCCCAAGGTGCTACGTGCAGGCTTTCCACCGCAAATTTCGGAGTTCGAGTCCACCCTGGCCAAGGCTTACTGGAAGGATGGCGATCTTGCCTCCGCGACGAAATTTGCCAACAACGCCTTGGCTACCAATGCCAACAGGCCATACTCGGAGTCGACGGCCAACGCATATCAAGTGCTTTACGAAGTCGACAAGAAGGCGGGCGACAGCAGTGCTGCCCTGGCAAATCTTGAAAAGTACGTCGCTGCCCACGATGGCTACGTGAGTCGAGTCAGTGCGAAGGCGCTCGCCTATCAAATCGTCAAGCAACAGGTGCTGGCGAAAAAGCTGCAGATCGACACGCTGAACAAGCAGAACCAGATACTTACGCTGCAGCAGAAACTCAACAAAAAAGCCGTGGAAGCCAGCCGGTTGTATATCGTCCTGCTGATGATGGTGCTGGCAACGATTGCCTTGTGGACTTACCGGATCAAGCGCTCGCAACTGCGCTTCATGAAGCTGGCGCGGCGCGATGGCCTTACCGGCATCTTCAACCGGCAGCATTTCGTCAACGAGGCCGAGCTGCTGTTGCAGTACTGCCGGAAATCATCGCGCGACGCCTGTCTGGTGCTGATCGACCTGGACCATTTCAAGGCTGTCAACGACACCCACGGCCATGCGGTGGGCGATCGCGTGCTGCAGCGTGCCGTCGAGGCCTGCAAGACCTGCCTGCGTTCGACCGACATTTTCGGTCGCCTGGGTGGCGAGGAGTTCGGCATCCTGCTGCCTGAATGTACGTTGGAGCAGGTCATCGTCCGCGCCGAGCAGATCCGCGTGGCGATTGCCAGCGCAGCTACCGGCGAGAATGCTCCCGGCATCCCCATCTCGGCCAGCTTTGGCGCCTCCAGTGTGGTGCATTCCGGCTATGAATTGCGCCAGCTGATGATCCATGCCGACGCAGCGCTATACCGGGCCAAGGGCGAAGGCCGCAATCGGGTCAGTGTGGTCGACCACCCGGGATTTGGTGATTCGGTGCCTCGCGATGCCACTCTGGGCGGCGATGCGCATGTGCTGCAAGATGCTTCGATGTTCAGATCCGGCGATGGGCAAGCAAACGCGTGAAGGTACAAGCGCCGCCCGCAGCTTGGTCTGCATAGGCGTGTGCATGACGCTGGAATTCCATCTGGGCACAGCCGGTGCGCAGCCATAGCATGAGGTGATCGTCTATCGCACGGCAATGCTGCCGGTTCAGTCGCCACGGACCCGAGGATCGTGCTTGGTGCGCTGCCGCATGTGGAGGTCGGCATGGCATGCGCGCCGAGATGGCCCCCGGCCTGAAGATACGCATGTGCATGACTGCGCAGAATCAGGCCTTGACCACCGGAATTTGAAGGACATGGACATTATTGCGACTTCGGCATTCGAGTTTGAAACGCGGCGGATGCGCCTACGCTTGCTGAATAGCAATGACGAGGCCTTGTTCTGCAGTCTCTACACCGACCCTTCGGTTATGCGATTCATAGGGCCGTTGCTGTCTGCAAGGCAGGCGGCAAGCAGATTTCAATGGATCGTCGCAGGAATGCGGCAGTTGCCGGCCAGCTGGCTTTATCTGGTGATGTCGGAAAAGGAATCGGGCCAGTCTCTGGGTATCTGTGGTGTGCCACAATTCAGCGCGAGTGCCACGAGATTCGAAGTTGGCTTAGTATTGACCAGCGGGGCACGTTCAAGGGGATACGCGCGCGAGGGGTTGGCGGCGCTGATGGAACGGCTTTTTTCATTGTCATCAGTCGACGAGATACAGGCAAAATTTTTTGCGGAAAATCAGGCGGCGAGGCAGTTGGTCGTTGCCTTGGGGTTCCGTGATTGCACTGATGCATCGATGGAGCCAGAGCATTTGCGGGAACGCACATGGTCGATTCATCGAGCATCGTGATGTGTCATCAAAAGTAACCGCCAGGGGAATTACGATGTCGAATGTGATCGATTTTCTTGAAAAGATGGGACAGGATGCGCAGTTGCGTCATGCGTCAGCGGGAGAGGTGGAGCTCGCTCTGGCACATGCGCAGCTTGATCCTGAGTTGCAGATGGCGATCCTCGCCAAGGATCAACAGCAACTGGAAGCAATTCTGGGGAAAGAACCCATGTGCTGCCTGCTTTTTCCAGTCAAGGAAGGTGAAGAAGACAGCGAGGAAGCTCCGTCGAAGGACGACGATGAAGTTACCTTGCAGTCCTCTTTCTACGCCTTGGCATCGGTAGGCTAGACGATGTTTCCGCGCAGCAAGCGGTTTCGGCTTTTTTTCGCTGGCTGCGCGCTGCTCTCGACCCTGCTTGCAGGCACGGTCAGCGCGACCGTGCCTGCAGCGGACAGCCAGATGCAATTGCTCAAACAGGCTGACAGTCTCAAGACATCGAACCATGCGGAGTTCATCGCTCTTCTGCAACGTCTGAGCGACGGCGAGAAAAATTTGTCGCCCCAGGAACGCTTGTATCTGGGTTATCTGAACGCCTGGCAGTTCGCCTATCGAGGTGAATATGCCGCTGCGATTCCGTTGTTGGACACGGTTATAAGTCAATCCACCGATGCCACTTTGAGGTTCCGAGCCAACCTCACTGCGGTGAATATCCTGAGCAACGGCAATCATTACGAGGAAGCTTTTGCACGGTTGCGCCAGTTGCTTGACCAGTTGCCGCAAATAACCGAAAAGGATGCCCGCATACAGACTCTCGGTATCGCGGCACAGCTTTATATCGGCGCGGAGCAATACGACCTGGGCACGAGCTACGCCGACCAAATCCTCAAGGAAGACCCGTCCGATGCAAGTGTCTGCAAGGGCATGACACTGAAGATCCATGCCCTCTACGGCAGCGGAAAAATGACGGACGCCGACAAGGAGTTTCGTGATAGCGCCGACGTGTGCGTCAGGGCGAACGAGCCGATCTTTGCGAGCGCTATTTATTCTTACGTGGCAAGCGCCGAAGTCCGGCAAGGTCAGTTCGACGCTGCGATTGATCTGTTAGACAAGAACTACGCTGCTCTGGAACGTACCCATTACCAGCCGCTGATTGCCCAGTTCAACGCACTTCTGGCTCAGGCATATTGGGGAAAGGGAGACATCACGTCGGCAGAAAAATTTGCCACGGATGCCTTGGCCAATAGCATCAAGGGCGGATATACAGAAGCACTTACCATTGCCTATGACCAGCTTTATCTGGTGGCGAAGAAACAGGGTGACATGGTCAGTGCATTGGCCTATCACGAGAAATACATGGCTGCCGACAAGGGTTACTTGACCGTCATCAGCGCCAAGGCATTGGCCTATCAGGTCGTCAGCCAGCAGGTGTTGGCCAAGAAGCTGCAGATCGACACCTTGAGCAAACAGAACCAGATCCTCATGCTGCAAAAAGAGCTGAGCCGAAAAGCAGCGGAAGCCAGTCGGCTGTATATCATTCTGCTTCTGATCGCGCTGGCCTCGATTGGCATGTGGACTTATCGAATCAAGCGCTCGCAGCTGCGCTTCATGAAGCTGGCGCGGCGCGATGGCCTCACCGGCATCTTCAACCGGCAGCATTTCGTCAGCGAGGCCGAGTTGCAGCTGCAGTATTGCCGCAAGTCATCGCGCGACGCCTGCCTGGTGTTGATTGATCTGGATCATTTCAAGGCGGTCAACGACAACCACGGTCACGCGGTTGGCGATCGCGTGTTGAAGCGTGCTGTCGAGACCTGCCAGACGCACCTGCGTTCGACCGACATCTTCGGCCGCCTCGGTGGTGAGGAGTTCGGCATTCTGTTGCCCGAGTGCACGCTGGAACAGGCGCTTGGCCGGGCCGAGCAGATCCGCAAGGCTATCGCGATGGCAGCCCCTGGCGACGAGGCCCCTGGCGTTCCGGTGTCCGCCAGCTTCGGCATTGCCAGCGTGACCCACTCCGGCTACGAACTGCGCCAGCTGCTGATTCATGCCGACGAGGCGCTGTACCAGGCCAAGCGTGAGGGTCGTAATCGGGTCAGCGTCAGCGTCAGCGACACGCAGGAAGCGTGCGCGCAGACGGGCTGATTTGCCTAAGCAGTCAGTGTCAGTTGTCTGATGGTTTCATGTCTTGCTGGGTGGTTTGGGATACGGGATGCCATCCCTGTGTGTATAGCCCGCCTGCGGATCCCAATGCAGGTCGATATCGGGGTAGCTGCAGCTGTCGTTCTCGCTGCGCGAGCCGATCTCCAGATAGACGGCGGTTTCCGTGCCACGGTTGATCAGGTGATGACCGTCAGCCACGGCCTTGGGAAACGCCGCACAGTCGTTCGCACGCAGCGTCTGTTGGCCAGCCTCGGTGACCAGGATCAGTTCGCCCGACAGCACGTAGACGAATTCATCTTCGTGGGTGTGCCAATGTCGCTGGCTCGACCATGCACCTGGCGGCAGTCGCGTGAGGTTGACGCCGAAATCGCTCAACCCTCCCGCATCGCCAAGCGACAGCTTGCTGCGTGCACCCGCGTTGGCAGCGAATGGTGCCGGGTAGCCTGAGCCGATGCGCTCGGAAACGGTAGTGATATCGATACGGGGCATGTGGTCGCTCGTCCTGGTGAATGAGGTTACGTGTCGGGTCGGTTACAGATGCCGTCGCACGCTGCCGGCAGCAAGTGCTTCGGCCTGGCCGGCTTCGGCGATTACCACGCTGTTGCGGCCACGCTGCTTGGCGCTATACAGCGCGGCATCGGCGCGGCCGAACAATTCGTCGGGCTGGTAGCCGTTGTCGGGATCGGCCTGGGCCAATCCGAGGCTCAGTGTCAGGCCGGGGATCGGTGGCTGCGCTTCGGCCGCGCGGGTGGCGACGGCCACGCGCAGCTTTTCGGCCAGTACGGCGGTGGTCAGCACGTTCTGGCCAGAGCAGGCGATCATGAATTCGTCGCCGCCGAAGCGACCGAACAGGTCGTCACTGACCAGATGCTCGCGCACCACGCCGGCCACCAGATTGAGTGCGGCATCGCCGAGCAGATGGCCGTAACGGTCGTTGATCGTCTTGAAATGATCGAGGTCAAACACGATCAGGGTCAGCGGCTGGTTGTACTTGGCGAGATGGTCGATGCGCTCGCGCAGCTCCGCGGCAAATGCCTGCCGGTTGAGCGTGCCGGTGAGCGGGTCGTGCATCGATAGTTGCTGCAGTTGTCGTGATTTCTGCTGCAGGTGGGTATGCGCGGATTTAAGGTAGCGCTGCTGGCGCGAGAGGCGCTCGGTTTCCTGCGCCAGTTGCCTGCCGCGCCGCATCGATGCCCGCCACGCGAGCAGTACAAAGGCGAGCGCCAGCAACAGCAACCAGGGCAGCAGGTTGGCATGGGGCGATGGACTCGGCGCGTCGGCTGTTGCGGCGACCGGGTGATCGGCTGTCGCCGCGATGTCCTGCGGTTGGGGCGGCCTGCCGGGTGACGCCGCATTCGCGCCGGCTTCGGCGCGTACCGGCACGGTTGGCGGTGCGGCAGCGACAACCGGCATCGCCGTGACGCCGGCATCGCCGGTGGTGCTCGCGGCATTGGCCACTTCGGTGGGAGGCGCCGAAGACGCGGGCAGCACCGCCACTGGCGCGGGTAGCGGCGGTATCTCGCGTGGTGAACGGGGTGGAGGCGGCATGCCACCGGGTGGAGGGAACGGCATGCCAGGCGGCGGTGGTGCGCCGGGTGGCGGCCGTGTTCCGGCGGCTTCGCTCGCCGGCGGCGGTCCATAGCCCGGCGGTGGTTGCGCATGGGCAAGTCCCAGCCACGCCAGCGCCAGCATTTGAGCAAGAAGGTAGGTTGCAGAACGGGTCGACGACACGCGAGACCTGCACGGGAGCCGGAGTGTGTGCAATCTATCGAAAAGCGGTGACGCGGTCATCGAAGGTCAGGCCGATGCATGGCAGGCGCGGCAACAGCAAGTTCGTGCGTTGCCGCTTGCGCGGGAGATTCGTGGACAGCAGCGGATCGTCGCGCTAAAACGGTGGCTTGTCCCCGGGTACTGGAGTCCTCCGATGCGTGCCATGACCACTGTTCTCCTGCTCGCCCTGGGCACGGGTGCCAGTTCGCTGATGGCGGCGACGCCGCCTGCTGCGGCGAAACCCCATGTTCCCGATGTCGTGCTGGCGCCACAGATCAATGCCGCGGACTTCGCGCAGTTCGACAAGACCCTCAGCTCGGATGATTTTGGCGGGCGCAAGCCCGGCACGGTGGGCGCGCAGCGCGTCACCGACTGGCTGGTCGAGCAGTTCGAGCGGATGGGTCTGCAGCCGGGCAACCAGGGCTCCTGGTTCCAGGAGGTGCCGGCCGATTCCACCCAGTTGCTGGATACCGCCAAGGTCACGCTGGATGTCGCGAGCCGTGGCCAGCAGGTGAAGCTGGCGTATCACACCGACATGATCGCCGAGACGCTGCAGGCGAAGGCCCGGGTCGACCTGAAGAGTTCGCCGATCGTGTTCCTGGGTTACGGCATCGATGCACCGAACTGGCACTGGAACGACTACCAGGGCGTCGACGTGAAAGGCAAGACGGTGATCGTGCTGGTCAACGACCCAGGCTTCGCCAGCGGTGATCCGGCATTGTTCAACGGTCGCGCGATGACCTACTACGGCCGCTGGACCTACAAATATGCGGAGGCGGCGCTACAAGGCGCGGCGGCCTGTTTCATCGTGCATACCAGCGATGCCGCGGCGGGTTACCCATTCAGCGTGCTGCAGAACAGCGGCAACGGACCGCAGTTGAGCCTGCCCGCCAGCGTCGATCCGGCCCCCCGCCTGCCGGTGGCCGGCTGGCTGACCCGTGATGCCGCCACGCGCCTGTTCAACGCCGCCGGCCTCGACTTCGACCAGCTGGAGAAGGCCGCGGCGAAGCCGGGCTTCAAGCCGGTGCCATTCGATGCCACCGCTTCGCTGAGCCTGCACAGCAAGATCGGCCATTTCCAGTCGAAGAATGTGGTGGCCATGATCGAAGGCAGCTACAAACCCGACGAAGTGGTGATCTACACGGCGCACTGGGATCACCTGGGCACCGATCCTGCGCGCAAGGGGCACCAGGTTTTCAGCGGTGCGATCGATAACGGCACCGGCCTGAGCATGTTGCTGGAGATCGCCGATGCCTTCGCGCACCAGTCGGAGCCACCCAGGCGCACGGTGCTGTTCTTCATGCCGACGATGGAGGAATCCGGTCTGCTCGGCTCGCAGTACTACGCGGCCAGGCCGCTGTTTCCGCTGGATCGCACGGTGGCCGACATCGCGGTCGATGCGCTGCCGATCATTGGCCGTGCCCGCGACATGACCGTGATCGGCAAGGGCCAGTCCGAGCTGGAGGATCTGCTGGCCGGCGAACTGAAGAAGCAGGGGCGGGTGATCTCGCCTGAGACCACGCCGGAGAACGGCTTCTACTTCCGCTCCGATCATTTCAGCTTCGCCCGTGCCGGCGTGCCGGCGATGCTGGCCAGTTCCGGCCTCGACCTGCTCAATGGCGGCCGGGCCGCCGGGCAGAAAGCAGCCGACGACTACACGGCGCACCGTTATCACACGCCCAACGACGTGTTCAATCCGGATTGGGATTATTCCGGCATCCTCGAGGATACGCAGGCGCTGTACGAGCTGGGACAGTACCTCAGCCAGCCCGGTGTCTGGCCGCAGTGGTATGCCGACAGCCCGTTCCGCGCCAAGCGCCAGGCGATGATGAATCCGCCGGCCAAGGCGGACGCGAACACGGCGAAATAAGCGCAGAAAACTGGTCGACGCTCGCTGGTGGCGGCAGCCACCAGCTCAGCGCGAGCGGGGTTGCCCAAGCCGGCTCAGCAAGGTGAGGCAGGCCTCGTCGATGACGCGCTGCTGCATCGCCTTGTCCGGCGCAGGTTGCCAGGCGATCACCGAGTGCCAGTAAGTGCGCGATTTCAGCATCGCCACGAACAGGTCGGCGATCGCACGTGGATCGAGCTTGCCCAGCTCACCGGCCTTGCCCGCTTCACTGAACCAGCGAAACAGGCCGTTCTCCTTTTCGCCGAATTGCGCCATCAGCTGCTGGCTGCGCTCTTCCGAGCGCATGCATTCGACCATCAGGACGCGGCTCAGCCGCACGAAGTCGGGGTCGCAGATCAGCGCCATTTCCTGTTCGGCGATCTCGCGCAGCTGCTCGGCGAAATCCCGCTGGCTGTCGTAATGCAGCTTGCCAAGCGGATCGACCCGCTCGATCAGCAGCGCCAGCACGGCCTCGAACACCGCGTCCTTGGACGGGAAGTGCTTGTACAGCGTGCGCTTGGAAACTTCGGCGCGGCTGGCGATGGATTCCATGCTGGCGCCGGCCAGCCCTTGTTCGGCGAGCTCGGCGATGCCGGCGTCGAGCATGGCGGTGCGCTTGTTGAGGCTGCGGTTCAAGGCGGCTCCTGAAAAGTATACGGAGTAGTTTACTTTCTGCGCGAGGCGACATAAAGTATACGAAATCGTTTACTTCGTGACGGAGTTTCCCGGGATGGCCATCAGTCTTCTCATCCTTGCCGTGCTTGGCCTCGCGCTTGCGGCGTGGCGCGCGATGGCGCGCCGCGCACCTGCGGACGCGGGTTACGCCGGTTCCACGGCCTGGCGCGCCGGCCGCTTCCGCAATGTGGCCGACACCCGCGCCGGCAGCCTGCGCGCGGTGATGCGCGAGTTCTGGGCGAATCGCGGCATCCGGCGCAAGCCGCGCAGCCCGTTGCCGGTGACGCCGGTGCGTGCGCAGGTGCTGAACGGCCCGGCTGCCCAGGCGCTGCAGGTGACCTGGCTCGGCCACTCCACCACCTTGATCGAGATCGACGGCCTGCGTCTGCTCACCGACCCGGTGCTGAGCCAGCGTGCCTCGCCGCTGCCGTTCGCCGGGCCCAAGCGTTTCACGCCGCCGGCGCTGACCGTGGCGCAGTTGCCGTGGATCGACGCGGTGCTGCTGTCGCACGATCACTTCGATCACCTGGATCGCGACACCATTCGCGCGCTGGCGAACAAGGTCAGCCGTTTCTACACGCCGCTGGGCGTGGGCCGGCGTCTGATCGCCTGGGGCGTCGATGCCGAACGCGTGATCGAACTGGACTGGTGGCAGGAAGCAACGTTCGGCCCGCTTACCTTCGCCGCCACGCCGGCGCAGCACTTCTCCGGTCGCGGCCTGCGCGATGGCAACTCGACGCTGTGGGCCTCGTGGACCGTGCTGGGCACGCGTGAACGGCTTTTTTTCAGCGGCGATACCGGCATGCATGCCGGCTTCGCCGAGATCGGCGAGCGCTATGGGCCGTTCGACCTCACCCTGATCGAATGCGGCGCGTACAACGAGCTGTGGCCGGACGTGCACATGCAGCCGGAACAATCGATCGCTGCACATCAGCTGGTGCGTGGCCGCACGATGATGCCGGTGCATTGGGGCACGTTCGATCTGGCCATGCATCGCTGGGACGAGCCGGCCGAGCGCGCCCGTGCGCTGGCTGCCGAGCAGGGCGTGCAGTTGGTGCAGCCGCGCCCGGGCGAAACCGTGCGGCCGGATTCAACGCTGCAGGCACCATGGTGGCGCGCGTTCGAAGCCGAGGCCGCCTTCGTCGATCGTTCGGCTCACACGACGCAGGAGCACGGCGCGTAAGCGCGGCGCATTCCTTCCCGGCACGGCAAGCTTGCCGATCCATGGATTTCCCGCGATGCCTCGAGGGGGCTGCGAATGATTTCCTCAAGACCTCATCCGGCACCAGCAAAGCTCATTCCGGCCTGCGCCGGAATGAGGTGGAGAGCTTGAGGGAATGTAGAAGTGGCTCAGTGTTGTGAGTTAGGGGAGGTCGGCTCACGGCTTGGCCGGCGGCGTATCCAGCCGGTCGTAGTTGACGATCGCGTTGAACACCAGCGGGTAGCTGCCGATGGTTTCGCCGCGCCAGATCGGGTTGCTGGAAAACAGCAGGACGTGGCCCTTGCCGTAGCGGGCATTCACCACCGCGGCGCGTTCGGCCATCTCGTCGCCACCGTCGAGCAGGCCGGCGACCAGCAGGTGGCCGGCGTCGGCGTAGCGCAGGATCACTTGCGGCTGCTGGTCGGCGGGAATCACCCACGGGTTGTTGCGCACCTGCTCGGCATTCAGCGGCAGCGCCTGCCATGGCTTGACGTCCGGCAGCGCCGGCGGCTCGGCCGGAGCGCGCCCTTCGGGCATGTCGGTATCGTGCGGGCCGCCGCGTCCGGTCGGACGCTGGAAGTCCTTCGCGTTGGGTATGCCGTTGTCGCCGATGACCTGGTTTGACACCGTGAACGATTGCCCCAGCGCGCTGTACAGCGCCAGGTCGTCGCTGGTGTAACCCGCAGCGATCGGGCTCTTGCGGTCGACGAAGTTCGCCTGCAGCACGCTGCCGACGACTTTCAGGCTGTGCGTGGGCGTGACGAACACGCCCGGCGCCATGCCGGTGTCGATCGCGAATTTCGCGGTGTCCTCGGAGGTGATCAGCAGGCCGCCGGCACGCACGAACTGCTTGAGGTTGGCGAGGCCGCTGGCACCCAGGCCGGGGCGGATGTCGTCGGTGGAATCGATGTGGCCGATGTTGGGCGTCAACCTGGTGGTCTTCCACGGCATCGGGTTGCCCCACATCGGCAGGCCATCGATGATCTGTTGTGCGCTGACGCCGCCGATCGGGCCGAACAGGATCACGTCGTACTTGGCGCGCAGGTCGCCGGCCTTCGCCACGTCCTGGGTGCTGATGTAGCTGTACGGCACATGCAGCTTGTCCAGCGCCATGCGCCACCAGCCTTCGGTCTGCGTATCCAGCCAGGTGTGCATCAGCGCGATGCGCGGCAGCTTGCCGCCGGCCATGTCGATCGCAGCCAGGCCTTGAGGCACGTCCACGGGCTGGCTGACCAGAGCCATCGGCGCCTTGAGGATCGCGTTGTCGGTGACGCGCACCACCTGCACGTCGAACAGGTCGCCCATCGACCAGGCGGTGTCGTCGTACGGATGCTGCTGCGGGTCCTTCGGCGACCAGTACTGGCGATCGAGCAGGGTGTCGGCGATGCGCGAATACGGCTGGTCCATGCGCACCACGTAGCTGCCGGCGGCAAAGGTACGCGAGACCGGCTTGCCGGCCTTGCCGTCGTCGCCCTTCGGCGCAGGCAGGGTCACCGTGACCGGCGCGGAGAGGCGGCTGACCTCGGCATGCTGCAACTGCATGATGCGCAGCAGCTGCGCCTGCGAGCCGGTGCGCCTGTCGTCGGCAGGGAACACATAAGCCGCCGGACCGGCTTCCTGCGGTTTCTCGATCGAGCGCTTGCTCTTCAGGTAGAAATTCTTCAGGAACAGCTGGCTGTTGTCGGAGAAATAATTCAGCGCGGTGAGCAGGCCGGTCTGCTCGTAGTTGTTGTTGTCGCGTTGCGACCACACGACTTCGGGCAGTGGCGGGTTCGGCTTGTACCAGGTGCGCTGGTAGTCGGCCGGGTCGAGGATGCGCTTGACCGTGTCGGCGCCGTCGTTGCCGAACGTCTCGTACAGCCGGCTGATGCCGTTGTGCATCGCGGCGATGAACATCAGATAGCCCGGGCTCCAGGTATCGAAGTCGCCGTGGGTGAACACGCCGGGCATGCCGAACCTGGTCAGCTGCTGCACGTTGTCCCAGCCCAGCTGCTGCCATTCGCCGGTGAGGATCGGGTCGATCCATGCGTTGTACGGGCCGTCGCCCACCGTGTTGTCGTACAGGAACGGCACCGACTCGTGTAGGTCGTGCAGCACCTGCGCATGCCAGCCGATATACGTATCGGCCACGTTGCGGGTGAGGTTAAGCGTCATCGCCATCGCGTCGCGGTTGTTGTCGTGCGCGACGTAATGGCCCCAGTACATCAGCGGCGGATAGTTCTCGCCCGGGTGCGCCAGATGCCAGTTGTAGCGATCCACCTGGCGGTCGCGGCCGTCCACTTCGACCACCGGCGTGATCAGGGTGATCACATGCGAGCGGATGTGCTGGATGTACGGCGCGTTGTCCACCGCAAGGCGATACGCCAGCTCCATCAGCGCGGTCGGTGCGCCGGTCTCGGTGGAGTGGATGGTGCCGGTGATGTAGTAGACCGGCGTGGACTGCGCGATCAGCTGGTCGGCGGTGGCGTCGTCCATGTTGATGCTGCGCGGGTCGCCCAGCTTGGCCAGGCGCGCCTTGTTCGCGTCGAGGTCGGCCAGCAGGCTCTCGTCGGCGATCGCCACCGCGATCATCTCGCGGCCTTCCTCGCTCTTGCCGATCGAGAACACCTTCACCCGCGGGCTGGCCGCGGCCAAGGCACGGAAGTAGCGGTACACGTCGGCCGAGTAGGGCAGGTAGTTCGGTGCGCCGGAGATATGGCCGAGCACCTTCTCCGGCGTAGGCACGCTGGCCGAGGCGGGCAGGTAGTCGGTCAGCGGCGAGTTGAACGAGGGATCGGTGGTGAACTTCAGGATCTGGTCGGTATAGGCCTGATCGATCGGCTGCGCCGGATCGCGTGCATACGACGCTGGGCCGACTGGCGCCGTCGCCGCAATGATGCCGGCGCTACCGAACGCGAGCAGAGTGAACAGTGAAAGTCGGATGGACACGCGCATGATGTGGATTCCCCTCGGGCCGCAGGCAGCGGATCGTTGCACTGTGCCAGAACAGGAGTGGCTGCGCGTAGCCCATCAGTTGGGTAGGGTGCGGGCAGGCTGGCTCGGGCCGCCCGCATGCCGCGATGCAGGCGGGGACTACTTCGTCACGCCGGGGCCGATGTATGTACCGATGAACTGCACCATTTTCGTGTACAGCTCGGTCAGGTTGGCCTCGTCATAGAAGCCGTGCGCTTCATTGGGCTTGTCCATCCATTCATGCGCGATGTTGCGCTTCAGCAAGGCCATGTGCAGATTGCTTCCCTGTATCGGCGGCACGCGACTGTCCTTGCCACCGACCACGAGCATCACTTTGGCCTTGAGTCGATCGAGCTGGTTGATCGGCGAGCGCCGCCCCAATGCGTCCGGGTCAGTGCCCAGGACCCGCTTGAGATAGTTCTTGCCAGAGGTGGACTGCGGAATGTCGCCACGCCGGTACATCAGGGCCAGGTCGTAGACGCCGACGTAACCGATGGCGCATTTGTACAGGTCGGGTTCCTTCACTGCGCCTTCGAGCGCCGCATAGCCGCCGTAACTGCCGCCGAAGATGCAGATGCGCTGCGGATCGGCCGTGCCTTGCGCGATAGCCCAGCGGGTCGCGTCGGTGACGTCGTCCTGCATCTTGCCGCCCCATTCGCCCCAGCCGGCGCGAATGAAATCGTAGCCATAGCCACCGGATCCACGGTAATTCACCTGCAGCACGGTGTAGCCATGCGTGGCGAATGCCTGCACATAGGGATCGTAATCCCAGTCGTCGCGTACGCCATACGGGCCGCCGTGCACGAAGACCACCATCGGCAGGTGCCTGGCGTTCTCCCGGCCAGGCGGGAAGCTGATATAGCCTTGTATCTTCATGCCGTCGCGTGCGGCGAACTCGAATGGCTGTTTGCGCGCCATCCGTTGCGGATCAATCCATGGCGCAACTGCCAGCAACGGAGTGAGTTTGTTGGCATGGCGGTCGTACAGATAATACGTGCCCGGATCGGCATCGGCCTGGACCAGCACCACGGCAAGACTCCCGTCACGGGTGCCGGAGACGAAGCGCACGCTTTCGCCGGGGAACTGCTTCATCAACAGGACCAGGGCCTTTGCATCGTCCGAGGTGCCGTCGAACAATACCGCGGCCGGGCGATCCTGCGCGAAACTCACGCCGATGGGTTCGGCATCGGTCATTCCGTAAAGCAAGCCGTCAGCCTCGACTTTCGGATTGCTCCAGACGGTTTGCCAGACATCTTTCACCGGATCCCAACTGGATACATTCGATCCGGCACCGGCCTGGGTACAGTTGAAATAGGCAACGCTGTCGTCGCTCTTGAACATCCACGGAATGCAGCGTTCCGCTTCGGCTTTGGCCATTTCCTGCCAGCCTTCGCCATCGATCGGGTGCAGGTAGACCTTGGCATTGCCGTTGACATCTTCGCCATAGGCAAAGCGAATGCGCCCATGATGATCAGCGACAAATTCCATGTCGCGCCCAGGCGCTGCAATGATCTTGTGCCAGGTGAAGCCTCCGCGGAGGCCGACACTGTAAGCGACCGACAGGGCGCCTTCGGTGCCGGCGGCGCTCCATGAACTCAGCGAAAGCAGTACATGGTTTGGATCATCCGGAAGCGAAGTGATGAATTCGGCGCTTCCTTCCGAGCCGTTGCGGTAGCCGTAGAGCAATTCCGGCCCGCCACCGTCCGCGTTGATCCCGAACAGCTCGCCGGTGGCCAGCGGCGAGTCGTAGCCGCCCATGCGTATGCCGACGGTGTACACCACGCGTTTCGGCGATGCCCACCAGAAATCGACGATCTCGTCCTTGTCACGCGGCTGGACGACGTGTCCCTTCATGTCGGCCAGATGGATCAGCGCCAGTACGGATCGGCCCTTCACCACGGCGATGGCGGCGAGATACTGTCCGTCCGGGGAAATCTTGACGCTCTCGTATTGCACATGCCGCGCCAGATCCGCAAACGGAACCGGCTGCGCATGCAGCGCGGTGGCGCAGAGCAAGAGCAGCAGTGCAAGGATCCTTCGCCGCAAATCCATTGTTCGATTTCTCCATGTCGCAGATGGTGGCGGCGCGCGGGCCGCCTTTATGTCGTTCAACGTGTCCGCCATGCCGGCACAGGCACGGACGGCACGGGTGCCCTTGCAACGGTCGCTCGGGAGATGGCCGCCTGAAGCCGGATGCGGACCCGCCCATGTATGCGGCGGGCCCGGTTTGCGTAGTTTCGATATGCGATCCCGGTCGTTTTTACTTCGTCACGCCGGGACCGATGTTCGCATCGAGGAACTGCACCAGCTGGGTGTACAGCTCGGTGTTGTTGGCTTCGTCGTAGAAGCCATGCTGTTCGTTGGGCTTGTACAGCCATCCGTGCGCGATGTGCCGATTCGCGAGCGCCTGATGCAGGCTGAGCCCCTGGATTGACGGCACGCGCTCGTCCTTGCCACCGACAACCAGCATCACCTGCGCCTTGAGGGAGTCCAGCTGGTTGATCGGCGAATGCTTGCTCAGCACATCCATGTCATCGCCAAGCTGCCGGTGCAGGTAATCCTTGCCGAAGCTGGATTGCGGAATGTCGCCGCGGTGGTACATCAATGGCAGGTCGTAGACGCCGGCATAGCCGATCGCGCACTTGTACAGATCCGGCTCCTTCACCGCGCCTTCGAGTGCGGCATAGCCGCCGTAGCTTGCGCCGAAGATGCAGATGCGCTGCGGGTTGGCGATGCCCTGCGTCACTGCCCAATGAGTGGCATCGGTGACGTCATCCTGCATCTTGCCGCCCCATTCGCGCCAGCCTGCATGCTCATAGTCATAGCCGTAGCCGCCGGAGCCGCGGTAGTTCACCTGCAGCACCGCATAGCCACGGGTTGCCATGACCTGCACCAGCGTGTCGTAACTCCAAGTGTCGCGGATGCCGAATGGGCCGCCGTGCACGAAGACCACCATCGGCAGTTGCTTCGCGTTTTCGTGGCCAGGCGGATAACTCACGTAGCCATGCAGCTTCATGCCGTCGCGTGCGGTGAAATCGAACGGCTGCATCTGCGCCATCTGTTCCGGATTGATCCACGACCGTCGTGCGAGCAGGGGCGTGATCTTCCTCGCCTTGGCGTCATACAGCAGGAAGGTGCCAGGGTCGGCATCAGCCCTCACCAGGACCACGCTCAAACTGCCGTCGCGCGTACCCGAGACGAAGCGGACGCTCTCGCCCGGGAACTGTTTCATCAGAGCCAGCAAGGCCTGTGCATCGGCCGACTGGCCGTCGAACAGCGCCGTGCCGGTGCGGCCATCCATGAAGTCCACGCCGATGATGCTGTCGTCGGCCAAGCCTTGCAGCAGGCCTGCAGGTTCGACCGTCGGATTGCCCCACACCGGAGTCAGCGATTGCTTGGCGGGGTCCCATTGGCAGACGCCGAATCCGGCGGGAGCCTTGCAGGTGAAATAGACGGTACTGTCATCGCGGCTGAATGCGATCGGCCATGAGCGGTCCCTGCTCAGTTCCGGCAGTGGCTGCCAGCCGTCACCGTCGATCGGATGCAGGTAGACCTTGACGTTGCCGTCATTGTCCACGCCCGCGGCGAAGCGGATCCGGCCCTGGTGATCGGCGACGAAGTGAGCGCCGCGCATGGGCGCAACGATGATCTGCGCCTTGTTGCCGTCGCGGACATCCATGCGAAAAGCCGTCGGCAGGCCACGCTCGAAGCCCGCGCCGGCCCATGAGCTGACAGCCACCAGCACATGGTTGGGATCATCGGGAATCGTGGCGATGACATCCGCGCTGCCATATTCGGCAGCAGCGTGCTGGATATGCGAACCGGTGCTCATGCCGGTCTTGCGGAATCCGTACAGCGTTTCCGCGTCACTGCCATCGGCATTGACCGCGAACAGTTCGCCGGTCAGCAGCGGCTCGTCGTAACCACCGACGCGGGTGCCCACCGAATACAGCACTCGCGTGGCTGACGCCCACACGAAACCGGTGACGTCGTCTTCCTCGCGTGGCTGAACCACGTTGCCCTTCTTGTCGGACAGGCGGATCAGCGCCAGCACGGTCTGTCCCTTCACCACCGCGGTCGCCGCCAGATACTGCCCGTCCGGGGAAATCTGGACGTCCTTGTATTGCGGGTGTTTCGCCAGGTCGGCGAACGAAACCGGCTGGGCGTACAGCACGGCGGTGAACAGCAAAAGCAAAGCAGCAACGATCCAGCGTCGCACATCCATCATCAGATTCCCCTGTCGTGATAGGCGCAGCCGCACCTCATGCGCGGCTGCATCCCTGCGCTTATATATAGCAGCAGGGGGGCGGCGCGCGCGAGTTTTTCGGTGCCGCGAATCCGCCGGAATACGGCCGAAAAGCGCCAGCAAATGCGCGCCGAAAAGCGCAATAACTTGCAGGTTGAGAAAGTGAAATCGCGTTGCTATTTTCAAAACAGCCGAATGCAATGTTCGGACAGGGGATACAGGGATGACAGTCGATATGCATGGATGCCGCACGGCCTCCATTCGGTTTTTTTCAACGCGTGATTGCGGCGCAAAAGCGTTTCGCGCCCACCGTCCGGTCCGGCTTCCACAGCTGCCTGCCATGGTCATGCCCGGCCATCTGCCGCGGCCGTGCATGCGGCGATCCGCCAAGGCCTGCCATCGCTCGATCACGGCCCATGCCCGCGCCCGGAGGGCATCATGACTATGCGCCACGCGATGTGGATGGGACTGCTGGCGTTGGCTTCCATGGCCGCCCATGCCCAGTCGTCCAGTGCCGTCGAACCGTACGAGGAATACGGCAAGCACCTGCGCGCCGCCCAGGAAGTGACGCCGCTCACCTCGAACATGTTCGGCGACCAGGTCAGCCTCTACAACGGCGCGACCGAGTTCGACGTGACCGACATCGATCTCCCCGGCAACAGCAGCCTGCCCGTGCGCTTCGCTCGCCGGCTCGAGGTCGACGATCGGCGCCAGCCCACCGGCAATCTCGGCGGCCTCGGCGAGTGGGATATCGAGGTTCCCTACATCGACGGCGTCTTCGCCGCCGAGAACGGCTGGGAGGTGCAGAACAACGCCGGTCAGGGTGGCGTGTACTCGCGCTGCAGCGTGGTCACGCCGCCGTATACCGTCATCGCCAGCCTCAACAACATCCAGGAACCTGCGTCTCAGATCTGGGACGGCAACCAGCTGCACATCCCCGGCGAAACCAGCGAGGAGTTGCTGCAGAACACCGAGACCAAGCTGCCCGACAACCGCACCACGTATCCCTGGATCACCAAGAGTTTCTATCACGCGACGTGCGCGTCGAGTACGGCCAACGGCTACCCCGGCGAGTCGTTCATCGTGGTGTCGCCCAGCGGGGTTCGCTACACCTTCAACTGGGTGGTGGTGAATCCGGACTCCGTACTCCAGTACCAGGCGCCGGCGCCCTCGGGCACGGGCACCATCAATGCGGATGCCAACCGCTCGCGGATTTTCATGTTGGCCACCGAAGTGGACGACCGCTTCGGCAACTGGGTCAAATACACCTACAACAGCGCCAATCAATTGACCGCGATCACGGCCAACGACGGCCGTGAAATCGACATCGCCTGGTCAGGCGGCTTGGTGCAATCGGCTACCGCCGGAACGAGAACCTGGACCTACGGCTATACCGCGGGCGGTTCGTTGAGCAGCGTGACCCGGCCGGATGGATCGCAGTGGACGTATGCCATCGTGTCCGGCTCGCTCAAGACCACCAAGAACCCGGATAACGATAAAAATCCCCCTTCCTACCATTGCCAGATCGATGCGCTGCCCAACACCGGCAGCTTTGTCTATGCCATCGGCGCCCCGTCCGGCGCGCAGGGTACGTTCAGCTTTACCTACCAGCGCAGCATCCGCACCAACGTGCCGCAGGATTGCACGGATGCGAATCCGGACACGATGTATCCGAATGTCTACGACTTCTTCGACAACTTCGCGCTCGTCTCCAAGCAGATCACCGGCGCGGGCCTGACCACGCAGAACTGGGGATATAACTACGGGAACAACGGAGGCGTTGGCTATGTCACGGCCACCGTCCCGTTCCCGTTCCCGACCGAAACCTACATTCCCCAGTCAGCCTCGTGTTGCGAGCCGCCCAAGGTCGTGACGGTGGCCAGTCCCGGTGACATCACCAAGTACTCCTTCGGCATCAACTACGGTGTCGATGAAGGGCGCCTGCTGCAGACCGAGACCGACTCGCTGTCCGGGCAGGTGGTCAAGACGGTGACCAACACCTATCTCGCCGACAGCCAGATCGCCAGCCAGGCATTTCCCGACAACGTCGGCCTGTCGGCCCAGCCCATCTACAAGAATCCGCTGGTCGGGCGCATTCGCCCGGTGGTCACCACGACGACCGTGCAGGACGGCGACACGTATACCCGGCAGACCAATGCCTTCGACGTCTTCGCCCAGGCGACGGACGTGGTGCGCTCGAACAACATCGCAGGCCAGGCCTCCATCGAGGAACAGACCAGCTACCTCAACGACACCAGCCTCTGGGTGCTGGGCCTGCCGCAGTAGGTGACCAACGTCGCCACCGGCGAAGTGGAGCAATACAACACCTATACCCCGGGTACCGACACCCTGCAGACGCACGCGCGCTTCGGCGAAACGCTGCTTACTTACACCTACAACAGCGCCGGCCAGCTGGCCAGCTTCATCGACGGCGACAACAACACCACGGCGTTGGGCAACTACTACCGCGGCATTCCGCAGCTGATCAGTTACCCGGACAACACCAGCCAGTCGGCGGCGGTCGACGATTACGGCGAGATCACCTCGGTCACCGACCAGGCCGGCCACACCACGTCGTATACCTACAACGCCGTGGGCTGGCCCAGCCAGATCAGCTATCCCAGCGGCGATGAAGTGGCGTGGTATCCCACCAACTACGCCTTTGCCTACGTGACTACGGCAGAGCAGGGCATCGCCGGCGGCCATTGGCGGCGCACCGTCACCACCGGCAACGACACCGAGGTCACCTATTTCGATGCGATGCTGCACCCGCTGCTCAGCGACTCCTCGATCGCCGGCACGGCCGGTTCGGACATCACCACCGCCAACAGCTACGACTGGCGCGGCCTGACCACGTTTGCGTCCTACCCGGTCAGCGGCGCACCGGCGCTGTCGGCGGTGACCACCGGCACGCACAAGACCTACGACACCCTGGGGCGGCTGACCCAGAGTCAGCAGGATTCCGAGCTGGGCACGTTGACCAGCAGCACCGCCTACCTGTCCGGGGCCAGCGTGCAGGTGACCGATCCCAACAACAACGTCACCACCACCTCTTACCAGGTGTTCGATACCCCGTCGTACAACGCACCGATCAAGGTGCAGGCGCCGGCCGGCGTGACCCAGACGATCGCGCGCGACCTTTACGGCAACCCGACCGCGATCACCCAGTCCGGCCTGTACAACGGCACCGAGAACGACAGCGTCAGCAAGACCCTGACCTACGACAGCTACCACCGGCTGTGCCGCACCACCGAACCGGAAAGCGGCGACTCGGTGATGGCCTACGACGGTGCCAACAACCTGCAGTGGAGCGCGAACGGTCTGAGCATCACCGGCACGGGCTGCGGGCAGTCGCAGGTCGCCGCGGCGGTCGAAACCGTTTTCGCCTACGACCCGACCAACCGGGTGAAAACCGTCACCCCACCCAGCGGCACCCAGAGCACGCAGTACATCTATGACGCGGTGGGCAACCTGCAGTGGGCGACGTCCGGCGCCACGGTCTGGAACGGCACCTACAACGACCGCAACATGCTGACCGGCGAGTCGTTGAACGTGGTCGGCCAGCCCGCGCTGGCGCTGGGTTATGCCCACGATGCCAATGGCAACCTCAGCCTGATCCGCTACCCGAACGGCGAGAACGTCAGCTATGCGCCGGATGCGCGTGGCCGCCCCACCCAGGTCGGCAGTTATGCCAGCCAGGTCGGATATTTCCCGAATGGCGCGGTGGCTTCGTTCACCTACGGCAATGGCGCCGGTTACGTCGCCCAGCAGAACGCCCGGCAACTGCTGAGCAACTTCTCGTATGGCGCGGGCAGCACGCTGAACGTCAGCGAGGACATGGTCTACGACAACGACGGCAACATCACCAACGTCAACGACCTGACCGGTGGCCAGCGCAGCAAGCAGTTCCAGTACGACGGCCTCAACCGCCTGACCAGTGCGGTGGCGCCTTCGTTATGGGGCACCGAGTCGTACACCTACGACCCGCTCAACAACCTGCGCACGCGGCTGTCCGCGGGCCAGACCTCGGTCTACAACTACGACGCCACCAACCGCCTGCTCACCATCACGCGCGCCGGCAGCACGATCGACAGCTTCGGCTACGACACCCGCGGCAACGAAACCCTCAAGAACGGCGTCACGCTGCAGTTCGACCAGAAGGACCAGCTGACCCAGATCGTCGGCTCGGACAGCTACGGTTACGACGCGAGCGGCCGGCGGGTGCAGAAGAATCCGGCCAATGGCGGCGCACCCACCGACTACTTCTACGACCACGGCGGCCAGCTGATGTACCAGTACGCGGCGGGCACCGCCACGGCCACCAACTTCATCTACCTGGGCAGCAAGCTGATCGCGCGCAACAGCTCGCTGCAACTGGTCGCGCCGGGCGCGTTCACGTTCAACAGCAATCCCAGCAACGGCAGCTACACGGTGAGCTGGGGCGCGGTACCGGCGGCGACGTCGTACACCTTGCAGGAGAGTGCCAACGGCGGGGCGTGGACCACGGTCTATACCGGCAGTGCCCCCAGCGCCGCGTTGAGCGGCCGGGCCGGCGGCAGCTATGCGTATCAGGTGCAGGGTTGCGCGGGATCGACCTGTGGCGGCTGGACGGGGTCGGCCACCCTGGGCGTCTGGCCGGCGGCGCCGACCAACCCGGCGGGGCCGGGCGGGCTGACGTATGCCCCCTTCACGGTCACGTGGACAGCTTCGCCCGGAGTCGCCACCTATACCGTGCAACAGAGCTTCAACGGGGGCGCATGGACCACGCTCGCCAGCGGCATCACCACGCCTTCCTACAGTGTGACAAGCGCGAAGGGCGGCACCTACACCTATCAGGTCGCCGCCAGCAATGCCTACGGCAGCAGCGGCTGGACAGCCTCCGCGCCGGTGTCGGTGACGCAGGTGCCGGCGACGCCCACGAACTTCGCCATGAGCACCACCAATGGCGTCACGTCGATGACCTGGAACGCGATGCCGTGGGCCACCAGCTACAACTTCACGGCGCTCGGCAAGAACGGCCATCTGGGCACGTACACCTACGTCGTGGCCACCAACAGCTACAACTTTCCCTCGGGCAGTTACACCGCCCAGCAGCTGACGGCCTGCAGCATCGCCGGCTGCAGCGCCCCGCTGCAGATCAGTGGCCAATTCACGGTGGGCGGTGGGGCAGCCCAAACGAGTGCCGTGATGACGAAGCCCACGCGGGTGCTGGGGGCAGACACGGGCTCGGGGAGCGGATGCAACGCCAGTACCTGCTCGGTCACGCTGGGAGGCAACCCATGAGCCCGTTCATGAGCAGGGTGCGCCGCCGGCTGCTGGAGGCGATGGGCGGGCTGATGGTGCTGATGGCCACGGCCGCTCATGCGGGCTCGGTGACTTACGTGTACACCGATCCGCAGGGCACGCCGCTGGCGGAGGCCGATGCCAGTGGCAACATCACGGCGACGTACGACTACGCGCCGTATGGGAGCCAGGCGCTCGGGTCACCGCCGAACGGGCCGGGGTATACGGGGCATGTGAATGATCCGGATACGGGGTTGGTGTATATGCAGGCGCGGTATTACGATCCGAGCGTGGGGCGGTTTGTCAGTACCGACCCGGTGGAGCCCAGCGCGGGCAATCCGTTCAACTTCAATCGGTTTGCTTATGCGAATAACAGTCCGATTGATAATATGGATCCGGATGGGCGTTTCTCATCATGTGGAGGATCTTATTGCACCTATCGAGGCTCAAGCTTGGGCTCAAGCTCGGCATGTGAACAAACTTGCGTGAATCCTAATTCGAGCAAAAGGAGGTCGGGAGGTAAGCCGAAAAACAAGAATACCCTAAGCCAGAAAGGGTTGGAGTTCATTGAAAAGCATGAGGGTTATCGTGACAAGACGTATAAAGATACTGCAGGAAATCCTACAATAGGTTATGGTCATTTAATTAAGAGCGGTGAGGATTTTAGTAAGGGAACGACGAAAACGAAGGCTGGTGATCTACTCTCTCAAGATACGGGGACAGCTGTAAACATAGTGAACAGTAAAGTCACAGTGAAATTATCTCAGACCCAATCAGATGCTTTGGTGGATTTTACATATAATGAAGGTTCTGGAAATTTCGGAAAATCGGCTCTCTTAAAAAAACATCAATACAGGTAGCAGCGTTACGAAGGAAAATTTTACAGATTGGAATCAGGCTGGGGGAAAGGTTGACAAAGGACTGACGACCCGTCGAACTGACGAATACAACCTTTACTCCAGCGGAACCTATGGCGAGCCTTGAAAACGGTGATTTACACGCCTAGTTAATTATTTGAATGAGTGTAAAGAACGATTCAGGAGAAAATTTAATGAAATATTTGATGTTTATTTTTTTAATAGCCATGGTTCCAGTACACGCTCAAGATCAAACGGCACAATATCGTGCGTGTAACGAGAAGGCTAGTACCCAGGCAGAGCTGAACATTTGTGCCAGCGAAGAAGCGGCGCGCACCGACAATGAATTAAATAAGATTTACGGCAAACTGCTTTTGCAGGCCGCAAATCAAGATGGCGCAGTTGTGAAAATAAGATTTGCTGAACGAGCTTGGGTCACCTATCGGGACGCATACATAGATGCGATGTATCCCGCAGATGATAAGCACGCTGAATATGGCTCCATGTACTCTATGGAAGTGGATCTTTTACGCTCGAAAATTACGCAGCGACAAATACTTGCGTTAAGAGAATTGCTACAACAATTTGGGGCATAGGAATTAAAGGGGGCGTGGCTAATTAATTTCGTCGGCCACGTTGGCTGACCATGCCGGTGTACTGCATTTAATTGGCCACGTCGCCTTTGTTCACGCTGCAGTTCGACCAGAAGGACCAGCTGACCCAGATCGTCGGCTCGGACAGCTACGGTTACGACGCGAGCGGCCGGCGGGTGCAGAAGAATCCGGCCAATGGCGGCGCACCCACCGACTACTT